>NZ_JAIMJA010000004.1 GCF_021295315.1 Motilimonas cestriensis | reverse complement strand
ATCTGGCTTAACAAGCCACCTACACGCGCTTTACGCCCAGTAATTCCGATTAACGCTCGCACCCTCCGTATTACCGCGGCTGCTGGCACGGAGTTAGCCGGTGCTTCTTCTGTCGCTAACGTCACAGCAACGTGCTATTAACACGTTACCTTTCCTCACGACTGAAAGTGCTTTACAACCCGAAGGCCTTCTTCACACACGCGGCATGGCTGCATCAGGCTTGCGCCCATTGTGCAATATTCCCCACTGCTGCCTCCCGTAGGAGTCTGGACCGTGTCTCAGTTCCAGTGTGGCTGGTCATCCTCTCAGACCAGCTAGGGATCGTCGCCTTGGTAAGCCGTTACCTTACCAACTAGCTAATCCCACTTGGGTTCATCTTGTGGCGTGAGGCCCGAAGGTCCCCCACTTTGCTCCGTAGAGATTATGCGGTATTAGCAGTCGTTTCCAACTGTTGTCCCCCACCACAAGGCAGATACCCAAGCATTACTCACCCGTCCGCCGCTCGTCAGCAGAGAAG
This sequence comes from Motilimonas cestriensis, assembly GCF_021295315.1. Lineage (GTDB taxonomy): Bacteria > Pseudomonadota > Gammaproteobacteria > Enterobacterales > CBDFNC01 > Motilimonas > Motilimonas cestriensis. The sequence goes on along the minus strand of NZ_JAIMJA010000004.1, from coordinate 261,702 downwards.
CAAGCTTCTCTCTGTTACCGCTCGACTTGCATGTGTTAAGCCTGCCGCCAGCGTTCAATCTGAGCCATGATCAAACTCTTCAATTAAAGTTTTTTGGTCCGAAGACCTGCTCAATGAATTCTGTTTTGAACATCACCTAAGTGATATTCGATTTGTTCTATATGAACACTCAGAAATAACATTGATAAATAAATCGTTTTGGCGATTCGTTACCATTGCGTTGTCAACCGAAGTTAAACAACATGAGTATTCACACAGATTGCATGATTAAATTGTTAAAGAGCGTTGACTGGATTGCTTTCGCTTCACCTCGTCAGGGCTGCGCATTCTACGCTAGCCGATTTGAAAGTCAATCGTTAATTTGCATTAAATTGTCGATTTCTTTTCTGGTTAGAAAGCTAAGCTTCTTAACCACCTGATGTTGCGTTGCGCCTTGCGCTGTGCCGTCTCAGTGGTTGCGCATTATAGGGAGATTCGATTCTGGCGCAAGGCTTTTTTTAAGAAAAATCGTAGTTTTTACCATTTCGAACAAATTAGCTTATAAAACACGCAAAAGTAACGCTTAAAGCGGCAGGCTGCCTATTTTTCATACAAGATTAAAGGCAATTAAAATCTTTACCAAAGGTTTCAACATGCTGCCAATCTGTAAATTCAAGATCTTTAGTCTTATCTGTACTTCCGCCCGTCATTTTCATGATTAGCTGAATAATCAACGTTTGCCACCAATTGTATTTCGAGTAAGTCAGTGCGCCAGCGAACACCCCTTTCATTTTTGGCTGCCATTCACATAGGCGATCAAACTTCATCATATACGCACTGGTCGCGGGGCTCGCCTTTTCAGGTTTCCGCGCAGTTAAGCACACAACAAAAAAAGCATTCGGTATTTTATGCAGCTCATTTTTATGTTCGTTTAAAAATGGGATAACACTCGATTCAAAATTGCCATAACGTATCGAGGCACCGACCAGTACTTTTGTATACTGCGTAAAATCAACTGAAGCCGCTTCATTGATATTAACTAACTCGGAGTCTTGATCTAACTCAGACTGTATCTTGTTAATGATTTTCAATGTTTGACCATCACGGCTTGAATACAAGATTAATACTTTAGACATGTGCTTCCTTAAAATACATTTTAGGCTGTAATCAGCTTTTCCAATAGACAGGTGTAAACAAGACCAGTAGCGTGAATATTTCTAATCGACCAAAGAGCATCGCTAGGACTAAAATCCATTTACTCGCATCGGATGTTTCGCCAAAGTGTACTGCAACTTCGCCTAGACCCGGCCCCAAGTTATTGAGCGTGGCCACTACGGCAGAAAACGCTGACAGCTCTTCCATACCCGTTGCGATCAAAGCTAACATACAAATAACGAATACTAAGGCGTAAGCAGAAAAGAATCCCCAGACGGCTTCAACAACCTTGTCAGGCACCGCTTTTTTTCCTAGTTTAATTTTGTAAATAGCACGTGGGTGCACTAATCGCTTTAATTCACGAAATCCTTGCAGGTTTAACAGCAATACTCTAATCACTTTCATGCCGCCCCCAGTAGAACCAGCACAGCCACCAATAAAAGATGAGAAGACCAATAACACAGGTAGAAAAAGTGGCCAATCAGAGAAACTTGTGGTGCTAAAGCCAGCGGTTGTTGATATGGATACGGCTTGAAATAGAGCTTGATCTAAACTCTGCTCAAGCGAGTCGTAGGTTTGATGTGCTGCTAGCACCGAAAAACAGATGACGGTGAGCGCTAGCTGTATATAAAGAAACGCCCGTACTTCGGGATCTTTCAAATACACCTTCAAACGCATGCCATGATTACCAAAAGCCGCAAAGTGTAGGGCAAAGTTGAACCCTGAAATAATGAGAAAAACCACCGTAATCAGGTTTATTAGCGGGCTATTGAAAAACCCCATACTAGCATCGTGAGTTGAAAAGCCGCCAATTGCTACCGTTGAAAATGAATGACAAATCGCGTCAAACAAGCTCATGCCAGCCAACCAAAACGCCAACATACACGCAATAGTTAAACACAAATAGATATACCAAAGCGCCTTAGCCGTTTCGGCTATCCTTGGTGTCATTTTGGAATCTTTAACGGGGCCAGGCGTTTCCGCGCGATAAAGCTGCATGCCACCTATACCTAGAATTGGCAGTACAGCAACAGCAAGTACAATGATCCCCATCCCGCCCAACCATTGCAGCATTTGTCGGTAAAATAAAATGGCTTTGGGCAGATTATCAAGCCCCGTGATCACCGTTGCCCCGGTGGTGGTTAAGCCCGAGAATGATTCAAAGAAGGATTCTGCCACATTCATTTTTGGCTGTTCGCTAATCAAAAATGGTAATGAACCAACACTCCCTAACACCGTCCAAAATAACACGACAATCAGAAAACCATCTTTCGCCTTTAACTCGCTTTTGTAATATCGATTAGGAAACCACAATGAAAGACCAGAAAACAAAGCAATCAAAAATGCACTGATAAAGTCACGACCCGCACCATCTTTATAAATGACCGCCACTATTGCTGGCGCCAACATAGTGACGCTAAACAGTGCAACTAATAAGCCAACGATACGTAATATAGCCCTAAACTGCATTTAGCCTGTCACCTGTGTTTGCTCAAACATAACTTATCCATATCATTCGATGAGAGAAAATTTCAGCTCACCTTGGCTTTTATCTTTTAGGCCTCGCTTTAGCGCTGCCACATTACGTATATCAATGCTTACTTCTAAGCTAACCATTTCACCATAGTCACTGGTTACAACAACTCCGCCCAATTGACCTAATAATATTTCAATCCAACTGATCTGTGGGTAATGACACATAATATGCCCTAAAGCCTGAGGGACTTTTTCAATCACTCTAATTTGTTTAAGCGCGGCCTGTACACCGCCGCCATAGGCCCGCACTAAGCCTCCAGTACCCAGTTTAATTCCGCCTGAATACCGCACCACCACCGCAGTGACCTCGCCCAAACCACTTCCTTGTAATGCCGCCAAAATAGGTTTACCGGCCGTACCGCTAGGCTCGCCATCATCACTAAAACCAAGCTCAACACTATTACTTGGCGCAGCAGCCACAAAAGCCCAGCAATGATGCCTAGCATTCGGATGCATATCTTTCATCCCTTGGATAAAAGCAGTAGCTTGCTCTCGCCCATTCGTATGGGCAAGAGTAGTAATAAAGCGGCTTTTCTTAATTTCCTCTACCAGCTCAACTTGTTCAATAATGATAGGGTAAGGCTGTGGCATTAATTTAAGCCTAAATCACGCGTCATATTTTCTATATTATGCTGATGAATAATGATGTTATCTTCAATTCGGATGCCACCAAACGGCAACAATTCGGCGACTTTTTGCCAATCTACTTGTGCTTGCTGAGGGCTTTGCTTCAACTGCTTTAATAATTCTGGAATAAAGTACAAACCAGGTTCAATGGTATAAACCTGCTGCGCCTCAATGATCCGGGTACAGCGCAAAAAACTGTGCTCTTGAGGTGGCGCCAAAGGAGTGCCGCGCTCGTCTTGCATAAAACCAGCAACATCGTGAACTTGCAACCCTAGCAAATGCCCTAACCCGTGGGGGAAGAAAGTTGAGGTTACGCCACCAGCAACCAAGCTTTCGACACTCCCTTGTGCCAGCTTAAAATCCAACAAGACCTGAGCAATTTTACTGTGCATCTGTAAATGAAGATCGCTGTAACGCATCCCGATCTTAATTTCACTGATCGACGCCAGCTGAATACGCTCAATAGCAGCAATCAGCTCAGCAAAAAGATCCTTTTTAGCACTGTATGTACGGGTGATATCCGCAGCATAACCCGCATAATTAGCACCGGCATCGATTAAAAATGAGCGTTGCTCGCTAGCAGTTAATTGACGTAGCTCGGGATGACTGTAATGTAAAATAGCGCCATGTTCATTTAGCGCAACAATATTGCCATAAGGTACTTCGTTTTCGTCTTGACCAATGGCATTTAAATAACGCTGATTAATTTCAAATTCTGACAAACCATCATAAAATGCTGCCTTGGCCGCTAAGTGACCGGTAACGGCAATTTTATTCGCTTGGCGTAAGCACCCCATCTCATAGTCGGTTTTGTAACTGCGATGAAAGTGCAGGTAATTAAGTACATGCTCTGGGTTACACTGACCGATCCCTAATGCTTCGGCTACTTCAATATGTTCACCAATGTAAGCCATATTGGCGCGATCGTAAGGCAGTAAATCGGCCACTTGCTCAGGACGAACAAGTAGTTCAATATCAAAAAACGCCGTCCAAAAATCATCTGGCTCATTTGGCACTTTATGCCAAAAGTCGACAGGGCGATAAAAAATCAACTTAGGCTTATCTTGACCATTAACCACTAACCAGCAATTGGGGTTATCGTACACAGGTAACCAATGTTTAAAATGCGGATTAGCCTTAAACGGGTAGGTTTGGTCATCGAGAAATGCTTTTTTTAACTGACCAGAGTGAATAATCAGTGCGTCAAATGCCTGTAGCTTTAATGCTTCAGCAATACGAGATTGGAGTGCGGCGATGTGCGCAGCAAAAAGTGTAACAACATTGCTCATGTGAAACCCTGCTAATAAGCCAAATCAGATATCAATATCTTAACACACAAGATAACTAAGGCAGCCAGCACTGTTTGACCGAAATGCGACTCGTTGCAAACCTAATAATGGAAAAAAGGACGCATAGATCAGCGATGTGTTACCACTTCAAATCGACTTAAGCCTGCCGGCGCTGTCTAAAGTAAGCTTTTTTATTGCAAAGCTTCGCTTACTTGGATCAGCGCAGAGCATAAACAAAAGGCACGCTGCAGATTATTTTTTAGGAGCAGAAAAGTCGGGGGTTTGTATCAATTCGTAATCCGTTAATGAAGCTAAAAACGCAATCAGTTGGTTTTTTTCTAGCTCCGTTAATGCAAAGCCGACAATCAACTCGCTTTTGTTAGGGTTTAGCTTACCGTCACCTTGCACGCCTTGTAAGTTTAAACTGCCGCCACGACTGTAGTGATCTATTACTTGTGCCAAATAGGCCATACTACCATCATGCATATAAGGGGCGGTTAAGGTTAAGTTTCGTAATGAAGGGGCTCTGAACTTACCGTTATCCGCTTCAGCAAACGAGACTTCATAAAGACCTAAGTCCGATTCGGGGTAACCCGTATCGCTATAGTATAAGCCGGTATTATGAAATGTATTGCGCTGCACTCGCCCTTGCGCATCTATGGTTTGATTAAAATTGATCCCCCCGTGACAACGGCGACAACCTAATCGCTCGGATTCAAAAAGCGCCATACCAGCGATCGCCTCATTACTTAACGCCTGTTTATTGCCTGCTAAGTATTGATCATAAGGACTATTGTAAGACTGCAATGTCATTTGAAAAGCCGCTAATGCAGCAGTAATCCGAGTAAGCGAAATCTCAGCGTCGCCAAAAGCGGCATCAAACAATGGCGCATAATCATACTGCGATAAAGTTAAATTTTGCGCCAATAAATCAATTTCAGGAGCAGCCATTTCAACGGGATCATCACTAAACAACGGGATCAAAGCCTGAAAGGAGAGATCTGTCTGTAACGGGTTCGCCCAAGTAAAGCTGTCATAACTGGCCAAATTAAACAGCGCCAAACTGTTGCGTCGACCTGCTTTACCATGAGTGTTAAAAGATAAGCGTCGACTGTCGGCAAAAGCATAAGCTTGTTGATGGCAATCACTGCAGGCTAAATTGTTATTGGCTGATAAACGTTTGTCATAAAATAAATGGCGCCCCAACTCGGCCAAAGCTTGCTGCTCTTTCCCACCTTGCCACTTACTCCAACCCCAAATGCACAAAATCAATAGACCGAGGCAAACAACAAGGCGCAAAGCAACACTCCTCACTAGGCCCCCAGTCTAAATATACGCTGCGGCGCATCTTGTAAACCGAGTAAATTAAATAACGTATCACACCCCTTGTCTTGCGGCTTACCAAAACAACGGGCGTGAGGAAGCTCAGTAAAAAACTGGCGTAGCTCTAATTTAATAGGTTGGCCTAATTGATAACTCGGCAACGTAATCTCAGGGCGATTTTGATACCTACATTGGATATCATCCCCGACATTGCCAACACAACCGCTGCTACCTAGGTGATGCTTTACTGTTTGCTCACGCCAAGCAAGATCAAAGTAGGCAAACTTATATCCCACCGTCCAATGCCATTGCAACTGGCTGATATCCAAAGGCGCTTTGGCAAGTTGAGGATCTTGATGATTTAGCGCTTGCGGCACGCCTATCTTAAAACGTAAGCCTTGGTATTGTCCGGGCTTCACCTTCATTGCGACAGACGTTAAGCCCATTGGCTTGGTTTGACAGGGTGCTAAATCCAACAGTGCAATCGACTCATTTTGCCAAGGGCTATTTAGAGAGTTATCCAACTCAACCTTTTGCCACTGCCCCGATAACTCTTGTAGCGCCAAATCGTGAATATACAACGTCAGTGCATTTACTTGTAAAGCGCTACTACATGTCACCTCTTGCCCTTCAAAGCTGAGAGAGAATGGCAAAATGACCGTTTCTGTTTTAGATTCAGCGCAGCCAAACAACCACAAGCAGGCAATCACCTGCATCATCTGTTTCATTGTTACCATCCATAGTAAACTCCATTAACGCTGAGCATAAAGCCAAAGCTACCCTATGGTAAAGCCTGTCAGCTTATTGCAAAATCCCCTTTTCCTTAAAGATGAGAAACTCATGACTTATTCCAGCAAAGATGTTGCACTATATCACTTCACCGCTTGCCCCTATTGTCGCAAAGTGCGTGATAGCTTGAACGAACAAAAACTTAATATTGAACTCAGAGATGTTCGCAAGCACACCCATTACCACCAAGAATTAATCAGTAAAGGCGGCAAGGCCACCGTTCCTTGCTTACGCATCAAGGAAGCAGACGGTTATCGCTGGTTATATGAGTCAAACGACATCATTAAGTTTCTGAAGCAGCAGGTAAAATAATTCTTATAAAAGCCTAAAAATTGATCCTGCTCAACTTTAGGTTCAACTTAGCTTCTTACCGCGGTATCATTCATTAGAAATTAACCTAAAAATGATACCGATATGAATAGCCTACCAACCAACTACATTACTACCTTTATTATTCCCCCTCCCGGTATCGCTAACATGTTATCGTTTTTAAGAAGTGACGATTACAATCAAAGAGTTAAAGAGCTCGCATACCAAGAATTAGCAATCAAATACGGTATTAACCGCAACCAAGCCGATCAACTTTGCCAACAAAACAGTGAACTGTAAAAACGTTATTAGCGGTTAGATAGTATATTTAACATCATGGTTTGAGTTAACGAAGACGCTTTCGCCCCCTTAACGTCAAATTAATGTAAAATACTGTTATCAACCTATAACGAGATAAGGGACACTTATGAATAAAGTTTTCTGGTTCGCAGCCATCGTGTTATTGATCGATATTATTGACGTTGCGCTATCTGATGCACCAGCGCCTGTCACGCAAAACCACCCACAATCATCCTCACTCCAACATCAGAGCGCGCATTCTTGGGGCTATGTCGGTAACACCGGACCTGAGCACTGGGGCGATATTGCAACAATCTGTGAAACCGGCAAACAACAATCTCCCATTGATATTGTCCACGCCCAGCCAACACAACTGGAAGCCATTGAATGGGACTACGAGCCTAAGTTTCAAAACATCATCAATAACGGCCATACAGTACAAGTAAATCTACAACCGGGCAGTGAAATCGAAGTAAATGATACAGATTACCAATTGAAACAATTCCACTTTCACACTCCTAGTGAAAACCGTTTGAATGGTAGAAGCTACCCATTAGAGGCGCATTTTGTTCATGCCGACAAAAAAGGTAACTTAGCGGTGGTTGGCGTTTTCTTTGAACATGGCCGCGCCAACGCAGCCCTAGCTGCTTTATGGGAAAAGATGCCAGCACAAGTGGGAACCAAACAATCATTGAACAAAATAAACTTTGAGCTCAATGAGCTGTTACCAAAAAATAAGAATTACTACAGTTTTACAGGCTCATTGACCACACCACCTTGCAGTGAAGGCGTGCAATGGTTAGTCATGCAGCAAGCAATTAAAGCCTCTCCTGAGCAAATAGCAGCATTCAAAGCGGTATTACCTAGCCACAACAACCGCCCAATTCAAGCACAGAACCAACGCACAATTAGCGTAAGTAAATAATCGAGAATGAAATAAAAACGGGAGCCACTGGCTCCCGAATTTAACTGCTTGATGTGCGATTAATAGCCTTGGTCGGTATAAGCTGTCACCTGTGCATCGGCCACCAAGCCATTTTCATCCACTACGTGTTGCTGAAAGAAATCTTGAATCTCTTTGCGCTCACCGTGAGCAGTCCAACTAGCAGCATCTGCCCACACTTCATTAAACAAAATGCTGTAATCTGAACGCGTGGCACTCGGATGATCAATTTGACGCGTTAAGATGTACTGTAAGCAGCCTTCCTCTTCGCGAGAGCTCGGCTCTAACGCTTTAAGTACCTCAAACAGCTCCTGCTCTTTACCTTCTTTAGCGCGAAACTGGGCAATAACATAAACTTTAGACATTCTCTTCCCTTATTTTGAATACGATGAAAAATGAGTATATCGCTAAATATAAACGATTAAAGAGTAGCAATAGCAAATAGCCACAAAAAAGGGAGCCGCAGCTCCCAGTTTAATTAAGTAAGAAAGCCAAAGGCTTACTTCTTAATTCGGGTATTAAAAATAAGCTCTAGCGCCACTTCATCACACGAATGTTGACGGAAGCAGTCATCGCAATCTTTTAACACTTTTTCTGGCAGCATGGCTTTACTTGTTGGGCTAAAACCAAGTTGCATAAAGAATTCAGAAGCGCGAGTCAGCACGAATAAACGTTGGATCGCCATTTTTTGTGCTTTCTTAATTAAGAATTCGACGAGGGCCTGATCTTGACCTTGGTCAGCAAACTCTACATCCACTCCCAATGAGCGCACCTCTGCTAGGCCAGTGTCGTAAACATAAAGAGAGGCACAGCCCGTCACTTTACCGTTCACTTCGGTCACGGCAAACTCACCCACCGCTGAAACCAATTCAGAACGAGAGCGCGGTAAATTTTCACCCGCATTGGCCCAATAATTCACCAAGCGTTCAATATCATCTAAGTCAGTTAAACGCGCCGCACGGGCATACACGCCCGAAGTATCACGTTTATTTAAACGCTTTTCGGCTGAGCTTAAAGCAAATTCAATCTGCTCTGGCGCCACGCCACCTAATGCTTTACGCGCCGCAAGCGTTGCTTCCAACGTCAACACAGGGTAAACGTCTGCTTCAATCACGCTTGAGAACGCTTTGAACTCCTCAACCGTTAAATCTTCTAGTGGTACACCTTTTTGGATTGCCCCCACCACCGCGGCGCCAACAATATGGTGCGCTTCACGAAATGGAATACCTTTAGCCACTAAATAATCCGCTAGTTCAGTCGCGTTAGCATAACCGCCTTGCGCGGCTTCTTTAGTACGCTCTTCGTTTACTTTCAGGTCGGTTAAGGCCATTTCAGCCATTTCTAAACAGTCACCCCAAGTATCTAGCGCATCAAACAAGCCTTCTTTATCTTCTTGCATGTCTTTGTTATACGCCAAAGGCAATGCCTTTAACGTCATCATCATGCCCGAAAGAGAGCCGTAAACACGACCCGCTTTACCGCGGATCAGCTCCATGGCATCAGGGTTTTTCTTTTGTGGCATTAATGACGAGCCAGACGTCACTTGATCTGACATTTCAATAAAGCCAGATTCGCCTGAGTTATAGAAAATTAAATCTTCAGCCATGCGCGAAAGGTGCAACATAGAAAGAGAGGCCGTGCTCATTAACTCAACCACATGGTCACGATCAGATACGCTGTCTAAGCTGTTACGAGTGGCGCGGCGAAAACCTAAGTTGTGCGCCAATATGGTGCGATCCATCGGATAACCCGTACCCGCTAATGCGCCGCTGCCTAATGGGCTAGTATCAAGACGCTTTAAGCAATCCTTCATACGGCCATAGTCACGCTCAAACATTTCGACATAAGCTAAACACCAATGCGAGAAAGTCACCGGCTGGGCGCGTTGTAGGTGAGTGTAACCCGGCAATACCACCTGCTGGTGAATGCGCGCTAGTTCAACCAATTTCTGCTGTAGGCGATCCAATAATACGATCAGCTCTTGGGCGCGCTCTTTACACCAGAGTTTTAAATCTGTCGCAACTTGGTCGTTTCGGCTACGGCCGGTGTGTAGCTTTTTACCTAAGTCGCCGACTTTTTGAATCAGCTGCGTTTCAACCCAAGAATGAATATCTTCAGCATCAGATTCCAAAATTTGCTCAGGGTTTGCTACCACTGACTCTTTTAATTCGTTCAGCGCCACTTCCAAACGCTGTTGCTCATCAGCGGTCAATACGTTCACTTCTAACAGTGATTTTGACCAGGCAATCGAGCCCACTATATCCTGCTTAGCTAGACGATAGTCAAACCGCAAGGAATCATTAAACAACTTAAATTTTGCGTCTGCTGCTTGGCTAAAACGCCCGCCCCAAAGTGCCATGAGCTTCTCTCTCCTGAAATGTTTTTACCATTGGTCTTTGTTGTCAGAGTAAGTGACCAATCAAGTCTTTAAAACGACAAAATAGCCGCTCAAGAGCAGCTATTTTGTTTGATGCTAATTAAAACAAAGCTTACTTGTTTTTAGCATTTAACGAACGAATACGACTCGCTAAAGAATACAAACGGATGAAACCTTCTGCATGCTTTTGGTTGTAAACATCGTCAGCACCAAAGGTCGCAAATGCTTCAGAGTATAAGCTGTTTGGTGATTTTTTCTTCACAGCAACCGCTTGGCCTTTGTAAAGACGTACCACTACTTCACCGTTGGCATCTTTTGCTAACGACTCTGAAGCAGCCAATAACGATTCACAAAGTGGTGTGAACCAACGACCGTCATATACTAAGTGAGCAAACTCTTGACCCACTTGATCACGCCAGCGACGTGATGGCTTGTCATGCACTAGCTCATCAATACCGCGCAGCGCAGCAACCATTACTGTACCACCTGGGGTTTCATAACAACCTCGAGACTTCATACCCACAGTACGGTTCTCGGTGATATCAATACGACCCACGCCGTGCTTGGCAGCTTTTTCATTTAACAGCATTAATGCTTGATAAGGTGATAGCTCAACACCATCAACTGCGGTTACGCGTGCATTTTTAACCGTTAGGGCCACGTATTCTGGCTCGTTTGGTGCATCTAACGGGTCAACCGTTAATGTCCAAACGCCTTTACTTGGCTCGTTGTATGGGTCTTCTAGCTCACCACCTTCGTGCGAGATATGCCATGCGTTGGCATCACGACTGTAAATTTTAGTCGCCGACGCGCTGGTTTTAATATTACGCTCAGCAAGGTAGTCAAGTAGGTCTTCACGAGAAACCATGTCCCACTCACGCCACGGTGCAATCACTTTAAGCTCAGGTGCTAATGCAGCAAAACAGCTTTCAAAGCGGATTTGGTCGTTACCTTTACCAGTACAACCATGACATACCGCATCCGCACCCACTTTAAGGGCAACTTCAACTTGCGCTTTAGCAATGATTGGACGTGCCATTGACGTACCTAATAGGTAAGTACCTTCGTACACTGCGCCAGTAGCAATGGTTGGGTAGATGTAGTCTTTTACAAACTCTTCTTTTAGGTCAACAATGTGACACTCAGAAGCCCCTGAAGCTAAGGCTTTTTCTTCTAAGCCAATGAGCTCTTCTGCACCTTGACCAACGTCAGCACAGAACGCAACAATTTCACAATCATCGTAGGTCTCTTTCAACCATGGAATGATCGCCGAAGTATCTAAACCACCTGAATAAGCCAGTACTACTTTTTTTACCTTGCTCATTAAAAATCTCCTTTCATCAATGTCAGCATGATGGCATTTTGGATATGCATTCTGTTTTCTGCTTGTGGGAAAATAAGTGAAACATTCTCGTCGTCCATCACTTCTGATGTGATATCCAACTCACGATGTGCCGGCTGACAATGTAACACATGTTTGATGCCGGTATTATCCAGCAATGCCCTATTTATTTGATAAGGCATAAATTTATCTTTTACCGCTTGTAATGGTGTGTCATCACCCATCGACACCCAAGTATCGCCATAAACAACATCATAACCCTTAATATCGTCCATCGAGTTAGTCACGCGAATAGTCGCACCTGATTCTGCAGCAATATCTTCAACTTGCTTTAGGATCTGCGCATCTGGACTAGAGCCAATAGGACACACCGCCGTTACTTCAGCACCCAAAATAGCGCCGACAATAAACAATGAGTGAGTCACGTTGTTACCATCACCAACATAAGCCAATTTTACTTTAGAAAGGTCATCATAGTGTTCAGCAATGGTCATAAAGTCTGCTAAACCTTGGCAAGGATGATACAAATCACAAAGGGAGTTAATCACAGGTACATTTGAGTACTCAGCCAACTCTTCTAGTGTTTTATGGGACATCACCCGAGCCACAATACAATCGGCCCAACGCGTTAAGTTCGATGCAAAATCCTTAACAGTTTCACGCTCACCAATTGCCCCATTTTGCGAATCAAGGTAAACCGCATGGCCACCCATTTTATGAATACCAATATCAAAAGTAACGCGAGTGCGCAGCGATTGCTTTTCAAAAATAGTAACAATACTTTTACCCTTTAAGGCATCAGCATATTTTTTCGGGTTCGCTTTCAAGTCTTTACCCAAATTAATGAGATCAATTACTTGTTGCTTACTGGCTTCTTTACCTGTTAATAAATGTTCCATTATCTACTCCGTTTTGCTGGCTACGATGTCATTTTCATTAACATGACCAGCATCAAGTGCACCGGCTTATGACCATTGCATTTTGTTTATTTGCACACCTTATTTAACGACTTTGGTGCCCATATTTTCACCTTTCAATAAGGCAACTAAATTTTCTGGCTGCTTCCAACTGGCTAACATAACATGGCCTAAACTATCAGCCGCTGCTAATGCCGCCTGCACTTTTACCGTCATGCCATCTCGGATCACGCCAGCAGCAATCAATTCATTGGCGAGAATGGTATTGAGTTCAGGAATCAGCTGTTTATTACCATCAAGCACACCATCAACATCAGATAAGAACACCAACTCGGCGCCCACTAACTCACAAATCGCGATAGCTGCTTGGTCAGCATTAACATTATACAAACGGCCATCTTCACCGATGCCAATAGATGAAATAACCGGTAATTGGTTCGCCGCTAATAACACCTTAAGCAAGGTTGGATCATTTGGCTCACATTGACCCACAGCACCAAGCTCGGGATCAAGCTGGGTAACCTTAGTGCTAAAACCATCCGCTAAAGATAGCCCGACAGCACTTAGGCCGGCTTGCAGTGCTTTCGCCATCAACAATTTGTTTGACGTACCCGCCAATGCGCCAGCAACGTAAGGAATTTGCTCAAACGGAGTAATACGCAAGCCATTTTTTTTCTCACTCTTGATACCCATTTTACTCAGCACATCTTCGACCACGATACCGCCACCGTGAACCAAGATCAGTGGGCGTTGGTTGTCTGTTAAATAACGCGTTAACGCATCAAATAAGTTCGCCAGGGCAGTGTCATTCTCAAGTACTGCGCCGCCAAGTTTAATTAACAGAGGTTTATTCATGCTGTTGTTACTTCCTTACGGCCATTGGCCAACAAAACTCGCTATTCTATGTGTTTTTAAGTATCACTTAAAAGTCACGCTTCACAGAACCAAGGAATTAAATCAATGAGGTGGTCATTGGGAAACCAAACTTGATGTTGATACACTGCATCGCTTGTGATGATGCGCCTTTTAACAAGTTATCCGTCGCACTAAAAATCACTAAGTCTTCACCATCTTGCGCCCAAGCGATGTCGCAGAAAGGAGTGCCTTCAACATTTTTAATTGCAGGATATGAACCTTTAAGTAAACGAACAATAGGCTCGTGTTGATAAGCTTGTTCATATACCTCTTGCACTTGCTCGGGTGTCACGCCTTCTTTTAGTACCACATTAATACTGGCCAAAATGCCACGCTTGTAGCTACCCAAATGAGGCGTAAATACCACTGGCGTGCCCAAATGCGCATCAATTTCCGGCTTATGTCTGTGGGTAAACACACCATAAGGTTGCAAGCTCACTTCGCAAAAGCTCGAAGTGGTTGATGCTTTACGCCCTGCACCACTAACACCACTAGTGGCATTAATGGTTGGCTTAACGCCAGTCTTAATTAATCCAGCCTGTTGCAATGGTTTCAGTGCAAGTAATGCTGTGGTGGTATAACAACCAGGTACCGCGATAAGGTCAGTCCCTTTTACCGCCTCGGCATTCCATTCGGCTAAGCCATACACCGCTTTTTCTAGCAGGTCTGGATATTGATGAGTGAAGCCATAAAATTTTTCATAGAAAGCGGAATCTTTAACACGGAATGCGCCAGATAAGTCAAACACTGTGGTGTTAGCTGCTAAAAAATGCGGCGCTAAATCATGGCTGACTTCGTGAGCCGTCGCCAACACTACAATATCAATGCCTTCACAGGCAGCAGGAATATCTGCCGTGGCGAGAGGTTGGATAATTTGGTCAACCACCCCTAGCAATTTACCGTAAAGGGCAGAGATGGGCTTACCTTGATCTTGGCTATTTTCTGAAACATACAAGCCCGCTAATTCAAGGCCTGGATGTTTTGCAATATAAAGCGCTAATTCGGCACCAGTATAACCACTGGCCCCCACAATAATTGTTTTTAACATGTCGAAATTCCGTTTAAATTTAGCTAATTGAATACAGATGAGACTAACAAAATACGCGCCCAAAAGCGCCTCTACTAAAGGTGGGATCGTCGTCGCGAATTGTGGGAAAAATTAGTCTTCATTATCGGGCATAATTTGTTATGTTAATTCAGGCTGAAATGCTAGCTGAAACTAACTTTTTATGCAATATTTCTGCATTAATATTTAAATTTAAATTTTGAGGTTCTATGTCATTACCTGGATTTATCGAAACTTATCGTGAATTGATCGCTACGCCTTCTATTAGCTCTACCGATTCGGCTTGGGATCAGAGCAACCAACAGGTAATCACCAAACTTGCCAGCTGGTTTGAAACCGCAGGGTTTAGCGTTGAAGTAACAGCAATTCCTGGTCTAGAGGGTAAGTACAATATGGTCGCGACCCTAGGCCAAGGTGAAGGAGGCTTATTGCTGGCAGGCCACACCGACACCGTGCCGTTTGATGATGGCCAATGGAGCAAAGATCCCTTTAAACTCACTGAAGATGGCAATCGCTTATACGGCCTTGGCACCATCGACATGAAAGGCTTCTTCGCGTTTATTCTTGAGGCGGTAAAAGGGTTAGACCTGACCACTATCAATAAACCACTGCGCATTCTCGCTACTGCCGATGAAGAAACCACCATGGCTGGTGCGCGTGATATTGCCAGCCGTCAGCACATTAAACCGGATTACGCCGTGATTGGTGAGCCAACGGGGTTGGTTCCCGTGTTTATGCACAAAGGCCATATGTCGGAAGCCATTCGTATTACCGGTCGCAGCGGCCATAGTTCCGATCCCAGTAAAGGGTTGAACGCCATTGAAGTGATGCATAAGGTATTAGCAGAACTATTGAAAGTGCAGCAACTGTTTAAAGAAAAATACAACTGCCCTCACTTTGAAGTACCCGCCCCCACCCTAAACTTTGGCCATATCCATGGCGGCGACAGCCCAAATCGTATTTGTGGTTGTTGCGAGTTGCATATTGATATGCGCCCTATTCCGGGTGTGAGCCCCAATGAATTGTTCATTACTTTAAAATCTGCATTGGCTGGCATTGACCAACAATACCCGGGCGCGGTCGATGTATTTCATCTTCACGAACCGATCCCTGCTTATTCCTGCAGTGAGACATCAGATTTAGTGCAGACCGCCGAACAATTTAGCGGCCATAAAGCCGAAGCCGTTAACTACTGCACCGAAGCGCCATTTATTCAACAGCTCGGCTGTGACACCATTGTCATGGGGCCGGGTTATATTGGCCAAGCGCATCAACCTGATGAATATTTGGATCTTTCTTTTGTTAAACCAACCAGCGAACTGCTTAGTTCACTGATTAAACGCTTTTGCTTAGACTAAGTCTGATTAGTCCAGAACCAAGGCTCCAATTAAGAAGAAACTTGAATTTGGCGATTGAAACAGCAGATTTATGAGTAATGGCGGTAAAAGTAAACAGTAACGAAAAAGCTGCTTGGCGGGCTAATTCATTGAATCAGCAACTAGTTTCATCGCTCGCCTTAATAGAAATGTAAGAAAGTTACACAAAAAACCGTAACTTTCACATGGGCTATCGGTTAAATAAATCGACTGAGTTTATTTGACCCAGCGCCCGTTTTGCGGATAGATTAGATACAAGTTAACGATAAGTTTAGCGTTATTAGGTTTTAAACAGGCTTTAAATGGGTTTTATTGAACTGATTCGAAACACGAACAGAAAAATAAAAAAGTTGTAAAAACACAACAAATGTAAGGACAACAGCTATGAACGACAAGTATGCTGCTCTACGCAGTAACGTAGGCTTGCTAGGTCAGTTATTAGGGCAAACTATCTCCAACCACCTAGGTGCAGAGTTTCTAGATAAAATTGAAACCATTAGACAACTGTCTAAATCATCTCGTGCTGGTAATGACGCAGACGGAGAATTACTCGTAGCTATGCTTGCAGGCCTGTCGGACGATGAATTGTTGCCTGTAGCCCGCGCCTTCACTCACTTTTTAAATCTCGCTAACATCGCAGAGCAGTTTCATACCACTTCGCGCCACTGTGAAGAGCAAGTTTGCGCACCCGACCCAATTGACGAGTTGTTTGGCAAATTAAAAGCGTCAGATGCCACTCCAGAAGCAATAAAAGCCGCCATTGAAGAAATGAAAATGGACTTGGTATTAACGGCCCATCCCACAGAGATTACCCGTCGCACCTTGATCCACAAACATGTAGCGATCAATAACTGCTTAGCCGCACTTGAACTAAGCGATATTTCAGAGCGCGAAAAAGAAAAGCTACTTTATCGATTAGAAGAGTTAATTACTCAAGCTTGGCACACCGACGAGATCCGCAAACAACGTCCTACGCCAGTAGATGAAGCTAAATGGGGCTTTGCCGTCGTTGAAAACAGCCTATGGCAAGCGGTGCCAGATTACATTCGCAATCTCGATGAGCGCGTACAAAAGAACTTTGGCTTTGCTTTGCCAATCGATGCCGCTCCTATTACCTTTACCTCATGGATGGGTGGAGACCGCGACGGCAACCCATTTGTTACTAGCAAGGTAACGGAAGAAGTATTGCTATCAAGTCGCTGGGTTGGCGTTAGCTTATTCCTTAAAGACATCAAACAGCTGACTAGCGAGCTGTCAATGATGGACTGTAACGACGCGCTGCGCGAAGTAGCGGGCGATGTACACGAACCTTATCGTGAATTGTTAAAAGGCCTGCGCAGCGATCTAAAAGAAACCTTAAACTATCTTAGCGCAACGCTGCAAGGCGAATACACCGAAGCGCGCGACCTTATCAATCGCACCGAACAACTGACCCAGCCACTAACCCTATGTTATGAATCATTACATGACTGCGGCATGAGCATTATTGCAGATGGGCTGTTGTTAGATGTGCTGCGCCGCGTAGCTTGTTTTGGTATCAACCTTGTTAAACTCGATATCCGCCAAGACGGCGAACGTCACGGCGATGTGATCGCTGAACTAACTCGTTACCTAGGTATTGGTGACTACGCCAGCTGGAACGAAGAAGAAAAACAAACCTTCTTATTACAAGAGCTCAACAGCAAGCGTCCACTGATCCCACAAGATTGGCAGCCGATGCCTGATAATCAAGAAGTATTAGATACTTGCCGAGTAGTGGCAAAAACCGATCCGCAAGCCCTAGGTATCTATATTATTTCCATGGCGCGCCAAGCATCAGATGTATTAGCAGTGCAACTACTGTTAAAAGAATGTGGTTGTCCATTCCGCATTGCCGTAGCGCCATTATTTGAAACCTTAGACGACTTAAACAACGCAGAAGAAGTCATTAAACGCTTATTCGCTGTTGACTGGTATCGTGGTTATATCAACGGTCAACAGCATGTGATGATCGGCTATTCTGACTCAGCAAAAGATGCCGGCGTGCTGGCCGCTAACTGGGCACAATACCGTGCGCAAGAGGCATTAGTCGCCCTTTGTGAAGCAAACAATGTACGTCTAACCTTGTTCCATGGCCGCGGCGGTACCATTGGCCGTGGCGGTGCACCAGCACACGCAGCCTTGTTATCACAACCTCCTGGTTCATTAAAAGGTGGCCTACGGGTAACTGAGCAAGGCGAGATGATCCGCTTTAAGTTCGGCTTATCAAGCATTGCTCAGCAATCACTCAACCTTTACACCGCGGCGATTTTAGAAGCGAACTTATTACCGCCACCGGCGCCAAAACAAGAGTGGCGTGACATGATGGACCAACTATCGGAAGACTCATGTACTGAGTACCGTGGCATGGTGCAACATGAGCCAGACTTTGTACCTTATTTCCGTAGCGTCACACCTGAGCTTGAGCTAGGAAAACTGCCACTGGGTAGCCGCCCTGCGAAGCGTAAACCAAATGGCGGCGTTGAAAGCTTACGTGCTATCCCATGGATATTTGCTTGGTCACAAAACCGCTTCATGCTACCAGCATGGCTCGGTGCCGGCGATGCAATGGGTCGCGCCCTAGAGCAAGGCAAGCAAGAGCTATTAACAGAAATGTACCAAAGCTGGCCTTTCTTCCATACCCGTTTAGAAATGTTTGAAATGGTATTTATGAAAGCGGATGAAGAATTAGCTAAATTCTATGAAGAACGTTTAGTACCACAAGAACTACACGGCTTAGGCTTAAGCTTACGTAATAAGCTAAAACAAACCCGTGACTGTGTCTTACAAACCATTCCAAAGCACAAGCTAATGGAAGAGCAACCTTGGATCAAAGAGTCGATTAATCTGCGTAACCCGTACATTGATCCACTTAACTTACTACAAGCTGAACTACTAAGCCGTTCACGTGCTAATGGTGAGCAAATTTGCCCAACCATTGATCAAGCGTTAATGGTGACCATTGCTGGCATTGCAGCAGGCTTACGTAACACCGGCTAATACCACCGAGTGTAAAAGTAAATAAAAAAGCGGGCTATTCATATGCCCGTTTTTTATTGCCGCTAAGGGTAAACCTTTCGTTTGATAGCGAATATATTGAAAACAAATTTACCTCATATCTGAGCCTACCCGCTCTACAACCGCTCAATCTTGCCTAATGTTAAGTAAGAGGTGCGTGCAAATGAAAGTGTGGTTATTGCTGTTATGGTTGTTTTGCCCTTTTCTCTATGCTGGCGAGCCAATCGAGTTAATTCTACCTGCCAGTAAAGATGGCAGTCATGAGTACTACCATGAGCTATTGATTAGCGCACTATCCGCTCAAGGAGTCGAAGTAACCTTAGTGACACCTTATAGCCACGTACCACAAAAACGCGCAGTGCGCTTACTTGAAAGCCAAACCATCTCTTTATTTTGGATGCTCGAAACGCCAAAAAGAAATCGCCAATTTACAAAAGTAAACGTAGGGCTCACCAACGGGTTTATCAGCAAGCGTATATTACTGGTCCCCAGAGATGACAAAGAGCGCTATGCACAAGTGAAAAACCTCGATGATTTTCGTCGAATCAACACCATTGGCGGTTTTGGTGCTGATTGGTTTGACATTGAAGTATGGCAAGCCAATAAATTGCCATACATCGTCAGAGATGGTGAGTGGCGCGCCTTATACAGCATGCTATCAAGTAAAGGTGGAGTGAACTATTTCTCTCGCGGCGCCAATGAAATTTGGTCGGAACAAAAACAGCACCCCTACCTAGTTATCGAGCCACACTTACTCTTTACTTACAAACGTGACTTTGTCTTTTACCTCAGTAAGCAAAACGCTTACTTACAACCTGTTATTGAATCAGCGCTAATAAAAGCAAAACAATCTGGCTTGATGGATCACTTGATAAAGAAGTATTGGACCCGACATTTCAATCAACTAAATTTAAACCAAAGGGTCACCATAGAATTAGTTACGCCCTAACTGATTAACTTGGTTGCTATTATTGGTTTGGGTTTGGTTGAAGGCTCTTGGATTTGATACAACACCCGATGCTCGGCGCACACTTGTTGGCAATCACAACTGGGCTCAATATCAATACTGGCGAGGCCACCACAACTGCCTTGAATGGCGCGGCGCTTAAAAATTACGCCCAGCGCCATGGCTAGAGAGATGAATAAAAAAATCACAAAAGCTAGCACATATTCCATTAGTGACAACCATTTATGTGGCCATGACAACCAGCATGCTGACAGCTGCCATTTTGAGGCAGCACGCCTTGATCTGGGCAAGTAAGTGAATGGCTTCGCGTCTTCGCGTGCGCCAATAACTCAGTAACCGAATGACGAGTATTACCTTGCTCTACCTCTAACCCCGCCATTAAAAGTTTAGCCAAGGTTTTTTGGCCTATCTTTCTAACGATGACTGTTTTACAGCCCATGGTAGTCAGCATATTAATTAACTGCGCTTTGCCCTGACAACACGATGTGGTAAGTGCCGGATTCTCAATCCGCGCTAAACGCTGCCCCTGTTGGTCATAAAAATCGAAGCTCTCAGACTGAGAAAAACGATGGGATAACTTGTCATTACTTGTCGCGATGGCATAAATCATCTTGATTCCTTTTGTTCAATTATTGGTCTGTTTTCGCCAAGAGCCAAAGCCTCGCCATGCACCAAGGCATGAGTGATCTTATGCCGAGCCTGCTTCAGAATGTTGGCGAATGTTTGCCTCGATACTTGCATTTGCTTAGCGGCATCTTGCTGAGATAAGCCTTCAAGATCTACCAGCCGAATGGCTTCAAACTCATCCACCGCAATACTGACTTGGTTTAACTCACTCGTGGGGATGCCATTTGGTTTAAAAAAACGATAAGGCGAGCCATGATGTGGACAAATATGACGTTTGATTTTGGGTCTCATTATTGGTGCTCTTTGCTAAGTACTTATGCTATCCTAATTTAGTTATTGGCATATGCCAATAACTTTTTACAAAGGAGCAACTAATGAGTAGTCAGCTTAGGACTGCAACTGCAACACTACAGAACTTAATTAAACATGCTCAGCCCAATGATAGCGGCCAGCAACTCTTGCCCGTCGCCAAACAGCCAAGCCACCAACACTGCGTTTTATGCAGCCCAAACGCCCTGATGGGCTTAAAACTTAATTTTTTCAGTTCAGACAATTCAGTGTGGGCACACACCAAGGGTAGCCAACATCAACAAGGCTATCAGGACATTATCCATGGCGGCGTATTAGCTGCGTTAGTAGACGCAACCATGTGCCAAACCTTATTTAGCCACGAAATAACGGCCGTCACTGCTGAAATGTGTGTTCGTTATTTGCATCCCGTTCCCGTAGGCAGTGAAATTTTAATGCAGGGAAGCCTAGTTACCAGCCATCCGCCCTTATTTAACGTGCAGGCTAAATTATTTGTTAACGGCCAATTAGTGGTTAAAGCGCGGGCTAAGTTTTTTCAATCAAAGGCGAGATAATGGCGCAATACAGCACACGTATAACCGTATTAGCAGACAATATCGCAACACCGCCTTTGCTCAGCGAACATGGCTTTGCTGTATTAATTGAACGCGATCAAGAACGAATTTTATTTGATACAGGGCAAGGGCTCGCCCTATTTGAAAACGCAGAGCAACTCGGCATCCCCTTAGACAATTTAACTGCCATTGCACTTAGCCATGGTCACTACGACCATACCGGCAACCTTGCTCAACTACTGGGTTTAAATCCGCACTGTCGGTTATATCTGCATCCTGACTGCACCGTTGAGCGATATGTGTTACATGATAACCAGCCAGTAAAAATGATCGGCATGCCTAACTCGGCCAAACAAGCGATCGCCAAGCACGATCCAGCCTTGATCCACTTAACTTCTCAGGCATGCAAGCTCACTGCAGAAATTAGCTTAACTGGCACTATCCCCAAATTTCATCTCTTGGAAAATACCAGCGGTCCATTCTATTTAGATCAAGCAGGATTGCATATTGATCAACTATTGGATGATCAAAGCTTATGGTTAACAACTAAACACGGCATCTGCGTGATCACGGGCTGTTGTCACACAGGTTTAATCAACACCTTGGCGTTTATCCAGCAACAAGAGCCAAACGCCCCACTAACTCACTTAATCGGCGGCCTACATTTAGCTAACGCGACGAGTGAGCGGCTTGATGCCAGTGTCCAATATCTTCATCAACAACCTTGGCAGCACTTGTACCTTTCCCACTGCACGGGCGCACGAGCCACTGATGCTATCGGTCAACACCCCTCACTGATAAATAAAGTCACATCTACTTATGTGGGACGAGTCATAAACGTTTAGTAGATAATAATTTGGCGAGCGAGAACAGAAAAAGCGGGCATATAACTCAACGTTAAAGGCACGCTTACCATGAAACGAGTATGAATATATATTTTTGCTGTGAGCTGTTAACTACGGTTAACAATGGGAGGATTTCCCAAGCAACTATCCTTGCAACTACGCTTTACGCCCATGTTTAATCCGGCTCAATGCCACTGGGGTGATCCCTAAATAACGGGCGATGTCGTTCTGGGTAATGCGATGGAGTAAATCCGGTTGGTGCTGCATTAATTGCTGATAACGGGTGGTGGCATCTAAACACAGAAACTCGTATTCACGACGCTCCTTTTTCTGTGCCAGCTTGATTAATGATGCGAGCATAAAGCGACTTAATTCAAGATCATCTAAGGTATGTTGGTAAAGCGAATCAAAGTCGACCTTGACCAACGCTGCTGGCTCTAAGGCCAGCAAACTAAAAGTACAAGGCTCACGCTCAAACACCGCTGATAAATTCGTGATCACATCACCTTCAGCAATAAAAGACTTCACCAGCTCTTTACCGTCTTGACATAAATAATAAGCTTTAAATAACCCTTGTTTAACAAAATATAACGCGTCTTCCATCTCGCCTTGACGGAATAAGTGCTGCCCCGCAGCTAAATTCACTTGGCGGCCATGCTCGATGACGTATTGTTTAATATCCATATTATTTCTACTCCGCAACCATCACAAATACGAACCAAGACAATGCTCCGATCTATTATCAGCGTTTTAACCTAGGTTAATTACCTCGGCTAACTTTCTACTTACAGTGAGCTTAAATCGAAAGGAGCTCACATGTTACAAAGTAATACGCGGTCTAAAAAGAAACAGATGCAACTGACCAATAAAACCATCGTCATCACTGGCGGCACCGCTGGGATTGGAAGGCAGTTAGTACAGCTGCTTGCCCCAGCGAATCACCTTTATGTGATTGGCCGCAGCGTTGCAAAACTCAACGATTTACAGCAAAAGTACCCAAATGTTATTGGCATTCACGCCGATTTGAACGACACCACGTTGCTCGAAACTAAGCTAGCTCAGTTATTAAAGCAAGTATCTAAAGTCGATGTACTCATTAACAATGCCGCTGTGCAACACACTGCAACATACATAGATCCCAATTTCCAATATCAACAAATAGCAAGTGAGATTAACGTCAATTTTACCGCTATTTGCCAGCTCACTTATCTGCTGCTGCCCACATTAATGGCCAGTGAGTCTGCTCGGATCGTCAATATCAATTCGGGCCTTGCCATCGCGCCAAAAGCCCAATCTGCCATTTACTGCGCCAGTAAAAGTGCACTGAACAGCTTTAGTTTGTCGTTACGTTATCAGCTCGAACACACCTCGGTGTTAGTGCAACAAGCCTTATTGCCATTGGTGGATACCGCCATGACAGAAGGTAGAGGATCAGGGAAGCTAGTTGCTCGAGAGGCCGCTCAACATATTATTCGTGGCATTGAGCGCGGCACCTTAGATAACGACATCGGCAAAGTTAAATTACTACGTTTGCTGATGCGCTTTGCGCCCAACATGGCTTACAAACTGATGAAAGCTTCCTGAAACTGAATTCCTATAGAAAGGACAACAATATGAAATCGTTATTTAAAGTGATGTTAATTTTAGCCCTAGGCTTTGCTTCTACCTTTATTTTCCTCAAGCTTGCGGGGATACTTAGCTTGGCGGATATATCGCGCTGGTTAGAGCAAGCCAGCGCCCTACCCCATGGTTATTTATTTGCACTGGTGATCGGCTTACTATTTTTAGACTTGTTTATCGCCATGCCGACGCTCACTATTATTATTCTATCCGGTTATTTTCTCGGCTTTAGCCAAGGCGCATTAGCAGCAAGTACTGGCCTATTGTTAGCAGGTTTAGGTGGATATATTTTGAGTCAGTATTTTGGTCAACCATTCGTTCGCCTGCTCATCCGCGATCCAGCAAAGCGAACAGAGATGATCGATGGCTTTGATCGCTACGGCGCCATGATGATCTTACTGTCACGCGCGATGCCAATTTTACCGGAAGTGAGCGCTTGCATGGCAGGACTGACAAAAATGCCGTTTTGGCGTTTTCTCGGAATTTGGATCGCCAGCGCAGTGCCTTACGCAACCATCGCCGCTTATGCTGGATCCTTTAGCACCCTGCAAAATCCAAAGCCAGCGATTCTCACTGCCGTAGGCTTAAGTGTATTTTTCTGGTTGGGTTGGTATTTGTTTACTAAGCAACAACGAAAAGCTTCATCACTATCAAATGGCGCTTAAACTCTTCCCTCTACGATTACTTCACGGCTCGCCGTTGTAAGTACTGCTTGTTAATTTGGTCCAGCGCGGCACATTATGGGTGCGTCTGGACTCAGTCCACTGCTGCAAAGCTAGTCTTTCAATCGAGTAAACGAGGTACATAACGCTTTATAATGTATTCAGCTAGTGAGACGCCACCCAAATCATTAAAACCTTCATGGTCACCATTGATCGCTATCGTGGCTTTAAGCTCAGGAATAACCAAAATAAACTGCCCCTTAAACCCTCTTGCAGCCATAACAGTGATATCTTTCCCCTTCAATTTAAACACATTACTCCACCAATAATAACCATATTGGCTCCATGTTGATCTTGTCGAGATATGGGGCGCGATTGAACTCTTTATCCAATGCGCATTCACTAGTTGATCACCAGACCATGCGCCATTATTTTGCACAAGTTCACCAATTTTAAGCATATCCCAGCTTGTTAGTACTAACCCACCTGCGGTGTTTGCACTGCCGTCAGCGAGTAGGTGCCACTCAAAATACTTAATTCCCATTGGCAGAAATAAGTTCTGCTTGGCAAATTCAACCACACTGACTCCAGTCGCATTTGCTATGATCCGCCCCACCAGCGTGGCTGGGCCTTCACCATAATTAAAACCTTCAATGCCACTTTCGGCAGCGCCAAATCCTAGAATAAATTCGACAGGGTCTGGTGCTGCGAAATATGCCTCTAATTGAGGTGAAAAAGCACTTTGACCATCATTAACCGCAAATAGAGGCATATTGCCAATCGGTGATTTCATCAGCAGTAGATCTTCAATCGTAACCGTTTTACCATACTCGCCAAGCAGGTGAGTATGATCCGGTAAATACATGGCAATGGGATCATGAACTGAGTGAATAAAACCTTTATCTATCGCAATTCCTACCAGCAAAGATGTGACACTTTTTGTCACGGAATTTAACCCATAAAGCTCAAGCTTGGACTCACCGTTAGCAAAGCAGTTAAACCGAATAGTACCCGCAACACTAACAATCATCGCTTTAAGCTCATCACCGGAGCGTATTCTGTTAAGGCAAAGCCGAGCTAAGAATGGTTCGTCATCATCAATAAAAACTTCAGGCACAATAACATCAGATGGAGAGCCTTCCACCCAATATTCGTCGTTATGGGCTTCATTAGTCAGCTCATAAGCGCTAAGTACGTCATCATATATACTGGTATAAATTGACGCAGTGAAAATTAAAGCAAATATAAACATTATTAGGCCCAAACCAAAGAAGTTAGAATGATAGAGTTTTTTAATCAACAATCTCACAAAGCAATCCTAACAATATTCAGCCACCTGAATTCAATGGCGACTTGACCTTCAACTATGTATGGAAAGTAGCTTACTTACCATTGTAAAAAATATCTAATTAAAAAATATATAATAATGACAAATGAAAATTAAGTACTGATATCAGTATGTAGCCCTGAAAAAAATCACCTCGACCAAAGGCTATAAGGCTGCTGCATTAATTGCGAGTTGTAATAGCGCTTATCGCCCGTCACTTCTTCACCTAGCCAGCTGGGCTTGGCAAAGGCTTCATCAACACTTGTTAACTCGACTTCTGCGACCACCAGACCAGCGTTGTCACCGTAGAATTCATCTACTTCAAAGGTGTGCAGGCCTGCTTTCACCAAATAACGGGTTTTATCAATCACACCCGGTTCACATAAGGCCAATAAAGCTTGCGCTTCCGCAACGGGGATTTCTCGCTCCCACTCAAAACGACTTAATCCTGCAGCATCACTGATGCCTTTAATGGTTAAAAAACCTTGCTCACCTTTAATTCGCACCCGCACGCAGCGCTCAGGGGCAGAGTTTAAGTAACCTTGGGTAATGCGCTGAGCTTTAAAAGCGTCATTCTTATAATCACCTGTTACTAAAAATTTACGCTCTATCTCTTGCATCTATACTGATCCTTTTCGGGTAATTTGGCTTAAACTGCGCAAACATTATCAAATAAACCTGACATATGCTGAAACCGTCAACTAATTAGCGAGAGAAAAAAGATGAAAGCCAGTACGCAGCAGGGATATCAACAACGTCTAATCAAGGTGGTGGATTATATGTATCAACACTTAGATGCACCACTAGATGTGAATACCTTAGCCGATGTGGCCTGTATGTCACCGTATCACTTTCATCGTATCTATCGTTTGATGACGGGTGAAACGATTAATACCACAGTGAGAAGGCTGCGTTTATTTCTATCTGCCGCCGAATTAATTCGCACTCAAGCGCCCATTGCAGAAGTAGCGAAAAAGTTTAACTACAGCACGTTAGAAGCTTATAGCCGCGCCTTCGCTCAGTTATTTAATCAGCCGCCCAGTGAGTATCGCCAACAAAATAGCCAAGGCAATACCACACCAGAACCGCTGTCACCCCAGTCGTGGATGCAGTTTCAGCCCTTTTATGATCAGGAGATCCACCTTATGTATCCAGTTGAAGTTACCGAAATACCACAACTTAACTTTATCGGCATCAAACATCACGGCGATTATATGAAGATCGGCCAAGCCTTCGATAAGTTGTGTATGTATGCTGGCAGTCGAAACTTATTTACACCACAAACCCGTAGCTTTGGCATCTATTATCAGGATCCTAAAACCGTTGCGACGGAAGATCTGGAATCCATGGCTTGTATTACCATTGACGATCCGAATTTGGTACTGGAGGATGAGCAGATCCAACACTTGTCGATCCCAGCGAGTAAGGCTGCTGCTTTGATGTTTAAAGGGCCTTATGCCGAATTAGAGCAGCCCTATGCTTGGCTATTTGGTCAATGGTTGCCGCAAAGCGGCCGTACCCTTAAAGATCATCCCGCATTTGAAGAATACCTCAACAATCCACAAGACACAGCGCCAAAAGATCTACTCACAAGGATCTATTGCTTAGTTGAATAGCTTTATTGATCTTCTACACCAATAAAAAGCAGATCCTGGCGGGATCTGCTTTAGCAATTGAGACTGCAACACTCAAGGGTGAGTTTGTTTCACGAGCCGCCGTGAAAATACATCTATGTAGGCTTAAACAAGGCATCCCTGCCTTGTATACTCGCTCAATCAAACCCACCCTTTCACGATTAGCTCAGCGAGAAGGCTAGTGATGACTAAGGGCGCAAACCTAAAGTATGGCAAATTGCATAGCTTAGTTCACTGCGGTTCAGGGTGTAAAAATGAAAATCTTTCACGCCTTCTTGCCCTAGCACCTTCACCATGTCCATCGCGATGCTGGCACCAATCAAGTTGCGTGTGGTCGGATCGTTATCCGTACCATCATAAAGCTTGTGCATCCAACCTGGCACTTTCACATTACATAACTTAGAAAACTTCACTAATGTTTTGTAGTTAGACACGGGTAAGATCCCCGGTACAATCTCTTGCGTAATACCAATGGCAGCACAACGGTCGCGAAAGCGTAAGTAGCTTTCCACATCAAAAAAGAACTGAGTGATAGCACGATCGGCACCAGCATCCATTTTATCTTTAAACGCGAGTAAATCCGCTTGTGCATTTTTCGCTTCAGGATGTACTTCTGGGTACGCCGCTACCGAGATATCAAAGTCGGCCTGCTCTTTTAATAAGCGCACCAAGTCAGTCGCGTACATATGGGGCTTATCACTGCCCGCTGGAATATCACCGCGCAAGGCAACAATGTTCTTAATGCCGCTGTTCCAATAGTCTAGAGCTATTTGCTTTAACTCATCTTTACTGGCATCGATACAAGTTAAATGCGGCGCGGCTACTAGCCCTGTGCGATCTTTAATTTCTTTAATCACGCTATGAGTACGATCACGCGTACCCGAGTTAGCACCATAAGTGACCGAAACAAACTTTGGCTTTAGGGTTTTTAACCGATCAATAGACTGCCATAAGGTATCTTCCATCGCTTCGGAAGTGGGCGGAAAAAACTCAAAAGACACATTCAAATCACCCTTTAAATCAGCGATATTCTGGTTCAAAATTTCAATATTACGTGCCGTTTGACTACCCATGATCCATTCCTTTTAAATTCAAACAAAGACGAAACTGTGACTAAAACAAATAGCCGTTTAGCCGTCTGAATGGCTTAATTTAATGAATTATGAATAAATGTCAACAACTTTGATTTAACATGAAATTTACTCATAAATATGGTGAAATTTACTCATACTCATGATTTATAGATAAATTAAATAACACTTCCTTGGCAACAAACACTGGAAATAGAAGGTATTACTGGAGACTTGTGTTTTTGTTTCGCTATACCTGTGGCATCCTGAACAAAATATTGCCACTAGGACTTTTCAATATGGATCACAATACTCCCAAGCTTTCCTTACGTACCATAGAATCAAGTGACTATATCCAAATAGCTGAATTAATGGACTTAGTTTTTCCTGACGTGGGGGGAGCATGGCCAAAAACGACCATTATGGATCTTATTAAACAGTTTCCAGATGGACAAATTTGTATTGTAGATAGCGATAAAATAGTTGGTGTTGCCCTTACTATTAAGGTCAGTTACAACCGCTATTCTTTACCTCACACATACAATGACATCATAGATGAGAACAATGTAATACAGAACAACCCCACGGGCGACGCCATGTACGGCTTGGATGTGTTCGTGCATCCTGACTATCGCGGATTACGCTTAGGTCGCAGACTTTATGATGCGCGCAAAGAGCTGTGCCGAAATAAGAATTTTAAAGCTATCCTAGCGGGCGGCCGCATTCCTTTGTACTACAAACATGCCGATAAGTTGAGCGTGCCAGAATACATAGACAAGGTTAAGCGCCGCGAATTACACGACCCTATTTTGTCATTTCAGTTGGCCAACGACTTTGATGTTAAGCGTTTGATGCGAGGCTACCTACCCGAAGATGATGCTTCAAAGGGCTATGGCACATTATTGGAGTGGGATAACTTTTTTTATGAAGAAGATATTACATCCGTCCACGATATTGAAAAAACCTTAGTACGTCTTGGCGTGATCCAATGGCAAATGCGTACCATGCACGATCTTGACGATTTAATGGATCAAGCCGAGTATTTTGTGTCTTCACTTTCTAACTATAAAGCCGATTTTGCGCTGTTTCCCGAGTTCTTCAATGCGCCACTAATGGGCTTACAAGAAGGGCAGAATTCAGTGGAGGCCATACGCTTTCTGGCCAGCTTCAGTGACGAGATAAAAAATCGCTTTTCACAAATGGCGGTTACCTACAATATAAACATCATTGCTGGCAGCGTTCCTGTTATCGAAGGCGAAAAGCTCTACAACGTCTCTTATCTGCTGCACCGTGATGGTCAAATTGACGCTCAATACAAAATTCATATTACCCCTCACGAAGAGAAAGACTGGGTTATTGATGGTGGTAATAGTGTCAAAGTATTTGATACCGATGCCGGAAGAGTGGGCATATTAATCTGTTATGACAGTGAATTTCCTGAGCTGGGTCGAATGATGGCAGAGCAAGGCGTACAAATTATCTTTGTACCGTTTTGGACCGACACCAAGAATGGTTACCAACGCGTGAGAATTTGCTCGCAAGCCCGTGCTATTGAGAACGAATGTTATGTTGCCATTGGCGGCAGCGTTGGCAACTTACCACGGGTTGATAACGTTGATATTCAATATGCCCAATCGGCGGTGTTTTCACCATCAGACATTTACTTTCCTCACGATGCCACACTGACCGAAGCCAGCGCCAATACCGAGATGATCATTTTCGCCGATGTTGATTTAACCAAGCTGAAACAACTTAATACCGAAGGCTCTGTGACCAATCTTAAACATCGTAGAAAAGACATTTACGGCTCGTTTATTAAAGCCGATTAATGTTCAGCTTTAAGCTACTTTAATAAGCTCAACCAAGCAGTAAAAAAGGATCGAATATGCTAATTGGCATATTCGATCCTTAAAATGAGCATTAAAAACCTAAGCAGAAATTAACGTGTTGGTGTTCACTTTAACCATCAGGCGATGCTGCCTATCCGTTAACATTTCATATTGCTTCGACTTAACCGTTGAGCAATATAGCCACTCACTAACGGCGGTATCAGGGGTAAAGGTAATCATCATATAGCCACGATTGGTAAGATTAGTATATTTCAGATCATCCACCAGCTGCACCATTCCCGGCTCATTTTCTGGTTTGACGCCAAGGTAAACCTCCATGCCAGGCGAGCTTACAGACGCAACGGCAAACTCAACCCCCACATGCCCCCCTGATCGCAAACGCAAATCATTAGCCCATGCATTATGCGTGTCACCAGATAAAACAACTAAGTTGGCATTATTCTGCTTGGCTGTTGCCAACAGTACTTCACGCTCATAGGCATAACCATCCCAAGCATCAAGGTTGTAAGGGATTTTTGGCGACTGTAACAACTGCATCGCATCTGCCGTTAAGCGCTGTTGGTTTGCCTCAAGAAACAACAACTGTGCAGCAGTTAGCGAACTGGGATCAACTTGTGCCTGTTGCGCTAATTGCGCAATGTAAGCTAACTCAGAAAAATCATTTAACGATATTTGCTGGGTAATCAAAGACGCCGGTAGGCTCATGTTTCCCATCAAGGTTTGTTGGCCTAGCACCTGCCAGGTGGCTACTGATGTTGTTAATTGACCTTTTAACCATTCAAACTGCTCCGCGCCCATCATAGTGCGGTTGGGGTCACCGACATCAGCCATAAAGGCACTCGCGTTGAAGCTACCATCAGCGCCAAGGTAATTAGCGTAATCCAACTGTTGATCGCGACCAATCAAGCGCGTATCCAGCATATGTAAATCAACTAAATCGCCAAACTTAAAACTGCGGTAAATGGTTTCATTATTGCCCTCAACAAGGGGACGTATGGGTAGCCATTCAAAATAAGCTTGGATTGCAGCCATTTTACGCTGCTCAAACTCTCCTTCTTCTGATTGATGATTTTCCGCCCCTTCACGCCAAGTATCATTGGCTATTTCATGATCGTCCCACACCGGAATAATGGGCAGTCTGCTATGGAATAGTTGCATATCAGCATCAAGGCGATACTGCGCGTAACGCATGCGATAATCCGCTAAAGTGAGTAACTCATGGATAGGCTCAACCACTCTGCCCATCGCCTTCGCTTCTTCACTTGCATAACCGCCATCGGCATATTCGTAAATATAATCCCCTAAATGCAGTACCGCATTTAGATCGTCTTGCTTCGCTATTTCAGCCAACACGTTAAAATACCCGGCTGGGTAATTAGAGCAAGAGATTGCCGCTAATTTAACCATTGCAACACTGCCTTCAGGCAGCGTTCTCATGCGGCCAATCGCCGAGCTGACTCCATTAGAATGAAAACGATAGTAATATGTGGCATTGGCTGACAAGCCACCCGCATCTACTTTCACCGTAAAGTCGCGATCTGCTGTTGTCTCTGTTTCACCATTCGTCACTAGTTTGGTAAAGCCTTCATCTTCGGCTACCTCCCAGCTGACGGTTAATTTATCTACCGTCGTTTTTGGCGTCACCTTAGTCCAAATTATCACTCTGTCAGATAAAGGATCGCCACTGGCAATACCATGTTGAAATCCAACCCCAATAAGTGGCTCGTTAGTTGTCGCACCTTTTTTATTAGCGGGTCCCGAAGAACTGTCATTACAGCCCATCAATCCAATAGAGAGAACCGCAGCACCGGCTCCCATAGCAGACATTCGAATAAAATCACGACGTGAAAACGGTTTGCTCACTTGTTTTTCCTCAAAATAAAGGGACTCTTTGGCTGCGTGCTTATGCTTGAAAAGCCAACAGCATGAGTACTGAATGGATATTGCGAGCTGAGACTACAAGATGAAAATGAAGGAAAGATGGCAGAGGTTGGTTAATTTCACCCTTTTAATCACTTTTTACACCAAATAAATTGGCAACATCAGCTAGATGCGAAATTAAATGACTAGCGATTGGAATAAGCCGCCAAGGATGACTTGGCGGCTTTAAAACGCATTTTGATCTATTGACCGACGTAAGTTTGCAGCATCAAGCCGGAGTAATAACTAGCTTGCCTTTCCGACGCCATAAAGGATTAACGGTTCGCGCCACCACATTGCCTAAAATCACTAACGCCAAACCTAAGCTGGAATAGATAGTCCAGTGATATGACTCAAACACGCTAGAGACTACCAACGCGACTATCGGTG
Organism: Motilimonas cestriensis; assembly: GCF_021295315.1. GTDB lineage: Bacteria > Pseudomonadota > Gammaproteobacteria > Enterobacterales > CBDFNC01 > Motilimonas > Motilimonas cestriensis. The sequence goes on along the minus strand of NZ_JAIMJA010000004.1, from coordinate 228,648 downwards.
TAATTAATAAAACATAAGAAGCCGTATTAGCACCGATACGATCCACCAAGATCAAATACAAGGTAAAGCCCATCACCGTCGCGGGTACCGCCAGATAAAACAAGCTGCCAAGGTATTGCACTTGTAGGTCGATATTAAAAGGCAAATCGCGTAAGTAAATAATCACCAATAAAGTAGCGCAGCCATATAACATACTATAGCTAGTGGCGGTGTAGGGCTTAATATTATCGCGTGTATTACGCACACTAATCATATTACCAATGGAGAAACACCAAGTGCCAAGTAGCGCATAACCAAGGCCAATTAACACATCCGTTGACCATGTTGTCGCCAATAAATCAGCGCCAAATAACAGCCCAATCCCCGATAAGCCTATCACCACACCAAGCCAAAAATTAGCGGTGGTAGGCGTTTTGAAAAATAAGCGTCCATGTAACGCGTTAAAAATAGGGGCGGTTGCCATGACCACTGCGGTTAAGCCACTGGCGATATAATGGGTCGCACTGTAAAAAGCCAAGAAGTTACAACAAAACAAACACAAACCCTGCAAAGCAAAAAAGCGATGCTGCGATAACTTAGGCTGTTGCAGCTGCTTAAATAACTTGCCAAAAATAAACATCAACAAGGCTGCTAAAGCGAAGCGATAGAATATCGAGACTTCCGTGGCCACGATCCCTTGCTGCCATTTAATAGCGATCCAAGAAAAGCCCCATAGGCCTATCATAAGTAGATATATCAGTGCCGACATTGCTCTATTCCCATACTAAACTAACCAGTCTTTATTGTGTTCGATAGCATGACGAAAAGCTGTCACGATAGCGCGGCTTTTAACATGATCTTGCGGTTTTAATTGTCACCAACGATTGAGCACCACCGTTGAAGCCTTTATTATTTTGCTATGAACGAAAACGTCCGCTATATGAGCTTTTTTAAATCATCAAAAGTGTGCCATCGCCAGCAAGGGATCACGCCGAAATTGGCGTGGGCGCAATATAGTAATGCTTATGATCGTTTGTATTACCAAAACGATAAGTTTCATACCCTAAGCTTATATCTATCAGGTGGCGAGCAAACCCATCGTACCGATATACGCTCTGAATTAGGCGGTGCCGGTAAATTTTGCTTAATGCCGCAAGGCTGTGAAAGTCGCTGGCAGCTTGGCGATCCACAACAATTTATGCACCTATATTTTACGGATAGCCACCTAAAGCAATTAGCCTTGCAAGTGTTTGACATTGACCCACGGCAACTCGCCCTGCCCGACCTGACCTTTTTTAGTCAGCCTGCGCTTGAAGCCATGTATCGCCAGCAAATGCTGTTAATGGATTGGTCGGCGCCGGAAAGCCACTTGGCCATGGCGCAAATGAGTGACACCATTTTAGTTAACTTATTGCAAAGCACTGGGCTCACGAAACCACTGGGGATTATTAAAGGTGGACTGGCACCGAAAGTTGCCAAGCAAGTACAAGACTTTATGCAGGCCAACTTCCATCGCCAAATTTATTTACATGAGTTAGCCGAATTAGCGCAGTTAAGTGAATACCACTTTACTCGCATGTTTAAAGCCCACTTTGCGCGCACGCCGCAAGAATACCTAATGCAGTTGCGTATCGAGCAGGTTAAGCACTTACTCACAGGCCCAATGAAGCTGGCCGATATTGCCCTCGCTTGCGGCTTTTCCAATCAAAGCCATATGGGCCGTTTCTTTAAACAATTAGTAGGCATGACGCCTACGGCCTATCAAAAGTGTTTGGGGGTGAGGTGATTAGCTATTATCTCAACTTAGCCTCAATGAAGCCAACTATGCAGGACGCTCAGGCCATCCGTGGTCGCTCGAAAAAAGGCATCCCTGCCTTTTAACGCCTGCCAATTTGACTTCGTTGAGACTTCACCGCTACAAGGATAAAAATGGTCGTCATGTTGATACATCATCAACAAACTCCAAGATATCGCCGGGTTGGCAATCCAGAGCCTGACACAGTGCGTTTAGGGTGGTAAAGCGAATGGCCTTAGCGTGGTTATTTTTTAAGATGGATAGGTTAGCCGGTGTAATGTCCAATCGCTCGGCTAACTCTCCTAGGCCAATATTTCGCTGCGCCATCACCACATTCAGGTTGATCTTAATGGCCATTACACTAACCCCTCAGAATCGTTTTTATAGTTAATCGCCATTTTAAGTGCGCCAGCAATAAGGAAGGTGATACCACAGTAGAGTAAGCCGTCGGTTAGATGGTCAAATAAACTCATGGCTAAAGAATACTGTAACTCAGCCCCTGTAATGTTCGCATGTTGTAAAATCATTTGCGCCAAAAGGTAATCAGTAAAAGTATCTAGCCCTGCAAAAGGCACAAACAATAAGCCTATTATTTTTAGATACTTAAAGTTGTTATCGCTGAATATATCGCCTCGCTTAATATGACTAAACAAACGCCGAAACAGGTCTAAATAAACACCCCATAGTGCTAGACTCAGAGCACAAAATAGAAGTACCCCCGCACCGGCTAACAGTTCTATTTCTTCATCAAGCTGGATTAGCATTCCAAAATAGTTTATGTCCTTTACCGTAAAGGGTATCTCTGGAAAGACGGCTAAGTAGAAAACGATAACCCCAAAGATCACAAGCATTATCAGCCCAACAGTAGTAATAAGATGAAGTATGGCGGCTATTTTTCGAATGGTTTGATGTTTCATTTTACTTTCCTTAGTTAAATCAAGATAAGTAAAAATATAGTCATGCCTTAAATTTAAAGCAACAATTACTTATTGTTTATCAATAAATAATTACCGTTAAACGTAAAGGCTCTTTATTAGAGACAAAGAGCCACCCGCAGGTGGCTAATTGATTTACTTGAGAATAAATAAGCCGAGTTCTGGATAAGCAAAATAGTATGTTTTACTGCAAAAACGCTGTGAATATTTCCCTATACGCTTTGCGTTTTAATCCCTGGAAACGAAATTTTGCCGTAAAACATACTTTATCTTGCTGCGATAGGCTTAAACAGAACTGAGGCTAAGTAAATAAACGTCCATCAGCAGATATCAAAAGCTAAGCGACCATGGAGGGCTTGAGCGCTCTGCAGAGTGGCGTTTATTTGTGAACGCAGTGCGATATAAGCCTTTATGTACTGACCATAAAAAAACCACCCGAAGGTGGCTTAGTACATATAGTGTTACGCGCCAGTTAAGCTAGCTTTTCACATAAGCTAATTAAGTCAGCTTGGATCGCGCCAGCCGTCACTTCACGACCCGCCCCCGGACCTTGGATGATCAGTGGATTAGTGCGATACCAGTTGGTTTCAATGGCAAAAATGTTGTCACATGGCAACAGATTAGCAAAGGCGTGGTTATCCGCTAAAGCTTCAAGGCCTACGGTGGCTTTACCTTCAGCATCAAAACGCGCTACGTAACGCAGCACTTTACCTTGCTTAGTGGCTTTAGCTAACTTCTCGGCTAATAACTCATCGAGCAAATGCGTTTTTTGCATAAAGTCATCGGCTGAGCCTTGTTGCAATTCCTCTGGCACCAAAGATTGCAGCTCGATGTCTTTCTCTTCAATGTTAAGACCGGCTTCACGCGCCAATATCAGTAATTTGCGCATAACATCGTTACCCGATAGATCTTCACGCGGATCGGGTTCGGTTAAGCCTTGCTGCCACGCTTGATCAAGTAGTTCAGAAAATGCAATGGAACCATCATATTGCTGGAATAACCAAGACAGCGTACCCGAGAAGATACCACTGATGCCTTGAATGGTGTCACCGGAGCCTTGTAGCATAGCCAAGGTTGGCTGAATCGGTAAACCCGCACCCACGGTTGCGTTATATAACCAATGGCCACCGTGATCGGCAAAGCTTTGTTTTACTTCATTGTAAAAGGCCAATTCAGCCGATCCCGCATATTTATTCGCCGCAATCACATGGAAGTGGCGCGATGCAAACTCAGGGTAATAACGACTAACACTTTCGCTGGCGGTGATATCCAGCACCACTAGCTCATCAAATGGATGACGCTTGAGCTTGGATAGCATTTCTTCCCAAATGAACGGCTTGGGGGTAAAACCATTACTGATTTCTTGCGGCTCAAAACCATCAAAATCGACGATGCCACCAAGGTGGTTAAACACACCACATAAAGTGAGTTTTTGATTAAAGCGTTGCTCTACTTTGGCCTTTTCAACTTGGATAAGCTTGAGCCATTGGCCACCTATGTTACCGGTGCCAAACAAGACTAAGCCAATGCGCTTAGGCCGTTTAAATAACGCCTCGTGTAAGGTTTTAAGTAAGGGCTCAAGTAAAATCTCACGAGTCACGGCGACCAGAGACAATTTACGCTCACAAGCTTGAATAAACTCAAGCGGCTGAGTCGACAAAGCGCGGTAGAAACGGTAACACTGTTCAGCATTATCACTCACGCCATTACCGACCAAACCAACCATGCTATAGCCAGAGCGTAGCTCGACACTTTTGATTTCAGGAAGTGGATGGGCGTAGGCTTTAGCCACGTCAAACGCTGAGTCCGCCACTTCTGGAGTGTAAACCAAACGGATTAGGTTTTTCTTTTTGTCTTGGTGTACCACAAGCGGGGCAACAAAGTGCGCGTTAAGATCGGCTTGCAGTGCTGCATTAGCCAGCGCTAGATCTTGTTCTTGCTCTAGTTCAACTTCAATAATACACGCCTGCTCTAAACCGGTAACAATTTTGGCTGCGCCAAGCTTGTGCTGACGTCGTACAATTTGCGTTGAGCCTTCATCAGGCGCATAGCTTGAACGTAGGCTCAGGCGTTGTGAGCTTTCAATCACAGGTAATAACGTACGCGCATGAAGCACTGGTGAGCCCAAGCGTGATAATTCCGCCGCTTCATCAAGTGATAAACGCTCCATCAACACGGCATTTTTCACTTTACGAGGATCGGCACTGAATACACCTGCTACATCGCTCCAAATGGTAGTAGAGACTGCATTCGCAATCGCGCCAGTGACGGTAGCAGAATAATCACTGCCGTTACGGCCTAGTGTTACGGTATGGCCTTCGCTGTCGGCGGCGAAGAAACCAGTGATCACCACGCGATCTTGTTCGCGACCGAGTAACTGCTGAGTGAGCTTTTCACGAGACAAGTTAATATCAACCACAGGCTGCACACTCATTTCAGCACTTAAGTAAGTGCGTGAATCTAACCAGCTGGCTTTTAAGCCAAGTTGTTTTAAATAAGTCGCCAATAGACGTGCTGACCAGACCTCACCAAAACTAAGAATTTCGTTGGTTTGATAACGGTCTAGCTTATTTTCTAAGATCAAGGCCAAACGGGTTAAGTCATTATCCAACGCGACTAAGGCATCACCTTGTAGCTCTCCGTCAAGTAACTCGGTGGCAAGATTACGCTGGAAATCAGACAGCGAAGCAAGAGATTCCGCTGCGGCATTATCGCCATCTTTGGCATATTCAATGATCTCGATCAAACGGTTGGTGGTTTTACCCGCCGCAGATACCACGATCAAATCAGTGCTGCTTGAGTGCTTTTCGATAATATTCGCCACACGACGAAAACAGTTGGGATCAGCTAAGCTGCTGCCACCAAATTTATGCACATGTCTTGTTTGTTTCACCTTTACTTCTCCTGCGCCACAGCCTTAAAGGCATGGTCTAAATCGGCGATTAAATCGTCGGCATCTTCCAAGCCAACGGATAAACGAATAAGGGTACTGAATATGCCCGCTTCAGCCTGCGCCTCATCACTCATGGCGCGGTGTGTCATGGTGGCAGGATGAGCCACTAAACTCTCAACCCCACCGAGAGACTCCGCAAGTGAGAACAATTGTAAATTTTCGAAGAATACCTGTAAGCCGTGCTCATCCGCATCCAGATCAAAGCTAAACATAGAGCCAAAATCTTTTTGTTGGCGTTTAGCAATTTCATGGCCAGGGTGGTCCGGCAAGCTTGGATGATAAATCGTTTTAACCAGTGGCTGAGTTTGTAAGAACGCGATAATAGCATTGGCATTTTCTTGGTGATTGCGAATACGCGCGCCTAACGTGCGGATGCCACGTAAGGTCATGTATGAATCAAACGCCGAGCCGGTTAAGCCTAAACAATTAGCCCACCAAGCTAAATCTTGGCCTAACGTTTCATCTTTCGTCACCACTGCACCAGCTACCACATCAGAATGGCCGTTAATGTATTTGGTGGTGGAATGCACGACTATATCTGCTCCTAGCTCAAGTGGCTGTTGCAACGCGGGCGATAGGAAGGTGTTATCTACTACCACTAACGCGCCGACCGCTTTAGCTTGCTGGCAAATTTTCGCGATATCAACAACGCGGAGTAATGGATTACTAGGGGTTTCTAGCCAAACAATTTTTGGTTTTTTGGCAATGGCCGCCGCTAACTGGGCATCATCACCTTGATCAATAAAGCTGACGTCAAAGGCATTTTTCTTAGCACAACAATCAAACAAACGGTAACTGCCACCGTAGCAATCGTGAGGCGCAATTAATAAGTCACCAGGGCAAAGTAGCGCAGTCACCAAGTTCACCGCAGCCATACCTGAGCAGGTAATAACGCCTGTGCTGCCATTTTCTAATTTAGCAATGGCATCACCTAAGATGGCGCGAGTTGGGTTGCCTGAGCGGCTATAGTCAAAGCCACGAATTTTATCGTAACCTTCAAAAGTATAATTGGTACTTAAATAAATGGGCGGTACCACCGAACCATGTTGAGTATCAGATTCAATGCCGCTTCTTACGGCTTGAGTGGCTTGTTTATACTGCGCCATTATTTAAAAACTCCAATAAAAATCATATGTGACAACTTTAAGCTAGCAGGAATAAGACGTCAACACTTCTGGACGTCTAAACGGCTCATTATTGTCATGCATCGTGTTTCGATGAGTTAGTCTACCTGAGCCTAAGGAATGACAAAAATAAAACTTCATTCACCTCAACAGTTCATAACAGCAAAACCTAACAGTATATTTACAACACATTCAAAGCTTGCGATGGGTCGAATTATTAGCGCAGACGTCTAAGCATCTTTACCGATAGATTGCCTATGCTTGGCCGAGCGGTTAGAATAACCTTGATTTTTGTAACGGGTAGTGAAGAATGACGACGAAATGGAACGGTGAATACCTCAGCCCTTATGCTGAGCACGGCAAAAAAAGTGAACAAGTTAAGAAGATCACTGTATCCATCCCACTTAAGGTGTTAAAAATCTTAACTGATGAACGCACTCGTCGTCAGGTGAACAACCTACGCCATGCAACCAACAGTGAATTATTGTGTGAAGCGTTTCTTCATGCTTATACCGGGCAACCACTCCCTGAAGATAATGATTTACGTAAAGACCAAAATGATGGCCTGCCCGAACAAGTGAAAAAAATCATGCTTGAAAAGGGTATAAACATCGACGAGTACGAAACCGAGTGATATCTGTCACGCGCTGGTAACCCCTATATCCAGCGCTATCCAACCCCCTTCGCAAAAAACACTTTTTTAATTATCGCCACTTTTCAGTCTCATACTATCCTGTTAGATTAACAACAATATAATAAAAGCAGGGAGCTTATTGTGCGACTTTTCGCTGTTGTAATGTGCAGTACATTATCAATGTTACTGGCGCCTTTTGCGAGCGCCGACGAATGTGCCGAAGAAGCAATAAAAATGGTAGCTAAATCAGATGCCACAGCAGGTATTGTGCGCTATCAAAACTTAATAGTTGACTACTCGCAGTGTGAAGATATGGATGAAACCTATGCTAAAGAGCTATATGACTTTAGCTATGATTTAACCTATAGCCAAGTATGCCACGGCGAAGAAGGCTTTAAACTGGGTAAAGCAGGCAAAGGGCCAAACCCCGTATGCAAAGATTACGTAAATGCCGGTTACTACCGCCACCGCCATGCGCAAGGTATTGAGCGATACAAAGAAGATGTAATAAGAAAGGCAAAGAAAGAAGCCGCTGCCAAGGCTAATTAATCCACCATTCAATAGGCCAATGACAGTCGTTGTTGGCCACACTCAAAACAACTCATTTCTTTAGTTCCCTACACTGTTGCACTTCATTAAAGTAATCTAATCAATTTTTGTTTCAAGAAAACAAAAACTATAAGCAATAAAAAAGGCCGCCGAAGCGACCTTTTCAGAGTGCTCTTAATCAATCGAACTTATTCGATGATTGAAGATACAACACCAGCACCTACTGTACGGCCACCTTCACGGATAGCGAAACGTAGACCTTCATCCATTGCTACTGGAGCGATTAGCTCTACAACGAATTTAAGGTTGTCACCAGGCATTACCATTTCTACACCTTCTGGAAGCTCTACAGCACCAGTAATGTCAGTTGTACGGAAGTAGAACTGTGGACGGTAACCTTTGAAGAATGGAGTATGACGGCCACCTTCATCTTTGCTTAGTACGTATACTTCTGATTCGAACTTAGTGTGTGGTGTGATTGAACCAGGCTTAGCTAGTACTTGACCACGTTCAACGTCTTCACGCTTAGTACCACGTAGAAGGATACCACAGTTCTCACCTGCACGACCTTCGTCAAGCAGCTTACGGAACATTTCAACACCCGTACAAGTCGTCTTAGTTGTTTCTTTGATACCAACGATTTCTACTTCGTCTTGTACACGAACGATACCCGCTTCGATACGACCTGTTACAACAGTACCACGACCTTGGATAGAGAATACGTCTTCGATAGGCATGATGAATGGCTTATCGATTTCACGCTCTGGCTCTGGGATGTAAGTGTCTAGAGCTTCTGCAAGCTCAAGTACTTTCGCTTCCCATGCTTCGTCGCCTTCAAGTGCTTTAAGCGCAGAACCTTGGATTAACGGTAGGTCATCACCTGGGAAATCGTACTCAGATAGCAGTTCACGAACTTCCATTTCTACTAGCTCTAGTAGCTCTTCGTCGTCAACCATGTCACATTTGTTCATGAATACGATGATGTATGGAACACCAACTTGACGAGAAAGTAGGATGTGCTCACGCGTTTGTGGCATTGGGCCATCAGTCGCAGCTACTACTAGGATAGCGCCGTCCATTTGAGCAGCACCAGTGATCATGTTTTTAACATAATCGGCGTGTCCTGGACAGTCTACATGTGCGTAGTGACGAGTCGGTGTGTCGTACTCGATGTGAGAAGTATTGATTGTAATACCGCGCTCACGCTCTTCAGGTGCATTATCGATAGATGCGAAATCTTTAGTTTCACCACCGTAAGCTTTGGTAAGAACCGATGAAATAGCAGCGGTTAGAGTTGTTTTACCATGGTCAACGTGACCAATGGTGCCCACGTTTACGTGAGGCTTATTACGTTCAAATTTAGCTTTAGACACGACGTGTACCTTCTTTTCTAAGTGTTAGCCCATGTTGTTATGGGCCATCAAATTACATAAAACAGAGACGGGATAATTCCCTGCTCCGATTACTTCGCTTCAATGATAGCGTCAGCGATGTTTTTAGGTGCTTCATTATACTCTTTGAATTCCATTGAGTAAGAAGCGCGGCCCTGTGTGGCAGAACGCACGTCGGTAGCATAACCGAACATTTCTGCTAACGGAACCTTGGCTCGGATGATTTTTAAACCAGCTGGACCTTCATCCATGCCTTCAATCATACCGCGACGACGGTTTAAGTCACCAACTACATCTCCCATCCAATCTTCAGGGGTAGTCACTTCAACCTTCATCATAGGCTCTAGAATAACCGGATCTGCTTCTAACGCACCGTTTCTAAAGCCCATTGCTCCAGCGATCTTAAACGCCATTTCATTGGAGTCAACATCGTGGAATGAACCATCAAATAGGGTTACTTTAACGTCTAGCATTGGAAAACCAGCCAGTACCCCTTGGTCCATTTGTTCTTTACAGCCTTTGTCAACAGCAGGGATAAAGTCTTTTGGAACTGTGCCCCCAACAATTTCGTTAACAAATTCGTAGCCAGTCCCCGCAGGTAATGGCTCCATCTTCAACCAAACGTGACCATATTGGCCTTTACCACCTGATTGACGAATGAATTTTCCTTCAACTTTTACCGTTTTACGGATGGCTTCACGGTAAGCAACCTGAGGTTTACCTACGTTACAGTCAACGCTGAATTCACGTTTCATTCGATCAACGATGATATCTAGGTGTAGCTCACCCATGCCAGAAATCAATGTCTGGCCCGATTCAGCATCGGTTTCAACGCGGAAAGACGGATCTTCGGCTGCCAATTTCTGTAGTGCGATGCCCATTTTTTCTTGGTCAGCCTTGGTTCTTGGCTCAACCGCAATCTGGATCACCGGATCAGGAAATTCCATGCGCTCTAGGACAACTTTGTTATCCATATCACATAGCGTGTCACCGGTGGTGACATCTTTGAGCCCAATAGCAGCAGCTATGTCGCCCGCATGGATTTGTTTTAATTCTTTTCTGTCGTTGGCATGCATTTGCACAATGCGGCCAAAACGCTCACGCTTTTGTTTCACTGAGTTGTAAACAGCATCACCTGTACTTACTACCCCAGAATACACACGTAAAAAGGTCAACGTGCCCACAAACGGGTCAGTTGCAATTTTAAATGCAAGCGCTGCAAACGGTTCGTCATCGGAAGAAATACGCGTTACTTCGTTATCATGCTCATCAACACCTGTGATGGCTTTAACTTGGTTAGGAGCAGGAAGATATTCCACCACCGCATCCAGTACTGCTTGTACGCCTTTGTTTTTAAAGGCACTACCACAACAAGCAAGAACGATTTCGTTATTGATTGTACGTTGACGAAGTCCGGCTTTGATTTCTTGTTCTGACAGTTCACCTTCTTCAAGGTATTTTTCCATCAGCTCATCAGATGCTTCAGCTGCGCTTTCTACCATATATTCACGCATCTCTTCTGCTTTATCTTGAAGATCAGCTGGAATATCGGAGTATTCAAAAGTCATGCCCTGATCAGCTTCATTCCAGTTAATCGCCTTCATTTTCACTAAGTCGATGACACCACGGAATTCTTCTTCAGAACCGATATTTAATTGAATGGGTACACACACCGCGCCTAAACGATTGCGAATTTGTTCCACAACACGTTCAAAGTTAGCACCCGCACGGTCCATCTTGTTAACAAATACCATGCGAGGCACTTCGTATTTGTCAGCTTGACGCCAAACGGTTTCTGATTGAGGTTCCACACCTGACGATCCACAGAACACCACAACAGCACCATCAAGTACGCGCAAAGAGCGCTCTACTTCGATAGTGAAGTCAACGTGTCCAGGAGTATCGATGATATTGATACGATGCTCATCGAATTGAGCTTCCATGCCACGCCAGAATGTAGTGGTAGCAGCAGAAGTGATAGTGATACCACGCTCTTGCTCTTGCTCCATCCAGTCCATGGTCGCAGCGCCGTCATGTACCTCACCAATTTTGTGAGACAAGCCGGTGTAAAAAAGCACGCGTTCGGTAGTGGTAGTTTTGCCTGCGTCAACATGAGCACAAATACCAATATTCCGGTAACGCTCTAAGGGAGTTGTACGAGCCACAATATTTCCTCTTAACTAAAGGAACGCTTAATAAATAAGCGCTCCTTCAGATAACAACTAACGGCGTGGACTAGCCACGCCAAAATATTACCAGCGGTAATGTGCAAACGCTTTGTTTGCTTCAGCCATACGGTGAACGTCTTCACGTTTCTTAACCGCAGTGCCTTTGTTGTCTGCTGCATCAACTAGCTCACCAGCTAGACGTGCTGCCATTGATTTTTCACCACGTTTACGTGCTGCTTCAACTAACCAACGCATAGCCAGTGCATTACGACGACTAGGACGTACTTCAACTGGAACTTGGTAAGTAGAACCACCCACACGACGAGATTTAACCTCGACAGTAGGGCGCACGTTATCAAGAGCTACTTCAAAAATGTCTAGGTGCTCTTTGCCGCTCTTTTGAGCTGCAGCTTCTAATGCACCGTATACGATTTTCTCAGAAGTAGATTTTTTACCATCAACCATTACTACGTTGATGAATTTGGCCAGAATCTCTGATCCGAACTTAGGGTCCGGAAGGATTTTACGCTGACCGACGACGCGTCTTCTTGGCATCTTATATTCTCCGTTTGCTTCAGGTTTACCCCAAAACGATTAATTAAAATTGTCTTTGCTTGGCCTTACTTTACGAAGAACCATTAACCTTTTGGTCGTTTAGCACCGTATTTAGAACGAGACTGACGACGTGCAGTTACACCAGAAGTATCTAGTGCACCACGAACGGTGTGGTAACGAACACCTGGTAAATCTTTTACACGACCACCGCGGATTAGGATCACGCTGTGCTCTTGTAGGTTGTGACCTTCACCACCGATGTATGAAGTTACTTCGTAGCCGTTAGTTAAACGAACACGAGCAACTTTACGTAGTGCTGAGTTAGGTTTTTTAGGAGTAGTTGTATATACGCGAGTACATACACCACGTCTTTGTGGGCACGCTTGCAGCGCAGGCACGTTGGTTTTTTTAACCGGTGCTTTACGTGGTTTGCGAACCAGCTGTGAAATTGTTGCCATTAAAAATAGCTCCTGATACTTATGTAACGTGAAAAATCATGCCCCAAAACTTGGGACGCGAAATTTTATTACCCTTGAGTAGGCGTGTCAAGAACAAGACTGCTCATAAAGTAAACCAATTATAGCTGCTGCGATCGCAGCGAGGTCGAAAACGTGAGCATAGACAAAAAAGCAGGGACAGACTGAACACCAACGGTTACCAAGAAATAGTTGTATCAGCCTTTACAACAAGCGAAACAAACCCTTTATAATCAACCACCTTACCTATTGAACTAGATAAGCCTCGCGCCAATAAATCGGCTTGTAAAACAAATAATCGCTGCTGCAAAGCCAGTTCATTCAAGGCCTCTGATAGCTCATGAGTCATTGTCACTGCCACGACGCTATTTTCAATTAATAACAAATAATCGTCCTGCCCTAGCCTCGGTAACACTTGTTCAAGGGATTTATGGTTAAAAGGGGAATGCTTAACGGTGTGTAAAATCATATTTACCAGGCCTTAAAAACGGATTATCTGTTGCTGCTGGTGTAATATTTCACTGAGTTGCTGCGGTTGCAATAACTGCACAGGAATACACAAACGCTTTGGGTCAATACCCCGCAGCAAACAAGATTGTTCGCACACGTACACTGTCTCTATGTCATACAAATCAAACAATTTAAACGTCGGCTGAATATGTCGCTGCAATATGCCTTGCGGTTGCTGATTTTCAACTAATTGATAAACGCCATCATCGAGGAAAAACACACTTAGGTTTTCCGTAAAACCTGATAAAGCGAGTGCGGCATCTAACGACTCGCGTGCATCAGCCATGCCATGGGGCATTTGGGTATTTATAATCGCTATCTTCATCTCATTGCCCCTAAAACTGCACCAAGCGATCAGCTCGACTTGATAACTCGGCTAGTTGCCCTAACCCTGTCATGGCAAATGGCTCACTCAAGTTAGCGGCTGCAAGTTGGTGATCTTGTGCTGACACCTGATCCACCACACCACGGCGCAAAGCGGCAGAAATGCACACATCAAGACTGAAGCCATGCTCCACGGCAAGGGCTGCCCATAATGCAACTAAATCGTCTTCATCATTGGCAGGGGTGGTAAATTGATTGCCATTGCTTACGCCTTGCTGATAAAAAAAGATCCCTTGGATCTCATGTCCCATTGCAATTGCAGCTTGAGTAAACAAATAAGCCGATGCTGAGCCTTGGCTGCCATAAGCAGGTGCGGTGACGAGTATCGCGAAACGCATGTAAACCTCAGAATGAAAATACGATAGTTAAGAAGTGGCGATGCGGTGATTGATCTTAGCTTATTGAACACCACCAAGACCAACCAAGATTGTTATTACTTAACGTAGGCGATCGCTTCGACTTCAACCAATACATCTTTTGGCAAACGCGCCACTTCAACACAAGAGCGTGCTGGCGCATTGGTTGGGAAATATTTGCCATAAACTTCATTAAAAGCAACAAAGTTATTCATGTCACTTAAGAAACAAGTCGTTTTCACCACGGTGGTTTCATCGGCACCACCTTCAGCTAAAACCTTCATTAGGTTTTCCATCACCAGCTCAGCCTGAGCCGTGATGTCACCTTCTAAAACAGCCATGGTTTCAGGTACTAATGGAATTTGACCTGACGTAAAAATAAGGTCTCCCCATTTGTTGGCTTGTGAATAGGGGCCGATGGCAGCTGGCGCTTGATCCGTAGCGATAATATGCTTGGTCATGGTTACATCTCGTTAATTAAAAGGTGTTTTATCTTAACGTAATTCCATGCAAAACGCAGCCACCCTTAAGCCACACTGGATAAATGCGCCTCATCGAGACGTTGCAAAAATTCTGTTTGCTCAGTGCTACGCACCAAGTGTAAGTTGCCATCAAGCTCTTCAACGAGCGCACTGCAGTTCTCAACCCAATCCCCCAAGTTGGTATAGATAATGTCAGATTCAGTCACCACCTCAGGATGATGGATATGGCCACACACCACCATATTAACCCCCTTACGACGACCATAAGCCATCGCAGCTTGGCGGAAACGGGCAATGGCAATATTTGCTTTGGGGATCCTTTCTTTGATATAGCCAGCCAAGGACCAATAGTTAAAACCTAAGCGTTTACGTAAGCGATAGACATGTCGATTAAGAAAAAGCAAAAGATCATAGGAAAGATCGCCAATAAACGACGTGATCTTGGAATAACAGACCATCGCATCAAATTCATCACCGTGGATCACCAACACCTTTAACCCTAAACTGGTGGTATGTTGATATTGATGATGGATCTGCGCCAGATTTAGCTCAGGCTGGCCAAGTTGGCGGATCGCCGCATCATGATTGCCGGGTACGTAAATCACCTGCGTGCCTTGACGCGCTATGTCCAACAATAACTGCACTACTTTCATATGGGATTCGGGCCAATAAACTTGCCGTTTCAATGCCCAAAAGTCGACGATGTCACCCGCTAAGATCAATTTGTCACAGCGCATACTTTGTAAAAATTGAATCAAGTATTCGGCTTTACAATCTTTGAAACCTAAATGCACATCCGACAACCAAACGGTACGATAGTAGTGGATTACTTTAGCCATGCTTGCCTCTTATTGAACAGTACAATTAAAGCTAGCAACAGCAAATGAACAAAAGGTGACAACAGGGTGATAATAAGGTTAACACTAGGAGTGGTAGACCAATAGAAATTTGATAAGTCAGCACTAAATAACAGGCAATAAAAAAGGCACCCGAAGGTACCTTTTTTGTCAGTCTATAGATAACTGATTAGTTGTCGCTTGAGTCAGCTAAGTTGAGTAGATTCGCTAAACTTTGTTCTGCTTCATCTGCTGTCACTGGCGCTGGTTTAGCCGCTTCAGGATTGTTGCGACGCTCGTTACGCTCTTTGTGGTAAGAATAACCGGTACCCGCTGGGATCAGACGACCCACGATAACGTTTTCTTTCAAGCCACGAAGCTCATCCACTTTACCGCCTACCGCTGCTTCAGTTAATACGCGCGTCGTTTCTTGGAACGATGCTGCCGAAATAAATGATTCAGTGGCAAGTGATGCTTTAGTAATACCCAGTAGTTCGTGGAAGAACGTAGCTGGTGTTTTACCGTCAGCAATCAATGCACGGTTAGCAATGTTAACGCGTGCTACTTCAACCTGTTCACCAGGTAAGAAGTCGGTGTCACCAGCATGCTTAATGATCACTTTACGTAGCATTTGACGTACGATAACTTCAATGTGTTTATCGTTGATTTTTACGCCTTGTAGACGGTAAACGTCTTGTACTTCGTTAGCGATGTAGTTAGCCACAGGGCTAATACCACGAAGACGTAAAATATCATGTGGTGATTCTGGACCATCGGCGATAACTTCACCTTTTTGAACCTTCTCACCCTCAAACACGTTAAGGTGACGCCACTTAGGAATCATCTCTTCGTAATGCTCACCATCTGGCTGCGTGATCACAAGACGACGCTTACCTTTGGTTTCTTTGCCGTAAGAAATCGTACCTGTCACTTCCGCTAAGATCGCTGCATCTTTCGGTGTACGTGCTTCGAATAAGTCGGCTACGCGAGGTAGACCACCCGTAATATCACGAGTTTTCGAGCTTTCTTGTGGAATACGCGCTAACGCGTCACCCACGTTTACTTGTACACCGTCTTCAAGGTTAACAATCGCATTACCCGGTAAGAAGTATTGCGCAGCAATATCTGTACCTGGAATGTTAATGTCATTACCTGCAGCATCAACCAGTTTAACCATCGGACGCATTTCTTTACCAGCACTTGGGCGTTGGCCTGGATCAAGCACAACCATGCTCGATAGACCCGTAAGCTCATCGGTTTGACGAGTGACAGTTACATTTTCAATCAACTCAGCAAACTTGATGGTACCCGCCACCTCAGTGATGATTGGGTGAGTATGTGGGTCCCAGTTAGCAACAACTTCGCCTGCAGTGATCGCTTCACCGTCTTTCTTCTCTAAGATCGCACCATAAGGCACTTTGTGCGCTTCTTTGGTTTGGCCTAGTTCGTCCAATACCATTAATTCGGTAGAACGAGAAGTAACCACTGGCTTACCGTCAGAGTTAACAACAAACTTAGCATTGTAAAGTTTCACGCTACCCGTGTTCTTAACTTGCACGTTGTTCTCTGCTGACGCTCGTGATGCCGCACCACCGATGTGGAAGGTACGCATCGTTAACTGTGTACCCGGCTCACCGATTGATTGTGCTGCAATAACACCAACCGCTTCACCTTGGCCAACAATGTGACCACGTGCTAGGTCACGACCGTAACAGTTTGCACACACGCCGTAATCGTTTTCACAAGTGATAACAGAGCGCACTTTAACGATATCCACTGAGTTCTCTTCAAGAATGTCACACAGTTTTTCGTCAAGCATGATGTTACGCTCTACGAGCACTTCGTCATCGGTACCAGGCTTAATGATGTCTTCAGCAACAACACGACCTAGCACACGCTCACGTAATGGCTCAACAACGTCGCCGCCTTCAATCAATGGCATTACCCATAGACCTTCGTGCGTACCACAGTCTTCTTCAGTGACCACTAAATCTTGCGCTACGTCTACTAGACGACGCGTTAAGTAACCTGAGTTAGCTGTTTTAAGTGCCGTATCTGCTAGACCCTTACGCGCACCGTGAGTAGAGATAAAGTACTGTAGTACGTTTAGACCTTCACGGAAGTTCGCAACAATCGGCGTTTCGATGATAGAGCCATCTGGTTTAGCCATCAGACCACGCATACCCGCTAGCTGACGAATCTGCGCAGCACTACCACGAGCACCCGAATCGGCCATCATGTAAATGCTGTTAAATGACTTCTGAACTTCCTCTTTACCTTCACGGTTGATCACCGTTTCAGTAGACAGGTTTTCCATCATCGCTTTAGAAACTTGTTCGTTCGCTGATGCCCAGATATCGATTACTTTGTTGTAACGTTCACCCGCAGTTACTAGACCAGATTGGAACTGCTCAGAAATTTCTTGAACTTCTTCTTCAGCTGCTTCAATGATGCCTTTCTTCTCATCCGGGATCACCATGTCGTTGATACCTACAGAGGCACCTGACAGAGTCGCGTAATGGAAACCGGTGTACATTAATTGGTCAGCAAAAATAACCGTTGGTTTTAGACCAAGCTTACGGTAACAAGCGTTGATCAGACCCGATACTTGTTTCTTACCAATCGCTTGGTTAAACAGCTCGTAATCCATACCTGCTGGTGCGATAAGCCAAAGAATAGAACGACCTACTGTCGTGTCTTTCAGGCTGATCACTTCACTACGATTACCTTCTTCGTCGATCACTGTTTCAGTGATACGAACCTTAACGCGAGCATGTAGCTCTACTGCGCCAGCGCGGTACGCTTTTTCTGCTTCTTTCGGGCTCTTAAACCACATGGCTTCGCCTTTCGCATTAATGCGATCACGCGTCATGTAGTAAAGACCCAATACAACGTCCTGAGAAGGTACGATGATTGGCTCACCGTTCGCAGGAGAAAGTACGTTGTTGGTCGACATCATTAGGGTACGTGCTTCTAACTGTGCTTCGATAGTTAGAGGAACGTGTACCGCCATTTGGTCACCATCGAAGTCGGCGTTGTATGCCGCACAAACCAATGGGTGTAATTGGATTGCTTTACCTTCAATTAATACTGGCTCAAACGCTTGGATACCTAGTCTGTGCAGTGTTGGTGCACGGTTTAACATAACCGGATGTTCGCGGATTACGTCTTCTAGAATATCCCATACTTCACCGCCTTCACGCTCAACTAATTTCTTAGCCGCTTTAATAGTGGTCGCTAAACCACGCGCTTCTAGCTTGCCGTATACGAATGGCTTAAATAGCTCAAGTGCCATCTTCTTAGGAAGACCACACTGGTGTAAGCGAAGTGTTGGACCTACGGTAATTACCGAACGGCCTGAATAGTCAACACGCTTACCAAGTAAGTTTTGACGGAAACGACCTTGCTTACCTTTGATCATGTCAGCCAAAGATTTAAGAGGACGTTTGTTAGAACCAGTAATTGCACGACCGCGACGACCGTTATCTAATAGCGCATCAACAGACTCTTGTAACATACGCTTTTCGTTACGTACGATGATGTCTGGTGCCGCTAGGTCAAGTAGACGCTTAAGACGGTTGTTACGGTTGATTACACGACGATAAAGATCGTTTAGATCTGAAGTCGCGAAACGGCCGCCGTCTAGTGGTACGAGTGGACGAAGATCAGGCGGCAGCACAGGAAGAACCGTTAGGATCATCCACTCTGGCTTGTTACCTGATTGGTCAAATGCTTCCATTAGCTTAAGACGCTTAGTTAGCTTCTTACGCTTAGTTTCAGAGTTAGTCGTTTCTAACTCTTCATGCATGATTTTGATTTCGCTCTGTAGCTCGATTGCTTTTAACAGTTGTAATACTGCTTCAGCACCCATCTTAGCTTCAAACTCATCACCCCATTCTTCCAGCGCGTCTAGGTAATTTTCTTCAGTCAACATTTGACCACGTTCCAGGTTAGTCATACCTGGTTCGATTACCACGAAAGATTCAAAATAAAGAATGCGCTCGATATCACGTAGCGTCATGTCTAGTAATAGACCGATACGAGATGGCAGTGATTTTAAGAACCAAATGTGCGCGACAGGAGAAGCAAGCTCAATGTGGCCCATACGGTCACGACGAACTTTAGTCTGGGTAACTTCTACGCCACACTTCTCACAGATCACACCACGGTGCTTAAGACGTTTGTATTTACCACACAAACATTCGTAATCTTTTACTGGACCAAAAATACGCGCACAGAAAAGACCGTCACGCTCAGGCTTAAAAGTACGGTAGTTAATGGTTTCTGGCTTTTTAACTTCACCGAAAGACCAAGAACGCACTTGATCAGGTGAAGCAAGACCGATTTTGATACCATCAAATTCTTCGGTCTTATTTTGCTGTTTTAAAAACTTTAATAAGTCTTTCACGTTTTTCTCCCACTGGGAACGACGCTAAAAGCGCTTTCGCATTGAAAGCGCTTTACTCACTTCAGGCTTAAGCCCTGCTTATTTCTCGTCTAGCTCGATGTTGATGCTTAGAGAACGGATTTCTTTCAACAATACGTTGAATGATTCAGGCATGCCTGGCTCCATTCTATGGTCACCATCTACGATGTTCTTATACATCTTAGTACGACCATTCACATCATCTGACTTAACTGTCAGCATTTCTTGAAGCGTATAAGCGGCACCGTATGCTTCTAGTGCCCATACTTCCATCTCACCAAAACGCTGGCCACCGAACTGAGCTTTACCACCCAGAGGTTGCTGAGTTACTAGGCTGTAAGAGCCCGTAGAACGCGCATGCATCTTGTCATCAACCAAGTGGTTAAGTTTCAGCATGTACATGTAACCCACAGTCACTGGACGCTCAAACGCATTACCAGTACGGCCATCAAACAATTGTAGCTGACCTGAATCAGGTAAATCAGCTAAGCGCAGTAGCTCTTTAATCTCACCTTCTTTCGCGCCATCAAACGCTGGGGTTGCCGTTGGCAAGCCTTTACGTAAGTGATGGGCTAAGCGCAATACTTCGTCATCTGTGAAAGTAGTTAAGTCTACTTCTTGACGGGTATTACCAAGGTCATAAACCTGCTGAATGAAATCACGTACTTTCGTAATTTCAACTTCACGCTGATCTTTCAGCATGCGGTCAATCTTCTCACCCACACCTTTAGCCGCTAAGCCTAAGTGGGTTTCAAGAACCTGACCGATGTTCATCCGTGACGGTACACCCAATGGGTTTAACACGATGTCAACTGGTTCGCCATGCTCGTCATGAGGCATGTCTTCGATAGGTACGATAGTCGAGATAACACCTTTGTTACCGTGACGACCGGCCATTTTATCACCAGGTTGAATACGACGTTTAACCGCAAGGTAAACTTTAACAATCTTCAATACGCCAGGTGCTAGGTCATCGCCTTGGATGATCTTGCGACGCTTAGTATCAAATTTCTTGTCGAATTCCGCTTTCAGCTCGTCGTACTGCTCACCAATTTGCTCTAACTGGTTTTGTACTTCTTCGTCAGCAAGGGCAATTTCAAACCACTTGTCACGAGACGTTTTAATCAGAGTTTCTTCTGATTTACCAGCCGCGATCAACAGGTTCTTCGCACGCGAGAAAACACCGTCTTCTAAGATCTTGAACTCTTCAGTCAAGTCTTTCTTCGCTTCTTTCAGCTGCATCTCTTCAATTTCGATCGCACGCTTGTCTTTCTCTACGCCATCACGGGTAAATACTTGAACATCGATTACGGTACCGTAAACTGAGTTTGCAACACGCAGAGAGCTGTCTTTAACGTCAGACGCTTTTTCACCGAAGATAGCTCGTAAAAGTTTCTCTTCTGGTGTTAGCTGAGTTTCACCTTTAGGTGTCACTTTACCCACTAGGATATCGCCAGGTTTCACTTCAGCACCTACATAAACAACACCAGACTCATCCAGTTTGCTTAGGGCTGATTCACCTACGTTTGGAATATCCGCAGTGATCTCTTCAGGACCTAACTTAGTATCACGAGAGATACAAGACAGCTCTTGAATATGGATAGTGGTAAAGCGGTCTTCTTTAACCACACGCTCAGAAACAGTGATGGAATCCTCAAAGTTGTAACCGTTCCAAGGCATGAAGGCGATCTTCATGTTTTGGCCAAGAGCAAGTTCGCCCATGTCGGTTGAAGGACCATCCGCTAATACATCACCTTTAACAATCGGCTCACCTGGGTTACAAGTAGGACGTTGGTTGATACATGTATTTTGGTTTGAACGGGTGTATTTGTTCAGGTTGTAAATGTCGATACCTGCTTCGCCCGGTACCATTTCTTCTTCATTTACTTTAATTACGATGCGTGATGCATCAACGTAATCAACCACACCGCCGCGCTTAGCCACTACGGTTACACCAGAGTCGACAGCAATACGTTTTTCAATACCGGTACCTACTAAAGGCTTGTCTGCTCTTAGTGTTGGTACGGCTTGACGTTGCATGTTCGAACCCATCAATGCACGGTTCGCATCATCGTGTTCTAGGAACGGGATAAGCGATGCCGCAACAGAGATGATCTGCTGTGGAGATACGTCCATATATTGCATTTGATCTGCAGTCATAAAGGTAGATTCACCTTTGTGACGACATGGGATCAATTCGTCTGTTAACTTAGCATCTTCGTCTACCGCGGCATTGGCCTGTGCGATTACGTAGTTACCTTCTTCAATCGCAGACAAGTACTCAACGTCATCCGTTACTACACCATCAACAACCTTGCGGTATGGTGTTTCAAGGAAACCGTACGAGTTAGTACGAGAGAAAGTCGCTAATGAGTTAATTAGACCGATGTTTGGACCTTCAGGCGTTTCGATAGGACATAGACGACCGTAGTGAGTCGGATGTACGTCTCGAACTTCAAAGCCTGCACGCTCACGCGTTAGACCACCCGGACCTAATGCAGAAATACGACGTTTGTGCGTCACTTCTGATAGCGGGTTGTTTTGATCCATAAATTGCGACAACTGTGAAGAACCAAAGAATTCTTTCACTGCTGCAGAAATCGGTTTCGCGTTGATTAGATCTTGTGGCATTACCGCGTCTAAGTCACCTAGAGACAGACGTTCACGTACAGCACGTTCAACACGAACGAGGCCAACGCGGAATTGGTTTTCAGCCATTTCACCAACACAACGAATACGACGGTTACCAAGGTGGTCGATATCGTCCACTTCGCCTTTACCATCGCGGATATTGATCAGGGTTTTCATTACCGCGACAATATCTTCTTTACTTAATGTGCCAGCACCTTGCTCATCTTCAAAATCAACACGACGGTTGAACTTCATACGGCCTACTTTAGATAGGTCGTAACGATCTTCATTGAAGAATAAGTTTTCAAATAGGGCTTCAGCTGCATCACGCGTTGGTGGCTCACCAGGACGCATCATGCGGTAAATTTCTACTAACGCTTCAAGACGGTTAGTCGATGAATCGATACGTAGGGTATTTGAAATGTATGCGCCGCTGTCTAATTCACTGGTGTACAGTGTTTCGAATTCTTTAATGCCAGCAAGTGACATTTCAGCAACCATTTCAAGAGTTAGCTCAGTGTTAGCAGGTACGATTACTTCGCCAGTCTCAGCATTAACGTAATCTTTCGCTGCTACTTTACCTACGATGTATTCCGCAGGTACTTCTAAACGCTCAACGTTGGCTTTTTGTAGCTCGCGAATATGACGCGCAGTAATACGACGGCCAGTTTCTACTAGTACTTCGCCATCAACTACGATATCAAATGTCGCGATTTCACCACGTAAACGCTCTGCCACTAAATCTAATGTCAGTTTGCCATCTTTAATCTCGAAATGAACTGTATCAAAGAACATTGCCAAGATTTCTTCGGTTGTGTATTCCAACGCACGAAGAACGATGGTGCTTGGTAGTTTACGACGACGGTCGATACGGACAAATAAATTGTCTTTCGGATCGAACTCGAAATCTAACCAAGATCCACGGTAAGGAATAACTCGAGCATTATAAAGAACTTTACCAGAGCTATGGGTTTTACCCTTGTCGTGATCGAAGAATACACCTGGAGAACGATGTAACTGAGATACTATTACGCGCTCAGTACCGTTGATAACGAAAGTACCGTTCTCAGTCATGAGTGGCATTTCACCCATGTAGACTTCTTGCTCTTTAATATCCTTTACAGTGCCCGCTGGTGCGTCTCTATCATAAAGCACTAGACGTAGCTTGACTCGAAGGGGTGCGGAATATGTAACACCTCGGATTTGACATTCTTTCACGTCAAACACAGGTTCGCCTAAGCGGAAACTCACATATTGTAATTCCGATGTACCAGAATAGCTCTTGATCGGAAATACGCTACGAAATGCAGCTTCTAGTCCAACTTCGCCTTCAGGATCAACGTTAATGAAACGTTTGAACGAATCAAGCTGGATAGACAATAGGTAAGGAGTCTCAATAACCTGCGGACGCTTACCAAAGTCCTTACGAATACGTTTTTTCTCTGTATAAGAGTAAACCATATGGTTCCTCAGCTCGCTGATAAGTGACCCACTCTGTCCAACCGTGGGACAGATCTTAGTTGTATCGTTTTGTAATGCTAAATGTTAAACAACACATTTAGGCTTTAGCATAGTCGAACAAACGAGACGAAATTTCAACTATTCCTATAGCGCAAAAAGGCCGGTGCCAAAAAGCACCAGCCTCTAGTCGACTAATCGACTAGTAATCTAATGATAGATTACTTAAGTTCAACTTCAGCACCAGCTTCTTCTAGAGCAGCTTTAAGCGCTTCAGCTTCAGCTTTATCAACGCCTTCTTTAACTGGAGCAGGAGCTGCATCAACTACTGCTTTAGCTTCTTTAAGGCCTAGACCTGTTGCGCCACGTACAGCTTTGATAGCTGCAACTTTGTTAGCGCCAGCAGACTTAAGAATTACTGTGAATTCTGTTTGCTCTTCAACAGCTGCGCCAGCGTCGCCGCCGCCAGATACTACTGCAGCTGCAGCAGATACGCCGAATTTCTCTTCCATTGCTTCAACTAGTTCAACAACTTCCATTACAGTCATTGCTGCAACAGCTTCTAAGATTTGGTCTTTAGTAATAGACATGACTCAAATTTCCTAAATTTATGAAATTTTTAAAAATAAGCAAACTTATTAAGCTGCTTCTTGCTCTTTTTGGTCGCGAAGTGCAGCCAGTGTACGTACAAGCTTGCCAGCAGACGCTTCTTTCATCGTCATCATTAGCTGCGCAATTGCTTCGTCGTAAGTTGGTAGCTTCGCTAAGCGGTCAATTTGCTCTGCAGGGATTAATTCTCCCTCGTAGGCTAACCCTTTTACTTCAAATTTCTTTTCTTCTTTAGCGAAGTCTTTTAGAAGACGCGCTGCAGCACCTGGGTGCTCAAGAGAAAAAGCAATAAGAGTAGGACCAGAAAACACGGTTTGAAGACACTCAAAAGAGGTACCTTCAACAGCGCGACGAGCTAGTGTGTTACGTACTACACGTAATGTAACACCAGCTTCACGAGCTTTAGCGCGTAAACTGTTCATTGCACCTACTGTAACGCCACGTGAATCAGCAACTACAGCAGATAGGGCAGCCTGGGCAGCTTCGTTGACTTCAGCAACAATTGCTTTTTTGTCGTCGAGTCTGATTGCCATTGGCTTTACTCCTGGATTCCATACCAGACTAATGTCTGGAAAAATACCCCCTAACAAGTTAGAGGGACTAATACGGCAAACGGAACCAGCAGAATAATTCTATCTGGGGTCCGGTACCATCTACGTTGGATATTAAGTGCGCTTATCGAGGCTCACGCCAACGGTCTTGGAGGGGACCAATGGCCCTTTCCAAATCAAGGCGCAAAATTATACAACAATTTCACGCCTTGTCAATTATGCTACTACGGTTACTAGCGTTGCTTGGTCTACAGCAACACCTGCGCCCATAGTAGTAGAAATTGTTACTTTCTTGATGAACTGACCTTTTGCAGAAGAAGGCTTCGCTTTCTTAAGTGCAATGATTAGTGACTCAAGGTTCTCTTTGATTTGATCGCCAGAGAATGTTGCCTTACCAATGGTAGTATGGATGATACCATTTTTGTCGTTACGGTAACGAACTTGACCTGCTTTAGCATTTTTAACTGCTGTTGCAACGTCAGGTGTTACTGTACCAACTTTAGGGTTAGGCATTAGGCCACGTGGACCTAAGATTTGGCCAAGTTGACCAACAACGCGCATTGCATCAGGAGAAGCAATTACTACGTCGAAGTTCATTTCGCCAGCTTTAACTTGTGCCGCTAGGTCATCCATACCTACGATGTCAGCGCCTGCAGCTAGAGCCGCTTCAGCGTTAGCACCTTGGGTAAATACCGCAACACGTACTTCACGACCAGTACCGTGTGGTAGCACAGTTGCGCCACGTACGTTTTGGTCAGATTTACGTGCATCGATGCCTAGGTTTACAGAAGCATCTACACTTTCTACGAATTTAGCTGTCGCTAATTCTTGAAGTAGAGCAATAGCTTCGTTGATGCTGTACTCTTTAGTACCGTCAACTTTTTCTTTGATTGCGCGCATGCGCTTAGATACTTTAGCCATTTTTTAGCCCTCTACTACCAAGCCCATAGAACGGGCAGATCCAGCGATACAACGAACCATCGCTTCTAAATCAGCACCTGTAAGGTCTGCTTCTTTAGTTTTTGCGATCTCTTCAAGTTGAGCTTGTGTTACTGTGCCCACTTTAGTCTTGTTTGGTACTGCTGAACCAGACTTGATGCCAGCCGCTTTCTTAAGTAAGAAAGATGCAGGTGGAGTCTTAGTTTCAAAAGTGAAAGAACGATCAGCGTATACAGTGATAACTACTGGTACTGGAGCACCTTTCTCAAGAGAATCTGTTTTCGCGTTAAACGCTTTACAGAATTCCATGATGTTAACACCGTGTTGACCTAGCGCAGGACCAACTGGGGGACTTGGGTTAGCAGCGCCAGCTGCTACTTGTAGCTTGATATAAGCCGTGACTTTTTTAGCCATTTTAAATACCTCGTGGGTGGGTATAACGCCAGTGAAGAATCACTCGCTTCCCTAGTGTAAAAGCAAATAAACATTGATTACTTGCTGCTTCATCTCACGTTCAATCAACGTCAGATATAAAAGAGCGCGTATTCTAGGTTAAAAAGGGAGCAATTACAAACAAATTAGCATTTCAACTGCACTATTTTTAATCGCACTCAATTTATTACAGATAAAAAAAAGCCCCTGTTTTAAGGGGCTTTTTTCAAAAATAATTTTTATGATTTCTCAATCTGACCAAATTCTAAATCAACCGGTGTTGAACGACCGAAGATAAGTACCGACACTTTCACGCGGCTTTTGTCGTAATCGACTTCTTCAACCACACCGTTAAAATCAGCAAATGGACCATCAGTAACGCGAACCACTTCACCTGGTTCAAATAGCGTTTTAGGTCTTGGCTTATCAATCGCATCTTGCAAGCGATTTAAAATAGCATCTGCTTCTTTTTGCGAAATAGGCGCTGGACGCTCAGTGGTACCACCGATAAAGCCCATGACACGAGGAATGCTGCGCACTAAGTGCCAAGTTTCATCGTTCATTACCATCTTAACCAATACATAACCTGGGAAGAACTTGCGCTCGCTTTTACGTTTTTGACCCGCGCGCATTTCAACGACTTCTTCGGTTGGTACCAGTACCTCTTCAAAGAAATCTTCCATTTCATGCATTTTAATGTATTCGTTGAGCGTTTTGGTTACACGTGCTTCATAGCCAGAAAAAGCTTGCACCACATACCATCTCATTTTTTGCTCTGCAATCTCAGTCATAGTTAAAGACTAACTCCAGTAATGAATGCCACTAAACGTACTAAAATGCCGTCTAGACCCCACAGAATAAGCGCTGCGATAGCAGAAACGGCTAATACGATAAACGTTGTTTGTGTGGCTTCTTGACGCGTTGGCCATACCACTTTTCGCACTTCAATTTGCGCTTCTTTAGCAAAACTAATAAAGGTTTTACCTTTTGTCGTTACGGCAGCAACACCGAATGCGGCAATAACTAAAAAGATCACACCGATTAATCGTGCCAGAAAGTGAGCGTCAGCCTCACCGGCAAAATAGTTGCCTACTACTGCACCAACTAAAAGTAATGCTACTGTAAACCACTTTAGACCATCCATTGAACTGCTGGTACTTTCATTGCTCGTTGTCATACAACCAAATCCACTTTTCGTAAATGCAAAAGCCCCGCGAGGCGAGGTTATCTGACCTGCTATACGCTCATTGCGCAATATTCAGGTAACGTTGTTGATCTGCTGAGATCAAATTTGGCAGGGGTGGAGAGATTCGAACTCCCAACATTCGGATTTGGAATCCGACGTTCTGCCGTTGGAACTACACCCCTTCAAAATTGGCCCTATTATAGGGTTTTTTCACTAAAATGTAACCTGAATAATCTTGTCAAAGGACGCATTACTGTCGATTAAGTTTTTAGTGCTGGGGTAATTTCTCATACCTTAGCTACCACAAAAGGCCGCCAAAGCGACCTTTTCAGAGTGTTCTTAATCAATCGATATTATTCGATGATTGAAGATACTACACCAGCACCTACTGTACGGCCACCTTCACGGATAGCGAAACGTAGACCTTCATCCATTGCTACTGGAGCGATTAGCTCTACAACGAATTTAAGGTTGTCACCAGGCATTACCATTTCTACACCTTCTGGAAGCTCTACAGCACCAGTGATGTCAGTTGTACGGAAGTAGAACTGTGGACGGTAACCTTTGAAGAATGGAGTATGACGGCCACCTTCATCTTTGCTTAGTACGTATACTTCTGATTCGAACTTAGTGTGTGGTGTGATTGAACCAGGCTTAGCTAGTACTTGACCACGTTCAACGTCTTCACGCTTAGTACCACGTAGAAGGATACCACAGTTCTCACCTGCACGACCTTCGTCAAGCAGCTTACGGAACATTTCAACACCCGTACAAGTCGTCTTAGTAGTATCTTTGATACCAACGATTTCTACTTCGTCTTGTACGCGAACGATACCCGCTTCGATACGACCAGTTACTACTGTACCACGGCCTTGGATAGAGAATACGTCTTCGATAGGCATGATGAATGGCTTGTCGATTTCACGCTCTGGCTCTGGGATGTAAGTGTCTAGTGCTTCTGCAAGCTCAAGTACTTTCGCTTCCCATGCTTCGTCGCCTTCAAGTGCTTTAAGCGCTGAACCTTGGATTAACGGTAGGTCATCACCTGGGAAATCGTACTCAGATAGCAGTTCACGAACTTCCATTTCTACTAGCTCTAGTAGCTCTTCGTCGTCAACCATGTCACATTTGTTCATGAATACGATGATGTATGGAACACCAACTTGACGAGAAAGTAGGATGTGCTCACGCGTTTGTGGCATTGGGCCATCAGTCGCAGCTACTACTAGGATAGCGCCGTCCATTTGAGCAGCACCAGTGATCATGTTTTTAACATAATCGGCGTGTCCAGGACAGTCTACGTGTGCGTAGTGACGAGTCGGTGTGTCGTACTCGATGTGAGAAGTATTGATTGTAATACCGCGCTCACGCTCTTCAGGTGCATTATCGATAGATGCGAAATCTTTAGTTTCACCACCGTAAGCTTTGGTAAGAACCGATGAAATAGCAGCGGTTAGAGTTGTTTTACCATGGTCAACGTGACCAATGGTGCCCACGTTTACGTGAGGCTTATTACGTTCAAATTTTGCTTTAGACATGTTCGCCCCTCAGAGACAAATACGGTGAAAGATTTCACACTATGATTAATTTTTTTGGATTAAAGCGACTAGAAATGGTGCTGATAGGCAGATTCGAACTGCCGACCTCACCCTTACCAAGGGTGCGCTCTACCAACTGAGCCATATCAGCATTTTGTATTGGAGCGGGCAGCGGGAATCGAACCCGCATCATCAGCTTGGAAGGCTGAGGTAATAGCCATTATACGATGCCCGCATCATGTTTCTAGTTGTCATTTAAGACCACTTTAAAACTTAGATGGTGGGGGGGGACGGATTCGAACCATCGAAGCTTTCGCGGCAGATTTACAATCTGCTCCCTTTGGCCACTCGGGAACCCCCCCAGTACTTAAATGATTAAATGGTGCCGACTACCGGAATCGAACTGGTGACCTACTGATTACAAGTCAGTTGCTCTACCTACTGAGCTAAGTCGGCTTCATTTAAGTGACGCGCATTCTAAGTAATAGTTTTCGCGGTTGCAACAGTAAAAGGATAAAAAAATAAGATAAATCGACTGAGTGGGCAAACTTCATACAAAATCGACCAAAAGCCCTCTCATACGGTACGAAAAACAGGCATTTAAACAAATCTGCATCAGGCCTGAGCGAGTCGTAAAGAAATTTCGCCACCGATAAAAGGCTTGATCACCCCGTGCTGCTCGACTAACAAAGCACCTTGCGCATCAATACCTCGTGCAATACCTGAAATAGTTTTCGGCCCGATAATTAAATTAACAGGCTGATTAATAAACGCATCAAGGGCTTGCCAACGCGTCAAGAAAGGCTCCAGTCCCGCTTGCTCATACAATGACAAACTTTGCGCGAATGCCATAATCAGCCTTGCAGCCAGTTGGTTGCGACCGATCCCGCTCGCCCCCATCTGTTCTAAGTCAGTCCATGGCTGATCAATTCCTTCTGCCGCCGCTGCTGGCATCTTCACATTTAGGCCAAGCCCGATCACCAGTTGGCAAGGGCCTGCAGCTTGAGCTGACATTTCAACTAAAATACCTGCCAACTTTTTACCTTCGACATAGATATCATTGGGCCACTTAAGTTGCACGCCATCCACACCTAAGGACTCAAGTGCGTTAACCGTGGCAATGCCTGTCACCAGACTCAGCCCCATCGCCGCACCCATGCCCGCTTCAAGCTGCCAGTACATGGACAAATATAAATGCGAGCCAAACGGTGACACCCATTGCCGCCCGCGTCGACCGCGTCCCGCGGTTTGGCATTCCGCCATACAGGTTGCGCCGGGTGTTAGCTGATCTAACCGGTCTAATAAGTATTGATTGGTGGAATCAAGCACCGGAAAAACATCTACCGCTTTTTGCTCCGACAAAGAACGGATCAAGGCTTCATCTAATAACTCAATTGGCGCAACCAACTTATAGCCTTTACCTTTTACACTGTGAATATCCAGCCCTAGCGCTTCAGCTTGCTTGATATAATTACTGATTGAAGTACGAGTAACGCCGAGCTGCTGCCCCAACCATTCGCCAGAATAGAACTGTCCATCCGCTAATAATTGAATCAATAGATTAATATTCTTCTTGGCTGTCATCTCAGCGCCACCTTATATAATTTCAGAATTTAAGCGTCTTGCTCAGCTGCTAATGCATTGCGCTCTAATTGCAGCATCATGTCATCAAGAGTTGTTTCACCCTGCGCCGCAATAAAGCGCACTTCATGCTCTAACAACACACCAAACCGCTCTGCCACCTGATTACGGACTAGCCACGCCAGCTCAACCACATCTTTAGGTGTTGCTCCACCTTGATTAACTAATACTAATGCCTGCTTCTGATGCACCTGCGCACCGCCTATCTGCCGCCCTTTTAGACCACATTGATCAATTAGCCAGCCAGCAGCGAGCTTTTTAATATTTTCGTCACCAGTCTCGTAGATCGGTAACTCTGGATAAGCAATCGCTAACGCCTGTGCTTGCGCAGCTGGGACTTCTGGGTTTTTAAAAAAACTCCCAGCATTACCTAAGGTGTTCGGATCAGGCAGTTTTTCAGCTCTGACTTGACACACCAGATCGTAAATTTGTTGTGCACTCGCCGTTTCCGGCAGCTGTTTTAAATCCCCATAATTTAAGGTTCGTTGCCATTGTTTAGGTAAACGAAACGTAACCTCAATGATAAGGTGGGTATTTTTATACTGATGTTTAAACACACTGTCACGATAGGCAAATTGGCATGCTTGATGTGATAGCGTTTGCCATTCACCATCTGCTAAGCGATAAGATTTAACACTGTCAATGAAGTCTTTTACTTCAACCCCATAGGCGCCAATGTTTTGCACGGGCGTAGCACCAACACAACCTGGAATTAACGCTAGGTTTTCTAAACCATGGTAGCCATTAGCCAAGCACCAAGTGACAAAGTCATGCCAGTTTTCACCGGCACCAACAGTAATCAGCCAAGCATCCCCCTCATCTACTACCGCTTTACCTTTGAAATCAGGCTTAATAAGCACGCCATTAAAATCTTCACAAAAGAGTAAATTACTGCCGCCGGCAAGAATGAAATACGGGGTATCTGGTTGATAAACAAAATCGGCTAAATCACTTTCTGACGCCAGCGTCACTAAGGTATGCGCTTTCACATCAAGAGAAAAAGAATTGAAATCAAGCAATGACTGTTGCTGGGAAATGATCATATAGAAGGCCTAAATCAAAATGTCAGCGCAGCATTATACTGAAAATGTTCGACTAAAGCCCGGCCCAAAATAAAACCTTTAGTTAAACTTTAATCCCTCAAAGCACCAATAAAGAGCAAGCGCACCACACTATGCACCAATACTGCTCACAAATAGGGTAAAACAGGCCATAAAACCGCTATTTATTCCCGCCAACGCGCCACAACCAAGCCCCACCGGAAAGCAGGTGCACCATAAAAAGCCACTATTTACATTTATGGCATAAAACCTGCTATGACGGTCCCTGACAAGGATTTAGCTCACACGGGCATTTACGTACTCAGCCTAGCTAGCCATCGAAACCTTATAACAACTAAAAACTTTAATATCGAGACACAACCGCTTTATTACTGCCATAGGATATGTCTTTGGCAGGAAGCAAAGGGAGAGACAGTGGACAACATCAACAGTGCAGTAGAAACCTTAGTGCAAAGCTCAAACACTTTATTTATTTTACTTGGTGCCATTATGGTACTGGCGATGCACGCAGGCTTTGCCTTCTTAGAGGTGGGCACAGTACGTCAGAAAAACCAAGTTAATGCATTAGTAAAAATCATTGCCGACTTTGGCTTTTCTGCCGTGATTTACTTCTTCATAGGTTATTGGATAGCTTACGATGTGACGTTTTTAGCCCCAGCTAGTGAACTGACCACAGCGAACGGCTATGAATTAGTAAAATTCTTCTTTTTGCTTACTTTCGCCGCGGCTATTCCAGCGATTATCTCTGGTGGTATTGCCGAGCGCGCGAAATTCTATCCCATGCTCGCCGCATCAGGTTTAATTGTCGGGTTTGTTTATCCTTTCTTCGAAGGCATCATTTGGAACGGTAATTACGGTTTTCAAGCTTGGCTAGAAACAAGCTTTGGCGCAAGTTTCCATGACTTTGCTGGATCGGTGGTTGTTCATGGCGTCGGCGGTTGGTTAGCTTTAGTGGCGGTATACTTTCTTGGTATTCGTAATGGCCGTTACCGAAACGGCAAGTTAGTCGCTTTCGCGCCTTCTAATATTCCGTTTCTTGCCTTAGGCGCTTGGATTTTAACTGTCGGTTGGTTTGGCTTTAACGTGATGTCAGCGCAAACTATGTACGGGATTTCCGGCCTGGTTGCGGTAAATTCATTGATGGCTATGGTTGGCGGCATCATAGTGTCACTACTGGTCGGAAAAAATGACCCCGGCTTTATTCATAATGGTCCATTGGCAGGACTAGTAGCAGTCTGTGCTGGCTCAGATTTAATGCACCCTATTGGCGCATTGCTAACAGGCGGCATCGCCGGGGGCCTTTTTGTGGTGCTGTTTACCTACTTACAAAACCGCATGAAACTCGATGATGTGCTAGGTGTATGGCCATTACATGGGGTATGTGGTGCTTGGGGTGGTATTGCTGCGGGCATTTTCGGCAGTGAAGCGCTCGGCGGACTGGGCGGAGTGAGCCTGATGTCACAAGTCATTGGCACTTTAGCGGGCATAATTGTCGCACTGATTGGTGGTGTTATCGTATACGGCATTCTCGCCAAAACGGTAGGCCTGCGCATGACTCAAGAAGCTGAGTACCATGGTGCCGATTTAAGCATTCATAAGATAGGATCAATTAGCGACGATTAATCGAGCTAGGATTTATCTGTGATTTATTTATCAAAGCGGGCAATGCCCGCTTTTTTTCGAAAAATATAATTGACATCAACATAAGATGAAACTAGATTAATGACCAATCGTCATTTATAGACTTTCAGTCATTCATTACTGTTCGTGCGCCAAATCATGGCTGTGCATGCTGAAGACACGTATAATTCATTTTATGTATTTAAAGAACGTGGCGGCTCATGACAACACAAACAAGAAAAGCAAGAGAAGTGGCAGAGCGTGAAGAGCTATTGCTGGATTTGGCCATAGAGATTATTGAAGAGCATAGTTTTGCGCAGCTCACGATGGATAAGTTAACGGCCCGCTCTGAGTACTCGAAAGGAACGGTATACAACCATTTTTCGAGTAAGGAAGATTTATGGTGTGCGCTGTGCGCGCGGGGTCTAAGGATCCAAAAGAGCATGTTTGGTAAGTTAGCCAATTTTGAAGGCAATAGCCGAGAGCGCATACTGGCACTTAGTTTCGGCTATGAATTGTTCACTTTGTGTTACCCCATCTTAACGATGGTGTCATTAAGGGTAATGAGCCCAGCTGTTTTTGAAAAAGCCTCCCCCGCGCGAATTAAAGCGCTTGGTGAGACTGAAGATGAAATGGTCGAAATGCTCAAAGGCATGATTGAAACAGCAATGGCAAACAATGAGTTAAGTCGACGATATGAAGATAACCTCTATCAAGTGACGTTCGCCATTTGGGCAATGAGCTTTGGCTCAGTGACTATTTTGCGTAACTCAACGCCCACGCCTTGCTTAGAGCGCATTGATATCGACTCAGCGGTGTTGGTTAATGCTTCAATTGTACTAGATGGACTGCAGTGGCAACCCTATTCGTGGGACTGGGATTATAAAGCCAGTTGGCAGCGCATTGCTGAAGAAATCTTTTATGAAGAGCTGGCTACATTGAATAAATAAGTAACGAGCAGTAGAGAATTATAAACTAGCCAGTTGACTGGCTTTCTTTACACCACCACATGACGATTCGTCACTTT
Source organism: Motilimonas cestriensis (assembly GCF_021295315.1). Classification (GTDB taxonomy): domain Bacteria; phylum Pseudomonadota; class Gammaproteobacteria; order Enterobacterales; family CBDFNC01; genus Motilimonas; species Motilimonas cestriensis. The sequence goes on along the minus strand of NZ_JAIMJA010000004.1, from coordinate 194,402 downwards.
GTGATTTATCGTCATATTTTTTTACTAGGTAATGACGAAACGTCATAATGAGGAAACAATGCAAAATACTAGCCCCCCTAATGTGGCAAAATGGCAGATTTGGGTTGTAGAGCGACCCCTAATAAGCCTATTTGCCTCGTTATTAATTCTATTTGCTTTTGCCTTTGGTGCCAGCAAATTATATTTCGATGGTGACTATCGGGTGTTTTTTGGCCCTGATAACCCCCAATTGCAAGCCTTTGAGCGAATGCAAAATGTTTATAGTAAGTCAGATGCGGTTAGCTTCATCATTGCGCCCAAATCAGGCAATGTGTTTAGTGATCAAACCCTGAGCCAGATCCATCAAATGACCAAAGAATCTTGGCAAACCCCTTATTCAACAAGGGTTGACTCGATCACTAACTTTCAACATACCCGAGCTGAAGAAGATGACTTGCTGGTTGAAGATTTATTACTCGAAACCAATCTATTGAGTCCAGAGAAAAAAGATGCAATCCGCCAAGTCGCCCTAACACAACCCGAGTTACTCAATAAGTTAGTCGGCGAAAATGGTGCTGTCACTATTATCAACGTTACCGTACAACTGCCTGAAATAGATCCCCTAACCGAAGGGCCAGCCGTCGCCGCATTTGCTAAAGAGCTAAAAACAAAATATGAAGCGCTTTACCCTGACACCGACATTCGTATGTCAGGTATGGTTATGTTAAATGATGCCTTTGCCAGCTATTCTCAAAGTGATTCAAGCACTTTAGTTCCGGGGATGTTCTTGGCTATTTTGCTGATGCTTGCCTTTCTACTGCGCTCTATTCTTAGCACCATTGCCTCGCTAGCGGTAATCATTGCCACCATAGCCGCAACCTTAGGCGTATCCGGTTGGCTTGGCATTCCTCTTACCACGCCAACGGTCAATGTGCCCACCATTGTGATGACATTAGCAGTGGCTGACTGCGTTCATATTATTAGCAGCATGTTGCTGGCGATGCGCCGTGGCGAAACCAAAAAACAAGCCATACACAGTAGTTTGGGCATTAATCTTAAACCCGTATTTATTACCAGTGTCACCACCGCCATTGGCTTTTTGTCACTTAATTTTTCAGACTCACCACCACTGCGTGATTTAGGTAACTTAGTTGCCGTTGGCATGCTGTTCGCCTTCCTATTTTCCATCACTCTGCTACCGGCTTTACTGAGCATAATGCCGATTAAAGTTAAAGCGCAGCCAAACCCATCGGCCAATATGGCGCGCTTTGCCCTCTGGGTGATAAAAAAGCAAAAACAAGTGTTAGGTTTTGGCATCATTACGGTGATCGCATTAGCATCTCAAGCACCCAATAATCAGGTAAATGATGATGCACTAAAGTATTTCAGTACAGATACCACCTTCCGCCAAGATTCTGATTTTATGGCGGAGCATATTTCCGGTATGACAACCCTAGAGTTTGGTCTTGATAGCGGCGCTAGTAATGGCATTAATGATCCAGCATTTCTCAGCCGACTCGCTGAATTTACTGAATGGCTAAGAGCTCAGCCAGAGACAGATCATGTCCTGTCCCTGACTGATACCATCAAACGCCTTAATAAGAACATGCATGGTGATGACCCGTCGCAATACCGTTTGCCGGATGAAAAAGAGCTCGCAGCACAATATTTGTTAATGTATGAAATGAGCTTGCCGTACGGCTTAGATTTAAACAATCAAATCAACATTGATAAGTCAGCCACCCGCATTGTTGCCACCTTTAAAAACCTCGGCAGCATTGAAATTTTAGCCTTAGAACACAGAGCAAATACATGGTTTGAGCAGCATGCACCTAACCTGCAAGTGGATATTGCCAGTACCAGTTCGATGTTTGCTCATGTCGGCGAACGCAATATGGGTAGCATGTTGATTGGAACGGCCTTTGCCTTAGTGTTGATTTCCGCTCTACTTGGCGTGGCGCTGCGCTCATGGCGTCTAGGTTTGATCAGTCTGTTGCCAAATATCCTGCCCGGCTTAGCAGGTTTTGGCTTATGGGCATTGGTTAATGGTGAAATAAACCTCGCCCTGTCCATTGTCTCTAGTTTAACACTTGGGATCGTTGTCGATGATACAGTGCACTTCTTAAGCAAGTACCAACACGCCCGCAAGCAAGGTCAAAATACCGAACAGTCCGTTATTTATGCCTTTACCAGTGTTGGTCGAGCGCTCGTGATTACCACCTTAGTTATCTGTGTTGGCTTTGGCATTTTAACCCAATCCAATTTTGCCATGAATGCCGATATGGGCTTGCTCACTAGCATCGTCGTCATGATCGCGCTGCTGATTGACCTGCTAATTTTACCCGCATTTCTACTGGTATTTGACCGTAAACCTAAGTTAACAACCAGCATAGAAACCAGCAATACCGAACCTAAATTAACTTCTCTGGCCAACCCATAGGAACCCCATAATGAAAAAAATATATTTACCTATTTCTCTCACCGTTGCACTTATGTCGACGGCGGTCATAAGCCCGGTGTTAGCCAGTGACGATCAGGGCCTAACCATTATGCAAGAGCGTAAACTGCGCGACACTGGCTGGCGCAGTAATGAAGCAACCTTAGAAATGCGTTTAACCAATGCGCAAGGGCAAACCAGTACCCGCAATCTAAGAATGAAGAGCTTGGAAGTCAAAGGTGATGGTGATAAATCGCTGAGTATTTTTGACACACCACATGACGTAAAAGGTACCGCTTTTTTAAGCTTTTCCCACGTCACGGGAGCTGATGACCAATGGCTGTATTTACCCGCCCTAAAACGAGTTAAACGCATTGCGTCACGCAATAAGTCTGGCCCTTTTATGGGCAGTGAATTTGCCTACGAAGATCTGAGCTCATTCGAAGTCGAAAAATATAACTATCGGTACTTAGGTGAAGCTGACATTGGCGGGGAAAAGACTTGGAAAATTGAAAATATCCCCACTGACCAGTATTCCGGTTATAGCAAATTAATTACTTGGATCGATCAGCAACACTATCGAGTATTAAAGACAGAATATTACGACCGGAAAAGCGCGTTGCTGAAAACATTAACATTCAGTAATTATCAAGCTTATGAAGTGAGGCAAGAATTAGATGGCGAAAATAAACGCTTTTGGCGCGCAAACCTTCTCGCTGTTGAAAATCATCAGACAGGCAAAAGCACGCAATTGAATTTTAGCGAATATCGTTTTGATACCGGGCTCAGTGAAGCCGACTTCAATAAAAGTAAGCTCAAGCGCGCGCGTTAAGAAAATGGGAGGGTTCGTCCCTCCTTTTTATCCACTTTAATTCAAAAGCTTTATTTCAGGCGAAGTCAGTCGATACTGACCAAGGAAGTATAATGAAATCATACTTTGCAGCGGCGCTGCTTAGCGCTATTCACTTACCCGCAATAGCGGTCGAGATGCAAGGCTCGATCAGCTTGCAACAGCGTAGTTTTATTGAATCAGCGCAATTTGCACACCAAGGTGACCACCAAACCTCGATAGCGATTGAACCTGAATTTTATCTGCCTTGGCATGATGGCCAAGATGCTTTTATTTTCACCCCTTTCGCTCGCCTTGATAGCCTAGATGATGAGCGCAGTCATTGGGATATTCAAGAAGCCAAATGGGTTCATTTGCGTGATGATTGGGAATTTGAGCTAGGGGTTGGTATTGTTTTTTGGGGGGTCACAGAATCACAACACCTAGTGGATGTGATCAATCAAACTGATCAAGTCGAAACGGTCAATGGCGATCGCAAGCTCGGCCAGCCTATGGCGCATTTAAGCTTAATCCGCGACTGGGGCGTACTTGATGCTTTTGTTTTGCCTGGCTTTAGAGAGCGAACCTTCACCGGTGAAAAAGGACGTTTGCGAACGCCATTAGTGGTAAATACCAACCAAGCGCGATATGAGTCATCCGCCAAAGCGCAACATATCGACTTCGCACTGCGCTGGAGTCGTACCCTTGGCGACTGGGATGTCGGTCTTGCTGGCTTTAAAGGCACTGATCGTGAGCCGATATTACAACCCGTTGGTCAAAATGAGCTAGCCCCTTATTACCAACAGATGTGGCAGGTCAGCACCGACATCCAAGCCACACTAGGCGAGTGGCTGTGGAAAATAGAAGCGTTGCATAAAGAGGGGCAATTTGAACACTATCAAGCCGGCGTCGCTGGCTTTGAATACACCCTGATCGGCCTAGCTGATAGTAATATCGATTTAGGGCTGTTAAGCGAATACAACTGGGATCGGCGCGGCTTAAACGCTAACACGCCGTATCAAAACGACCTTTTTCTCGGTACTCGGTTGGTCTTTAACGATGTCGATGGCTCCGAGCTATTACTTGGGGTGGCAAGAGATTTAGAACAAATGAGCTACTCAGGACGAATCGAGGGGAGTACCCGATTTGGTCAGCACTGGCGATTGAACCTAGAAGCTTGGCTATTCTACAGTAGCGAAGCCAATGACCCACTCTATAGCTGGAAAGACGATGACATGCTGAGCATTAACCTTGAATATTTTTTCTAATAAAAAATAACGCTAAAATCTAACAAATTGTTTCGTCAATGATTAAAAATTGGTCTAGAGTTTATTGATGCATTACATTATGCCGTCTAATGCTAAAGTCGAATATACACAGAAACGAAAAAACTGCATAACATAGTCGTAACATATAGGGAGATAAAAAATGCATGCATATTTACCTGCCATCGACGTATTGATGTGCCATTGTGGAATTAGCTTTGAAGAGGCGTGTGAACAACTTGGAGTGAATATGGCTGAGCTGACGGAATCAGATAGCCGCGAGAAATACCTTCAAGTATCAGAAAAATGAAATAATTTTTCGTTATAGCAGCCTAGCGTCAGAAACAAAAAACCCAGCCTATCCGCTGGGTTTTTTATTTATTACTTTTTACTTTCGGATAAATTTAGCTCAAACCACGGCTAATGATTCCAATATCACTAACAACTCAGTAGAATCCAGCTTTAATGAAGTGAAATCCTCTAAAGTTTCATTTTGAACAGCTGAAGGATCAGCGTATTACCTTCACGGCAAGGATGTGAGTCTAAAATGTATTATGACTTTTTTGGGCTAAGAGAAAACCCTTTCTCGATCGTTCCCGCCCCTGATTACTTTTATATGAGTGACCGCCATGAGCAGGCGCTAGCCCATTTAATGTATAGCTTGCAAGGTGGCACGGGTGGCTTTGTGTTATTAACAGGTGAAGTCGGGACCGGTAAAACCATGGTTTGCCGCACTTGGCTAGCTGGCCTTACAGAACAAACCTCTCTTGCCTACATCATCAACCCTTCGGTTAGCGAAATTGAACTACTTGAAACCATTTGTGATGAATTTGCCATTCCCTATCAAAATGACCAAGACGATTTAAAAACCCTTTTTGACCTCATTACTCAATACCTACATCAGAATCATTGCCAGCAAAAACATTCTGTTTTATTAATCGATGAAGCACAGCTGTTAACGCCACTGTCCCTTGAATTACTTAAATTACTAACGCAAATTGAGCGCGATGGGCAAAAGCTACTTAAAGTGGTACTTATCGGCCAACCCGAGCTATTAGCGTTACTTAGAAAAGAATCGTTACTGGTGCTGGCGCAAGGGATCCATGCGCGTTATCACTTACTGCCATTGGACTACAGGGAAGTGTGCCTCTATGTCGCTCATCGCCTACAAATAGCCGGCTGTCGATTAAAAGTATTCAACCGGTTAGCACTGAAAGAGTTACAACTACACAGCCAAGGCGTGCCGCGCTTAATTAATCTAATTTGTGACCAGTCCATGCTGGCAGCTTTTGCCAAAGGACAGCATCAGGTTTCAGCTAAAATGGTGCGGCAAGTCGCCAACGAAATCCAAGGAATTCGTCATCAAAGTGCGTTGCAACAACTCATTCAACCATACCGCACAGTTGTGGTTAGCGGTATCGCTGCGGCTATTATTGGCTCACTAGCTATTACGCTGACACCGCCAGCCAGCCACCCACCAGTGAAAATAGGTGCTAATAACTCATGGTTTTTACCCAGCTTCAATACACAAAAAACAGTCAATATCAGTGCCCAATCAAAGCGCTTAGTAAAACGTAGCCGCCCAGTCAATGATATTGACAACCGAGAGGGTCAATATCTCGATAGCATTATCGCCAGCAGCCGGTCACCACATCAAGCGATGCAAAACCTTTATAAGCTTTGGGGCTACACACTGCCCGCTGAACGAGCTGATTGCAATACCGGACAAATTGTTGGCCTTCGCTGCTTAGAAGAGAGCGCTAATCTTGAACAGCTGAAAAGAATGAATCACCCCGTGGTGGTGAAAATGCAAGACTCTAATCAACGGCCATATTTTGCCACCTTAGCTAAACTTTACCGTGGCGTGGAATTACTGGTGGATGATAGCCATATTCGTGTCAGTGAGTCTTGGTTCAATGCCCATTGGACTGGAGAGTACACCCTACTCTGGAAAGCTCCATTGCAGTTTAAAGAATACCTAAAGCGAGGCGATCAAGGGCCGGCGGTGAGTTGGTTAAGTGCAAGTTTATCGCAACTACAAGCCTACGATGGCACCCAAACAGATCATTTTGAGCAAACACTTGAACAAGCGTTAAAGCAGTTCCAGCAACAACAACAGCTCACGCCAGACGGGATCGCCGGCGTTAAAACACTCCTGCAGCTTAACTTAAAAGTCAGACCAGAACAGCCTCGCTTAGTCTTCACCAACTAAACGATATTTGGCTTGGGCTAACCTACATAGAAGCACCTTCACCGCCATACTGCGTAAGCAAACACTCTTTTGCCTACTACTATCACAACTAATCAATATCTAGCACCGGCCATAACCATGAAAAAAGGGTCTGTAAAAACAGACCCTTAATATTCTTTATCAAAAATTACTATTTATGTATGGCCTAAAAAGGAATATCGTCATCAAAGTCCATTGGCGGCTCATTGTAGGTTGGCTGTGACGCCGGTTTTTGCTGTTGTGGCGCTTGCGCTGGCGGTGCTTGATTATAAGCTGGCTGTTGCGGCGCTTGAGCAGGAGCAACATTTGGCTGCTGTGGTTGACCCCAACTCTGTTGTGGTTGTGGCTGACCTTGTGGTTGTCCGCCGCCTTGTGGTGCACCGTAGCCACCTTGTTGTCCGCCTTGACCGCCATAATTACCTTGGCCACCACCTTGTTGACCGCCTTGGCGACCACCTAGCATTTGCATTACACCACTGTAGCCTTGCACCACAATTTCAGTGGTAAAACGATCTTGGCCTTGTTGGTCCTGCCATTTGCGAGTCTGTAATTGGCCTTCAATATAAACTTGTGAACCCTTACGCAGATATTCACCCGCGACTTCGGCCAATTTACCGAACAAAGATACGCGATGCCACTCAGTCTTTTCGCGCTGCTCACCGCTGGTTTTATCACGCCATGACTCAGACGTGGCAATCGTAATGTTAGCAACCGCACCACCATTAGGTAGGTAGCGAACCTCAGGATCTTGACCTAAGTTGCCAACCAAAATAACTTTGTTCACTCCACGAGTGGCCATAATCTTAACTCCCGTTAATTAACACACTTAATCAGCTTATGGGCCTGATTAAGTTCAAACTCTGTATGTTTTACTTTGAGATAAACTACACGCTCATTAGGCACAACTACAGCTTCGAGCACCCCAGCCAAATGCGTTAATTGACTAGCTAACTGCTCAGCTTGTTGCGTCTCCATGAGGTTAATACTTAATACATGATTGCGAATTTGGCTAGGGTTACTCATGCCAAATGCAATGACCAACCAGCATAACATTAAACAGCCAATAAAAATAAATAAACCTTGTTCGCCGAAATAATTATAAGCAGTTCCTCCGGCAACGCCGCCCAAAAAAGCGCCTAAAAACTGGCTAGTAGAGTAGATGCCCATGGCCGAGCCTTTTGCTCCTGCTGGAGCCAACATGGAGATAAACGCCGGCAACGAGGCTTCTAAAAAATTAAATGCGGTAAAATATAAAAATACCGCCAGCAATATTAACCATAGCGGCATATTTGAATTTGCCAATAAAAATAGGCTCGCCGCCATTAGCGCAATCGAGAACAAAAAGAACTGCTTATTCTTTTGCTTACGAGCACCAATAATCAACATTGGAATAATGAATATAAAGGAAAGGATTAGGGCGGGGAAATACAATAACCAGTGCTGAGTCACCTCCACCCCCGCGGCAACCAATTTAAGTGGCAGCACCACAAACATCGCGGTCAATGTTAAATGCAGAACAAAAATTCCCGCATCTAAGCGCAACAATTCCGGCTTACGTAGCAGCTTACCGAGTAACTGAGGGACTGCCACCGTCTCACCTGCGGGCGCCTTATGCACCACATCAGGTACGGCATACTTAACAATAATCAACCCCAGGATCGCCATCAAAGCGGTAAAATAGAATAACCCAGATAAGCCAATAAACTGGGTCACAATCGGGCCAACCACCATCGCAACGGCGAAAGCCAAACCTATGCATACCCCTATGGTTGCCATCACCTTGGGTCGCTGCTCTTCTCGGCTTGAATCGGCGGCAAGGGCTAAAATAGCACTGGCGATAGCCCCTAACCCTTGCACCGCTCGACCTAAAGCCACGCCATAAACGGAGTCAGACATGGCAGCAATCACACTACCAATAGCAAAAATGATCAGTCCAAGAAAGATGACAGGCTTACGACCAATACGATCTGACAACATCCCCATCGGAATTTGAAACAGCGCTTGAGTTAGACCATAAGCACCGATAGCCAAACCAACCCAAAGTGGCGAGTAGCCATCAAGCGCTTTACCGTAGTAAGCAAACACTGGCATGATCATAAACAGGCCCAACATTCTTAGGCCAAAAACGACGGCTAAGGAAATAGATGCTCGCTTTTCGGTGGCATTTAATGCACTTTGACTCATTAGGCTTGTCTGGCTGCTAAAATAGGCGGGGATGATAACATGATAGAAAACAAAAACGAAAACCCTTGGTCTGGGTCAAAACAGAGATAATAATGGTATTGTTCGTATAAAAAACACCTAACATTTGTCAAAAATAATTAATTTATGTAATCTAAATCGATATAAATAAGCCTAATAACAAAGCGCTAGTCGCTTTTTATAACTAACATCTTAGTGCTAATGCTTTTTTAATGCTTCACTTATTTTTGATAGATGTATTAGTCTAGTCGCGCTGAAAAGCTATCAGGGAATAACTTTAATGAACAAAAAACAGCATTTATTTTTAATTTCAGAAGACTCCATCGAGTCTTCTGCCCTGGTTCATTTTCTAAAGTTAAAACTGGCAGTGGACGTTGAATTAATCAGTACCCCCGAACAACTGAGTATTACTCAAGATGTGGATACTGAGTATTTCTTTCTTGCAAATTTGCAATATATTTCGAGAGCAAACGAACAAGATTGGCATCACGAAATTAATCAATGGACCATCAATACCAGCATTATTCTTTTCAATACTGACCCAGAGTTAGAAACACACTTGCTACAAGCTTGGCCGTTGTGTGCAGGAATTTTCCAAAAATCGGCCGATCAAGAGCAGCTTATCAAAGGCATAAAATGTGTCTTTGCTGGCGAATATTGGTTTAGTCGCTCCACTATGACCTCACAACTTGCCACGTTGCGCACTCGGCTTCACCGCCAGTACCAGCCATACGCTAAGTTAACCAGTCGTGAGGTGGAAATATTAAAACAAGTAATGACAGGGGCGTCGAATATGCAAATTGCCGACAACCTGTTTCTCAGTGAACACACCGTTAAATCACATTTATATAATGTGTTTAAGAAGCTTAAAGTCAAAAACAGGCTACAAGCTGTTAGCTGGGCAAGAGAATACATTTAAGCTACACCGCTTTTTAGCCAATATAAAAGCCAGCAAGGATGCTGGCTTTTCTTATTCTAACTGTCTATTCATACAGTTAATACTGTGCGATACTCACCACTTTGATTTTGTTTACAGAGTGGCAACATGGATAACATTGAAGTCAGAGGCGCGCGTACTCATAACCTTAAAAACATTAATTTAACTATTCCCCGCGATAAGTTAGTGGTGATCACTGGGCTATCTGGCTCAGGTAAATCTTCTCTCGCCTTTGATACCTTGTACGCAGAAGGTCAACGTCGATACGTTGAGTCGCTCTCGGCCTATGCGCGTCAGTTTCTATCATTAATGGAAAAACCCGATGTAGACCATATTGAAGGTCTCTCCCCCGCCATCTCTATTGAACAAAAATCAACGTCACACAACCCACGCTCAACAGTCGGTACCATTACCGAAATTTATGACTACCTGCGCTTGCTCTATGCTCGAGTCGGCGAGCCGCGCTGCCCAACTCATGATATTACGTTAAACGCACAAACTATTAGCCAAATGGTCGACAAGGTACTTGAATTGCCAGTAGGCAGTAAGCTGATGTTGTTGGCGCCGGTGGTAAAAGAGCGTAAAGGCGAGCATGTAAAAACCCTGCAAGGTTTAGCGGCGCAAGGTTTTATTCGCGCTCGGATTGATGGCGAAGTATGTGATTTGTCGGATCCTCCGCCCCTAGACTTACATAAAAAACACACCATAGAAGTCGTTGTCGATCGCTTCAAAGTGCGTGATGACATGCAGTTGCGTCTAGCGGAGTCATTTGAAACCACTTTAGGTTTATCAGGTGGCACAGCTGTCATTGGTTGGATGGATAAAGCCGAGCACGAAGAAATTATTTTTTCGGCTAACTTTGCTTGCCCGCAATGTGGTTACAGTATGCAAGAGCTTGAGCCACGGATCTTTTCTTTCAACAACCCCGCCGGCGCTTGTAGCTCTTGCGACGGCTTAGGTGTAAAACAATTCTTTGATAGTGAGCGAGTACTTACTGAGCCGAAGAAAAGTTTAACCAATGGCGCTGTAAAAGGCTGGGACAAAAAGAATTTTTACTACTTCCAGATGCTTACTTCACTCGCTGATCACTATGGCTTTGATATCAACACTCCTTTTCAAGATCTTGATCAAGAGGCGCAACAAGCGGTGCTGCATGGCAGTGGCCGCAGCGAAATTGAATTCAAATACATGAACGACCGCGGCGATGTTGTGGTTAGGAAACATCCGTTTGAAGGCATCATTCCAAACATGCAACGCCGTTACAAAGATACCGAATCCAATGCGGTACGCGAAGAGCTCGCCAAATACCTCAACAGCCAGCCCTGCCCTAGCTGTCACGGCAGCCGTTTACGTGAAGAAGCGCGTCACGTTTTTGTCAATGACACAAACTTGCCACAGGTGGCCAATATGTCCATCGGTGAGGCCACTGATTTTTTTACTAGCCTTACCCTAACAGGGCAGAAAGCTCAAATTGCCGAGAAAATTTTAAAAGAAATCGTCGAGCGGCTAAGTTTCTTAGTCAATGTTGGCTTAAATTATCTCAGCTTAGAGCGCAGCGCCGACACCTTATCGGGCGGAGAGGCACAGCGGATCCGTTTAGCCAGTCAAATTGGTGCAGGATTAGTTGGCGTGATGTATGTCCTCGATGAACCTTCTATTGGCTTACATCAGCGCGATAATGAGCGCTTACTGGGCACGCTTAATCATCTACGAGATCTGGGTAATACCGTGATTGTGGTAGAGCATGATGAAGATGCCATTCGCACTGCTGATTACATCATTGATATCGGCCCGGGCGCGGGTGTCCATGGCGGTAATGTCATTGCCCAAGGCAGTTATGAAGATATTCTTAACAGTGAGGGGTCACTCACCGCTGACTATTTAAGTGGCCGCAAGTCTATTGCGATCCCCGATAAACGCACTGCATTAACCAAAAAGTGGGTCAAGCTAAAGGGAGCAAGTGGCAATAACCTGAAAGATGTCAATCTAGAAATACCTGTGGGTGTAATGACCTGTGTCACTGGCGTATCCGGCTCAGGTAAATCAACGTTAATCAACGACACCTTCTACCGCATTGCACAAAAAGAACTTAACAATGCGAGCTTAAACACCCCAGCGCCTTATAAAAGTATTTCAGGCTTGCAACACCTTGATAAAGTGGTCGATATAGATCAAAGCCCGATCGGCCGTACACCGCGTTCTAATCCTGCTACTTACACCGGTATTTTCACTGGCATTCGGGATTTATTTGCTGGTACCCAAGAAGCGCGCAGCCGCGGCTATAAACCGGGACGGTTTAGTTTTAACGTTAAAGGTGGTCGCTGTGAAGCTTGTCAGGGCGATGGCGTGATAAAAGTGGAGATGCACTTCTTACCTGACGTTTACGTGCCTTGTGATGTTTGTGCCGGTAAACGCTACAACCGCGAGACCTTAGAAGTGAAGTACAAAGGCAAAAACATTAACGAAGTGCTTAACATGACGGTGGAAGATGCTCTGGAGTTCTTCACAGCAGTGCCTGCAATGAATCGTAAGCTACAAACATTACTTGATGTGGGGCTTAGCTATATTTGCCTTGGCCAAGCTGCTACCACGCTATCAGGTGGCGAAGCGCAACGAGTGAAGCTGGCTAAAGAGTTATCCAAACGCAGTACTGGCAAAACCTTGTATATTCTCGATGAGCCTACCACGGGTTTACATTTTCATGATATAAAGCACTTGCTCGAAGTTTTGAATAAACTTAGAGATCAAGGCAATACAATTGTTATTATCGAACACAACCTCGATGTCATAAAAACTGCCGACTGGATCGTAGATTTAGGCCCGGAAGGTGGCAGTGGCGGCGGCGAAATATTAGTCTGCGGCAGGCCAGAAGATATCTGCCAAGAAACACGTAGTCACACAGCGACATTTTTAGCGCCACTACTAAAGAAATAAGGAATACCAAGCCCTCATGGATCAGTCTCGCTCACGCCTAAATATCACCTTTACCGTGGTATTTGCCCTATTTTGCTTGATAGGCATGCATTACTTTCAGCATAACCAAGGCGGAGCGGGTTTAGATCTACCAATGAACCCCGTGGCATGGTGTTTTATATCTATTTTGATAGGGCTAGGGCTGTGGCAAATCAGCATCGCACAAACCATACGGTATGATTTGATGTCCATGGCAGGTTTTATTGCGTTTGCATTGCTCGTGATACCGGTATTTTACCCCAATGGTTTTTTTGCTGATGCCAGTTATGGCCGACTGTTTGGCTTTATCGGTGGGATATTACTCTTATTCGCCATGCAGCAACTCAATCTAAGCAAACAAAATTGGTTGTTGTTATTATTTTTGATTGTTTGCGCTGGCTTTATTCAAAATATCTATAGCCTGACTCAAATGTACTTGCTCAAACCGGGGAATATACTCGGCTTTGATGTCAACTATGGCCGCCCTTACGGCATATTTCAGCAACCCAATGTTTTAGCAAGCTTTACCGCAACGAGTTTATTACTTTCCTGTTATCTTGTTCAGAAATTGCCCCCAAAAGGTCGACCTGCGCTAACGGCATTTTTACTCGCGCAGTGTTTTTTATCGGCTTGGGTGATCTATATCAGCGCTTCCAGAACCGGCTATTTAGGCGCTGTAATCGGGCTTGTTTTAATCGCCCCTTGGTTGCTTCAACAATCTAAAAAACGTTTTTCTTGGGTCATCATTGCAATCGCCCTCGGCCTGTCAACGCACTTTATAATCAGTGATGGTAGCGTATCTCGCAATAAAGAAGAGCTAGCCAAAGCTGGCGCAAGAGCGCTGCAATACGAACAAAGCTGGCACATGATGCTAGAAAAACCCCTTACTGGTTGGGGCTACGGTAATTTCGAAAACAGCTTTCTGACTAATCGTGCAGAGCGGATTCAAGCGGAGGGAGTACCATTTGTTCTAGAAAATCTAACGCATCCCCATAATGAACTGATGTATTGGGGCGTTGAAGGTGGCATTGTACCGTTACTGGGCCTACTCATCTTAGCTATAACCTTCATATATCTACTTAGTCGCTTTCAGTGGCGTAAAGCGCTGGCATTTTTGGCCCTTGTTTTTCCGCTCACCCTCCACAGTCAAACTGAGTATCCTTTTTATCACGCCGCTGCAACTTGGTTTATTTTCATCGTATTAGTCGCCTATATTAGCCACAAAGGGCGGCTGCAAAAGGAAATCATTTTTCGCCCTTATCTATTAGTAAAGTGTAACGCGATTCTGATCCCATTGCTTACTTGTGCCTTTATGATAACTGCTGTGCAAACGAACTATCTGGTGACTAAATTTGAGCGCTCAGGTAGAACCGATATTGATCTTTTGATGCAGGTCGTTAACCCCTTAGCATTAACCACTCGGCTTGAGTTCAATATCTTCACATTACGCATGCTGGTTGGAGAGAAATTAAACAAGCCTGAAGAGCTAGAGGCTTACGTTACTTGGGCCAGTGAATTTGTTAAACACACTCCAAGGGCCAATATTTACTATAATCTGGCTTATGCATACCGCTTACTTAACCAAGAGCAAAAATCACAAGCAGTCATCGAGTACGCTCGGTTTTTATACCCCAACAATGAACTACTTAAAACGGACTTAGCAGAGGTGATGCGAGACGTAGAAAAAGCCCCCTCTGAAGTTGTAGAGATGCTGGGCACCGTGAGTAAGGCTGAACCTGTAATAAACTGAGAAGTAATTGTCATATCGGCGTAAAATTTGCTTCAATTCTAGCAATGGGTATTTGGGCTGGTTTTTGCTTACGAGGAATCAATGTGTATAGAATATTTCTGACGTTTACATTATGGTTTAGCCTATTTATCCCCACTGCCAACGCGGATGTTTATATGTGGGTGGACAGCAATGGCACTACGCATTTTGCGCAGAAGAAGTTAAATAAAAACTATACCTTATTGATGCGTACGCCGAAAAAAACCACCCCAGCAAGCTTTGGTAATTGGGTCGATAAGCCCGCGAAACGAGTTAAAATTTACAAAGTGAACAAGAAGCTGCGCCAGCATTATCACCCGACTATTGTTGATGTAGCCTCGCGCCACCAATTAGAGCCGGCATTGCTCCATGCGGTTATCAGTGCTGAATCGGGCTATAATCCACAAGCCGTTTCACGCGCGGGTGCGGTTGGTATGATGCAACTGATGCCTGGCACCGCGAAAATGCTTGGCGTCACCAATAGCTACGACGTGGTGCAGAATATGGAAGGCGGCGCAAAATACCTTAGACGCTTACTAAACCAATATAATAATAAGAAATTGGCACTAGCTGCATACAATGCCGGTCCCGGGGCAGTAAAAAAATACAATAATCAAATTCCACCTTATAAAGAAACGCAGAATTATGTCAAAAAAGTGATGCAGTATTACGAGACTTATCGTCAAAACATGTAGCTCTATCTTAGTCCGTCAAGATAATGCCGATTAATTCAGCTAAACACTTCAATTGTGTTAACCAGATCATTATTATGTACCCCTACTATAAAAATTAACCCTTCGTTTTGCAGTCCAATTTTTGCAATTCATCATTTTCTTTGGAGAAGTACTTAACATGGCGAGTTTTTCATTAGCGTTCGGTAGCGCAACAAAAAATAGCAGCGGAAAAATTATCGAAGCTTTCTTCCCTAACCCGGTTCTAAGCCCAAGTGCAGATCTTGTTGCAGCGTTAACACCAGTGGTTGAATATCAAGGCGGCAACGAAGTTTTTGAGATAAACTCAGAGCAAAGTAAGGTGTTAGCAGGCGCATTTAACCAAGCTGGCGACGAGAAGAATGCTAAGTTTGCACAACAGGCAGCGAGCTCAGCACAGCCTTTGGTGTTAGTTATTTTAGCAACCGATGAGAAACCAGCAAGCGTCGCGGAAGGTTTCTTAAAGTTACAACTATTGTCACATCGCTTAGTTAAACCACATGGCTTGGTACTGGATGGCATTTTTGGCCTACTACATAACATCGCATGGACTAACGAAGGCCCGATAGATCTGCCTGAGTTAGCAGATCGCCAAATTGAAGCACGCCTCTCAGGACGCACACTAACCGTAAACTGTGTAGACAAATTTCCGAAAATGACCGATTACGTGGTACCTAGTGGCGTGCGCATTGCACATACAGCACGGGTGCGTTTAGGTGCACACATAGGTGAAGGTACTACGGTTATGCATGAAGGCTTTGTTAACTTCAATGCCGGTACAGAGGCTGTTAGCATGGTAGAAGGTCGTATCTCTGCTGGCGTAATGGTTGGGAATGGCAGTGACGTTGGCGGCGGCGCGTCTATCATGGGCACACTAAGTGGTGGCGGTAGCGTTGTTGTCTCTATTGGTGAAAACAGCCTACTAGGCGCCAATGCTGGACTGGGCTTCCCACTGGGCGATCGCTGCACACTAGAGTCAGGTTTATACGTCACTGCAGGAACCAAGGTAACAATGCTCGATGCAAGTGGAAATGAGGTTGAAGTAGTAAAAGCGCGTGAACTATCTGGTAAAAGCGATTTATTATTCCGCCGCAACTCAGTAACCGGCAAAATCGAATGTTTGACTAATAAGTCTGCAGTTGAGCTTAATTCTGAACTACATAGCAACAACTAACAAAATTAGCCATGTAGCGCCTCTACATGGCTTTTCTTCCCGCTTCTAAAAACAAATAAAAACACCTCTCAATATCAGTACTACCTCATTGAATTTATTAGATATATTAAATATTTTCTATATATCGAAATAGACTTGCAGAATTATTTATTTGTACCAAGATAAATTGACACAGATCAATTTAGACTTGGAGAGAAAAATGAAAGGCAATAGTAAAGTCCTGCCAGAACTGAATAAAATCCTCACCTTAGAACTAACTTCCATCAACCAGTATTTCCTGCATGCCCGGATGTTTAAAAATTGGGGTCTAGCTGAGCTCGATGAAAAAGACTATAAAAAGTCGATTAAAGACATGAAGCAAGCTGATGAACTCATCGAACGTATTCTGTTTCTAGAAGGTCTGCCTAACTTACAACAACTCAGTAAACTAAGAATTGGCGAGCATACCGAAGAGATGCTGGTATGCGATATGACATTTCAAAATGAGCAAATAGCCGCCTTACGTACTGCAATCGAGTTATGTGAGAATGAGCAAGATTACATCAGCCGCGAGCTATTAGAGGACATACTTGAATATGAAGAAGCGCACCTCGACTGGATAGAGTCACAACAGTTTTTAATCCAGGCGACAGGCATCGAAAATTATCAACAATCTATGATGGAGAGCTAACATGCTAGGTAAACAAGTCGTTATCGACCACCTCAATAAGCAACTTACCCTTGAGCTAACCTCAATGGATCAGTATCTCGCGCACTCAAAGATGTATGAGGACTGGGGCATCAATAAGCTCCACGAAAAATTAGCGCACGAGTATGAAGAAGAGCTAGAGCATGCGCAAAAACTGATTGAGCGGATCCTATTTCTCGAAGGCACGCCAGACACAGCATCAAGAATGGCGATTCATATTGGTTCAAACGTTGAGGAAATGCTTAAGAATGATCTTGCTGCAGAGTATACGGTAGCGAATAGCCTTCGAGAGATCATCGGCATTTGCGAAAAAGAACAGGATTATGTAACTAGAGATATTTTGACGAAGCTACTTGATGACACTGAAATGGATCATATTTATTGGCTGGAACAACATTTAGGTCTGATTGAGCGTATCGGGCTACAAAATTATGTACAGTCACAGATGGGAAGCTAAATAAATAGGGTAAAAAAGGCCGGGTAAACCCGGCCATTTTTTTATTCTTCTGCAGCGTCTTCTACTGCTTCAACAACTGGGCGTTCAACCAGCTCGATGTATGCCATAGGAGCATTATCACCAGCACGGAAGCCACATTTTAGGATACGAGTGTAGCCACCTGGGCGAGACTCGTAACGTGGACCCAATTCATTGAATAATTTGCCTACAACGCTATTATCACGTGTGCGGGCAAATGCTAAACGACGGTTAGCAACACTGTCTTGTTTAGCTAGTGTAATTAATGGTTCAACTACACGACGAAGTTCTTTAGCTTTAGGCAAGGTTGTTTTGATAACTTCATGAGTTACCAACGAGCTTGCCATGTTACGAAACATAGCCTGACGATGACTGCTGTTTCGGTTAAGTTGACGTCCACTCTTGCGATGGCGCATAACCTAATCCTTCTAACTAATACGTTAACTCAGTAAATCTGATTATTCGTCAGCAATACTTGCTGGCGGCCAATTTTCAAGGCGCATGCCCAGAGATAAACCACGTGATGCCAATACATCCTTAATTTCAGTCAGAGACTTCTTACCAAGGTTTGGCGTTTTCAATAGTTCAACTTCGGTACGCTGTACCAGATCACCGATGTAATGGATCGATTCTGCTTTCAAACAGTTAGCAGAACGAACCGTTAGCTCTAGATCATCTACGGGACGAAGCAGGATTGGATCGAACTCAGGCTTCTCTTCTTTCTCTTCTGGCTCAGTTACATCACGAAGATCTACAAACGCATCTAGCTGTTCAGCTAAAATTGTAGCAGAGCGACGAATCGCTTCTTCAGGATCTAAAGTGCCATTAGTTTCCATGTCGATGACTAGTTTGTCTAAATCAGTACGTTGTTCTACGCGAGCAGCCTCAACACTGTAAGCAATACGCTCAACAGGGCTGTATGCCGCATCGACAAGTAAACGACCGATAGGACGCTCTTCATCTTCTGAATGGACACGAATTGAAGCTGGTACGTAACCGCGACCACGTTGAACTCGGATGCGCATGCTAATGTCAGCATTGCTAGTCAAAGTACAAATAACGTGCTCTGGGTTAACTATCTCCACATCACCATCATGGGTGATGTCTCCCGCTAGTACAGGGCCTTCACCAGACTTTGTAAGCGTTAGCAGTGCTTCATCTTTACCTTCCAGCTTAACTGCAAGGCCTTTAAGATTAAGTAGGATTTCAAGAACATCTTCTTGAACGCCTTCCTTAGTACTGTATTCATGCATTACACCGTCGATTTCAACTTCAGTCACTGCACAACCTGGCATAGATGAAAGTAGAATGCGACGTAAAGCGTTACCTAAAGTATGGCCGAAACCACGCTCTAAAGGCTCGAGTGTAACTCGTGCACGATTAGCGGTAACCTGCTCGATGTCAACTAGTCTAGGTTTAAGAAATTCAGTTACAGAACCCTGCATTATGTCCTCTCTTAGCAGTTAACTTTACTTAGAGTAAAGTTCGACGATCAGCTGTTCGTTAATGTCCGCAGACAAATCAGAACGTTCTGGATAGCGCTTAAAAGTGCCTTCCATCTTGTTAGTGTCAACTTCTACCCAAGTAGGAAGTTCACGCTGTTGAGCGATTTCTAGAGCCGCTTTAATACGAGCTTGACTCTTAGCTTTTTCGCGAACGCTGATAACGTCGTTTGGTTTAACGTTGTACGATGGAATGTTTACCACTTTACCATTTACTAGGATAGCTTTATGGCTAACTAGTTGGCGAGATTCTGCGCGAGTAGAACCAAGACCGAAACGGTATACAACATTATCTAGACGACTTTCAAGAAGTTGTAGCAGGTTTGAACCTGTAGCACCTTTTAAACGTGCAGCTTCTTTGTAGTAGTTACGGAATTGCTTTTCTAGTACGCCATACATACGACGAACTTTTTGCTTTTCACGTAATTGTAAACCGTAGTCAGATAGACGAGGTTTACGTGCACCATGTACACCAGGTGCATTATCAATCTTACACTTAGAGTCGATCGCACGAACACCAGACTTCAAAAATAGGTCGGTGCCTTCACGACGGCTAAGTTTGAGCTTAGGCCCAATATATCTTGCCATTTTCTTTCTCCAACAGGTCTAAAAAACGTTATACACGACGTTTCTTAGGTGGACGACAACCGTTGTGTGGAATCGGAGTCACATCAGTAATATTAGTGATGCGGAAACCCGCTGCGTTTAACGCACGGATTGAAGACTCACGACCCGGACCAGGACCCTTAACGAAAACTTCTACGTTTTTCAGTCCATACTCTTTTGCAGCTTCGGCAGCGCGCTCAGAAGCGACCTGCGCAGCAAATGGAGTTGACTTACGTGAACCACGGAAGCCAGAACCACCTGCAGTAGCCCAAGAAAGAGCATTACCTTGACGATCGGTGATGGTAACGATTGTGTTGTTGAAAGATGCATGGATATGAGCCATGCCGTCAGCAACCTGCTTTTTGACGCGCTTACGAGCGCGAGTTGGAGCTTTAGCCATTACTTAACCCCTACTTCTTAATCGGTTTACGTGGGCCTTTACGAGTACGAGCATTCGTTTTAGAACGCTGTCCACGTACAGGCAAGCTGCGACGATGGCGAAGACCACGGTAACAACCAAGGTCCATTAGACGCTTGATGCTCATGGAAATTTCACGGCGTAAGTCACCCTCAACGGTAAACTTAGCTACTTCAGTACGAAGAGACTCAATTTGAGCTTCGTCTAATTCCTTGATCTTAACATTTTCTGCAATACCCGCTTCAGCACAAACTTTTTGTGCGCGAGTTTTACCGATACCATAAATCGCAGTTAAGGCGATTACAGCATGCTTCTGATCAGGAATGTTAATGCCAGCGATACGGGCCACTATGCACTCCTAGTATTAATTAAAGGCCATCTGCGAAAAGCCCGGTAGGATACTCAACAGATGACAAAATTGCAAGCAAAAAACAGCTCTGATGGTTTAATAACCATCAGGCTGCAATTCATCTCGATGAAATCTCTGACTTAGCCTTGGCGTTGTTTATGCTTTGGCTCACTGCAGATTACACGTACAACGCCGTGGCGTTTGATAACCTTACAGTTACGACAGATTTTCTTAACGGATGCACGAACTTTCATTGCATAACTCCGTAAACAAATAGCTTACCCTAAAAATCAGGTCTTAGCGACCATAACCTTTAAGATTTGCCTTTTTCAGGACGGATTCATATTGATGAGACATCAAATGCGTCTGTACCTGAGCCATAAAATCCATGATTACTACAACAATAATCAACAACGATGTTCCACCGAAGTAAAATTGTGTGTTCATTGTAATCATCATGAACTCGGGAACCAAACAGACAAAGGTAATATATAGTGCGCCAGCTAATGTTAGGCGAGTCATTACTTTGTCTATGTAGCGCGAAGTTTGTTCTCCGGGACGAATACCTGGAATAAAGGCACCGCTCTTCTTCAGGTTATCTGCTGTCTCGCGTGGATTAAACACAAGGGCAGTGTAGAAGAAGCAGAAGAAGATTATAGCGGCTGCATACAACATTGCATGTAGCGGCTGACCAGGCTGTAACGCAAGCGAAAACTCACCTAGCCATGCAAAACCTTCAGTCTGTCCGAACCATTGTGCAATGGTACCTGGAAACAAAATTACACTTGAAGCGAAGATAGCAGGAATTACACCGGCCATGTTTAACTTCAACGGTAGATGCGTGCTTTGAGCTGCAAATACCTTTCTACCTTGTTGACGCTTGGCATAGTTAACAACAATACGTCGCTGACCACGTTCAACAAACACCACAAAGTAGGTTACTGCAAAAACAATTGCTGCAAGCAAAAATAACAGTAACAAGTGTAATTCACCTTGACGAGCTTGCTCCGCCGTCTGACCAATGGCCGACGGAAGACCAGCAACAATACCTACGAAGATAAGGATCGAGATACCATTACCGATGCCACGTTCGGTGATTTGTTCACCTAGCCACATTAAGAACATCGTTCCTGTGACTAAACTGATTACAGCTGTCAAATAGAAGCTCATACCTGGATTAACAACCAGACCTGGGATCATATTTGGCAAACCAGTAGCAATACCAATTGCTTGGAATGTACCGAGCACCAATGTACCGTATCGGGTATATTGGCTAATCTTGCGTCGCCCTGACTCGCCTTCTTTCTTTAATTCAGCAAGTGGGGGGTGAACTACTGTTAGTAGTTGCACAATAATCGATGCCGAAATATACGGCATGATACCTAACGCAAGAATAGATGCACGTTCAAGCGCACCACCAGAGAACATGTTAAACATTTCAATGATGGTGCCTTTAGACTGCTGCATCAACTCAGCGAGGACAGCGGCGTCAATACCAGGAATTGGAATAAAGGAGCCCGTACGAAACACCAATATGGCACCTAGTACAAATAACAAGCGAGATTTAAGTTCACCTAAACCGCCTTGTGAGCCCTTCCCTTCTAACCCTGGTTTCTTAGCCATTTAATCTTATTCCTCGATTTTTCCGCCGACAGCTTCAATTGCAGCACGCGCGCCTTTAGTTGCCTTAAGGCCTTGTACTGTTACTTGGCGAGAAACCTCGCCAGACAATACAATTTTCGCGAACCGAATATTATCAGCAATGATACCGGCTTTTTTCAGAGTTTCTAGAGAAACTACATCACCTTCAACTTTCGCCAATTCACTTAGGCGAATTTCAGAAGTTACTAAACTCTTGCGAGAAGTAAAACCGAATTTAGGTAGACGTTGTTTCAAAGGCATTTGACCGCCTTCAAAACCTGGACGAACAGAACCGCCAGAACGAGACTTCTGACCTTTATGTCCGCGGCCACAGGTTTTACCTAGACCAGAACCGATACCACGACCTACACGTCTTGCTGCTGGTTTTGAACCTGCTGCTGGAGATAGAGTATTAAGTTTCATCAATTAATCCTCCACTTTAACCATGTAGTAAACTGAATTAACCATACCGCGAACAGAAGGAGTATCTTCTAGTTCAACAGTGTGGCCAATGCGGCGTAGACCTAAACCAGTTAACGTAGCTTTATGCTTCGGTAAACGGCCGATCGCGCTTTTAGTTTGAGTTACTTTAATCGTCTTAGCCATGGTCAATTACCCTAAAATCTGGTCAACAGTCAGACCACGCTTAGCTGCAACTTGCTCAGGAGCATTCATGCTCTCAAGCGCGTCGATAGTAGCGCGAACGATGTTGATTGGGTTAGTAGAACCGTAAGCTTTAGCAAGTACGTTTTGTACACCTACTACTTCTAGTACTGCACGCATCGCACCACCGGCGATGATACCTGTACCTTCAGATGCTGGCTGCATGTAAACTTTAGAGCCAGAGTGGCGACCCTTAATAGGGTGCTGAAGTGTAGTACCATTAAGCGTTACAGTCGTTAGATTACGGCGCGCTTTTTCCATAGCTTTCTGGATAGCTGCTGGCACTTCACGTGCTTTACCGTAACCAAAACCTACACGACCATTGCCGTCACCAACTACTGTTAGTGCCGTGAAGCTAAAGATGCGACCACCTTTAACTACTTTTGAAACTCGGTTAACTGCGATAAGTTTTTCGTTCAGTTCACCGGCTTGAGTTTGTTCTTTTGCCATGACCCGCCCCTTAGAACTGAAGACCAGCTTCACGAGCCGCTTCAGCTAATGCTGCAATGCGACCGTGATATTGAAAACCGCTGCGATCAAAAGATACTTTAGCAATACCTTTTTCTACAGCACGCTCAGCAACCAATTTACCGATTAGCTTAGCCGCTTCAACATTACCACCGTTTTTAACTTGACTAGCAACGTCTTTTTCAACTGTTGATGCAGTTGCAATAACTTTTGCTTCTGGCGAAATCACCTGCGCGTAAGTGTGGCGCGGAGTACGGTGAATCACCAGGCGAGTTGCTCCCAACTCTTGCAATTTCTTACGCGTGCGAGTTGCACGACGTAGACGAGATGCTTTCTTATCCATAGTGTTACCTTACTTCTTCTTAGCCTCTTTACGACGCACGTTTTCGTCAGCATAACGAACACCTTTACCTTTGTAAGGCTCTGGTGGACGGTAACCACGAATATCGGCGGCAACTTGTCCAATCAACTGTTTATCAGTACCTTTAAGTACGATTTCAGTATTTGATGGACACTCGGCAGTGATACCTTCAGGTAGTGCGTGCTCTACAGGGTGAGAGAAACCTAATGTAAGGTTTACTACTTTACCTTGAACAGCTGCACGGTAACCAACACCTAGTAGTTGAAGTTTGCGTTCGAAACCTTTCGAAACACCTTCAACCATGTTGTTAACGAGTGAGCGAGCAGTACCAGCTTGAGCACTTGCTCCAACTACACCCTCAACCCAAGAAAAAGTTAGTTTACCTTCTTCTTCTTTAACAACAACAGCGTTGTTAATAACACGGCTTAATGTACCGTTGTTACCTTTAACTGTGATTTCCTGGCCGTTAATTTTAACTTCTACGCCAGCTGGAATAGCAACAGGCGATTTAGCAACGCGTGACATATCTACTCCTTAAGCTACGTAACAGATGATCTCACCACCGATGCCGGCTTTACGCGCAGCACGATCGGTCATCACACCATTTGAAGTTGAAACAATTGCAACACCTAAGCCATCAAGAACTTTTGGTAGTTCTGAAGAGCTCTTATAGATGCGCAGACCTGGACGACTAACACGTTTAATGCTGTCGATAACTTTTTTACCTTGGAAGTACTTAAGAGTTACTTCCAATTCTGGTTTAGCTTCACCAACTACAGCGAAATCAGCGATGTAACCTTCCTCTTTAAGCACAGCAGCGATTGCTACTTTTTGCTTAGAAGATGGCATTTTCACTGCAACTTTGTTGGCCGCTTGACCGTTGCGAATGCGTGTTAGCATATCAGCAATAGGATCTTGCATGCTCATATTTGCTTACTCCGTGATAGTGGATTACCAACTAGCCTTTTTAAGGCCAGGAACTTCACCGCGCATCATGTGTTCACGCAGCTTAATACGGCTCATGCCGAATTTACGCAGGTAACCATGTGGGCGACCAGTAACGTTACAGCGGTTACGCTGACGACTCTTACTGGAATCACGAGGTAGCGTTTGTAGCTTAAGCACTGCAGCCCAACGGTCTTCATCTGATGTATTCACATCAGTGATCGCCGCTTTAAGCGCTGCACGTTGTTCAGCGTATTTGCTAACCAGTTTCTCACGTTTTGCTTCACGTGCTTTCATGGATTGTTTAGCCATAACCCTACACCTTATTTACGGAATGGGAAGTTGAATGCAGCTAACAGTGCACGACCTTCTTCATCTGAAGCAGCAGTAGTAGTGATAGTAATATCAAGACCACGTACTTTATCGACTTTATCGTAATCGATTTCAGGGAAGATGATTTGCTCGCGTACACCCATGCTGTAGTTACCACGGCCGTCGAATGACTTAGGATTCAAGCCGCGGAAGTCACGTACACGTGGTAGCGAAATGCTAACCAAGCGTTCGAAAAATTCCCACATCCGTTCACCGCGTAAGGTCACTTTACAACCAATAGGGTAGCCTTCACGGATCTTGAAGCCCGCAACAGATTTGCGCGCCTTGGTGATTAGTGGCTTTTGACCAGAAATTGCAGCCATATCAGCAGCCGCATTCTCTAGTGCTTTTTTATCAGCCAGAGCTTCACCAACACCCATATTTAGGGTGATCTTTTCAATCCGAGGGACTTGCATGACAGATTTGTAACCGAACTTCGTTTGAAGATCAGACGCTACTGTCTCTTTGTAAAAATCATGCAGTTTCGCCATCGTAAACTCCAATTACTTCACAGTTTCATTATTAGATTTAAAGAAACGAACTTTTTTGCCGTCTTCAAGTCTAAAACCAACACGATCTGCTTTACCCGTAGTAGGGTTAAGGACCGCAACGTTTGAAGCGTCAATTGCCGCTTCTTTTTCAACGATGCCACCGGCTACGCCCAATTGAGGGTTTGGCTTGGTGTGCTTCTTGATAGTATTTACGCCTTCGACGAACACTTTGCCGTTAGGTAGAACTTTGGTAACTTTACCTGTTTTACCTTTATCTTTACCGGCTAGTACGATCACTTCGTCGTCACGAATAATTTTTGCTGCCATTATTGACTCCGCCTTTTACAGTACTTCAGGTGCCAGAGACACAATTTTCATAAATTGCTCTGAACGAAGTTCACGAGTCACAGGCCCAAAGATACGTGTACCAATTGGTTGTTTGTTTGCATTCAAGATAACCGCAGCATTGCGGTCAAAACGAATCAAAGAACCATCAGGACGACGTACACCTTTTCTGGTACGCACTACCACAGCATTGTAAACATCACCTTTTTTAACTTTACCGCGAGGAATTGCTTCCTTAACAGTAACTTTAATGATGTCACCAATGGCTGCATAACGGCGGTGCGAGCCACCAAGGACCTTAATACACATTACGCTACGTGCGCCTGAGTTATCAGCCACGTCAAGCATACTTTGCATCTGGATCATTTCAGTGCTCCGCTATTATTACAACAAGATTTCAGCCTAATCTGAAATCATGGCTACCTTCCCTTTAGAGGGCGGCGCATTATAACACCACATTCTGGGAAAAGGTAGTATAAATAAAAAGCGGCCCCAATAAAGGCGCCGCTTTTTTTGAAAAAGCTCAAAAATTAAGCTTTTGCAATTACTTCAACCAATGTCCAAGACTTAGTCTTAGATAGAGGACGACATTCACGGATAATAACCCAATCGCCTTCAACACATTGATTTGTTTCGTCATGTACGTGTAGCTTAGTAGTACGCTTGATGAACTTTCCGTATAGCGGATGTTTCACTTTACGTTCAATCGCTACTGTGATGGACTTGTCCATCTTGTCGCTGATGACTTTCGCTCGAAGAGTACGAGTATTTTCGCTCATTACGCATCTGCCTTCTGAGTTAGCAAAGTTTTAACACGCGCGATGTTACGGCGTACTTCTTTTTGCAAGTGAGTTTGAGCCAATTGGCCTGTGCTCGCTTGCATGCGTAGGTTGAACTGCTCGCGTAATAGGCTTAACAGTTCAGCATTCAGCTCTTCAACGCTCTTAGTTTTAAGTTCGCTTGCTTTCATTACATCACCGTTCTAGTTACGAAAGTAGTACTGATAGGCAGTTTAGCAGCTGCTAGAGCAAATGCTTCACGTGCTATCGCCTCTGGAACGCCTTCCATTTCGTAAAGGACTTTACCAGGTTGAATTTGAGCAACCCAATATTCTACGTTACCTTTACCTTTACCCATACGAACCTCAAGAGGTTTTTCTGTAATAGGCTTATCAGGGAAAACGCGGATCCAGATTTTACCTTGACGCTTAACCGCACGAGTCATCGCACGACGTGCAGCTTCAATTTGACGCGCAGTCAAACGGCCACGTCCTGTCGCTTTAAGACCAAATTGGCCAAAGCTAACGTCTTGTCCTTTAGCTAGACCACGGTTACGACCGGTGTGCTGCTTACGGAATTTAGTACGTTTTGGTTGCAACATTTCTGAATCTCCTTACTTACCACGGCCTTTGCGTTTAGGCTTGGCAGGTGCTTCTGGTTGACCACCTAATGGTAGCGCGCCAAGAACTTCACCTTTAAAGATCCAAACCTTAACACCAATGATACCGTAAGTAGTTAAAGCTTCAGACGTCGAGTAATCGATGTCTGCACGTAGTGTATGTAGAGGCACACGACCTTCACGATACCACTCAGTACGTGCGATTTCAGCACCACCAAGACGACCACTTACTTCAACTTTGATACCTTTAGCACCAAGACGCATTGCATTTTGAACTGCGCGCTTCATAGCACGACGGAACATAACACGACGCTCTAGCTGAGAAGAGATGCTGTCAGCTACTAGCTTGGCATCTAACTCTGGCTTACGCACTTCGGAAATGTTGATTTGTGCAGGTACACCAGCCATTTTAGCCACTGCATTGCGCAATTTTTCTACGTCTTCGCCTTTCTTACCAATAACAACACCAGGACGAGCAGTGTGAATAGTCACACGGATACTCTTAGCTGGGCGTTCAATAGTAATTTTAGACAATGACGCATTTTTCAGTTCTTTAGTAAGGAACTGACGCACTTCGAAATCACCGTATAGGTTAGCAGCGAAGTCTTTTTCGGCATACCAGGTAGAGCTAAAAGGCTTAGTGATACCTAGGCGAATACCGTTAGGATGTACTTTCTGACCCATTACTTATCCCCTGTCCGATACCACAATTGTGATGTGGCTTGAACGCTTAAGAATGCGATCAGCACGGCCTTTAGCACGAGGCATAATACGCTTCATGGTTGGACCTTCATCAACAAAAATTTTGGCAACTTTTAGTTCATCAATATCAGCGCCTTCATTGTGCTCAGCGTTAGCAATAGCAGAATCAAGAACCTTCTTAACTAAATCAGCAGCTTTTTTGTCGCTGAAAGTTAAAATGTTTAGCGCTTTTTCAACTGGTAGACCACGGATCTGGTCAGCAACTAGACGTGCTTTTTGCGCCGAAGTACGAGCAAACTTATGTTTAGCTAAAGCTTCCATTATCTACTCCTTACTTCTTCTTCGTTTTCTTATCTGCGACATGGCCGCGATAAGTACGAGTTGGTGCAAACTCACCCAATTTTTGGCCGATCATTTCATCGGTTACAAATACTGGTACGTGCTGACGACCATTATGGACAGCGATGGTCAAACCAATCATATCTGGAATGATCATTGAACGACGGGACCAAGTCTTAACAGGCTTTTTGTCACCGCTTTCCAACGCTTTCTCTACCTTCTTCAACAAGTGTAGGTCAATAAATGGACCCTTCTTGAGAGAACGTGGCATGGCGTATTCCTCTAATTATTTCTTATTACGACGACGTACAATGTACTTATCAGTACGCTTGTTCGAACGAGTCTTGTAGCCCTTGGTTGGCACACCCCATGGTGAAACAGGATGACGACCACCAGAAGTACGACCTTCACCACCACCGTGTGGGTGATCAACCGGGTTCATTACAACACCACGTACTGTAGGGCGAACACCGCGCCAGCGGCTTGCACCAGCTTTACCTAGACGGCGAAGCATGTGCTCAGCGTTACCAACTTCACCAATCGTCGCGCGACAATCTGACTGAACTTTACGCATTTCGCCAGAGCGAAGACGTAGCGTTACATAGTCACCATCACGAGCGATGATTTGTGCGTAAGCACCTGCTGAACGTGCTAATTGAGCACCTTTGCCTGGTTTCATCTCAACCGCGTGCACAGTAGAACCTACTGGGATATTACGCATAGGAAGAGCGTTACCTGCTTTGATTGGCGCATCAATACCAGATAGTAGTGCATCGCCAGCTTGAACACCCTTAGGTGCTAAGATGTAACGACGCTCACCGTCTGCATAAAGTACTAGTGCGATATTCGCAGTACGGTTTGGATCATATTCCAAACGCTCTACTTTTGCAGGGATGCCATCTTTATTACGTTTAAAGTCGATTACACGATAGTGTTGCTTATGACCACCACCGATGTGACGAACTGTAATACGACCGCCGTTGTTACGACCACCAGACTTAGACTTAGTCTCAAGTAGTGGTGCGTATGGCTTGCCTTTGTACAGGTCGTTGTTTACCACTTTAACGACGTGGCGACGACCTGGAGATGTAGGCTTACATTTTACAATAGCCATTGATAAAGTTCCTCTTACTCAGCGCCAGCGAAATCGATTTCAGCACCGTCTGCCAGAGTCACGTAAGCCTTTTTCCAATCGGAACGACGGCCTACACGTTGACCATGACGCTTGGTTTTACCCTTAACAACAAGAGTGCTAACGCCAGTCACTTCAACTTCAAACAGTTTTTCAACTGCTGCTTTGATTTCTGCTTTAGTTGCAGTAGTTGCAACTTTGAACACAACTGTGTTGTCTAGTTCAGCAGAACGAGTGCTCTTCTCAGAGATATGTGGAGCACTCAGTACTTTCAGTAAACGTTCTTCACTGATCATGCTAAAGTCTCCTCAATCTTCTTAACTGCAGCAGCAGTAACAAGAACTTTCTCAAAGCCGATTAGGCTAACAGGGTCGATACCAGCAGCATCACGTACGTCAACTTTGTATAAGTTGCGCGCAGCTAGGAACAAGTTCTCATCTACTTCTTCAGTGATGATAAGAACGTCGTTTAGCTCAAGCTCTTTTAGCTTAGCTACTAGCTCTTTAGTCTTAGGTGTATCAACACCGAAGCTTTCTACTACCACTAGACGATCTTGGCGAACAAGTTCAGAAAGGATGCTTTGAACCGCACCACGATACATTTTCTTGTTAACTTTTTGGCTGTGGTCCTGTGGACGCGCAGCAAAAGTTACACCACCAGAACGCCAGATTGGGCTCGCTTGGCTACCAGAACGTGCGCGGCCAGTACCCTTTTGACGCCAAGGTTTTTTACCCGTACCAACGATCTCTGCACGAGTCTTTTGTTTACGTGTACCTTGACGAGCACCTGCAGCGTATGCAACGACAACCTGATGAATCAGGGCTTCGTTGAATTCACGTCCGAAGGTAGTTTCGGAAACTTCAAGAGCGCTTTGCGCGTCTTTCAATACCAATTCCATTACTATCTCCTGTTACGCTTTGACGGCAGGTTTGATGATGACGTCAGCGTTGATTGCGCCTGGTACCGCACCTTTTACAAGGATAAGGTTACGCTCAGCGTCAACACGAACAACTTCTAGGTTCTGAGTTGTTACACGAACAGCACCCATGTGACCAGCCATTTTCTTGCCTTTAAATACGCGACCTGGAGTTTGACATTGGCCAATTGAACCTGGTGCACGATGGGCAAGAGAGTTACCGTGAGTCGCATCTTGAGTACGGAAGTTCCAACGCTTAACAGCACCTTGGAAACCTTTACCTTTAGATTGACCAGTAACATCTACTTTGTTTACTTCGTTGAAATTATCAACGTTCAGCTCAGCACCCACTTGGATGTCTGCGCCTTCATTGTCTGCAAGACGAAATTCCCACAAACCGCGACCTGCATCAACACCAGCTTTAGCGAAAATACCTGCTTGAGGTTTATTTACGCGGCTTGCTTTTTTGGTGCCGGTGGTCACTTGAATTGCGCTGTAACCGTCAGTTTCTAGGCCTTTGACCTGAGTAACGCGGTTAGCAGTACATTCAATTACCGTAACTGGAATAGAAACGCCATCTTCAGTGAAGATGCGAGTCATACCAACTTTACGACCAACTAGACCGATTGTCATTGTTATAACCTCTTTCTCTTCCGTTTAGCCCAAGCTGATTTGAACGTCAACACCAGCGGCTAGATCTAGCCTCATTAGTGCGTCAACAGTCTTGTCAGTTGGCTCTACGATATCAATCAAGCGCTTGTGCGTACGAATTTCGTACTGATCACGCGCATCTTTGTTTACGTGCGGAGAAACCAGTACAGTAAAGCGTTCTTTACGAGTAGGCAGTGGAATCGGACCACGAACCTGAGCACCCGTGCGCTTTGCAGTTTCAACGATTTCCGCTGTAGAGTTATCGATCAGTCTGTGATCAAACGCTTTCAGGCGGATACGGATTCTTTGGTTCTGCATGGACCAAGGCTCCAATAGTTAAAAACATAAAAAAAACTCCACCAATCTACTTTACTTAAAATAAGTGATTAGTGAGGCTTAAACCATTAGCCACCCAAATCGGGGGCTCTGTGTGGCCAGTAATTCTGGCAGGGAGCTATTGCTCCACTTACTCTATTAGCAAGTGGAGCGCATTATACAGAGATATGGTGAATTTGCAATCGATGGAATGAAGTTAATTGTAGATTTTTGCAGCTTACGATTTCAGTTGCCCATATTCAGCCTGAACTGAAATATTACGTCCCGTCTGCTTTGCTTGATACAAGGCCTGATCGGCAATGCAAATCAGGTTTTTAAAAGGCATACCATTCACGGGTTGAATACAAACATGCCCCAAACTAATCGTTACTCTTTCTTTAATTCCATTTTCTGGATGTAAGATATTGAGCTGCTCAATTTTTTTACGACAAAGCTCTGCCAATACAGCTGTTTGCTCGGCACTGATACCAGGGCAAAGTAGGACGATTTCCTCTCCACCATAACGGGCAACGAGGTCTTTATTACCATTGACACATTCTTTTAAGGTTTGCGAAATACGTTGCAAACAAACATCACCTTCAGGATGACCGAACCTATCATTGTATTGCTTAAAGAAATCCACATCGATCAAAATTAACGAGATGTTGCTACGTTCACGCAGGGCGTTAATCCATTCTGACTCTAATCGTTCATCAAACGCTCGGCGGTTTGCTAAACCAGTCAATGAGTCAATCGCTGAAACCAGCTGAAGCGCAGAGTTAGCATCAGCCAAAGCGCGATAAGCTTGCGCCAGTTCGGTGGTACGCTCACGCACTCTCAACTCAAGCTCTCTATTAAGTAACATAACCTGCTCTTCGGCTTGCTTGCGCATAATCATTTGCGCGACCGTGGTAGCGAGAAGAATGAGCACTTCTTTTTGGTAATCTGGTAGCGGTTTATGATTAATAAAGTTGTCGCAGGCAATCCAACCTATCGTTTCATCACCATGCCATAAGGCAATCATCGCATTCCAGCCTGAGCCTATTTCCTTGGTGTCATGTAAAATAGGCGCATCATGCCACACGCTCAAATAGTCCTTTCGCGTTAATGCTTCTTGCACAAAGGGGACATTTGGAATGTTGTTTTGAAAATAGCTCTCATCAACAACCTCCCCTTGCTCGTTGGTACCATAAGTACCAAAATACATATCACGCTCGGTATCCATAATGAATACCGCCATACGATCAATATCAAGCCGAGTGGTGCCAGCCTCTACTGTATGGCGATACAATTCATCTAATGAATATAACTTAGATAGCTCAATGGTGATTTCATGTAGCTCTTTCAATTGCCCAGAAAAAGCCGCTGTTTGCTCGTCAGATTTAGCTAACGCCAGCTCCTTACGCTGTAGCTCTGATTGCTGAGTCTGATGTATTAGCGACAAACGGTAATTGTCCAACCCAAAACTAAGGGCCGCTAGTAAGTGCTCATTTACTTTTACCGATGTTCCCTTTTTCGCCTCGACAATTAATAAACCAATAATACCTTGTTGGTTTTCTAAAGGCAGGATCCCATCCACTCTTTTGCCTTCATTGATCACCGAATAACATGACATTAAAGGAAAGTCAGGCTCTTGGTATACCGATAAAGGCGTAGAAAAATACTGCACACCTTCATTAGAGTTAGCACGCGCGACTAAATATAAACTTTGATCATCAACCAATAACAAAGTACAGCCCTGATATAGGCTTGATAAGCTACCTAAGCCAGAATGACAGAAGCTTTCGAACCCCTTTGTTCTCGGTATATGTTGAACTAATGTTTGAAACATAAGATAAGTACGCGCATCCTTCGCTAAGTATGAAACCCGCTAACGGAACAGCGGTTTTAGCCATATTATCAAAGCGCTAGATACCAGTTAATTAATCCAACCTGAAATGAGACCTTCATCAATAAATAAGCACAAAATAATCATCAGTCCAAAAGTG
Organism: Motilimonas cestriensis; assembly: GCF_021295315.1. Taxonomy (GTDB): domain Bacteria; phylum Pseudomonadota; class Gammaproteobacteria; order Enterobacterales; family CBDFNC01; genus Motilimonas; species Motilimonas cestriensis. The sequence continues at coordinate 161,154 of NZ_JAIMJA010000004.1, read as the reverse complement.
TGGGCCTCTCTACATACATTCCATATTCTCGCATTCACTGCCATTTTCCAATATAGTGTCTGCCGTCTTAGGCAGGTAACCCAAATCAGGCGTTTTGTACAACAGGTGACATCATATTGAACTTACTTCCTTTGATTAATGTACTCATAAAACATGCGCAGCAGACCAATCATCGCCGCTTAGTTGTGATCAGCGGTGAACAAACATGGGCACATCAAACCATCCACCCCTGTATCGCGCCTGAATCTATTTTTGTTGGCTCTCACCGCCCCGCTGTTACCCTGCCCGCATCGGTTCGCCACTGTCAAGCAAACAAAACTCATCAGCTACTTGGCCAACAATGCTCACAACTCATCATCGACGCCTACGGCGGATTGTCAGCGGACGCGATTGGTGCAATGAGTGGCACGTTAACTGGCGGCGGACTATTCATCCTTATTTGCCCGCCACTGGATACATGGCCAAATTACCACGACCCGGATTACCAACGATTTATTTCCGCGCACTCACCTAGGCCCAAGCACAGCTTATTTTTGGCTCGTTTGGTGGCACTGTTGCAGCAAGATAGAAATGTAACCATCGTTGAGCAAGGCAAACCTCTCCCCCAAATTGACAGCGTAATGGGTACAGCAACAACTGCAGTAGCGGAATATCAAGCACCTTATAAAAATTCAGAACAAGCGGATGCTGTCGCACTGATCCATAAAGTGACCACCGGTAGAGCCAACCGCCCTTTGGTATTGACTGCCGATCGTGGTCGAGGCAAGTCAGCAGCACTCGGTATTGCGGCAGCGCAATTACTCAGTCAGCGCCAACAAATTGAAATAGCGCTCACCGCGCCCTCACCCCAAGCGGTACAAAGTGTGTTTGAGCTCGCTCAAGCCAACTTACCCGCAGCAGAAAGGGTTGGCAACAAGTTAAGCTACCAAGGAAATACCCTTACATTTTTTGCTCCCGACCAACTGCTTTTAGAACAGCCAGAAGCAACATTACTGCTCATTGATGAAGCGGCAGCTCTACCTATTCCTTTACTGCAACAGCTTCACCAGAATTACAAACGGGTGGTGTTTTGTTCAACTTTGCATGGTTATGAGGGCTCGGGACGAGGCTTCAGTCTTAAATTTATCCCCTATTTACAACGCGCTTCAAACGGGTATAAACAAACCCATCTCAAATCACCGATTCGCTGGGCTGAGGACGATCCAGTCGAGGCATTGATTTTTAATGCTTTATTACTCGATGCGCAGCTACCATCATTGAGCTTAACCCAACAAGATGAAGAGCTGGTTGTACGTCAGGTTATGCCACAAGAGCTAAGTAACAACGAAGCATTGCTGCGCGCTATTTTTTCGTTATTAGTATGCGCTCATTATCAGACCAAGCCGTCAGATTTAAGAGCGTTGCTGGATAACCCTGGTATTCAGATAATGGTACTGCAGCAAGGGCAAGGAATTATCGGCGCCGCCATTATTAGTAGTGAAGGTCAATTATCAGCGTCATTAAGCCAAGACGTTTATCACGGAAAAAGGCGCATTCAAGGTCATTTAATTCCCCAATCGCTGCTATTTCATAGTGGACAGCAAGCCGCAGGCGCTAAACATTATGCCCGTATTATGCGCATTGCTATTCACCCTAGCCTACAACAGCAGGGCTTAGGTCGCTATCTAGTTAAACAACTCAGTAAATGGGCTAGCGAACAAGGATATGATTTTCTCGGCTCTAGCTTTGGTTTAACCCTTGAACTCGGTCTATTCTGGCAGCGTTTAGGCTTTCAGCTCGCGCATTTAGGTTTAACGCAAGATAGCGCCAGCGGGTGTTATAGTGCATTAATGTTAATGCCATTAACCGCCGAGCAGGCCCCTTGGCTATTCCAGTGCCAAGAGCGCCTATTTAATCAACTTGGCGATTATTTTTGCGGACCATTCAAACACCTAACACCCGAGCTGGCTTGTTTTATTATAAATAGCCATCACACCCCCGCCCCAACTGACTTAATCAAAGATATTCAGACCTATGTGCAATATCACCGTCCGCTAGCATTTATCTTGCCCAATATTAAAAAGTGGCTAATTAAGCATGGGCGTGCTGAAGATGCCTCACCTTCAGAACAAGCCCTCTTAGCTCGGCTTATTTTGCAACAGCAAGGTTGGGCTAGTAGTATCAAGGACTCGTCGTATAGCGGCAAAAAAGAAGCAGAGGCAAGTCTTAAAGCGTGCTTGCAGCGATACCTTAACAAAGGCCCCGATTACGACAACTAAATGAACGGCACTTAGCCATCCATTTCCTCAGCATCATCGGATTCAACATCGCCGCCTTCCACTTCTGGCCCCCCATCTAATGCCTCTTTAGTGCCTTCCTGAATGTCTTCTTGATGTTGTTTTTGCTCTACTTGCTCCGGTGTCGTATTAATCGCCAAGTGAAAAACGGCAAAACCAGGATAAACAAACTGATTGATTGCTTTGCCAATTACCGTGCTATTTGACTCAGCTCGCACACGAAACGCAGCATTAGTGACGGGATCGGTTACCGTACCGAGGATATCACCTTTTTTAATACTGGCCCCAAGCGCAACATTACTCACAAAAATACCACTGTGATCTGAGCGCAGCCAAAATGATTCAACATAAATAGGTTGCACGTTACCACCACGATAGGGCTCTGGCAGCATATCCATGCTACGCATCAAACGTTTTATCGCAGCCACCCCGACCGATACACTGTCTAAATCGAGGCTCATCGGTGCCCCTAACTCCATAGTGACAGCTGGAATACCATGCTCCATCGCAGCGCCGCGCAAGGTACCGGCACTGGCTTTACTTTGCACTATGGTAATGTCGCCAAAACCTCGACTAAATTCAGCCAATGGCGGATGGCTTAAGTCAGCCCGTATTTGCGGCAAGTTAGTGCGATAAAACGAGCCAGTATGAAGGTCGACTAACGCATCACAATGGGTGATAACTTGACTAAAAAAGGAATGAGCAATACGTGACGCCGACGCTCCTTCAGTAGAGCCAGGAAAATAACGATTCAGATCGCGGCGATCTTTGAGGTAGCGTGATGAATTATGAAAGCCATCTAAATTCACGATCGGTACACCAATCACCGTGCCTTTAAGCTTTTTGGTATCTAATGGGTGTACCACTTGTCGGGTGATTTCAATACCATTTAACTCATCGCCATGCACCGCCGCGGTTAAACATAATGTGGGACCGGGCCGAGCGCCACTCGCCACCAATACTGGCGTACCGAGATCTATCCCGGTAAATGATTGCTCACTTGACCATGACAGAGTGCGAAAACTGTTTGGCTTGATCGTCGTTCCGAGTAACGTAAGGTTAGATTTAACTTCCTCGGCGTGAGCGTTAGGCGGCTCAATCTTAATCGACTCATGTGATTTGACCGTAACTTTAGGTGGATTATCAACAATCTCAGTTGCCCACGCAGAGATAGGCAGGAGCACAAGAGCTAAATATTTTTTCATCTTAACGCCTTAATCATCTACAAAAAAGGACTGAAAAAACAGTCCTTAGTCATTATTTTTACTGGTATTAAAAATGCTTATTTAGTCCATTAAATGCTCTAGGCCATAAACTAATTGCTGGCGCGTCATCACTTGCTTACACGCTAGGCAAATGCCCGGCATAAATGATTCACGATGTTGTGAGTTATGCTCAATTTTCAGGGTTTCACTTAAGCCGCCAAAAAATACCGTTTGCTGCGCAACCACACCCGGTAAGCGAATAGAGTGTAATGGCACGTCGTGTAAGTTAGCGCCGCGAGCTCCTTCAATTAACTCTTTATCCGAGGTTGGCAACGGTGCTTTCGTACGTGCTGCTGCAATTAGCTCGACCGTGCGAACGCCAGTACCTGAAGGGCTCTCTTCCTTTTGCGGACTATGCGCTTCAATGACTTCAACATCGGGTAAATATTTCGCCGCTTCCGCAGCAAACTTCATCATCAGCACGGCGCCGACTGAAAAATTTGGGGCAATCAGACCACCTAGTTTTTTCTCTTTCGACAGCGCAACTAGTTCATCAACTTGATGCTGCTGGAAACCACTGGTGCCAATGACTGGTCGAGCGCCCGCATTCAATATAATTTGCGTGTTGTTAAAACCGGCTGATGCCGCGGTTAAATCGACGACCACTTCGGCTTGGCATTGCGCGATCTTAGCAGCAAGGTCATCACCAAAGTCCGCTTCACCAACTAAGGTTAATTCAGGATCGTTATTGATCGCCTTAACCGCTTCACTGCCCATTCGGCCCTTGGCACCATTTACTAATACTTTAACCACGCTACTCTCCTCAATTACTGTATCTGCTTCACTGCATCTTTCATTTTGCTCAGGTTAATAATCTTAAGCTAACTTGTCTATAACGCTTATCACCCACGGCGCTCAAATATTGCTATCACGTTAAGCTAATGTCGCCATTAGTATCAAAGTCTTCATTAGCTATTTTTTCTTCGACTAATTCTTCTAAGTCAAAACGTAACTGCTCGAATAAAGCTAATACACTGGCGGCTGATGAATCCACTAGCTCACCGTGCTGCGTCAAAAAATTCAGGCTTACATGACATTGAATAAGCTGCCCGCCATTTAACGCGGGGAACACGACGATGCCTTTCGCTTCATGCCATTGCTGTTGATCTGGAAATTGAATACTTTGGTTCATCTCAATTCACCTGCTATACCGCTAAGTTACGACGCAACTCAGCCATCACTTGCTTGCTGCCAGGGCGAATACCGCGCCATACCGCAAAGCTTTCTGCCGCCTGACCCACCAACATGCCTAAACCATCAAGTGTTAAACGTGAACCAGCCGCTTTCGCCCATGCTAAAAACACCGTATCACCCGCGCTATACATCATGTCATAAACCGCTGTTTCAGGACGCACAAGGCTAGACTCAATCGGCGGTAAATCGCCCGATAAGCTCGCTGACGTGGAGTTAATGATTAAATCAAAGTCGCCACTTAAACTAGAAAATTCTGCGGCGCTAATATTGCCTTTCTCGGCAAAGATGTCAGCTAAGGTTTGCGCCTTACTAAAAGTGCGATTAGCAATGATTAACTCGGCGGGTTGCTCATCTAATAAAGGACCACATACGCCACGCGCTGCGCCGCCAGCTCCTAACAGTAAAATACGCGCACCTTGGATATCAACATGAAAGTTCTTTAAATCTTGAACCAAGCCAGCCCCGTCGGTGTTATCACCAATGACGAGGTTATCGTCGGTTAGTTTTAACGTATTGACCGCACCTGCTAACTGGGCACGAGGGGTGAGAATATCCGCCGCAGCAAACGCTTGCTCTTTAAACGGCACCGTCACATTACAACCTTTGCCACCGGCGGCAAAGAAACGCTTTAACTCACCCGCAAAGTCATCTAAAGGTGCCGCGATGGCTTGATAACTGATATCCTCATGTGTCTGGCGAGCAAACAAAGTGTGAATAAAAGGTGACTTACTGTGACCGATGGGATTACCAAATACTGCGTACTTATCCATGTTCTACCTTTTTGATCGTTAATTCGAGATTCGATAGCTTGATGCTGATGAGCCGATAATCGATAAATCTGGTGCGGCTAAACCGCTACTGCCGTTATTATTCCATTTACAGCAAAATGTTAACAATGAATTTGATAAAAAAACTGTTTCCAAAAAAAGTCGAAACAACACCTGTTGAACCATTAACTGCCTATCAATTACTCGGCGGAGAAGCGGGAGTGCGCGCACTGGCCAATGATTTTTATGACATTATGGAATCAGCACCAGAAGCGGCGGACTTATATGCTATCCACCCATTACCTTTAGATGCCATTAGACAAAAGTTCTTTGAGTTTTTATCGGGCTGGACCGGTGGGCCACCGTTGTTTGAGGAAAAATATGGCCACCCACGTTTAAGAGCGCGTCATTTACCCTTCAAGGTCGACTGTAAAATGCGCGATCAATGGATGTTTTGCATGAACAAAGCGCTTGATCGCCAAGTGGGTAACGTTGAAGTACGAGAGCAAATGCGCGCCTCGTTAGATCAACTCGCTAGCCATATGCGTAATCAATAATATTCAGCTAGGTAGGTTAATTTAAAGACGCGTTAGAGACTGCGACGTGTTTTGCTGCGATTTAGCGAAAAAACACGCCGTGTTCGATATTTGTTAGCAACAGTTACAACCAATCTCGTGGCACTAAATATTGCGCTAGCTTGGCCTCTAAACTGTCTGGCTCGATTTGCAGATTGTACTCCCAACGAGCTCGTATTGACGGCATCGACATTTAAGCTGCATATAACGCAGCTTTAACACTCGCTTACAACCAATCTCGTGGCACTAAATATTGCGCTAGCTTGGCCTCTAAGCTATTAGGTTCAACCTGTAGATTGTATTCCCAGCGAGCCAGCGGTGGCATCGACATTAAAATCGATTCCGTGCGACCACCACTTTGTAAACCAAACAAGGTGCCGCGATCCCAAACCAAGTTAAATTCTACATAGCGGCCACGACGGTATAATTGGAACTGGCGTTGCTGCTCGGTGTATGGGGTATCTTTTCGACGCGCCATAAGCGGCAAATAAGCATCACAATAGCCATTGCCTACCGCTTGTATAAATGCAAAGCAATCTTCAAATGGCCACTGATTCAAATCATCAAAAAACAGCCCACCCACACCACGGGTTTCATTGCGGTGTTTTAAGAAAAAATACTCATCACACCACTTCTTATAATCGCCATAGACATGCTCACCAAACGGCTGGCATAAATCATGGGCCACTTGATGCCAATGTTGGCAATCTTCATCCACGGGATAAAATGGCGTGAGGTCAAAACCACCACCAAACCACCACACCGGATCTTCACCGTCTTTTTCTGCAATAAAAAAACGTACATTGGCATGGGAGGTAGGCACATGAGGGTTGTTAGGGTGGATCACTAAAGACACCCCCATCGCTTCAAAACGTCGACCTGCTAATTCAGGCCGATGAGCAGTTGCAGAGGCCGGCATTTTATCGCCAGAGATATGGGAAAAATTAACCCCACCTTGCTCAATAACGGCGCCATTTCGTAACACGCGGGTGCGACCGCCGCCGCCTTCTTCACGTTGCCATTTATCTTCAATAAACACACCCGAGCCATCGGCTTGCATTAATGATTCACAAATTTGATCTTGTAGCTTAAGTAAGTAGACTTTTACTTGGGCTTTATCTGGCAATGCCATTTACAACTGTCCTTCTTTTTCAATACGGCGTCGAGGTTTTAATCAATATTTTTTCTAACGGCAAACTCGCAACGCACTCTTTCATTATGGCGGGTTAAAAGGTTTCGCTTTTATACTTACATGATTTTTGAGGACACACTAAACGCAGTCCAGCAGCGGTTTTTTTCTCAGTCAAGATGCCCCAGCCACAATCTGGACAAGGCTGCGCCACAGGTTTTTCATTCACCGCATACTTACACTTAGGGTAGCTGTCGCAAGCATAAAATAGCTTACCAAAGCGAGATTTTCGCTGCACTAAACGACCGGATTTGCAATTGGGGCAAGTGATATCGGTTTTATCCGCATGGGCTAATGATTCGATGTGGTGGCAGTCTGGAAAAGCAGTACAACCAATAAACATACCATAACGGCCTTGTTTGATAGCTAATTCACTATGACATTCAGGGCAGTCACTACCAGCAAGCACTTTCGTAATATCGCCATGATGATGTAAGGCGCGCTTGTAATCACATTGCGGGTAACTGCTACAACCAAGAAAGGGTCCATGTTTACTGTTTTTCATCTGCAGTAAACCGCCACATTCCGGGCAGGCTTCTTTTTCTAAAGCATGTTCATGTGCAGAAAATAACGAGTGATCGATTTTGGACACTTAAGCCTCTTTAGTGAATAAAAAACATGCAGATTCTAACAAACTAAGATTAACTCTGGCAGTCAATTTTTAGGGATAGTGCAATTAGATGTAAAGCAAGCTGGGGACGGGGAAGGGAAAGGCAGGCCTTTCCTCTACACCCGGAAGTTAATTAATGTAAAGGACCTTCATTAACATCGAATAACAAATCTTCCATTTGTTGATAGGCGTTTTCACTGCCAGGCACATTAAATAGTACCATCAGCACAACCCATTTCAGATCTTCAATATCAAATTCGTTGTTATCTAACTCCATCACTCTATCGATAACCATCTCTCTGGTTACAGAACTAAGGAGTTTTATCTGTTCCAAATATAATAAGAATCCTCGGCACTCTGTATCGAGGCGAGTCATCTCTTCCTGAGTGTAAATTCGAATTGAGTTTTGTACATCGCGACAAAGATATGGATTCTCATCACTGTTTTGTAAATCAGCCAGTTTTTCTAGCCAATCCAATGCTTTGTATATCTCTTCTTGATGAAAACCCGCTCGGGTTAGTTCTTCGGTAAGTTCCTCCTGATCCACTAATAATTCAGCATCGCTGTGTATATATGTTTCAAAAAGGTACATGAGGATGTCGAACATAATTAATCCCTCCTCAGTCTGACATATCCTTCGGGCACTTGTGCAATCCAACCCTCGAGTTCCAATTCCAGCAGTTGACTTTGTACTTGTTGCACAGGCTCTCCGCTACGTTCCACCACCAAGTCAATCGAGGTGGCTTCAAAACCTACACTATCCAACAATCTTGGAAATGGCAACGTATTTCCCGTGTTTTTCTCCTCTAGTAAAGCCAGCTGAACTGGCGGTGGACTTACTATTAATTGTAGCTCATCTATTATATCGGCCAGCTCAGTAACAAGTTTAGCGCCCTGCTTAATTAGCCAATGACAGCCGCAGGCTTGAGCATTGTCAACTGACCCTGGCAGCGCAAATACCTCTCTGTTTTGCTCTAATGCATATTTTGCGGTGATCAGCGAACCACTTTTAATCGATGCTTCAATCACTAACGTGCCAAGGGATAAACCTGAGATTATTCGGTTACGTCGTGGGAAGTTTTTCGCCAGAGGGGGCGTATTCGGCAAAAATTCGGATAATAATAAGCCCTGAGCCTTAATCTCTTGGGCTAAACCAAGATTGCGTTTAGGATAAATATTCCCGAGCCCAGAGCCTAACACAGCAATCGTTTCGCCACTGCCCTGCAGCGCACCTTGATGCGCGCAAGTATCCACTCCTAACGCTAAGCCACTGGTAATCACTAAACCGACTTGGCTTAATTGTCGCGCAAAATCAGTTGCCTTATCCCGCCCATAGTAGGTCGCATTGCGACTGCCTATTACCGCTATTTGTGGTTGCGTTAGTAGCGCTAAATTACCTTGGGCAAACAACACTAAGGGCGGAGTAGAAATTTCTTTCAAGATGGCTGGATATGTTTCATCACCATAACAAATAATGGCGCACTCGTTCTCGCTTGCCCAAGTCATCGTTGCGTCAATAGCGCGCCAATCAGGGTAGCAAATGCCGTTAATTTGAATGGGGTTTAAATTGAAAGACTGGAGCTCTACGGTACTGAGTTGAAACAGTTGCTCAATTCCACAGCGAGCAACTAATTTGAGGGCTTTGGCATTGCCCAGCCCTGGTATAGCTTGAAGAGCCAACCAGAGCCGAGTGTCAGCAGGATTAGAAGTCAACACCTTCAATATCAAAGTGGCGACCAACTAATTCTCTACCACGAACAATAATAGCAATACTCGATTTTTCATATACTTTAAACACCATCATCATGCCAATGGTCTCTTCAGGTAGCGTTAAGCTATCGTCACCAGAGAGGAATATTTTTTCAAAAGTATTCGCATCTTCTTTATAAACAACCTTGTCACCGCGCTCAACTATCTGTGCTCCAGGGCGCTTAATACTAAAGATAGCACCTGGTTCAATTTGTTCACGGCGACCTTGGTTAATCACCACGATATCACCACGTCCGAGTGCGGTTTTTTCCGACAGAGAATCAACGATATAACCACGCATATCTTGCGGCGTAGAGGTTGGGATAAAAAATGCGGGTAGCACGTCATATTCAGGGATCGGTAGTATAATGTCGCCTAACTTCGCTTCAGTGGTACTTTTCGTTACCAGCATTGGCGTAACACGCTCAGTAGCGGTGACATTTTCAGACTGACTGACCTGAGCTGATGCAATGTAAGTTAATCTAGAGCCTAGGACTTCTTTAGTAGTTTTATCAGTAAAAGTTGTACCGACACGATAGATACCATAGTGGACATTGGCGTCAAATTGGCCTTCACCATAAAAGATATCGCCTTTCATGATACGCGTACTTTTACTGTTTTGCCCCATCACTCGCGGCGCACCTTTCAACAAGCTCTCATCTATGATGTGATCTTTAGTTAAAAAAGGCTCAATAATATTCAATGGAATAGTCGGTACCGCCGAGCGTTTTTCATCGATACGCGGCTTAGGCGACATCTTTTTAAGACGTTTACGTCCCAACTGAGGCTGACCATCTACCCATGTTAGGTATAATTTATCGCCGGGATAGATAAGATGTGGATTCTTAACCTGAGGGTTGGTTTGCCACAATCGTGGCCAAAGCCATGGCGAATCTAAGAAATAGGCTGAAATGTCCCACAGGGTATCGCCCTTTTTGACGATATAACTATCGGGATGACCTTCCTTTAACTTTAAAGTATCGGCCGCTACGGAAAACGACAGCAAAGCCCCAAATAAGACTGCCGCAGCTTGTTTAAATTTCATAACTCTCCCTGTGTAGGCATTTAGTCTGTCAATTCGTCGAAGAAGTGTCTAGAATTGAAACAATCCATATAATCACATTTATAGTTGTATCAAGATAATAACATGGCTTTGCTTGAAGTATTACATTTTCCAGACGAACGTCTAAGAACAGTTGCGAAACCTGTTGCACAGGTCACACCTCAAATAAAACAAATTGTTGAGGATATGTTTGACACTATGTACGAGGAGGAAGGCATCGGCCTTGCCGCAACCCAAGTTAATATACATCAACGCATTGTGGTGATTGATGTATCAGAAGAACGCAATGAACGCTTAGTGCTAATCAACCCCGAAATCATCGAAACATCAGGGATTGAGACAATGGAAGAAGGCTGTCTTTCAGTACCTGACACCCGCGCCGATGTTCAACGAGCGGATCATATTAAAGTTCGCGCCTTAAATATTGATGGTGAAACCATCGAATTTGAAGCTGACGAATTACTGGCCGTTTGTATTCAGCACGAAATAGATCACCTCAATGGCAAATTGTTTATTGATTACTTGTCGCCGTTGAAGCGTCAACGCATCAGAAGCAAGATCGAAAAAGCGATGCGCCGAGGCTAACCAGCCTGGTTTTCATTATGATATTCACTGTCACCGCAACTTTATCAGCTAGTTGATAGCTTGCGGTGCAGCTTGACCTGCCAATTTACTAAGATGGAAATGCCTTGAAATCACTTAATATTGTTTTTGCCGGCACCCCAGATTTTGCCGCCCGCCACTTAGCCGCCTTGATCCAAGCTGATTGCAATATTGTCGGCGTTTACACGCAACCGGATAGACCTGCCGGGCGTGGCAAAAAGCTTACTCCCAGCGCCGTAAAAAGTCTCGCCGTTGAGCACAACCTAGCTGTATTCCAACCTGAAAACTTTAAGTCTGATGAAGCTAAAGCTGAGCTAGCGTCCCTCAATGCTGACTTAATGATAGTGGTTGCTTATGGCTTACTACTGCCATTAGCGGTACTAAACACTCCAAAATTGGGCTGTATTAATGTACATGGCTCGCTACTACCTCGCTGGCGCGGCGCGGCGCCGATTCAACGTGCCATTTGGGCTGGCGATGCCACTACCGGTGTAACCATTATGCAGATGGACGAAGGCTTAGACACTGGCGCGATGCTTAGTAAGAGCGAATTACCCATCCTTGCCAGCGATACCAGCGCAAGTATGTATGACAAGCTCGCAGAGTTAGGACCGAATGCATTACTTGAAACTGTTGCAGCGATTGCTAATCAAACAGCACAAGCACAGCCGCAAGACGATGCTTTAGCCAATTACGCAAAAAAACTATCAAAAGAAGAAGCCTTAATAAACTGGCAAGACAGTGCCGTATTTATCGAGCGTTGCGTACGCGCATTCAACCCTTGGCCTTGTTCGTACTTTCAGTTAGATGGTCAAAATATCAAAGTTTGGCAAGCTGATGTAATCGAACAAACGGTTGATGTTGCCGCAGGCACGATAATGTCAGCTGATAAACAAGGTATACAAGTGGCCACAGGTGACGGTATTTTAAATTTACAGCAAATCCAGATCCCGGGTAAAAAAGCCATGGCTGTACAAGACGTATTAAATGCAAAACAAGACTGGTTCACAGTGGGGCGTCAACTTGGCTAATCAAAATGTCAGAGCGGCAGCCGCTCAAGTATTAAATAATGTGGTTGAGCGCGGAGAGTCACTCAGTAATGCTCTACCTCTAGCGCAACAAACCATTGCGGTAAGAGACAAAGCCCTGTTGCAAGAGCTTTGCTACGGCGTATTACGCTGGCTTCCCCGATTAGATTTTTTCTGCAAAAGCCTGATGGACAAGCCGTTAACCGGTAAAAAGCGTCCGTTACATTATCTAGTATTAGTTGGCTTATACCAATTACTTTATACGCGGATCCCTGCTCATGCCGCAGTCGCCGACACAGTCAATGGGGTAAAAGAGCTAAAAGCACCGGCCCTTAAAGGTTTAATAAACGCAGTATTACGCAATTTTCAGCGTCAAGAAGAAAGCTTAATAGCACAAGTAGAAAATAACATTACACTAACTTACTGCTACCCAAGCTGGATTGTAAAACGCTTACAGGCTAACTACCCAAGTAATTATCAAGCCATTCTTGAAGCGGGTAATGAGCGTGCGCCAATGTGGCTTCGGGTTAACCGTCGTCATTACTCACCCGAACAATATCAAACTTTACTAGCAGAAAGCGACATTACCAGTGAAACCTCGACTATCTCAAGCCAAGCGCTGCGCTTAGATAAACCCGTTGATGTTACCAAACTCACAGGTTTTGACCAAGGTGCGAGCTCGGTACAAGACGCTGCCGCGCAAATGGCCGCCTTGTTACTTGATGCTCAGCCGGGTGAACGGATCTTAGATGCCTGTGCTGCTCCTGGCGGAAAAACAGCGCACATTTTAGAAAACCAGCCAGATCTACAAGCCATGACAGCGATCGACTTTGATCAAAAACGCCTATTGCGCGTGCAAGAAAACTTAGACCGTATCGGCTTGAATGCAAGCTTGATCCATGGCGATGCCAGCTTGCCCGAAACCTGGTGGGATGAGCAACAATTTGATCGCATCTTACTTGACGCCCCTTGTAGTGCAACGGGCGTAATAAGACGCCATCCTGATATTAAGTGGCTACGGCGTGACTCGGACATTGCTGAGCTAGTCCAGCTACAAAAAGCCATCTTAAAAGCCAACTGGGCACTGCTCAAATCAGGTGGAACCTTGCTTTATGCCACCTGCTCAATTTTAGCTGATGAAAACACACAACAAATCAAGGGCTTTTTAGCCGAAAATAAAGACGCTATACTGCAACCCATCAATCCTGACGACACCCCAGAAAATCCGGGATGGCAGATTTTGCCGGGGCAAGAATACATGGATGGGTTTTATTACGCTAAGTTGCGTAAAGCCTAGATTGCTTAAAGCTTAGTTAATCGTCAAACCGGCCTACTGGGCCGTTTAAGGGTCAGTAATGAAGATTATTATTCTCGGTGCAGGTCAAGTGGGTGGAACGCTGGCTGAAAACTTAGTTGGTGAAAACAACGACATTACAATCGTTGACCAAAATGAAGAAAACCTGAGAGATTTACAAGATAAATTTGATCTTCGCGTGGTGCAAGGTCATGCCGCTCACCCTCATGTGTTACGAGAAGCCGGTGCAGAAGATGCCGATATGTTAGTCGCGGTGACCAACAGCGACGAAACCAATATGGTTGCCTGTCAGATTGCTTATACCTTATTTAATACCCCAAACAAAATCGCTCGGATCCGCTCAGCCGCACTCCTACGCGAAAAAGATCGCTTATTTAATAATGAAAACGTGCCCATCGATCACTTAATCGCGCCCGAACAATTAGTCACAGACTATATTAAACGCTTAATTGACTATCCAGGCGCACTGCAAGTGGTGGATTTTGCCGAAGGCAAAGTCGGCCTAGTTGGCTTAAAAGCCTATTATGGCGGGCCTTTAGTGGGTAATGCGCTGGCTGCTCTTAAACAACATATGCCCAACATCGAGACCCGCGTGGCGGCGATCTTTCGTCAAGGCAACGCGATTCGCCCGCAAGGCACTACCATTATCGAAGCAGATGATGAAGTGTTTTTTGTGGCCGCTAGCGCCCATATCCGAGCCGTAATGAGCGAGCTGCAAAAGCTAGAGCGCCCTTATTTGCGCATTATGATCGTCGGTGGCGGTAACATCGGTGCGGGCTTAGCGAAAGCACTCGAAAAAAGCTATAGCGTTAAGCTGATTGAGCGAAACCATAAACGCGCTGAACGCTTATCTGAATTATTGGATAACACCATCGTATTTTGTGGTGATGCCTCCGATCATGAATTATTAACTGAAGAGCATATAGACCAAACCGACGTATTCATTGCCGTGACTAACGATGATGAAGCGAACATCATGTCGGCCATGCTCGCCAAACAGCTTGGCGCGAAAAAAGTGATGGTATTGATCCAACGTGGCGCCTATGTTGACTTAGTTCAAGGTGGCCCGATTGATATAGCCATATCGCCGCAACAAGCCACCATTTCAGCCTTGCTCACTCATGTTCGAAAAGCAGACTTGGCCAACGTTTATTCATTGCGGCGCGGCGCGGCAGAGGCTATTGAAGCCATCGCACATGGTGATAAAATAACCTCGAAAGTGGTTGGCAGAAAACTCAGTGAGCTTAAATTGCCTCCCGGCACTACGATTGGCGCGATAGTGCGCGGTGACGAAGTATTGATCGCTCACGACAACACAGAAATAGAACAAGATGATCACGTGGTAATGTTTTTAGTGAATAAGAAATTTATTCCTGAAGTAGAGCGCCTGTTCCAACCTAGCCCATTTTTCCTCTAAGCCAATAAAGGGCTAGCCAGATGCTAAACTACAAGCCGCTTTTTTTTATCACCGGGTTGATATTATCTAAGCTTGCCTTATTTATGTACATTCCGATGCTACTGGCCTTGTTCACTGCAGACGTCGGCACGCAGGAATTTTTTCTCTCCATTGTTTTAGGCCATACCGCCTCATTTTTACTGCTTCATTTTGGCCGAGTACAACACTTTCGCTTAGGCGTTCGCGAAATGTTTTTACTCACTACCTTGGTGTGGGTGATAGGCAGCGCCTTTGCAGCATTGCCTTTTATGTTAATTGAGCACATGAGCTACACCGATGCCTATTTTGAAACAATGTCTGGTATCACCACCACCGGCAGTACCGTGCTTAGTGGCTTAGATACCATGCCCCATAGCGTGTTGATGTGGCGTTCTATTTTGCAATGGCTAGGCGGCATCGGGTTTATTGTGATGGGCGTGGCTATTTTACCGTTTTTAAACGTTGGTGGTATGCGCTTATTCCAAACCGAGTCATCAGAGTGGTCGGATAAAAGCACGCCAAAAACCCAACAACTTGCATGGCAAATATTACAGGTTTATCTGGTTCTCACTATTTGTTGCTACTTCGGCTACCTTGCCTCTGGCATGACTCAATTTGAAGCGATTAATCATGCCATGACCACCTTATCCACTGGCGGATATTCGACATCAGACAGTTCAATGTCACATTTTAGTGCTGCCGCACATTGGAATGCGAGTTTGTTTATGTTCCTAGGTGGGCTACCCTTTTTACTGCTTATTCACGCCTTCAAAAAGCGCAGTACTAAGCATATTTATCGCGATGCTCAAGTGCTTGGCTTTGTTAAGCTAGTGCTGGTTAGTACCGCGTTAATCACGTTATTTCTTTGGTGGCATAACACGTTTCCGCTAGCTGATGCGGTGCGCATTAGCTTGTTTAACGTCATCTCAGTGATCACCACCACTGGCTTTGGCTTGTCCGATTTCAGCGCGTGGGGTAACTTTGCCACACTCATCTTTTTCTTCTTAATGTTTGCTGGCGCTTGTTCTGGGTCGACCTCTGGTGGGATAAAAATATTCCGCTTTCAAATAGCTGCTACACTACTCAAAAAACAAACTCAACAACTGCTACACCCCCGTGGAGTGTTTCCACAAAACTACAATAAACGTCGCGTTAATGACGCTATTATTCGCTCTCTTGTTGCCTTTATACTGTCGTATTTCATCACCATCTTAATTACTGCCGCGATACTCGCTGCATTTGGTTCTGACTTAGTGGTCTCTCTAACTGGCGCGATCACCGCGGTGTCTAATGTCGGTCCCGGTCTCGGTGAATTGATAGGCCCATCGGGCAACTTCGCCAGTTTACCTGACGCATCAAAATGGGCGCTAAGCGTGGCAATGTTAATGGGACGACTCGAAATTTTAACGGTTACCGTATTATTTTTCCCCGCATTTTGGCGAGGCTAGTATGAGCAATAACATCACTTTCCCCCCTTTGATTGGGCACCGAGGAGTGAAAGAGCTCGCGCCGGAAAACACCCTAGCTGGGTTTGAACGCGCCGCAGAGCTGGGTTTAACTTGGATTGAAATTGACACAACGCTATGCGGATCAGGTGAATGTGTCATCATGCACGATGACACATTAGACCGATGTAGTAATGGCCATGGTGCCTTAATAGACTTTAATTTCGAGCAATTACAACAGCTAGATGTCGGTGCTTGGTTTGCACCTAGTTTTCAAGGAGAGCAGCTACCAAGCCTGAGTCAAGCGCTGCTTTACATTGATCGCTTAGGTTTAAATCTAAACCTGGAAATCAAAACCTATCAACAATCTCCCAAACACATGGCTCAAGCGGTTTGCCACGCACTAAGCCAAGTGGAATTTAGCCACAGCCTAGTCATTAGTAGCTTTTGTCATGACACCTTGGCAGAACTAAAAGTGTTACGCCCTGATTTAGCTCTCGGTGTATTATTTGAAGAAGTCCCCACTGACTGGCTTTGCATTATGCGACGCCTTAACGCTGTTAGTTTGCATTGTGATAGCGATTTGCTCAATGAAACACAAGCAAAGGCTATTACCGCAGCTGGCTATCCGTTACTTTGCTATACCGTTAATAACAAAAAACAAGCTGAGCAACTTTGGCAAATGGGCGTCACCAGCATTTTCACCGACAATCCGCTCATTTTTAATAAATGATCCCAAAGCGACTAACCAAGCTTATATCGACACCACTTACCTTGCCGAGGGAAAAGCATGAAACGGCAAGCCGTGATCTTGATTTAATAATATGGCATGAAAAAAGCTTAATAAACCAAACTATGTTATAGATCCAGTGAAGTGAAATGTTGTACTAGCTTAAAAAGATAATAAATAATGAAACAAATTTTAATAATTGGCTCTCTTATCGTCCTATTTAACCCTGTAAGTTTGCTTTATGGGCAGTGCTTTCTAGTCTCACAATTACTGGGAGGGACAAAATCGCCTATCGAAATAGTACGCACACCAGCACCCGAGCAATCACTGCAAGCTAGACTAGAAGCATTACAATCACTAGAACGAGAATAAGCGGCTGCACTTTGATTCTGGCAGTGCCGGCCCTAAGCATAACTAACCTCAGATTTACTTATCCAGAACTCTGGTTAACTATGTCAAAATCGGCTTATTCAGACACCTTAAATAAAGCTGTACTTGCTGGCGCGATATCTTCTACATCGGCTTCATCAAGCAACTGAGATGGCAGGGATTTATTCACCTCAGCGCCTAAACTCTTTAATTGCTCAGCCTGCTGTACAACATTGCCTCTACCTTGCGAAAAACGTTTAAATGAACGCTGGTAGGACGCTTGTGCTTTATCAATAGACATACCGACTTCAAGCAAATCTTCGCTAAACAACCTGAGCTTTTCATACAACTTACCCGCTTTTTGCGCAATAAGCTGAGAGTTGTCTTCCTGCCTTTGGTAGCGCCAAAGGTTTTCGATCGTGCGCAGCGCAATCATTAAATTGGCAGGGCTAGCGAGCAAAATATTATTGTCTAACGCAGTTTTAACCAAGCTAGGATCTTCTTGTACCGCCAGTAAGAAAGCAGGCTCCACTGCAATAAATAACAACACATAATCTAATGTTTTCACGCCTTGCAGCTTATGGTAATCCTTTTGCCCTAACCCCTTAATGTGGGACCGCACTGATACGACGTGTTCGTTCAATGCTTGCTTCTTAGCCGCTTCCGAATCGGCATTAAAAAAGCGTTCATAAGCGGTTAAGGAGACCTTAGAATCCACCACTATGTCTTTACCTTTCGGTAAATGAACGATGACATCAGGTTGATAGCGCCGTCCATATTCATTTTTTAAACTTTGCTGGATATGATATTCATGGCCTTCTCGCAAACCTGAATCTTCTAAAATACGCTGTAAGATAACTTCGCCCCAGTTACCCTGCTGTTTATTATCCCCTTTTAGGGCTTGAGTTAAGTTCGCCGCCTCTTCCACCATGCGCTGATTAAGGTTAGCCAGTTTCTCCACTTCCACTTTTAAGCTAAAGCGCTCTTTAGCTTCGTTGTTGTAGGTCTCTGTTACTTGAGATTTAAAGCCCGCCAATTGCTGCTGTAAAGGATTGAGCAACAACTCTAAGCTATCGCGATTTAATGACTTAAACTTAGCGGTTTCTTCGGCATAAATGCGCTGAGATAAACGCTCAAATTGCTCTGTCAGCTTTTGCTCTGAGGCCGCTTGTTGGGCTAAGCGCTCTTCGCCTCGCTGGCGTTCGTTATGCAGCTGAACCTGTACCTCACGAAAACGGGTCGTGAGCTTAGTAATGTGCTCTTGTTGCAAATCGCTTTTAACTTGCAGCTCTTTAAGTGTTAATTGCAACTCTGCTTTATCGTTACTGATATCTTCTAAGCGTTGCGCCAATAACGCATTTTCGGTGTTGAGTTGGTTACTGGCTTGTTGATAGCGTTGATTTAAAACTATCACCACTATCAAGCTGATTATTCCAGAGATGGTAAGCGTAATCAGTGGATAGAGTAAATAAGGCTCTAATGCCATTAGCGTCTCCGACTTAAGAAGCGCAGCACTTTTGGATTAAGCCACCACCAAGCGAGGATCAACACTAGGTACAACGCGAAAATAATCATTTTGTGTATATTTGTTCCAGCATCCAGCTGGGTAAAGCTTAAGCCCGTCCCTTTCAAGTAGCCCCAAACTAACAATGGAAAAGCTGCAAGAATAAGCAACTTCCAGATTACCCTTAACACCGGCAATCGATATTCAATGTCCATAAAGCCCCCCACCAAAATAGCAGCCGTTGAGCCAAGCAACGCCTTTCATTAGCTACAAATAAACGCCCTGATCCGCCACACCATAATTTCAGGGGCAAGTTCACGAACCTATGTTTCATCATTCGTGATGCCTCGTTATAAAAGTTAACCTTTAAGTGCGCACCACTTCCATTGAGTGATTAAGTCTCACCAATCAATATTCATAAATAAGGGTAAGCTTAACACTAGGCTAAAAGAAGCCCAAACAGATCACAGCCTAACTGAATGAATTACGAGGCCTTAGCGCGAAAAATATTTTTTACTTCACTGTTTTTGTGGTCTCGCTCAGGTAGAATGCTCATGCAAATTTGCTCAAGGAAATTCTCAAGGAAGAATTATGTTTAAGGTCTTGTTCGTTTATCCGTTAGTTGCCTTTATTTTACTGTGGATTTGCAGTGATACAAAAATTGGCGCATCTCTGTACAAGTTTGAAGATAATTACGTTGAGATCCATTTTCCACGCCAAGAATGGTCTGAAGAATACCTATTTGAATTCGTTTGGAATGCCCAAGAAATTCACGAAGATGTAAAACAAATCAATAAGTAACTCCCTTCATATAGCGTGAATAAAATGAAAAGCTTCATCGTTTTGTGTCTATTTTTATTTACGCTGATGCCGGCAGGCTTTTACTTCGCAAATGCCTTGGATCGATTGGTCAATATTGGGCCATGGATAGGCGCGGCCTCTATTGCTCTATGGCTTTTTTATGACCTTTACTCAGGATCAAAACAGTAAACTAGCCCATTTCCATTTATCCGCATAAGTTACCAACTATCTGAGAAGCTTTACTTTCTGTCGCATTGGCATAGTCAGCCAGATCATTTGCTATATATTAATCTTAGTTTTTTTGAAAACTGTCTAAAACAAACTTTGTGCGCCTACACACTCTTAATTACGAAGCTCCCTGCATGCGTTGAGTGACTTTATAGGCAAATGCCATCACTGGTTAAGGCCCATACTAGTGATGGCTTTTTTTTAAGATAGCTTTTACGAAATAACAACATCACAGTAAGATCATAATAACAAATCATTGGTAAGCATTGATTCAGGGCAACTTAAGTTATGTCACATTTTTCTCATACACCTGCTGTCTGCTTAAAGCTACTGTTGCAAAGAACAGGGTTAGTGGTGCTTATATTTTCACTGATTGGTCTCTCTAGTTCTGTTTTTAATGTCATCTCGACCCCCATTTGGACAACCTTGCTTATTTTCAATGGGGTTGGATTATTAGTACTTATTCCACTGTTCTGGTTACCGTCAAAAAAACGGGATTATTTACGCGTCAGTCGAGCAGCACTTCCTTGGCTACTCTGTTTACCTTTTGGCATCATTATTGGCTTTTGGGTACATCATCTCGCCCATAGCGATAGCCTCAATGTCGCCATCTTTGCGAGTGTAAAAGTATTCATCGCTGCCACGTTATTTAGCTTGGTTATCGCTTGGTATTTCTACGCCAGAGAGTCTTCATTTAAAATAAAAGAACAACTTAAACAAGCCCAACTCGATAAATCTCAGCACGAAAAAGAACTTATCCTTAGCCAACTTCAGCTACTACAAAGCCAAGTAGAGCCACATTTTTTGTTTAATACCTTGGCCAACCTGCAAGCGGTGATCCCGTCCGACCCCGATAAAGCGCTCGAGCTGCTTAACTTGCTAACCAAATTACTCAGACAGAGCCTGACTGGCTCTCGAAAAAAATTAGTAAGTTTAAAAGATGAGCTTAACTTTATTAGTGCTTACCTCTCTATTCATAAAATTCGCTTAGGTGAGCGTTTAAACTACAAAATATCGGTCAACCCAAAATTAGATAATGAACTATTAATACCACCACTACTGCTGCAACCTTGGATAGAAAATGCCATTATTTATGGTATTGAACCGGCTTTAGAAGGCGGTACAATTAATATAGAAATCACTGGCCTATGTGAAAACAATCAACTCCACAAGTTGAAAGTGATCATTAGTGATGATGGCGCGGCGGGTCGGTGTGAACGCTTGTCGGGGCTCAGTATTCATAACACCAAGCAACGGCTATTAAGCCTATTTGATGGCCATAGTGCGTTACATTTTCAAGAACTTTCGCAGGGTGGATTTAAATTAGAGATGGAAATACCTTATGCACAATAATATCACTGCGTTAATAGTAGATGACGAACCGCTACTGAGAATTTACCTTGATAAACTACTCGGGGATAACTGGCCAGAGCTTAGCATTATTGGCAGCGCAGGTGACGGCAACAAAGCTCTGGAGATGGTTGAGGAACTTAACCCTGATATTATTTTTCTCGACATTCGTATGCCAGGACTAGACGGCATCGAAGTGGCGCGAAGATTAAGTCATCAACCAAACTCACCTTTGATCGTATTCACTACTGCCTATGACCAATATGCCGTAGAAGCATTTGAACATGAAGCGGTTGATTACCTACTCAAGCCCATCTCGGAAGATCGTCTGGTTCGTTCAATTGAAAAAGTCAAATTGCGCTTGCAGTCAAAGCAAAGCGACCCAGAGCCTGAAAAAGAAAACCTTAATAAACTGATTGCTAAGCTGAGTAATCCGAACGGCAACTATCTTGAGTGGCTTAAGGCAAGTCGCAAAGATAACATCCATATCATCGCCATTGCCGACGTATTATGCTTTCATGCCGAGGACAAATACACCACTGCCATTACCCATGAAGGTGAGTTTGTTATCCGCACCCCCATCAAAGACTTGGCTCAACAGCTAGACCCACAAAATTTCTGGCAAGTTCATCGTAGTAGTATCGTTAACGTATCTGCTATTAAACATGTGAACAAAGATATTACCGGCAAGATGGTGGTGCACTTAAACAATGTGAAACGCCCTGTGGCCGTTAGCCGCAGTTTCCAGACTTTGTTTAAACAGATGTAACCTTTAGCGTACGCTACGCATGAGCGGCTGTAATGATTCATGGGTAGCAAAGTGTTGGCAGAAAAAATCCAAAAAGCTGGTAATTTTATTCGCCAGCTGGCGTCGGCTTGAATAGACACCGTAAACCTTAATTGGCTCTAACGGATAATCAGCAAGCACCCTTCTCAATTCACCCGACTGCAGTTCTTCATGACACACTGATTCAGTTAACATTGCAATGCCAACGCCCGCTTTTGTCATTTGTTTCAATACCGTATTACTATTAACTCGCACCTTACGCTCAAACTGCACCATGGTTTTTTCTGCGCCAACTCCGATTGGCCAAATCGCCGATGAACGAGGTGTGCCTAGTAACAAACCTTGATGATTCGCTAAATCTTGTGGTGTAGCGGGTGCACCGTGGGCTTTTAAATATTTGACACTGGCCACTAGCACTGGCTGGCGCTCGACTAATAATCGAGCAATCAGATCAGAAGCATCTAACGGGCCATATTTGATAGCAATATCATAGCCTTCCCCAATGAGGCTGACTTCGGCATCGATAAATTGAATATCTAAATCCACTTTCGGATATTTGCGCAAAAAACCACTGCATAACGTGGCTATCGCATCTTGGTGAAACGACACCGGCAGCGCAATGCGCAGCATGCCGGTAATGTCTTGATGGGTATTTTCTATTGTAGCTAACGCTTCTTCCATCTCTTGGACAATATTGGCGCAGTGCTGATAATAAAGCGCACCAACATGAGTGAGACTCAAACCGCGAGTGTTTCGCTGCAACAGACGAACGCCTAACGTTTCCTCTAATTGAGAAATTTTTCGGCTAATAGTCGACTTCGGCAGTCCCGTTAAGCGCGATGCTTGAGAATACCCTTTTGCTTCAACTACCTTGGCAAAGATTGCCATACCATTCAGATCTGTCACACTTTTCCTTGCTGTTCCATATATGGAACATGCTGTTTAATAGCAAAGCATAGTAACACATTTAACTTTGATGTAGATTATGCCTCCTATATACGTATATGAAAAAATAAGGATAATGTATGGCTGGTAAACCAACATCCTCGTTTCTGGAAATGACCAAAGGCGCAGACCCTTTATTTATCCAGGCCGAACATTTAGCGAAAGACTTCTCCCTGTTTCCTGACGACAGCTTGCCTTCTGTTGTAGCCCAACTAGACGGGCTCATTGCTGACGATAAAATTCAGTCGAATCTAAAAGCCATCAAAAAATTGGATGTTGATGCCTACATAGCCCGAACAGTGCAGCCTGCTGAAGACAACAAGCGCCCAAGTGCCAAAGATGTGATCTCAGGTTTTAACGGTAAAATCATTAGTGAAACCAGCAAAGGTCCATTTTACTGTGCTGAGATGGATTTGGACTTTGGTGGTTACACTCGCCGCGTCGGCCTTATTGCACAGGAGCGCAGCACCAACAATGGTGCTTGGATGCCAGAGCACCATAAAGCGGCTAGCAAGGCGATTCGTAAATATTCAGAAATGGCATTGCCAATCGTTTACCTAATCGACACCCCGGGAGCAGATGCTGGTGAAGCAGCCAATGCCGGTAACCAAGCTCATAGCATTTCACAAATGATTGCTGAAAGTGCCAACGTAGACGTGCCAACCGTCGGTATCATTATCGGTGTCGGTTACTCAGGTGGCGCCATTCCACTGGCAACTGCAAACATTCTATTATCAGTTCGAGATGGTATTTTTAATACTATCCAGCCAAAGGGCTTGCAAAGCATTGCTCGTAAATACAACTTATCTTGGCAAGAATGTGCCAAATTCGTTGGCGTATCCCCAGAAGAACTATACACCAACGGCTGTATTGACGGCATTGTCGACTTCTCACCCGTTGATGAAGATGAACGCCAGCGTAACCTGCAAAAGGCCATTGTTTCGTCAATCAACTCGATTGAACAAGCGTCTATTGAATTTGTTCGCAAGTATCCTGATATTCTTGAGCATTATCATCGCAGCTTAACGCGTTACTTAAATCCGTCTAAGCACTTACAAGCAGTTGAAGATGCCTCTTCATTCCACTTAGCGAAAAACCCAACAGTGCATAATAACGCCTTCGGTTTAGCATATCGCTATATGCGTTACTTAACACTGCGCTCTCGTATTCATTCTATTCCAGAGGATCAATACGGCCGTTTATCGAAACTAGAAGTACCTGAAGGTGATTTAAAAGCGCGGATCAAAGAAGATCAAAAACGCGTGTTTGAATCTTGGTTAGACGCCCCCGACAACATCAAGTACGACGACCAGCTCAGTAAAGACTGGAAAAACTTCATCGCCAAGCGAGAGGAAGTAGGCACAGAGCGTAACGTGCTGACTAAATTAATCCTTGGTGAGCCAAAAGAAAACTTTGAAAAAGCCAAGCAAGCGTTACTGTTTAACTTAAGCTTGTCTTTATACAACCGCTGGAAATCAAGTGCGACGAATAACTTCCGCGCGCTGATTCGCTACTTGCAAGATGATAAAGCGAATCCTATCACCAAAGGCTGGCCTGATCTTAATGAGCTAACGGTCGTTGATGTGATTGTTCATAAAGAGCTGCGTGAAGACTTTATCCAAGAATGTCGTAACATTCTGATCTTCAACCAACTATACGATATTGCTATCGGCAATCTAGCCAGTATTGCAAAAGAAGCGATGGATAACCAAGCGCTATCGCGTACCTCTGTATCTAAGTTGATGAACGAATCACTCGAAGCAGCACTAGAGAAAGTCGGTAAAGGTGATCCGGTTGAGCAAAAAGCCGCATTTAACCATTGGTTAAAATTCTTCCTGAATCAGTCTCACCGTGGCGATCTACTGTCAAAAGTAGAGCAGTGGAAGAGTATTGGTTTCCCGCAATTAAACGACAGTTTATTTGTAATTCTTACTTACTTTTTCGAGCGTCTACTGCCTGAGTACTACGAAACTGAAAAAGATAAGTCGAGCTACAAGGGTGCCATTAACCCTATGCGTATCGGTCGTCGTAAAGACTTCTGGAACCGCTTAACCATGGGTTACCAAGACTTGTTAATTCAAGGCTTATTGCGCACTGAAAAACAAAAGAATAATAAGAACTACGAGCAAATCATCGCTAAGTTCTTTACCAACTTTAAAGAAATTAACGGCAACCAAATCACCGCCAACATGTTGGACTTCCCTGGTTTCCGTCTTTCTGTTGAAGACGCGCTGGATAAAGGCATTAAACCTTGTGGCTTAGTCACAGGTTTTGCAGACTTCCAACTCAGCGAAGGTAAAAACCAACGCGTCGGTATTGCCGTATCTAACACGGCATTCCAAGCCGGTGCGTTTGACATGGCCAGTGCCGAAAAATTCTGTGCCCTACTAGTAGAATGTGCTAAGCAACATCTGCCAGTGATTGCATTTATCAGCTCAGGCGGGATGCAAACCAAAGAAGGTGCCGCTGCGCTATTCTCAATGGCGGTGGTGAACGACCGTATCACGCGTTTTGTACGTGATAACGAACTCCCCATCGTGATGTTTGGTTATGGTGACTGTACGGGCGGCGCGCAAGCTAGCTTTGTTACCCATCCATTAGCGCAAACTTATTACCTATCAGGCACTAACATGCCATTTGCCGGTCAAATGGTGGTACCAGCGTACTTACCGTCAACCGCTACCCTGTCGAACTACCTGTCAGTAACGCCGGGCTCAATGGCTGGTCTTGTTAAAAACCCGTTCTCTGACGATCTAGACCACAAGCTGCGTGATATTGACGTTGCTATGCCAATGCCAACCAACACCATAGAAGAAGTGGTGAACCGTGCTCTTTCAGGCTTTGTGCCACAGCCAGATGCTGAGTTCAATGACGTGAAACAAGTGGATCCGGTTGAACTGATGAAGCCTGTAAAACGCACCTTGATCCATGCGCGTGGCTGTACCGCAGTGAAACTGATCCGCAAGGCACAAGAAAACAACATCGACGTGGTATTAGTCGCATCAGACCCAGACATGACGTCAGTGCCTGCCGATATGCTGCGCCCTAACGATCGCTTAGTTTGTTTAGGGGGTAACACCTCAGACGAAAGCTACTTAAACGGTTACTCAGTACTGCGCGTTGCAGAGCATGAACAAGTGGACTCACTGCACCCTGGCATTGGCTTCCTATCAGAAAGCCCACAGTTTGCTAGCATGTGTGTGAATCACGGCATTAACTTTATTGGTCCAAGCACGCAAAGCATGTCAACCATGGGTAACAAGTCAAACGCGATTAAGACCGCGCAAGACAATGACGTACCTGTGGTACCTGGCTCACACGGCATTCTAAGCAGCGCCGAGCAAGCTGAAGACATCGCCGAGAAAATTGGCTACCCAGTACTGCTTAAAGCCGTTAACGGCGGCGGTGGTAAAGGTATCCAAGTGGTGACCCAAGCTGAAGATATGTACGAACTGTATCATCAAATCACCGCCGAAGCGCGTGCAGCATTTGGTAACGGTGACTTGTACCTAGAGAAATACGTGACCTCACTACGTCACATCGAAGTCCAGTTACTGCGCGATAAGTTCGGCAACACCCGCGTACTCGGTTTACGTGACTGTTCAGTGCAACGCAACAACCAGAAAGTGGTGGAAGAGTCAGCCTCAACCATGCTGCCAAAAGATCTGGAAGAACGCGTTTACAAATACACCGCAGCCATTGCAGATGCAGTGAACTACTTCGGTGCCGGTACCGTGGAGTTTATCTACGACCTAGATGCAAACGACGTGTACTTCATGGAAATGAACACTCGTCTACAGGTAGAACACCCTGTGACAGAAGCTACCTCTGGTGTTGATATTGTTAGCGCACAATACAAGATAGCTTCAGGTGAAAGTATTGAAGACATGAAGCCAGTACTGGATGGCTATGCTATCGAAGTACGTGTTACCGCAGAGAAAGCCGCGATGGATTCAAACGGCATCATGCAGCTAGTGCCTAACCCAGGCTTAGTTACAGAATGTGTATTACCTGAGCGTGATGATGTTGAAATCATGGCAATGATCGCAGAGGGTAAAGAAGTATCGCCTTACTACGATAGCTTGATTGCGCAAATCATCATCAAAGGTAAAGATCGTGAAGACACGGTTGAGAAGCTATACGCTTACCTAGACTCAGTGGTAATTAAAGGCATTGCCACTAATATTCCGCTACTGAAGCGCATCTTAAAAGATGAGACCTTCCGTCAAGGCGTTTACGACACCAACTACTTACCTAAGTTGATGGCAGAGCTAGACCAAGATGCCTTGATTGCAGAAATGGAAGCCGCAGCAACGGTTGCTGGTGCATCCTCTGCGGAGTCAATCAAAGTAGAAGGCTCTGATGAGCTAAAAGTGATCGCACAAAGTGCGGGTATCTTCTACACTGCTTCATCACCAAGCGAGCCAGACTTTGTTAAAGAAGGCGATATCGTGAGTGTGAATCAAACGTTAGGTTTGATGGAAGCAATGAAGATGTTCTCTAAAGTCACGCTAGCCGGCTTTAACCGTAAAGATGCGGTGATTTACCCTGCTGATCAGAAATACCGCGTAGAGCGCATTATGAACACCAGTGGTCAACAAGTATCAACGGGCGATCTACTCTATATCGTTAAGCCGATAAAGAAATAAATCTAATCGACTGCTAAGCCAAAAGCACAGCTTCGGCTGTGCTTTTTTGTGCGCGGCTGTTTTATACCCAAGACACCTCAAGATGCAGTATTCAGAGCCGCTCATTCTGTTTAGTTTGAGGCAAAAAGACGAAGGAATGGCCAGCCCTTTCGAGGCTTTTTAACGAAAAAATGAACATAATGAGCGGCTCCCAAAGGGCGAGTTTTGTAGGCTGTTATGCTTTGTTGCTGATTTTCAACGTAGAATAACTATGTCTCAAATCAGCGTCGCGCCTAACAGCCTACAAACTCTCGCTGAACAAGCATCTTGAGGTAACTTGGGTATACATTCCCAACATTGAGGGCTCAAGGTGTTAATTCTTGATGCAATTGCTGTTCTATGACCTGAGCAAGGGCAAGATCACGTGCAATAATGTGCCTTAGCTTAGTAATATCAAACCAAAGCAGTTCAACGGGTGTCACAGCCTTGGCACTGTCGTTATAACGCCCCGACAATAAGCCATAAGTGCCGATTATGTCGGCCCGACTAACCACTATTTCATGCTCGACTGACTGTCGCTCAACTTGCCCGCGAATAATCACACCGATCAACTGGGCCTTAGTGTGCTGTTTATAAAGCAATTCACCACTGTTAAAAATTTGTCTAATCGCTATTTTACCAAGTTGATCTAACGTACTCGGCTTTAAGCCCTCAGCCCAAGCCAAAGTAGAGAGTATTTCTGATATTAATTTCGCCGATACCATATTCGGCTGTTTGCGCAAGCCGGCTAATTGCCGCTCTAATTCTGTTACTAATTTCTCTGCTTCATTATTAGCCAGCACCCCTTCATTTACCAAAGTCTCAATATGCGCCCGCTCTAAATTAAGCATTAAACGGTGCGCAGTGTGCGTTTCTAAGCTGTAAGAAATATCCGGAAAGCAATCTCTAAGCTCTTCAATGCGTCGCCGTGTGGCTTTTTTATTTTGCTCAATTTCGGCTAATACTGCTTCCTTGTCTGCATCGCTAGGCGCTAAGGAAGCTACATAGGGAATAATCTCTTCCTGGGCTTGAACAAAAGATCGGGCCGTATCATAACTCAGCGCAAGTCGCTCAAAAGCAAAATGCAATGCCACTCGATTTAGCAATGGATAGCGACTGCAAAACAATACAATCCAAGGCGTACGCCATAAACGAAGCAAGGAATCGCGAGGCGCTAACTTTGGCTCACCGTCCAGCGCTTTTTCCACCGCGTCCACCAAATGCTCAGTTGCGGTCCCTGTTTGTTCACCATTGGCAAACTGGCTCCAATAAAACTTACGTTCGGCTTCTAGTATGCGGCGACGAAATGCAATAGATGAGTCTAGGGTTTGCTCGGTCTTTGGTGGCGGTATTTTTTCATAATCACCAATCAGTTTCTCCCAATTAGCCCGCTGTAAAAATTCATTTTTCTTTAAGGTAGGAATAGCCAATAACAGCTCTTGTTTCACCGAATACTTAACCTTCTCAACCGTAAGCTGCTGCGCCGCAGGCAATTGATCTAGCTTTAATTTCGCTAATACCCAGCGCATCGAAGAAGAGTTAATCACGATGGTCATCACCACAATACCCGCGGTTAAAAATAACACCTGATCGCCCAACTCTTTGGGCAATAAACTATCTTGAGCAATAATCAAGGCCAATGCCAGCGAAACAGCCCCCCTTAATCCTCCCCAAATCAACACCACCGCCTTGTCACGGTTAATACCAATACCAAACCTTGAAAGCAGTGGCATCAAAATAATCACACACAAGGCGCGGATCAATTGAATGCCAATGTATAGCAGTAGCAAATTGAACCACCAGTCCACCACATCAAGCCGAATCCGAACTGCAATAATAAGCCCGACCAGAATAAAAATTAGGGTATTCGCCACATGGGCCATCATTTGCCAAAAATGATGAAGAAAGTCAGCCACTTCGGGTGAAATTTTAGTCCGACCAAGAGCGGCTAACATCACTCCCAAGCTCACCACGGCAACGACTCCAGAAGCATGTAATACATTTTCAGCAATATAGTAAGCTAGGTACGCTGCCGCGATGGTTAGTGTAATTTCAGTCGTCAGTTGATTGAATAACTTAGCAATCCAAAGTAATACCAAGGCCCCAATTACGATGCCAATGAAAAAGCCCAGAACAACTACGTAGATAAAACTGCCCGAGAATTCAATAATACTAAAGCTACCGCCACCTTGACTCAACAAGCCATAAAACAAGGCAAACAGTACAATGGCAGTGCCGTCATTAAGAAGCGATTCACCTTCGATTAAGATTTCCAAACGCTTTCGTGAACTTACCTCTTTGAGTAAAGCTACAACCGCAACCGGATCGGTCGCACTGATTAAAGCGCCGAATAGTAAGCATATCGTCCATGACCACTGCCAAGGAAACAAATAATAAGCCAAGGCCCCGGTTAATAAGGTGCTTAGCAACATGCCCGGCACGGCTAAAATAGCAATCTGACTGAACATTCGCTTAAATAAATGAGGCTCTAATGAGAAAGCGGACTCGAAAATTAAGGTGGGTAAAAATAGTAATAAAATAAGGTGCGGCTCGATGCTAGCAAGATTGTGCACCGCCTGTTCAATACTACTCATGGCTGAGTCACGCCCTGCTAAGCCTGCCCCCAACCCAATAATCAACAAAGCCACACTGTAAGGAACCGGAATAAAACGCGAGCACGACTTCAGCAATGCTCCAACTAACAATGCGGAAATAACAAACAGCAGCACTAACACACTGGTGTCTTCAGCCATAGAGGTACAAACCGTTGAACTTGCTCATAACATTGAGCATAGCAGTCTAACCTCAGTTAGCTGTCATCTGTTTGAGATCCAAAGCGTATCAGTCAGCCAAATGTACTATTTCAGGCAGGGGCAGACGGTGAATATTAAAAAAAGTGATAAATTAACGCATGCGCCGGCTTTGGCCAGAGAGGGTTACTTGAGTAGCCCCTCGTCTATTGCAGCTTGCAACTTTTCTTCAAGCAGCTCCCACAGCGGCTTACTGCCTTTGGCAATTCGGCTATTTACTTTAAACACTTGCTCTTTCGTAACCTTGTTAGCTTTCCAGCTATGACCCTCACCGTGCAAGTTATGCAATAACGGCGGCACGCGATCGATGGCTTTAGCAAACTGAGCATCATTACTTGCTCCGGCCTCAAACTCGAGCCAAAGTTCGATGTATTGCTCGGCTTGACCCGCGGGTAACAACGCCATCACACGCTTTATGCCCGCTAACTCTAATGCTTTATTCTCGGGGGTTTCAGTGGCATAAATAATGGTATCGCCAGCGTCAATTTCACCTAAATCATGGATTAGCAGCATTTTAATAACGCGATCAATATTCACTGGCTGATTAGCGTATTGTTGTAGCATCAGGGCCGATAAACATACATGCCAGCTATGCTCTGCTGAGTTTTCATAACGCGCAAGCCCGACGGGCTTGGTTTTTCGGTGCACATCTTTGAGCTTTTCAATTTCCACCATAAAACTTAATACTTGTTCAATTTCTTGAATCACTTTTTGCCACCTGAATATTTTTTAATCACGCAAATACAGTACAAAACTAGCTGCATCACCATGATAACATATGAGAAAAAACCATAACTCTAGATAAATAAAAGAGAATTTATCTGATTAAATAAAATTATATTGGTTTACTTTAGATTTAACTGTGTTATTGTCGCTCTCGGCCTGTCAGACAGTCCTTTGTTTATATGTAACATCGTAATTTTATGCTTTAGAAACCTTCGTTCCATCTGTATTACAGTTAGTGTCATGAAGTCTTTCCTTTCATACTTTTCGCAACACATAAATAATTATTTTCTGGCTACTACAACGCATTTTTATGCAAATTATTTTATAAAAAAGTTAGGAGACATTATGTCTAACACTACTGGTATCGTTAAATGGTTCAACGAAGATAAAGGTTTCGGATTTATCACTCAAGACAACGGCGGCGCTGACGTATTCGTACATTTTCGCGCAATCGCTTCTGAAGGCTTCAAAACTTTAGCTGAAGGTCAAAAAGTTTCTTTTGACCTAGAGCAAGGTCAAAAAGGCCCTCAAGCTGCTAACGTAATCGGTCTTTAATTAGAACCCTTACTTAGTAATAATGCTGGTTTCGGCCAGCATTAATTTTCAACTAACACTTTTATTGCTTTCATTTATACGCTCCGAACACTTCTTACCTACGTCCTCCGTTGTATCTAAGTCTTCCGTCGATAAACTCTCAATAATTCCCCTTATGCTACACATACATTATTTTGGATAACATTATGGCTAGAACTACTGGCACAAAACGTTTTTGGTTTTATCAAACGCACAATGGTGCGGTAAAACAACAATCAAATACGCCGATCAAACAAAACGCATAACTGATAAATCTGATTAAGCTGATTAAGCTGATTAATAGTCGTTGGCATTGAACGACTAACGCCACATTTATCAAATAACCAAGCAAACAAACAAAACGCATAACTAATAAAGCTGATAAATAGTCGTTGGTATTGAACGACTAACGCCGCATTCATCAAGCTAACAAAACACGTAACTGATAAGTTGTGGTATTTGAATACCTAGTGCCACACAACCAAACCTCCTACTGAGTAAATTTCCCCTCCATTAGCGCCAGACTGACTAGACTTGTTACAACGCTGTTTTCTGTTGTGCAAGGATGCTTTATGGAGCCGACTCCCAACCCAGCTTATCCTCAATCAAAAACGCCACTTTGGCCACTGGTTCGATACCAGGTAATGCACCTACTACCACTATTTGTTGCATTCATTGCACTATTGTTTTTTTTGCCTTACCTACCTTTAGGTAAAAACCTCAACGAGCTAATTTCACAATCAAATATTATTGGCTTAAGTTTGGCGCTCGTTATAGCCCTTTACCTCATTTTTGTATTCCCAATTAGTTTGTTACGTGCTTCCGTCTCAATCGGCCGCATACTCAGCTACTTACTGATAAGCCATGGCTTACTGTGGCTTATTCTAAGTAGCCAAGTAGCAGCTGAGAGCTTGTTTGATATTTTAGGTAATCCCATTTATCAGTGGCCGTGGGAGACCGAATTAATGATGCGGTTTTTTGCTTGGCTTTGGCTAATACAGCTTAGTTGGCTGCTGGCCACGTTAAACAACCCGCTAAAATGGCTTTGGTTGGCGCTATGCCCTTTCATTTACAGCTTTAGTTACCTTGTAATTATTACTTTTGCCGCCACCGACAATATTACCGAACTGCTGCACCAGCCTTTTGGGCTAGTTGGTATCACCTCTGCACTGCTCGTACTTTTTCTTTCTGCCGATCTACTTAGCCAGCCCAATCACCTAGGGCGACGAGTGCTTATTTACTTATTCACTTGGTTAGTCAGCTTTGGCTTAATTTGGCTCAGTACAGCAAGCCAAATTGAAAAATACGGTAGTCAGTATTCTGCTTTGAGCTTTATGCTGGGATTTGACCGTCAGCAATCAGTTTCAATGGCACTTATAACCTTATTATCACTGCTGCCCTATATAGTGCTGATGACGGGATTGGTACAGTTACGTAAACTCAGTGTTCACAACATTGATTACTCTGCTGACGTATCGACAGCAGCATCATCTCGCCTTGTCCACATTAGTACTTGGCCGTTGGTTTTATACGCTATTTTAATTACTTACGGCACCTTGTATCCTTTTAGCCACTGGCAAAGCATAACAATGCCCAGCTTGTTTTCAGTTTTTAGCAGTCAACCTTCAGGGCTAAGCAGTACTGACATTTTAGTGAACAGCATCATCTACCTGCCTTTTGGTTTTATGCTACATCAACATTTTTATGGTGCCACCGCCAAGCGCCATTTGTGGGTGTTGCTTTGGGCATTTTTACTTAGCTATAGCTTGGAGTACTTGCAGCATTTTTTACCCGAACGAAACACATCCCAGCTGGATTTATTACTCAACACCTTGGGTGGCGGCCTAGGCAGCTTAATTGCCGCTCGCTACCACCCAGACAGTGATTACTTAGATAAAATAAACCGTTTCTATCAGCGCTATATTATCGACAGCCCCAGTAGCTTGTTAGGCATATTGAGCCTAGTTTGCATGCTCGTTGGCTACTTTAGTCCACTGCAACCGAATCTCAGCCCTTTTGGCGTGCTGCAGAGTATTAAGCCACTGTTCGCACCGCAATTATACGATTTTAGCGTATTCAAATTGGTGAGTTTTTTTCTGCAGCACCTGATCATGGGCTTACTACTACGCGCCATTTTACTGGAGCATAAGCGCTGGTTAGCTTGGCTGCTTCCCTTAGCCCTAACCTTATTACACCCCTTTATTCTGTATCATTCATTGAGTTTAGATTTAGTGTTGGGCAGTATCAGTGCGAGTTTCATTTTGCTACTTGCTTGCCAGCAACAGCAAACGAGTCAGCGACAATACTCAGTAGTGGCAGGCATCATTTTAGCTTGGCTATTAATTAAAGCGCTGATGCCCAGCACTGGCGAGATACAAGCCTTTAATTGGGTGCCCTTTTTCTACCAACTGCAAAACTTAGCCTTTGCCACCACCATGTTTAACGTAGTGTGGCCAGTGTTGGCGCTGGCTTTCTGCGCGATGCAGCATCATGCCGATTGGTTTGTAAAGCGAGAGCTTATTTGCGCCCTTGCGGTTGCATTATTCTTTATTGCTCTAGAAGCACTACAAGTGGGACAGCCGGGTCGTTATCCCGATATCACCGATGCCATTATTGCTAGTATTAGCTGGATTTTTATTGTCCATTTTTGGCGCAATCGTTACACCCGACAAGAACACCAGCAACAACTCCGCGTACCCTATTGGCCTATCACTGTTTTTTCTTTGTGCTTACTGCTCATCGGGGCAATCCTCAGTATTCATCAATTCAGCCAACCCCCGGCACCACTACAAGCATCAGCGAATAACTACCAGTTTAAAGGGAAGACATTTAATGCCTTGCGACCTCGACTACCCGCTCCGACGGCAAAAGAAATGGTAACGCTAAAAAATGATGGCCAATACCTACGCTCACTGACGATCCTTAGTCAACGTGGTAAATTAGAAAGCCAAGTACAGCTCGCTTATTTAGCCCCCGAATTAGTGGATTTAGCGCAACTGCATCAGAGCTTAATGGCGCTTGAGTTCAGCGGTCGCGGTAATGTACAAGTAAAACCCCTAGCCCTTGCTTATGACTGGCTTTATAGCCGCTGGAGTGAACAACAACTAACTGAGCTAAAAGGTAAATTACTGGCAGGCTGCCAATTTACCCAAAGCTATATTGTTACTGAGCAACTTTCACCCTATAACGTGTATTTGTATAACAGCCCGTTGCAAGCCTTAATGGCCTGCGCCATTGCTGGCTATCAAGAGTCGCCAGAGTTTGATGCTGTGATGTCCTTTACAGCTTACACTTGGCTAGAGCAGGTATTACCGGTTTGGCGCCAAGTAATGGGCCAACATGGCGGTTGGCATGAAGGCGCTGAATATGTCGGGATAGGCATAGGCCAAGCCATCTATCAACTGCCTGCTATGTGGCGCAAAGCCACTGGTGAAGATTATTTTAACGAGCCCAGTATCCGCGGCTTTGCCGATTTTCTACTCTATCGCATTCGGCCCGATGGCAGCCAGATTCGCTGGGGCGATGGTCGCTTTTTCGATCGCGGCGTACCCGATCAGCTCGCCCTCGCCCTTGAGCTGGATCACCAAGCCAGTTTGGTCAGGATCAGCCATAAACATCTCGCTCCCACCTCGTGGCCTTGGGGGCCACTCGCAGGGGAAATGACTCCTGCGGCTCAACCCGCGCCAATCCCTTGGGCTAAATGGTTTGACGGTATAGGTCACTTAATCGCGCGCAGTAGTGAAGATGAACAAGCCACTTTGGTCAATTTTCGTGCCGGTGATAATTATTGGTCACATCAACATTTGGACCAGGGCAGTTTCACCCTTTATAAAGGTAGTCCACTTGCCATCGACAGTGGCTTCTACGGTCCCGGCTATGGCGCTGACCACCACTTAAACTATAGCTATCAAACCATTGCGCATAACACCCTGACCGTTACCGACCCAGCTGATAACCAGCCAATGCCAGCGAAAAGATCAGGCCAAGCCGATCGCGACATCGCCAATGATGGCGGACAACGGCGCATTGGCTCAGGTTGGGGCAGCGCCGCCCCCGTTAGCCTTAAACAATGGCAACAACAGCAAGATACTTATCACACCGCAAAGGTGTTAGAGCGACTGCAAACCGACGATTTTGTCTTAGTATATGCCGACCTCACACCTGCCTATACCAATTCCGCATCAGGGCGCGGTGAGTTTTCAGCCCGTACCCGCAGAGTAGAAGCCATCAAGCGTCTATTTATTTATGATAAGTTCTTAGATAGTGTCATTGTGTATGATGCGGTGCAAGCCAGTGATAGCGCGTTCACTAAACGCTGGCTACTTCACACCAATCAAGCGCCACGCCAACAAAGTAATGGTGACTGGCTAGTACCAAGCCACCCCCAATATAAGCATCAACAAGATGCAAACTTACGAGTGTCACCCTTGCTACCACAAAAATCGTACGTGCTCACCTTAGGAGGTCCGGGGTTTGACTTTTACATCGATGGCAAAAACTACGACGAAGCGGGAAAAATCAACACCATCATCAACAAACAGCGCCAACCTAAACCTGAGCCGGGTCAATGGCGCTTAGAGATAATCCCAGAACAGCAACAACTTAACGATGAATTTCTGGTGGTGCTCAAGCCCGAATTAACTAATCAACCCAACACCACAGTGCACACATTTTCCACAGAGCGAGATCAGCACCAGCTCAACCTGTCACGGGCCAACTATCAGTTATCCATAACCATTACCGCGCAACAAATCGCACTAAAACAACGGCAGGCTCAACAAGAGAAAATCTGGAACATAAAGAAATAACTCCCGCATTGGCCGGGCCGGAGTGACAGCTCCAACAGGCTCAACCTTGCTGAACTTTCGTTGTGTTATACCGCACCACCTAAAGTATGAAAATACACAGATTTGCACTAACAAAATTATTTTTGACTACACTTAAAAAACGTTCAATTTGGCAGGAAAAAGCGCATGGATGCTATGGTGGGCATTTCAGGGTCCCCTAAAATTAGGGTTAATCAAGCACGACAGTTAACCCTCATTGACAGGCCTAACCTAAGCCTTGCAACACAGCAGCCTGAATTAAGTTTTAGTTCAGATCAACTTGGTTTTTACTGTTTAATTGGCCATCCAACCTGGCAGCAATCTGCGCTAACGCAACAAAGCGCACAACAAAACTTCAGCAGTCAATTTTCGCAATCTCCACAACAGGCATTAAATCAACTAAACGGACGCTTTGCGTTAGTTTACAGCGATGCCAAGCAATGCATTATTGCCAGCGACCCCTTTGCCAGCCAATGTATTTACTACACTCAAGTTGAGCAGCAACTCATATTTGCCACCAGCATGAACATGCTGTTATTGCAATTACAGCAAGCCCCAGCAATCGATAACCAAGCAATTTTTAACTACCTATATTTCCATATGATCCCCAGCCCACAGACCATATTTAAGGGCATTTACAAACTAAAACCCGGCGAAATGCTACGCTTCAGAGATGGTCAGCTAGAACCTCTGCAATATTTTGTTCCCCAGTTCTACGAAGACAAAAAGCAAAGTCAGCGAGAATTACAACAAGCATTACGCAACACCTTGGAAGAAGCCGTGCAGCGCCAGCTGCCTGAACGTGACGAGCAAGTGGGCAGTTTTTTAAGTGGCGGTTTAGACAGCTCGACGGTTACCGGCTTACTCAATAAAATTAAGCCTAATAGCCCGAGCTTCTCAATTGGCTTTCATGTCGAAAAGTACAATGAACTGCCTTGGGCAGAGCTATGCGCCGAGCATTTTTCTAGCCCGATGCAACAATTAAAAATCGAGGCCGACGAAACCGCAGATGTGATAGATAAGATCACCGCATGGCAAGATGAGCCCTTTGGTAATTCCTCTGTCGTGCCCACCTATTTTTGCGCCCGCTTAGCCAAGCAGCATGGTATTAATACATTATTCGCAGGCGATGGCGGAGATGAACTATTTGCTGGTAACGCACGTTACGCCAAGCAACAAGTTTTTGAAATTTATCAACAACTACCTAGCTCGATACAAAAAAACTTATGTGACCCATTATTGCAATCCTCTACCTTGAAGCAATGGCGCTTAGGACAAAAAGTACAAAGCTACCTGAATCAAGCTAAAGTAAAGCTGCCAACGCGATTAGAAAGTTACAATTTTATGCATCGCCTAGGCCCAGAGCACTTTTTTACCGCAGAGTTTTTAGCTCAAGTTGACGTTGAGCAGCCCGTGCAGCAAAACCAAACTTGGTTTAATGTGCCAGAGCCGGCCAGCCAGCTTAACCGTATGCTTTGGCTAGATTGGAAACATACCTTAGCCGATAACGACTTACGCAAGGTTAGCAGCATGTGCCAGCTGGCCGACATAGACGTGCGCTTCCCAATGTTAGACCGAGAAGTGGTCGATCTTAGCTGCCGCGTGCCGAGCCAATGGAAATTACCTTTTGGCAAACTTCGCCATTTCTACAAACAAAGCTTTAAAACATTTCTACCCCGTGAGCTGCAAAAAAAACCAAAACATGGCTTTGGCTTACCCTTTGGTATTTGGACTAAAGAAAACCAAGCGCTGCAAGATTTAGCTAGCACTGGCATCAATACCCTTGCTGGTCTCAATATTTTTTCACCTCAGCTACTCAGCCAAGTCCAACAACTTCATCAACAGGAGCACGCCGAATACTATGGCGAGCTCATTTGGATTTTAATGATGCTAGGGTTATGGCTGAAAGCGCACCAGCAGCTTAAGCTAAAAACCAATAAGGAAGCCGCTGCATGATATTGCTTTTACTTGAAATTATCTGTGTGTGGCTAATTGTGGGTAACCTAATCTTATTGTTTAGCTATCGCCAAGCCCTAAGACAATTTTGGTTAGAGCCCATGGTTAAACAACCTATCATTATTTTTGAAAGTGATGATTGGGGGCCCGGTCCAGCCGAGCATGGCCAAGCTCTACATAAGATCCACCAGCTGCTTACTGAGTTTAGAGACTATCGCGGCCACTGTGCCCATATGACCATAGGCGCAGTACTATCCATTCCCGACGCAGAAAAAATTCAACAAAGCCAGTACCAAGCATATGCTGGTCTCGATCTTAGCCAGCCACAATTCTCTGATGTTCTTGGCAGCCTCAAGCAAGGCCAGCAAGCGGGTGTATTTTCATTGCAGTTACATGGTCGCGAACACTATTGGCCGCACACATTACTTTCCGAGATGCAGCATAATAATGATCTAAAGGAATGGCTTGCTCATAATAGCGCTTATACCGAAAAGCTCCCGTCGCCATTACAAAGCCGCTGGAACCCACCGCTGAGCATTGCCGATATTGCGGTGGCGGTAAAACAAGAAGTCGACTTATTTAAACGTTGCTTTGGTGTTGCTGCCGAAGTCGTGGTGCCTCCGACCTTTGTCTGGAATGAAGAAGTCGAAATTAGCTGGCGTAGCCATGGTATTCACACCATCATCACCCCTGGCCAGCGCTATTATAAGCGCAGTGAAACCCGCTTTTGGTCTGACAAAAAACGCATTGTTAATCATCAAACATCAGCCACAGGGCAAACATACCTAGTAAGAAATCAATACTTTGAGCCCGAGTTCGGCCATCAGTGGCGCGAGGCTATAGACAAGGTAACCAGCAGCATTAAATTGGCGCGGCCTTGCCTATTTGAAACTCATCGATTTAACTTTGTAAATTCCGAAGAAGGTTGCCAGAACAGCTTGTACCAAATGAGATCCCTACTGGAGCAAGTAACCAAAACATGGCCTGATTGCTGCTTTCTATCAAGCCTAGAACTGGTGCGTTTGCCACAACACGATCCCGACAAATTGCTGATCCACCACTGGCGCCATCGCTTGCAGTGCTGGCGAAACCGGGCTTTTACCCTGCCAAAGTTTCGTTACCTTGCAACCTTAACCGGACTTAATTTAGCGTGCTGGCTCATCGTGCAAGTAAAACCGGTTACTGATTTTAGTCTGTGGCAACACCAAAGTGACAAGCCCAGGTCAAACTAAACAAGCAATAAAACTGTTAGTACACACAAGGATGCCTACACCATGGACAGCAACATCTTGCAAAAGCTCACCAGCGCAGATTACCTGCACAAAAACCTGACGGCATTAAAGCAGGAGATCAAAGGTCAATGGTGGCAACTCACTCAACCCAACACCCCTGATCCTATTTTTATTATTGGCTGTTCACGCAGCGGCACCACGGTTACCTTTGAAACCTTAGGGGAATCAAACGAAGTTGTTTCCCTAGGTTATGAAACCCCGCAACTCTGGCACCAACTACACGGGCCTGCGCATAATCAATGGCACTCCGAAGCCGCTACCGCAGAGGATGCGCAACCAGCCCATCGAGATGCGTATTTTAAGCACTATTACCAACGACTTAGCCACGGTCAAATTCTAGATAAAACCTGCATCAATATTTTGCGCTTGCCCTACCTTTATCAGCTATTTCCAAACGCCAAATTTGTCTATTTATACCGTAACGGGCGTGACAATATCAGCTCACTAATGGATGGCTGGCGCAACAACAACCACTTTGGTCTCAATCAATTTCTTGGTGAGAGCCCAGAGCCGGTCAATATAGAGCAGGGCGAGTTCGACCAATGGCACTTCTTTTTACCGCCCCAATGGCGCAACTACAATCAAAGTAGCCTTGCTGAAGTGTGCGCGATGCAATGGCTCACCGCCAACAGCTTAGCGCTAGAGGCAAAACAAATTATTCCAGCCCAACAATGGATAGAGTTAAAATATGAGCAGTTTATTGCACAACCCGTGGCGCAAATAAGCCGTGTTTGCCAGCAGCTCGAGCTTAGTTTCAACCCACAAATGCAGCAGCACTGCGAACACTTGTCATCAAGACCCACCAGTATGGTTTCAGGAGAGCCCGAGCCTGAGAAATGGAAAAAACGTAACTACGACGCTATCGTGTCCATCCAAGATACCATTGCACCATTAATGCAGAAGCTTGGTTATGAATAACCCCTCCGATTGCCTCGACCCCACCAAGAATACGCCAGGGATTACCGACGCAGTCACTCGCGCCCAATACCAACCTAAATTTTCAGTGATCGTGCCGTTTTATAATGCAGCTGAAACATTAACCAAAGCTATATATTCTATCTTGCAACAAAGTTGGCCAGCTTATGAAATTATCTTAGTGGATGATGGCTCGACCGATAACAGCGCCAAGATCGCTACCGCATTTAAGTCACACCAAGTGCATTACTACTACCAAGAGAATCAAGGGGTTTCCGCAGCACGAAACTTTGGCGTGGCGCGAGCCAGTGGCGACTGGTTATGTTTTTTAGATGCCGACGATTGGTATTATCCAGACCGTCTAACGTTACATGGGGAGTGGATCCAACAGCAACCAGAGCTAGATTTACTCACTGGTGACTTTGATTATTGGGTTGATGGCGATAATGCCATTAAGCGATCTTTAGCGCAGACCCCAGCGGGTCAATACCTATTAAAAAAATTCCCAAATCACACTCAGTTGATCTTTGACGACCATGCGCTCAGCCTGTTTGTTGGTAAGCATTTTGGTGACACCCACACCCTTAGTGTGCGTAAAACATTATTCCAGCAAAGTGGCGGTTATCCCACAGAGTTTAAGGTGTGTGAAGATGTCAGCTTACTCATTCGTCTTTGCCAACAAAGTCACCGCATCGGTGCTGTTACCCAGCCCTTGGCGGCATATTATATTCATCCAAGTAGTGCCACCCGCGCCAATCCATTATTTGCCCAGCAACAAACACTGGCCGCCTACAAAAAGCTAATTAAAGAGCCCTTTAAACCCGCTATCCATGCTGGGATAAAAATTGCCTTGCGCTCAGCCTATTTAGACTTGGCCTATTGCCAACTTAATCAACACCTAAACTGGGCTGCGCTTAAAAG
The DNA here is from genome assembly GCF_021295315.1 of Motilimonas cestriensis. Taxonomy (GTDB): domain Bacteria; phylum Pseudomonadota; class Gammaproteobacteria; order Enterobacterales; family CBDFNC01; genus Motilimonas; species Motilimonas cestriensis. The sequence goes on along the minus strand of NZ_JAIMJA010000004.1, from coordinate 119,240 downwards.
CATGAGCCAAGGTTTTTTTAATCGCGAAGTCACACTGCGTGATTTGTTATCTGTTACTAAATCGGCGCTAGGGAACTGAACATGGTGATGAAACATAGCATTTTTGTGTTCAGTACGTTGTTTTTACCAACCATTTATCAACACAACCGCTATACAGGGCTAAAAAGCAGCGCGCTGTTTGATTGGCTATCTGTTACTAAATTGGCGCTAGGGAAATAAGCATGGCAACGAAAAAAGGCATTCTAGTGTTGAGTGAGCTATTTTTACCGACCAAAGGCGGGACAGCCGTCTGGTTTGACCAAGTCTATCGACGTCTTGGCGGTAAGGAGCATCACATCATTACCGCCGATGTCGTAGGCGCAGCGCAACATGATAGCGCTCACCCCAATACCGTGCATCGCATCAACCTCACTCGCGTGAGCTGGCTAAAACCTGAATCCCTTTGGATGTACTTGAATTTTTTCTTTCATAGTTGCTGGGTTTGCATGCGTTATAACAGCCGGGCAATACACGCAGGTCGTGTACTACCCGAAGGCGCAATAGCCCTACTGTGCAGTCGAATCTTTCGCATTCCATGCGTGATTTATGCTCATGGCGAAGAGATCACCACTTGGCGACAAAAAAACAAATTCAAAGCCATGGTCTACGTCTATCAACACTGCGACACTATTATTGCAAACAGTGAATTCACTCGTGAAGAACTACTAAAGCTTGGTATCGCCAAAGCGAAAATCTCCTTGATCCACCCAGGGGTTGATACCAGCACCTTCAAACCTGAATTACCCTGTCTTGATTTAAAACAGCAAATTGGCTTACAGCCACAAGAGCACTTATTGCTTTCTGTTGGCCGACTCAGTCGGCGTAAAGGGTTTGATAATGTTATTCGCGCCTTACCACTACTGGCCCAAGAAGGAATAAAAGTGCGCTATGCCATTATTGGTATCGGCGAAGATGAAGCCTATCTAAAGCACCTTGCCGCCGAGTTAAAAGTGAGCGAACAAATTAGCTTTCTTGGCCACGTCGACGTCGATGATTTGCCCCGTTGGTATAACGCCTGCGATATTTTCGTCATGCCTAATCGAGAAATAAATGGCGATACCGAAGGCTTTGGTATGGTCTTTATTGAAGCTGCAGCCTGCGGTAAAACCTCCTTATCAGGTATCGTTGGTGGCCCGCCGAATGCCGTGTTACATGAAAAGACGGGCCTTAATGTTGATGGCGAGGATATTGCCGCATTAAGCCAAGCCGTGATCCGCTTGCTCCAAGACAACCAATCTTTCGCCAGCCACGCCTATCAACGTGTACTAGATGAACTAAGCTGGGAAAAAGTAGCGCAACAAACCCAACAACTTGAAGGGGTATAAAATGAAATGGCTTTGGTATGTATTATTTTTCTCTTGCTCCGCTCAAGCGGCAGTGAAAAACATTTCACCTGATCCGAATGAACTCGCCTCATTACCTAGTTACTGCAAAGCTAAAATAGGACTAGCATCCGATCATCCAACCACCCTTTATTGGAAAAATATTATCGGCAAAGACTTTGTGCACATACACCACCACTGCTTTGCCTTGGCCGATTTAAATCGCTTTTATGCCAGTGCCCACGCCGGAGAGCGCCAAGATTATCTTAATCGGGCAAAAAACAATATTGATTACATGATGGAACACGTCGGTAAACAGTATCCCCTTTGGTATGATACCTACCTACTTGACGCTAAAATTGCGCACTTTGATAAACGCCACGATGATGCCTTAAAGTCGTTACAACATGCCCTAACCTACAAGCCAAAAGGCATCCGCGCCCAATTGCTAGAAGCGGATATTTATACTGAAATAGGCGAATTCGCTTTGGCGCAGGCTAAATTAGATGAGATCAAACTTCTGGCGCCAACCTTACGCACTCTCACGCAACGACAACAGCGGATTAAAACGTTACAAGCCGAGCAAAGCAATGCTGCCAACACACAGTAAATACCAGCTTAAACCGCCCGCGCACGCTCATTTATTGGCTTGCTTTCACTTATTGATAGCGCAGGTCTAACTCATGAGCTCACCGAACAATCTACGCAAAAGCGCGTCTTGGGTTGCACTGGGAAATTTAAGCTGCCGCTTTATTGAGTTTGGTTTTTCTATTGCGCTGGCGCGTATCTTGTTACCCGAACATTTCGGCCAAGTCGTCACAGTGCAAATATTTACTGGCTTCGCCTCTCTATTGGCAGGCGGTGGACTCGGTCAAGCGCTAGTGCGTCAACACGAAATAACAGAAGATGACCGTCGCACTGTTTTTACGATTCAACTGTTAACGGGATTCGGTTTTTTCGGTTTTTTTACCGCTATCAGCCCAAGCTTTGCCGACTTTTTTAAACAAGATATTTACCTAAGCCTAATGCCACTCGCCGCCGCCATCTTCATCGCCCGGCCTTGGGTCAACATTCAAGGCGTACTACTGCAACGAAACTATCAGTATCACCACATTACCAGAATTAAAATCATCACCTTAATCGCCAGTTCAATCATCAGCTTAGTACTTGCTTTAGTCTATCGCACCCCACACAGCCTGATCATTGGCGGCTTAGTTAGTAGCTTAATATCATTTCCACTGCTCACCCGCTGCAGTCATTGGATGCCCAAATTGGGCTTGAAACGCTCTTCGATAAATAAGTTAGCCAACTTTGGCGCCACCTTTACCGGCAACAATTTACTGTTTTATTTCCGTAATCAAATCCCTCGCTTTTTGGTTGGCAGTTTATTAGGCCCCAGCTCACTGGGCTTAATGAATAAAGCCGATAGCTTAGCCGAGACCCCGTTAATGGTATTTGTTAATGCGTTAGCCCAACCTAACTTTCGCCGCATGTCAGAGCTCCGAGATCAACCCCAAGCCTATCAAGATCTCTTTATAAAAGTTTGTAGTGTGTTGCTGCTCTACATTGGCCCCATCTATATCAGCCTGGCACTGCTATCTAAGCCGTTTATCTCTCTCGTCTTTGGTGAAAACTGGGCCATATCAGGGGAGCTACTAGGCATTCTTGCTTGGGGTGGTTTTATCCGCTTAATGATAAACCCCGCCAGTACAGTACTTTCTAGCAAAGCAAAACTGCTAAAAGACATGAGAATAAATATAGAGATTATTATTTTACTGGGCATTTATTGTGCTGCGTTTTGGCAAAGAGATCTCAACAGCTTGTGTTATGCGCTGGTCGCTGCCAGTGGTTATAACTTAGTGAGAACGCAAAGCTATGCCCTGCCTTTGGTGAATTTATCTCTGCGAACGTGGTTGCACCAACTTAGTGGTGTTTTTGTTTTTTTACTCGGCTATTTGGGCCTTTCTCTTCTACTCTTAAAAGGGATGAATATGGCTAACATGGATGTCAATACGCCGACTGGCTTTATCCTCTGTTTAGTCTGCTCACCATTACTTGCGCTACTTTTATTTTTTACTCTGCCTTCTACAGCTATTGCAGCGGAGCGAGACAGGTTTTTAACGGCAGTAAAACCTGCCATTAAAAAGTATAAAAATAAGTTAGCGATTGGCTGCAACATGAAAGGATAGCCGGATGCTCAACCCATTATTTGCCGCTAATCTTTTAGACCGTCCACGTAAAATAGTGCTGATGTATCACAGCGTGCCAACACTGTCGCAGCAAACCACCCAATACGACAGCACACTCGCTCAGTTTAAGCAGCATCTTGCTTTGCTAGCTCAACTACATAGTCAAGTTGTCACTCTCAACACCTTGATGACAACCCCAGATAGCCAAGGCCTGCAAATTGCGGTTACCTTTGATGATGGCTACCTTGATAATTTAACCAATGCGTTACCGGCACTCACTGAATATCAATTTCCAGCCACCTTATTTATGGTCACTCGCGCGGCACCCGCTGTGAGCCAATGGAGCCCAAAACCTAAGCCGTTACTGTCACAACAACAACTGCAACAACTTGCTCAGCAGGGTTGTTGGGAAATTGGCGGCCACACTTGCCACCATCTTGATTTAACCAGCTTGTCAGCGACACAATCGCAACAACAAATAAACAACTGTAAAGATGATTTGGAGCAGCTGCTAGGTAAAGCCGTTAATAGTTTTGCTTATCCCTTTGGCCGCTATCAACAACATCATGTGGAACAACTGGCTGCAGCTGGATTTGAGTACGCCTGCACCACGCGTGCAGGCGCAGTTCAACCCCATACTCAACCACTAACTATCCCGCGCATTACTGTTTTCGCCAACGACTCCGCCGCGATGCTACTGCGAAAGCTGACCTTCATCAGCAATAAAATGAGTTGGTTTGACGTGGCTGGCTACTATGCCTCGCGCATTTTAAAAACCAAGGTGGCGTCATGATAGTGTCGGTGATTATGCCCGTTTTCAATGCCGAGAAAACCTTGCTTGAGAGCGTAAACTCGGTGTTGGCGCAAAGCTTAACCGACTTCGAATTAATCTTGATTGACGACGGTTCAACCGATAGCAGTGCGGTTATCGCGCAGCAATTAACGGCCCAAGACCAGCGCATAAAGTTATTGTCTCAGGCCAACCAAGGCGCGCCAACGGCCCGTAATCACGGCATTAGCCAAGCAAAAGGACGATATTTAAGTTTTTTGGACGCAGATGATCGATGGCGTGATGACTTTTTAATACAAATGAGCCAAGCGCTCAAACGTGCGCAACAAGACTTTGCTTATTGTGGCTGGCAAAATATTGGCACTCAGCAAGGCGAGCCTTTCGTGCCACCTGATTACCAAGCCATGCCAGATAAAAAATTAAAGCTGATTCAGAGTACTCGCTGGCCAATCCATGCCGTCATGGTTAATCGCAAGCTGGTGATTGAAAATGGTATGTTTGACACTCGCTATCAAACCTGTGAAGACTTTGCGTTGTGGCTACGCCTTACTCTTAGTCGCAACATCGTCCGGGTGCCCGAAGTGCTCGCTTACTACGTTCACCATCAACATGGCCAGCAAACCGATAATCGGGCGCAGATCTTACTCGACCACTTTCAAATCCAACAAGACTATTTTAAACAGCATCCAAAACTAGCCAGTGAACTGGGCCGAGCGCAGTTAATCCAGCTCAGTGAGGGCCACTTATACACCCAAGCCATGACGGCCTATTGGCAAGGTGACTTAATGGCCGCGCGCCAAGTGTTTCGTCACTTGATGAAACGACGCTACGGCAAAATAAAACAATGGCTTTATATGTTACCCAGCTTGCTACCTATCCGACTGCATCAGCAGCTACTGGCTTTAAAACGAGGGCATTAATATGACGGCATCAGTCACACTGGCTTTTTGTACCTATAATCGCGCTTGGCGGCTGCCTAAATTACTTGCCTCTATCAGAGCACAAACCTGTAGCGTACCGTTTGATATTTTAGCCATCAATAACAACAGCCAAGACAATACCTTAGAAGTACTCAGCGAATTACAAAATTTACCGGGTGCAGAGCTCAAAGTCGTAACCGAAACCCAGCAAGGCATTAGCTTTGCCCGTAACCGCGCCATTAAAGAGTGCTTAGACCAAGAGGTGATGATTTTCATGGATGATGATGAGCTACCTTTAGCTGGCTATATAGAACAAGCTTGGCAAAGTTTGCGCTCAGGTGATTATCACATCGTAGGTGGGATAGTCACATTACAGCTCGATTGCCCTCGCCCCAAGTGGCTAACAGATAATTACTTACCATTTTTAGCTGCTCTCGATTACGGCAATCAACCTTTTGAAATCACCAGCTCAGCGCATTCAATGTGGACAGGCAATATCGCTTATCGAATGGAAATTTTTCGCCGCTATCCCGACTTAAGGTTTGATGACAGATATAACCGTATCGGCAGTGATATTGGCGGGGGCGAAGACATGCAGTTATTTAAGCAATGCCTAGCGCTGCCCGATGTAAAAATATTCTACGAACCCCGAATGCAGGTGCAGCATCATATTGAAGCTTGGCGAGTCAGGCGCCCATATTTTCTGAAATTGCACTATCGATGTGGCTATAAACAAGCCAAATTTAACCCTATCGATTATCAGGGGCGAACCTTACTTGGCATTCCCGGTTTCTTATTTATTCAAGTACTTAAACAGAGTTGGCATAGTTTGATTTTACAATTAAAAGGCCAACCAGAAGCATTGCGGCAATGGATGAACGCCTGCCATACCTTAGGCATGCTTAAAGGCTACCGAGCCAAAAATAGCAGCTGAAATGAACACATGTGCCAAAATTAATTGTTGGGCATGAACATAGGGTACCGCGGCAAAAAACAGCAGGAGCGAACATGAAAGCCATTTTGCACATCGGCACTGAAAAAACAGGGACCACTTCGCTGCAGCATTTTTTCAGCAACAACCGGCATGTGTTAAGCCAGCAAGGCATACTGTATGCGCGAGCGCCGGGTGAAGATAATCACTTAAAGCTATACACCTATGCCCTTGATGATGATAAGCAAGACGATGCTTATATTTATCGCGGTTTACAGGAATTAAGTAAACGCCAGCAGTGGCGCGAAACATTTCAAAATGAACTCAAACAAGAGATAAAACAAGCCGCACAACAAGGGATTCATACGGTAATTTTTTCTAACGAGCACTGTCATTCAAGGTTGACGCGCGAAGAAGAAATTCAGCGCCTAAAAGACTTACTGGAACCACTCTTTTCAGAGATCACTGTTAGTGTATATCTAAGACGCCAAGATCAACTTGCCGTTAGTTTATACAGCACTAAGCTCAAATATAACGAGCCAAGACAAGATTACTTTTACCCCGAAGACCCACAAGACGCCTTTTTTAATTACGCGCTATTGTTAGAAAAGTGGTCCAAGGTATTTGGTTATACGCACATAGAGCCCGCTATTTTTTGCCCGACTAAATTAGCCAAAGGCGATCTCATTTATGACTTTTGCCAACGTTATGAAATAGATACTCAGTTGTGTCGACAAACCCTAGTGCAAAACGAATCTCTTAATGCTAAAGGTCAACATTTTTTACAGCAGTTCAATCAATTTTTGCCCATGTATGTCGACAACCAATTAAATCCCGCCCGCTTTGGCGTGTTAGAAGCAATGGAGGCACTTTTTAGTGGCCCTGCCGCCCTGCCCCCGCGCGCTGAAGCCCTAGCTTATTATCAACAATTTGCAGAGTCTAATACCCGTGTCGCCGACACTTGGTTTGGCGGACATGCCATGTTTACACTCGACTTTGCACGCTACCCTGAACAACCCCCTCAAGTTAATATCTCGGAGTCGGAGCTGATCGCTATTGCTGCCCAATTATGGTTGCAACAAAAGAGTCAGCGCCAGCAAGCTGAATCAGATCTACTGACACAGCTGCAACAAAGCTCTAATGAACAAGTCAGATATCAAAAATTGGCCGAATATTTTGCCCCAAGCCACCACGATTTAGGGAAATTTTTAATGGACTGCGCGCTCGATAAACGCTCGTTAACCGATAAAATAAGCCATAAGATAAGACGTGCAGAAAGTAAAGCAACATCCATATCACAGCATCGACTGTAACTTCTATCACCACTCAAAATAATGGATTTCGTACTCGATAAATTAAGCCATCGAATTAAGCGAGCATAAAGTATTACATCAATGCCTGTAACTCCTTAACCAACTCAGGGTGTTGCGGTGCTAGATCAGTGGCAAAGCTAGGGTCGTTAACAAAGTGATATAACTGATATTGATAACCTGAGTTCATGGCTAACCGCGCCAACGCCCAATCTTGATGTAACAGCATTTTATCCCGCGCTTGCTCGACCGCTAGTTGATATTGCAACTTGATTGCCAGTGTACCCGTTTGCTTATCGGGAATTTCCAATAACTCGGTTAATTCTGGATAGTGTAAGTGCTGTTCAGGCATGGCCGGTGGCGGCGCTAGCCAGAGTCCGGTTTCGTAATAAACACTGCTCTGATCAACATGCTGCTGTAGCACTCGCCCTTGTACCGAAGCGGGAATAGGCAAATCCAATAGACTTAATAACGAAGGCATTAAGTCAACACTGCTACAAAGTTGCTGGTTATATTCCGCCACGGGATTGCGAGGATCAAAAATCAGTAGCGGCACCCGCGCACTGGCTGTACCAAAAACATCATTACCTTGGCCCCAACAATTACGCTCAAAAAAATCGATGCCGTGATCACTGTATATCACCAGCAGCGTATTCTCCGCTAAGCCGAGCTTATCCAGTTGCTGTTTTACGCGGCGCACTTGATCATCAAAACAGCGCACGCAACCATCATAAAGATGTAGAATTTGTGATAAATCAAACGCAGATTCAGGCTCTTGTTGACTGCGAATAATCTCTTCAGGCTCATTAAGCTTACACATGCCAAACTTTGAATTACCCATATATTCAGCCGAGCTGTAAGCACTGTAATAGGGATATTCACAACTAAACGGAGGATGCGTCGCTCCAATAAACATATTGAGAAAAAAAGGCTTGTCCGGATCACGCTCACAAGCTAACCAGTGACAAGCATCTTGGGTCACCGCCTGATTTAAAGGCACGCCAGGTAAATAATACAACTCTGGCAAACAACGTTTAAATAAGCGGTTCTGTGAAAACAGAGCCAGTAACATACGAAAATGTTTAGGCCCTTGGCGCAGCAAGTATTTCAAATTCCATTGATCATCAGGCGCTTGAATTTTATCAAACCCCATCGCCATTTTTTTGAAATCGGAACCGGTCCAATCGGTAAACACGGCGGTCTGATAGCCCGCACGGCCCAATTCTGACGCTAAATCACTCACTTTAAGCTTCGCCACAGTATCAGAAACAAAGTTTGTTTTAACGCCGTGCTTATCAGGGTAAGTTCCAGTAAACCAAGATGCCAGTGAGGGCGCAGTTCGCGGAATAGGTGTATAGCAACGTGAATAGTAGCGACTGTGCTTCGCTAAGGTATCAATGGCCGGGGTTAGCTGTCGGTCACAGCCATCAATGCCTAAACAATCCGCTCGTAAGGTGTCGCACCCTAAAGTAATCACATTCATTTTGGCCTGCTGCCCGGCCGCGACAGGCCAACACCTTGCGGGCAAACACAGTGGCGGCCAATAGGCAATCAACACAGGTAACGCAACCAAGCCACACAAAAGTAGATAGCCAAACACCGGCTCAGTCAGTACCAAACTGGTTTGCCAAGCTAACCAGCCACAGCCAACCAAAAACAATAATGCAACCCAACGCAGTCGACTAATACTTAAACAGCGCCATAACGGAATTAACCGCGCTATACTGTAACTCGACGTAATTAAGATGGCGCCGGGCTTGATCAGCAAGCGGTAACAAAATTGAAAGCCACAGCCAAGCAAAATCATCACGCCAGCGGATGCCATTAAAGCTGTAAAGTTCAACACGCTAACTAATATCTGTAATAGGCTAAAACCAATTAATGCCCCCGCGACGCCTAACCAAAAGAAAATCAGAAAACTCCAGGAGCTTAAACGCAACATCACACCAACAAAATACATTGAAAAGTGTTGGGTGATTTCCGCTCTTACCTTAGGCCCAGAATAAGCAGTATCTTGCACACTAAGCAGTAACAACACACAACTCGCCAACGCAGCAGGAATGGCCGCGGCCTCAAACAGCAATATAAGATCAAGCCAGCTCATTCTCGACGCTGCCGGTAGTAACCACACATCTCACCAGCAACGGCAGCGCAGCGCATCATGTAAAAGCGGGTTTTAGGCCAATGGAGTGAAAATATAATGTGGAACAAATAGCTTAATAACTTACGCCACAAATATTTTGGGATCGGGCTCGAAAGCGGCGACGAGAGCATCACGACCGAACAAGAGCGCTGAAAAGCCTTCGTTAATAAATAAATAAGTCGCAAACGCTCAGGATCAACATAGTGAAATTGCACTATCTCTGGGGTGTATTGAATGATGCCTTGATGGGCCATCACCCTACTAACAAACTCGCCATCTTCACCACCACATAAATTGTGTCCGGTAGGGCCTAAATCTTCCGCAAAACCACCCACCTTGCCAAACAAGCCTTGTCGTAACACTAAATTGCCACCACCGGGTAAGCGATGCTGACTTGCTAATACTAGTGGTTTGGCCCCCAAAGAGTAATCCGGGATCGGCAAAGGATAAATCGCATAATCACTTTTTAAGTGCACCCAATTTGGCTCAGAGCCATCCCAGTCAGGCACAATGCGACCACAAATTAAGTCGGCTTGGGGCCAAATTAACAAAGCCCGCTCAACTTGCATTAAGTATTGACTGTCAACGCGATGATCATCATCCACTAAAGCGATATGCCAGTCTGGCAGATGCGCTAACGCTCGGTTAAGTGCAATAGATTTACCCGCTTTCGGCTCGTCTAGCCAAATAAGTTTAATACTGCCTGAATGATCTTGATGGTATTGCTCTAGCATCTGCTGAGTACCATCACTGCAAGCATTCGCGACCACGCAAATTTGCAATTCCAGCAACGGCCGCTGCGCTTGGTTCAAGTAATCAAGCGTTTTCCGTAACAGGGATTGACGCTGATGACTGCAAATCACCACGCATAGCTTGTTTGACAAGATCCACCTTCCTTATGAATAACGGCCCGAGGTAAAACCACTGCGGACATATCCCTATCGCTATCTGTCACTTAGGTAATTTAGGTTAAGTATAGTGGTGAAAAATCAGCTTAGCGCACAAATAACACAGAGAAAAACACAAGTTAAATGAAGCCGTACAAAGCAACACATTGCCTTGCTGGTTAGCGCGCTCTCGACTAGAGTCATAGTAGGATATTTGCACTTCAGGGAAGCAAGGTAATGGATAAATTCTTTATTATTGGCCCGCCGCGCTCAGGCACGACCTTATTGCAGTTTATGCTTCGTAGCCACCCTAACATCTCGATCCCCACTGGTGAGTCTCATTTCTTTGTTCCCTTACTTAAGGGCTATTCATCACCCAAGACGAGACAAGACATTACCAGCTTACTTGATGATATTAGACACTTTAATATCGATTTCTTTGACACTGACTTACACGGTTTACCCGCCGACATAGAACAAGTGGAAGCAGAGCTGAATAAACAAGACTACCACTCAATGGCCGAGTTTATTGACGCCCTGTATCAACTCAATGCGCAAGGTGAAGGAAAGTCAGTTTGGGGAGAAAAAACCCCCTATTATATTCGTCATATTCCATTGTTAGCGCGCCATTTTCCCGATGCAAAATTTATCGCCATCGTACGAGATGGACGCGACGTCGCCTTGTCAATGATGGACCGCTGCCATGATTTTGGTGTTCACAACGTTTATACCGCAGCGCAACATTGGAACTACTATTTAGAGCCACTGCGCTTAGCGCTTAATTCAGAATATAACGATCGCATCATCACCCTAAATTATGAAGACTTAATCGCACAGCCAACCCAAATACTCACCGAAGCCCTTAACTTCATTGGCCAAGATTTTCATCCCGATGTGATTAATAATTTCAAGGTCAAATCCGCCCAGCCGAGCGAATTACAAACCCCAAAATTAGCTGCAGATATCGACAATAAAAACGCCAACAAATGGATGAGCAAGATGACTAAGCGCGACATCGCGCTGTTCAACCAAGTTTGTCACGACAACTTAAACTACTTTAACTACACCACTCAAGCCAGCTTAGACGCACCCACAGCTTTGTATAAGCCGCTATACAAGCTAGAGAACTACCTAAAAACGTTATTGCAACCAAGCCATAGTAAAATAAAGAAAAGCCACTTAAGTTAAGAGGTTTTTTAACTGAGGATAAACGCGCTACGAACGACAATGACGGCGCCATAGCTTCCCAACCTAATGCACACTCGCTTTAGAAAACACGTTGATAACCACAACACCAGCAACAATCAGGACCATGCCTACCATACTGGCAAAGTCCAGCTTTTGCCCATAAATCAACCAACCCGCAACAGAAATCAACACTATCCCCATTCCGGCCCAAATGGCATAAGCAATACCAACAGGAATAGCTTTAAGAGACAGTGAAAGAAAGTAAAAAGCGATAGCGTACCCCAAAACCACCAGCAAACTTGGCCAGAGTTTTGTAAACCCCTCGCTGGCCTTCAAGCCAGATGTCGCGAGTACCTCAGCAACAATAGCAACCGCAAGAAACAACCAATTTTTCATTTAAATGCACCAGAGTAAAAACCAAAGAGCATGTTACCTAGAGGGGCAAAATATGTGTAGTCTTGTAAAATAAGAAAATGTGTGGGCAACTCTTAAGCTAAATGACACTAGGGCTGTTTATCTTTGGCGGTTAATTTTTTGTTCGATAGGGGACACCATCACGAAAGATAAACAACCCCTGTAGTCAGTTATAGAAATGCGGTTTTACATTTGGTTTGATGGCCTCTTCAGTTTCGGGCTCAGCAATAGAGGCTTGCTGGATAAGCACATTAGCTATCACTATGATACATAGCAGGTGATAAGGTAAATCGAAGTAAGCCATGCCCAAAAACGCCCCCCCAGAGAGGTAAGCAACAAAAGATACCTGCACATGACGCATCAGCTGGTTGACAGAAGCAAGTTCAGAGCCTGGCGGGGCTTTATTGGTTACTTTAATCGCACTTTGCGCCGAACGCCAAGCTAAAAACCATAGCAGTAAAAAGAAGAATAATGCGATGAAGCCGTGCTCACCAAGCACTTCAAAATAAATACTATGGGCATCATGAACCATATTTGGTTCAGGTGCATACAGATAAAACGACTGGCGCTGAAACGCTTCAAACCCTCCGCCCATTAGGTTTTGACTCGATAGATTCGACGCCATTTGCCAGGCATTTATTCGGCCCATAGCCGATTTGTCCTCCTCAAACGTTTCGATGGTATTCATCCTTTCGGTCCACTCTTTGGGCACAAAATTAATTAATACCGCGCCGATCAGTAAAGTAGTACAAAGGGATAACAGAGGGCGCTTACTCTTCAAACAAAGAAACGCTGCCATTACCACGCCCCCCACTAACGCGCCTCGAGAATGCGTCCCCACCACCGCAAAAATGCAGAGTAAGGCCATCATATTCAAACAGATTTTCTGCCATTTTTGTGTCGCTTCAACGGCAAGAAAACGCACCAGCGGAATAATAATTAAAATGGCTAAACCGACTTCGTTATTACCGTAAAAAAACGTATCCGCAGGCCCTTGCACGCGATAAACACCGCCGGTTGAAATAGTAAATATTCCCCCCTTAACACCATAAAACCCAATTGACATGACGATGACCCAAACCAGCGCTTTCAGGTCTTTATAGCTAGTCAAAATATAGAGACTCGCAAATACCATGACTTGAATTTTCATTACTTTTTCAAATTGGAGCCAAGCAGCCTGAGGGTAAAATGCATTAAACGTACTGATCACCATACAAAAAATAAACAGCACTAATACCCAAACCTTAGTATCCCCCCAGGGCATCGAGAATTTTTCTTTACTTGCAAGAAGTGCAATCAACATTAAGATAGCAGTCGTTTGCGCAAACGGCAGTGAGTAAGCAAAACCATAGACTAAACGGTGTGGGTTCATGTAGCTGAGCCAAGACCAAACCAAGATAGCCCACATAGGTCGTTTTAAACAAAAGGGAATTAAACCGAGATAAACTAAGCTGAGAGCGATATCACGCATAATCCCAAGTCACTCCTACTTTGCTCTCTACGTATTTGAACTTACCCGATTTTTCGCGTGGAATTTGTGTTACAAACTCAATATCGAGTTGTATATCTCCTAGCCGCTGGTGAAAATTGCGACGAATAAAATCAATACTGGCGTTATCCACATCCGATTGCATGACTAATAGCAGCCGGGTATGAAATTGAGACTCTTGAATAATCTTAAACTCTGCTACATTTGATAGCTCACGTAACACATAAATAAGCGATAACGCATGCATGGTGGTTCCGTCGGCGGCAATAATGAAATCAGTGGTGCGCCCTTCAATACTTTCAAGTAAAGGTAAGTGGCGACCACAGGGACACAAATCTGTGCCTAAACAGGCCAAATCACCAGTACGGTAACGCACAAATGGAAACTCAGCGGTAGCCAAATGCGTCACGACGACCTCCCCAACTTCGCCAGCGGGTAGCGGATTACCCAGCTTATCAATGATTTCAACGATGATGTCTTCTGCCGAAATATGCATGCCGCCTTGCGGGCATTGGTGAGCGATAAAGCCTGCGTCGCGACCACCGTAACCATTGGCAACGGGGCAATTAAATACTTCTGAAATTAACGCTTTTTGATTTTCAAATAAGCGCTCTGAGGTAACAAAAGCCACCTTGATCCCTAAATCAGACATGGTGATGTTATGTAATTTTGCGTAGCGTGCAATCAAAGACAGTGACGATGGATAGCCAAACAACATGGTCGGCGCAAAGCGGCGTATATCTTCAATATAACCCTTTAAGTGCTGCTCTGACATGGCAAAAGCGGGTAACAACTGACTGCGAAATAAGGTATCGCGCAGTTGCTTTAGCCGATCTTGCGTTTTTAACTCAATCGGTGACCCCCACACCACCAATTCTTTATCGCCAATATCAACATCCCACCAACGCGTTGCTCGCCATTTGGCAGCAATATCATGACTTTTTCTTTGCTTGCCAACCATAAATTGCAACGGTTGACCACTTGAACCGCCAGTATTAAATAGGCTTAAGGGACCGGCATTATCAGCCCTAAGTAATTGCCCAGCATTGCGGATAGTGGCCTTATCCAATAAAGGCAATTGCGCTATTTCACTGACAGATTGAAACTGACCAGGAGTCAAACCAAGATCGGCAAACAAACCTCGATAGTAAGGGACATGTTGCGCAATGTTGAGCATAAATTGGTTGAGTTTGTGCAATTGGATCGCGGCGAGTTTATCGGTATTAAACCACTGGCTTGACTCCAGCTCACGTCGTAAAGCCACACTGCTGTGCCGCTTTAGTTGCTCGTGTAAAGGAAACAGTACTGACGAAACCAATTTGGTATACATGCCTTTCTCCTTGGACAAGAGGTATCTCTCTGGGCACCCCTTAGGGCTATCCCTTAGCAATTTATCCGTGCACTTGAAGCATCTAACTTACTTAATAATGATAGACACAATTGCTCTATTTCGGGGCTAATACTCGGTGCAGCTTGCTTGCCTATCGAACCACTGAAAATATAATCAGTCATTTTGCTACTAATGGGTAACTCAACAAAGTTAAGCGCTTGACTTAACAAAGCCTCTGGCTCTGCAACTAGCTGCTCATACTTAATGAGCTTTACATTGGGATCGTTTTCCAGCTCTAATTCGAAAAACATAATATTGCGTACATACCACTGCAGGGCTGCGGCATCTGTATCGGTTAATTCAGGGGTAACCAATGAACGCAACAGTACCAAAGAGCCTGGCGACAACCCACGCCCCCACCAAGAATCATCATGCCCCGAGATTAAGCGCTGAACTTGCTGACGTTGGTTGCTAAATGACTTCAACATTGAATTCACCACATCGTGAAAGTCTCGGTAAATCCAGAATGTTTTAGCTGGCGCCAGTTCTTGCGCTAGCTCCGGCAGCAGTTCTAATTCACATAAGGTTTTTAATACGAATACCGGGGCCCTGCTTTGCTCTTGTAGCTGTTTTATTACCAGCATGTCACGCATCTGATATTGGTCAAACGCCCTTTCATCGCGCTCATGGAAAACATCGGTGGCTAAACTCAAATCCAAGATATCCATCAACATATTGGTGCCAGAGCGTTGGCAGCCTGCCACTAAAATCGTTCGTTCTGACTCAGTGGCCTTGACGTGTTGCACCAAGTGCTTGACTAGCTGCTGTTGCCCCTGCTGCGTTTTCTCAATTATTTTACGCATACTCATTTAGCTTACCTCGCGACTTGGACGAAAGGACTCGGCTTTTGCCCGATCTAACGCAATAAAGTGTCGTACTAGTTGCTCAACACGCAAATCCCAACTATTTTGTTGCGCATAAGCTTGGATCCCATCACGATCCCACTGGAAATTCAGGGCTTGTTCAATACTGTGCAGTAATGCATCCGAATCACCGTATGGGTAAATCAAACCTAGCTGTTGATTAGCGACCACTTCTCTATTACCACCCACATCACTCGCTACCACAGGCAAACGACAAGCCATAGCTTCTAAAATGACGTTGGCCCAGCCCTCGTTGGCACTGGCCAAGACAAAGACATCTGCGGCACTAAGGATCTTGTGTAATGCCGCTTTTGGCTTGGGTCCTAAAAACAACACGCGGTCACTGAGTTCAAGCTCACTCACCAATTGCTCAAGCTGCGCTTGATAATCCCCTTCGGCACTGGCGCCGCCCACTATCAAATATTTCACCTCGTCAGGCAGTAATGGCAGCGCTTTTATCACTTGATGAAAACCCTTTCGTGGCACTAATCCACCAACGGTAATCAGCACTTGGTCTGACTCTTTCAGCCCTAGCGCAGCGCGAGCTTGGTCCTTATTAATCGGAAAAAAGGTATGACTATCAACCCCATTGCCCACCACTACTATTTTGCTCTCAGTAATATCCTGCGCCTGAGCAACTTGTTTTAACGAGTCGGACACAGCAAAAATTTGCTCCGCTTGCTGCCATGCCCAGCGCATCCAACGTGACGTGAAAAAACCACGACTATGGGGTACTTCCGTACCACGCATGGTAATAGTATTAGGCTTATGAAAAATGCGCGATAACAGCCCAGCAGCGACGCCTTCGGGGTAACTAAAGTGACTATCAATAATGTCAAATTGCAGCTCTGGTTGGCGCTTGCTAAAACGATAAACGGCTAGTGCCATCATTAAACCATCAAAGCAGCGGCCCACACCCGGCAACGCAATAAATCGCGGGAAATAAACATGAATGAGTGAGCCATCCGGCGCTGTTTGCACTTCATAAGGCGCCGGCTCAGGCCGATAATGGGGAACAAAATACTGGATCGCAGATTGCAATGGAAACCAAGGCACGGGGCTCACCACAAATAAAGGAAGTTCAGCGGCGACACGAAACATTCGCTCTTGAATGAACAAGCCTGCCGTGGGGCGGCGCTGGCTAGGGAATAATGAGCTGAGCACCATCAAACCCGGCTTATCACCGCTATGGCCGCTGTGATGTGGCGGATAAAGCTCATCATCACCCGCATTAACCGTTTGAGCACTTGAATTAGTGGGAGGATTTACCATCAATCAACGCTCCCATTGGCTGCGGTTTGGCTTGATAAACATCGACGTAGTTGGCCACGCTAGTTGCCCAATTGCGTTCATGTTGGACAAAATGTAAACCTTGCTGCCAGATATCAGGCCAAGCTTCAGGGCTGGCCAACACCCGTGCCAAAGTTTCAGCTAAATCTTGTACATCGCCTTGCTTAAATAAATAACCGGTTTCACCCTCGCGGATAAGCTCATGATGCCCGCCGACATCAGAGGCCACGACTAGCTTACTCTGCGCCATGGCCTCTAATGGTTTTAACGGTGTAACGGTTTCTGTGAGCCTCATACCAATGCGCGGATAAACCAGCACATCAACCAAGCTGTAATAACGGGACACCTGATCATGGTTGACCCGACCAACAAAAATCACTTTATCTTCTAACCCTAACCTTGCCACTTGCTGCTTCAGCGCGGCCTCCTGTGGGCCTCCGCCAACTAATAACAAGCACAAATTCTGCTCTTGCAAAGCGGGTTGATTAAGCGCCTCAACCAGTAAATTCAAGCCCTCATAAGCGTAGAATGAGCCGAGGAAGCCCAAGACCTTTTTATCGCCAAGGTTGAGCTGCTGCTCAAGCGTTTGGTCTCGCTCTGTTAGTGGGGTAAATTTGTCGATATCGACCGCATTAGGAATTAAGGTAATTTTGTCTGCGGGGATACCGCGACTTTCCATGTCGCTCTTTAAGCCTTGGCAAATTGTGGTGACAGCGCTGGCATGTTTAAGCACAAAGGTTTCCAACGCCTTGGTTAATTTATAACGCAAACCATTTTCTACTGCCGTGCCGTGATCAACCGCCGCATCTTCCCAAAAAGCACGTACTTCATAAACCAAAGGCAAACCGCTTATTTTTGCCTGCCACAAACCAGCTAAGCCGTTTAAAGCAGAAGAATGGGCATGGATAACGTCAGGCTCGACTTGCCTTACTGCTTTACTTAAGGCCCATTTCAAACTTAACAAGGTGAATAACTGCTGTAACAGCGGTACTTTCATCACCCAAGCCAGATACGGGCTGCGCATAAAGACTAAATCGGTATTCATTTCTTGCCAGTCTAACCTCGGCCCTTGCTTGGCAGAGGTTAAGTGAAAAGTTTGCCAGCCCCGAGCGCGTTGTTGCTGCAAAATGGCTAAGGTACGAAAGCTATAGCCGCTATGTAGCGGCACCGAATGATCTAAGACATGAAGAATGCGCATATAGGCTCCTAAGCAACTGATTCGACAGGCTCAGCAATTTCATTATTGGCATTGCTGAGTTGTTTTTTTAAAAAGGCTTCAAACATCAGCAATGCCCAAAGGGCAGCACTATGATCCCTCAACCCCGAACTATGCTGCTCAAACAGCTGCTGGATATAGCCAAGATTAAATAAATGGCTTTGCGCAATATGACCGTCAAACAGTGCGGCTTTTAACTTACTGTTAAGAGGCCCACGAAACCAGCGGCACAACGGCACAGCAAAGCCCATTTTCTTGCGATAAAGCACATCATGAGGTAAATGAGGCTCTAAGGCTGTTTTCAAAATCGCCTTCGACACACCATTAGCCAGTTTGGTTTTCGCTGGCAAACTGGCACTCCATTCAACAAATTCATGGTCTAAGATGGGCACTCGTACCTCTAAGGCATGAGCCATACTGACGCGGTCGACCTTAGTCAGTATGTCGCCCGGTAGGTATGTCTTCATATCTAAATATTGCACTAGGGATAAAGGATCATCGCCATCGAAGTTCTTATAGTGTTCGTTGAACACGCTAATACTGCGATAATCCCCCAACATCGCCTTCAGCTCATCACTAAATAACAAGGCTTTTTGCGCTTCGGTAAAGATGGAAAAATTGTGAAAATAGCCCTCAATGGTGTCACGAGCGATCGCTTGAAAGGTAGTTTTAGCACGCAGAAACTTTGGTGCCCAATCCGCTTTTGGGTACACTTTACCCAGTAATGAAAACACTGGTTTTCTTGCAATATCAGGTACTAGACTGCGAATTTTTTCTTCATGTAAATGCCATTGATAGCGACGATAACCAGCAAAAAGCTCATCACCGCCATCACCCGAGAGCGCTACGGTAACGGTTTTTTTCGCCAACTCACAGACCCGATAAGTGGGCATCGCCGAACTGTCAGCAAAAGGTTCATCGTAAAAATAAGCCAGCTTATCGAGCAAAGAAAAATCATCGGCCGCGATAGTCGAGACTTGATGCGCCGTTTGATAGCGCTGCGCTACCATTTCAGCAAATTCGGTTTCGTTAAAATCAGCTACATCAAAACCAATGGCGCAGGTATTTACAGGCTCATCCTGTAGCTCGGCCATCATCGCCACTACTGCGCTAGAATCCACGCCGCCCGACAAAAAAGCGCCCAAAGGCACTTCTGCCACCAGACGAATATCAACCGCTTGTTTGAGTTTTTCGACCAGCAGTTTAGCGACTTGCTCGGGTTCACGTTGATGGGCAAAAGAAACGTCCCAATATTGTTTTGTTTGCGGTAAGTTTTGCCCCACAGAAACGGTTAAGGTATGACCCGGGCGTAATTTATAAACCTGATTAAAAATGGTTTTAGGCTCTGGAATATAGCCCAAGGAGAAATAATCCGAGATGGCCTGAGGGCAAAGCTCGCTAGGTAAATCAGGATGCACCTGCAGCGCCTTTAGTTCACTGCCAAAAACCAGCTCACCCGAAGCTAACATCGAATAGTAAAGCGGTTTAATGCCGAGTCTATCCCGTGCTAAAAACAGCTGCTGTCGCGATTGGTCCCAGATGGCAAAAGCAAACATGCCTCGCAACTTAGCGACCACGCCCGCTCCCCAAACTAGCCAACCTTGTAAAATCACTTCCGTGTCACTGTGGGTAGTAAAGCGGCAGCCAAGATTTATCAACTCTTGGCGCAACAATTGATGGTTATATATTTCACCATTAAACACCAGACACGCTTGCTGCTCCGCACTGACCATTGGCTGTTGACCCGATGCCACATCGATAATTGATAACCGCCGATGACCTAAACCAATAGCAGGAGCAAAATACACGCCCCCTTCATCCGGGCCACGATGAAATTGAGCTTGGTTCATGGCCCGAAGTAATTGCGGATCAACATCACCACAACCTTGTGTATTAAATATCCCTGCTATTCCGCACATACTGCCTCCAGACACAGCCTGTTACTGATGCCTAAGCTAACTGAATGAGTCCAACTCGTTTGCCATGATCTAGCTAAGCACTAACTTCTCGACTTACTTGATTTCACATCGCGCGGCACTGCCCCACAAGGTAACGACTTGGGGTGATGATGTTGCGCTAATAAATCATGGTAGAAGCGAGTGTATTTTGCCACCATCGCTGGCAAGGAAAACTCATGCTCTGCTCTAAGCCTAGCTGCTTCTGCATGTTTTAACAGCAAAGCTGGGCGCAATAGGTAGTTCAACATGGCGCGCTCTAAATCAGCATCGTTATCCGACTCAACCAAGGTGCCCGTTTCACCATCTATAACTAACTCAGCATTGCCGCCAACATCGGTTGCAACGACGGTTTTACCCGCAGCCATAGCCTCCAAAATCGTATTACAAATACCTTCTCCGAGCGAAGGCAACACAAATAAGTCCATACAATGCAGCCATTTATTAATATCATCTTGCTGGCCAAGGAAAACCACAAATTGCGTTAAATGATGCTCTGCAACAAAGGCCTTAAGCATTGCTTCGCATTCACCACTGCCAATAATTAGCAGCCGCACTTTTTTGCCATCACTCGCGGGGTTATCAAGTAAAGAAGAAAAGGCCCTGAGTAAAAGCAGCTGGTTTTTCACCAGCGCCAAGCGACCGACCGTACCAATCACAAAGCAATCTTTATCCACCAGCTCTTGTGGCAAAATAAGGTGCTTAACCGC
Organism: Motilimonas cestriensis; assembly: GCF_021295315.1. Taxonomy (GTDB): domain Bacteria; phylum Pseudomonadota; class Gammaproteobacteria; order Enterobacterales; family CBDFNC01; genus Motilimonas; species Motilimonas cestriensis. The sequence continues at coordinate 98,194 of NZ_JAIMJA010000004.1, read as the reverse complement.
TGGCTGAAAGCGCTCAGTATCTACGCCATTGCAAATATGGCTGATCTTATGAGGACTGATCCCAACCCCTTGAATCAAGTAATCAAAAGTATGCTTTGATAAGGCGATATAGGCATCGACCCAATGGGAATAAAGCCAGCGAACAAAGCGATATTTCAAGCTGCCGCCGGTTAAATCAGTGACATCCCAGCCATGCTCACCATGGCAAGCAAGGGGTCTTGTCGCTAACCAAGCCGGCAGCTGATATTCCAACGCAGCTAAATTTCGGCTGTGGACGATGTCAGGCTGATACTGCTTCACCAACTGCATAAAACGCCAATAACAAGACCAATCCGTACCGGGCTTTTTATGTAGGTCGATCACTTCAACCGGCACTTTAATCCGCTCAATAAAATCATCATGATCTGTTAAGCAAACAATAATATGGCGGACCTTATCAGTGGGCATTTGGTTTAAAATATTGACCATGCCATTTTCTAAACCACCGGCATAAAACCGATAAACCACGTGCATGATCAAAGGCCGAGCATCATTATCCATTTTCATTAGCAAGCTCCTTGGCGAATACTCTGGTGCTATTTTGATTGATGGGCTCTGCCAGCCATCGCCACAGCTCAGTTTGATGAGCCCGAAGAAAATCCATCACTTGCTGATGATCATTTTGTCGCTCAACCGCGATAGCCACCACTTGACCCGACGAATAACCAAAAGGAGCGTTCAATAATTGATTCCACTTAGTAGAAAAAGCATCTAATGATTGATAAGAGCCAACCTGATACCAATAAAACACACTGATACTGTGCTGCGCGTTTGCTAGTTTTAAGCGCCTTGTTAGTAATTCTTGGCCATCTAAGCTGAAACGTTGAACATCCTGACCTTGTAACTGCCACTGTTTTGGATCATAGAAATGATTACTCACATTAATCAGCTCTTTACCCTGACGCTCTGTTTGATAATAAGCACTAAATAGGCTGAGTGAAGCTGCCGACTTTTGATAATCTTGTTGCCAGATCACATCAGCATTGGCAAACTCAGCCTGCCAAGTACTAAAGTTGGCTTTTATTGGCCCCTGCCATCCAGCGACTCCAGCAGGCAGACCGTTAGCCTGTAACAGCTGCGGATTGGTTTGCTCATATTGCTGCGACCATTGCCAACTGAGCGCGAAAATAGTAAAGCCGACAGCAACCAAAGATAACGGTAAAAATTGCCGAGGCGCCTTTAACGAATGACTACTAGCGCTAGCACTGATGTTGGCTGGCTTAAGGTCGGCGGGCTCAGACAACCACCAACCAATAATAAATAGCAAAGTGATCAAGAAAGAGAAGAAAAACCAACCATAAATCAGGTGATCAATATCACCAGCAATGCGTTGATCAACAAAGTGGTAAATCATAATAATCGACCAAGCCCGCAAGCCATTGGCAATAATGGGCAAGGCAATCGACAGCAACACAAACAATAACCGCTTGTAATAACGGGTAAAGTGAATATAGGCAAACAGGCAACCCAGGCTTAGGGCCGCCAATAAGTAACGAATACCACTACACGTCCAAGCCACCTCAAACCGAGTACCCGGAATAAAGATAAACATCCCTTCTTGGTATACCGGCACACCACTAAAGCGCAGTAAGTAGACCGTCATTTCCGCTGTCACATATTGCAGTTTTGGAATTAAGAATTCACCAAACGGCAAGGCAAAAAAGACAAATAACAACGGGAATAAAATGACTCGGCACACTTGAGTACCAAATGTTAACCAAACCAAACTTGGCAACATGGCCAATACCGCAAACTGCTCTAACACCTGAATACCTAGTCGTACTGCGACCAACCACAACCCCCACAAGGCAATGAGCAGCAATAAGGCCAGAGAATGAGTCGCAACACTAACGCAGGTTAACTGGAACCGCTTTTGCCATATTAGATACAAACAAATAGGCAAAATAAAAAAGCAGTGGGCAAAGGTTTCTATGCGATGCCAAATCAGGACCATATTCAGCAAGGTGGGATAGAATGCACCCCCCCACAACAGCAATAACACCGCAAAGCTTGCGCCTCTTAACTGCTGGGGCTGGCTAATCGTTAAGCCTTGCTGATCGAGTCCAGAGGCAGGCATCACTAGTTAACCCCCCGCCTGTAAAATTAGATGGTCTAAACGAGTAAAGCTGGTCTGCCAACTAAAATTGTCCTTCACCCAATGCCTAGCTTGCACTGCGCCGTTCGAATCTAGCTGTTTAATACAATGATTTAAAAACTCCTCTTCACTATCAGCAACATAAGTGCATGGCATCAGTCCAATGCCGGTAAAAGCATGACTGCTGCCCACCACTTTTTTATCCATCGCGAGAGCTTCTAACACCTTATTTTGGATGCCACGACTGATCCTAAGGGGAGCGACAACCAAGCTAGCATATTTCAAATAAGGGCGAACATCGGGCACTTTACCAGTCACAACGATGCCAGGGAGATGAGCTAATTTAAGAATCGTTTTACTGGGATTTGAACCAACGATATAAAACTTAGCCTCGGGTTGATGAGCAATCACACCAGGCCAAACATGCTGAACAAACCAAACAACACCTTCAACGTTAGCCCAGTAATCCATGGCGCCAGTAAAGACTAACACCGGCTCATTCAACTTAAAGGGAGAGCTAACTTCCACCGCGGCAGGATCAAAATATTGAATATCAACCCCATTTTGTACCCAGTCTACTGCTTGCTGGGCGCTGCTAGCCTGCCGATTTTGGAAGTCATCCGCTTCATTTTTAGATACGAACAAACTTAAATTAAAAGCATTGGCAACGCGCGCCTCATATTGCGCTAAGGCATTAAATTCACGCCGATACAACCAAGCCATAACACCACTGGCTTGATTGGCATATTGCAGCCACTTGTCTGAGTCGATATCAACAAAATCCATGATCCGAAATTGATTCGCATCAGCAACATATTGCGCCATCACGGAAGAGAAGGTGAGCACCTTGATACCGGGGTTAGCCTTAAGAACCTGCTCAACCCAAGCCTGCATTTGCTGACTTTGATAATATGCCAAGCTCAATGGTCGACCATCTAACATGGCCCTTAAACTGGCCAGCTTATGCCAAAGGGGATGACGCTTAACCAAACAATAATCAGCCAAACCTTCGGCAATCACATCTTCATATTGCCAGTCATCAGGATCATCAATAAAAGCGCCCAACAGTACTTGATAGCGCTGCTTTAAATATTGTAACCAATGATAAGAGCGGATCTTATCCCCCTTATTGGGCGGATAAGGGACGCGATGACATAAAAATAGGATTTTCTCCATTAGCCCAAGTCCTTTGCTAGGATCGGGCCTAACGCCCTGCTTATTGGTAACGGCAGTTTTTTCCAAGCCTGAATAAATAATTGATACTTAGGATTGTTCGGGCTGATATTGGGTAACTCTTGGCTATTCACAAGGCAATGTTCATAAAATAAAGGGCTAGGCTGAAGACCCCAATGCTTTTTATAAGCGTGTGCACCGCTGCCAATTTTGCTACGGCCAAAATCAAACTCAGTCATACCTCGCTGCTGAGCATGGCACATCAGCTGATAATACATATAATCGTTACTCTTTAGACTTCTGGCTGCACTCGTCCCACCGCCATAAAAAGGCAACACCTGATTTTTATAATAAAAACTCAGTACACTCGACACAGCTTGCTCACCCGAAAAAACCGTCAATATGTCCACTTGATCAGTAAAAACACGCTGCAGCGCTTTAAAGTAAGCTTTAGGAAAAACAGGGGTGCCTAAATTTCGGACACTCTCGGAATAAATAGCGAAGAAATGGTCACAATTAGATTCAATTCGATGATTTAAACCGTTAACCAGCGACTGCCTGACCACTGCGCGTTGCTTTTTCTTGATTTTGGCTAAAATTTCTTCGGCTGATGAAGCCAAGGAGCAAGAGAAATTTTCATGGCTAGGCTGAGAGGACCAAGTAGGACATTGTGACTTGCGGTGGCGCAGCTCTAAGCAGTCTACTTTTAACTCTGTTGCTAAGGCTTGTGCCTGTGCAATAAGCGTATCGGCTACCCCTTGATTATTTGCCAACACCCCCGCAGAGACAGCAAAAGGTAACGAAATAAGCTTATTGCCAAACAGCCAACTTTTGATTTGAGCGAGAGGCAGTAATCCGACAATTTCTCCCTGCTCCTCAACAAAATAGAACCAGCAGGCATGGCCATAAACTTCTTCGATCACTTGCTGCCAACCAGATAAATGAAAAAATTCACCTTCGGGATGCTGCGCAACAAACTCATCCCACTGCTGGCGTCGACTGTTATCTAATAAAATTACTTGCACAGACAGTTCCCTCGCCTGAACGACCACTTTGGCCTGATAAAATTTTAGGCTACTGCTATATAAATGCCTGCTGAGTTTGTATTTGAGTTTGACGGCTCGGCTTTAAGAATAGCTCATCCATTCGCTGCCATTGATATTGCTTTAGCAAGCGCTCCATTCGTCGCTGAGTTTTATCTAGATTAAGGTAATGACGAAACTTAGTTTTGCGACTGACTTGAAATGGTCTTGGCTGTTCAGGATCGAGCTCCCAAGGATGAATGTAAAAAATATACGGGTGTTGCTCCTGCCGATGAAATTGGCGCAATGCCCAATGCATAAGCAGCTCGGGATACAAACGAAAATAACCACCACCACCAATCGGAAAGTTTTTTCCGGCAATTTGCAGGGTTGAGATGGGAATCTCAAGTAGTGCTGGGTGAGCCAAAAATGCAAACCTTGGCAGTAAGGGTGAGCCATAATGATCATGCTTTACTGGGTAGACGCTGGAGCTATAGCGATAGCCCGCTTTTGCTAGTACTTCATATGCCCAAGGCGTTTGTTGATTAAATGAAAAACTCGGCGCACGGTAACCTTTCACCTCTTGCCCAGTAATATCTTCCAATAAGCTTTTACTGCGTAAAACATCGCTGGCAAACCCTTGTTCGGTTAACGTATTTACGCGCTGATGATCATAACCATGGCTGGCAATTTCATGCCCAGCCTTAGCGATTGCTTGCACCACCTCCGGGTAACGCTCGGCAATCCAACCTAAAATAAAAAAAGTACTCTTTACTTGGTGGCGTTCAAACAAAGTGAGTAACCTATCGGTATTAACCTCGACGCGACACTCAAACTGCTGCCAATCCGCCCTATCACTGCAAGCCTCAAAAGCGGAAACTTGAAAGTAATCTTCTAAATCAACTGTCATTGCCGACGCAGTACAAATAGCATCCATTAGCGCGAGCCTTGGGCAAAGCAAACAACTTCAATGGTTTGCACAAAAATCGCCAAATCAAACCAAAAATTACGATGTTTAACGTAATAAAGATCGTACTGTAGTTTTTCTAAAGCATCTTTATCGCAAGCACCATAAGGGTATTTCAACTGTGCCCAACCCGCTAAGCCCGGTTTAACATTATGGCGCTCTGCGTAATAAGGTAGTTGAGTACATAAACGTTCAACAAATTCAGGTTGCTCAGGCCTTGGACCGATGAATGACATTTCACCTTTTAGAATATTAAATATCTGCGGTAACTCGTCGATATGATATTTACGCATAAACTGGCCGATTCTCGTGGCGCGGCTATCATTTTTCGCCGCCCACTGTGCACCATTTGCTTGAGCATTAACTCGCATACTACGAAACTTGAGAATCTCAAATGGTTTACCTGCGTAACCAATACGCGTCTGGCGATAAAAGATGGGACCTCTGTCTTCCAAATAGATGGCCATCATGACAAATAATAATAGCGGCCAAAGCAGACAGATAATAATGACAGCTAACCCTAAATTAAGCATGTTCGATGCAATACTGCGTATGCTGTCAGAACGAACAAAGCCATTGGAATAAACCAACCAACTTGGATATAACTGATTCACCGCTATTTGGCCGGTTTCACGCTCGATAAAATTCAACACATCCATCACCTCAACACCATATAGCTTACAAGCAAATAAAGCCTGTAAAGGAAGGTGTCCGCGTCGCTCGTCACAGGCGACCACAATCTCATCGATCCGCTGGTCTTTGACCATCTGAACAAGTAAATTAGGTTGATCTAAATCCACCGCCATTTTCAATTCACCGGTATCTATTTCATCGTCCCCAGCCATCGGCACAAAACCAACGATGGTAAAGCCTTTTTTGTCCGCTTCACGACGCATACGTTGGCGAATAATTTCTGCCCGTTTACCTGCACCTATCACCAATACTTTACGGCGAAACGTATCACCAAATTTATGGGAGATAAAATAGCGAAAGCCCATCAACATACATAGAGAAGTTAAAACAGAAAGGCTAACAACATGAAAGGATGAACTTAGCGCATTTAGGCCAGACAACGATAAAGCAAGCAATAACACCAAACTGCATATAATAACTAAGCGTCGGCCGACCCCATCACCATTACAACGAAGACGAGGGTTATAAAGCCCTAAACTCAACATCAAGACAATAATAACGAGAGGAATAACTAAAACCTCGATCAACATTTGTAATTGATTACTCAGAATGTCATAGCTATTAAAGTAGAACCCAACACTAACAAGTAAGAATCCCAGATAAACAATACTTAACTCTGAAATCACCAAAAGCCGACTGGCTTTACCTGTACTTGCAAATGCGAAACGACTCATAAGGCGATGTCCTTGTGCCCACTAAAACACTTCTTAAAAGATAGTTGAACTAAATCACATTGTGAGGTCAATATTTGATCAAATAACAAGCAATTTGCTAATCAACTGGAATTATTCTCATAAATCCTCAACTTAAAAAAACATTTCACTGCTAACACTTGCATTTTTTGCGCGAAAATAAATTCATGGACTATGCTGATAAAAGCTGAGGCGATGCCTCAACACTATCCACTTACATAGAGAGAGAAAGCTATGGACAGCATGTTAAAGCAATCCGTATGGCTATATTTTTTCATCATTTTTGGTTTAAGCGGTTGCAGTAACCAAAATAGCGCGCCCCTTGCCAGTTCAGCCACGCTGACCCCCTCACTCACCACCCAAGCCGATCAATATCAATACCTTATTGGCCCCGGTGACAACTTGAATATATTTGTTTGGCGCAACCCTGAAATATCAGGCAGTTTTGTGGTTCGACCTGACGGCATGATTACCACCTCATTAGTTGAAGACATTCCCGTTAGTGGCAAAACACCGACTCAATTAGCCAGAGAAATTGAAGAAGTGCTAGCCACTTACTTACGTGAGCCTATTGTTACCGTTACTGTGGTCGGTTTTAGTGGCCCTTACAGTGAACAAGTGCGAATTGTCGGTGAAGCAACTGAACCTAAGGCATTGAATTACAGCCAATATATGACAGTTCTAGATGTCATGATTGCAGTGGGTGGTTTAACTGAATTTGCAGATGGCAACAATACCGCTTTGGTTCGTATTGAAGACGGGAAGCAGATTCAATACCGTGTGCGCCTTGATGATTTGATCCGTAAGGGTGACGTTAGTGCCAATACCAATATCTTGCCCGGCGACATTTTGATTATTCCTGAAGCTTGGTTTTAGTCTCTATCTTTTGATTGATATAAAACTATGCCAGGAGGCCGGTAATGAAGGAGTTAATTGAAAAAGCGCTCTATTACATCAAAGGGGTGTGGATGAAGCGTCGCTTCATCATCATCATTGCTTGGATTATCTGCCCTATTGGTTGGCTCTATGTGATGCAGATGCCGGATCAGTATAAAGCTTCGGCACGCGTTTATGTTGACACTGATTCACTACTCAAACCTTTACTAAGAGGGCTTACGGTCGAAACATTTAAAGACCAACAGCTTAACTTAATGGTGAAAACCTTATTAAGCCGGCCTAACGTAGAGAAAATAGCGCGTATGGCCGACTTAGATATACTCACCAACAGCAGCGAAGAATTTGACAAACTAGTCGATAGCTTGAGTAAAGAAATCAAGATAGGCACCACTAAGCGGGAAAAAATATTCACTATTAGCTATCAACAGCCTAATCCAGAATCAGCAAAATCGGTGGTGCAGTCTGTATTGACCATTTTCGTCGAAGACACTTTAGGTGAAACCCGCACCGACACCGACAACGCACAGCGCTTTTTGAACCAACAAATAAAAGATTTTGAAAAACGTATGACCGCAGACGATGCTGCGTTAACAGAGTTTAAGCGACAATACGCCGACCTATTACCAGGTAAAGGAAACTCGTATTACGATATGCTCAAAGCGGAAGAAACTCAGTTAGAGAATACTCAGTTACAATTAAAAGAAGCACAGACACGACTTTTTTCTGCTCGCATTCAATTAGAAGATGAAGAGTCTCTCCCGGTGCCGCAAGTACAAAGCCAAGCAGTTTATAACCCCAGCATTATTACGCAGTATGATTCACGCCTAAACCAGCTGAACCAAATGCTCGATGAAATGAACCTGCGCTACACTGACAAACATCCAGATATCATAGAACTTAAAAGACAAATAGCCGATCTGGTGCAAAAACAACGACAAGAGCGTGCTGAATTAGCTTCAATCAATTATCAACAAAGTCGGCCCGCAGAAGCCAGTGAATCGCCATTCGTACAATCGTTGCGGCTTAATGTTAGCCAACTGGAAAATGAAATTGCTTCACTAAAAGTGAGAGTGGAAAACTACCAAGATAAAGTCGCTAAACTGCAAGAAAAAGTGCATTTAGTACCAAAAGTAGAAGCCGATCTCGCCGCCCTCACCCGAGGTTATGACATAACTAAAGGTCAATATAATCAATTATTAGAACGACGTGAATCTGCCATCATGTCACAAAAAGCCGGCCAATCAACAGAAGGCGTTGAGTTTAAAGTGATTGAGCCACCTCGCGTAGCTAACGATCCCGCGGGACCTAACCGAATTATTTTGCTTTCTGTTGTGACGTTACTCGGGCTGGGCTTAGGCATTTTTGTCGCTTTTGCGATTAGCCAAATCAAACCGATTATTACCGGGCCCAAAGAGCTAGCAGCAATGATAAAAATCCCCGTACTTGGCGCTATCTCACATTCGAATATTGAGAAGATGATTCAAGTGAAACGGCGTCACAATATTGCCTTTGCTCTAGTTATTATCGCTTTACTCTGCATTTATGGTGGATTACTCGTCACTCAAACCAGTAATCATCCATTTGTACAGCAATTGAAAACGTTAGTTGCCGCGACTTAAAGTAGGGATACGTATGAGCATTATTGAAAAAGCACTCGCTAAAAAGAAGCAACGCGCAGCTGAAGCGAGCGTGGATAATCAACACGAACCAGGTCAGACTGCTGATACAAACTCTGCTATAAATACGGATATAAATGCCTCTACGTTGAACGCTTCAAGCCCAGTTTCACAGCCCATACAAGCTGTAGCTGATACCACCACATCAGCCGCTAAGGCGAAGTCTGCTAGTGATTCAACCGCCGTCGTAAATAAGGCCCATGACTCGTCAGAGCTGCAAAACTTATCGCTTGATCTTCATGATCTTAAACAACGCGGTTATTTGGTTGACAGCAACGAACGCAGTAAAACTCATGAAGAATTTCGCTTTGTGAAAAGAAGAGTGCTTAAAACAGCATTCGGTCCATTAAAAGATACCCTAACCCATTCAAACTTGGTGCTGGTAACAAGCACTCTTAGCAATGAAGGTAAAACCTTCACCGCGATCAACCTCGCACTGAGCATTGCCATGGAGCAAGAAAAAACCGTGCTGTTAGTGGATGCAGACGTATTAAACCCCTCGATTTGTAACGCACTCGGGGTTCAGGTCAAAGCCGGGCTGATTGACTACTTATTAGGAAAAACATCGTCACTACAAGAAATTATCTACAACACCAACATCCCAAATTTGCGCCTTATGCCCGCGGGGAGAAAACACCACTTAACCAGTGAACTGTTAGCCAGTGAGCGAATGGAAAGCTTGGCCAATGAGTTAGCTGAACGCTATTCAGATCGGGTCATTATTTTTGATGCGCCCCCTCTACTTGGCATCAATGAAACGCAAGCGCTAACCAGCTTTGTTGGACAGCAATTGGTCGTCGTTGAAGAGAATAAAACGCCGCTTCACAGCCTTGAATCGGCGATTAGCCTGCTCAACCAAGACCGTGCCATCGGCTTAGTGCTCAATAAATCGGTACAAACAACAAACCTTTACGCAGGGTATGGATACCAATATGCCGAAAACCAATAACTATTTTATTTTCTTATATGCATTTTCACTCACGCCTTTCGTCTCTGCAGCTGATTGGCAAACCAGTGCATCTATAGAAGCAAGCACTGAGTACTCTGACAACATAAGCCGCAGCGCATTAGCAGCGCAAGATGATGTCATTTTGTCAATTAGCCCGGGCTTTGGCTTAACTGCTGACGGTAATAAAGCGAGCTTTAGAGCACGATATGACTTTAATGGGCAGTACTATGTTGATGCTGAAAATAGTAGCGAAGCGTTTCATGATTTATTGCTACTGGGTGAGGTAAACGCGTGGCACGACCGTATTATAATTTCTAGTAGTATTACAGCTAACCAGCAACTCGTTGATATCAATAATGGCTTACTGACTGACTATACTGGTAATTCAGACAACCTCGATACCGTAGGAAATTATCAGTTAGGTATGGATTGGACTCAACCCATTGGCAATCAGGCTGAATTCGATCTTAACAGTAATGTTTACTATATCGACCAAAAAGCCAGCGATGATACGTTAGGTTACAATCTCACTTTCTCAGCCCAAGATGGTACCGACTTTAAGCGCGCCTTTTGGAATATGGATTATACCTTAGGTTATCAAAAGCCAGACCAAAAGCGGCGTAGCTTAACACAGTCAGCCGACGCGAGATTTGGCTACGGTCTAATCGATAAATGGGGACTGTTCATTAATGGCTATTGGGAAGAGAACAGTGTAGAGCAGACTGATAACCTAGATAGCGCAGCTTGGGGGCCAGGTATTCGTTTTTCTCCCAGCGATCGAAGCTATATTGATGTTAGCTATAATTTTAGCTTAAAAGATAATAACAAAGACTACTGGGCAGCCAAGCTCAATTGGACACCCAGCATGAGAACTGGATTAACTGCTTCCTACGGCAAACGTTTCTATGGCGACGCTTACGATTTTAGCCTGTTCCACAATGTACGTAAGATCCGTAGCCAAATTACCTATCGTGAATCGATTGAATCTTTTGCCAGTGAACTCGCCTCGCAAAGCACAAATGTGGGCTCTCTTATTTGTCCTGCAGGCACAATTAATAGCTTAAGTGACTGCGAGTTTTCAAGTTTAACTAATCCGGTAGTGGGCCCAGATCAGCAAGTAGTCAGTATTTTTGCTGCATTACCCTCGGCAAATAACGAACTTTATCTTACTCGTGACGGCAAATTAAGTAGCACACTGCAAGCCCGTAAACACACTTTTACCCTAACCTTGTTTTACGTACAACGCGATTATTTTAGCAGCACACCGGATACAGATGATTATGGTGCACAGCTTGCCTGGGCTTGGCGAATCGGGCAAAAAACCAGCCTCCAACTGAGTACAGAGCAGCGATACTTAGAGCAAGACCAAGCCACCCAGACAGATAAAGAACAACGTCATGGCCTCAGTCTAAGTCACGTTTTGGGTAAACGTTCACTTGTTGTCCTTAACTATACTTATACCGATAGAGACAGTGAGCAAAACGGCTACAGCGAAAATAACATCAAGTTAAGTTATCAAGTCGTATTTTAAGGAGGCGTCATGTACGAAGAGTTCTTTGCCCTGAGTGCAAAACCGTTCCAATTAACGCCGGACCCTGAATTTTTCTTTGCCAGTAAAGAGCACAAACGTGCCATGTCTTACCTGCAGTACGGCCTTGAGCAAGGTGAAGGCTTTATTGTTATTTCAGGCTCAATCGGAACAGGTAAGTCGACCTTAGCTAAACACCTAATATCCAACCTTAATAGCCAGCAAGTGGAAGCAATACAGCTCGTAACCACAAGCTTAAATCCGATGGATTTACTCAAGCTTATAGCATCTGGTTTTCATCTTAAGCTGCCAGCTGATAGTGACAAAGCTGCTCTATTACAAGGGATTGAGGGATACCTAAGTCATAATTTTCAGCAAGGTAAACGCACACTATTATTAGTTGATGAGGCGCAAAACCTGCCTGCGGAATCAATTGAAGAATTGCGCATGCTATCGAATATCCAACAAGATAATCGGCCGTTATTACAAAGTTTTTTATTGGGTCAGGAAGAATTAAGGGACACGCTCAAAGGTGCCAATATGGAGCAATTTCGCCAGCGTATTATTGCCTCTTGCCACTTGCCGCCCTTAACCAGTGAAGAGTGCCGACACTATATAGAGCATCGCTTGAAACATGTTGGCTGGCAAAATAACCCGGCATTTTCGCCCGGATGCTTTCCTTTGATTCATCAATACACCAGAGGGATCCCACGTATCATTAACTTGTTTTGCGATCGCCTAATGTTGTTCACTTTTCTAGAAGAGGCTAACTACATAAACGAAGAAGCCATCAACACAGTCAATGAAGAGTTTATTCAAGAGCAAGAGTACGCCACCCTAGCGAACTCAACGGCGAATGAGGCCACCTTATCCCATAAAGATCAGCGTGAAGATGATTTAACTCAAGCGAGAATTTTACGAGAGCACTTAGAAGAAGTATTTCAATACTTAGATAAAACCATGATGGAAAAGCTTAAGTTACTGCGCTACATAGACAAAGTTTTAAAGGAAAAAAACATTCAAACCAAGTTATCAAACAAGGCTTGAGTGTGAATAAAAACACAAATTCTCACATCCAACCCCGCACCTAAGGCTACATGTTTCACGCTTTAGGCTGTTGGGAGTTGAATTCAGCCTTAATGTTAATACAATCAATTAAAAATAATTTAATTAGGTTTATGACGTCCATATCTGATGTAGCAAAGCGCGCTGGTGTATCAAAATCAACGGTTTCTCGGGTACTCAACCCCGGCAGCAGTGTTTCACAAAAAACGCGTTCCATAGTTGAACAGGCGATTTCAGAGCTCAATTTTCACCCCAATGGTTTTGCTCAAGGCTTAAAAAGCAATAAATCAGGCATGATAGGCGTAGTATTGATTGATATATCAAGCCCTTATTATGCAATGTTGCTTGGTGGGGTGCAGCGCCGTTTAATGGGCAAAGATAAGGAAATATTAACCACCAGCAGTTTCGGCGATAAAGTGAAGGAAGCTAACGCTATCCTATCTTTTAAAACTCATCAGTGTGATGGCTTAATCGTTTATTTAGAGAACAATCCCACCCCAGAAACCATCAGTAAACTCAATTACAACCAAACCCCCATTGTCACCTTAGGTATCTCAGCACCTGCTTTATCCAATAATTCAGTGCTGGTCGATAACGAATACGGCGGCTATTTAGCCGCGCAACACTTGCTTGAGCACGGCCATAAAAAAATATTAATGTTAGCTGGTCTGACTCGATATCCTGATGCAGTAAAAAGAAAACTCGGCTTTATCAAGGCGATGGACGAAGCTGGAGTTGATGAATCTAATTATGAAATTATTCATGGCGAGTTTAGCGAAGATTTTGGCTACACAGAAATCAAAAAGCTGCTAGGATTTAATTGTAACTTTACTGCCATATGTGCAGGTGACGATGACATCGCTGCGGGAGTATTACTTGCGCTACGAGAAGCAAGAGTAAGGGTACCAGAGGATATTTCAGTGATTGGTTATGATGATAACTTTCACGCAAAACACACTTATCCCGCTCTCACCACCGTGCGCCAACCTATTTCAGCACTAGGTGAGACGGCGATCGATTTATTGCTTGAAGTCATGGCAGACCCCGTTAAAGTGGGTAAAGATATTATTTTGAAGCCTGAGCTTGTTGTCAGAGACAGTGTCGGTCCAGCATTGGACTTTTAGGACACCTTTTTATCAACCAGCACAACATCGCTCAGTTTTATGATTTAAATAAGGATGCGTCATTGAGCAAAATCAGCACCATTCTAACAGCATTACTTGCAAGCCTATTGGTAAACGGCTGTAGTACACCCTCAAGCTCAACTACCTTAGTTTATATATCTGATGGCTTTGTCCAATGCGAGCAACCTCCGATGACCCTCACAACCACACAAAGCATCCTAACTAACGCAGGAATAGACGTTATATCGTCTTATTGTGCACAAATAACTGATTTAGCCATTATCTCTATGTGCGGGGCTGGCGGCACAGGGATCCACCTCCATGAAATAGCCAGTCAAGATAGCAATAAAGCCACTGAAGCGGGTTTTGACAATGTCAGTAAATTAGCCGAGCAAGCTCTCAACTATGAGATGATTGACTGCGAGTTGTAATAAAAATTGCACATTGGTTCACAACTATTTCGTCAACTTAACCATTTAGCTCAAACTGTACCTTGAAAGTCGGCCGCTAAAGCCTTATATAGATAAGTACCTATCAGTTTAATTATTTTTACCAATAGGTTTTTTCTTATTTTAAGTAAACTGAAAGCGACCCTAAAACAATGTGTTACTAGAAGTATCCAGTAACCAACTATCACAGTGAAGAGGGACTTCATATGAAAATAAATGTTACAGGCCACAACACTAAAATCACTGATAACATCATCAAGCATTTAGAAGAAAAATTTGCCAAGATCGCTTCACATTTTCCCAGCATCATTGCGTTAAACGTCATTGTTTCCGAACAACACGCGGAATCTAATCTAGAAGTCAGCACGACTTATGAAGGGGCACAAATATCAGCTCGTGGTACTGCAGAAACACTTTACCCTGCCATCGCTAACGCAGTTAAAAAGCTAGATGCAGCGTTAACTCATCGTAAAGGCCAATTGAAAGCAGATCGCCATACTAAACCGGTTTCAACCACACCGGAGATCGCACATGAAATTATTCAAGAAATGAAATTAGTTAACGACTAATCGTTATTTCAACGTGTTTCAAGCCGGCTTTTGCCGGCTTTTTTTTGCCCCCTCATTGACACTCAACTCGAAGTGGCTGGTGAGATATCCGAACTATCTTTATTACTCGACAAAGCATACTTTTCCATCAAGGCATATAAGGTGGGTCGGGTGATGCCTAACAAATCCGCTGTTTTTGAAATATTGTGGCCGCTGTAACTCAAGGCCTCGACAATAGCCTGACTTTCAGCCTCCTCACGCACTTCACGTAAGTTAAACAGCGTTGTAGCCGCTTCCCTGGGTTGGCATAACAGCAAGTCACTGTCACTAATACGCGATGTTTCAGCCATGATCACAGCAGATTTGATTTTATTTTGTAGTTCTCGAATATTACCTGGCCAGTGATAATGATAAAGCGCCTGCAACGCGGAATCATCATAGCCCTTAACATGACAACCTAGCTCTTTATTTATACTGACTAAAAAGGCCCGCGCCAACAGCAATACATCGCCCCCTCGCTCCCGTAAAGGCGGTAAGGTTAAGGTCATTTCACTGATACGATAGTACAAGTCCTCGCGAAATAGCTGCTGCTGAGCCATGGCCAGCACATCTTTGTTGGTCGCGCACACCACGCGCACATCAACTTCAATCTCTTGACGACTACCAACCGGCTCGATCACTCGCTCTTGCAGAAAACGCAGCATTTTGGCTTGCAACGCTAACGGCATATCGCCAATTTCATCAAGAAATAAGGTGCCACCTTGCGCACATTCTATTTTACCGGGTGTTTTTTTATGGGCACCGGTAAATGCACCTCGCTCGTAACCAAATAATTCACTTTCCAATAAATTGTCAGGAATCGAGGCACAATTAATCGCAACAAAAGGCGCATCATGGCGCAAACTACACTCGTGGATCGCACGAGCAAACACCTCTTTACCGGTGCCACTTTCGCCTAGAATCAAAGTCGTCAACTCGGTCGGCGCTATTTTTTCAACCACACGGCACAGTTTTTGAATTTCAGGACTATCACCAATGATTCGAGCCAAGCGCACATTTATCTGACTAAACTGTTGATTAGCCTCTTCTAACTCATAAAGCCAGTATGCCCGATGGAGAATAATATTTAACGTGTCAGCAGCAATAGGCTTATGATAAAAGTCGTAAGCACCTAAACGTACCGCTTCGATAGCATGGGCTTTATCATCGCTGCCCGTGACAACAATCACTTTAGTTAAAGGACTCAGGGTTAATATCTCAGAGAGTGTCGCCATACCTTCGGTCGCATTGGCACTGTCTGGCGGTAATCCTAAGTCGAGTGTCACTACTTTAGGTTCATGGCGTCGCAGCTGCTTAATGGCACTGGCTCTGTCTTGCGCAAAAACCAATTCAAATTCGTCTAAGCTCCATTTTAGCTGCTTCTGAATGCCTAAGTCGTCTTCTACCACCAGCAGTAAAGGCTTATCTGTATTCATCAAGACTCCTTATGTATCCGTGTGCTCAGGAAGCGGTAAAGATAAAGTAAAGTGGCTCCCGATACCCACTTCACTAGACACAGTTAGCAGCCCTTGATTAGCCATAGCAAACTGCCGAGCTTCATAGACGCCAATGCCCATCCCCGCATTACCTTTAGTGGTGTCAAAGGGGGCAAAAAGACGATGGCGAATAAAGTCATCATCCATACCGCAACCAGTATCTTGAATATGAATATCGACCGTATTGTCGCTTACCTGTAAAACTAAGTTTACCTCGCCCTGAGCACTGGTCGCTTCTTGTGCGTTTTGCACTAAGTGAAGCAATACTTCCTGCAGCCGGTTCGCATCCGTATATAAGGTGACATCATGTTCAATACGCAGTGAAGGGATAGGCTGAACATGGGATCGCTCGTGACATACGTGCATTAATATAGCCTCAAGAGACACATTGGCTAAACAGCTCGGTTGGTTTTCATTTGGACGAAAGTGATCCACCACCCGTGTGATCCGCTGTACCGCGTTGTCGATGGTGACTAAGCTGTCGTCAATAAACTCTGGATTGGTTTTATGTTTTTCGGCATTGGAAACAATTAAAGAAAGCTGCGCCAAGGTATTTTTCAAGTCATGTACTAAAAACGCAGACATCTGGTTAAAAGCTTGAAATTGCTTCGCTTCTGCCAACTCACTGTGCGCCTGATGCAGCACCAAATAATGGGCTAATTGCTTAGCAATCACTTTAATATAGTCGCGGTCTTCCCAATTTAACTGACGCAGCGCTCGCGAAGGGCCAATGAGCATAATGCCAATCAATTCCTGTTGATAAAAGGCGGGCACCACTAACCAAACTTGGCTTTGATTAATCAAAGCAGGCGGCACCACTAAATCAGGATAGCGCTGCGGCGAGTTACGTAACTCGACTAAATCAATGAGCCAGTTATGATGCTTAAAGTACGCAACTAAAGGCGCTACCGCATCGTTTGGTAGCGCTCGAGCAGAGTCACTTTGCGCCATTTTAGTCACCTGTTGACCTTGGGTTTGATAAATGAAACCGGTATCAGCGCTAAGTCGTTTAAGCATAATCGCTAAAGCATGTTGATAAGGCGAGCTTTGCTCCGTTTGCTCCATTAAATCTTGCGTTAACGATAACCACTCATCACGATATTCATAACGATTGGCAAAAAAGTGCTTGGCAATAAAGACCTTTACCTTTTGTCGGAATGATTCCGAGAAAAACACCACCGCCAGCATTAATAAAGCGACTACAGCAAACAACAACTGTATCGCGCCGCCCCACTCTCCGCCCATGTATTTGATGTAGTAGCCGACTAAGGCCATTAATAATAAATACAACCCAGCTAGCATCATCAAGCTACTATGAAACACCACATCTCTTGATACATAAATACGCGCCGACCAGTGCGTGGTCCGCCGAGTGGCAATCACTAACATGGGTAAGGTCAAACAATGGACAAAGCCGCGAGCTTGCCAAAATTCAACATCAAACTCAGCAAATAACGCTGCTTGCGCGTAAAAGAAGAAATCAAAGCCAAAAATTAAGCCCAGATACAACACCAGCGGCTTTAATCGCCAGCGATGCTCCATGGTGAGATGCCGATAGACTCGCTCTAAATGCACCAGCACTTGCACCACTAAAAAAATATTAAGGTAATAACTCCATAGCGGAGACATTTGTGGATTAAGTATTAGGTTGTAGGCCAAACTCGCCAGTATCACCAAGCTGAGCCAAAACCATGTCGACCGCATTAGTTGTTTACTAATGCGCGTTTCAGGCTCCATTAAACAAATAATAAATATCAACCAACTGACACTGCGCAAACCATCAAGCAATAAGAAGTCGGTCAACTCGCCCCAAGCCAGTTCAAAATAGAGTAGTACCTGCAGCGACCAAAGTACGCCAACAAAGCACACCAGCAGTAGCAACCTACCCGAATTTGATTTCACCTTTGCAGCCAGCAACAAAGCCGCAAAAAATAAGTAGGCTAATCCCGCGGACAAATAACTTAAAAATGCCATGTCAGCACCTTAAGCCTGAGCTTCATCTGCGCAGTGTCATAAATACTCTGCTTCGTCTTACTCTTTTGCTTGCAATCACTAAGCTTTAGCATAGCGCGCCGCCGCTTTACGCATCAGGTGTGGCAACAATAAAGGCAGTGGCATACGCGACAAATGTGCTTGGCAATAAAAACTCATTTTCGCCGCGCTGACAGACCAAGACTGATAACTAGAATGCGCTGGCAACATGGCTTTTAGTGCCCATGATGCTGTTGGTGCAATGGGCTGCTCGCCAAATAATTGCTCTGCTAACACTAATACCTTTGCCACAGGCTTAACTAAACCGAACTGCTCCGCGCGCGCAAGTAAGGGCTCACGCTCAGTCAACTGACTCAATAAGTAAAGGTCCCGTAAATCTCGCCAACCTTTATCCCCCTCGCCACTGGTGACCAGATGGATAGCTGAATGGATACACAAATCTTTAATTTCAGGAATTAAAAATGATGACTCGGTGCAGTAGCTAGCCTTTTTGCATACTTCATTAATATCAAATTGCCAGCGACAGCTGCTGGGTAACCAATGATGATGCAGATCGAGAATGATACCGGTTTTTTGATGGACAAAGGGCGGTAGCTCATGCATCCAAGCACGGTAATACTTTTCATCGTAGGGAGTTTTACCACGGTTATCCCAGCCATGTAACCACAGGCTTTGTTCGGCTTTTTGTAAATGCTGCTGTGGAATTAAAATATCGATATCTGACATCATTCGCCCTGCACTATTAGGAGTAGCGGCAACTTGATACGCCGCCCCTTTTAGTAACATCGGCGAAAACATACCGAGGGCGTCAAACAACTGCTGTAATGCCATATTGACCGCACGCTGCTGATGTTCGACTAAACGATTCGCCCATGCCAACCGCTGTTGAACCACTTGCGGCAACCAGCTTGAAGCAGGCAGGTACTGGCTTGCTAAAACGCCCATCAATTGCGCCAACTCAGCTTGGCCTAATGCCAAATTCCATTGCTCAGGAGAAAAGTTTTGTGCTAAATCAGGCGCACGCAATAAGCACATTAATGGGTCTTGATATCTATCCATAGCATCACTCACGGCAAGGTGTCCAATTGCGTAAGCAAGGCATTAAAATCGCCATAATCAACACTGTAAGCATGGCTCGATGCGACAACCTCCGCCAAACAAACAAAGGCCGCTTGACCAAGCACCGCAAAATTAAAACTATTGTCGGCCAATTGCATTAAGCATTGTGCCGGTGAAATAGGTGTCACGTTGCAGACTTGGTCTTGGCAATAGCGAGGGAATAGCACTTGCTTGATCGGATAACTGTGCTGGTCTTGGGCAAGCTGTTCAGTGGGCACTGAATATAAGGCGACACGACCCTTACTCGTGCCTAAATATTCTGCTGAAAAACGCCCACGGTTTTGCTTTTTTTCAACATGAGCCTTCAATACATCAATCGACTGATTTTTTAAGCTAATTGGCCGTGGTAGCGCTTGCACTTGCCGAGATGACAAATCAATCAAGGCGAATTCATCAGATAACAACTGCCAACCATGACTGCAAAGCAAGGCACACAAGGTACTTTTACCCGAACCAGGCGGTGCGGGTATAACTAACGCTTCACCATTTTTAGCCACTACCGCGGCATGTATGGTTAAGCAAGAGTGATACTTGGCGGCAATACAATAATTAAGCCCCCACTCCCACAGGATTGGTGCATGGGATTCAGGCATAGAAAAAAATGGCGCATGCTCATTTTGATAAAAGCGAATTTGTGGTTTAAGCCAACGTCGTAAGCCACTCTCATGCTTTAACTCAATATTAAAACTAGCCACTTGCGGCTGAGGAAAGAACTCATGGTCGGCATAAATGCGGGTAAAATAGTCAGCCAAGGCAGTACTTGAGCAACGCACTTGAATAACAAAAGGCGGCAACGACAAGAACAAACCTTGCTGCTTTAATGCGGCTTGCACTTGCTCTGGGTATGCAGCTAATTTCAGCATCCTTGCCACCTAAATGTTCAATAAAATCTATTTAATGCCTATCAATCAATGTATGGCACGGCAACTAATTAAATTAAGGGCTAACCACTTATTTAATACCTCATCTAAACTAGCAATACTGTTGTCAGGTAAATGTAACGACCGATACGTTTCAAGTAACGCCTTGCTCGAAACCCCATGAGAAGAATCAAAACAACTTATCAGAGGTAAAAGGCCTGCAGGCATAATATGCAGACCATTATCCATGGGATTAAACACCACTAGCTCATCACCAAATAAGCGCCAATCTAGTGGCTCTATGACATGATAAACCCGCTGTATGGGTAACGATTCAGACATAAAGCGCGTCTAGAAAATCCTTAATCGAGCCATGGGCAAAACTTGGCAAGTTATAATCATCATCATCACCTGCGATCATCGCCTCGATTAATTCACAAGCAAAATCATAGTCGATGGGGTAATTAAGCCCTGGGTTATTAAGCACATGAACCACATTAAAGTAGGTGGCAATACCGATAAATTCCTTCGTTCCCTCATGCTGCCAAAGTACTTCCATAATAGGTAGCGAGGCCAGCCCAGAACCACTAAAGCAATTAATTTCACCTAATAGTGTTAACGGGGTGATCGACTGCAGAGGAACAGCATTAGCCAACCTTCCTTCAAACCAATCTTGCGCCTCTTTAGTGATCATGCCCGAGCCTTTTAAACCATTCGGCTCAGGGCTACCGTCGGTCATGGGTATTTTATTTTCCGCGCCACTGTAAACAGCCACGGTTGAATACTTTGGCCAACCTAAATTCCATTCATCACCCGCTTTAGGCTCAACATGGGACTTGTAATAGCCTGGGCTTCGACCTGATGCAATGCAGTTTTCAGGTTGTCTCGCCGTGGAAGGGGCAAGCGAATGTGCGGTACTGGCGGTAAAACAAGTACCCGCGCCCATTGCTGAGCGGCTGAAGAAGCTGGACATGAGCGGCAAGCCTACCCCCATTTTACCACCACGAATTAGAAACTTACGACGGCTATCACTGGCCGATGAATTCACTTTCTCAAGGTCCTGTTTCATTGCTTTATCCATTACATCCGGTTAACACTGTTTAAAGTATAGCCACTAAAATGAAAATGTGAGCAATAACACATTCAGCTATTTAATCAAGACCCGCTTACCTTTTGAGTTAAAGCCTTGCTTTAGCAATACTTCAAGCAGAGCGACACCAAATAAAACCACAAAGAGCAGTGCTCTTTGCCAAAATGCCAGCAAACCCCAACCGCACTGACGTTAAACTGTCATTTCTAGCAGATAAAATTTTAGCTAATAAACTCACTGAGATACTCGCACCCGAACTGGCTTTGGGTATATACTGAGTGGGATTTACGCGGAGACAAAACAAAGTAATTCAATTAGTTTGGTCGCCACCACTGTCATTTTTAGTAAGGTGAAATACAATGGAATATAATACTTCAGAGCTTTGCGACACCTATGCCGATACCATTGATGTAGTGGAACCTATGTTCGCCAATTTTGGTGGTAGATATTCTTTTGGCGGCGAAATCACCACAATCAAGTGCTTTGAGTCTAACGGCTTGATACGCCAAGCATTGCAAGAGTCTGGTATAGGTAAAGTATTACTCATTGATGGCGGCGGCTCGTTGCGCCGGGCATTGATTGATGCCGATTTAGCTGAACTTGCGGCAGAAAATGAGTGGGAAGGCTTAGTGGTTTATGGCGCAGTGCGTGACGTTGATGCCATTGAAGAATTTGAAGTGGGCATTCAAGCTTTAGCCTCTATCCCAGTTGGCGCAGATGATACTTTAATTGGTGAAATCGATGTCCCGGTTAACTTTGGCGGCGTCAGCTTCCTACCAGAAGATCACCTATATGCAGACAGCACCGGCATTATTCTCTCGCCAGAGCCATTAGATATTGAGTAAACGCTAAAACATTGCCAAACAAAAAGCCCAAGCTGCACCACAGCTTGGGCTTTTTGTTTGCAGCCAATAAAGGTGCGAATGAAACAACTAACTTAGTTAGCTTGCTCCATTTGATCCATTTTACCTAGTAGCGTGCGCAAACGATCTTGCCATAGCTGATGCTCACCTTGTAACTGCTCATTTTGCTCACTAAGGCTAACATTCGTTTGCTTTAATTCCTCAATTTCCATTTGTAAAATAGAAATGGTATCAACGGCACTTTGCACTTTAGCTTCTAACTGTTCTAATACTTCGAAAGACATACTTTAAATCCTTGAGAATGGCACCCATCGCTTAATGTGACTGAGCATAAGCTTTAGATTAAGGTTATTCAAGCCTTGCCGGGCCTTACGTTAAAAAAACTAGGATAAAATAGTACCCTAATGACATCAAGATGAAACGAATTAAGGAATGAGATGAAACCCACACTAAAAACGGGCACCTATCAACACTACAAAGGTAGCCAGTATCAGGTCATTGATCTCGCTATACACAGTGAAACAGAACAGTGGATGGTGCTGTATCGACCCATGTATGGTGATGCTGAATTATGGGTGAGACCCTACGAAATGTTTATTGAAAATATCGTCATCGCAGGGGAAGAAATCCCGCGTTTTGAATTTATAAAGGCATGAACAGAAAGAATAAATAAATAACTTCAAGATACTCAACGTTGAATACATATCTTAAAGTCGTTTAACTATATTCCCACGTTACCTCAAAATGCTTGTTCAGCGAGTATTTTTAAGCTGTTAAACACGACGCAGATTTGAGACATAGTCATGCTGTGTTGAAAATCAGCAACAAAGCATAACGGCCTATAAAACTCGCCCTTTTGGAGCCGCTCATTCTACATTTTGAGGTGTCTTGGCTATAAAATAGAAGTTATAGATTTTGGCTCATATCCAATGATGGCTTCTCGCAGCTTGGTTTTCCCACCACCTTGGCAGGTACACCAGTAACGGTGGTATGAGGAGGAACGTCTCTTAGCACTACACTGCCTGCGCCTACTTTCGCACCTTTACCAACTTCGATATTACCAAGCACTTTAGCGCCCGCTCCTATCATCACTCCTTCGCGGATTTTAGGATGGCGGTCTCCGCATTCCTTACCGGTTCCGCCTAAGGTCACACTTTGCAAAATCGATACATCGTCTTCTATCACCGCCGTTTCACCGACCACAATACCGGTAGCATGGTCAAACATAATGCCCTTACCGATGCGCGCCGCAGGATGCACATCGACACCAAAAACAACCGCAATTTGGCTTTGAATATACATGGCCATCGGACGACGATTTTGATGCCACAGCCAGTGAGCAACACGGTGCCCCTGAATCGCATGAAAACCTTTCAAATAAAGTAATGGTGTTGAATAGTATTCCACCGCTGGGTCTCGCTCTTGTACGGCAATGATGTCAGCCATGACAGAATTAAGAATGGAGACATCCGAAGTGAATGCTGATTCTATAATTTCACGTATCAAAATGGCAGGCATGGTTGGACTGTCTAAGCGATTAGCCAATTGAAAACTTAACGCAGCCAAGAGCGTGTCGTGGTTTAAAATAGTGGAGTAGAAAAAGCTCGCCAACATCGGCTCATCTTGCGCCATTTGGGTTGCTTCGTCGCGGATCCGTTGCCACGTTTGCTGTTGCAGTGCGTCCATGTACCTACCTTGCTAAAATTAACTATATTGCCTCGATGAGCAGCAGCGACTAGGCACGAGCCAAGCGGTTGCCCGGCTTAACCACAGAGACAGGATCAAGGTGGATAATAATATCGGCTTGGATAAACGCTTTATCAAGTTGCGCTTCCAATTTGTCGGCCACTTCATGAGCATCATAAAGGGATAAATGATCTTCTAGTTCCAAATGTAACTGAATAAACTTAGTACTTCCAGACTGACGCGTTCTTAAATCATGTACACCGAGCACTTGCGGGTTGTCATAAGCCAATGCAATCACCTTGGCCTCATCCTCTGGTGAGAGTCTTTTATCCATCAATGCATCCACCGACTCTTTACCTATTTGCCAAGCGCCATAAAGAATATAGCCCCCCACGCCCATGGCAAAAACCCCATCAGCCCAGTTAAAACCGATAGCGGCAAGAGCCAACGCAATTAACACTGCAGCATTCATAAAGATATCTGATTTGTAATGCAAAGAATCAGCTTTAATCGCAACACTACCCGTTTTACGCACCACCATGGTTTGAAATGCCACTAACAGCAAGGTCACCACAATAGAAAATACCATCACCCAGATACCAAACCTTGGATCTTGTACAGGGTGCCCTTTTATTAGGGCATTAAAACCACCCAAAATGAGTAAACAAGCACTACCTGAAATAAAGGCGGCTTGCGCTAATCCCGCTAAACTTTCGGCCTTACCGTGACCAAATTTATGATCCTCATCAGCGGGTGTTAACGCCACTTTAATTGCAATAAGGTTAATGATTGATGCTGCGACATCCATTAAAGAGTCTGTAAGCGAGGCTAAGATACTGGTTGAATCGGTAAAAAACCAAGCAACCAGTTTCGTAATGATCAATAAAGTGGCCGTCCCTGCGGCCGCCCACCCTGCGATAGTGACAAGTTTTGAATATTCAGAGTGCTGCACAATAATCCAAGTTCGTTAAACCAAGTTGCGCAAAATTATACCCTTATTGACGCTTACTGCCACGTCCTTTCCCTTGCGTCATTAACTCGGCAAATTTAACACGCTGTTCAGGCGTGAGAACTTGATAAACTTGATGTTGAATTTTCAGCATCGCCAGTTTTTTTTCCGACATTTGTTGTTGGTGGCTAGCTATCATCGCACGCGCTTTTTCTTCATCAAATGTCTCACTGCTTAATAAAGCCAAGCGTTCGGCTTGATGTTCAGCACGTTGTGTTTGACGGCTTTGTCTGTCCATATTGCCTTTAGCTTGCTGCATGATGTTATTCACGTCTTGCTTTTGCTGTTGCGTTAAATCAAGCTGTGAAATAATGTTTTTCATGCCACCGCGGTGCCCTTGCATGCCATCCATCGCCTTCGCATTAACAGATAAACTTAAAGGTAGCGCTAGGCTTAATGCTGCAATCTTAATCCACTTTTTCATTTTCATATCCTCATTTAGTTGACGTTGATAAGTGTAATCAATGCAATGAAAAGCAACGTCATCAGAGTGTAAAAGTAAGTAAAGGCAACAGGCGGTTAAATGTAAGCAAGGTATGCTTTATACCCAATCAACCTGGAGAGGCTTGATTTCAGCAAGATTTTACACGCGTTTAGGCAAGGCATTGATTACAGGTAATGGCTTCCCCTTATCAAAATCAATAACACAGCATAAACGCGTGTAAAACTTGCCCTTTGGGAGCGCCGCTGTGTTTCCACTACGTTGTTATGCTAATTTGAAGGGAGCCTACATTCCTGCATTAGCATGCCTAGTATTGAAAACACGGTGGCGCTCTGAAACATGCATCTTCAAGTTGATTGGGTATACATCATAGATAGGAGAAAAAACATGTATCGACTGTTATTGATTGACGATGATCGCGAGCTAGCGGCACTGCTGAAAGAGTTTCTAAGTCTTGAGGGTTTTGAGACCGAGCTAGCCCATGACGGAGAGGCTGGCTTAGAAAAAGCATTACAACAGAGTTACGACCTCATTCTACTTGATGTCATGATGCCGAAATTAAATGGCTTTGATACCTTAAAACAGCTACGCCAAACCAGTCAGCAGCCAGTGCTGATGTTAACCGCCAAAGGTGAAGAAATTGACCGTGTCCTTGGACTGGAAATGGGCGCCGATGATTACTTGGCTAAACCCTTTAGTGATCGCGAGCTAGTTGCTCGTATTAAGGCGATTTTACGCCGCACCGCCAACAAAGCACCTGAGCCAAGTAGTCAGCTAAACGCCACATGTATTAGCCACCTCGATATTGAAGTTTATCCCGGCAAACAAACGGCTATTTGTCAGCAACAAAATATCGACCTAACCGGTACTGAGTTTTTGTTGTTGCAAGAGTTTATCGAGCATCCTGGCCAAGTGATATCTAAAGCCGATTTGAGCGAGCGAGTGCTAGGTAAAAAACTGATGCCCTTTGACCGCAGTATTGACATGCACCTGAGTAATTTACGCCGCAAATTACCTGAGCGCCTGGATGGTCAAGATCGCGTACGCACCCTGCGCGGGCGGGGCTATATTTGGCTAGAAGGCGGCGAGGCTTAATATGACGCGACCGATTAACAGCTTATTCTTTAAAATTTTTGCCGGGTTTTGGCTACTGATCTTGCTTTTAGTCGCCATCCTTGTTACCTTGCCGCGTCTCGATGAAAGTCATTTACAACCCGTAGATTCGTTTGGCATTGAGCTGTTAAACAAAACCAGCCAAAACTTAGTTATTCGCTTAGGCCGTCATCCTGAGCGCGGTTTAGGCTACGCACTAAAAACCTTTCGCCATAAGAGTGGCTTTAAATTCTATGCCCTTGAACAAAATGGTAGCTTTGTAAATAATGAAGCACCTAAGGCTGTGCGCCGCTTTGCTATTGAGAGTGAAAGCATCACCCGGCCACAAATGTGGCAACGCCATGACGGCATCGTACTTGGCCCGGTACAATTTATTTACAATGGCAAACCGCTGTTATTGTACGCCCATAAAAACATGCGCGGGCAAAGTGACCGCATTATGCTGCGATGGTTGTTAGACAACCCCGGCTTACTTATTTTTATTTCATTACTGGTTAGCACCCCCATTTGCTTACTTTTAGCTTGGCACCTGACTTCACCACTGCGCCAGTTGCAGAGTGCTTCCCATAAAATCGCTAAAGGCGAGCTAGAAACCAGCATCCCCCAACTATCACGTCGAGACGAAATCGGCCAGCTCGCCAATAGCATGGATCGTATGGTGTTATCTCTCAAGACAATGATTTCAAGTCAGCAGCGATTGTTAAGTGATATTTCCCATGAATTACGCTCACCACTCACACGCTTGCGCTTAGCGTTAGCGATCTCGCGTAAACATCAGGGCGAGTCAAGTGAGTTAGATCGCATCGATATAGAAGCAGCACGGCTAGAACAAATGATCAGTGATTTACTGGGTTTATCACGTAGTCAATTTCAGCCACAGGAAATACAAACAATTCGACTGGATAGTTTATTAGAAGCGCTGTTAGACGACGCCCAATTTGAGGCCGAACAGACAGGAAAAACCTTTACCTATGACACACCGCCCGCACTGGAGTTACAAGCGTACCCCGCGCTCTTATCCAGCGCCATTGAAAACGTGATCCGCAACGCCATCAGCTATGCCGACACCAGCATCAACCTAACCATTACCCAATATCGAAACAAGCTAGAAATCAGTATTCAAGACGATGGCCCCGGTGTCCCCGAAACAGAACTAGGGCAGATATTCAGGCCCTTCTATCGAGTTTCCCAAGCACGCGATCGAGAATCAGGCGGCACAGGTTTAGGGCTGGCGATTTGTGACAATGCCATGCATAAACATGGCGGCAGTGTGATGGCGGAAAATGTAAACTCAGGGCTAAAAGTGACCTTAAGCTTACCACTCTAACCAAATATGGCCGTTAAGCAGATTTCAACTTGGCTATAAATTATCTATCGCGCGTTGCAGGTTCGCTCGCGCGATTTGTTCTCGCTCACAATAGAATGATGCTGAAAGGTATATTTGGGGCCGAGCCAAAAAAGAACGCAGCAATTTTTTACGGCCTATTTTATATAATACGCTTGGCACATGCTGATACTCCTGCCGTATCGCCAGCTCATATTGATCATACACTTTAGGCTCGGCACCTAAAATTGATAAATCGACATCAATCAGTATTTCTTCGTCTTTCGTTACTGGCTGACTGGGGTGCTGCGTTAATAAGATCAAATGGCGCACCTTGGCAATTATCTCTTGCGCACAACCACATTGAGTCAAATAAGCACCGGCTAAATCAGCACTCGCTTCTTCATTATTACTCTTGCGCGGGTCATAAATAACATCATGAAACCAAATGGCTAGCGCCAGACTTAAAGGATCATCGAGTTGATTTTCGATTTGCTCAAGTTGGGTTAAACAAGCGTCAATGTGAGTTAAGTTATGATAGTAACGGTGCGGCTCTTGATAATGCTGGATCAGACGCTCAAATCCAGTTGCCAACAAAAGAGCATCCCCATAACCAGACAATGTTTTATCCCATCTTAGTTTTAGCTCAGCTAGCATTTTGTTCCTCCACCCCGCTGGATAGTTCCTACATTTGTGAACTAGATAATAAAGCCCTGTTTTTCAATATTAAATTCATTTAAAAACATGCTATCTTGACTTCGTTTTGATTCTCTAGCAGCAAGGTCATTATAATGAAGCTGATTAAAAAAGCCCGATTAGTTTACCAGCAAGCTAATTCTGATAAGGTTTATGAAGTCGACTTAGTAGAGCTAAACAGCGCCTCTGAGCGCCGATTTTTAGTGAATTTTCGTTATGGCCGTAGCGGACAAACCTTGCGAGAGGGCTCCAAAACCCCCTTACCTATTGAACGCGAAAGAGCAGAAAAAACCTATAGTAGTGTGGTGGTATCAAAAACCAATAAAGGTTATTTGCATCGCCAAGATGCTGCCGCTCACGACCAACTTGAGAGACTCGAAGTCACAGAGCAAGAACACATTTCAAGCCTATTTTCGCGCATCCAGCAAGAGTCAGACCCTAAACAAAAAGCCAGACAAATTTGGCGTTTAGCGCCAGAACAATCCAGTGAAGTGGCTCAGTATCTGGTTACTTTGCTAGGTAGTCATCACTGGCAACTAGACTATTCCCTGCTGTGGGCAATAGGCAGGATTGGCGATCAGAGCCAACTAGCGAATATTACCCCCTATTTAAGCCATAAAAACCCAAATCTCGCCGCCTTAGCCCTTGAAGCGAGTCTTGCCTTAAGCGACGAAAACACCGCCCTCAGTTTAATACGCGATGCTGGCGTAGCTAATAACCCTTTGCTACAAAGCGTCGAAAGTTTAACTATTGAATTGGACCAAGCTAGCAAACATGGCGATGCCAACGCATTATTGAAACACTGTTACCTACAAGCTCAATATTGCCGTGCGACTCACTCCGCTCTAGTGAGTGTGTTAAAAGATATTCCCTTAGCGCCTGGTACCTTCAAGGGCCTGCGCTACCTATTCAAAATGTCTGAATTTAGATTAGATGCCGACGTATTTGCTCAACTAAGCTATCGCTTTGAAACGCAAAAGCATTACTTTACAGCAGACTGGAGCTATTATTACCATCCACGTCATGGTCGTATTAATGTCCAGGAAGAACTTAAAAAAACAAACTCTCGTTTAGCTTACTCTAAGGCAACAAGAAATTATCTACGCCGTCGCAGCTGGCGAGTTCTCAAACAGTTGGGCATCAGCCAAAGCCCCTCATTCGTCGTGATGGCCACCCAAGTTCTGTTGGCATTTAATGACAGCGATAGTGACAATGCGAAAACGTCTGAAATCTTTCAATATGACGATAACTGGCAACGCCAATTAATCGCCGTTAATCACTATGAAGAATTTGCTAAATATTTAACATTTAATGGCCTGCTCAGGCTCAATCATCCAAGTTTTAGTAAAAGCAAAAATGGTTTAAGCTGGCGCTATCATCCCGAGCAAGTATTCTCTGGACGAGGGGAAGCCTTTCCTGAGCAATGGGATCAGGCCCCCGATGCCCTACTCACCCTGTTGCAAAATAGTACATGTCAACCAGTTTTGGCCTTTGCCAGCACCGCCTTAGCTGACAATCACGCTTTTGGTGAGCAGTTAAGCACAGACCTATTAATCCCTTTACTGAATCGCCCTTATCCCGAGTGCCAGCAGTTTGCTTTCAGTTTAATGATCTAAAGCGCGAAAATTGATGACTAAAGACACGATAAATCGAGTTAAGACCATTTCATATGATGGATAAACAATTCCATCAAAAACGCCTTTTCAACCCCCTTTCGCTCTTGTGGAATAAATCGTTTTTTTGCGAATATTGCGCGAAGATATCTTTTTAGCCGCAATAAACCCAATACAAGCTCTAACGATGTCGAGATAAAAATGCCTTTAAACCACCTTTAACGGCGCTTATACGTGCGTTTATCGTAGGGGTTAAACTGAATCGAGTCTTTGCGTAGGTGGTTTCTATCGTCAATTGCTTATGGGTGTTCAAAAGCCTAATCAACTCCGTCACTGAAGAGTGATCATCACAATCAATTATCACCGACGGTGATGGCTCGTGACTATCGCTCATTTGATAGGTCACTATAAGCTTAATGCCTCTTTGTGGATACCCATAATAGGCTCTAAGCCACCTAAACAATATACGAAGTGGCAGCACCAACCCACACAGCATAATGAATATAATCATAGCTACTTGCCCATGATTAAAAAGTTCACCGACATCGCAATAGCAAGCACATTCAAGCGTCTTGTCATTGGCTATGCATCTTTGCAAAGTGACCTTATCGATGCGAATTGGTAACCGCGCCCTAATGGGCAATAAAAAGGCTAACCATTGTCGCGTTAGCCTTTGTATTTGCGTTATGTGACCGTGCCACTAGACGGGCGCTATGTCGCTTCTAATCAATTTTTGCTTTTTGATAATATGGCGGACCGCATTATCACTAAGCTCAAATTTTTCCCCTATCTCTGAAACCGATAACTCAGATGAAAGGTGATAAATAAGATCATGACGCAGTGCTGTTTCTAAGCCCTTACCGCTTGGCAGGTAGAAATTACGCCCGCCAAAATGAGAGGCGAGCGCCAAGATAGTGGTTTTAGCTATCAGCTCTACTTGCTCTTCTGGCAGGCTTAGCTTTTGACGACATGCATGTTGCAGTACGTCGGCCATCTCGACCAAGGATGATGGCCAGAAATGCGTGTCCACTCCAGCTGCAACTTTTAAATCACTGATATTATCCAATGCTAAACTCCTCACATCCGTTAGCAACAAAAGCGATTGATACCGCGCTTGCTCTGACACTATTCGATAAACATATAGCTCACTAATGTTGTACTTTTTGCCAATCAGCTTTTTTGGCCGCGCCTTGGCCTCTTCAATGACCATACGATTTCGCAATGCATTTCTCACTCTCATCAGTGACGGAAATACTTTTGTACGACGGCTGACACACTCCGCTAATGCACGTAATGCAACCTGAGCATATTCTTGGCTAACCCCATTTGAAAAACCAAAATGTTGTAGCATGAGGTGCTCACTTTGCAGCAACACCACCACCGCTTGTTGCTCGGTCTTAGCAGTGTTGCACTGTCGATGAAGAGACAAAGACTCGGTCATGGCTTATGCAATCCCCATATCAACGCGCAGTTGAACATCAATTGTGGCAATTTGACTTTGCTCCGGCTTGCCAAATTTGTCCGTGATGGCTTGGCCTACGTCCATTATTGTGGTGGTGTACGGGTCAACATTCAGCTTGATCGCGGCAAGTTGTTCAACAGCTAATTTGATGTCATTGGGCAGTTCGGGTAATGCTGCGAACACTTCATCGTATTTCGCTTGCCACATGCTCTTTTTGGCTTGCTCTAGGGCGGCAGTGAGTTGCGGGATCACCACTCCTTGCAAGCTTTTAAGGCGTGTATTGACGTTATTTAGCATTAGCTGTGCATCACGTTCGCTGGCTTTTGCGTCTTCAAGTGCTGTTTTTGCCTGTGCAAAGGCAGCATCATCATAAGTGCTTGCGAGTGTTTGCTCGGCCATATTCACTGTGTGGCGAGCTTGTTGGGCGCGCACTTCTAATTCTGGCGCTCGGGTATCGCGTAGTAAGAAAAACTCCGTACTAACGGCGTTCTTTTCGGCTAGCGCGGCTTTATAGGCATTAATGCGTTCAACTGTGGTCATAATGGGCTCTCTTTTTGTTAAAAAATATTTCAAAATACGCAGCGGCTTTCACGCTGCTTGATACGATCCGCTTGGTGCGGTTTAAACGCTTGGCGCGACACCGCGCCGCTTGTTCAGATTTAACCGTCATCTAATGGCTCCATGTCCTCTCGTTGGTGGATATACTCGGCATACGTTAGCCCCAGTGCCCGCGCTACTTTTTTCTCATCTTGGGTTAAGCGCTCGGCAGCTTGATGCTCGATGTCAATTGGCATGGTGTTGCTCCTCTAAACGACCTTTAAAACCCGTGTTAAATACGCCATTAACCGTTTTTTAAAGGCGTTAGTTTTTGGGTTAGAGATGATCAGCAACCAGTAATTCAATCCGCCCGTTTAGCTCGTTCGAGCTACCTGCATCCTGTTTACGCTTAAGTAAGCGGGTGGCTTCTTTTTCAAGCGCAGCAGGCACCACTAAAGTGGTGGCTTTCATGCCGAGCTTCTTATCACCATCGCCCTTAATGGCGCGCATCGCTTCAATGGCTTCCCAAAGCGAGTCAGCGTTCAGTGGTTTTTGCATGGCAAAGGCCATTTGCCAAAAACCAAACCCGACCGCACAGCGTTTATCCACGCCATAACGAAACTCTTTTTTCATGAACACGGCTTCATCTTCAGCGCTGTCCATTTTGACCAATTGCGGGGCCGTGCGCTCTTGATAAATGATGGGTTTGATGACTCGTGACGTATCAAGCAAAAACCAAGGTAAGCCAAGATAATCAGGATCCACTATCATATTGGCGGTATCGATGATTACCCCCGTTCCATCCACGTTTTCAGCCACTGGATGAGCAAGATCAAAGAAGGGTTTGCCATCGTAACAAGGCGTGTGAAAACCCGCAGACAATAACCCAAACACCAACTCGTCAGGGTGGATAGCAGCGGAATGCCCCATTTCTTGAAACAAAGGCTCGTAAATGCCAAGTTCGTCATCTTCAATGTCATTGCGATCTACGCCTACCGTCGCTTCGTAGTCTTCATTGGTAATTTCATAGCTATGGGCGGTCATTGATAGTATTTGGCGCTCACCTAGCCATTTTTTCAGTGATGGAAATTTGCCTAGCCAGCCATAACTGTTACTTTTAGACGTTGATTTGATGACGGTGGCAATCTTGGTGTATTGCGGCGCAGCGGCGCTTAACCCGTGTGTAAAATGAACCTGAAAGCCCGTAAAAAGGGACGAAAGTTGTGGTGCGGTAACCATGGTCATGATTTATACCTTTAGAATTGGATTTAATTAGGCGACAACCCTTTAATGATGTCACCGCCGTCAATGTTGTTAGTTTGCTTTATTAGGCCGTTGACTCATTGGTTGAACCGAGCGTTTTGGCTTGCTACTCAGCGATCACTGACGACCTTCAGCTTGGCCATTTCATTTTCAGTAAGTCAATGGCCCCGTAACGCCATTGTTAACAGGAAGGGCTTAAGTAAAGGTATTGCGTCAACCTATTTACCTCATACCCTCTGAGCAACATCAGCGAATTAATGCTTCAATGCGTTTGCACTAAAACACGTTACACATAATGTCAGAGTGGGGATTTTGTTGAGACTAGCGCGTTTTAATGCAAGTCAAGCGGGAGGGATATCAGCAAAATGTTCGAGAAATATGCAGTGTAAAAATCACGAGCTTACAGGGGGGTAAGTACCAAATGTGTTGACCTTGAGTCTTTAACATCAAAAAGCAGCTCGTTGAACATGAGCCGTTCTGTATGTGAAGTTCCGGGGGATAACATCAAGGCAGAAGGATCTAAGATTAACAGTTCGCAAAACAAAAACGGCTCAATAATGAACCGCTTTAACGCCATGAAATAACATGTTATTCAGTCAAGCACTACCGCGTGTGGCGGGTTTCTGAAACAAAACGGCCAGTGCCGTCACCATATCCTAAATTTTTAACAATCCAAAAATATGTCCCTGAAGCAGGATAAGCAGCTACAGCATAACTACTTGCACGAACAACTTGCCCATTAGAGTCGACAAGCGAAATTCTGAAATTTGCACCCGAATCATTACTGACGACAGAGTATGATTGAACCTTTCTCGCACATTCAGGACTAACAGTGAATTTCCCGACCAACTTTTCATCAGTCACTCTTTCATAACTCGTTGAAGACAGAGTTAAACAGGTGCGAAAAGCACTTCTACTATCAGCAGACTGAGCAATAGCTTCTAGCATTTCAGGGCTAACCGTTTCACCTTCAGTGGGTGTGTCGGCGAAGGCTTGTGAGCTGGCAATTGATAGCAAAGCAGCAGTAAGTATGTATTTCATTATGGCTCCTTGGTGATTTTTATAACAACTTGATATAAACTATCATTAATAACTCCTTTGTCAATATTGGGTGCTGTAATGGATATTTCAGGTGCTTTACTTCCCGCAATGCAACAAAATCTAAAAATGTTAGAAAATAGTAGTGCGCCAATAAAGGGGGGCATGACTGAGAACACGGCCTCATCAACCTCTTTAGCCCTAAAACCAGATGAAAGATTTTCTTCTTACACATCATTGTTAAGTAGAGGGGAAATTGATGCACACAACATGTCACCGGATGAATTTTTTTCCATAAATAGAGATATGAGAACGATTAATATTGATCGGCAAAAGAATGGAGAAATTGAACTTTCCGACAGC
Organism: Motilimonas cestriensis; assembly: GCF_021295315.1. GTDB lineage: Bacteria > Pseudomonadota > Gammaproteobacteria > Enterobacterales > CBDFNC01 > Motilimonas > Motilimonas cestriensis. The sequence goes on along the minus strand of NZ_JAIMJA010000004.1, from coordinate 63,272 downwards.
ATAGGTTTGAGTAATTTGAGTGCTAGTTTACTCGTTCTTACCCATACCGGAAAAATTAAGATGGATGAAAAAATTGACATGGTTGCGTTGGCTGAGGATTTACTGAAAGGCTCAGAAGAAATGGCTAAAACAGATACTGAGTATGCATCTGCACCTCAAGAGCAAAGCAAGACCTTAATGGCCGTGCAAGAATATTTTTTGGGTGATGGTTTAAAAGATTATATGGACTATGCCTCAAAGGTGTTGCAAGAAAACGGCATTAACATCATTAAAGAGCAAGCCTGAACGACAAAACCGCGCCATCATTCGCCAGCGCTAAATTCATGCCATACCTTTAATGCCCCACTCAATGGAGTAGGGCAAGTAAACCCCACAAGGTTCCCTTTACTTTGGTCTTAAAAATGGCGGAGGGGAAATGGCAACCTATTCTGAGCAGCAAATTTACAGCAATGAAACGAAAATGCCCCCTCTAGCCACGCATCAAAACCAAACCCTGTTTAAACCCTGTTTAAATCGCGTCAGATTTGTTCAACTATTTTTAAATGCGCCATCGTAAGCTGAAGTGATAAAACTGCTTACAATGGCGCTCAGGCGCTCATGGCTAATTTGTTGTTTGCGCCTTCATTTGGTCAAATCCCACATTCAGTAGCATTTCGATATTCATGAGTATTTTAGCCATCGCTTTTGGCGACATATCATGTAAGCCGGGCGATGTTTCAATCATCTGTATGATGATTTCAAGGGAATCAATCCCTGCTCTGATGTTTTCCATACCATGAGAGTAAAAAACGCTATGGCAGTTAGTTAACACTGCTTTTTCTAATCCACTTTCCATTCGTAGTATTCCTATTAGGTGCATTGTCATCGTTATGCAGCCGTGAGCCAAACTATGCCGTCGTATGCGCGGTGATTTGATCGATACCGATATGCAGCATCATCTGCACATTAGTCAACATCTGAGCCAGCGACGTGGGGAAAATGTCGTGCAAGCCATTTGATATTTCGATGAATTGAGTGATCAACTCCAATGACTCTAGGCCTAATTTGACATTATTGAGCCCGCTGCTACTGTCAAGCATCATGTCGCCGTGCTTGTTGAGAGCTTGCTGAAAAACCTGATCCATCCGATCCATGATTAACACTCCTTAACGATATCGGCAGTGACAAGTGGCTCATCAAGCTCTTGTGCTAAATTCATTGCGTTTGATACAAGATTATTAACAATCTGCGGGTACATCATGCTTAGGTTCCCTTGTTTGCGCGTTAGTCGTTGTTTAATGGCTTCAAAGCTATCGGTGGTCATTATTTTTTCCCACTGACCACCCGAGCGTTTAAATTTATGAGCTAGATAAGGTTGTATATCAATGCTTAGGTCGTCCATGTGCTCAACCATGCAACGGCGGATAAATTCACGAAGCGAATAAAACTTACCTTCATTAAGCTTGATTCCAAGCTCTGTTTGCCCAATCAAAATGATACCTAACAGCTTTGAGAAGCCATCTTCTAGTTCCCAAAAACGTTTTAAATACTTCAATACGGGAACCGACAAGTCATGCGCTTCTTCAATGATCATCACATGACGCTGGCCCCCTTGAGAGGCCGTGCGCAGCAAGCTTTCAACTTGTCTCGCTTTGGCTTCCATCGACCGCTTAGGAGAATCACTACTGATGTCCGCAATGATGGCATCACATAACCCGCCAGCAGTCGCACTAGTTTTATCAATAATCCGAGGCTGAATGATGGATACATCACCATCATGGTTTAGATCTTCAATTAGTTGTTTTCGGAGTACGCTTTTTCCCGCGCCCGATTCACCAATCAAGGCTAAGATTCCTTGGTTTCTTGCGGCATCACGCATTGCTGCAAGTACATAGCTATTGCCGTCGCTTAAATACACGTCCTTAGCTTCTCTAATATCGTTAATAAAAGGGTTTCTAAACAGCTTAAAGTGCTTAAGGCTGGCTTGTGTTAACATAGTGGTCTCCGAATCAAAATCATACATAGGTTGTTGTTTTTGGAGGCTCGTCTGGTCAGGGTTGGCGGACTCTGACCAGACACTTCCTGTTTCTAATTTATGCCGAGATAAAAAGGCATCCACTTCTTCAATAAATTGCATTCGTTTTTTAACTGGCAAAATACCGTGATGCAGTGCTTTATGAACAATGGGGTAATGAAAGCTCATCTCCGCAGCAAGATCACTGATTGTTAACCCTGCATCAAAGAGCTGTTGCTTGAGCGGTAACATTTTTCACCTCCATTTCTTCGACAAATTGATCCAATTGAGCGCTAGTTACACCATTGGGATATTGTTGTTTAAGTATCTTCTTATAGGCTGTTAACGCAGCGCCTTTCACGCTTAACTCTGAAGCTAAGTGCTTCCATGCCTGAATATCACTGAGAACAACCTCATTAACGTGTACTGCTTCTAGCCGATGTGGTGTGCCTAGACGTTGCATAAAATGTGGTGAGCACTGCTGTTCTACATCTGCCATAGGGTTAATGTCGCCACTAAATGCAATAGCTCCTCGCTTGCCTTTGCGGGCTTTTTTTATCTCAAGGGGATCGCTTGTTCCCCAAGCAGCTGTATCCATCTGCTTTCTATTTTTTTGAGGCCGTGTTTCTGCGATAGCTTTGCGCATTTCCCCGTAGACAGGAGCGTTAACTGGGAAGCCTGCTTCATCTTTTTCGGTAGGCTCAACCACATAACTATGTAATTCACCATGTTCGTCCGCGACTTCAACATCGATTGCAGGGCAGCGATACAAGTTCACACTCACAAAGACTTTTCCGCCAGCATGAACATTGCTTAAGTGATGTAAAGAATAGGTCATTGACCCTAGGCCTTTTTTTGGTACAAACGTAATGCTCAGATCATTAGCCTTCACCGTTCGTTCAACTCTTCGGGTTTGAGCAAAACTTTGGATGACCGACATGTCTGGGGCTATCCTTAGCTGCTCAGGGCTAATTGTCTGCCATAAGCCGTAGCGCGTTTTTTTATGGCGAGTATGGATGGCATTACTTTGGAAGCCGACTGACCATTGAGTCGCCATTCTGTTCAGCTCATCCACATTGTTAACAGCCATGAACGCCAACCGAGACTCAAATTTTTTCTCAATGACATTGTGCATGCTTTCGACTTGACCTTTAGCCCAAGGCTTGCCCGGCGTGTGCGCTTCATGCTGAATATCCAGCTTATCCAATATACTTTTCGTTACCGTTGCTTGGTTAGCTGATCCTGCATCCCAAATCAACATATACGGGATACCATGTAACAATTCTGCGTCTGAGCGTTTGGTGAACGCTTCGATCAAAAATTGGGTGATGGCTTCTACCGTTTCACCTGGCGACATGATGTAGCTCAAGTGAAAGGCCCCACTATAGTGGTCTGTTACCAAATACCTTAGTACCCGATCATTCTTAATATTTTCAATGTTTTGAGGTTTATTTTTATAAAACTCGCTTTCCTCCATTACCTGTAAACCGTCATTGTTTTTCAAGTAATAGAGCACGCACAGCGATACATCAAATTGCCAAACATGGTTTGGGTGGCGACTGCTCATGGTACGGGTAACTGGGCGAGCCTTAATTTGCTTAGGATGAACGCCAAAATCTTCCATCTTTCTCAGCATGGTTTTAGCCGAACATTTTTCACTAAGCTTGCCGTTTGCAAAAGCAATATCAATAGCGTCTTCAACAGACATTAACGACTTATTATTCTGACGCTCTGACTGTAGGATAAGGTTTGAGACCCAAGCAGCTGATGATTCATCAATTTTCGAGACCCCCTTATCCGAGCGCGGCTTACGGCTAGATTGCCATCCTATTTGACCAAGCTTTTCGTAAATAGAGCTTGTCGCTAAGTTAAGATGTTTACTGGCCCGTTCAATGATACCGCCTTGCTTGCCATGTGTTGCCGCATCTAACTCTTTGGCGACATGCCCAAGATACCGCACTTGATACAGTTGTGACTCGGTCATCATTACTCATTTACCCCTTGATATAACGCAAGCTCGCTATTCAGTGCATCAATAACAGTTTGATCAAGGCCTAGGCTGGCGCTCCCTTCCATTAAACGAGAGACTATTTGTTGCATTGTTGATTCATACTCTGTGTCTAAATCGCAAGGGTGAGATGAGTCTTGTACCGCTCTTACGGCATCTTCAAACGCAGCAAGTCCTGAGAAAACGGCAAATTTAGCATCAAGTAAAGCTTGGCTAAGGGATTGATTCTTTTGTTCTTCAAGCTGTTTTAACCTTGCTGGAGTGCCTTTTCCTTTTGCTTCTTCAAGTTCCAACTCAAGCTTAAGAAATTTTTTATTTTTGCTCTCAAGCAGTTGATCTGCTGCTTTTGACTTTTGCTCCAGAGATTTTATTTTGTCGTTGAGCGCATTAGCTTCAGCGCGGTGCTTCACGGCCATTTCTTCAATGATATCCAACGCCTCTTCTTTGTCAGAAACCTTCAGACTGTCGCCATCTACTAAGGCCTTGAGCTCTTCTTCCGGTAGTTTGCGCAGTTTTCTAAAGTCTCTCACTCCCATACCGATAGCTGTCAGAGACTCGAAAACTTGTTCTCCAAAATAGTCAGCATTTTTTAACCTTTCATCTAAAGATGACTTTGATGCGCCAATCAAAGAGCAAAACTCCTCCCAAGTGCCTGTTAAAATTCCTCCGTCGGGACTTTTTAAACCTTTTAATGATTTGTAACCCTTTGATTCTTTTACTTTACGCAATGTGACAATATTGACGACGGAGGAAAAACCAGCGATAGCCTGTGCCATTTGAGCTCGACCCGCGAGCATACCTATTGATGCGATAGCGCTGTCTCGACTGCCTGATGCTAGATTTTGGACAATGGCATCTAAGTGCTCTTGCTCACCTTCTTGAGTCTGCTCAAGCTGCTTTTGCTGAACAGCTTGTATTAATTCATTGCTATTCATATCAATACCTCTCCGGTCATTTGTTGATAATCCGTTTCAATTTTTTTTACTTGAGCGAGGGTTTCTCGCCTATGCTGATGTGCTAGCTCCAGTAACTTGCTTGAGATAAACCATTTTTCTGTTCTGCCATCGACAGCGATACTTTTAAGCCAACCCAATCGCTCCCAAGTACACAGCAATCGATAAGTTGTTGAGCGTGAATAGCCTGAAAGATATTGCAGCTCATCCAGCGTTTTACCTGCTAGATCCTTAGTTGCAACAAGGTGAAAAAGATTAACCGCTTTAACAGCCACATCTGAGCGCTGCTTCTTTTGAAAATCAAATTCCATATGTTCATCCTCCGTCATCGGAAAATAATGGCTTTGGGTGGTTTGGCTAAGGGCATTGCGTCTATGCTGATGTGCAAATTTCAATAATTTATCCGACACCCGCCAGCACTCAGAACGTCCGTTGTTAGTGCTTGTCTCAAGCCACTCCAAGTACTGCCATGCAGATAGCACTCGATAAACAGTTGAACGCGGCAACCCTGAGTGCTTATGCAACTCTGCCAGCGTGATCCCACGTTGACCGCATTCAGCAACCAGCTGGAATAAAGCTTCTGCTTTGACTAACGTTTCAGCATTTTTAGCTTTAGGGATTTGTAAGCTCATTTAGCCCCCCTTAAGCCTTTCAGATAGCGATTGAGCCCTGATTTGCTGGGAGCCCTATAAGCGCCAAATTTTGCCTTTAATAGCTTCAACATCTCGGTTTGGGTCATGTAATGTTGATTTAAGATGAAAGCCTCGACTTCAGCATCCTGCTGGATCTTGCTCGGCTTGGGTTTTCGATAAGCATTTTCGCAATAAGGCTTAGTTTGCTTTACCTGTGAGCGATTAATCCCTATCTCATAATCTTGCTGTGCTTGATTAAGTAAATGCTTGGCTTCGTTTAACGTCAGCCCTTCAAGAAGCTTCTGAATTGCTAAGCTCAAATATTCGTTATTCATTGTCGTCTCCACATAAATCAAGTTGTGGCTGGCTATGTTGCTCTACGTTCTTGTGATGCCAAGCAACGCCCTCCATTAATTGATTTAACGCTGCGATAGTCTCCGCTTGGTTTGCTACTCCCTCATAGAATGACAGTAGTAGTGTGATGCCCTGTGAAAATGAAGCGTGCAATACATTAATATCAACAGGTTTAACACTTCGGCCCGTAGGTATATCAATGAGTAGTTTGTGAGCTGCATGGCCGAGATAGCGAGTAACAAAATCAGCACCGCAAGTCTGCTCTAAAGGGCGAATCATTAGAGCTGGCAAGCGACCTGACTCCATCCATTTATAAATGATCCATTTATTAGCAAGGCCCATCCCATCGGCCACGCGATCAATGCTGAAGTTTTTCTTTTTTCTAGCCACTTCTAAACACAGCTCAATAGCATGAGGAATAGAAACCGCTTGGTGTTTTTGTAGACTCGTTCTAGTCATTGGAAATTCCTCTGAAATTGTGATTAAGCACATTCCAAATACAGTTATTAATTGCGCTTTTCTGTTTCAATAAAATCACTATGATTAAACTGCTTGCTTCAATTCAGGGAGTTGAGAAATGCCAGATGCCATGATTAGTTTTTCACGCAGTGCTTTGCCTTTAGGTCCATTCCAAGTACCAACTAAACATGACATAGCATTTTGCTGCTTGATGTCATTACTGCCGCACCATGATGACAGCGATGATCCTTTGAGAATGAAAGCCGCTCGAACTTGGTTATATAGCTCACGACTTGGTTGCAATGTATTGACGTTCATTGTGATACACCTCATTATGTGTTTGTTATATGAATTATTAAGATGATAAACACCTAATAATGTGCAATATAAAAACCTTATAAGGTTATGTCAACACCTTTTTATGTGCGATTAGCGCATTATTTTTCACAAAAACACCCAAAGAGGTCTTATGAGCTTAGTAAGTGAGCGTTTAAGAGACGTTATTGATGACCAAAAATTATCCCTTAAGGAGGCATCAATACACACAAAAATTCCATACCGTTCATTGCAGAACTATGTTTCTGGAAAACAGTTACCTGGTGCAGAGGCTCTAATCAGACTTCACGATACATTTGGAGTTGATCTCAACTGGCTTCTCACTGGTGAATCTCAGCGGACTATGTCGCAGAATTCTGATTTAACTACTGAAGAGATCGATCCCAAACTCGCTAGTGATATCACTATGCAGTTGAAAAAAAGTCATAAAATGTACCAGCAGCCAATTGTAAAAGTGGCAATTGATACTTTTTCAAAGGTATACAATCATGTATGCCATATTTCAGATTCTAGTGAACGGTGGACGAGCATCGATAAGGCAATAGGGCTTCTAAAGCTAACTTATAATAATTCTATGTTAGAACGCGCAACAGGAGACCTTAGAGAAAGTCTAGAAAGGGGGAAAAGAAAAATCATTGAACAACATGGCTTGCAGGACGAACATCATGAACAATCAGAGAAAAACTCTGTGAACCAAAATTTCAATTCTTCCGTTGGGCAAGTATCTGGTAGAGATATTATCAACAAGAAAAAGGATTAATCTGTGGAGCAAGTATTTAATCGTGAAGTAAATCAAGTAGCAGCGCGGGACATTGTTAACTATTACAACGATGGTCATACTATTCAAGATATGACTGAGTCAACACTGAAACGCTTACTTGAACAAGAATCCCAACTAAAGCGATTTACCTGGTTAAAGCTGACGTTCGATAAGTTCAGATTACTATCACTTGCGGCCTTAGCTATATCTGTCGTTTGCATTTTCACTGCTATTTCGGAGCCTATCGAACTGAACTATTCATTGATCATAGCCGGAGTCCTTTCACTTTGTTGCATGTCGCTATTTCATGTTTGCTATATGAAGTCGGCAGTAAAAAATTATCAAGGTCTTTATTTTGAGGCAAGAAGTAATGTAAAAGCTATACAATATGAATTAACGGCAAGAGTTGTCAGACAAAAAATCGCCCGAGGCATAGCAAAAAAGAAAGTTAATTGATTGGTAGAAACTTGGGATCACCGTCCCAAGTTGGTTTTAGATAATTTTCGATTTTCCGACCAAATCCCACATTTATCGTGTCTTTTCCTAATGTTTATCGTGTCTTAGATCAGTTTAATTAAGACCAGACCATTAGAGCCAAAGCTGATTCTGGCTTTAATCGGCTGCAATATGGCTGAGGCTCAACATTTCGCCTTAGCAGCATTGAAACAACAGCCAAGTCTTCTTACACAGCTCGACTTTCTCTGTTCATTATTAATGATTGAACAAGCCGAACTTAACCTGTGGCTGGCAGAGACGTTACAGCCAACCGACTTCAACCAAGTAGAGCAGACAGAAATAGTAAGTTCACTGTGCACCCGCTTGGAGCCCTATGATGCTTTGACTCGACGTCATGCCAAGTGGCTTGCCATTGTGCTGATCCGCTGCATGAACAAAGGAATACAGCACCTTGATTTCATGATACTCAAACCGTTGGCAATGGCAAAACATGAAGCGCAGCAAGTTTTCGCTTGCCGCCTATTAGTTGAGCACCCGATTTCCTATGTCGATATTCCACCTGAGCTACTAGCCGCTTTACATCAATCGGAAAACGTAGGCGTCAGAGCCAGAGCCCTATTGCTACTTAAAAAGCAAAATGCGCACGAACTCATCGCACAACTGGATAACTTACTTGAACTTAGCTTTACTGGCGCACCCGAAGAGCGCGAAGTAGCTTTAGAGTTATTGCTGAAACTGATTATCGCTAATAATAAAAATGCCGCAGCTATCTTCGAAGGTATATTGCAAAAATTAGCCAGTAATCAGTTAGGGGATGAGCAACAGCTTGAACTAAAGAACTTTATAACCCTTAATCTGCAACCGCAACTGGCGACAGTTACAGCAGATCAACTCTGGCTATTGCTCAATGCTAAATCAAGCCAAGCTCAATTACTTGCCGTCACTGCTCTTAACAGCCGTGATTTAAACTCAGCGCCTTGGCCATACCACTTAAAGCAATGGCTACAACTGGCACAAAGCCCTACTCAAGCAATACGTCAGTATTGTATTAACTACTTATCGGTTCACAAATCATTGCTTTTAACTAGCCAAGGGGACTTTCTAAGCCTATTGGAAAGTAATTGGCCAGAAGTACAAGCCTTCATATTTGCATTTTGCCGCAATGAAATGGACCAAAACCATTGGTCACCAGATTTAATTGTCACCGTCTGTGATAGCAACAATCCATCGGTTCAAACTTTTGGTCGAGAGCTACTGCAGACCTTTTTTGAGCAAAGCCAAGGTAAAAACTACCTAATCAAACTGAGTCAGCACCCGAGTGAAAACGTAGAGCTTTTTGTCACCAACTTACTTAGCGAGTACGCCGCTAATGATGAAGCGACCCTACTCAAGTTGCAGCCTTACTTTACCAGTGTGCTAACCCGAGTAAACAGAGGACGCTTAGCCAAAGACAGAGTAATGGCATTTTTGCAGCAGCAAGCGCAATGTTCGACGGCGGTATTAAATATGGTCGCCACGCTTTTCACTCGTTTATCGTTGACGCAAGTACAAAAAGATAAAGCGGTGCTGCTCAAAGCTATGCTGCAATTAAGAAAAACAGACCCCAACTTGGCACTCCCTATCTCAGTGCTTGGTAATACCGTCACCACATCATCCAATTCGCCTGTTTAAGGATAAAAAATGCAAGTAAATTATCGTTATATGGGCACAAGTCAGGTAGCCAGTAATAGCCAACATACTCAAGTGTCTTTTTCACCCGACACCCTACGCCCGCCGACATTTTTTGTTGGCGAGTTAAAAAACAAGCTGGCGTTCCGTGAAGCCATGTCTGCGCTGCACCAAGTGGTGATTTCCGATATGCGCTTTACACCAAAAAATCGCGATGAATATCAGCGCTGGCTTACCGAGCAAGAACAAACGCTACTGGCTGATTTGGTGAGTAAGCAGGGCAAAGTAAAACAACAACTCAACCAAGTTCGTGATGAGCTGGCGGCCATGAATAAAGTGGCTAGTAAAATCATGGCGCCTTTTTACCAAGCTCAAAATCAATATTTTAAATACCTTTACAAGCACGACATCGACGCTTGGTATGTGTTAGACCCAGTGATCACTGTGCATCCTGACCAAGTTTTTTTTGAGTGTTTTTCTGAAGATGAGTCCAGCTATGGCAAGTTAAGTTGCAGCTATGAGGTATTTAAAAACATCAGTGACACTGAATTTGGTACCACCAATATCGACTATTCAGAGGGGCTGTATAACGAATTTCAAAAAATACGCGACTACCGGGACACTCAACTCAAAATAGATCCAGATGGCTTTAAAGTAGCAACGTCTGGTCAACAAGATTTTGCTGAGAAAAAAATCGACTTACCCGACTCTTGGGTGAGAGGCTTTTTGCAAGTTAGCTCAGCAATGACCTTGCCTATGGTACGCCTTAAAATGCAACCCATGGATTTGTACAACATCTGCTTTAAACTACGCACCAAAAAAGAAAGAGTTGGCCCCAGAGCGATGCGCTTTGAATTGACGCCGGGGCAAGCCATCAAAGTAATATTGGAACCTTGGGGGGAAGAAATACTCTGTCCACGCTCCATTTATCAAGGTGATGAACCAAGAAGTATCCGAGTATGGGGGCGCAGACGCCTACATATTCTAGAGCGTTTATTACCCATCGCCAGTCATTTCGAAGTTTGTCTATTAGGTGATGGCATGCCTTCTTTTTACATTGCCGATCTAGGGGGGATGAGCTTTACCTTAGGGTTATCAGGTTGGAGCGCCAACGATTGGTCGAAAATGGCAAACTTTGACCTGTTGGCAAGTAGAGCAGAGGTTGATAGTCAAACCAGCGCAAAGGTCTACCAAGCCTTATTTGAGAGCCAGCAGCAAAGTGCTAACCGCCTTGCCTTACAACTGGGTTTAGATCTCAATACCGTGAAATCAGCCTTAGCGCAATACAGCCAGCATGGTCAGGTGCTTTACGATATGGAGCTCGATGTTTACCGCATCCGCCACTTATGCCACGAGCCGATTCCACTTGAGCAATTAAGATTTAACAATGAGCGGGAAGAAAAAGCGTTGAATTTTGTTAATACGGGCCTAGTGAGTATCCAGAAAGACCAATTCAACGAGAACGGCCGCTACATCGCCGGTCAGGTGTTAGATAATGCAGTCGAGCACCAAAGTTTTATTTCTCTCGACTTAGATCACAGACTGGTTGATGGCCAATGTAACTGTCACTTTTGGCATCGCAATAAACTACGCCAAGGTCCCTGTGAACATATGCTAGCCCTTAGACAGCAAACGTCGAATGGGAGCCTTTGATATGCAAAGCATGCACTGGATCACAAGATTATATTGTATTGATAAACAATTGAAAGATATAATCAATTTACATAGCAACGCGGTTGTAGAACCTTGCATCTCGAATGGTGTTTCGCCATTCTGGCACAAAGACTACCCACGCGTAGCTAATGCAATCTTAACTGGGCCGTACAGCCCCCTATATCACTATTGCAGTATGGCTTCAAAGAAGCCAATGAGTGATATAGGGGGCGTACGGCATCGAGTTGATTGCCTTAGCACTGAGAACTCTTCGAAGGAAACTTTCACCGCGTTGCTATTTCCCTTCTTATCAATGCTTCTTATTTATGTTTTTACCCAGCGCTTGAGCCAAATTAGTCGCGCCGGAGGCTTTTGTAATGTCTGAATCAAGCACAAAATTAACCCGCCAAGAAATTTACGATAAAATACGAAAGTCGAGTAAAGAAGAATACATACTTGACGAAATGAAACGCTTAGGTTTTTGGCGTAATGACGAAGAACAGCCCAATTTAACTCAGGAATTTGTTGAAAAACGCGCTCAGTTAATGGCTCAGCTGAGAGAGTTAAGTTCACAGGATGAATTATATAGTGATCCAGAAAAAGCGCTGGCGCACCTACACCAAGAGCGTAAAAAAGCCGCGTTAGAAAAGCGCGAACAAGTGCGCCAGACAAGAAATAAAACTCGCTATGAAAATGCCCTCAATTGGTATCAAAAACAACAAAAAGAAATTACTTATTTGGGAGAAAAATTTTCTGCTGGCTTAAGCGAAAAAATCAGCGATAAGAGTAAATTAACCAGTCAAGGCCTGCCCTATTTTGCTGATAGTCAAGCATTAGCCCAAGGAATGGGTATCAGTATCGGAGAGCTAAGGTTTCTGTGCTACCAGAAAGAGGTATCGCAAACCAGCCACTATAAAAAGTTTGCCATTGAAAAGAAAACAGGTGGTAAACGGCATATTTCAGCCCCCATGCCTAGGCTTAAACGAGCGCAATATTGGCTACTAGAGAATGTACTCGCCCCCGTCAAGTTACACTCTGCCGCACATGGTTTTGTACCTGGGCGCAGCATACTTAGCAATGCCCTACCACATATAAACAAAGGTGTAGTCGTCAACTTTGACCTGAAAGACTTTTTCCCTAGTATCAGTTACGCTCGAGTGAAGGGACTATTTTGCAAACAAGGATACAGCGAAGAGTTAGGCACCTTGTTTGCTTTACTGGCCACCGAGCCGGACACCGAGGCGGTGGCGATGGACGGCCAAATTTGGCATATTGACCAAGGGCCAAGAATATTGCCACAAGGCGCGCCTTGTAGTCCTGCCATCACGAATATTTTGTGCCGACGTTTGGACGCTAGACTAGCAGGCATGGCAGAAAAACTAGGCTTTGCCTATACCAGATATGCCGACGATCTCAGTTTTTCCAGCGACGAACCAAATAAAGTGCAGTCTTTGCTATGGCGAGTAAAACAAATTGTTACAAGTGAAGGATTCTTATTACATCCAGATAAAACTAAGGTCATGCGCCGCCATCAAAAACAGGAAGTCACTGGTGTCGTGGTTAATGAAAAAGCATCGGTGGATCGCAAAACTCTAAAACGCTTTCGCGCCATTTTACACCAAATAGACTTATACGGGCCCGAGGGTAAATCATGGGGTCCAGGGGCATTGTTTCCTAGCTTAGAAGGCTACGCCAACTTTGTTGCCATGCTGGACGCTCAAAAAGGCATCCCGTTACAAAAGCAATTAGTACATATTAAACGAAAATATGGCGTTAAAACGCGCTCCAGCAAGGTGACTCAGTTAAATAAACGCTTGATGCGCGTGAAGGCAGGCTTAGGTGAAGCACCAAGAGAAAACTGGTGGCAACCAGCAGAAAAACCCGAACCAATACTCGAGTTGACACCAAAGCAACAAGCCGCGCAAAAACAAGCGAGAAAAGTCACCGGCCCAGTGGAGCAAGAATACGCAGAAAGCGCGTCAGAACAAAACCCACAATCCGAAGCAGAAGAAGATACTAAATTAAGCACTAAAGATTATATTTTCATTGGACTATTTATGCCGATTGCTTTGGCACAAATGATCTACAAGGCTTCCTGGAAAACCAAAATTAAGCTTATGGTGGTGGGCACTATCATTTGGCTACTGTTCGGTTAAAAGCCCCGATAGTCAATGCATTTGGTTAGTTAACGCTCTCAAGATGGAGTAAACCAGGTGTAACCAAACCGGGAAACATATTTTCCGCAAAACGGCGCGATTCAATACGCGCCTTTTTTTCATAGTACTGCGCAATTTCACGCTGCTTCTTCTCGGCCGCTAGCTTATTATCTAGTTTTTCAAAATAGCCATTAATCACAAAATTTAAGGTAATTGGTAGTGCACTCACTAAAATAACAATCGGTGCTACCCATTTAAAGTCTTTCATATCTATCCCACCAGTAAATACCAGCCGCTATCATACCGCAAAAGTAGAATTTATTTGATATGCTTGCGGTTTCGTTCTTGATTGAGTAACCATCATGTTAGAAGTCGCCCTGTACCAACCAGAAATCCCGCCGAATACTGGAAACATCATTCGTTTATGCGCCAACACAGGCTGTAAATTGCACCTCATTGAGCCGTTAGGATTTGATTTGGATGATAAAAAGGTTCGTCGTGCCGGTCTTGATTACCACGAAATGACCCATGTTACTCGCCATGCCAATTATCAAGATTTTTTAGCCTATGTCGGTGATAAACGCCTTTTTGCATGCACCACTAAAACCACTACGTTCCATAGTGATAGTGAGTTTAAAGATGGCGATATATTATTATTTGGTCCAGAAACGCGCGGTTTACCGGCCGAGATTTTAGATAACCTGCCCATTGAGCAAAAGCTGCGGATCCCAATGAGCCCAAACAGTCGCTCAATGAATTTATCTAACGCGGTGTCGGTATTTGTATATGAAGGCTGGCGTCAACTCGGTTATCCTGGCGCCATTTAGTTTGTCGGTTTTACTTGCTAAAGCGGCTGCGAAAAATCATGCAAACCAATCAGGTTGGCCGCTTTTGCAACTAATGCACATTGATGGTCGCCACTCATATATTGCGCAATGGCGTCATCATCATGAATAGCATTATTAGCTAACAGCTCAATGCGACAAGCGTTGTACTCTTGTTTAAACGCCGATTGATTGGTTAAATAGTAAGACACGCGCTGAGTTTGCTGTTGGCCAAGGGCAATTTCCGCCACATTACATAACGCTTGAACATAGGTTGCACCGCCGCGACAAGCATCGGCTTTAACTTGATTTAATGCAGCACCACTGTAGGCTTGCTTTAAGCGTGCGACTTCTTTACTCAACATATCGTCTTGTACATCGCGAGCTGCTTGGCAAACGGGACTAACATCAGCCCAACCACAGGTACTTTCAAGCTCAACAAAGGCTAAATAACTCATGGCCAATAATTGACGCTTTTTAGTCTGGTATTCACTGCGACTTTGGCCATCAGCACGTTGTTGTAACTGCTGCAGCTTAATACGCTTTTCAGCAAGGCGCGCATTTCTCGCCGCTTCACACTCTTTATCCTTGAAGATTAAGTCAGTGAGTTCGCTTGGGAGCATGCTAGCAGAGAAATTATTATAACTACATTCAACCAGCTTCCCTTTTGCCTCATCAACATGTAATTCATAATAAGCAACGTCTTTGCCATCGCAGGCTATTAGCATTGCCACTATCCCAGTTAACCCTAGCCACTTACTAAGCGCATTCACAGTGTCACTCAAAGTCAAATTAATATCACCGCAAGTGTAACCGAGATGAGTGATAATTCAATCAACCAATATCATTAAATAACTATAAAACGATTGTTCCGCTGCATTAAGCAATAGAGGTAACCTAGACTTAGCCCGCGGCCTAGCATAAAGGCATTCATAGCCAACCATAAGCTGTGATTGCCAAAGTCTTTTGCCAACCACCATACTGGGAAAAAACAGCACAAGGTTGCAAATAGCATACTGTTGCGCATTGCTTTGGCTTGAGTGGTACCGATGAATATGCCATCTAGAATAAAACACCACACCGAGGTTAATGGGATAAATACCAACCAAATAAGGTAGCTGTTTGCCGTCATTTGAATACTGCGAATATCGGTAATTAAGGCGATAATATTTGCACCCAATAAAGCAAAAATCACCATTAATAAGATGGCAAATAACAACGCGTAAAAGAAGGTCACATTCACGCAGCGCTTAAATTCAATGGGATCACGTCGCCCCACCGCCTTACCGACCAGCGCTTCAACAGCATAAGCTAAGCCATCTAAGGCAAAAGAGATAAAGAGTAAGAAATTTAATAACACCGCATTGGCTGCCACAATGTCATCCCCTAAGCGTGCGCCGTAAAAAGTCATAAATGAGAAACAAATTTGCACGCATAAGGTACGTAAAAAAATATCTCGGTTGAGAGCAATCAGACGAAAAAAGTTCGCCCTACCCCATATTTTTTGCATTAACACCGACCAGTCGCCAAGCTGCCAATAAGGCTTAATGGCGTGAAACACAAAATATAAGCCCAGCCCAAAACCAAAATAATCAGCTATGACTGACGCTGCCGCCGCACCTTGCACTTGCCAACCTAAACCTAAAACAAACCATAGATCGAGCAAAATATTAACGAGGTTAGTGATGATTAATAACCACATTGGCGCACGTGCATTTTGCATCCCGAGTAGCCAACCTAAGATGACATAATTCGCTAACGCTGCCGGTGCACTCCAAATGCGAATGGAAAAATACTGCTGTGCATAAAACGCCACTTGCTCACTTGGCGCCGCCAACATTAGCCCTAAGTTTAAGATAACACTTTGCAGCACTAGCAATAACACGGACAAAGCCCCGGCCAACACCAAAGATTGCAGCAGCACTTGTTTGATCGCCATGGCATCGTTACGCCCAAAAGCCTGTGCCACCAGCCCCGTTGTCGACATGCGTAAAAAACCCAGCAACCAAAATGCCAAGGTGATCAGCATTGCCCCTACCGAAACGCCAGCTAGGTAGTAACTATGATCGAGATGACCTAGCACAGCGGCATCCACCAAGCCCAACAGAGGAACAGTGACATTTGACAGCATCATCGGCAACGCCAGTGCAAACAAACGCTTACGATAACTAGGATCAGATAACCAGACGGGGGATTTCATCATTTTACACCTTGAACAATTCGCGCGAAGTGTAACAAACTATCCGCTAAACACTACCTATAAAGGGTAAAATTGTATTTAATGAGCCGCTTATTAACGCAAAGCAAGCATCGCGGTGGAGTACAGATTATCATCAAGAACATATCTCATACTCAAGGAGCCCTGATGCTTAATATTGTCGATAGAGCGAAAGAAGACAGAGTACTACCGATATTTCGACTTGGCTTTCGGCCATTCTTTCTATTTGCCAGCTTATACGCAATTTTATGTATTCCTGTGTGGCTATGGCTGCGTAGTCATGGTCAACCCGATCTACTCGTAGTTCCCGCCATATGGTGGCACGTTCATGAACTATTATTTGGTTTTGCCATGGCGATAGTGATGGGCTTTGTATTAACGGCGGTGCAAAACTGGACTGGGATCCGAGGTACGCACAGTTGGGCTTTAGCGGGTTTGTTTAGTCTATGGCTGTTACCACGGCTATTATTTTGGACCCCGACACCATTGATTATCATCTTAATCATTGAGTCTCTATTTATCTTAAGTTGCGCCATTGCAGTAGCTAAACGTGTGATAAAAATGAAACGCTGGAAAAACCTATTTTTCGTGCCGCTGTTGCTACTCGCTTTAGTGGTTAATGCATTAAGTTACATCAGCATTAACGGCCAACCAATATTGGGGCTTCAATTGCCATTTACCAGTTCAGCACTGTGGCAGAGTATGATTTGGTGGTTTGCCTTATTATTATCAATCATGGGTGCTCGAGTGATTCCTTTCTTTACCGCAACAAAACTAGGCATAGACAAACCCAGAAGCTTTTTTTGGCTAGAAAGCGCAGCGAACATCCCATTCATTGTGCTTTTTATTTTAAGCTTTATACCAAGCTTAAATGCTCTCTGGTCGCCGCCCTTATTCGTGTTTGCCGCCACCTTTCAATTTATTCGTCTATATCGCTGGCAAGGCCTTAAAACCTTACACGAGCCCCTACTGTGGTCATTACATTTAGGCTATGCCTTTATTCCTCTTAGTTTATTGGTGCTGGGTCTTAATCTGTTTCCGGGGTTTTGGCACGTATCATTACATTTAATCGCCATAGGCAGTATTGCGGGGGTTATTTTGGCTATGATCACTCGAGTTACCATGGGCCATACTGGTCGTAATATCTATCAAGGACCGAATATGACCTGGGCCTTTCTTGCCATCGCTGGTGCAGCATTGGTGCGCACCTTTGCTGTTTTACTTTGGCCACAATGGATGAATGAATTACTTTGGTTAGCTGGTGGCTTATGGTGTTTTGCCTTCGCTATATTCACATTAAAATTTGGGCCTATGCTAGTTCAACCCCGTGTCGATGATCACCCCGGTTAAACTAAACCGTTGATAACGTAAAGTGAGTTGGAATAGCTTTAATACAATTCTATTGCAGATTTCAGGTTGCCTTAAAATACAGCACCTGCTTCATTCACTTGAATGAAGCAGGTAAAGGCAGGCTCTGGTAAACGCATCGAAGAGAATCAAACTTGCTGGGTGTCGCTTTCTCGCCATCAAGCAGCAAAATCATCAAACTCAGCAATCAACTGTTCAAATGAATATTCAATTAAGGTGTGTTCGCAACCATTATCCATCATAAAACGCAGGGCATTAGCTTTTGCTTCAGCATGCTCTAGTGCCTTTAATCCCGCGAGTATTACTTCTTTCTCCGAGGCATAACGCCCCGTAGCCACTTGGCGCGCAACAAAACTATTAAAATGCGTATCTAACGTTAAAGAGATCTTTGCAGTCATGTGCCACCCTTAATCTTCGATGAAATAGACAAAACTACGTGGAAACAACAGGAGGTATAAAGTTGTGCAGATTTGTCTATCAATTTAAAAACAACAAATATATAAATAATCGCCTAAATCGATATTAGACTATATTGACTGCTTTACCAAAAATAAGGTCAAACTAAATAATCTGAGCGAGGAATAAGCAACAGCCTCTGTGACTGTATCTTTATGCCCGTTACTAATAACCTACAAACCGATCGAGGGTTGAGCCAACTACCGGTTAGAAATAACATAAAAATCAGATACTAACTGATCCATGTCAACAGCAGGTATGCTGCCAGGTTCAAATTCCGGCCGAAACACCGCTTGTAGTTTTCCTTCAGGGTTAAGTAACGCAATCGATGCGCTATGATCCACTAAATATGCCCCCTCCGTGCCTTCTTCAACAATGCTGTAAACCATGCCCAGCGCGCGAGTCAGTGGAAACAACACCTCATGAGCAGCTGTCACACCAACAAATTCAGAATTAAAGTAGTGCGTGTATTCGGTCAGGTTTTTTGGCGTATCACGGTTCGGGTCAACCGATAAAAACACCACCTGCACATCAGCCTTTGCCGGGTTAGCCTTAAGCTGAGGGTAAATACGATTTAAGTCGGCGAGAGTCGTTGGACAAATATCAGGGCAAAAGGTATAGCCAATAAACACTAGGCTCCAACGCCCTAATAAATCTTTTTTGGTAAACTCACTCTGGTCTCTTACCAAAGTAAAGTCCGCTAATACCTTAGCCGGTTGGTAATAGACTGCCTTCACCGCCGGTGCGCGATTGATAATTTGTACCCCAGCCCAGCTTCCAGCCACTAACGCCAACAGCGCAATCAATATCCATGATGATTTAGATTTCATAATAACCAATGATCCAACAACAAAGCTAAAAACAGGATCATGAGGTGAACAATCGAAAATTTAAAGGTATTTATTGCACTATTGGGCTGTGGCTTAAATTTTAATCGCCAAGCATGCTGCATAAAGCGCAGATTAAGCCCCATCACTACCACCCCATATAGCCATGACGACAACCCAGTTAGACAAGGTAATAGCGCAACGGCACAAAGTAACAAGGTATAAAGCAACACGCAGGTTTTGGTGAATTCAATGCCGTGGGTAACAGGCAACATGGGAATATTGGCTTTGGCATAATCATCGCGACGATGAATGGCTAGCGCCCAAAAATGTGGCGGAGTCCAAGTAAAAATAATCATCACCAACAGCAAAGCATTGCCATCTAATTGCCCGGTCATGGCGGTCCAGCCGAGTAGCGGTGGCATTGCACCGGCTAAACCGCCTATGACAATATTTTGTGGCGTAGCGCGTTTTAAAAATAAGGTATAAACCACCGCATAACCTAACATGCTGGCAAAGGTTAAGATGGCCGTTAACAAATTAGCGGCCAGTAACAACATGACAAAACCAACCAGCGCTAGCACGCCCGCAAACACACTGGCATTACGCACCGACACGCGTCCTTTCGGTAACGGCCTACCTTGAGTGCGCGCCATTTTGTCATCGATGTTGCGGTCTAAAATTTGATTAATCGCCGCTGCGGATGCACAAACCAAACCTATACCCAGTAGTGAAAAAGTCGCCTGCAGCGGAGGTAGCCAGCTCTCAACCGCCAAACACATGCCCACCAACGCGGTCAGCATCAGCAGGTAAATGACTTTCGGCTTAGTTAGTTGGTAATAACTGCGCCAAGTACTGAACGCTGGCGAGCCTAACGCATCGGATACACTTAATAATTTAGCCATGTCGGCCTCCTTGCTCTTGCTTGGCTTGATACAAGCGCAGTAACAAGCTCACCAGTAATAACACTAAACACGCTGCCACCAAATTATGTGCCACCGCGATCGCCAAGGGTAATTGCAACACCACATTACTGATGCCGAGGGCAAATTGAATACTCACCGCTACCAATAACCCCCAAGCCAAGCCACGGCTTAAGCCGTCTTGACTACGTAATAACCAAGTAATGGCCAGCGCAACCAAACAAAGCGCTGTCACTACCGCCCAAATACGATGGCTCACGTGAATAGTGGTCCGCGCGCCATAATCTAATACACCATATTGATAGGTATCAGCTTCTGGGACGTGAAGTGCGGCGGATACGTTATAGTTTTGCCACCAATTACCTTCGCATAGCGGTAATTGAGTACACACCACCGCAGCGTAATTCGATGAGGTCCAACCGCCTAAGGCGATTTGGCATAAAAGAACGAGCAACGCTAGCCAAGCAAAACGAGATAAGCCCAGCCGCCATTTAATATGAGCTCTAGGCATTGGCCATTGCTTGATAGTGAAAAGAAACAACAATGCCAAAATAAAGAAACCCCCCAACAAATGCCCCATCACTATTAAGGGCATCAGATTCATGGTGACAGTCCACATTCCCAGCGCAGCTTGAAAGATCACAGCCAATAACAAACTCATACATAATAGGCGATCAACCCGACTAATCAGCGCGCGCAGCGCAAAAGCGAAAATCAGTAACCCCAAACTTCCCGCTAAATAACGGTGGATCATTTCATTCCATGCTTTATGGGGCTCAAGAGGCACATCAGGAAAAGCCGCGACGGCCTTTGCTATTTCATCGGGCGAGTTAGGCACGCTATGATGGCCATAACAACCCGGCCAATCAGGACAGCCTAAACCGGCTTCCGTTAAGCGCGTATAAACGCCCATACCAACCACCAAAAAAGCCAGCACTAGCGCGATAATAGAAAGATATTTCAGCTTAAATATGGCCATCAATCACCCTCATCCATGCTTTACGCCTAACGTTTAGCCCACTCGAGACATTTTTAATAACTTGCGTAAATCCGTTTGCAACGCCTTAGCCACCTGTAATTGCTCAGCCTGCTGTGGCGGGATCACATAGCGCAGTAACACCAGCCCTGTCGGGTCGCAAATATACCAATAGTCAGGGCTCAACTTGTCCTGCTCTCGCTTAGAGAGCTGCGCAATAGATAAGGTGCGAACCCGATGTTGCTCTCGCCCTAATGAACTAATTAACTTAGGCAACAAGTTAGTCGCTTGGTCGGTTTTTGGATGCAGGAGTAACCATTGACGATTATCGCTCAATAACAACATCACTTGCTCAGGTAAAAACTCGCCTTTATTAAGCTCTCCCGCCTGATACCAATGTTGATTGAGCACCAGTTTCGCCAAGCCAAAAGGCAACACAAACACTAATAACAGCAGCAGTAAGGTTTTATTTTTTCGCATATAAACCACCTCGCCGATAAAACCAGATAAACAATCCAGTAGACACTAAGGCCATTAAAAACCATTGCCAGGCATAACCTATATGTTTCGCTGGCATCATCGTGATTAAAGGCCATTCCTTAACAAAACCAATATCGCCATCAGGGTCGACCCGTAACACCACAGGCGACAAAGACCAGCCTTGCCGCTGATAAAACGCAGTTAACTTATCCATATCTAGCCCTTGTAACCGCTGCGGCCAAGTATCGCTTAATGGCTCATCCCCCAATTGAAAACCCAAATTTGGTTGATGTAACAACCCAGCAACCGCCACCGTGCCCTGCCAAGCTTCTAATCGAGATAAATCAGGCCAGCGCTGGCGATCGCCTAATCCAGATACCCAACCCAAGTTAACCAAAATGCGCTTATCACGCTGCTCACTATCACTTGGCGTTAGCGCCAGTAACACTTCATAGCCCACCTCACCTTGGTGCACTTTATTATCCAGCAGCCATATTTTCGAAACATCGAACTCGCCAATCAGCTGAACCGTTTTTAAGCTCAGCTCTTCGGCACTTTGCTGCCATAACGCATCAGTATCAGCCAAGGCTTGCGTTTGCGACCCGCGATCTAAAATAGCCTGTTTTTGCGTGGCGCGATCCAATTGCCAAAACCCCGCCTTGATCATTAAGCCAATCAGAGCCAAGTTTAAAACTAAGAAAGAGATCCTTCTCCAGTGCATAAGGCTCCCTATGGTGATAAAAATTGTGATTATTGGCGTGGTACTCGTGGTACTGATTAACCTCGCGTTAGCCTTACCTACCTTGTTAAAGCAGCCCGATAAAAGCCTGCTTACTCGCTACTTAGGTCGTCGTTTATTCGGCTCAGCCGTGGTGCTATTGATTATCTTCATTGCCATCGCATTAGGGCTGATCACACCGAATCCAGCCCCTTGGCAATAACCCAAATTCAATTTAAAGAATGTAAACAAAGACAAACAAGCAAAGCCAAACCACATCGACAAAATGCCAATACCAGCTGCCCGCCTGAAAGCCAAAATGCTGCGCCGGCGTAAAGTGTCCCTTGAGCACGCGACAAAACAGCACAAACAAAATAATGGTGCCTAAGGTAACGTGTAGACCATGAAATCCAGTGAGTAAAAAGAAGGTGTTGCCATATAAACCAGAGCTTAAGGTTAGGCCCATTTCTTGATAGGCGTGAATATATTCTTCGACTTGTAAAAACAAGAAAATACAGCCTAACAGCACCGTTAGGCCAAGCCCAAGTTTCACTTGCGTGCGCAGGCCTCGTTCTAAATTGATATGAGCAAAATGCAAGGTAACAGAAGAGATTAATAAAATAACTGTATTGGCTAATGGCAGACCTTGCCAAGGCATCGCCGTCGTTGTGGTGCCACCTGGGGTACTAATCAATGGCCAGTGAGCTTGAAACTGCGGCCATAGCACTTCATGTGTCATGGCGTTATTCCCTGCTCCGCCCAACCACGGCACAGCAATCGTACGGGCATAAAACAGCGCACCAAAAAAAGCCAAAAAGAACATGATTTCTGAAAAGATAAACCAACTCATGCCTTGACGAAATGAGCGGTCCATTTGTGCGCTGTACATACCCGACATCGACTCGGTAATGACATTACCAAACCAACCAAACAACATAAAAATAATGATCACACTGCCGAGGAAAAGCACCCAACTATATTGGTCGCCACCACCGCCAATCCAGCGCGCGGCCCCGAACGCCATAAAAAACAACCCGACCGCTCCAACAATCGGCCAAATACTTTGGCTTGGCACATAATAAGCTTCGGTTTTTTCAGTGGAATGTTGCTCAGAAGAAGTGCTAGACATAACCGTGCTCCTTTAGCCTTTTTGCTGCGGCTGAGGCAGTTCGTATAAGGTATAAGACAAGGTGAGTGTACTGATATTTTTTGGTAGCTCTGTATCGACAAAAAACCGCAGCGGCAGTGTTGCGGTTTCGCCTGCAGCAAGGGGTTGCTGGTTAAAGCAAAAACACTCGGTCTTATTTAAATAATTAGCGCCTTGCCCAGGCGACACCGAAGGCACCGCTTGTCCAACTTGATCCTTCGCGCTGAGATTCGTGGCGATAAATTCCATTTCGTACATCTGACCGGGATGAACTTTTAATTGTTCAACCTTAGGCGTGAGCTGCCATTGCATGCCCTTGCTGATATAAGTGACAAACTCGACCGTGACAATGCGCTCAAGATCAACGCCTTGGCTACTTTGAGCTTGCGCATTAACAATATTACTGGTTTTACCGTTCAGCCCAGTTAAATCACAAAACACCTGATACAAAGGCACCAACGCAAAGCCAAAGCCAAACATGCCTACTACCACTAGGCATAATCCACCAACTAAACGCCGTGAGCTGGCCATGTTATTTAATCTCAGGTGGTGTGGTATGAGTATGATAAGGCGCAGGAGAAGGCATTTCCCACTCTAAACCTTCAGCGCCTTCCCAAGGTTTGGCGGCGGCACGCTCACCTTTGCCACGCATACATTTAATCACCACCACTAAGAAAATCAGTTGCGATAAACCAAAGGCAAAGCCACCGAGAC
This sequence comes from Motilimonas cestriensis, assembly GCF_021295315.1. GTDB lineage: Bacteria > Pseudomonadota > Gammaproteobacteria > Enterobacterales > CBDFNC01 > Motilimonas > Motilimonas cestriensis. The sequence goes on along the minus strand of NZ_JAIMJA010000004.1, from coordinate 39,193 downwards.
TAACCACCGCATTCACATTGGCAAACTGCAGTGCGTAATCGGGGATCCGTCTTGGCATACCCGCTAAGCCTAGAAAGTGCATCGGAAAAAACAGTACATTGACTGAAATTAACGAGCACCAAAAATGCCACTTAGCTAAATAGTCGTCATACATATAACCAGTCCATTTCGGTAGCCAGTAATAACTCGCAGCCATAATGGAAAAAATCGCGCCCGACACTAAAACATAATGAAAATGCGCCACCACAAAATAGGTATCGTGATACTGAAAATCTACCGGTGTGATCGCCAGCATCAGCCCAGAGAAGCCACCTATGGTAAACAGCACAATAAAAGCAATAGCAAACAGCATTGGCACTTCAAAGGTGAGTGAGCCACGCCACATCGTCGCCACCCAATTAAATACCTTAACCCCGGTTGGAATGGAGATCAGCATGGTGCAATACATAAAGAACAGTTCAGCTGCCACCGGCATCCCAGTGGTAAACATATGATGCGCCCACACTAAAAAACTTAATCCAGCGATGGACGCGGTGGCATACACCATAGAAGCATAGCCAAACAAAGGTTTGCGTGAAAAGGTCGGTACGATGGCGGAGATGATGCCGAATGAAGGCAAGATCATAATGTAAACTTCGGGATGGCCAAAAAACCAAAAGATATGCTGAAACATCACCGGGTCGCCACCGCCCGCAGCATCAAAAAAGCTGGTGCCGAAGTATTTATCCGTCAACACCATGGTCACCGCGCCGGCCAACACTGGCATGACCGCAATCAGCAAGAAGGCGGTGATCAACCAAGTCCAAACAAATAGCGGTAACTTCATCATAGTCATGCCCGGCGCACGTAGATTCACTATGGTGACAATGACATTAATCGCGCCCATGATTGAACTGATGCCCATTAAATGCACCGCAAACACAAATAACGCGGTACTATCAGGGCTGTACTTGGTCGATAATGGGGCATAGAAAGTCCAACCAAAATTGGGACCGCCACCTTCCATAAATAAGGTCATTAGCATCAAGCTAAAGGCAAACGGTAAGATCCAAAAGCTCCAGTTATTCATTCGAGGCAACGCCATGTCTGGTGCGCCTATCATCACCGGAATCATCCAGTTGGCTAAACCAACAAAAGCGGGCATTACCGCGCCAAACACCATAATCAAACCATGAACTGTGGTCATTTGGTTAAAAAAGTTCGGCTCAACCAATTGTAATCCCGGTTGGAATAGCTCAGCCCGGATCACCATCGCCATCGCGCCACCAGTCAAAAACATGGCAAAGCTGAACAGCAGATACAAGCTGCCAATGTCTTTGTGGTTAGTGGTAAACACCCAACGCGCGAAAAAACCATTAGGCTTGTGATTATGATGATCATCTACGCCTGAAGCGAGGGGGTTAGAAGCGGATCCTGTGCTCATGTTATAGGTCCTTCTGCTGCATCACCGCCTTCACTTGCGCGGGTTGGATCACATCACCGGTATTGTTATCCCAAGCATTACGCTCGTAGCCAATCACGGCAGCTAATTCTTTTAAGGTTAATTGTTTGCCAAACGCTTGCATCGCGGTGCCTGATTTACCATGCACCACAATGTTGATGTGGCCCAAGATATCTTGAGTCGCAATTTGGCTACCTTTAAGGGCGGGAAATACGCCAGCCAACCCCTCACCATTCGCTTGATGGCATGCGGCGCAATGTTTGTTATAAACTTGCTCGCCTAGCTGCATCATTTCATCCATGTCCATGCTCATGGCTAACATGGCTTGCTCTTCGGCTTTCGCTGCTACGGCTTTTTGCTCTTGTTCAGCTAACCAAGTTTCAAACTCATCAACCGGCTTAGCGATCACCACAATTGGCATAAAGCCATGATCTTTACCGCATAACTCGGCACATTGACCGCGATAAATGCCGGGCTCGTTAATCCGAGTCCATGCTTCATTAATGAAACCGGGGTTGGCATCTTTTTTCACGGCAAAAGCGGGCACCCACCAAGAATGAATAACATCTTCTGATGTCACCAAAAAACGCACTTTTTGTCCGACTGGCAAAACCAAAGGGTAGTCCACTTCAAGTAGGTAATTTTCGCGCTTTTGTTTTTGGTTATGGATTTGATCTTGGCGGCTAGCAAGTAAACTGTAGTATTCAACGTCGTGGCCAAAATATTTATAGTGCCACTTCCATTGTGAGCCCGTAACTTGAATGGTTAAATCAGCATCGCTGGGATCTTCCATCGCAATTAAGGTTTTCGTGGCTGGGATCGCCATGCCTATCAGGATCACGAATGGGATCGCCGTCCAAATAATTTCGACTTTAGTATTTTCATGAAATTGCGCCGCTTGTGCGCCTTTGTCTTTGCGATGATTAAAAATAGCCCAAAACATCGCAGCAAAAACCACGAGCCCAATTACGCAGCAAATAATAAAAATCGTCATGTGCAAGTCGTAAACTTGCTGACTGACATCAGTCACCCCCTCAGTCAAGTTAAACGGCATTGACTTGGCTAATGCTGAGTTTGAAAAGCCCATCATCAACACCAAGTAACCACATTTATGAACTGAACGAATTAAAGATGAAATTGTAATAACGGAACGTTCTAGCTGGCTCACATGACCTCTCCTCTGTCATCGCCAACGGCCGAGGCCAGCAAGGCTGGCCTCTTCCCCAAGTAGGTAAAGCAAAGCTCCCCGCTACGTTCACCTAAGACAAGTAAAGCAGCTTTTAAACATTTGTAAAATTTATGTTAATTTATTTTTTGCAAGAATTAAGCACATAGCAGCAAGATGAACAGGCGTCCAACTCTGGCAAGAAAAAACTTATCAAGTAAGGGTTAACCAAAGAGGAACTAAGAAAAGCGAGAAAATAACCGCCTTGAATAAGGCGGCTTGAATTTGGGTTAGCTAGGTAACAACAGGTTACATCCAATCAGCGTTACGAATAACGCCAACTGCGATACCTTCAACATCGAAATGCTCACTGGCTAAATCAACTTTGATGGTATTGAACTCTTCATTTTCGGGATGAAGCAGTACTTGTCGTCCATCACGCTGAAAGCGCTTTACTGTTACTTCGTCTTCCACCCGAGCCACGATCACTTGGCCATTGTGTACATCTTTGGTTTTATGAACAGCAAGCAAGTCGCCATCCATAATGCCAATATCTTTCATACTCATACCACTGACGCGTAACAAAAAATCAGCACTGGGGTGAAATAAGTTTGGATCCACTTTGTAATTACACTCAACATGCTCTTGCGCCAATATGGGCTCACCGGCAGCAACTCGACCAATAAGGGGTAACCCTTCCTCTTCATTGGCAGCAGGCTCTGCATCCACTAAACGAATACCACGCGACGTACCTGGCATCATTTCAATCACGCCTTTTTTGGCTAATGCCTTCAAATGCTCTTCAGCAGAGTTAGCACTTTTAAAACCTAGCTGTTTGGCTATTTCCGCTCGCGTTGGCGGCAGCCCAGTATCAGCGATATTGTCTTTAATTAATTCAAGAATTTCTGCTTGGCGCGGTGTTAATGGTTTCATGATTACAGCCTGTTTTTATATACAGTTAACTGTGAGTATATACAGTTAAACCAAAGCGGGCAAGCCTACCTTGTAATTCGGCACTAAACCCTTTTAGCTACTGACTATAAAACCTGGCTTTGTTACGGCGTTTAGGCGAAAAAGAAATAGTTAAGGCAAGTTTAAACACTTTTAGCTGTGGTACCAATTGAGCACTTAACAGTAAATAGTTAAATGCTGCACTTTTGTCTCCATGCTGCTTTAGAGCATCCCAAGCTGCATTAAAATAGACTTGGGCTAATGCTAACTTAGCTTGTTTTCTGACATCCTTGAGGCTCGACAACTTGCAACAAATCCCATAAAAACGCTTCTTAAGCATTAAATTGGCTTCAAGTTGTTGATGATTAGATTGCCCACTAGAGAAATACCGCTGGCCTTCACACCGCGCGAGATAAAACCGAGCCCGATGGAACCCAAGTTTTACTAAACAGCTAGCGTACAAAGCAAATTCACAATCATTAAGCTCATCTAACAAACGAGCTTCGCGCGCACAGTCAATCGTATCGCGACCATCATAAGCTGCTTGGTGCGCTAAGTTTCGAACATGGTTGACCTCTAACCACAGTTGTTTTTTAGCTAACGGATGCTGTAATGCGGAAGGGGCTAATTGTAACAATGCAGAGCAAGCATTTGTTAAATAATCTAGTTCAGGAGCCAGCTCCATTGGCTGTGCTAGCGCCATAAAACGTTCAAGAGCCACCCCTTGATTACGATTGAAATAGTCACCACGCTCACCAAAGCCTGTTACGTTCAGATACAACAAATCCAGTTTATGCGCCCTTAGGGCCGCCATTGCTATATCGAGTGAACCAGCAGCTAAACGATCATCATCATCTAATTGGTAAATGTACTGCCCTGATGCCAATTCACAGCCTTTTTGACGCACGCGATAAATACCAATACTGGTTTCATTGCGATGAACTTTCACCTGAGAGCCAAAGCGCTGTTGTAATGCCACCTCATTTACTGCGGGCTCTGAAGCATCATCAATAACTAGAATTTCACTTGGCGATGCGTAGCTACCAATAGCACTTTCGACAGCCTGAGGTAACAATTGGGGCCGATTATGAGTGGGGATAACAATGGTAAGCGAAGGTGGCATGACGAGACTCCGAAGCAATAAAGTACTCGTCAAGTGTAGTCAAAGCAGGCTGGCAATAGGTCAGACCTGGAGCTTTAAAAATGAATTAATGGGAAGCCATTATTAAATCAACAACATACAATTATTAAAACAGTAAAATATCAGCCCATACATATACCGTAAGCGTCAACGCCACAAACACCGCTGCGGAGCCTAAGTCTTTAGCGCGCCCCGCTAGCTCGTGCTTTTCTAAACCAACGCGGTCAACCACAGCTTCAACCGCTGAGTTTAACAATTCCACAATGATCACCAGCAGCAAACAAGCGATCATTAAAATGCGTTCCACCTGCTCAACATCTAACCAACAAGCAAGGGGAATAAATATCACTGCTAACAACAACTCTTGACGAAATGCAGCCTCATGCTTAAAAGCATGCTTAAAACCCTGAAGAGAATAAATACCCGCCATAAAAATCCGCTTTAACCCGGTATTTTTTTCCATTTTTATGTCCTTTTTTTCATAAATTACCGCTACTTTTAGTGTATTTTAGCGCCATCAGACTCGCGTAGCTTGGCCATAAGATATGACAAGCAAGCGACAGGTGCTAACAATTTATTTATTAATATGAGTTTAAGGCTAGGGGCATTCGATGAATTTTTTACAACGCTTTTTTTTAAAGCATCTGGTTGCCAGTAAAACCGTGCCTAGCTGCCCACAAACTGACTTGCAACTCGATTTAGACAAACCGATTGTTTACGCGTTGAAAACCTTGTCTTCCAGTGATTTGTTAACGCTGCAACGAGCTTGTCAAAAGCTCAATTTGCCCGATCCTCTAACACCGTTAGCCATCAACCAACAAAGTATTAACCGCTTTGTTTGTCTCAATAAACCCAAACGTTTGTTTTCAAAAGCACCACGTAAGGCGTATGAAGACCAATTTAGAGTCTTGCTTGAACTGCATCAAAACAACGAGGATATTGATGTGCAACTGGTTCCAGTCACCCTATTTTGGGGGCGAGCACCGGGCTATGAAGGCCATAAACCTTGGTTTTCAATTTTACGCGCAAGCTCACCAAACTGGATAAACAAAGCATTCACTATTTTATTTCGTGGCCGAGATAGCTTAATCCGCTTTAGCAAGCCTCTTTCATTACAGCGCTTAAACCATGACTATGGTGATGACCCTAACTTAGCCACTAAGCTAGAAAAAATAGCTTACACTCATTTCACAAGGCAGAAGTTGGCAGCCAAAGGACCTAAATTACCGCAACGTAACAAAATGCGCCAAGACTTACTCGCCTCCGATGTGATCCATCAAGCCATAGTAAAGGCAAGCCAAGAGCAAAATATATCCCTTGCTGAGGCCGAAAAGAAAGCCACCCGCTACCTTGATGAAATAGCCTCAGATTTTTCCTATCCACTGGTGCGGCTTGGTGACAAAATACTGACTTGGGTATGGAATAGAATTTACCAAGGCATCATGGTCAACAACGCCGAAACCGTGCGTAACTTAGCGCACAAAGGCCACGAGATTGTATTTTTACCTTGCCATCGCAGCCATATGGATTATCTATTACTGTCGTCGATTATTTACCAGCAAGGCATGACGCCGCCTCATATCGCTGCGGGCGTCAACTTAAACTTTTTCCCGGCTGGGCCTATTTTTCGCCGTGGCGGCGCATTTTTTATCCGCCGCACCTTTAAAGGCAACCCTTTATATGCCAGCGTTTTTAAGGCTTACTTAAGCTATTTGTTCAGCAAGGGTTACTCCCTTGAGTTCTTTACCGAAGGCGGTCGCAGCCGCACCGGACGATTATTACCAGCCAAAACAGGCATGCTAGGCATGACCATTGAGGCCATGCAAAACACACCGAATAGGCCTATCGCATTAATCCCTATTTGCCTTGGCTACGACCATGTAATGGAAGTAAGCACTTACATGAAAGAGCTGCAAGGGCAGAAAAAACAAAAGGAATCGTTCTGGCAGGTGCTATCAATCACCAAAAAACTGCGTAATTTTGGCCAAGGCTTTGTTAACTTTGGCGAGCCTATTTTACTGAATCAATTTTTAGACCGCGCCCATCAAGACTGGCGTGATGAGGGCAACCTAACGGAGTCAGCGCAGTTTCCTGCAACCATTACTCAGCTCGGACGTGAAGTAATGACCGGGATCAACCGTGCTGCCGCGGTGAATGCATTGCCATTGTGTAGCTTAGTGTTGTTAGCCAGCAAACGGCATACCCTAAGCCGCGAGCAACTACTGACCCAGTTAACCAGCTATTTATCCTTGTTAAGCGAAGTTGAATTCAGCCCGCTCGTCAGCCTGCCACAAGGGGATGCTGATTCGGTATTACAAGCCGCACTCAGCATGAGCAAGTTCCGGGTATATCAAGATTGCTTAGGCGAGATCATCAGCATTGAGCCACGCCAAAGTATGCTGCTCACCTTTTATCGCAATAACATTATTCATTTATTTGCCCTGCCAGCACTGATTGCCAGCTTAGTGCAACATGATGAAGGCATTACATTAAGCCAGCTCGAAACCAACCTTAATCAACTTTACCCGTTAATTAAAGCTGAGCTATTCCTGCCATGGGATAGCGACGAAATGTGGCAGCAAGGGCAGAAATATTTAGCGCACTTAGTACAACTAGGTTGGCTAACATGTGAAATCAATGCCAATGCCGAGCGCTATTTCAGTGCCAACCTGCATAAAACTCAGATCCGTTTACTCGCCAACATTATCGATGAGACCATTCAACGCTATCATATTGTGTTAACCCTATTACAACGCGATCAGCCCGTTGAATTGAAAACCTTAGCCCAGCAAAGCACACAAATAGCAGAGCGCTTAGCTCAGTTGCACGGTATTCGAGCACCAGAGTTTTTCGATGTGAAGGTATTGCAAATATTTATCGAGCAGCTGCAAGCGCAGCAATATATTAATGAGCAAGATCAGGTGAATAAGTCAGCCTTGCATGAGCTACACCAGCTCACTCGCAGCCTATTATCAGATGAAGTGTTGAGCACCATAGAGCACACCATTGCCAACCAACATCAAGCTGATTCATGTCAATAACTTAAACTCGTCGTAACCAGATAGCGTATGTTTTGCGGTAAAAAATACGCATTAGCTTATGCCGAGCAATGTTGCATGAGGGGATTAACTCGTATCGTTGGCGTTAAGCCAGCGGCAACGCTAGCGCAGTAGCCAATCCACAGCAATACCGACAAAGATAGCCAAGCCAACGTAATTATTGTTTAAAAATGCTTGAAAGCAATCAGGCCCTTGGCGATCACTGATCAAACGTTGCTGATAGGCAAACAAAGCCGCTGCTACCAACAAGCCCCAATAAAAACTCGCTCCAGCTTGGGTAACAAGTGCAAAAACCAGCAGCAATAACAAGGTGGATACTTGCAGCAATCCTGTTATCAATTTGTCGAAACGACCAAATAAGATCGCTGTCGATTTAATGCCAATTTTTAAATCATCGTCACGATCAACCATGGCATACATAGTGTCGTAGGCAATGGTCCAAGCCACATTAGCCAAAAACAACAACCACAGCTCAGCAGGTAACGCATTGGTTTGCGCGGCATAAGCCATCGGAATAGCCCAACTGAACGCTAAACCAAGCACCAACTGCGGCAAGTGAGTGAAACGCTTCATAAATGGGTAACAAAATGCCAAAGCTAATGCTGCAAACGACAATAGTATCGTTTTCGTATTCAGTGTGAGCACCAGAACAAAGGAGGTCAAAGCAAGTAAACCAAACAAAGTGAGTGCTTCTTTACTGCTGACTAAGCCCGATGGCATCGGCCGATGTTGGGTACGGCTTACATGACCGTCCACTTTACGATCAGCAAAATCATTGATCACACATCCCGCTGAGCGCATTAAAAATACACCTAAGGTAAAGACCAATAACACCCAACCGTCTGGGACACCTTGGGCCGCAGACCATAACGCCCAACCCGTTGGCCATAATAATAATAAACTGCCAATGGGACGATCAAGGCGTGTCAGCCGAACATAAGACTGAAGTTTTTCAGCACTAAGAAAGGAAATACTCATGATTTAGTCATTTTGTTGATAAGCCTGCGCTGCAGGTAGAAAAATTTCATGAACCAATAAAGGTTTATTCGATAGATGAAATAAAGAGCGCCTACCCCAAAGAATGGCCCCCTCTTCGTCAAAGCGTTGATGCACAACTTGCGACACTAGGCTGTTGGCAGAAAACGAAGCCACCACTAAGTTTTGCCGCGTCATACTCGCTGCGTTAAACAAGGTGGCGCCCAATGGTTGCTCACCCAATGTCGCCAATTGCCGCTCTTCACCCGTTAAGGTAGACGCGGGGATCACTGTACGAGCAAACACCCAAGGCTGTTGGTCACAGCACAGTAACACTTCACGCACCATATACTGAGTGTCAGCGCTAGGGTTGAAGTATTTTGAATCCGCTAACGCTTGTCGCTCAACATCACTCACCGGCAAAACATCTTGCCCAATAACGCGCACGCTAAAATGTTGACAATTGGCCATTAGTCGCTCAGTTAACGAGCCGGCGTCAGCTAACCAAGAATACAAACTACTGTCTAATTCTGCATAATGTTCAATAGCTTGCCAACTTGCATCCACTCCCAAAGGAAAAGCCTGTTTAAAATGCTGAAAATGAGATATTGCTGGCAAAAGTCATCCTTGTCGCGCTTGATAAAATACGGGTTAAATCAAAATATCTGTTAGTTTGACGACAAATTGTAACCTGTGGAACTAAATTCTTCTATGCTAATACTTAACAGCAGCAACACTTTACCCTAAACTGCTGCCATCTATTTGTTTTCTAAATATCTACTGGGATCTAATCATGAAAAAGGGACTCATCTCCTTATTGGTATTACTCTTTTTGAGCGCACCCAGCTTGGCTGAAGAAGCCAAAGGTACTGATGGCATTGCCTACTACGCCTTTGAGCCAGATATTATCACGAACTACATTAAGCCCGGCAAGCGCATCGGCTATGTCCGTGTCGCAGTGGAGTTTCAACTCGAACACGCCAGTGATTTAGCCGCAATCGAGCATCATGATCCCCTACTACGCGATGCCATGATAGAAATTTTTGGCCGCCAAGATGAGCAAAAGATTAAATCGATAACAGGTCGAAATGAAATTCGTGATGCCTGCCTACAAGAGGTAAACAAGCTATTAGTACAAGAGGCGGGGATTAAAGGAGTCAGTAATATTATCTTTACCAAATACCTCTACCAATAATCACCGGCCCAAAATAACAAGATAAAGTCTCAATATAGATAGCGTGAGACTTTATCGCAGCATGTCTTCTGCTCCTACTCGCTAGTTAAAACATGCAAAATTTCTAAGCAAGCGCCAATGGTATGGTAGTCAATCTTAGCGCCGGGCCTGGCGATGGTTGGATCGAGTACTTGATTGTCGGCACTCAGTAAGCGCCACCAAGGCTGATGCTGCTGATTGCAGAAATGGGTCCAACAGTACTGCCATAACTGATCATAACATTGCCAATACACTTCCTTACCTGTGGTTTTAGCCAACAGAGCGGCCGCCACCATTGATTCCGCTTGCACCCAAAAATATTTATCGTCGTCGCAAATATTACCTTGCGGATCAAAGCCATAATATAAACCGCCGCGATCTTTATCCCATGCTTTGGTCCACGCCGCATTAAATAACGCTTCAGCCCGGATCAACAACCAAGGCTGAGCTTGCTGGCGGTAAATCAGCAGCAGTAACTTAGCCCATTCAGTTAAATGTCCCGGTTGAAAACCCCAAGGACGGTACAAATTCTTCGGGTCATCTTTGTTATAATTCCAATCTACCTGCCAGTTTTGGCTGTAATGCTCCCAAATCAGGCCATCTGTGCTTTGGGTTTGACGGATACAGATGTTCTCGGCAATTAATAAGGCGCGATCTAAATACTTTTGTTCACCAGACGCTTCAAAGGCGGCAATCATCGCCTCACAAGCGTGCATATTGGCATTTTGACCACGATAATCACTGTAACTTTGCCAATCAGCACTCGCTTGATCTGCATACAAACCGCTATCCGGTTGCCAAAAGCGCTGCTCAAGTAACTCAAAGGTATCATTCAGACCTTGCCTTGCTCCATCTAATCCCGCTTTTAGCGCGCCAGCATACATCAGCAATACAAATGCTAAGCCGTAGCAATAATTCTCTTGCTCAGCAGGAACATTGCCGTTCATCACCCAGTTATACGCGCCGCGCTCAGCATCAAAGTGCTGGTTTTTCACATAATCTAAGCCATGTTTCGCACTGGCTAACCAGCTTTCTTGCTTGAATTGACTACCACAAGTAGCAAATACCCAGGTTAAACGGGTTGAACTAACCAGCTGCTTTACTGGCTCTTGTTGATGCTCGCCACTGGGCAATAAGGTTTGATAAAAGCCCCCTTGCGGGTCAATGGCATGCTGCTGATAAAAATCGGTAAGCTGCTGAATGTGTTGCTGAATAAAACTTGGATCGCGAAACTGAATGGTCATTATCATTCCCCAAATATTTACAAATTAAAGCGCTTTAATATCGCTTAAGGTAGGTAAGGCACTCCATGCCCCTTGATGAGTCACAGCAAAGCCACCCCCTGTCACCGCGGTTTTCAGCGCAAATTGCCAAACAGCATCACTATTAAGCGCTTGCTCCAGTGCCTCTGGGTTACACACATTTTGTGCCAACATGGCGTATAACCAAGCCCCCATAAACGCATCGCCGGCACCGGTCGTATCAAGCACCGTTACTTTCGGTGTTACTTGCGTCAAGATGTTGCCCGCCATGTATAAAGAAACCGGCTTATCGGCATCGGTGACCAAAACCAAGCTCGGACCTAAGGTAAGCAAGTCCGCAATAAATGTGAGTGAAGGTTCCTCAGCCGCTAAATATTCCAGCTCATCTTGGCTTAACTTCACAATGTCGCAATAAGAAATACAATCAAGCACTCTCGCCTTAATCCGTGAAGGATCGCGCCATAGTGGCAAGCGCAAATTGACATCAAAGCTGGTCAGAAAATTAGCTTGTTGCGCCTGTTGCAACCCCATCAAAGTTGTTTGGAATAGACCTTCATGGGTCAAAGTATTAGAGCAAATATGGAAAATACCCTCGCCGGAAAACACGCCTTGCGCAAAGTAATCAGGGTCAAAATTCAAATCAGCGGTGTTTTCGCGTGCAAATGAAAAAGAGCGTTCACCCTTTTCATCTAACGAAACAAAGGCCATTGGCGTAGCGTGCTCAGGGTCAGTCAATAAATGGTCGGTATTCACATCCATTTTCTGCAGCGACTCACGGAGAAATTCACCAGCATCATCTTGACCAACCGCGCCAACAAATTGCGCCATCTGGCCTAAACGCGCCACGGCAACCGCGACGTTAGCCGGCGCGCCACCGGGAAACTGACCTTTGACTGGGATATCCAAGCCACCAAAGGGGCGGGATTCAAGGGGGATCCAATCAATTAAAATCTCACCGAAGGTGATGATACGGGCCATGAAGATACTCCAAAAAAAGGGGGTAGACCAAACATAGTACCACCGCGGAATAAATCAAAAGTCGATTAGATTAAATTTTTACATAAAAAAAGAGAAAGTAGCTAACATCCTCTTTCTATTAACCAGACAACAGAAGTATCTAGGGTACCGGGGTGATATTACGGTTTCGTGTTTCCCAAGCCGCTTGCGCCAGGCCAATCGCCAAACCAAAAAAGTGCACCATATTCGCAACTGGTGGGCCAATAACATCAAAAAAGCCCAGTACCAGCCATGCCACCATAAAAATCATCAAGGGATTAGGTAAACTTAAACCACCTTGCGGGTTGCGTATCCCCGTCAACCAAACATAACCGGCTAACGCATACACCACACCAGAAAGGCCACCAAAATCAGGACCTTCTAGAAAGAATTGCACAGTATTAGGAATTATCGACGCCGCAAGAAATAACAACAACAACTTAGCCGAGCTTTTATTTTGCTCAATCAAGCCGCCTAATTGCCACCACCAAAGCAAATTGAATACGATATGTAAAACTCCAAAGTGCAATAAACTAGGGCTAAAAAAGCGCCAAATTTCCATAGAATGAAAACTAGAGGTATAACGAAAAAACTGCAGAGATTCATAAACCGGACGGAAAAAACCACTAATGGTAAGGATGTAGACCAAGCAGCATAGCGCAAAGATCAACAAGGTAAACGGGCCAGCATGGAACACAAAATCACGTAATAACAGCAAAGCCCTATCGTGAAAGGCTAATTCATCATCGCCAAGTTTACTCCTACCCCAATTCGCGGACAGGTACTTCTCGTCAGTTGGGTTTTGCACAAACGATTTCAACTCTGCCAAGGCTAGGTCGTAACTATGCTCCTCAACCTCAATGACCACTGAGGTTTCACCTTTGCGCAACAGGCATGCCACCCCTTGCGTTTGCATGTAATCAGCAAAAGCCTGAGCAGCGCGTGGGTTGTCTAGTGCGGCTAGCTCTCTCAAGATAACTCCTCAATCTCAATTAAGGCCAAATAAGCAACCACTTATCTAACCTATTCTTTAGGTTTCTTCGTTGGTCGAGACCTATTACTCAGCGACAACATCAAAACTGCGACGCCAAATATCCATGCCACCATCCATGCTATACACCTCATCATAACCTTGATTCAGTAAAAACTGCGCCGCACCTTGGCTTGAATTGCCATGATAACAAACCACGATCACAGGAGTTTCAAAATCAACTTGCTCAACAAAAGCCCCTAAGCGCTCATTAGTTAAATGGAATGCACCGTCAATGTGGCCGCTTTTAAATGATTCTGGGTCACGAATGTCGGCAATCGCCACCTCACCTTGTTTAATTTTTTCTGCTGTTTCTGCCACCGAAATATGACCAAATTGATCCATCATGATGTTGCTCCTAAGAATTTTTCCCCAGTTTAACATAGCACCCACTGAGCCCAACCCTGAAAAGAGTAAGGGCTATAACGGTTTAATGAAAGGGATATTTTAGCTTCGCGAGAAAGCTTAATAACGCGAGTGAAATGCCTCGCTGTGTTTAACGGCTTTGCATTTCCATTTGACGCATAGGCATCGCATCAATTTGGTCATAAAGGGCATCAAAGTTTAAGACTTGGCGGGCTTGTTTAACCCCGCCATCTTTACCGATGAGCCAGACTTTCGCTTTAGTTGCAGGATATTGTTCAGCCATATTTTGCGCAAAATCCTCACTCAATTCACCGCTATAATTTGTCACCGGCTGGGGACTTGTCATAACAAACCAAACAATATCACGATCAAGTAAATAAACCCGCTCTTGTTCAAATTCGCTGACGATTGATTCCTCTGCGCTACTCGGCCAAACCAGTATAACGCGCTGCGACCATTGCAAAGCCTGTAACGATTCAAGCCGCGGCACTTGTGCTAGCGCAGTGCTCGACACCAGTAGTGACAAACCCAGCAAGCAATAAGATGTTTTCATTAGCACACTCAGAGTGAATGATTATTTTAGGTTAATACCTAAATGCCCTTCGTAAAGTTCACTTTTGCACTGAGCCTTGTCTCTTTGAGCAGTCTGGGACACGTTTAGCTAAATCCTGTCATGCCAATATCGGGGCTGCAGGATAATTTAGATGCAACCGCGCTGCCAAAATATCACAAGAACACAATATTAGAAGGTTGAAAAATGGGCACCAACAAATACAAAATCAGCAAACTCGGCTTGGTTACTACCTTTGCGCTAACGGTTTATAGTCAAATCATTATGGCCCAAACTCAGTCAACACAGCTAGCCCAGCAATGGAACTATGAAATAACACTAGGAGAGAAGTTGGTCGGCAGTATGAAGTCGACATTTCAGGCAGAACAAAACGGCTATCGATTAAAACAACAGTCAGAAATAACAACTTCAGGCCTTTGGGCAGATGACAATATACGAAGCACCCTATCAGAAAACTATCAACTTGATGGCACCTTGATTAAATCAGATAACCATCTCAGACATAACGACGAAACGGTATGGACTAAAATTGAACTATCCAACAACGAATACCTCGCCATTCACTCAGAAGTCACCACCGAACAACAAAAAGAAGAAGCTGAAGCCGTTGAAATAGTAAAGCAAGCCGTAACAACTTTAGTACCTAATGCTGGGCACGTCCTTATGTTAGGCGAAGTCTTATTAGCAGACCAAAGCAATGTCGCTAAAAATAGTCGATTAGGTAAAAAAGACTTTGATTCCAGCTTTACCGCACTGCCCTATTATTGGCAACAACACTCCTATAGCTTGCCTCAAAAAATGAATCTGTTTGATACAGAAAACATGACGTTATTCAGTACCAACATTCAATTCATCGGTACTGAAACCCAAAGCATCAACCAAACTACAATCGAAACCCAGCATTACCGATTAAACATAACCGACAGCGCCCCTATAGACATTTGGCTTGCAGGCATTAAACCGCACCTAAGTTATTTTGTGCAAATCGCTGGGCGAGAGGATGGCGAATCGTATACCGTTAAGCTTAAAGGATTGGAGTGATTACATTCTATTGTTTGCTGCACGCCATAGCTGAGTTAGAGAATGCAGGACAAAGAAGCGGTTAGCTTAGGCCACCTCAGAAACATATAAGGTAACCGTTGCAATATATCGCTGAGACACACAAGGATCTGGACGAGTGGATGAATTATTACAATAATGAACGAACTCATCAGGGCAAAATGTGCTGTGGCAGGACGCCACTAGAAACATTACTTGATGGTAAAAAGATTTGGGCAGAAAAGCATTTAGCTCAAATCTAAGCTGGCAGCGGCATCATTAAAAATGGGTAACTGTCAGATTAAGTCTGAGCCAGTATAACTAATGAACTACTTATATTGTAAATTTGGCACTTCATTAATAAAGTCATTATTTTTATACGGCACTTGAGCCACATTCAACACATTCTTAACGAAACCAGCGAATGCTTTCGTCGCCATTAAATACACCACATATTCTGTTTCGTAGTCATATGTAAAAACATCACCTTTGTATTGATTGATCAAGAAAAATTGCTCATTACCAAATTGACATTTTGACACAATCACTTGTGCATTTAGCACTTCTAAGCTTAATGCCGCCTCACAGTTATCGCTTCTCTTAAATACATCAAAAACGGTCGCGGCACTTAGTAAACCACTGAACTGATGCTCGTCGTTATCAAATTTATGAACAGCATAAAGGTGGGTAGCATAGTCTTGACCCAATAATCTGGGTATCTGCTCAGCTTCATTACAAGCACCGTCTTTTAAACAAGCAGTGGTTGTCTTAAAAATATCTTGATAATGTAAGGCAACTGGTAGCTCAGACTGTAGCTTTTCAATATCCATATGCACTGAGATATCATTATGCTCAGACAACACAGAAAAAGAGCTCAACTTCTTAGACGCATTAACGTCGACTATCTCAGTGCCATCATCATAAATAGAAGTAATCGTAGCAAGGACAGTCCAATTCGATGTTGAACAGCCGGTGTAGGAACAGTGACTCAATGCGTTCAACGGATAACATTTATCGTCACTACAGTTGAAACTCACTAAGCCTTTTTTGGTTCGGTCGCTCCTTCCTGAGCGGTAACGAACGGTATAGGTAATCTTGTTTCCCCATTTGATATAGCCATCAACGCTGAGGCTTTTTAACCCCAATAGGAAGCTATCATCGCCTCGGTATCCTTTAATCACGCCATCAGATTTTTCTGGGTAACATTCATCCAACGCCTTATTCGTTGCACATAATATCAATTCATTAAGGTGCTGATATTGAGATTTACTTGCATCGGGATAGACCTCAATTTCATCAAACTTAACCATATCAGCACTGATGGCGAAACTGGGCTCCTTATCCTCAGATTGATAACCAAATGTGCCGGCAAAGCAGTTTGCCGAAGCAAGCAGTAAAAGCGTTATTATTTTTATCACTACCTACCAATCCTTTGAAGGGGTTAACTTTATCATTATTACTCTCCCACTTTACTTCAACTTCTCTGCTTTAATAGCCCGCACAATATCGCCGAATAAATTCGGCCCCTACTCCTAGCTAAGACCACCCCTAGCGCGACAAAAACAGCTTATATGCTGGGTTGTGGGTTTCTTCTTTTACTTCATAACCTAGCTTGTCGAGATGCTGAGTAAACTCGTCGTTGTCATTATCCGGCAAGCTAAAGCCAGCTAATACGCGGCCATAAGCAGCGCCGTGATTGCGATAGTGGAATAAAGTAATATTCCAGCGCGTGCCTAAGGTTTGCAAAAACTTAATTAACGCGCCCGGCTGCTCAGGAAACTCAAAGCTAAACAAGCGTTCTTCAATGGCACGATTAGGCCTGCCGCCAACCATATAACGCACGTGCAACTTGGCCATTTCATCATTCGACAAGTCCACCACTGGGTAATTGGCTTGTTGAAGATTATCGGTCAACTGGTGCAGCTCATCAAAGCCGCCGGGAATGCGCACGCCGACAAAAATGTTAGCTTCTTGATCACTGGCATAACGGTAGTTAAATTCGGTGATGGCACGACCGCCGAGCATGTTGATGAAATCTAAGAAAGCCCCTTTATGCTCAGGGATAGTAACCGCTAGCACCCCTTCTTTTTGCTCACCTAATTCACAGCGCTCAGACACATAACGTAAGCTGTGAAAGTTCATGTTAGCGCCACTTAAAATAGCCGCCATGCGCTGCCCAGATAACTGATGATCCTGCGCATAACGCTTTAAGCCCGCTAACGAAAGCGCGCCAGATGGCTCAGAAATAGCACGGGTATCTTCATAAACGTCTTTCACTGCAGCGCAGATTTCGTCGGTGCTGACGGTGATCACTTCATCTAAATAGTGCTGGCATAAACGAAAGGTTTCGGTGCCGATGGTTTTTACCGCCACGCCATCGGCAAATAAGCCGACTTTTTCCAATGCCGTGGGCTCGCCGGTTTCTAAAGCAATTTTTAAACAGGCAGAGTCTTGTGATTCAACACCGATCACTTTAACGTGCGGCATTAACTGCTTAACATACACGGCAACGCCTGCCGCTAAACCGCCGCCGCCAACGGGGACAAAAATATGGGTTAAGTGGGTGTCTTGCTGTAGCAACTCTTTACCAACGGTGCCTTGGCCGGCAATGATATCGGCATCATCAAACGGGGGGATCAAGGTGTAGCCTTGATTGGCCGAAAGCTGTTTGGCGTGTTGGCTGGCTTCATCAAAACTGTTGCCCACCAGCTCGACTTGCGCGCCTAGTTCACGCACCGAGGAAACTTTAATATCAGGGGTGGTTTGTGGCATCACAATAATGGCTTTGATGCCCATTTTCGATGCTGACATCGCCACGCCTTGGGCATGATTGCCCGCTGACGCCGCGACCACACCTTGCGCTTTTTGCGCATCGGATAACGAGGCTAATTTGTTATAAGCGCCGCGCAGTTTAAACGAATGCACTGGCTGTTGATCTTCACGCTTTAATAACACTTGATTGCTAATGCGCGCGCTCAGTTTTTTAAGTGGCTGCAGTGACGTTTCAACGGCCGCCTCATAAACAGGCGCCAATAGGATTTTTTTCAAATAATCCGCCGCGGTAAATTCTTGCTCTGTCATTTCAACCTCTTAATTCTAACCATTTAAAACAGAAAAAGGCCGCAAGCGACCTTTATTCGAGCATAACATTGATATTATTACGCTGTTTCAGCCATGCAAAGCCCTTTCAGCTCAACATGGCGTCAAACTAGCGATATTCTACGCTGTGTTTATTCAAACTTAGATTTATCGCGCACGGCACCCTTGTCAGCAGACAGAGCGTTAGCACCGTAAATTTTTAACGATAATGACACCTTACGTGGACGCTCACCCGGCTTCCACGCGTCTTTGCCTTTAGCTTCCATTGCCGCGCGGCGCGCCGCTAGCTCATCAGCAGGTACATCAAGAATGATCGAGCGAGTTGGAATATTGATATCAATGATATCGCCATCTTGCACTAGCGCAATCTCACCGCCCGATGCCGCTTCTGGCGACACGTGACCGATAGATAAACCTGAAGTACCGCCAGAGAAACGACCATCGGTGATCAAGGCACATTTTGCGCCTAAGCCCATGGATTTAAGGTAAGTGGTGGGGTACAGCATTTCTTGCATGCCCGGTCCGCCTTTCGGGCCTTCATAGCGAATAACAACCACTTCGCCCGCCACGACTTCACCACCAAGAATACCTTTTACTGCGGTGTCTTGGCTTTCGAACACTTTAGCTGGGCCACGGAAAGTAAAGTTGTCATCGGTCACGCCAGCTGTTTTCACCACACAACCATCAACGGCTAGGTTACCGGTTAATACCGCTAGGCCGCCTTCTAGGCTAAACGCATTTTCGATTGAGCGAATACAACCGCTTACGCGATCTGTATCTAACGTATCCCAGCGACAATCTTGACTGAATGCTTTAGTGGTGCGGATACCAGCAGGGCCAGCACGGTAGAACTTTTTCACGTCCTCATCTTGGGTTTGCATGATGTCGTACTGAGCCAGCTGCTCCGCCATGGTGGTGCCCAATACGGTAGTCACTTGGTTGTTAAGTAAACCTGCGCGATCAAGCTCACCTAAGATAGCCATTACACCACCAGCGCGATGCACGTCTTCCATGTGATAAAGCGGGGTTGATGGCGCCACTTTACACAACTGAGGAATACGGCGTGACATTTCGTCCATGTCGGCCATATCAAAATCAATGTCGCCTTCTTGCACAGCTGCTAGCAAGTGCAAGATAGTGTTGGTTGAACCACCCATGGCAATGTCGAGTGCCATGGCATTTTCAAATGCCGCGCGACAAGCAATGTTACGTGGCAATACTGAGTCATCATCTTGCTCGTAGTGACGACGAGTGATTTCTACAATACGTTTACCGGCATTAATAAACAATGCTTCACGATCAGCATGCGTTGCCAGCATCGAGCCATTACCGGGCTGCGCTAAACCTAACGCTTCGGTTAAACAGTTCATTGAGTTGGCGGTGAACATACCAGAGCATGAGCCACAAGTTGGACACGCGCTGCGTTCTACTTGCTCACTTTCTGAGTCAGACACAGTAGGATCGGCGCCTTTGATCATGGCGTCTACTAAGTCGAGCTTGATGATTTGATCGGAAAGCTTGGTTTTACCTGCTTCCATTGGTCCACCTGAAACAAAAATAACTGGCACGTTTAGGCGCATTGACGCCATTAACATGCCCGGGGTGATCTTGTCACAGTTTGAAATACACACGATAGCATCAGCACAATGGGCGTTAACCATGTATTCCACCGAGTCAGCAATCAGCTCACGTGATGGCAAGCTGTATAGCATACCGTCGTGACCCATGGCGATACCGTCATCAACAGCAATAGTATTAAATTCTTTGGCGATACCGCCCGCTTCTTCAACTGCGCGCGCAACCAATTGGCCCATGTCTTTTAAGTGCACATGGCCCGGTACAAATTGTGTGAAAGAGTTAGCAATGGCGATAATTGGCTTACCAAAATCGTCATCTTTTACTCCAGTGGCACGCCAAAGGGCTCTTGCGCCGGCCATATTTCGTCCATGAGTTGACGTTGCACTACGATACTTAGGCATAACAATACTCTCTCACATTTAGTTTTAAATAAGTTTGCCAAGCGCCAACGTTAATCATTGGCTTGGCTCATGTGCCCAACATAATCTAACTGAGCTATTTTGTCTTGTGTTTCAAAACCCAAGGTTTTGAAAGGTTTCTTTATATCAACCTGATATCAACGCTAACCTAAACCACGGCTAACTTAGGCTCAGCGGTTCGATCCGTCAGTGAAACCGCTGTCACGCCAATCAATTTGGTCAATTGTGCGGTCAGCAAGGCAATCGCTCGCTCACTCGCCACTGCGACGTGTAGCTCAACCTGCTGATTGTCGCTATCTAGATTCATTTGCATATTTTGCACGCTAAAACCACGGTGGCGCATTACACGTAATACACGTTCTAATAATTCAGGGCTATGCTGAGCCGTAACCGTTAGGTGATGTAACATAATTAGCATTCCTCCATCATTTTATCGTTGGCTGCACCCGGTGGCACTAATGGCCAAACGTTTTCTTCTTCACTGATGGCGACATGTAAAATGTACGCCCCTTTACTGTTTAGCATGCGTTCAAGTGCTGGCTGCACTTGCTCTTTAACGACGATAGTTTCACCCGGAATATCAAACGCGGCCGCTAAGGCAACAAAATCGGGGTTATCGGTCAAAATAGTTTCGCTGTAGCGACCTTCAAAGAACAACTGCTGCCATTGGCGTACCATGCCTAAACGTTGGTTATCTATCAGTAGAATTTTCACTGGCAGTTTGCGGCGCTTGATGGTGCCAAGCTCTTGTACATTCATCATAAATGAGCCATCACCCGACACTGCAATAACGGTATCGTGTGGACGTGCTACTTGCGCGCCAACGGCGGCTGGCACACCAAAGCCCATGGTGCCTAAGCCTGAGCTTGAAAGGTGATCATGCGGACTATCAAATTCGATGTGCTGCGCCACCCACATTTGATGTTGGCCCACATCACATGCGACTACGGTATTTTTTGGCGCCATATCTGACAGCTGTTTTAATAGCAGCGGTGCATAAATAGCTTCACCGGGATGGTCGTAACGCCAGTGATATTCTTGCCTCATGGCAATAGTGTGTTGTTGCCAGTCGTCAATATCTAACGGCATCGCTAGTTGCGGTAATACTTGTTTTAAATCCGCTGCAATTGCAACGTCAGCTTTGCGCAATTTACCCAGTTCAGCAGCATCAATATCAAGGTGAATCACTTTGGCATTCACCGCAAACTCATCCAGTTTACCTGTCACGCGGTCATCAAAGCGCGCGCCTGCCACCACTAATAAGTCTGCTTCTTGCACCGCAAAATTAGCAGCTTTAGTGCCATGCATCCCCACCATGCCTAAGAAAGCGTACTGTTCTGGTGCGATAGTGCCAATGCCTTTTAGGGTGGTCATGCTTGGCATTTTAGTTTTGGCTAAAAAGTCGCGTAGCTCGGCTTCAGCGTGAGCTAACGTAACACCACCACCTACATATAACAGCGGTTTTTTTGCTTGGCCAAGCAATTCGCGCGCAGCGGTGATATCACTCAACTCTGGTGCATCAGGCTCAGAAACAGAATGAGTAATGCAGGCATGTTCAACGGCAGCTAACTGAATGTCTTTAGGGATGTCGACCAACACCGGACCGGGACGACCAGAGCGCGCTACTTCAAACGCTTGCGCTATCACTGAACCTAAATCTTCGGCGCGCTGCACCATAAAGCTGTGTTTAGTACAAGAAAGGGACATGCCTAACACATCAACTTCTTGGAACGCATCGGTGCCAATTAATGGTGAGGCCACTTGACCAGTAATCGCCACAATAGGCACTGAATCCAGTAGTGCATCAGCAAGGCCGGTGATCAAGTTAGTGGCACCTGGGCCAGAGGTAGCAATGCAGACTCCGACGCCACCCGTTGAGCGCGCATAACCAATCGCAGCCATTGCCGCGCCTTGCTCATGGCGACATAACAAGTGGTCTACACCACAATCATACAATGCATCATACACCGGCATGATGGCCCCGCCGGGGTAGCCAAACACTTGCTTCACGCCTTGCTGTTGTAATGCCTTAACCACAAAATGGGCACCGTTCATAACCACACATCCTAAGTCAAAAAAAAACCCCCGAGCCAGTTAAGGTGCGGGGGTTTAAAATGTTTGTCTGAGTTATTTTATCTTAGCCAACATTCCCCCGAGCGATGGTTGAATAACCACCACTAGGACCAGAATAATCAGGCTAACTATTTTAAACATTGAGCACTCAGTCACGAATTAATACAAAAACTGACTACATAACTACCATAAATGCCCTAGTGCATCAACACAGTGCAAAGGTGGTTTTTACCTGTAAATCGTTTTTTCGGCTCAACAAATCTATACAAGATCCAGACAGAATAAAAATATACAGAACAATAGACCAACATTGACTAAATATGCAATATATAGACAAGGCAATTTTCCAATCTACCCGATCTCACCCAAAGCTTAAAATAACTAAAAAAATTTCCATTAATTTTGCGATGACAGATATCTGACTAATACTTATACCCAATCAACCTAGCGCAGCTTGATTTCAGTAGGGGTTTACATGCGTTTAGTCAAGGCATTGATTGCAGGTAATGGTTTTCTCCTTATTGAAATCAATCACGCAGCATAAACGTGTGTAAAACCTGCCCTTTGCCAGTGTACCTACTATTGAAAACACGGTAGTGCTCTGAAACCTGTATCTTCCAGTTGATTGGGTATCGCGCCGAACAAGGAGTCATCATGTCACTTGCTATTGTATATTGCCGCAGCTTACTCGGGATTGATGCACCAGAAGTGATGGTAGAAGTGCATTTAGGCCGGGGTTTACCTGCCTTTAATTTGGTCGGTCTGCCCGAAGCCAGTGTTAAGGAAGCTAAAGAGCGGGTGCGTAGCGCAATTCAAAACTCACAGTTTGAATTTCCCAGCTCGCGATTAACGGTGAATCTCGCGCCCGCTGACTTACCCAAAAATGGCGGTCAATTTGATTTGGCGATTGCGTTAGGGATTTTAGCTGCTTCGGGGCAGATCCCCGCCCAGCATCTAAACAAGTATGAATTTTTTGGCGAGTTGGCGCTATCGGGCGAGCTCCGCTCTTGCCGTGGCATGATCCCCGTTGCCATGGCGGCGCGCGATGCTAAACGCACCCTCGTATTACCGTCGGCCAATGCAACACAGGTCAGCTGCGTGAGCGGCGAACACAAAATTGCCGATAGCTTATTACAAGTGTGCCGCTTTCTCGCCGGGCAAGAGCAGCTCGAGCATGCGCCACCACATCAGCCACCACAAGATAATACGACTAGCGCAGATTTAGTTGATATTATTGGCCAATACCAAGGTAAACGCGCCCTTGAAATTGCTGCGAGTGCGGGTCATCACCTGCTTTTGATCGGTCCACCAGGCACGGGGAAAACCATGTTAGCTAGTCGTATTCTGGGCATCATGCCAACGTTAAGTGAGGCCGAGGCACTTGAAACCGCAGCGATTTATTCAATTAGTGATTTACCTGATTTGCCTTGGCAAACTAGGCCTTTTCGCCAGCCCCATCACAGTGCGTCAGCGGCGGCTTTGGTTGGTGGTGGCGGCAAGCCAAATGACATGCACATAGCTATAATGTAATAATTTTACCAATCAAGTGATTATCAACACTACTCTAATGTTCTTGTGAACATTGATATAGTGTAATGCATTTCAATTACAACGGTAAAATAGAGTGGTTTATTGTGTCTGTTCGTAAAATACCTAAAAACTATCGGAACCTCACAGGACTGGCAGCCTCAAATAAAGCAAGTAAGCCTTTCTTCGAGTCAACCCTTGAGCGTGATTTTCTGACGTTATTAGATTTTGATTCAAATGTAATCACTTACGATGTCCAACCAGTAGCTGTGTCTTGGCAAAGCATTGAAAATAGAGAGCGAAACTATACCCCTGACGTACTTGTTCAATACAGTTCAAATGGGTGCATTCATTCTTCAAAAGACACTGTTCTGTATGAAATAAAATATCGCAGCGACCTGAAGAAAAATTGGCTAGAACTAAAACCAAAATTTCTTGCAGCCATTTCATATGCAAAGGAGCGCAACTGGTGTTTCAAAATCATGACTGAAGTCGAAATAAGAACTATCTATATGGAGAATGCACGATTTCTTTTGCCTTACCTGAAAGTACCTCAAAGGTTGGAATTTGAAGAAATGCTCTTACATTCCTTGGCAAAAATGCGCTCATGCAGCACAGAATCACTGCTCAAAGCAATATTTAACGACAAGTGGGCTCAGGCAGAACTTATACCAATATTGTGGAAACTCATTGCATCAGGACGAATCAGCACTGATATGAACATCCCTCTCACTATGGCATCACGAATTTGGCTCAGTAGGTAGATATGAAAAGAGAGCACGTCAGGCTAACACTTCAGCAAGGAAGCGTTGTGTACGTTGGTAATCATCCATACACAATTATACAATTAATCGACCTTGAGTATATTTTAGTTGAAAGCACAATTGACGGTAACATCAAACGACTTAGAATATCCGATACAACAACAGCCCCACTTGACGATAGTCCTGTAAAAACAACTCTTCACGCCATAGATGCTCTTCCAGATAAAGACTGGCAAATAGCGCAGAAACGATTAGAAATAATTCGTCCTCTCGCTCATAAGGCAGGAAGAACCGTGGAAGATGTTGAGCAAGTCGCTTTATCCTATGATCTCCATCGAAATACTATCTACAAGTGGTTACGATTGTATGAGCAAGGGGGATTGTTAGCTAGCCTAGCACCAAATAAACGAAGTGATGCAGGGAGCCGCAAACTCTCTCCAGAAGCAGAAGCTATTGTTTCTGCCTGCATCGAAGATGAATATTTAACAAAACAGCAAAAATCAATTTCAATCTTGTATACCGAAATAAAAAGGCAATGCCGAAATACAGGTATATCAGCTCCCCATGTCAACACCATTCGAGGTCGAGTGAACCAACTAGCTGAAGACCTGAAAATCAGACGTAGATTTGGTTCTAAGAAAGCCCAAGATAAACTTCATATGAACGAAGGTGCTTTCCCTCATGCTGAGTACCCTTTGTCTGTAATACAAATTGACCACACTCTCTTAGATATCATCCTTGTTGATGACGATCACCGCCTTCCAATGCAAAGACCTTGGATAACAATGGCTATTGATGTTTATAGCCGCTTAGTCGTAGGGTTTTACATATCACTGGACCCACCGGGTTCAGTAAGTGTTGGCGCATGCCTTTCCCATGCAATTTTACCTAAAGATAACTGGCTAGCTGAGCATGATATTGATACACCTTGGCCATGTTGGGGGATCCCTCGAACAGTCCATGCCGATAATGCCAAAGAATTTCGAGGTCGGATGCTTCAACTAGCATGCGATCAATATGGCATCACTTTGGAATGGAGACCTGTAGCCAGACCACACTTCGGTGCGCACATTGAAAGATTACTAGGAACGTTCGCAAAAAAAATTCATGCTTTACCAGGGACAACATTTTCCAATACTGTTCAAAGAGAGGGATATGATTCTGAAAAAGAATCTGCCTTCACGTTAAAAGAGTTAGAGAACTGGCTTGGCCAACTCATAGTCAAGTCATATCACCATAGCTACCATACAGGAATTAATTGCAGCCCTATGTCCAAGTATGAACAGGGAATACTTGGTAACTCAAATAGCAAAGGAGTGGGGCTACCAGAACGAATTAGTGACGAAGAGACGTTACGAATTAACTTTCTGCCTTACGTTGAGCGCACCATTCAAGCTTATGGTATCCAAATTGACAATGTTTGTTATTACCACGATGTTCTTCGAGTATGGATAAATTCAACCGTTGAGGGCCAACGTAAGGTCAAAAGAAAATTTATCTTCAGGCGTGATCCCAGAGATATATCTGTTGTGTGGTTTTTCGACCCACAACTTGAAATGTATTATCCCATTCCTTACCGTAATACTTCTTTCCCAGCCGTCAGCATTTGGGAGTTCAATGCTGCCTTGAATCGCTTAAAAGAAGAAGGCAGAAGTACTGTCAATGAAGACATCATTTTTGATGCTATAGAAAAAATGCGTGTTATTGAAAAAACAGCAGTACAAACCACTAAAAAAGCACGAAAAGCCCATCAGAAACGCAAATCGTCCTCAAGAAAGTCTATCCGATCTCAAATAGGGAACGAAAGCCTGAGTAATCCAGTAGTTCAAGAAGAACAATATATTGAAGAGGAAGATGACTCGCCCATTTTACCGTTTGATGAATTACTGGATGTAAAGCGATATGACTAATACAAATATCAGTGAATATGCGCACCTTAGCCAAGCTGCAAAAGAGTATATGGAGTGTGATAAACAAACACGGATCCAATACATACGTTCCCCTCGATGGATTGGCTATCCAAAAGCGCTTGAAATAATAGAGAAGCTAGAGGACCTACAATCGTATCCTCGACGCCATCGCATGCCTAACATGCTAATCGTGGGAGAAAGCAACTCAGGTAAAACCATGATTGCTGAACGTTTTTTAGAAAAAAACCCTCCATATGAAAGGGAGGATAACGAAGGGGTAGTTATTCCTGTATTATTTGTTCAGGCTCCGCCTGTTCCCAGTGAGTCGAGATTGTACAGCAACATTTTGGAAAAAATGTTTGCTCCATATCGTCCCTCAGACACAGCTGAAAAGAAGCACTATCAAGCTATTCAACTTATGAAATACTGTAATGTGCAGATGCTTGTAATTGACGAAATTCACTCAATTCTCGCCGGAAACTTGGAAAAACAACGTGTTTTTCTTAGCGTGCTGCGCAATTTAGGTAATGAACTCAAAATACCTATCGTGGGCCTCGGTATTAAGGACGCTCTAAGAGCAGTAAAAACAGATCCCCAACTAGACAACCGCTTTAAACCCACCATTTTACCAAGATGGGAGTACGGACAAGATTATAGAAGGCTTCTCGCAAGCTTTGAATCTATGCTTCCACTCGCACAGCCGTCCAAACTTTCTGCTCGCCCCATTGCAACAAAATTGCTTTCAATGAGTGACGGGTTAATTGGCGAACTATCTGAATTGCTTTCTGAAGCTGCGGTTCAAGCAATAAGTAACGGGAAGGAATGTATTGATTTACAGCTCTTAAATGACTTGCAATGGCTCTCTCCTGGCGAAAGAAGGTTACAAAATGGTTAGCCCAAAGCTGCCATGGCCTGCCCACCCTCAGCCTCTTCCTGACGAAGTGTTCTCATCCTGGATAGTAAGAGCTGCTATGTGTAATGGTCAAAAACTGCGGAGCTTCCTAACCATGACAGCGCCTACTATGCGTTCGGTTTCTAAAAGCATAGATACACACGTATCTGACCATTCATTGAAGCAAATAGCGTTCAAAATGAAAACAGATTATGCCACTGCATATCAAACAACAATGCAGTCTTATCAAGGCTACCTTTTTGAAAAGGAATCAGATAAGTCCTATCGCAAACAATGCGTTCTTAGTCTCGGCGAAACTAGAAATGATTTGAACTATCAGCAATATTGTCCATTGTGCCTCAATGAAAAAAATCCGTACTACAGAAAAAGATGGCGCATCAGCTTTATCACCGTCTGTGAAGTTCATCATTGTAAGCTTTTAGATAACTGTTATTCCTGTCGAGCTCCAGTCAAAGTTATAGGGAATGATCAAAGAAAAAAAAGTCGTGTTTATGCGGGTTCCTTTACCGCTTGCCATTGCTGTGCGTCCCCTCTAGAAAATGCTCCTGTTGCCCTTGCCTCACCCGTCGTGATAAATGACACCAAAAAGTACATCAATATACTTACGGCAGGCTTTGCGCAGCTATGCCCTGAGCGATGGATATATTCTTTCTCTTTCTTTGCCGTATTACGTCATATGATGCGGCTCACCTTGGAAAAAACAATACCCACTGGTTTGCTGAAAATTCATGATGTCGATGCTTTGCCCATCGACTTAAGGTACTACGCGTTAACCAAACTACCAAAAGTCTTCTCTAATTGGCCAGGCAACCTGCTCAAGATATCTGAGAATATGGGTATTTCATTCAGCGATTTTTCACCACTAACAAAAACAACAAGTACCTTTCCTTATTGGCTTGACGAAGCGGTGCGCCCAAAATTGTACAACCCCAATATTGAACCGACACAAGAGAGCATTCATAACGCAATCAAAATCATGCTCTCTAAAGGGATGAAAATAAATATCACGACTGTAAATTTATTCATGGGTTACCGAGACTCAGAAAAAATTAAAACACTGGTTAAAAAATGGAGAAAAAACAACTATGTGTGATGATTACGACAATTACCAATCTGGTGACAATGAAGGTGAACACTTTACCCCCAAGATCCCCTTAACGTCATTGAATGACAGTGCTATGACTCAGCTTAGGAATATGTTGAGAGAGCTACCTCATGATGAGAAGGTTGAATATCTTGAGCAATGTAGCGATTTTGAGAACAGACTAAACCGCAAGCTACAAGACTGGGCAGAAAAACAGAACATTAGCTATCTTGCTCAAAGGATGCAAAGCCAACATCCTACTAGCTCTTGTAATTTACTAGATTGGATAGATTTTTTAATTGAAGCCGCATCCTGCGCTGAAAGCTTATACAGAGTTGATGAAAGCGCGATGAAAGAACTCGCATTTACAGACCCAGGAGCTTACGCCCAAGCACTAATCTGTCGGCGCAATAGCGATCAATGTAAACACGTTGCCAATACGGGAACCTTTACACGCAATGAACTTAAAGAGTACGTATCCAGCCAAATGGGCGTTCCTTTCCCAGGGGATCACAAGGCTTGGTACATATACATAGAAGAAAACGCAACTGAATTTCCTCAATTATGGGCGAATCAATTAGAGCGTATAAGCCCATTTTTGCCATTAAGTGCATTGAGTGAAAAGTCAACAATAACGAAACAATTAAAATATCTGATTAATAAAAATAGCGTAGATGATTAAGCCTGTAAAGAGAGAAGGCCCTAGTGCTTCATCGCTTCATTTTAAAGCACCGGCCATGACATTCCTGGATTCGTCCGTTGACGAAAAAAACCAATGCATGGCAATTTTTGCGCGAGTAATCCCGACATAAGCAACTCTAAGAGCCTCATCTGTTTGCATAGCATTATAACTATGTGGCCTACCAGCAAGTCTATAAATTCCTTCACGAATGGGGTGTTTTTCTGGTTTAAGTATATCCCCAAGAAGGATAACACACGACGCCTCTAGCCCTTTACTGCTATGAATAGTTAGGCTTTTAATAACAGCTTTGCCATTCATTTTTGTATCACGAATTAACTTAATGATGCCCAAAGCAAGCTCGCTGTCGAGAATTTTGTTTTTGGTTTTCAGTATGTATATGGGTTTTTCTGGTGTTGGATTGAACCTAAAAATGGCATCCCTTAGTACCTGCTCAACTTTCTCAAAGTCGACGTCTTCGTATTGTCTGCCATTTCCTTCTTTAGTTAAAGGGGGATAAAAACAGCACTGTACCTCAGGGTGAGAGTCTAGACCTGCCTTGGCCATATAACCTTTATTTGATGATTTCAATCGAAACCGTTTTGTGACTAATGATGCAGTATCAAGCACTTGTTTAGCGCTTCTATAGTTTTCAGTTAATAGTTGCGTATCGGGCACATGAGGAATACTAAAGCACTCATCAAAATTAACAATGAAACTAGAGCAGCTTCCTCTCCAACCATAGATAGACTGATAATCATCCCCAATACAAGTGATACTGCTTTCATCGTAAGTAGACGCTGTCAATATTTGTTTTTGGGTGTTGATAAAGCTAATCATCAGAGGCGAAATATCCTGAAATTCATCTATCATCAAATGTTGTAATTTATCTAACGATAGCTGACTTTTACCCGCCTCCACTCCACCAAACCGATGAAATATTTGATCAAACGTGACAAGCCCCCTTTCAGTTAACAAACAATTCCACGCCTGATGAAATTGAATAGCAAGCTGCATAAAAATACGATCATCCATTAACAGAATTTTAAAATGTTTCTCAGCCTTGCTGAACTGTATGTTACACAGCGGTACTCCCATCGAGTAGCTAAAGTCAATTAGCTTAGCAAATTGATTAACAATACTATTGCCTTTTCCGCCAAACAAAGAGCCAATATCCCCCTGACATATATAAGAAAAATCAGGAGCGATCATGTCATTTTTGTCTATCCCAGATAATGCTTTCTCAACAGTAATAAGAACATTAACTTCTTTCGCGCTGAAAACGACAACGTAATCTAATCCTGCATATGCTGCACAATGGTTATGTCGCTTGGTGATCTCCCAGTTCAACTTAGATGGTATAAAGTCGGTATAAGGTCGGCTAAAAAAAACCCTAATGCCTGAAGCTGGCAGTAAAAGATGGTAGTTCAGGTTGACGTCACCAATCTCCGCGCTACCTGGTCGATAGAATTCCTGAAACGATGTATAGCCTGAATTATATTGCAGCCAAAGTTCAAAACTCTTATCTGATAGGACCTGTTCTTTCGTACCATCATACCTTTTAGGGTCTTTCATTGCCTTATAAGTAAGACGCTTTGACAAGAAGGACCGATAAAGCTGCATAACTCCACTCTGGAAGCTTTTGTCTTTACGGAACAATGAACTATATAGCCCAAATTGCAATTGCTCCTGAAGACCTATAGTTTGACTATTACTTGCCCTCACTTCCATAAGATTTGGTATGTTGCTTCCATCAGGATCGTCAATACTAGGTCGATCTTTTTCCTTATCAAATAGCAAGGCCTCCGTAGATGAACCGAGCTTCTGGTGAACTTCAAACGCGAGAGAATGAAAAGTCCTAACGATCGATTCGGCCTTCTTCTTCGATAGCTCTTTTCCTCCCCACTGAAAAAACCTCAGGCGTAGTTTAGCGATAAAATCTTTTCTAGATTCAGTGGTAAATGTGCAAACAGTTATTTGTTCTATAGGAATATTCAGGTGAAAATGAAAAAAAATAACTCTAAGAATTAGTGCTGTTGATTTACCTGAACCGGCACCAGCGATATTACAAACAGCTGTATTTCGGGCAAAGATCAATCCTTCCTGCATTTTACTATATCTAACTGGATTTTCAGGGTTATTATGATTGATTTGCAGGACCTTGTTTTTGAAATCCTCAATATGTTGGCTCATTATTTTTAAGTCGCCCGACGGAACGGCTGGACGAGAGGGGGTTGTTTTCTTTCGCTTATGATAAACATCAAATAAATTGCAACCAAGTTCGTAGTCAATCTCTTGTATCTCTTTGAGTTTGTCATGAAGACTTTCGATTACATTTATTTTTTCAAGCAATGCTTCATTGAGTGCTTTACTTTTTTTCTCTAGAGCCCTATTTTTTTCTTCAAAATCAGAGTGCCTGTCAAATAATACTTTTTCCCTTCTATTATTTTTTTCTATCACTTCATCAAGGGTGAAACGTTTAACCAAACCAAGCATAGATAGACACTTGTCCCAAAAACTCTGTTTCTTATTCACAAAAACCCCTAAAAAATCAAAATCGATACTTAATCATTCTTTGGCAAAAAGTGCCTCAGCTAGGATTTCTCTAAATCAGGCTGACTTACACGTTTCATTCCAGATGCAGCTTTAATGTTCGTGACTATACGGCGTCGGTGGTCTTCTGGGCTCGCCAGCGTGGTGTTATCTGGGTGACTTAATGGCTTGATATGATGGAGGAAGGCTAGATAATTATTTTTATTATTCTTACTTAACCAGGTGCCTGAGTTTTCCGCACACTGTCGGAACAATCGTTGAAGATCGTTTTCGGGTAATACGCCGAAATGTTTTTTTGAACGAATAATTAATAAAGCAGGGGCATCAAGCTCTCCCCACTGTCCATTAACGCACACAGTCCGCCTTTCAACTTCAATAATATAAAAAACATTTGAAAAAGCAGTCACTTGAGCAACCAATGCACGTCTGAGCTTTTTCCCTGAGCTTCTGGACCCCTTGATATAATCGATATATCGCCACTTACGATCACGACCGGTTTCAGTCCTGGTTTCAGGAAAATATGAATAGTCATCATCGAAGCCACCCAATTGTGGATTAACCCGAATAAATTTGACGTTCTTCACTTCAGGTAACCTAGCAATATCCCTGCAGACGAAACGAAAAATTTTTAAACGGCAAATAGGATAATCAAACAAATGAATTTTCTTTTTACTTTCAATTCCTTCTAAAAATGCGAAACTGACAGGAGCCCCTTCTCCATTACTATCACCATCACCAGCATTTCCACAATCAACATCTATTGTTATCGCTCCTTGCTTGGCTCTGAGAGATATATCATTGAAGTGTTTTTTTATAATTTGTTTGTTGTTCAGACCTGTATGCTCAGTCCCGGCACGGGATTTGAGCAATAATTTTAGCTTATCAATCTTTCTAATAGGCTCTTTAGCGGGTATTAGCTGTAAGTCTTTATCATGTTTAGCATTGATCCGAGGCGGATATTTTTTCGAGTTTTCTAATGCCTTTTGCCGTTCGCTCCTCCCTATGGTGTCACCAGGATTATCTCTGTAAAAATCCAGCGTCTCAAAAGGCATATCTGCTGAGCAGGATAGGATTTCAAATACAATAAATGGCCCCGTGATTTGATCTCCCGTTAAGTACTTTCCCCTGAATTTAAGATTTGTAAGGCCTTCTATTGGAAGCTTAGTTTTAGGGCCTGTATTACTGTTTTGAATATTTGATCCCGACGGAAGCTTCGTATGAAATTCTGAATGACAGTGAGTCAACGCTAAATTTTGACTAACCATTCTATAAGCTTTGTTAGTAGCGCTGTCCCAGGCTATGCGTGCAACATCCGCTGCGGCAGCATCATCGACTTCCTTCCTTAATTGCAATAGGCCTTTACCATCAACAAGTTCAGATTTATTTGGATCAAAAAGTTTGTCAAATGCTAAGCCAAACTCAAATAACTGCGAAAAAACATAAGAACATCTAGCGAAATATGCTTGTAAGATAACCCAGTGCGGGATGATGATTACCTGTCCTGATGGCAAAATTAGCCTTTCACAATAAACTCGAGTAGCGGATTGATGGTATGGATGATTTTTGAAGGGGATCAGGAAAGAGCCATCGGTAAACCTGTGATAGGAAAAATAAGAATCTGTATTTTGAGACGAAACATTTATACTGCCGGTTGAAAGTTGCAAATAGTCAGGCGTAGAAAAATACTTGCCTTTATGCCAAATATCCCCTATTCGAAAAATCACCAAATATTCTACTGGAACCTGAACCTTGAGAGGATTTCCATGATCAGTCGATGTTTTATAGTTCAGATTTGAATTTTTAGGATGCTTAAACAACTTCGACAGATATACATCAACGAGCACCTGGCTCCTTCTATGTCCCTGCGCTGAGTCAACATATGACAAGCAACCAAACCAATCCACACGCCAAAAATTGTCATCATGATTAGTGATACTTTGTATTTCGAATTCTTCCATAATCAACCATCATCATCTAAACACTGATAACAAGAATATCAATTTAATCTATTACACTACAGTAATATATAAATACAACATTATGGGTAACTATTTACACACTGGAGACAAAAAATAAATAAAATAAAATCAATTCCTTACTTAACTACGATGCACGTCACACCAACAAAAATCAATTAACCGTCAATTAATAACTCTGTTTCTGTTGAATTATTGACCATAAACCCCAATATTAGTGTGACAAATAATTATTGAGTTAGGTTCGATATGTCGCCAGATAACAACGAGCAACCAAAAGATTCCTCTACTGATTCTTCGATCCGAGTATTAAGCCTTAACGGTGGTGGTACGAGGGGACTATTCACGGTTAGTGTCTTAGCTGAAATAGAACACATTATTGCGAAAAAAAGCAGGGATAGAAGACGTTAATATTGGTGACTTATTCTCATATATCTAATGAAATAGCAAAAAACGTACCGAAGTTATAGTCTTCAGGCATTGTGTTTTATTTTTACTAGTCACTTGATTTTGAAATAATTTCACACGTCCACCACCTTCTTTTTAATGGAGTAAGTTATGACACTACCATCAATTGAGGTTTTTCCCGTTGGCAACGGAGATATGACCCTAATCACTACAGAAAATGGCAAAACAATTCTAATTGACTGCTATCGCAAGTCCGGCTCTGATTACGACTTCCTAGAGGAAAGACTAAAAGACCGCCTAAACACTGACGATAAAGGTCGCCCTTACGTTGACGTTTTTGTTCTCACGCATCCAGACAAAGACCACATAACGGGCTTCAACACGATGTTTTATAGAGGCAATCCGGATGATTGGGGTGACAACTCAACTAGGATTCGTATAAATGAAATTTGGTCTTCCCCTCGTGTATTTCGTCGCGCGACTGCAACAGGCTGTGATGGCAACAACACTCTCTGTGACGATGCGGTTAAATTCAACACAGAAGTGAAACGCCGAGTTAAACTTTACCGTGAAGATGGCTATAACTGCGGCGATGGTAATCGCGTTATCATCTTGTCTTCTGATGAAGATGGCAAAACTGATGACATTTCGTCTATTGTAGCTGAGCTTTACACTTCATTCGGCCACATGTCCGGTATTGATGATCAATCACTCAACGCCTATTTGCTCGCACCTGCCGACAAGCAAGAAGTTACTGAAGACGAAGAAGAGCTAACAAAGAATAACTCCAGTGCTATTATCCGTTTCGATTTAAGCCACACATTCAATGATGAAGGCCTTAACGAGAATGCAACCTGTACAAAATCTTTCCTCATCGGTGGTGATGCGGAGGTTAAGTGCTGGGAGGTACTTTACGACAAACTTGAATCGACAGGGCAACTTGATGAGCTTGCTTACGATGTCCTGCTTGCACCACACCATTGCTCTTGGCGTTCACTATCTAATGACAGTGAATCAAAATGCGATGACCCACAACTAAATGCGTCTGCTCGTGCTGCATTGAGTTTTGCCAACAAAGATGCATTAATTCTTTGCAGCAGTCACGAATTTGGTTGTTCAACTCCACCCTCTCAATTAGCCAGGGATGAGTACGAAAAAATCCTAACTGACAATAAAGGAGGGAAGTTTTTAGCTGTTGCTGAGCAAGGCGAAGATAGTGACGGTAAACCGAACTCACTATTCATAACTTTTGCCAACAACAAACCTACGAAGACAACAAAGACCAAAGCACGTAACTTCTCTAAGGTTGTAAATCCGACAGCAGTTAAAAAAGACGGAAAACGCACATATGCCTAATGAACGCGCAAATTCTATTGATGCGTTAGGCCAACTCCTTTTCACAAGGTATTCGGCTAAACGAATACCCGAAAAGGATTTGCAGGGCTTGGGGATACCCTCAAGCCTGTATGCGGCAAATTGGCGCATACGAACCGACATTAAACACCCAGAAGATGGCAAGACAATCCAATTGATAGTGGCAGCCAGACCAAGCTTCCCTTTCAGTGTACCTCATATCTACACACACCCTGAGCTGGAAATCCTAAAGTACCCACACGTTGAAGAGCGCGGGAAGCTTTGCGTTTGGGGTGATGAGGTGTCTTTTGATCCGCAAGACATTACTTATGTTGAGCACTTGATCAAAGATAGTCATTCACTGATAGAAGAGACTATTTCCGGAAACCTCGATGATGACTTTAGCGTTGGATTGCTAAGTTACTGGAGTCGATCGTTTAAAACATCATCAAAAGAAAAGAAAGCCACAAGCCTATGCAACATCAGAAACCTTACAACTCGTAAGATCCATGTGGCGTATGAAAGCAACAAAGGCACTGTCTTTGCCGACACAGAGAAGCAACTTAAGAGCTGGCTAACAAATATTGGGATCAAATCAAACCAAAAGTTTTGCTCAACTACCCTGCTTATCAATCTAAGTGAGGCTTGGAAGCCATCCGAGTACCCCACTAATCTCGGAGAAATTCTTTCTATACTTGAGTCTCAGTACGGTGATCCGGTTCAGGCAGCAGAGGCAATCACCATAGTGTTAGGCTCTAGTCGTCGCTATCCTGCGTTTTTAATCCAGACAAACACACCTAATGGGGCAGTAATTACAGCAATGAATTGCGTTGGTGGCATAGGAACGAGAGGTCATGCAGGGCTACTCAACCTATACGAAGCCAAAATAGGCAACGGCTTTAGAGACAGCATTATCCCCCAACGCTTTCTAAATACTAGATGTATTCAATTAGGAGTTCGCGGTATAGATATAGAGCGAAGAGACCCGTCATGGGTTCTAGGTAGAGACTCTAACTCCTTCTTATCAACAACTAGTGGAACTACCATTGGCATTATCGGACTTGGCTCTGTAGGCTCTAGTTTGCTCCCGTTACTCATCAAGGCAGGCTTCACTAGGTTCGTGCTGTGTGACGGAGAGCCACTTGAGGCCGCAAATGTAGGCAGACACCTTCTTGGCATGAGTTACGTTGGGGTGAACAAAGCAGAGGCATGTAAACGTCATATAGAAAGGGACTACCCATGGGTAGAAGTACTACATGCAGGAAGTCAGGAGTGGTTCGAGGACGATACGACCATAGACTTGCTGACTACAGAGTGTGACTTAATGATTAGTGCAACTGCGGAATGGGCATCAGACAAGGCTATACAAGAGCGAATAGAAAGTGGGAAACTGAAGTGCTGCGTTGTTTTCTGCTTTACTGAAGCGCACGCTGTAGCCACACATTGCTATATAAATAAGGCTGGCAGCTTTAGTTATGGCTCTTTATTTGATAATACTGGCGACTTACTAGAGAGCTGTGCCAAGTTCGAACACCGAACTACCAAGCCCACCCACTTCTGTGGTGGCATTTTTCAACCGTATGGCGGCATAGAGCTTAGCTTCGGTCATAGCATGATAGCAGAGGCTGTGACCGAGCTTGCTTGTGAAGGTATTCAAACAGATAGTTACCGAGTGTGGGTAGGTAGTCGTAAGCTTCTGCTTTCGGCAGGCGGTGAATGGAGTCATAGTTGGGAGCAAAAATACGGAGAGATCGATGATGGTTCAAAAGTCCTTAAAGTTCTCTAGCAAAATGGCACCAGTTCAATTTACCTCCCAGTCACTAGATTGTCTATCGGTGTATTTTTCAGAAAAAGCCATAAGTCAGTTGCATCAATATAAGCAAACCGGAAACAGAGATGAGGCAGGTGGCTTTCTATTTGGAGTAATTAGCTCAGGAGCCGTTACAGTCCAATCTGTGTCTACTCCTAGCAAAGCCGACAAAAGGTCACGCTTTGGTTTTTCATGGGATAAACGTGAAGCCAACAAAACAATACAAGAAAATTTCAAAAATGGACTGCATTATCTCGGTGATTGGCATACTCACCCCTGTAGTATACCTACCCCCTCTTCGGATGACACACAAGCGATTCGAAGTACTTTTTTAGACTCTCAGCATCAGCTTAATTACTTCATCATGCTGATCCTTAGCACAACAGGGATCGAGCAAAGCCATGTCGCCTTAACTGACGGCAAAAAGGAATATCGATTTAATGTTAAATGAACGACAGCAAGCATCATCTTCAGAAAATCCAGTAGAACCTCGGGATTACACATGGAAAGATTTGTGTGGCGCTTTAGGTGTGGGTGTCTACCTACTTTCCTTATTAATTGTGTCCATATGGGTTTGGTATTTGACAGGTATAGATGACTCCCCTAAATGGGTTGTGTCGATTAAATCTATTATAGAGTGCGTGCTAGTTGCAGTCAGTGGCGGTGTCCTGTATTGCCTTCGAGCAGTGTACTTGAATTATAGTCAAAGAAAGCAATGGGATTCAGTTTGGTTAGTTTGGTATCTATTCCGACCAATTGCTTCTGGCCTAATGGGTTACGTTACCTACCTTGTTATCACGGCGGGTCTAGTTGCAGTTGGCTCGACCTCAGTAGAACATCCTGAGACACTGCTGTATGCTCTATCGTTTTTTGCTGGTTTAAATGTGGATGGTTTTTTAAAGAAGTTTGAAGGACAGGTATCGAGCTCGATGAAAGTTAAAGGAAGCCGACAAACGCAAGGTTCGTAAACTTAAGCAGTAGTGTTCCAAAAAACTACGTTTGAGAAAGTATGTCAAAGTGGGGAGTCAACACACTTATCATTTGGGATAGGAAAGACAATCAAAAATTTTTGTTTGAGGAGATGATGGTTTCATACGTCTTAAACCCGTCTTGGGGCATAAACAGTTTAGAAAATGCAGCGTAAAGATGAGATCGCTGCCTTTTTAGTATGATTATAAAAAGTGCTTGGTATGAGACTACCAACACAGATGCTTGAAATAACCTTCACCAGAAGATTACCTTTTCAGCATATTATTTAATCGTTTTTTAAGAATAACTCGGCGGCTCCCATGAAACTATACCTGATACCTTTATCCATCATCGCTTTGATCACAACTTCAAATGCACTATCTCAAGGAAATAAGACTAATCAATCATTTAGTAAAGCAAAGAAGAACCTTGAACAACTAGTCTATATGGATAATCGTGAAACGATTTATTGTGGTGCTCTGTTCGATGAGGCTAAAAGAGTAATTTTTCCTCAAGGCTTTACCTCTATCAAGCATGCTAAGCGTTCGCATCGCGTTGAGTGGGAACACGTGGTGCCTGCCGAAAACATGGGTAGAGCTTTTTCGGAGTGGCGTAATGGGCATGAAGAATGTGTCAGCTCGAAAGGAAAAGCATTTAAGGGCCGCAAGTGTGCTGAAAAAGTTAATATAGCGTATCGGTATATGCAAGCTGATATGTATAATTTATTTCCAGCCATCGGTGCTGTACCTGTCAAGGCATTTAGTAGACATTATCTCGCAGCCCTTTAACTATCTACTTTTTTCGGGATTCCACTTTAATAATAAGTTGACATAACTTTACCTGATTACCACTTAAACTCCGCTCCATTGA
>NZ_JAIMJA010000049.1 GCF_021295315.1 Motilimonas cestriensis | reverse complement strand
CGCTACGGGGACAAGCCAAAGTGAATGCCCAGTGGCAGCTGTATTGCCTTGTTCATAATATTGAAAAGCTGCAAAAGACGATGCATTAGGCAGGGCAACCCCCCAATTGCCTGAAATCCCCCCCAAAACCAGCCTGAAACTTCCCATAAAAACGCCAAACCTTGATAATTTTCATCACAGCAGAAAAAGACTAAACAATTGAGTCAAAACAAGAACTCAGCTATGGTTTGGTGCATCATAAAAATATATTTTAGAACGAGTAATTCTACAGGCTCGTTACATTTCAAAATAGATCGAGCATGGAACGAGCAGAAATAATAGATCCTGGGTTTTCAACCGCAGATACTGACTTTCCCGACATCAGTATGGATGAGGGGGACTTAATCCTTAAATTTAAGGATTGGCAGAAAAATCAGCGCGAAGTATTCTTTTCGGATACCGTTGCATTTAAATGGCAAATGATCGAAACCTTCATCGAAGGCGAAGAGTACGATAGAAGCCATATAATTATCGAGTCAGCATGGTTAGCAGAGCATGTTAAGCAAGGTGAAATCGGGGCTCAAGAAGGGTACAAGCATTACAAATTCAATTTTAATGGTAATGGGCAACTTGAGGTAATCAGCAATGGCTTCACCGTCAAAATGTAACAAGTCAAAGCACGCGGACTTGGTAAAGCTGTCACCTTTTTTGTTCCAAAAAAGTCGCTAACGTTACCAAGCCGGTGTTTGAGGCGTTGAGGCTGTAGAATTTCTCTTTTTTTAAGAAATATAGCCTGTTTTATGGGTTCCAAATGCATTACCTATTGTCTTAAAAGCGCTTTGGATTGATTGCTGGGCCCCGTTTTTTAGTCAAATCTGGCTGTTGGGGTTATTCTACAGTCTCGTTAGTGCGTCAAGCGAAGCTTGATGCATCTTGCAGGGTGCAAGTCCCTGTCGGGTAAGGTCTAACTCACCACCCGTATCGAGTGTTGCGCCTATGGCGGAGCTGGTTTTTTTTCAGCGAACAAGATAGGTGAAGCGTATACAGAGAATTAACTAGGCCACAGGGGATGCGTGCCGAAACGTCGGACCGCCCTAAAGTGCTGAGATCGATCCGATAAATACAGTCTGACTGACGAGGTTTAATCTTTTCATAAAAGAAGTGCCACTGAAGTCCAAGCAAAGCAACCGTAATGAGTGAGGTTGTGGCGAGTCAGCGGAGTTAATAAGCCGTGGCATGGTTAAAGAGATGCATCACCTTTTATTGGCTAATGGCTCTTTGAGAGAGTCAAGGCTGTTCCGCATGGATGCGGTAGGAGTAGGGAAGCTCGCATAGTGGCAAAACGCAAGACCTGACCCTGATCGTGCTGTTTGCCGTTCGAGCTGATGGCTTCTCTAACGCCATTATTCTTAAGGAATTTTTGTTAGATCCAATACCATCGTTGTAGCACTTGAAAAACCCACTAACCACTTTACATGAATGAAACTTTCATCCCTCAATGCGACAAACCCTTTTGATTCATACAGGTTTCTAGCTCGTGGATTGCTGTCAATAACATCTAACCTCACTGATTCGAAGTTATTCTCTTGCGCATAAGTAATAATGCTATCCAGTAGTAATGAACCAATACCTTGCCCGCGGAATGCACTATCAACAGCGATACCATCCATAACCAATTGTAGCTCTTCCGGCTCTCGATCAAATAAGCTGAAAACTAAACACGCCCAAAGGCCTCGGAAAAAACCAAGTTGATCGATTAACTCTGCAGCCCCCATACCTCCAGTCAGAGAGCCGGATTCAACTTTGAAGCCGGCCAATCCAACCATTTTTGTAGCGGCGAAAGCTGCAAATGAATAGTCAGGAATGAAACTTTTTGAAAGAATGTTAATACGTTGATTTTTACTCGGTATAGCTCGGAGAAATTTAAAACCAAATGCTTCTTCATATAATTCAGCTATTAACAATGAATTTGCTAAATCCCAGCCTTTTTCAATACGAATTTTCATATCAAGAACCCCTTATCTAACCTGACCCTGATGGTTTCGTTAAAATAACCAATGCAGCAACCAGTTGGATAATTGCGGTCATCAGCGGTGGGATATCGTTTTCTAGAAAATCCACTAACTCTCGTGACATATCAAGTCGTGCATTGCGGGTACTAATGGGTAAGTGTGCTAATTTTTGGGCAACGGACAAGCCAAGATTAACGCGGATCTTGCCAAAGGCTCTGGTATCGTAAATACGTCTTGCAACCACCAACGCCCAAGTAAAGGCAATGGACAGCTTATTTGCACCAAGTAATGTTTTGATAGTAAAAGGGTTAACTTCATCCATCAGGTTTGCTTATCAACAATTAGCGAATTCAGAGCATGGTGACAGGATTGCAACGAGATAAAGTGTCCCAAATTGCTGTATGTTTAAGCCTAGCGGCATAATGGATAGGCAAAACCTGCACTTTTATACCTGCTGTTTATTTATGCAGGTATAATGGCGTTTGGCAGATTTTGCCACGTTTTGGCGAGGTAAATAAATTGTAAAAGTCTCGCTTTGTTCACACCTTATTTCTAAATATTTGATATATAATCACAAAATGAATCAGCTAAATCCTTTATGGGGGCCAAATTTGGCCTCGGTAAATACTAGGCTCGCTTTGTTTTCCACTGGTCTCAGAGTTTATGGCGAAAAGCGGTGGTAAGTGTATGATAAATAATTATTTTAATGGGTTTGGCCTAGATGGTAGTGTTTGGGGTTATCAAGAAAAAGGTGTAATACGCTGTTAGCATTCAAGGAAGAGTTATGAGTAGTTGGGAAGTTGGTCCTTTTGAAAATGATGATGGTGCAGACATACTTTCGGTATGGAATGAGTATTTATCAGACACTGCATTGACCTGGGGAATGGAAAAAACGTATTCATTTTTTGAAGATGTTTACTTTAAGACTCGATTACCGATTATTACTGATGGTAATGCAGATAAAGTTATAGCGATAGCAATTAAATTTAGTGAAACTTTTGATAATATCCCAAGTAAACTCAAAAAATTAGTAGGGGAAGCTATCGCTTGGGAACTTCAGCTTAAAGTTCTTTCTGAATGGAAAAGTAAATCGAATAAAAGAAAAAAATCATTATTGGCTAGTGCTGACAAATTAGGCGTAATAAATAGCATTCCAAAAATTAATCAACGGGCTTCTAATTACTCAGAAGAAATAAATTCACTTAAGACATGGTTTGCTAACCTAGAAAGAATAAATAATGTTAGAGAAACTATGTCAATTAAAGATTTTGATTTTATAGATTCGATCAAACCTGCTTTTTCTTCTGAGGTCGAGAAATTAACAAGGATCTATGATGAATCCGATGAAGATGGTTCTGCTGAATTAGGACATTTAAGGTATTTGTATTTAATTTGGTATGTCCTTTTTAGTCTTGAATTCGATTCAGATGAAATAATAGGTACCATCGAAAGAAAGCGCCTTTGAATGCTAACAAATAAGAATAGGTGTCGCGAAGCCCTTCAAAACTGTTGTAATATTTAAGTGTGGTGAATAAAAATATAGCAGACACGAGTTGGGCCAGCGAAGGCTAGCTGATAGTCGCCCCGCTATACTTAGCCGTTATTATCGACCTATTTTCGAGAGCGCTAATGGGCTGGTCAATGAGTACTAACATGAAAGCCGATCTCGTGTGTGATGCGTTAAAAGTGGCCATTTTCCGTAGAACGACCAAAAGGTGTTATCGTTCATGAAAAATCCTTACCTTCCACCAAAAGACAACCAAAAAAGAATATTTAAAACCCCCATAATAGTACCGCTTTTGGTAATTATGGTTGTAGTAATCTATGCTGGGTATATTTTCTTTTATGCTACTAGCGAAGAAATAGGCTTCTTTGCCTACCTTAAAGGTATTTCATTTGAGGTGTTTTTACTTTGCGAGGTGGGAATTATTTATCTCATTCTGTACAACAAAAAACAATTAGATGAGTTTTTGCACGATTTTCCATCTATTGAAAATAAACATAGTTTGGAGTGCCTCAAGCCTATTGTACGCACAAATATGTATTCATCATTATTTATGCTGGTATTTTTGGCTTTAGGTTCACTCACAGCCATTATGTCGATATTAAACCATGGTTTAGTAAAAGGGGTCTTGGTCGCCATACTGTCAGTATCAGCAGCAAAGCTAATTAACTGGTATAACCCAAGTGAACAAAAAATGAAGCATATTGAATCTAGTGATGAATCATTGGAAAAAGAGCTGAATGACATCTTGCAATGTTGGATGCATAAGCCATTTCCGAACTTTTAGACAATGCCTAACAAAAGTATCTTGAGTGAGCTTTTTACGTCGCTTGAAAAAGACCAAACAACAAAAAAAGACGC
The DNA here is from genome assembly GCF_021295315.1 of Motilimonas cestriensis. Taxonomy (GTDB): domain Bacteria; phylum Pseudomonadota; class Gammaproteobacteria; order Enterobacterales; family CBDFNC01; genus Motilimonas; species Motilimonas cestriensis. The sequence continues at coordinate 229 of NZ_JAIMJA010000049.1, read as the reverse complement.
CAAATACTACCGGTACTTTCACTGGGCAAGTAAGACTAATGTAGAAAGTATTTTAAAGCAGCTAGAAGCAATTGGTCTGGATGCTATAGTCGGATCTACCAGCGAAGCACTGAAGGATCCCCTCATAAATCCCCCAGCGCACAGCCATATTTTCTCAGCTGTTGGGCAAAAATAATGCCCGCAGCTAGTAGTTCTTGCGTACTGACCTCGTAATCAGGCCGCCTCATAA
>NZ_JAIMJA010000048.1 GCF_021295315.1 Motilimonas cestriensis | reverse complement strand
GGGGAGTCGGCGTTTCATCGCAGAATACCTGAGATACTTGAAGATGTGGATGAACAGCTTCCGCCATTATTACGAGCAGGCATCGCTCACTCTTATGAAACTTATGAAGAGCTGCATGAGCAAAAAGAAGCTCGCGACGTTGAGCTCAAAAAGTATGTGCAAAACAATGCCGATTGTCGCCGGTTAATGGCCCTGGAGGGCGTTGGTCACATTTCTGCCTTGGGTTTGCTAGTGCGATTACGCGGAGGTGATTACGACAGTGGTCGCAATGCGGCGGCTTGTATAGGGCTGACACCCGTGCAACATTCCAGCGGTGAAAAAGTGAGAATGGGGCGAATAGCAAAACAACAAGGTAGCACCTTGCGCAGTTGCTTATTTTTAGGAGCCCGCTCGGTGGTATGTAAGCTCAAACATCGCGAGCCAACGACCGAGAAAGAGCGTTGGTTAAAGGGATTGATAGCTCGAAGAGGCATCAAGTGTGCCGCTATCGCCCTGGCCAATAAAACGGTCAGAACGGCAGTTGCGATGTTACGCAATGGCAATGACTATCAACCGCAACCGTTGGCTGCAAACGCAGCTTAATTACCACCGAAGTACAACAGCGTTACCGTAAAGAATTGATTCAATAGCATGCAAGTAATAGGTAAGACCAACCACTGAGAGCCTGTAAATTCGCGGGTGTGATAAGCGCTAAGCAACATCAGCGCGAAAACACCGTGTGGGAGATGAGGCACAGCGGTGCGAACACATTTGAGGGCCGGGGTAGCTCCCCAAAGAGAACCCGTATATAAGCACGCATCTTATGCTATGACATCGCAAAACTATTGAACAATACGAGGAGTCCATATAAGCGGTTTTTAAACCGCGAAAAACGTGATTCATTGCGCTTGATAACGAGCCTATTCGCGATATAAATATCGCTCCTTGTATGTTGAACTTGTTGATTGGTGTTTTTTTTGTAGGACTGAGCTTGCTCAGGGAATTTGCGATGTTCGCTGAGCAAGCTCATCTCCTACGGGCTGTGCGCTCGTGATGAATTGTACGACACACCTACAGGTGCGGTTTCCATCTATGGCTTAAACCGCGAAAACCGCGAAAACCGCGAAAACCGCGAAAACCGCGAAAACCGCGAAACCATCATCATTTATTCAGGTTAGAAATCCACCTACCTAGACGTGCAATCAACTGCAGTAATACTTTTTTCTTAAATATCAAGACTTAGCTTTTACTGAGTAAAGTCGCAATTTTGCTAAAAGCATACGAAATAGCTTGATAAAAAGGTGAGAGATTCATTAGAATCGCCGCGTCAGTTACGATTAATCACATAATTACAGCGGCGTGAATCTGTCAATTTCGTCGCTTAAAACACAGAGTAGAGCACATACTGTTGTGATAACGATTGCAGAGTTAAACGAATCTCTGACAAGTTTATCTGTATAAAGTGTGAAACACACCACTGTGTTCTAAAGTAAATATGTGAAAACATGATCTAGCTAACTTGTGTCAGATCAAGTTTCTTGAGATGTTACACCACAGGTAATGAAGCCTTAAATAAACTTCTGTTACCTACCCTTATCCCTAATAAAAACCGTAAGTGAAGGACAACCTTTATGAACAAGCAAATGAATAAACTACAACAGGGTTTTACCCTAATTGAATTAATGATCGTAGTAGCGATCATCGGTATTTTGGCAGCAGTTGCATTACCTGCTTACTCTAAATACCAAGCAGGTGCGAAGGTTTCAGCTGGTCTAGCTGAAATATCATCTCGTAAAACTGAATTTGAACTGGTTATCAACAATGGCGACACAGTAACAAAAGGTGCAATAGGCCTAGACAGTTCAAGCGCAAACTGTACATATGGTGCTGATGACGATGGTATTACCTGTGAAATTATCAAAGCACCAAGCCAAGTAGAAGGTGGGAAGATTACTCTAGGTCGTTCATCTGGTGGTGTTTGGACGTGTAGTGTAGACACAAAACTAAAAGAATACGCTCCAAAATCTTGCCTATAAACATCCGTCGTAACTAATATATAAAGCCCCTAGTGGGCTTTTATTGTTTCCATTTAAGCAGGTAAAGCATTGATGAACGAGAAGGCGACTAGCGGATTAGACAATCTGTCCAACGGCTTAATTTCAAACTTGATTAGTCGCGGCTTAGTTGCAAAAGAGAAAGTGCCTAGTATTGCCTCAGGGATAAAAAACGAAAAAATTCCTCTTGTTTCATATTTGGTTAATGAGTCTTACATCTCTTCAAAAGAGCTGGCTGATTTTTGCGAAGCCGAATATGGCATTCCACTCCTCGATCTTGATTCTTTTCAATTAGAAGATATTCCCGATAAATTTATCAATGAAAAGCTAATCGAAAAGCACCATGCGCTACCGATTTATACGCAAGGCCACACTTTATACATTGCGATGTCCGACCCCACTAACGTCGGGGCATTAGAAGACTTTGGCTTTAGCTTTGCCATGCATACCGAAGCCTTGCTGGTTGAGGAAAACAAGCTACAAAAAGCAATTACTAAGTTAACCGAAGATGATGAGTCTGCTCTTGGTGACTTAAATGACGCAGAAATAGGCGATATTGATATCGATGAGAGTGAATCTCGTCTCGATGAAGCGCAAAATATGGGCGATGATGACGCCCCTATTGTTAAGTACATAAATAAGATCCTTTCAGATGCGATTCGTAAGGGCGCATCAGATATTCACTTTGAGCCTTATGAAAAAAAATACCGGGTACGTTTGCGTATCGACGGCATACTAGCCGAAGTGGCGACGCCACCAATTAATTTGGCGAATCGTTTTTCCGCGCGGCTAAAAGTAATGTCAAAGCTAGATATTGCCGAGCGCCGTATCCCGCAAGATGGCCGGATTAAGCTGCGCTTATCGAAAAACAAATCGATGGATTTACGGGTTTCAACCTTGCCCACCATGTGGGGCGAAAAAATCGTAATGCGGATTTTGGATAGCTCAGCAGCTAAGCTGAATATTCATGCGCTGGGATATAGTGATAAACAAAAGAAACAGTATTTAGATGCTATAGCAAAACCGCAAGGGATGATTCTAATTACCGGCCCTACCGGCTCGGGTAAAACGGTTTCTTTGTACACGGGTTTAAATATTCTTAATACGCCAGAGCGCAATATTTCTACTGCGGAAGACCCCGTTGAGATTAACTTGGAAGGGGTTAACCAAGTACAAGTTAACCCAAAAGCCGGCTTAACCTTTGCTAGCGCACTGCGATCATTCCTGCGTCAAGATCCTGATATCGTGATGGTAGGTGAAATCCGTGACTTAGAAACGGCCGAAATAGGCATTAAAGCGGCGCAAACTGGTCACTTAGTATTATCTACGTTACATACCAACTCTGCCTCAGAAACCTTAACGCGGATGCTGAATATGGGCGTGCCTGCTTTTAACCTAGCCTCTTCGGTAACCCTTATTATGGCGCAGCGTCTAGCACGTCGCTTGTGTGAGCACTGTAAAACCCCAGAGCAAATCCCTTCCTCAGAGTTATTGGCGCTAGGCTACACTCAAGTGCAAGTGGCGAAAGGTATTACTACTTATAAAGCGGTGGGGTGTGACAAATGTACTGATGGCTATAAAGGGCGCGTCGGTATTTATGAAGTAATGGTGATGTCAGAAGCAATCAGCCGTGCCATTTTAGATAATGCCAATGCTATGCAACTGAATGATATTGCTCAAAAAGAGGGCATGCACACGTTAAGGCAATCAGCTCTTATCAAAGCTGTTGAAGGCGTTACTAGCCTTTCTGAAGTAACACGTGTAACGAGCTAGTAAACACCTTCATCCCCAATTAAAGGAATTCAAATGGCAGTAGCAAATAAAGTTAAAGGTGCGCCAAAAATTTACACCTTTAAATGGAGCGGTGTAAACCGCAAAGGTAAAAAAGTTGCTGGCGAAATGCAATCAGAATCAGCAGCTATATTAAAAGCCGAAATGCGTCGCCAAGGCGTTAATATTACAAAGATCGCAAAAAAATCTGAATCCATATTTAGCAAGATGGGCAACACCGTAAAAGCAATGGATATTGCGATTATTTCACGCCAAATTGCCACTATGCTGTCAGCCGGTGTACCATTAGTGCAAAGCTTGAACATTATTGCCAAGAGCAATGAAAAAGCAGCTATTAGAGATTTAATGGGCAGCATAGCAAGTGAAGTAGAAACAGGTACGCCCTTATCAGATGCACTAAGAAAGCACCCTAAATACTTTGATGATTTATATTGTGATCTTGTCAGCTCAGGCGAGCAATCAGGTGCGTTAGAAGCCATCTACGACCGAATTGCAACCTACAAGGAAAAAGCAGAAGCACTGAAGTCAAAAATCAAAAAGGCCATGTTTTACCCTATTACAGTAGTACTGGTTGCAATTGTTGTAACAACAATTCTACTACTTTTTGTAATACCGCAATTTGAAGAAATATTTAGTGGCTTCGGCGCTGAGTTACCCGCATTTACGCAATTTGTCATCGGTATTTCAGTATTTATGCAAAACTATTGGTATGTTGTATTCGGAGTTTCATTTATTGCAGGCTATGCATTTAAACAAGCACATTTAAAATCGCAAAATGTACGCGATAAAACCGACAAGTTTGTCTTGAAACTCCCTGTTATCGGTACAATATTGCACAAGGCTGCCATGGCACGTTTCGCTCGAACCTTATCGACGACTTTTGCAGCGGGTATTCCACTTATTGATGCTCTAATCTCGGCAGCTGGGGCTTCTGGAAATTTTGTCTATAGAACAGCTATTTTAAACATCCGTAATGAGGTTGTTGCAGGAATGCAGATGCATGTAGCAATGCGCACCACTGGCGTATTTCCTGACATGGTAACGCAGATGATTATGATCGGCGAAGAATCAGGTGATTTGGATGGCATGCTAACCAAAGTTGCAGACATCTTTGAACGCGAGGTTGATGATGCGGTTGATGCACTAACCAGCTTACTCGAGCCATTAATCATGGTTGTCTTGGGGGTAGTGGTTGGTGGTTTAGTTATTGCCATGTATCTCCCTATATTCAGCTTAGGCTCTGTTGTTGCCTAACTGAAAGTTGCAAATTTGAAGGTGTAAGCAGCAATGCAAGATGTCATTTTAGTAATGGAGGCCTACCCCGCCTCCATTATTGTTTTTGCTGGGGTACTAGGTCTAATGGTCGGTTCATTTTTAAATGTGGTGATCCACCGCTTACCCATTATGATGCAAAAAGATTGGCAGTCGGAATGCCGACTTTTGCTTAGTGATGAGCTTAAATCTCCTCATAACGAAGACGAGGTAGCTCCGCGTTATAATTTGGTTGTCCCCCGCTCGGCTTGTCCTAAATGTAATCACCAAATCACCGCATTAGAAAATATCCCAGTAATCAGCTGGCTAGTACTTAAAGGTAAGTGCAGTGAGTGTGCTAACCCTATCTCAGCGCGCTACCCAGGGGTTGAGCTGTTAACAGGCTTGATGTCTGTCGCAGTCGCTTTTGTGGTGCCCTTTGGTTGGCCGCTATTATTGGCATTGACCTTAACTTGGTTTCTCGTGGCAATGACCTTTATCGACTTTGATACCATGTTATTGCCTGACCAACTGACCTTACCTTTATTGTGGCTAGGTTTGCTGGCGAACTGTTTTGGCACCTTTACCGATTTACAAAGTGCAGTGCTAGGCGCTGCCGCGGGTTATTTAAGCCTATGGAGCATTTACTGGGCCTTTAAGCTGCTAACCGGCAAGGAAGGCATGGGTTATGGCGACTTTAAGTTACTCTCCGCCTTAGGCGCTTGGTTTGGCTGGGTGTCGTTGCCGGTTATTATTTTGTTGTCGTCTTTTGTTGGCGCGGTTGCAGGTATTGCCTTGATGGTGCTAGCAAAAAATGGCCGTGGTCAGCAAATTCCGTTTGGCCCCTATTTAGCGGGTGCGGGTTGGTTGTATTTGGTTTATGGCCAAGAATTAATTGAGCTGTATTTTTCGGTGATTTTGTAGGTTTATCGCGATATAAATATCGATCCCACATAGTGCTAATACATTGTGGGAGCTGAATTTATTCTGCGATGAGTTTGAAGTATTAGCCGTTATCTAGCAGATTTTATCGCGATACAAATATCGCTTATATGGACTCCTCGTATTGTTCAATAGTTTTGCGATGTCATAGCATAAGATGCGTGCTTATATACGGGCTCTCTTTGGGGAGCTACCCCGGCCCTCAAATGTGTTCGCACCACTGTGCCTC
>NZ_JAIMJA010000047.1 GCF_021295315.1 Motilimonas cestriensis | reverse complement strand
TTGGGCAACTTCTAGTCGGAATTCTGGTGAATAAGTTGGTCTTGTACGTTTTGACATATTGATACCTGCTTAGTTATGGTGATCTTATCACCTCTAATCAGGTGGCCAAAATAGTTGTACCACTACAGTTTGGCTATGGATTTACCTGTTGTGAGGAAAATTCTTGAGTGTCACTGGGACTGGGTGCTGCCTGTTAAAGTGGACAGTATAGGCCGTCGATTGTCCATTCAGGTCAGGAAACTTGACCCGTTAAATGCAGAGCACACGGGGCTAAGTGGGATGGTTGAAATCCAAGATGACCTCAAATTGGCCTATTTTAATGCGTCAGAAAGCATCAATAGACAGCGCTTTGCGCTAGCTCATGGGATTGGTCACCTTGTGTTAGGGCATGTTATCAGTGCAGCGCCAAGACTGGTTGATGGTGAAGATGGACGTCATTATTCAGCAAGCAATAGCAGCCAGATGGAGCAAGAAGCGAATAACTTTGCGATGCAGTTATTAATGCCCAAAGATGCGATCGACTACGTTATTAACCAAGAGAAGGTAAACAACATTAATTATTTAGCTGTAAAGTTTGGCGTCTCAGAAGTAGCAATGCACGCAAGACTGAAAAATTTAGGATGGATGTATTACTAGCTGAATAGCGAAAGTGGTATTCTGCAGCTCTATGATCCCTACCTCTCAAAGATGCAAAAGCACTCACTTGATTAAAGCATCCGAGCTAGCTGGGTATCGGACTGTAAGATCGATTCTTTATGCTTACTATCATTAAGGACGCTCAATGAAGAAAACTTCATTATTTTTATTTATGGTTGGTTTTTTTATTTTAACGAGAGAGCTTAGCTTGGTTTATCTCTCGTGGTCTGGTAACACTACGTTCTCGGATTTAAAAAATACGGATATAACTTCACAGTTACTATGGTCAATCATTGGATTGATTTACGCAGTCTCGTATACAATAAGCCGATCATTATTTATCAAATACTTTGCCGTAATAGTAGGCTTATTTAGTTTATTTTCAGCGAGTTATGCGAACGTAGATGCTTTTTACGATACAAATAAAAAAAGCTTGGATTGCGTAAGAATTGAGAATGACGATATAGAAGCCTGTTTAAAAAAAATACAGTGATGTTATAATAGTTTAACGCGACAAACAGTTTCCTCTTTGTTAATTGCTCTTTAGGTCGGCTAGCTCGACTTTGGCTACTTCTCGCTGCAATGCTTTTTTCTCTGATCTCCAGTCAAGATAGAAGGAGTAATGGCCAAGATTACTAAAAGATTTGGGGCACTTTGTTGCAGGCTGGCTATGGTTTTGTATTGGTCAACTTCTGAATACATGCACACGGCAGCTAGTTATTTTTAGCAAACCAATGGAGCGAATATGGCTAATAGTAAGGCGTACGAGGAAGGCTATAATTCCTGTCTAAACTCACCCTATCGAAATCCATATCCAGAGGATTCATTCGAGTTCAACGAATACGAACGAGGTCGCACACAAAAAATTAAGCGCTCAAGCGGTTACCTTGCAGATTATGATTACTTTCCTGACGATGAAATTGTTGAGCGAAAGCTCAAAGCGTCAGTAGATAAACCAAACAGATATGCACAGGCCAAGTACAAGTAACGCCGCGTTATGTGAACTTTTTGCTCAATTGACCATGTAACCAACACAAAACCAACTTTAACATTGTAACGTTAAAGGCTAAGCCTGCGCTTATGCCGATAATGCTAATACTGTTGCAAAGAAAAGTATTACTTAATTCATTACAAAAATTACTAATTGGGATAAAAATATATGACCAAGGCATAGCTAACCAAAGAATACCTATATGATATTCATACAATAAATTTGCCATATCCGAGCTCAAAAATAGGGCAACCAACCAAGCTAAGCCATAGGCAAATGGGAATATAAATGAAATAAGAAACACATGCTGATTTTTCACAAATTCACCTTTCGCATAACAGTTTTATCTGTAGCATCTATGGTTGAACCTACGCAGCTCTAATATCACAAATGCGGTCCATCAATGTCATTTCGTTAAAACCCGATCACGGAAAGGCGATCAACCTTTGGCCCAGCTCTTTACCTCTAAGCAAACAGAGTCTTCCAAGTCTGACTTCCGCTTATGGTACATTCTTTCAGCCAAAACATAGCTTATTTGTAAATGATACAATGGTTTACCAGCACCGTTTCTATATCTTGCTTTTGCGAAACTATAATTCTGCATTGTATCGTTACATTTTCGTCGCCAAACACTTGATAAAACAAGCTGAGTCCATTGGCTTTATACTCTCTAACTGATTGGATACCTAAGCCCAGCAACACTGTTGATATAGCAGGCGCTAATGGGTTTACTTTGACAAGCTCCTCAAAGCTTTCGATAGTCTTTTGTATTTTTTCTATCGCATTGATTTCGCCAAGATATTCAGATTGAAAATCAATCAGTTGACTAGCTAGTTGATAGAAGGTTTCAGTATATTCAATTCGGGGTGTTTTTTTCATCATTCGCGTCTCTAAGTTGTGCTTTTCTGTTTGCTAGTTGGTCTTTGAAAGCTTCACTTGATAAAACACGATTATTATTAGCGTCATTTTCAGAAAAAGAAATTAACTTCAGCAGCGCTATAGCCTCGTCACGTTTTTTTCTTGCCTGATAAGACTCTATAACATAAGCGGGCTTGCCATTTTGTGTTATCGTCATTGGCTCATCAAGATCCAATGTAGCTGCATTCTTTTTTAGATAGCTAATTGTTTCGGTCTGCATATTTAGTCCCTCTTCATTTTATTTCCAACATCTAAGCGTTTACGTTTTGTTGGTACATCTGCATATTATAAAACATTTAAAGTAAAGTCTATATTTAGTTTATATTTGGTTCTTCTTGGTGGCTGTAACGGTCTCGAGCTGTTTGTATGGGGATGTTCTTCGCCAGCACCAGAGGATTTTGAGCATCAGGCCTACGCAACCAGTTTCAATATGGCTGCTTTCAATTTTAGAAATTGATGTTACATTGTGTATTCCTTTATTTATTGGTTAACTATATGAGTAAAATAGAGAAAGGTGAGTTAGCACGAGTTATCTGTGACGTGATCAAATCTGATTGGTCGTTTGATATGAAAAAAAACATATTGGTTAAACAAATGCTGTGGAGCCGGTACAGGCCAAGAACCTACCAGAATAAAGATTTGCCACCAGATCCAATCTGGTTCTCGCGTGGAGCAAAAAAAATCTACCTAAAAAATGTAAAAAATGGTGCAGCCACTGCAAGTGAACGGGCTAAAGGTCTAATACAAGAGCATTTAGTACCGCGCACAATCATTTTTAATGAACTTCTTAAGATCAAACGCATTACACCCAAAAAAGTCGATGACCTACTCGGAGAGCTACTCATCATCGTTCTTGTTACAAAAGATGAAGATAGAAAATTGGATAAAATTGGATTAAGAAGCAAGATGCCTGAAGGTTGGTGCTACGGCGATGACCCATTTCAGCGGCATGAGGCTGCCGGTATTGTAAAAGTTGACTGGATTCCTGAAATTTTGGCGGAGCGTTATAGTGAGCATGAAATTGAGTATTAAGCTTACAGTAACTCATCCCAGCTAACCATACTCCTTAGGCGTGAGATTTGTTCATTATTTGAGAAGGTATTAATAAATGGATTATGTGACACAGTTTGTTGAAGCTGTTCGTTTTCTTGAAAAATTTGATTCAGAGCAAAGGGAATTAAGACTGGATTATGACCAATTTAAGGCCGGTATAAAAAGGAATATGGCAGACTTTGAGTTAAACACCTTCTTGGATGAAAATTTGCAACTTTACGTCCAATCATTTCTTGAAAACTCACTTGTTGATCCCGTGAATCATTGCCACAGCTTCTCGCAACAATTTTTTGAACACTGGTCAAAAAGCCCGCTTGGTTCTCTTGCGCCACTTGCTATCACAATTGGGAACATTGAGTTTGACGGTAAAGAAGTTTATAAAGTTTCCAAGTCTTCGGTGAAGAAAACTATGAACGGTGGTTTTCAACCTGGTAGAGAACTAGATCTGCATGTTTGGTTAACATTCAATAATATGGTTGTTTTAGACCTGACATTAATACCTACTTTAACCCACAAAGGGTTAGCGAAAGCCGCTGATTTCGCTGATAAATGTTATGTTATATGGAAGGACAATTCTGAATCGAGGCTTAAGTACATCCCCATTCTTCAAGATAACCAGTTTATGTACAAAGTTGATCGGGTTGCTTATCAGCTCTAAGCTAGTGCATCTAAGCTAAGCGAGTCAAGCTTGCGCAGCTCTAATATCACAAATGCGGGCCATCAATGTCATTTCATCAAAACCTGACTCAGTAAAGCCAAATTTTTTGTAGAAAGTTTTTGCTGCCTCATCTATGGCGTGTACCAATATTCCCGCGCCACCGATGACCTCCATGGCGTAAACAGCGCGTTTAACGCAGTCTTTTAGCAAGCCAGCGCCTATCCCTCTCCCATGATACTCTTGATGTACTGCAAGTCGGGCAAGTACCACCATAGGTATGGGATTAGGACTGTTGCGTTTTAATGTTGGGATAGCAATTTCTCTTTGTACTGAACCCATTGCAATAGCGTAATAGCCAATGACTTTTTGAGTACCCGTATCCCTTACTACATACACTTTAGCGTTATTTCGGTTTTGACTCTTTAGGGCTTTTTTGAGCAACCAGCTATCTAGCTCTGGTCTACCGCTACAAAAGTCTGAAAGGTCATGGTTTTGTAATAAGGGCTCTGGCGCAGCTATTCCCAAGGTGATTTCCTATTTAAGAGATCTACCATACCTTGATCTGCCTTAGTTTCAACTTCAAGGGCTTGTTCAAAAGCATTAAATGCGGCCTCATCCAGCATGAAGTCTCTTTGGTTAGCGATGACTTCATAGGCTTCTGAGAGAGCGGCTTGCTGGATGAATACGGTACGATCTACTTTCATTAGGTTCGCTGCTGCGTCAATAATGTTTCTTACTGACGGCTCTACCCGCATATTGATTGGGGCCGATTTTGTAGCCATAATTAACTTACCTCGTGTATCTAATTAATACACAATTTTAGTTTATCTAATTAATACACGCAATGTTGATTTAATTTAAACCCCATGTAGTGGTAACTTGTGGAAAAAATTAACCACAAGTTACCACTACAACAGAAGAATGCCATGAGGCGGTGTATGGCTAATGAACGATAGGAATGGTTGAAATATTCATCTTAAATGGGTCTTGTGATGCCAAAAAATAAAGTTAGGCTTTTACCAATCGAACTGAGAAATCCATTCTTACCTTCACCAAGTGAGGTGTTTGAGTTTCTTGGGCTACGAGTTCATTGGCGCAATTATCGAACGCGATATGCCGCTCAACAGGATGTCTTGAATTACATCACGATGGGTACAACAGCCAGCGGATCCATTCATACCTAAATTATTAAAGTCCTAATGAATTTGAACGAATGGATAAGCCAGTAAAAGAAGTAGCTTAACGAACTTAACTAGGGCGTGTTGATCTTTCGCGATGGATTTTTGAGCAGCATGGTAAAGGGTTATAATTTGCTTCGCCAAAAGTAAAACTATAATCCAATACCATGCCGAGACTAATGCTAACTGATCAGCGGTGGGAAAAGCTACTTCAAGTGATGATGAGCTCTGGCCGCATTTATAACAAGCCTGAACATAGAATGACCTTTGAAGGTATTCTTTTTCGATTGCGAACAGGTATCCCATGGCGTGATCTACCAAAAGAGTTTGGTGATTGGAGCGCAGTGTATCGCCGTTTTAACCTGTGGTCTAAAAAAGGCCTGTTAGATATATTATTCAACGAGTTATCAAGAAATGCAGACTATGATTGGGTGTTTGCTGATGGTTCAATAGTCAAAGCTCATCAGCATAGCGCAGGAGCAGCGACGCAAGATAGTGAGTGTATAGTAAAGAGTCGCGGCGGTAATTCAACAAAAATCCATTTGGCCGTGGATAGTGGTGGATTACCAATTTATTTCGAGCTATCAGAGGGCCAGAGGAATGATATTGCTCGTGCTGTGAGTCTCATTGATCACCTTAAAGAGGTGAACGTATTTATCGCAGATAAAGGCTATGACAGCGAGGCTTTAAGGGCATACGTTGACTCTAAAGGTGGCAAAACCATTATACCGAAACGAAATTATGGGCAAGATATTGATAAAGAAAGCATGGATTGGTGCCTCTATAAGTATCGGCATTTGGTTGAAAACGCTTTCGCGAGGATTAAACACTTCCGAGCCATATCAACGAGATATGATAAGTTAGCAAGAAATTACGCCAGTATGGTATCACTGGCGTTTGCTATAATGTGGCTGCCTATGTACTGCTGAACAAAATCTATACAGCAAAGATCAACAGACCCTAGGGTGATCAAACTTATTGTCCTCCGACATTAATGGGTAATTAGGAAATAGGATGAACGAAAATTTAGATGGTATTTGTATTTATCTTTCGCGCTATCCGATAAAATGGGTACACATATGTTTGACATATGCTTAGCTCAGGTTATACTTTTCATATGTTAGGCATATGATAGTAAAGAGGATGTCATGAGAACAGTATCAATTTTTAAAAACGGAAAAAATCAAGCCGTTCGCTTGCCGAAAGAATTTGAATTCGACGGCGTAAACGAACTGGAAATACATAAAGATGGTGACGTTATTACCTTGCGCCCAGTTAGGCCAAGCTGGTTGTCATTTGGTGATCAGGAGAAAGCTGACAGTGATTTCATGGCTGACCGTGAAGCAATAGTGGCAGACGAGGGGCGATTTAACTTTGAGTAAAAAAATCAATTATATGCTAGACACTTGTATTTGCTCATTCATTATGAGGGAGCAACCTATTGCTGTATTGCAAAAGCTTCAAACTGTGGTTGGCAAGCAACACCGAATCGTTATTTCTGCTATCACTTACCAAGAAATGCAATTTGGCCTGTTAGGAAAAAAAGCATTTCATAAGCATGCGGTTCTTGTTGCAGAATTTCTCAAGCGAGTCGATGAAATTTTACCTTGGGACGAGTCTGCTGTTGATGCTACTACCGAAGTTAAACGTGATTTAATGGCAAAAGGCACACCAATTGGTAATAACGATACTGCTATCGCTGGCCATGCTATTTCGACAGACTGTGTGCTAGTTACCAATAATACAAGAGAGTTCCAGCGCGTTGATGGCTTGAAACTCGAAGATTGGGTGCATTAATAAAGGTGGCATTTAGGAAAATATAAATATCGGCATATTTGGCTTTAGGAATGGTCATTGGCGCAGTAGTGTATGAAGGGCTATCTCGAGTTCTTCGCTTATGTGTAAATAACGAAATTCACAGCGTCGAAAACTTAAGTGTCCGATCAAGTCTGAGCTAGTACAGATTAGACCAGAGCAACAACAGTCTTGAGAATACGGGCTATCGTGTGCTTTCTTGGTATCCCTGATTAAAATGTTCAAGCCAGTCAGATTTCGAATCACCGTAAGTCTCAATGTCCTGCCATCCTTCTGCACCAATCATAATGATGCAGATTACCAGCAACATCACATCTACAAGGTCATGTTTCTTATTGATTTCTGAGCGTGTTTCCTCAGCGGCGGAAAGGTGTTCTATTAGAGTCATTGCTTATATTAGATAAAGTTGAAAGCGCCATTAGATCATGACGTTAGGGCAACCTCAAGTATTTACATTAAAGTATGATCCCGCCCTAAGGCAACAAGTCCTCACCCTTTGCAAAATCGTTTAACTCCGAACGCATCGACATATTGTTAACCTAGCGAATCCCCACAAAATATCTTTCGCTATCAAATATATAGAAACGCATCTCGTTGTGTGATCTAATTAATTTCGCCAAAAACAAACCAGATTACAACGAGATGCGTGAACTTAATATCATACACCAACAGCTACAAAATCAATGCCCTTTCATTCACAAAAAACGACTTCAATCCCTCATCGATTCTACCCAAGCATTACTCCAAGGTGACCGCCTCACCCTTACTCAACTTGGCCGTTCCATGACGGGTAAGACATCCGCTAAGCGTGTTGATAGGTTGCTTGGCAGTGCGCAGTTGTTGCATCGCGAGCGCATCGCTATTTATCGTTGGCATGCACAGCTAACTTGCAGCCTCAACCCCTTTCCATTTGTCCTTATCGACTGGGCTGACGTGCGTGAACAGCTGCGAATGATGACATTACGCGCATCCATTGCCGTCAATGGTCGCGTGTTGTTTTGTATGAACGTACCTTTGAATTCAAGCATTACAACTCTCCTCGCTGCCATCAACGTTTCTTGGATGAATTAAAACAAGTGATGCCACCCAGTTGCACGCCCATTCTGATCACCGATGCCGGTTACCGAAATACCTGGTTTCGCCAAGTTGAAGCACTTGGTTGGTATTGGCTTGGCCGTTTACGCGGTGAGGTGGGTGTGAAGCTAGCCAAGCAAGGTTGGCTATCGAATAAAAGCTTTTTCACCAAAGGAATACACAGCCTCAGCACCTCGGACCTGCTGTCATCGCAAAGAAGAATCCTCTTGCATGCCAGCTTTATTTGTACAAAGGGGCTGATAAGAAACGCAAAGGTAAGAGGCATAGCCGAACAGGTCAAAAGCATTCTGCTCAACACTTATATCAACGTACTGCGAAAGAGCCATGGATGCTTGCCACCAACTTTCCCCCGCCATGTTTACTGCAAAACAACTCGTTAAACTCTACGCCAAACGGATGCAAATCGAAGAATCATTTCGGGACTTAAAAAGCCCTGCTTATGGCTTTGGCTTACGCCATTGCCGGAGTCGCAGCACGAAACGATTGGATATTTTGCTAC
>NZ_JAIMJA010000046.1 GCF_021295315.1 Motilimonas cestriensis | reverse complement strand
GCTACAACGGCGCAGAGAGCTTCAAGCCGTATAATGAAAGTGACATTTTAGGGGACATCAACCCCAATGCCATTGCGCCGCCGCCACCGAGTAAGAGCTGTAACCCGATAGCGATGATAGTGATGGCGGTTGTGGCCGTGGTGGTGGCGATTTATGCGCCTGAATTTGTGGGGCCTCTGGTGGAGCAGATAGGCCTAACAGGCGCAGGGGCAACAGTCGGAACGGGAGCAGGGGTTGGAGCATCGGCCTCTGCTGCTTCCCAATTGGTTGGCAAAGCGTTTGGCGTGGTTGACGACTTCTCATGGCAACAGGTTGCAATAGGTGGCCTGACCGGTGGTGTGCTGGCAGGTGCTGGTGACGCCATTGGAGGTATTTCAGATTGGGCAACGGGTCTGACGGAAAGCTCAGTGGCTGGCGATATGCTGGGCGGTGCAGTTAATGCTGCAACCAGCTATGCCACGCGCTATGCGGGCAGTAAAGCGTTAGGCATGGATATGTCGTTTAGTTGGACTAACTTAGCTGCATCTGCTGTGGGTGGTTCAATGAGCTCGGGGCTGACAGGTGGCCTTGCAGACACGTCGATAAACAGGACTGTGCGCGATACCATGACCAGTTTTGTAGGTGCGGCAGCGTCTTCAGCACTGAGAGGCGAATCCTTTGGTGATAATGCAGGTGCCTTTGTGGTGGATGCGTTTGGTAATGCGGTGGGTAATCGCTTAGTGGATGAAGGCGGATTGAATGAGCATGCAGCAAGGATGGGGAGAAGGTTTGGTGATTGGTTAAATCCTTCTGAGGCGGAGATTAGCTTTATTAGTCCTGTGTTTAGCGCTGACAGGGCGAGAGGCATGCCGATAGTTGGACATAAGCCTGGCTCTCAGACTGCAGCGTTAACTGGTGGTGTGGCTGATTATAGCTTTGGTGAACAACTTGACTTTTGGCAAGGGCAGTTACAGGAAAACGTGGAAGGACAACAAGGCCTGAGCAGTAGGCTGAATATCCAAGGGCTTGATTTTTCACTTGATGATATCCTTGGCGACCCGGCCTTTTCCCCACATAACTACAATGGATATGCGCCATCAGAAGGTAACTATTTCAATAACTCGCGTAGGTGGTGGCATGATAATGCTCCCATTACCGCTCTAGGGTTAGAATTCACGTTCTTTGGCCCAGTTGAGTCTATAGGAGGAGTGATTGGCCTATCAGGGATAGGCTCTGTTGATGGTATTAAGAGGAATTTCGCCACTGGCTATGGGATGACGATCGCAGATGAGCAAATGAGCGCGATGGAGCTCATTAGTTTTGGAGCCACGGCTGGTGCTGCGCAAGGTTATAAATATGGTAGTGTTGCACTAGAAAGGCTTTTGTATAAACCAACAAAGGCGTTCAGGGAATTTACGTCTAAGTTTGATGTTAGCAGGTTTTCTGATGATTTATTCGCTCGCTATATGCCCCTTAAGTCTGGTAGATTAGCTAGCCTAAACTCAGGTAAAGTTGTTCCAGACAGTACTTTGATTAAAGGAGCAGCGTTTAGACATCAAACCAGGTGGGCTCCCAACGCAGCAGGCCCGCGTTCTGTAGACGATGCGTTAAGGTTGGCAGATGATTACGGTGTTTACATTGCAGATGATGTAAATATTCGGTTTGTTGATGATGCTTTTTATGATCGCCAATTCGGAAAGTACGGTGATTCATATGCGAGTTATGGTCATGTTGAGGTTGGAAATCCTAACCAGCAATTAACCTGGAGAGGTACTCTTGCTGATAAAGATAGCAATGTAAATGTCTATGTGCGTAATTCGGTTCTAGATAGCGACGAATCCATTGTTGCTGTTTTACATCACGAAACACATGAAGTTGAAGCGCTGAGAGATATATTTGCGAAAAGAGTTTCTCTACCTGTAAAAGAATACAGTCGTTTAATTAATGATTCGACACCAGGAAATCTTCATTGGGAAGCAGTAGATATTGGTGATCAAGCTGTATGGCAACTTCGTCAAGATAGAGGACTATAAATGATGAGTGCAGGGTCATATTTAGGTTTAGTGGAAAAACATCTTTCTGATTGCAAAAAATACGGAATCTCTCTTGAAGATGCGACTTTTGAAATTATGCATATGGCAGAAGATTACGCAGATGAAGAAGTCAAATTAACATTCAGTTCTCTGCCTTCTGATGTACTAGATTTAGCACATCACAAGTTAGACGTCTTTAAGCAAACTGGAGAATACCATGTTATTTCCAGTATAGGAGTGAGCAAAGATATGACGGATTTGATGGCGAGATTGTCGAAGTTGATCTGATGTGTAAACAGTCTAGCCTAGGTGCTGGGCTGTTGTTCCAAAGTAAGCGATCAATCAGGTGTTAGATCTCCCCACTAACGCCAAATCTGATGGTAAAATGTATTAGTTCAGACAAGATCTGACACATCGACTTGAAAAAGTGAGAGTTACCCGTTTTGATAAAGGTGTCGAATCTTTTAATCAAAACACAAAAAAGAGGTAACTATCATGCTTCATACTAACAACTCAATCATCAAACACAAAGCTGGTTTACTCAATCTTGCCGAAGAGCTTGGCAATGAAAGAGCCATCAGGGTCTTGCCTTTTGCATGTTGGCCAGATCGAGAAATTCGGGGACCGGCACCCCTTTGATAGCGGCTATGTTGCACAGTAGAGTTACTACAACAATGGCTGCGATCTAACCCCTGATTGATCGCTTACGTTTTAAATGGTACAGGAACTCAAAATCTTCGTTATCGTTTTCCTGAACAAAACTCTTCTTTTGATATGAGAGAGTTAAATATGTTTAACTGCGCTCAGTATGCAGTTTGTGAGATTCCAAGCTTGGATCAATCAGGATCTGTGTCAATGCTTGTTGAAAGTATGGGGAGATAAAGAATGTTAGAAAATAATGAGCTCATCAGTATTTATTCAGCTTTGTGTAAAATTCATCAAAGAAGGGTCGTCGCAGAAGAAAATAAGGATGTTTCAGCTGTAGCAGCTGCCGGATGTGAATACTCAGGACTAATAGATTATTTAATTTCAACGGGGTGGGATGACTGTTTGCCAATGGATATGGAGCCTGATGACAAATATTTACCCCCTAGCTATTTGAAGTTACGAGCTGATATGGGATTCGACGAGGAAGACTAAGGTTGAATTTTTTAGCCCATGCCCACCTTGCGGGTGGGCCTAAAGAATTCACAGTTGGTAGCGTTGTTGGTGAATACGTTAAGGGTAGCGCTACCTCCAATTTACCTTTGTTATTCGGCTCTGGAGTGAAGCATCATCGATTAATAGATGTATATACAGATCAACATGATTTTGTAGTGAGTTATAAAGGCCGTGTTGATAAGAGATATCGTCGTTATTGTGGAATCGTATTAGATATTTATTGTGATTATTTACTGATGCAGAACTGGGGCTCATTTTGTGATGAAAGTGTTGATGGCTTTATTGCCAAATTATATCGGGGTATTTTAGAGCACAGCTGGCGAGTACCTGAAAAATATCAGTTAATATTGAACACTCTAGTCGAGGATGATTGGTTAAGTTCTTATTCATCCATCGATGGTATATGTTCTGCTGTTCAGCGTATAGAAAAGCGCTTAGGAAGAGATGTAGGTTTAGAGCATCTTCTGAATTCGATGCATTCTGATGAAGAATTAAAAAATTCATTTGTTCCTTTTTATAGTGATTTATCTATTTATGCAGTTGATCAAAAGAGAATATTAATTAATCAATAGCGGAGCTTTTCAGTTAGTTGTCACAATTAGCCGCTTTTGGCTAGAGCAGGAATAAATAATAGGACACATATGGTCACCTCGGTTTTAGCAAGGCCAATGTGTCCTCTTTCGTAAACGGTAAACGCCCCATGATCCCACGGGCTGATGTTGCTAATGTTTGAAGTTACAAGGCAGAAGTAAATCGATATCTGGCTCCGCTTTCGCCAGCTCTTTCATGCACTTGACGATATAGTCATAGAGGATGAGTCCGTTGGCTTTCGCAGTCTCGACGATACTGTAAAGCATCGCGATCGCTTCAGCTCCGTTAGGGTTGGTCGAGAAGAGCCAGTTCTTTCTCCCAATAACCAGCGGCTTAATTGCGCGTTCAGCGCGGTTATTGTCTATCGATAAATGGCCGTCATGAATAACGGGACATATATGGTCAACTCGGTTTTAGCAAGGCCAATGCGTCCTCTTACTGTTGTTTTTTACTAAATAAATGCGCTTGTCGTTTTTCACCTTTCACAGCAGGGTTTTAGCTACTAATGGTTCGCGCTCTTGCGACATATATCCGGCGTCAGTTGCGCCCTAATGAGATCCAAATTGACGTCTTACCCTCCTAGGCACCCACCTGACCTCGAAGGTCACTGTCCCGTTCAGGTTTTGAGTAAGACAAACCGTTTAACTCATTAACACCATTACCGCTGTTGTGCTTGCTCTTTACGTATCAAAACTCATACCTTAATAAACCGACATCTAGTTCGCGGCCTTGCACGCCTTACTCATGTCGTACGCTTCCCCACGACTCATCACCACAAAGACCAAAGGAATGTTGGTACAGGTTGTTTCGTTGGAGAAAGAGTTAGAACCAGATACAGTTTATAATATAGAAGTTGCTGATTTTCATACTTACTTTGTTGGTGAGTTAAAAGTACTTGTACATAATGATAATTGTGGCAACTTAGAAATTGTAATAGGAAATCAAGGTGGTAATCACGCACGATGGGTTGTAGATGGAAATGGCCACCCGCTTGAAGTGTCCGGTAAACTAACTGAAGATTTTGGTGGAGCAGCTGCGGGGAACTTCAGAAGTTCCTTAGAAGAAGCTCAAGCCCTATTGACGGGCAGAAAGGGCTTGTCAGCAGATGAAGGTGGCCACCTCATCGCACATCGGTTCATGAAAGATCAGGGCTTGAAGAACTTGTTCCCTCAAAATGGAAACTTTAATAGAGGGTCATTTAAAGTTCTTGAAAACGACTATGCGAGGGCTTTAAGAGTTCCTGGTACGGAAATTAGTTTTTCTCATAAACTTAGTAGTTTTGATGACATTGGGCGCCCAAACGTGCTAAAAGTTAGAACTAATATTTTTAGAGGCGGGGATCTATTTGACCGAATTCGACATACGTTCAGCAATGAAACTGGCACTCAGTACACGAGAAGATATTAATGAACACAAATACAAATAAAGATGAACTTGTAATTGGCGGAGCGAAACTTCTTAGGGAGTTTCTTTCCACCGTTGAGATAGATTGGGATGAGGGGTTTTACAGGTATGTCGAATACAATGCGAACCATATAAGCTCTCAGTGGAGTTATCGAAAGGGACAAATTTTAAAGTTATCAGAAGTGGATGAAGATATTGAAGATAAATATTTTGATACACTTGAGGGGCTATTCAGCAAACTTTGCAGTGATATAGAAGACGAGGGGAACAAAAGGCCAGTAGTGATTGTTTTGCAAGTTGATGTGAACGGGAACTACAAAGTGACCTTCGAAAATAATGATAACAAAGCGTTAGAAATAAACAAATTGTGTCTGGGTAAAGGTAATTCATTTTTTAAAGAAGGGGAAGTCGGGATCTAGTCACCTGTTGTTCCAAACAAAAAGCCGGTTGCAGCTTTTGGTGAGTCAACAACTAAAAATTATAAAAAGACATTTTTCGAAGCTAATCCAGAAACACAGGGTAATATGGTTGTTCATCACGCAGTAGAGCAGCAAGTGGTGCGGAAAAACACTACTACCATAACGCCCGTGGTGACTTGATTGCCACCATCAGTGCCGATGGAAAGGGAGAGCAATTCTACTATAACAATAACGGCCAGTTAGAAAGCCGTGCCAGAGTGAACTTGGCAAAAGGCTACAGCGACCTATATCAGCGTTATTACTATGACCAGGCCGGTCAGCGTTACCAGGAAGACATTTATGGCGAAACGTCATATACCAGCCTGACCCGCTATGACAGATATGGTCAGATAATCGAGAGCAAAGGCCAGGGCATGCACCAAACTTTTGGTTATGACCTGCAGGGTAATCGCGAGCGGGAAGCCTGGCTAGATAGCGATGGCATTGAGCAGGGCGTAAAATCCGCTACGTTTAATGCCCGCGGACTGATGGCGTCCCAAACCCTGATTGATGGCTCCAAACTGAGTTTTGACTACAACAGCTTCAACGCGCTTAAGACGAAAACGGGCGAAAGCGGCTATGTTGCGCAGTACAGTTACTACAACAATGGCTTACTGAAATCTGAGTTGGTGGCGGGCGAAACTCAGGAGCAATTCAGCTATGACATTAACGGCCGTGAAACAGAGCGTAAGATATTGTCGGCCGATGGTAGCCGCCTGCTACATACCCACTCTGAATATGATGAAGCCGGTCGCCTGAAGAAACTGGTTACCAGTGAGGCCAAGTGGGGTGACAAGCAGTTGGGTCGCGCTGAAATTCAATATGACTACGACGCTGTTGGCAACCGCCGCCGGATTACCACCATTCATCATCAGCCCGATGGTCAAACCACCACAGACGTTGACTGGTATGCCTATGATATTGATAACCGGATGACGGTGAGGAATAACGGGACACCCATCACTTTTTGCGCTAACTCACATTCTGTTCCATAGTTAACAGACCACTTAATGAGCAGGATGTGGCCATGACTTTATCTCGCGGGCAGTTGATCTGCCCTGAATCAACGCCTTACTACCATGTCACCAGTCGCTGTGTGCGTCGCGCTTTTTTATGCGGCATCGACCAGTACACCCAGCAAAGTTACGAACATCGCAAGCCTTGGCTGCTGGATAAAATCAAACAACTCGCCAGCATTTTTACCATAGATATCTGTGCTTACGCCATTATGAGCAATCATTACCATCTGATACTGCACATAAATTTAGCCGATAACTGTGATTTATCGGATGTTGACGTCGTGGAGTGCTGGCAACAATTATTTGCTGTGCCCATGTTGGTGGATGATTGGCTAGTAGGGAAAGAGCAAAGCACTGCCCAGCAAGAAGTCGTTGCAGAGCTAATAGAAAAATGGCGCAAACGCCTTAAGGACATCAGCTGGTTTATGCGTTGTTTAAATGAAGATATTGCCCGCAGAGCCAACCAAGAAGATAAATGCAAGGGCCATTTTTGGGAAGGACGGTTTAAAAGCCAAGCCTTGCTGGATGAGAAAGCGCTGCTAACGTGTATGGCTTATGTCGATTTAAATCCAATACGAGCCGATATCTGTCAGCGCATCGAAGAGCAAGAGTACACCTCGATTTATGAGCGGATACAGCAATATAAGGCAAAGCAAGATGCCCATCAGGTAACGAAATCCGAACTATTACCCTTTGAACGTCAATTTGATTCACGTCAAGCCCATGAAATTCCGTTCTATTTTGAAGAGTACCTGCAATTAGTAGACTGGACAGGGCGCGCCATTCGTGATGATAAACGTGGCTACATTCCCGCCAATCAACCAAAACTTTTGCACGAGCTGGGCATAGAGCAAGATAGCTGGCTGCAACTTGTCAGCCACTTTAGCCGTAGTTTTGGCAGCGCTGCAGGCAGCTGGGAGCACCTCATAGCACATAGCATCAGAGCAGGCCACAGCTGGACCCGTGGCCAAGCAGCATGTAACCGACTGAGTGGATTAGGATAATATTTTCCAGCAGCACAAACCAACTGCGTAACTTGCTTAACAGGCAGGATTGATCACACCTAATAATTACACATCCAGTCAGAGCTACGGATTTCTAATAACATTTTAGCCTAACCTTGCATCCATTAATGAATCAGCAGCGAATCTTTACAGCAAATCTAGACTTTTTCGCTGGCTTTTTGTGCCGTCAAATAGCTTGATTATTTAGATGGCTGTCCGATATTTTCTACGATATTTTCTATCCCGATATTTTCTGAAAATATCTCGATAAACATGGAATAAAGATAGACTTGAATGCTGATAAGCACCTTAATGATTTAGAGCAAAAAAAATTCAAGAAAATTCGTGGTGGCTTTGTAGCAGCGGACAAAACCATGTATTTAAGAAAAGGGGCAACTCGATTTGAAATTATGCATGAATTAGAGCATGCAAAGGATTTTGTCAGACGTGGATTTACTAATTATAACAACCAAACAGAGTGGGCAAAAGAGTTGACGGTGTTTAAAGCTCTCATGAAACAGCAGCATAAGTTCAATCAATTAGAGATTGATGATGCTCATCGCTACATTGAAGATTTAGCGAGAAAATATAATGCAAAAGATTGGGAATAAGTAATGTTAACAGAAGATCAGGTTATTGATTTGGCTAACAAAACGCTTAGTGATTTTGGTAGTGGCCCCTTGCCAAAGCTTAAAGGAACTCATTTCACTAAAAAAGGTGATATAGCTCCATATACAAAAAGGGTGGAAAAAGAAGATTATTGGTCTGTTTGGTTTTATTCAGTTAACCCTGATAGCGATGACATTATCACTGTGATTGTCTATCCTGATGGGAATACTGAAATACCATATTCTTGGTTTGGCTGAGAATAATAGGACATATATGGTCACCTCGGTTTTAGCAAGGCCAATGTGTCCTCTTTCTGTTGTTTTTTACTAAATAAATTCGTTTGTCGTTTTTCACCTTTCACAGCAGGGTCTTAGCTACTAATGGTTCGCGGTCTTGCGACATATATCCGGCGTCAGTTGCGCCCTAATGAGATCCAAATTGACGTCTTACCCTCCTAGGCACCCACCTGACCTCGAAGGTCACTGTCCTGTTCAGGTTTTGGGTAAGACAAACCGTTTAACTCATTAACACCATTACCGCTGTTGTGCTTGCTCTTTACGTATCAAAACTCATACCTTAATAAACCGACATCTAGTTCGCGGCCTTGCACGCCTTACTCATGTCGTACG
>NZ_JAIMJA010000045.1 GCF_021295315.1 Motilimonas cestriensis | reverse complement strand
TACATTACCGGTTATTTCAATCGGTACAGGCCTCACCAGTTTAACAAGGGGTTATCGCCACAAAAGGCTGAAGCAGAATACTTCAAAACTTATAACGAGGTGGCCAGTTTTAGTTGACCACTACACTTTAACCCACTGTATTATTCTGAATAATATCAGAGTAATCACATCATCAAGGCTAGCGTTTGCCTATAATTACCATCAATTAATATTAATTTATGAGTAAGTTGCTGTGATAAAAAAATCATGTCCTAGCTGCCAAACAAGTATCTCCTTAGCTTGGTTTATAGGCGCCTCATCAAGTGATCAATATCAATGCTTATCTTGCAGTAAAACCATCGGGTTTGGTAAAGCAGCAACCGCAGTCTCTTTACTCATCGCAGCTGCTCAAGTCATCGCCACCCTGTACATTTGGCATCTTTACGACCATTCTTATCCTGTACTCCTCGAACATCAGATGAGTGGGTTTCAAATCAATCTACTCTTTGTGTTTAGCCTTGTGGGATTATTTATAAGTGCTAGATTACTGAGGCTTCTGTTTGTGTCTTTGGAGTCTCAGTGAAAACTAAACATGTGTTTTTGATTTCATTTAGCCTTCCGGTTTTATATAGTTTTTCTTGGCATGTTGCTCGATATCTTAATTGGAATTTGAGTACGGACTTCAATATCCCTAGTTTCTTTTTTCTTATTTTGGCAATGCCTTGGACGTTACTTGCCATTGAAGCTGGCGAGTTTGCGAAAAGCATTTTTGGTATTGGCGCCAGAAATGTTGTGACTATATTTATGGCTGGGTTAGGTTTTGCATTAAACGTAACTTTCGTAAAAATATGTGTTTATTGGTTAATAAATAAATACCGTGGATTAAACACATAACGCACAAAACACACCCAAAGCAAGGCAATGCTCGAATCGAGAACCATGTGTGATGCTTTCTGATACGAATATCCGCCGCATAAATGCGGCGGTTAAGTATGGCATTAAGCCGAGAAAGATGTATTCACGGCGTTTCGTATAAGCACTCATACTTAGGAGCTACACTACACCACCTCTGCCTTAGCAATCGGCTTGTGCCCTTCGGTTAAATGAATAAAATCAACTAAGTCATCGCCAGATACTTGGAATGCTTGACCAAAACCTTTGACAAATAATCCTTGCTGCGGCGTCAGTTGGAATAACACAAAATCTTCTAAACCACTTAACCCTGTGACTATCTCGCCAAAGCGATCGGTGAGTAGGTCAATGGCTTGTTGCCACTCTGGTGTATCGCGCGCCACGGCGTTAACGCTGGCGTCAAATGTTAGGCGCTTGCGGGCGAAGATGCTTTTGGCTTGCGCTTCATCCTCAATCATCATTAATGACACACTGGGCTGCACCAATAAGTTACGGGCGTGCCGCGCAATTTTACTGATCAAAATGTAATACGCTTTGTTATGCACAATAAAAGGCGCATAACTGACATTCGGCTGACCTTGCTCATCCACCGTGGCCAATTGCAAGGTTTGGCATTGCTGGCGGAATTCGGCAATGTCGGGTCCCAAGCGGCCTTGTAATCGCTGTTGCTTTTCGTGGTTAATCTCTGCTTGGTTCATACTTCTTCTACCTGTGACTGCTTGAGTTGAATAAATTTTTCGACTTGTTCAGGGATTAACTGACGCTTGGCATCGCGGCCTAAATACACTTTAAAAATTCCCTCTCCGGCGGCGGTGAAAAAGCCGATAAAGTAACTCTCTTTGCCGTTAAATGGCTTACTGACTAAGGCGATGTGCGCCACGTTTTCCAATTGTAAATGGCCGTGTAGTTGGCCTTCTTTGCCCATAAGGTTGTAGTAACCGTGCCCCGATTTCCCCTTTGGGAAGCTGGCTTTCACTTCAAAAATTGAACCTTGGCTATGCACTATGGTGGTCACAGGGCCCCAATCGATCAGCTGTTGCAAAATGACTTCAGCTTCCGAGCCAGCAATAGCGGTGACCATAGCTTTGGGCAGGGCGAGTACGACTTCGCCCTCAGTTAAGTTGAGTTGATCGGCAATGCCGGCAGGATGTAAGCCTGGCTGCTCAACCAGTATTGTTGCCACTTGTTTGGCAACTTGGAGCTTAGAAATATCTTGGTACACAATGAACCTCTTAAACGAATATCTAGCGCAGTTTTAGCGCTAGCTTCAAACCAAGTAAGCTGGAATACCGATAAATTTATCGCAAATGATAATTGATATCAATTGCATTTAGGAATAATATTTGCCGAAATCATCGCACGAGGACGTAATGATGCGCGCAATATCCCTACTTTTAATCAGTTTAGTCTTTTCTTCGACGGTACTCGCCAATAACAAAATAGTGAGTGCCGGCGCCACAATCACCGAAATAATTTATGCCTTGGGAGCTCAGCAGCAGTTAGTGGGCACCGATGTCACCAGTAGTAAATGGCATAACGGCACCCTGCCCGATGTGGGCTATCACCGCGCGCTTACCGTTGAGGGTCTGCTGTCATTAACACCCGATTTGTTGATAGCAAGCAAGGAGGCTGGGCCCGACACCACCCTGCAATTGTTACAACAAGCGGGCGTCAATGTACGCATCGTCAGTAGTGGCAATCGCGTTGCAGATTTAAAACAGCGGATTAATGAAATAGCACAGCAAACAGGCCGAATGGAGCAAGCCAGCAACTTAAACGATAAAGTGGATGCCCTTGCCAACCAATTACAGCAACAAACACCCGCTAAAGCGCAGCAACAAAAGGCGATATTTTTACTGCTACGCGAAGGCAGTCCAGCCAGTTTAGCTGGCAAAGAAACGCCAGCAGACGCCATTATTAATTTAATGGGGGCAACCAATCCTGCCGCGGCCACCATTAGCTCGTATAAACCAGCCTCAGCTGAAGCCTTATTGGCCATGGCGCCTGATGTGATTTTGGTGAGCCATCGTACGCTTAAAGCCTTAGGCAGTGTCGAGGCACTATTAGCGGCGCATCCAATGTTAGCCGCCACGCCTGCTGGGCAAGCCAGGCGGGTATTTAGTATTGCAGGCACCAGCTTAATTGGTGAGCTGGGTATTAGCAGCTTACATGAAGCCTTACGTTTAAATAATCGGATTTACGGTAACTAATCATGCTGATTGTGCGCTATCAAACTCGTCATATCTTTGTACCAACGGGATTGCTATTACTCGCAGCAGCGATCGGTTCTATTTTTATCGGGCCACTGCCGATCTCGATTCAGCAAGCCATTAAAGCACTACTTAACCAAGAGGTTGCACCTCATGTCAGCTTGGTGATGCAACAAGTGCGGGTGCCACGCATGTTATTGTGTTTGGCCATCGGTGCTATTTTAGCCTTGAGTGGCACTGTGATGCAGGGGCTGTTTCGTAATCCCCTCGCCGATCCGGGCATTATTGGCGTGTCGGGCGGTGCGGCGTTAGGAGCCGCGTTAGCCATTGTTATTTTTGCGCCACTGGCAGAATTTTATCCTCTGTTACTGACTCTTGGCACCGTACCGGTATTTGCTTTTTTCGGCGGCAGTTTAGTCACTTTTTTAGTTTATCAATTAGGCTCTAATCAACATGGTACCTCGGTGGCCATTATGTTGTTGGCAGGCGTAGCGATCAGCGCCTTAGCGGGCGCGGCATTAGGCTTGTTAAATTACTATGCCGATGAACAAGCGCTGCGCGATCTCGCTCTATGGTCAATGGGCTCAATGGCTGGCGCCACTTGGCCCAATATCGCTTTGGCTTGGGCCACATTAACCACATTGTTCGTTTGTTTTCGTCAAGATGCCAACAAGCTCAATGCTTTTCTATTAGGTGAGCCAGAAGCCCGCCACATGGGCATTCAAGTAGAAGTATTAAAACGTCGATTGATTCTGTTGTGCGCTGCGGGCGTGGGGATCAGCGTTTCGCTATGTGGCATGATTGGCTTTGTTGGTTTAATCATTCCCCACCTTGGCCGCATGTTAGTTGGCCCTAACCACACCTTATTATTACCGCTATCGGCTTTACTTGGCGGCTTGCTGCTGTTAATTGCCGACACAGTATCACGAGTCATTGTTGCGCCAGCCGAGTTGCCAGTGGGCATCATCACGGCACTAGCGGGCGCACCTTTCTTTATTGCGTTATTGTTTCAGCAACGAGGCAAAATTTAATGCTTAAATTATCAGCCAAAACGCCTCATCTGGCACACCATTTTAACGATATTCACATTCCCCAAGCAGCACCATTACAGGTCAGCCACTTGACCTATCAAGTGCAACAGCAAACTTTAGTGGATGATATTAGCTTTGCCCTTAAGCGCGGTGAATGCTGTGTGGTACTGGGCCCCAATGGCGCGGGTAAAAGTAGCCTGCTTAAGTTGATTAGTGGTGAAATTGGCCAGGCGGGCCACAATATTCGTTTGTTTGGCCAACCGCGCGACATTTGGCCAGATGGCTTACTGGCGCAGCATTTGGCGATTTTACCGCAACACAGCCAATTGAGTTTTGCTTTTAGTGCCTTTGAAGTGGCGCAATTGGGCGGATTATCCTTACCTGTTAGCCAGCATAAAATTCGCCGTATCGCCGAGCAAAATATGCGTGCCACTGATGTTTTACACTTAGCTCAGCGCGCCTACCCTAGCTTGTCAGGCGGTGAAAAGCAGCGCGTTCACTTGGCTCGGGTGCTTACCCAGCTAAGCTGTGCTAATAATCATGGCTTGCTCATTCTCGATGAACCAACCTCGGCACTAGATTTAGCCCAGCAACATAAGGTGCTGCAGCTCTGTAGACAATTATGCCAACAAGGTATCACTGTACTAATGGTGTTACACGACCTTAACTTAGCAGCGCAATATGCTGACCGTATTTTGCTATTAAAATCAGGCCAATTACTTGTTGATGGTGCACCTAAACAAGCGCTTACTGCTGAAAACATTGAACATGTTTATCAATATCCGGTCAAGGTGATGAGTCATCCAGAGTTAGAACACCCTATTATCATGAGTAAAAGTCATCACTGAGTCATCTTTATACTAAACTCTAAAATGTTTGATTGCTGACTATGACAGACAAAACAATGGTGAAGGCTCAGAAGGGACACTTAAATGAAAATTTTGGTTGTTGAAGACACCATTTGCTTACGCCACATTATGCTCCATATGTTGCGAGAGCTTGGTCATACGGATTTAGAAGAAGCCGCCGATGGTACTCACGCCTTGCATTTATTAGCTAAACATCAGTTTGACTTGGTGATCACTGATTACAATATGCCAAAAATAGATGGGATTCAGCTGCTTAAGCATATTCGAGCCAAAGAGCTTACCGCCGATTTACCGGTACTCATTGTTACCAGTGACGCCGATAAATCGCATCTAACCCAAGCGATTCAAGCCAAGGCATCTGGCTTTTTGGCCAAGCCATTTAGCCTTGCCATCCTGAAAAAGCAGATGGATAAAATAATACAAAAACGCAATCAATCGGCGGCCAACAAAACCACCCGATTCATTGCGTTGGACTAACTAAATTTGGCTATTAATCAAAGCTCTGATTTCAGCTAAGGTAGTAGTGCGAACTAACTGACCATCTTCAAACACGGTTTGCAGTAAACCTTGCTGCTCTTCTGCTTCAGTAACATTATCGATCACCACTAGCTCACCATTAACCCGCTCGACTTTAAGCAGTCCCTTGGCTGATTTTTTCTTAGTATCGGTTTTTGGATCTTTAAAAATCGCCATGCGCTCGCCGTTTTTCACTACACTGGTGGCCTTCACAGCACTGCCATGAGTGTCACGCGTCACGTATTGATAGCTATAAGAGCCAATACCGAGTACGACTTTTGATGCAAAACCTTTATCCATTAAACGCTGTAATATTTGGCGCTGGCGCTCAAGGGTAATGGCATCGCCGTAAATAGCACCAATGTGCGGATCCAGTAATTTAAAACCTTTGTCGGTTACCGTGCCGCCAAAAGTGTCCCATAAACATTCAATCAGCCCCTTCACTTCACAAGGCATAAGCTCGGTTGGCGCATGGTCTTGATCTGCCACCTCATAAATCCGATCATCAAAACTAAAGGCTTCGGCATCGGCCTTACGCGCTTTTAAGTTAGCTGCGGCTAAGGTTAACTCTGCCGAACTAAATGGCGTAGCGTGAACTTGGTAACCGGTTAAAATTTTCACTGGGTCGCCAGAATCAGGGCGGATTACTAAAGTACCATCACGTGCCATAATCTCTTGTTTTAACTGTGGTAAATAGTCGGTTACTAAGGTCCAAAAGTCCCAAGTATCGCTCACTACTGATAAAATGCCGGTTGGCGCTTGCTGCTGCATCAAGTAACGGAAAAACTCAATTTCTCCTTCCATTAACCAACTGCAGGTTACGCTGTGCTCGGTTGCATCAACTGAGCAGCCCACCAGCTCTTGGTCAACATTGGCGCCGTAATATTTTTCTGCAAACAATACTGCGGTGATGGTGTCGGTGCCCACCAAGCCAGACGCTAAGTGACCAAAGCCACTCATGGCAGCTGCTGCCTTACCAAACATGCCGCGAAACGAAAAATCGTGACCCTGAAACGGCACAAAACTCATGTCTAGACCGGTTTTTTCAGCAAACTCTTTAAACACTTTGATATAAGCCGTTGCCGTGGTGGCGCTGGTTTGAATCGGCCAGTTTTCACAGCTCAATACGGTTTCAATCATATTGGTTAGCCACTGAAACCCATCCTTAGTATTCACTATAGTGATCGGCGGTACGAGGTAAGGCACTAGCGTGCCTTCTGGCAAGGCTTTAATGCGTAACGGTAAGTAGCCAAGATCGTGCAGCTTTTCTAGGTAGGTTACGTCTACGCTGTAACCTAACATCGCCGATAAGATACGTTTGTGTTGCGCCACGGCAACGGCCCTATCCATTTTGAAAAAGTCATTCCACTCTTCAATAAGGTACGACATGATGAAATATTGCAGACCAACAAAGGCTACTTTGTCGTTATCTGCCACATTACTTAACTTGCCCGAGCGAGAGGTAAAATTAGCATATACCTCAGATACTTCTGGGTGGTAAGCACGGCCGTGAAACTCTTTGTACACGTCTTTTTGCATGGTTGCTGCTGAAATAGTCATAGGTTCTTCCTTCTTAATGGGGTTTACGCGATGTGTAATTCGATTGCACCGCTTAGCTCAGGTGCCGGAAAAGATTCGCTGGTGTAAATAGCATCAATCAGGCCATCAAACACAGCTAGACCATTGGCAAAAATGCCATGAGTGACAAACAAGCTGACACGCTTCGCACCTTGCTGCTTTAATACTTTCGCCAACTCAATAAAGGTGCGGCCACCGTCGCAGATGTCATCGGTAATCAAAACATCTTTATTTGTAATGTCGCCAAAAATAGCGGTGTGAGTAATTTCACCAGTTGCCACATCGCGCACCTTTTCCGCTTGTACCACGGCGATACCACCACCAAAGTATTTCGCTAGGTTGTGTACTTTTTTCGCTGCGCCAGCATCGGGAGCAATCAGGGTTAGTTCGCCCGCTTTCAGCTGATCAACTAAACCTTGATGACGCGCCAGTAGCACGGCTTGTGGCAGATTAACCACGTTATTGATCAGCGCAGGAGTCACATCGCTGTGGGCATCCCAAATGGTGACTTTTTGAAAATTAAGTGCGTTGATTAGCTTTGCCATCACCGCCACGCCTAAAGCTTCCCCTTCATTACAGACGCGGTCTTGGCGTGCGTAAGGAAAATACGGCGCGACCAGCTCAAGGGCAACTTGATTGCCATATTGGCGCTGCAGCGCATCAACGGTAACGGCTAATTGCATAAACGCAGCCGAGTTGTTTAAGCGAGTGGTAATTTCAATGTGTGATACCTGCTCAACCACATTGGTAATGCGTACATGCTCTTCACCACCATTGAAAGTAAAACTATCGAACTGCAGTTCCGTTGCTTGCTGCTGACCTATTTGAAACGCCTTAATGTGCATTTTTGACTTCCTTTTACTTTAAGTGTCCCTAAGACTCTTAACTTGGTTTTAAATATAGTCCCAGAGACCATAATGTGTCAACAACAATTATTGTCTCTAAGACTTTAATTAATATTGGCGAGGTGCAGCTGTTAACACGCATGTAACAAAAATGGGGTTGATAATGGCTGAATTGAATCTCAATTTATAGTCAATCAAGCAGAGACTTGTACCTAGCTCACTGCAAAGCTGGGGGACTGGATTTATTTCAATGCTGCGGTATTATATTGTCTCTGAGACTAATAAGAGCCAGCCTATGAGCCAGCAAACCGAACAAGCCTATTTAGCCAGTTACAACATTAAAGATTACGACACCTGTTTGACCACGGTGGATAGCGTGTTATTCACCGTATTGAACGGTGAGCTATATACTTTATTGGTACGCCGTGCCAATCACCCTTATTTGGCTTACTGGGGCCTACCCGGCGGCTTTATTGATGTGCAACGCGATGTGGATTTGACCGCTTGTGCTAATCGCCATTTAGCCGAAAAAACGGGCATTATTCCGCCCTACTTAGAGCAAGTATGCTCAACCGGCAGCAAAACACGTGACCCCCGAGGTTGGTCAACCACAGTAACTTATTACGCACTAATGGCCCACATCCAATGCACCACAGATATCGACTCGGTAGATGATGTGCAATGGCTACCTGCCACCCAGGCGCTACAGATGGAACTGGCTTTTGACCATAAACAAATGATTGAGCAAGCACTGGAGCGACTCAAGCAAAAAGCATTATATTCATTAGTGCCTGTTTATGCCCTGCCCGAAACCTTCACTCTCAGCGAACTACAACAACTGCATGAAGTGATTTTAGGAAAGTCGATTCAAAGTAAATCGTTTCGCCGCCGTATTGAGTTAGCTAATGTGTTAGAGGAAACAGGTGAGCTGAGCACACAGAAAGGAAAAGGCAAGCGCCCAGCTTTGTACCGAGTTAAAACCGGTGCGGCTGATTATCGTTTTATGCGCAACTTAGAGCATTAGCTTAAGGGATCACCTATCCAGTACGTGCAGCCAATCCTGTGGGAGATGTATGGACTCCTCCCCACGCGGGAGATGCGGTATAAATAAAGTGACGAAAAATTACTTTACCAAGGGAGTCCATACATGAAGAAATCTAACTTATTCGCCATCGACATTGCAAAGAA
>NZ_JAIMJA010000044.1 GCF_021295315.1 Motilimonas cestriensis | reverse complement strand
GAACACTCAGAAATTACATTGATAAATAAATCGTTTTGGCGATTCGTTACCATTGCGTTGTTAGCCGTGGCTTTCAACATGAGTATTCACACAGATTGCATGATTAAATTGTTAAAGAACATTGACTGGGTTGCTTTCGCTTCACCCCGTCAGGGCTGCGCATTCTACGCTAGCCGATTTGAAAGTCAATCGTTAATTTGCATTAAATCTTCGATTTTTCTTTCTGGTTGAAACCGAAGCTTCGAACCACCTGATGTTACGTTGCGCCTTGCGCTGTGCCGTCTCAGTGGTTGCGCATTATAGGGAGATTCGATTTCAGCGCAAGGCTTTTTTCACGAATTATTTAATTTCAAGTTTGTTTGCTCAAATAACAAACTCAACGGTTATTTTTTGTGCTCCAGACCTCTATTTTCAACACAATATTCAGACTATTGTTAAAAAATTGGAAACAGCTTCAAGCTTATGCTTCATTTAATTGCTAGATTACACCTGACACTTAATGGCTCTCGCTTTCTTTATTTGAGCTGTCATTGTCTCAAGCACAATTTGAAACATCTTATTACAATTATATTTTATTATCAGGGGTTCAATTAAACATGAAATCGTCCAACACACTGGGTTTGTCTGTGTTGTTTTCTCTTGCATTAGCAGGCGTAGGTTTTGTTATAGCCTACTTTTTACAACTCGACTCTGCATTAACATTCGCTATTGGTATTGCCGTAGGTGGCCTAGCGGTTACCTTTCTACCAAGCAAGACTTCTTCAACCGAAGAAAGTTTCACTACTAAAACATTATATGTAGGTAACTTGCCTTACCGCGCTAATGAAGCTTCCGTGCGTCAATTATTTTCTGAACACGGTCGCGTTGTATCCGTACGCCTAATGAAGGATAAGCAAACAGGAAAACGCCGTGGTTTTGGCTTTGTTGAAATGCCAGATAGCGACGCGGATGCCGCAATTGAAGCGCTAAATGAAAAAGAGTTCCAGCAGCGTACTCTCAAGGTGCGCGAAGCCAATGAACGAACTAGCCGTGACAATGAAAATGAGTCTGGCGAATAAATCTATTTAAACAATAAATGATTGTAACGGACTAAAACCCAGTTGCGCTAAAGCGGGATTTAGTTCGTTAGTTTCTTGATTTAATAAACTACAGTAAATATCCAATTCTGCATTGTCCGCTCCACCTTTGATTAATGAAGCTACTCGTTTAGCTATCGCCACGCCAGAATCAATCAACTCAACATCGTCACCCAGCACTCGCTTTAGCTCTTCTGCGAGTAATGGAAAATGCGTACAACCCAACACGATCCGATCGGGTTTAACGTCCGCTAGTAGCCAAGGCGCTAAAATTGCCGCGAGTGAGTCTAAGTCAATAGGCTTCATGCGTAACTTTTGCTCTGCTAGTTTGACCAACTCACTTGAACCGATCCGTAATACGGTTTTATCAGCAGCAAAGTTGCGAACTAAAGTGTCGGTATAAGAGCGAGCAACGGTACCGGGCGTAGCCAATAGACCTATGCAGTTGTTCTTTGTCGTCATCGCCGCAGGTTTGATAGCAGGCACAACGCCAACCACCGGAATAGACAAAATTTGCCGCAGCGGTTCAAGCACTAAGGTGCTAGCAGTATTACAAGCAATGACCACCAATTCAGAGCCAAACTCATTGACTGCTTTAGCCAAAAGAGAACAAACGCGCTCTATCAACACTTGATCATCTAACTCGCCATACGGAAAATACTGATTATCAAATAAGTAGGTCATAGAAACAGTCGGCAATTGCTTTTGTAACTCAGCAAATATCGATAAGCCACCTACACCTGAATCAAAAATTAAAATACTCAAAGAGAATAACCAGCTACTAAAATTATCCTAATTGTCACTTTTTTTACTATTAACCTGCAAGCGCCGAACTAAATTAGTCACGGCTTTACTGGACAAACATGACACGCCCGTTAGAATTTGCCTTTTTCTACGCTGCACTATTGAGGTCGCCATGTCTTGTCCGTTTATCCAACCTGAAATTTACCAACAGCAGCTGGAATCAAAAGCAGTCCAACTCACCGCGCAGTTTACTCCATTTAATCCGCCATCATTAGAAGTGTTTGACTCTCCGGTGCAGCACTATCGTAGTCGCTGTGAATTTCGGGTATGGCACGAAGGCGATGACCTTTATTACATCATGTTTGATCAAGCGACCAAAGCTAAGATCCGTGTTGATCAATTTGGTCCAGGAAGTGAGCTGATTAATCGGTTGATGCCAGAGTTAATAGAGCAGATAAAAAGCAGCACCGTGCTGCGTTACAAGCTATTTCAAATTGATTTTCTTTCGACCTTAAGCGGTGAAGTACTCGTCAGCCTGCTATATCACAAGCAACTTGATGACGAATGGCAAACGCAAGCAGAACAACTCAAACAACGTCTGAACGAAAACTACCCGCTCAATCTAATCGGTCGCGCACGAAAGCAGAAAGAGTGCCTAGATAAAGAGTATGTGATTGAAAAGCTAACGGTGCATCAACGGACGCTCACCTATAAGCAAGTAGAAAACAGCTTTACCCAGCCTAATGCCAAGGTGGCTGAAAAAATGTTGGAATGGGCGGTGGAATGTACTCGTGGCAATGAAGGCGATCTACTCGAACTTTACTGCGGCAATGGTAACTTCTCGCTCGCTTTAGCGGAAAACTTCAATCGTGTACTCGCGACTGAGATAGCTAAACCATCGGTAGAGTCGGCGCAATTCAACATTGCTGCCAACAATATTGATAACGTCACAATTATTCGTATGTCAGCAGAAGAGTTCACTCAGGCAATGCAGGGGCAGCGCGAATTCTCTCGTTTAAAAGGGATTGATTTAGCCAGTTACCAATGTAATACCATCTTTGTTGATCCACCGCGCTCAGGCCTCGATGACGAAACCGTAAAAATGGTGCAAGGGTATGACAACATCCTTTATATTAGCTGTAACCCTGACACCTTGGCAGATAACCTTAAGGTGCTTGGTCAAACGCATAAAATTACGCGTTTTGCGCTATTTGACCAGTTCCCCTATACCCACCATATGGAGTCGGGTGTGTATTTACAACGTATCTAGTCATAGCGAAACCAGTCGCCATCACGGCGGCTGGCATATGAAAGCCTATTTATAAGCGTTTACTGTATACTTCTTCATCCACATCTTGAACGTCTACCGAGACACTCCCGATAAAATCAACCGACTCCGTTAAGGTGCGACAAAGTAACTGGCTAAGTTGATACTTTTCTTTTGAGGTTCGTCCCTTCAATAACGAAACGGTTAGATGAATGAACTGTGCTTCTCCTTCCAAATCACCGATGCGGTAATACGGAAAGGGCTGCGCTCGGCTTTTGATGGCGCTTGCAGTAAAATAACCACAGCCCTTAGCGGCATCATGTACAGCATTTAATATCGTAGCAATATCATGAGATGATTCTAAATCTTGTGCATACTCCATCACCAAATGTGGCATGTTAGCCTCCTAAATTTCAGCAAGTTAGCTTATGTACTATTTTGAGTGTATCTCAGAATAGCTAACTAACAAGATGAAAAAAGGTGATTCAATTACCAAGATTTGCTTTGTTTGAGTTGCAAAAAAACTAATAACTAAAATAAGAAATTAAGCCCTATTATTTGTCAACCAACAACGAAAAGTGCAAAGGTTTTCACTAGCTAAGTCATTACAACAAATCAAAAATGATAACAATATGACTAAACAACAGCGGCTTGATATGAGCCCAATACTTTAACCTGATAAGAAGCATTAATTTGTTCAATCGCGGCAGCAATATTAGCTTGCTCACAATGGCCTTCAATGTCGATAAAGAAGTGGTATTTACCTAGTTGGGATTTGGTTGGCCGCGACATAATCGATGTCATATTGATCCTACGATCGGACAAGGCAGTAACAATGCTTCCTAGCACGCCCGGTTTATCATGATCATCTCTAACCACTAAGGTTGTTTTATAAGCGAGGGCGGGATTTATTTTTTGCGGGTACTTACCCAATACTAAAAAGCGAGTTTGGTTATGAGCAAAGTCGGTCACATTGTCGATTTTAAAACAATCACTACGCCAATCATTTAACACGTGCTGTGGGACGACCGCTGCAGCGGGCTCTTTTGATCCTTCAAGAGAGTTTAACGACTCCATGTTACTTTGAGTATTATGGATCGTAATTCCTTGTAAGCTTTCGATAAACTCAGAGCACTGACCGTGAGCCACAAATTGAACAAATAAAGAGCGCACTTCAGCAAGGCTTTGGCAGTTAGTAACCAATGCAAACTTAATAGGTAATAGAATTTCATCTCGAATGAACAGATCTGTCGCCATTAGCCCATCCAGCACCACCTGAACATAACCTTCTGACAAGTTCTCAATAGGTAAAACCCCCCAATCGGCTTCGTTGCCGATGGCATTGAATGCGGTTTTTAGAGTGGGGAAATAGGAGACTTTGCTACTTAGCCCCTGCGCAGACAAGTAACGCTGGGTCGCCATATCGGAAAAGGTATCTTTAGGGCCTAGGGTCGCAACTACACTCATGCAAAGTCTCGCTTTAAAATACTGAGCAGGGAATTTACATTATCTTGACTGGAGCGTCACCTACTCTAATGTCTTAGGGTGATTTACGGCAATAAAAAAGCCTGAGTAAATCAGGCTTTTTTATTGCACATAAGTTTACACTTATATATCCATTACATCTTTTAGTTTTTTCAGCGCGTTATTTTCTAACTGACGAATACGCTCAGCTGATACTTGGTATAAATTTGCCAGTTCTTGTAATGTGGCTTTATCTTCCGTTAACCAGCGCGATTGTAAAATATGCTGACTTCGGTCATCTAGTTGTGACATCGCCGCTGTTAACTTAGCAGAGGCATGACTTTCATAATCATCATGCTCAAATTGCGCCGCTAAATTAGAAGACTTATCCTCAAGGTAATGCATTGGCGCGAAATTATCATCATCGTCATCATTACCTAAATCAAAAGCTTGATCCTGAGCGCTAAGACGCGACTCCATCTCCATCACTTCTTTTTCCGACACACCTAAGGATTCAGCAACATTGCGTACTTCTTCCTGGTTAAACCAGCCAATACGCTTCTTCGACTTACGCAAATTGAAGAAAAGTTTCCGCTGAGCTTTGGTTGTCGCCACTTTTACTACACGCCAATTGCGTAATACGTATTCGTGTATTTCAGCTTTAATCCAATGCACAGCAAAAGAAACCAAGCGTACACCGACACTGGGATCAAAGCGCTTAACAGCTTTCATCAGGCCAATATTGCCTTCTTGAATTAAATCAGCTTGAGGTAAACCATAACCTGAGTAACTTTTTGCTATGTGCACGACAAAACGCAAGTGAGACATAACGAGCTTACGCGCGGATTCTAAATTACCTTCATAGAACAATTCTTCCGCATAACGTTTCTCTTCTTCAGCACTCAGAACAGAAAATTGATTAACTGACTGAACATAACCTTCAATGCTTCCTTGAGGAACCAGTGCCATTGAATAATCTGTACTCATTAGTAACCTTTCTTTGTAAATATGGGTAACGCTTTCTAAAACCTGACGACCTGATAAAGCGCAGTAAGTTGACAGAATATAGGGAATCGTCAAAGAATATGCAAGTTTCCAACTTGTGGAGTGGGTGACAAGCTTGCTTTTAAATGGGAGGGGTACGAAGTAGGAGCAGAATAAGATCTCAACCCTAATGAATTAATAAGGCTTTCGACCATCACATGCTGACTTTTAATAACTAATACCTTTTCTGTCGTTAATTGCACTTGCGCAGTCAATTGCTTTAACAAAGATTTACCAACACCTTGCTCGCGATAGCCAGAGCGCACATATAAACAGCGGATGTCCAATTCATTTAAGCTAGCAACTCGATAAGAAATACAACCTATAGCATCACCATTATTACGCGCAATCAGCAGCTGGTAGTCACCAAGTAGAAAATCATCAAGTACTGACTGAGAGGTATTGGCTTCTGAGTCAAGCTCATTCAGTAACAGCTGTGCAACAGGAGAAAAAAGAGAGACATCTTCAAATGAAAGCGATAACGACATGATTATTCCCTATGATGAAGTGTAAAGCACCTTAAGGTTAACTGATAAAAAAGGGTGACACAAGTCACAAAACATTTTTAACTTAAATTACTAACAATAAACTCAAAAAACGACAAAAATGCTTTCTCGCAGAATAAATACCAATCATGACGTTATGATGATCACATATAAATCCCCACTTATATATGGACGTCGATGTTAGCAAATTAGGGCTCAATCAAGTGAATATGACGCTTAACGGTAACAAAGGAGGATATAAGTCCAAGCAAGGATGCAAGGCCTATCATAAATAAGAACTCACTGAAGGATAAACCTAACAATCTAAAGTCACTTTGATACAAGCCAGCGACTTTAATTACCGCAGATTCCATCCACAAAACCAGCGAACTCGTTAACACCCAAGCGATCATTCCACCAATCAAACCATACCAAAGACCCGTATATAAAAAGGGGCGATGGATAAAAGAGTCGGTGGCCCCTACCAATTTCATTACTTCGATCTCAGTGCGACGATTAAGTATATTAAGGCGGATGGTGTTACCAACAATAAGCAGAACGGAGGCAAGCAATAAGAAGGCTATTGCAACAACTGAATCCACCGCAAGGTTAATAATACTGTGTAGACGCTCTAGCCACTCTATATCTAACTTTCCTTGCTCAACTTCTTTTTCCTGTTGTAGCTTAGCGAGCAACAATTTTGCCCCAGCCGGTGAGGCATATTGTGGTTTAGGAGTCACCTGAACCACAGCTGGTAAAGGGTTGGTATCAAGATAATCGAGCGCATTACCAAAGCCAGACATCTCTCTAAATTCAGCCACCGCCTGCTCTTTCGAAATATAAGTCACCGCATCAACTTCATTATATAAACTAATTCGTTGAATAAAGTTCTGCGTGGTTTTATCAGATAGGCCAGGCTGCAAAAACAAACTCACTTCAGCGGCATTATCCCAGCTTGCAGTGACTCGCTCTGCATTTTTAAGTAGTAGATGAAAGCTTGCAGGCAATGCCAAGCTGATTCCCAAAACGGCCATGGTCATCAATGATGCCATTGGCGTACGCCATAACTCACCCAAGCTGCCTACTGCTTGTTGAAAATGGTTCACCCAATACATCAAAAAGCGTTTATGTAACGGAACCTTAGTAATACGAGGAGAGGGGTTTAAAATATTACGCATGACCTTCCCCCAATAAACCATCACTACTCATTTTACCGTTTTTGAGGGTTAAGGTTCGATAGCGCATTTTAGCGATAAGGCCTAAATCATGAGTCGCAATCAAAACAGAAACCCCAACACTATTAAAGGCTTCAAATAGTTTTAATATCTCAGTTGACAGTTTGGGGTCGAGGTTACCTGTTGGCTCGTCGGCGA
This sequence comes from Motilimonas cestriensis, assembly GCF_021295315.1. Classification (GTDB taxonomy): domain Bacteria; phylum Pseudomonadota; class Gammaproteobacteria; order Enterobacterales; family CBDFNC01; genus Motilimonas; species Motilimonas cestriensis. The sequence goes on along the minus strand of NZ_JAIMJA010000044.1, from coordinate 3,076 downwards.
GCAACAATGGCGGTTTGTTCACGACCGCCCGTGCGATACCAACGCGTTGTTGCTCACCACCAGAAAGGTGAACCGGAATACAAAAGGCCTTGTCTGATAAGCCAACCTTGTCTAAAGCCGCCATGACCCGACGCTCTATCTCATTACGGCCATACCCTTCAATGACTAACGGAAGCGCGACATTTTCAAATACCGTTTTATCCATCAATAAGCGGTGATCTTGAAAAATAATACCTATATGTCGACGCAAGTAAGGCACATGGCGACGGGATACACGGCTAATATCATTGCCATTAAGAAAAATTTTGCCGTCCGAAGGACGCTCCAAAAGACTAATAAGTTTGAGCAAGGTACTTTTCCCAGCACCAGAGTGACCCGTTAAAAAAGCCATTTCACCTTGTTTTAGGTGAAAATCAACCTTCTGCAGGGCTTGGTGACTGCCGGAATATACTTTACTAACTTGCTCAAATTTTATCATGTTGGTCTTCTATCCTTAGCTCTCAAGCGATGATTCAAACTACGACATTAATCCTGTTGTTCACGGCTAAATAAAGCTTCTATAAACTCTTCTGCGTCAAATGGACGAAGATCGTCAATCCCCTCGCCGACCCCGATATAACGAATGGGGATACCGAACTTATCTGCCACGGCAAAAATAATCCCGCCTTTTGCAGTACCATCTAATTTAGTTAAGGTGATACCTGTCACCCCGACAGCATCATTAAATAGCTGAGCTTGGCTAATGGCGTTTTGACCTGTGCCCGCGTCAATCGTCAACATAATTTCATGCGGAGCAGTTTCATCTTTTTTCTTCATCACTCGAACGACTTTTTTCAGCTCTTCCATCAAGTGATTTTTGTTTTGCAAGCGTCCCGCAGTATCCGCAATCAAAACATCAATATTGCGTGCTTTTGCAGCCTCTAAAGCGTCAAATAATACCGAAGCGCTATCGGCTCCCGTATGTTGCGCAATAACAGGAATATTATTACGCTCACCCCAAACTTGTAGTTGCTCAACTGCAGCAGCACGGAATGTATCGCCAGCAGCCAGCATAACTGACTTACCTTCACGCTGATATTGCTTAGCTAGCTTACCTATGGTTGTTGTTTTACCTACGCCATTAACCCCTACCATCAAGATCACATAAGGTGACTTTTCTGTATCAATTTCAAGAGGTTTATTTACCTTATACAACATATCAGACATATCTTGTTTAAGTAAATCATATAAGGCTTCAGCATCTTTTAACTGCTTACGGCTAGCTTGAGAAGTTAATTTTTTGATAATACCAGTAGTCGTTTCCACGCCAAGATCAGCGACCAACAACTGCTCTTCTAATTCGTCAAAAAGATCATCATCTATTTTTTTACCACTGAATAAACCAAAAAAACCGCTACCGATATTTTGTTTAGTGCGACTTAAGCTATTTTTCAAACGAGAGAAAAAACTAGGCTTTTTCTCCTTTTTATTCTCTTTACTTACCTCTGCGGCTACACGCGCTTCTTCAGCCGCTTGTGCCTCTGCCGCTAAACGTGCTTCTTCGGCAGCTTGCGCTTCCGCCGCTAAGCGGGCGTCTTCAGCGGCTTGAGCCTCTGCCACTAAACGTGCTTCTTCGGCCGCTTGTGCTTCCGCCGCTAAACGGGCTTCTTCGGCCGCTTGTGCCTCTGCCGCTAAACGTGCTTCTTCGGCCGCTTGTGCCTCTGCCGCTAAACGGGCTTCTTCGGCGGCTTGAGCCTCTGCCGCTAAACGGGCGTCTTCGGCGGCTTGAGCCTCTGCCGCTAAACGGGCGTCTTCGGCGGCTTGCGCTTCCGCCGCTAAACGTGCTTCTTCGGCGGCTTGCGCTTCCGCCGCTAAACGGGCGTCTTCGGCGGCTTGAGCCTCTGCCGCTAAACGCGCTTCTTCAGCCGCTTGTGCTTCCGCCGCTAAACGGGCGCCTTCTGCTGCTTGTGCTTCCGCAGCTATACGAGCATCTTCAGCGGCTTGAGCCTCTGCCGCTAAACGAGTCTCTTCAGCGGCTTGTACTTTCGCATCTGATTCGTCGGGTACTGTAGAGGGTGAATCTACAACTTCAGGCGCTTGCTCTGCCTCTTTCTTGCCAAATCCTAACCAGGAAAATAAACCTTTCTTCTTCGCCATTTGTGTAAAACCTTACCCGATATGAGAATGCCTGTTAAAATACAGACCATTATATTGCGTGTATTTTAACACCTAATGGCCGGACTAAAAATTACAATGGGCACAAATCAAAGGCTTAGATCGAAACAAAAAGCAATAAATCCTACTAAAGACGGACAAATTCGGATTATTGCCGGGCAATGGCGCGGACGTAAGCTTCCGGTTAAAGATCTTGAAGGGCTCAGACCAACAACGGATCGAGTAAAAGAAACTGTTTTTAACTGGTTAGCCATGGATATACGTGAAGCAAACTGTCTTGATTGCTTTAGCGGCAGCGGTAGCTTGGCTTTCGAGGCTTTATCTCGCTATGCATCTACAGCCGTACTTATTGAAAAAGATAAGCTAGCAGCAAAACAATTAGAAACAAACTTAGCCGCAGTGAAAGCCAGCAATGGCAAAGTAGTATGCACAGACAGTCTTGCATACCTTAGTAAACCAGCTAATCAACAATTCGACATTGTATTTGTCGATCCACCGTTCAGAAAAGGGTTACTAGAACCCTGCTGTGAACAACTAGAATCGAACAACTGGCTGAGTATGAATGCGTTGATCTACATTGAGCGCGAAAAAGAATTAACTCAACCGAAACTACCTTTCAACTGGCAACTTATTAAAGATAAAACGGCAGGTCAGGTGATTTATCAGGTTTATCAACGCCAAGCTTAAGAATAGCAAATATAGCCAACAAACCACTTTCGAGTGGTTTGTTGTGCCTTGATACGGGGTTTTCTGGGATTGTCGGGAGGAGTGCGGCAGTTTTTTGGTTTTCTAGAAACGTAAAAAAGCCCGACTCTTTCGAATCGGGCTTTCTACTGCTCATAATGAGCCTAATTGGCGCTTGGCGGTGTCCTACTCTCACATGGGGAAACCCCACACTACCATCGGCGCTGCTGCGTTTCAC
>NZ_JAIMJA010000043.1 GCF_021295315.1 Motilimonas cestriensis | reverse complement strand
TCAATGGAGCGGAGTTTAAGTGGTAATCAGGTAAAGTTATGTCAACTTATTATTAAAGTGGAATCCCGAAAAAAGTAGATAGTTAAAGGGCTGCGAGATAATGTCTACTAAATGCCTTGACAGGTACGGCTCCAATAGCAGGCACTAAATTATGCATGTCACCTTCCATTAGTTTGAAGGTTTTATCATTTCGGGTGCAATTTTTACGACCGCCAGTTTGCCAGCATTGACGTTGGTGGCCCATTTCCCAAGCCGGCATTACATGCTCCCACTCAATGCGGGCTGCGCGTGTTTTTTGTTTGCGCACTTGATAGCCACAAGAATGGTGGTCAGGAATGAGCTTTTTACCTTGCTTTTTAATATCACAACCACAGTAAAAACTGACTGGGTATTGTTGGTAGATAATGCTGATGGCTTTTTTCGCTTGGCGAAAGGATTTTATTTCTGCTGAGCTAGGTAAGCTGATGAATAAAAGTAAAAAAATAATACAACTGCGCATGGTCGAACATCGTTAGTTAAAATTGCGCTAAGAGTATCATGCTTGAAAAATAACAAAATACAGGTCTTTCTAATAACAAAAAGCATTATTACAGGTTAATATTCAACCTTGGCTTGTGAAGGTTAAGGGGCTGTAATGGCTTTTTACACGCAGTGCATAGGTAAATCACGCCCTTGCTGGCTTTATTGTGGCGACGAATACTGAGTTGATGTTGTTGGCACTGGCATTGATAGGCAAAGGTTTTGCCTTGCACTGAGCTAATATCGAACTGGTGGGTACGCTCGGGTGAGCGCTGCATTACCTTGCTCATCATCATTTGCCACTCTTGTCCGTGTGGGGCGGTGCGACCATGAACGAGATAAACCAGTAAGTGGGCCACTTCGTGGGGCACCACATCGGTAAGAAAAGCCTGTTGGTTTTCTTGATAAAGAATGGGGTGAAACTTTAATAGGTTTTTTTGCAGATGCGCTGTTCCAGCAATCTTGCCACGCTGGGTAAACAGTACACGAGGACGAGGAAAGGCGTGATCAAAAAAGCACTCGGCTTGTTGATAACAGGCTTCCACCTGCTGCTCGAGTGCTTTTTTTTGGCTAGTGGTTAACACTTTAAAAGATGGAAGTGTTTACTTTAGGCCTGCTGCATCGCGTAATTGCTCTGCTTTATCGGTTTTTTCCCATGGGAATTCATCACGACCAAAGTGACCGTAAGCCGCCGTTGCTTGGTAGATTGGACGCTCTAAATCAAGCATTTTTAAAATGCCGTATGGGCGTAAGTCGAAGTTATCACGCACTAGTTGAGTGAGTTTGTCTTCATCAATCTTAGCGGTGCCAAAGGTTTCAACACTTATCGATGTTGGCTCTGCTACACCAATGGCGTAAGACACTTGAATTTCACAACGATCAGCAAGGCCTGCTGCGACGATATTTTTTGCCACGTAACGACCTGCGTAGGCTGCGCTGCGATCCACTTTTGATGGATCTTTACCTGAGAATGCGCCGCCACCATGACGTGCCATGCCGCCGTAGGTATCTACGATGATTTTACGACCAGTCAAACCACAATCGCCTACTGGGCCACCGATAACAAAACGGCCAGTTGGGTTAATGTGAAATTGTGTGTCTTTGTTTAACCACTGCGCCGGTAATACCGGTTTAATGATTTCTTCCATAACCGCTTCACGCAAATCCGCGGTAGTGACACAGTCTTTATGTTGAGTTGAAAGTACCACAGCGTCGATACCCGTAATGATGCCGTTGTCGTATTGGAAAGTGACTTGTGATTTTGCATCCGGGCGTAGCCAATCTAGCTTGCCACTTTTACGTACCTCTGCTTGTTTTTTCACAAGACGGTGAGCATAAGTGATAGCAGCAGGCATTAGCACTTCTGTTTCGTTAGACGCATAGCCGAACATTAAGCCTTGGTCACCTGCACCTTGATCTTCAGGGCGGCTACGATCGACGCCTTGGTTAATGTCTGGTGACTGTTTACCAATGGTATTTAATACCGCACAAGAGTCAGCATCAAAACCCATGTCTGAACTGGTGTAACCAATTTCACGCACTGTTTTACGGGTAATTTCTTCAATATCTACCCAAGCTGAGGTGGTGACCTCGCCGCCGACCATGACCATGCCGGTTTTAACGTAAGTTTCACAGGCCACGCGCGCTTTGGGGTCTTGCTCTAGGATCGCATCTAACACAGCATCGGAGATTTGGTCTGCAATTTTGTCAGGGTGACCTTCTGATACGGATTCAGAAGTAAATAAATGTCTGGCCATGATACTGTGGCTCCTTTCAGTGAGTGAAAACTTTTGGATGGATTACCATCTGGACGTCTATTCTATTCATAGTTGAGAATAATTCCAGATTTTTTTTCAACTTGCAGTACGTAATTATGAGTCAATAGGATGAAAGAGCAGGCTGTTTCTGTGTAAAACGGTGTTATCTATTAAATTTTTAATTAAGAGCAGCGTAATTAACTAGTTTGTAGTGGTATCGTTGCCACTTGAGGAGGACGCCTGAGTTTTGTTTTTACTTAACAGGCTAGGACTATTCTTCAAAAGGATATTTTGCCTCGCTAATAATAACTCGATGAGATTCGTTTGTCCGAGGATCCGCGTTTGCACCAAATGTGCGGTAGCAGAGCCGACCAAGCAAGGCAGAGCGAGGTTGACGTTTGCGGTGGTTTCTACCACTAGTAACGTCGCCGAAATAGGGCTTTTGAGCACCGCGCCAAAAAAGGCGGCCATGCCGACTAAGACAAATACCTGCGGTGTTTCATTGGGTAACAGATAGGCAAGCCAGTGTCCTGTTAGTGCCCCAAGTAATAAACTTGGGCCAAGAGCTCCGCCCGGAATGGCAGCCCCGATAGCGATAGTGCTAATTAAAAAACGTACGATTAACCAGGTTAAAACCAGTTGAGAGCCGATATCGGCATAGAGTAATACTTGCAGTAATTGGCTACCGAGGCCCAATACTTCAGTGCCAAACAAGCTCGCTATTGAGGTGGCCGCTGCAGCCAGTAAGAACTTACCCCAATAAGGCAGCATCACATTATCCGCAGTTAAGCGGATTAATTTTAGCATTAAGGTTGCCAGTACGCCGCAAACTACGCCGACTACGATAAGTTCTGGAATGAGCGTCAGTTGATAATGAAAACTTTGCGTGTCGATATGAAATTCGAATGCGCCTAATTGCCGAGCGATCCAAGCTGAAAAAAATGCGCAAATGCTAATGAATACACAGGTCTGCCATTGAAAGCGGCGCACAATGGTTTCTTGGACAAAAAAGATCGCGGTAATCGGTGTGTGAAATAACGCCGCCATGGCACTGGCCGCACCACAGGCTGTTAGTTGTTTTAATCGCGTATCGTTAAGATGAAAATATTGCCCCAACAAGTTCATACTAGCGGCGCCAACGTGAAGGGCGGGGCCGACTGCGCCGACGGCAAAGCCTGACACAAGGGCAATAATGGCCGCGACATATTGAAACACTGCATTGCCCAGCTGAAACTTACCATCACCAAAGTGATAGCCCATGACGACCACTGGTAATCCTGATTTGGCGTAGCGGTTGAAATAACGAAAGAGCAAGGCTAAAAAAATGGCGCCGACAAAGGGAATAGCCAGATACAGCCAAGAGTATTGCAAGATAAAACTAATCAGTTCAATTTTTGAAAGGCGGCTAAAGACAAGGATTAAACCCGCACACAATAGGCTACCTATGATGGTAACTAATAATGTGCGTTTTATACCAGTACTAGCACTTTGCATTATTACTCTTATTTAACAATCTGATACGTTTTTGAGGCGGGCATATTTTAGGCTAAATTAAGGTTGATTAATAGGCTTAGCTGGCAACAGCTTAGGTTAAGAATGTTTGACTGTTTCGTTATTTTGCTAAATTGCTTATTTTTTTTACAAAAGAAGATTGCACTAGCTCAGGCATCTTGGGAGAATACGACCCCTCTATATTGGTTCGAAAACACGAGTCTTACTTTTTCAATCTAAGTAAAGCTTGTTTATCAACCAGAAACCCCAAATCCAAGCAACACTTAGATTAATGCAGGAGATCTCATGCCTTCTCGTAATGAACTAGCAAATGCCATTCGTGCTCTTAGTATGGATGCAGTTCAAAAGGCCAATTCTGGTCACCCTGGCGCCCCTATGGGGATGGCCGACATAGCAGAAGTGCTATGGCGTGACTTTTTAAAGCACAACCCAACTAACCCTAACTGGGCGGATCGTGACCGTTTCGTGTTATCAAATGGCCATGGCTCTATGCTGCTTTATTCTCTATTGCATCTATCAGGTTATGACCTATCTATTGATGATCTGAAGAATTTCCGTCAGCTACATTCAAAAACACCGGGGCACCCAGAATACGGCTATGCACCAGGCGTTGAAACCACGACTGGTCCACTCGGCCAAGGTATCACTAATGCTGTTGGTATGGCTTTAGCGGAAAAAGCACTGGCTGCTCAGTTTAACCGTGATAATTTCGATGTGGTTGACCATTACACTTACGCTTTCATGGGCGACGGTTGTTTAATGGAAGGTATCTCTCATGAAGCTTGTTCACTAGCCGGTACATTAGGTCTAGGCAAGTTGATTGGTTTTTGGGATGACAACGGTATTTCAATCGACGGTGACGTAGAAGGCTGGTTTACTGACGATACGCCGAAGCGTTTCGAAGCTTACGGCTGGCATGTTATTGCAGGTGTTGATGGCCATGATGCAACGGCGATTAAAGCGGCGATCGAAGCGGCTCAAGCTGAAACTAAGCGTCCTACGCTAATCTGTTGTAAAACAATTATTGGTTACGGCTCACCAAACAAGCAGGGCGGTCACGATTGTCACGGCGCTCCATTAGGCGCAGATGAAATTAAAGCAGCGCGTGAATTCCTAGGTTGGAAGCACGAAGCATTTGATATTCCAGCTGATATTTACGGTGAGTGGGATAACAAAGATTCAGGAACGGCGGCTGAAGCGGCTTGGAACGAAAAATTTGCAGCTTACAAAGCGGCATACCCTGAATTAGCGGTTGAATTTGAACGTCGTGTTAATAATCAACTACCGACCGACTGGGAAGAGAAATCAACTGCTTACATCGCTGCGTTGCAAGCTGACCAGCCAAACGTGGCAACACGTAAAGCATCACAAAATTGTTTAGAAGCTTTCGGTGCATTGTTACCTGAAATCATGGGTGGCTCTGCTGACCTTGCGCCTTCTAACCTAACTATGTGGTCTGGTTCGAAAGCACTTGAGCCAACCGATGCAAGCGGTAACTACATTCACTACGGCGTACGTGAATTTGGTATGTCTGCCATTATGAACGGCATTTCATTGCACGGTGGCTTTGTCGCTTACGGCGCAACGTTCCTGATGTTTATGGAATATGCACGTAACGCACTGCGCATGGCTGCATTAATGAAGCAACGCGCTATCCACGTTTACACTCATGACTCTATCGGTCTAGGTGAAGATGGTCCAACCCACCAACCGGTTGAGCAAATTGCAAGCCTACGTTTAACTCCTAACATGAGCACGTGGCGTCCATGTGACTCAGTTGAGTCTGCGATTGCTTGGAAATACGCTATTGAGCGTGTTGACGGCCCAACTGCGTTGATCTTCAGTCGTCAAAACCTAGCGCCACAAGCGCGTGATGCACAGCAGCTTGCTGATGCAGCAAAAGGTGGTTACGTATTAGTTGATTGTGATGGCCAAGCAGACATCATCCTAATTGCAACTGGCTCTGAAGTTGAGCTAGCGGTAGCTGCGGCAAAAGAGCTAACAGCTCAAGGTAAAGCGGTTCGCGTGGTATCTATGCCTTGTACTGATGTATTTGATGCGCAAAGTGCAGCATACAAAGAGTCAGTATTACCAGCAGCAGTAACACAACGTGTCGCAGTAGAAGCGGGTATTGCAGATTACTGGTACAAGTATGTAGGTCTGAACGGTAAGATCGTCGGTATGACAACATTTGGTGAGTCTGCGCCAGCAGGTGAACTATTTAAAATGTTCGGCTTCACAGTTGAAAACGTAGTAGAGCAGGCACTAAGCCTTTAAGCTTCTATCACTCGTTTGATAAAAGGCCGCTTATTATAAGCGGCTTTTTTTGTGGTATTTTTCTAAATAGGTATCATCAAACCAGCTTCATTTTTTTGCTAGCTAGTGTGATTTCAATATAATGTGGTAGTATTACTACAGCTTTTGCCGATTTTAATTTGTTTATTTTGTCGGCAAATTATGCGTTTTAGTATGGTAATGCTATTAAACTCTGCTTATTCGCGACGTGATCAGTTGTAAGTGGTGCTAAAGCTGTTTTTTGACGTGCAATGTGTTGCTTGTTAAGTGTGCTCGTCTACGCCGGTAAAATCGGAATAAATGGCATTTAAACGACAAAAAAGAAAAAAAGTTACAGTTACTGATGTAAATCAAGCTAAATGTAACCAAATTGATGCCTAATAAAAGCCATCAATCAGATACAACTTTTAGAGTTTATAAAGGAAAGCAGGCGTTTTCCTGTGTTGATTTTAATTTTCATAACTTACAGTTAGAGGACAGAACATGTCAGTAAAAAAAATGGTTGAACAGGATTTAGCCGGCAAACGTGTTTTTATTCGTCAAGATCTTAATGTGCCAATCAAAGACGGCAAAGTATCATCTGACGCACGTATTCTAGCGTCAATTCCAACCATCAAATTAGCCCTTGAAAAAGGCGCTAAAGTTATGATCACTTCTCACCTTGGTCGTCCTGTTGAAGGTGGCACTGCAGAAGAGAATGCCCCTTTTACACTACAACCTGTTGTTGATTACCTAAACGAAGCATTAGATGTGCCTGTGCGTTTAGCAACAGATTACCTAAACGGCCTTGAAGTAAATGAAGGCGAAGTGGTTGTTCTTGAAAACGTTCGCTTTAACAAAGGCGAGAAGAAAGATGACGAAGCGCTAAGCAAGCAACTAGCTGCGTTATGTGATGTTTATGTAATGGATGCATTTGGTACAGCTCACCGTGCCCAAGCGTCTACTCACGGCATCGCTAAATTTGCTGACATCGCTTGTGCTGGTCCATTATTAGCAGCTGAACTTGAAGCGCTTGGTAAAGCAATGGACAAGCCTGCTCGTCCTATGATTGCGATTGTTGGTGGCTCTAAGGTTTCAACTAAACTTACAGTACTTGAATCACTTTCGAAAATTGCTGACCAGCTAGTTGTTGGTGGCGGTATTGCAAACACTTTCATTGCTGCTGAAGGCAAAAATGTTGGTAAGTCTCTATGTGAAGAAGACTTGATCCCGACAGCACAAAAATTAATGAAAGAGTGTGCTATTCCAGTGGCGACCGACGTTGTTGTGGGCACTGAGTTCTCAGAAACTGCCGTAGGTACCATTAAAGCGGCTGGCGATGTTGCTGACGAAGACATGATCTTCGATTTAGGTCCAGATTCAGCTGAAGCATTAGCTAAAATCATTCGCGAAGCGAAAACCATTCTTTGGAACGGCCCTGTTGGCGTATTTGAGTTTGAAAACTTTGCTAACGGTACTAAAGTGATTGCCCAAGCGATTGCTGAAAGCGAAGGTTTTTCTATCGCGGGCGGTGGTGACACACTCGCTGCTATCGACAAGTTTGGTATTAAAGACAAAGTGTCTTACATTTCAACTGGCGGCGGTGCTTTCCTTGAGTTTGTTGAAGGTAAAGTACTTCCAGCTGTCGCGATGCTTGAGTCGCGTGCGTAATTAAATAGAACGGGAGCTCACGCTCCCGGTTTTTATGGCGCGCTTTTGTGTATAATGTGCGCCGAAAATCTTTTATTCAGTGTGACAGATAAATAGGATTATATTCATGTCTAAGATCTTTGATTTTGTAAAACCAGGTGTTATCTCTGGCGACGACGTACAAAAAGTATTCGAAATCGCTAAAGCAAACAAATTCGCTCTTCCTGCGGTTAACGTAGTAAACACTGACTCTATCAATGGTGTATTAGAAGCTGCTTCTAAAGTTAAAGCACCAGTTGTTGTTCAGTTTTCTAATGGCGGTGCTGGTTTCTTCGCTGGTAAAGGCGTGAAACTTGAAGGTCAAGGCGCACAGATTCTTGGTGCAGTAGCGGGTGCAAAATACGTTCACGCGGTAGCTGCTTCTTACGGCGTACCTGTTATTCTTCATACTGACCACGCTGCTAAAAAACTACTACCATGGATCGACGGACTACTAGATGCAGGTGAAGAGTTCTTCGCACAAACGGGTAAGCCTCTTTTCTCTTCACACATGATCGACCTTTCTGAAGAATCATTAGAAGAAAATATCGAAATCTGTGCTAAGTACCTAGAGCGCATGGCTAAAATGGGTATGACACTAGAAATCGAATTAGGTTGTACTGGTGGTGAAGAAGATGGCGTTGATAACTCTGATATGGACGCATCTGAGCTTTACACTTCTCCAGAAGACGTTGCATATGCATACGAAAAATTAAGCGCAATTAGCCCACGTTTCACAATCGCAGCATCTTTCGGTAACGTACACGGTGTTTACCAAGCAGGTAACGTTGTACTTACTCCGACTATCCTACGTGACTCTCAAGCTTACTGTGCTGAGAAATTCGGTATCGCACCTAACGCACTTAACTTTGTATTCCACGGTGGCAGCGGCTCTTCAGAAGCTGAAATCCAAGAGTCTATCGGTTACGGCGTAATCAAAATGAACATCGATACTGATACACAGTGGGCAACATGGGATGGTATTCGTCAATACGAAGCTGCTAACCGTGAATTCCTACAAGGTCAAATCGGTAACCCAACTGGCGAATCTGCGCCAAACAAGAAGTACTACGATCCACGCGTTTGGTTACGTGCTGGTCAAGCTTCTATGGTTACTCGTCTTGAGAAAGCATTCTCAGACCTAAACGCAATCGACGTTTTATAATTTAAAGCAGTCTTTAAATTTTTCAAGAGCCAGTCTTAATGACTGGCTTTTTTGTTTTTAAAGCTAAACTTATTCTCTTTTCTGCCGATATAGCACCTACCTATTATGTCCGTTATATATGTGACATACAGCATAATTATCTTAACATTTGCTCAACATAAGTGAGACTGACTCAGGTTATTTAACGAGTATGTTTTATCTGTTTTAGATATGTTATAGACTGCACATTATTAGTACTATGTATAAGTAGTACGTAAAAATTTGATACCCATAAAGGAATAGTAAGGCGGCCAAGGATTGGGTCCAAAGTATTGGATAGCCTGAATGGAATACCGAGGGAAAACTATGGTTTCGTTATCTGTTAAGTCAGTTTCTGTTGTAAGTGCTGTAAATGGAAAGGTTTTTTTAGTTAATAGTGATGGCTCTAAAACCTTATTGAAGCCTGGTGATAAAGTTCAGCCGGGCCAGGTAATAGAAGCGACGAGTTTTGATGCTTTTAACTTAGAGCCAGTTGATGACACTGAGGTATTCCAAGCTGCAACAGTGAGTGATGGGGATAGCGATATACCGAGCGCCGTTGCAAGCGAAATTGCCGCTCTGCAGGAAGCGTTACTTGCTGGTGCCGATCCAACACAACTCGATGACTTTGAAGCCCCTGCTGCTGGTGAAGAGGCGGTTGCGGGATCAAGTATTAGTGGTAGCTCAGGTATTTCTAGAACAGGTGAGCAATTACTATCTGGCGCCGGCTACGATACTAACGGGATTGACTCTCCTGTCCCTGAAAACATTGATTCAGTTGACCCTCTCCCTACTACTGAAATAGCACCTAGTGTTCCTACTATTCCATCGGTTATATTAACTTCAGCTGATGCCAACATCGACTCGCAAAATGTGAACGTTTCCGAAGGTGACTTCGCTGTATTTTCGGTGGTGGTGAGTAACGCAAATGACTCTTTACTGTCTTTGACTGTGAAAGATGGTTCAGCCTTAAGTACCAGCGATTACGTTGCAGATTTTGAAATCAGTACTGATGGCGGAGTAACTTGGAGTAAGTACGCAGATACACCTATTACGGTAGACGGAAGCTCGACTGTAATGGTACGCATTGAAACCACAGATGACGCGATCCGTGAGGTAGCAGAAACGTTCCAAGTGGAAGCGACATTAGTCACCGGTGATAACACCCAAGTTGCAGTAATTGATGGCACTATTTATGACGATGCAGGCGAAGGTGCCATTGATCCGTCTCCAACACCTGAAGCGAACGATACTGTATTTGTCAGCTTAGTTGGTCCGACGTCTGTGACAGAAGGTGAAACAACATCGCCGTACACTATTACTCTAAGTGAAGCAGTTCCTGATGGTAAAACCATTACTGTTGAATTTGAATATACGGGTACCGCTGAAGATGGCTCTGATTTTACTGGTGTTACATCGGTAGTGGTATCTGGGCCTGCCAGCTCAGGTCAATTCACCCTCACCACTCTTGAAGATACACTTCCTGAGTCAACAGAAACGATCACGGTTTCGATCAAATCTATTACGGATAATGATGGCGCATTTGAAGCTGTCAATGTTGAGCCAAACCAAGGCACTGTAACCACTGAAATCGTCGATAATGACAGCACAACATTAACCACTAACGCAGACTTTGATGCGAACAACGTTGATGTGGTTGAGGGTGAGCAAGCCACGTTTACCGTCAATATAGGTAAAGCTGCACCAGGCAGTGTATTAACTTTATCATTAGCAGATGGCACCGCTGATAGTGCCGACTATGATGCCACATTTGAAGTGAGCTTGGATGGTGGTCAAACGTGGAGTCTTTCAGATGGCACCGTTACGCTTACCAATGGTGGCGACCAGACCGTGCTTGTCCGTACTCAGACAATTGATGATGCGATCGCAGAGTCGCCAGAAACGTACCAACTTAATACAACTTTAGTCAGTGGTAATGAAACTTTAACCAGTGTAGGTACTGCAACGATTAATGACGATGTTGGTCCAAATATCCCAACGACGCCAGGTATTGAAGACACAGCAAATCTTACTCTAACAGGCTCAAATTCAGTTATCGAAGGCCAAAGTGCTTCATATACAGTCACCATTGATAAACCTGCTGTTACGGATTTAACGGTACAAGTGATCACTGGTCATATCACCACTGATAACGGTGACGTGATTGCACAAACCCAAAACGTGGTGATCAAAGCGGGTACTCTATCAACTGACTTTACCGTTGCTACAATTGATGATGCGATAGAAGAAGGTAATGAGCAGTTTAATGTCACCCTAGGCACTACCGATGGCGGTGGCTTTGAAAACCTAGTGAAAGGCAACAGTGTTGTTACCACCACTATTGCTGATAATGACACCACAAGCCTGATAGTTAACCCTAATACCAATGCCAACAATGTTGACGTCATAGAAGGTGAGCAAGCGACCTTCACGGTTAACGTAGGCAAAGCGGCCGTGGGCAGCGTGTTGACCCTGTCACTGGCAGATGGCACGGCGGATGGCAGTGACTATGAAGCCGCTTTTGAAGTGAGTTTAGATGGCGGCCAAACATGGGCGGTATCAAACGGCC
>NZ_JAIMJA010000042.1 GCF_021295315.1 Motilimonas cestriensis | reverse complement strand
ACCTATAATCGGGATATATACCCAAGTTACCTCAAGATGCTTGTTCAGCGAGAATTTGTAGGCTGTTAGGCGCGACGCTGATTTGAGACATAGTGATTCTACGTTGAAAATCAGCAACAAAGCATAACAGCCTACAAAACTCGCCCTTTGGGAGCCGCTCATTACGTTCATTTTTTCGTTAAAAAGCCTCGCAAGGGACCACCATTACTTCGTCTTTTTGCCTCAAACTAAACAGAATGAGCGGCTCTGAATCCTGCATCTTGAGGTGTCTTGGGTATACATTGCTTTTTATTACTAAAAAACAACGTTTACTATAACCAACCTGTCAGAAGTTAGGCTTCTAGAGTTAAACCTAGTTAGGAGTAACTAAGATTCAAAAATAACAGTAACAACAGCGTAGTATTTTTCATCGGAAATACTAATGTGTATATTCGCCACACCTTGTTGCACTGACAACTCAAGTGCTTTACCTGATAAAGTTAACAGCGGTTTACCTGCATCATTATTACTAACGATGAAGTCAGTAAAAGTAACTCCCTGCGCGATCCCTGTACCTAACGCTTTCGCGCCTGCTTCTTTGGCGGCAAAGCGCTTCGCTAAAAAACGGGCTTGTTGCTTATGCTGTTGAAACTGCAACCATTCATTGGGTGCAAGAATGCGCTGAGCAAAAGCCACGCCGGTGCGAGCCAATACTTTCTCTAAACGGCGAATATCGACAATGTCTGTGCCCATTCCAACGATAGCCATATGTGGATCCCTAGCTCCTTACCTTATACCTTACGCTTTTGCTGTATAAATAATTGCCTGCTTATCAGAGGCTTATTGCCTAAACGTTCATTAATTAAAGTGCGACAAAAGCGTTTAGCCGTTTGCGCTTGCGCCGGCGTTGAAAAATCTCGTTGCGCTAACGCTTGAATGTGGCCGCCCCAAAAAGCGTCTTTATCACCTTGCTCAGCCAGCACAAAACCTTGTTCTGCCACCAGCCGATAAAAACATTCCTGTGCTATCGGTTGCTGTGACTGAGCATCAAATTCAAAGTCAATGCCGTAACCTAAAGCTGTTAGCAGCTCAAGCTCAAACACGCGTAATATCGGCTCATAAGCTTGGCCCTTAGCAAGGGCGAGTAAGGTATCTTGATAACATTGAAACAGTTCAGGGTAAGGCGTGAGATGCTCTAACAGGCGGTAAAGTAATTCGTTCAGATAAAGACCGAGGTAAAGCTTATCACCCGGTAAAGGCAATGCATGAGTTTGCGCTTCAACACCGCGTAGAAATTTAAGCTGACCTTTTCCGCCCCAAGCAATATTAAGCAAGGTAAAGGGCTGAAGGATCCCTTTAAGGTTGGAGCGTTTACTGCGACTACCACGAACTAAAATGGACACTCGCCCTTCTTGGCGCGAGTAAATTTCAACTAGCTGGCTGGATTCGCGATAAGGGCGAATATGCAAAACAAAAGCATCTTGCATCTTAGTTCACCCTTGGCCAAGCATTACTCTTCAGAGTAACCTAAACTGCGCAAGGCGCGCTCATCATCAGCCCAGCCGGATTTAACTTTGACCCATAATTCAAGGAACACCTTACTTTCAAATAGGTTTTCCATATCAATACGAGCTTCACGGCCAATGACTTTTAACTTCTCACCTTTTTTGCCGATCACCATACGCTTTTGCGTCGTGCGTTCAACTAAGATCAGGGCATTGATTTGCAAGGTGCCGTTTTCTTGCTGCTTGAACTGTTCAATTTCTACAGTTGTCGAATAAGGTAGTTCATCACCGGTGAAACGCATGAGCTTTTCACGCACGATTTCAGAGGCCATAAAGCGACTTGAACGATCGGTGATGTAGTCATCAGGGAAAAAATGTACGTTTTCAGGCAGTGCATCTCGCGCAAACTGAGCAATCTGTTCAACATTTTTGTTCAACTTAGCCGACATAGGTAAAATGGCTTTAAAGTCACGTAAGGTAGAAACGTGTTTTAAGTGCTCCATTAATTCTTCTTTGTCTTTTACATTATCCACTTTGTTGACGGCTAAAATCACTGGCGCCTTAGTGCTTTCTAATTTAGATAACACCATTTCATCATCAGCGGTCCAATGGGTGCCTTCGACAACAAAAATGACCAATTCAACATCTGCTAACGAGCTTGATGCCGCTTTGTTCATTAAACGGTTAATGGCACGCTTTTCTTCGATATGCAGGCCAGGCGTATCCACGTAAACCGTTTGGTAAATACCATGAGTATCAATACCAAGAATTCGGTGGCGAGTGGTTTGTGGCTTACGTGAAGTGATACTGACTTTCTGCCCGAGCAGGCTGTTCAGTATGGTGGACTTACCCACATTTGGACGACCAACAATCGCCACTAAACCACAACGGGTATCTAATTTTGGTTCTTCACTCATGCCAGTAACTCCAGTGCGCTTTTTGCCGCCGCTTGTTCTGCTTTTCGACGGCTGGTGCCTTTACCATAGGCTGGCTCAGACAATCCTGCAATGATGCATTCCACGGTGAATTCTTGATTGTGTGCTTCGCCTTTAATATTAATTACTTTATATTCAGGTAAATCACGTTTGTGAGCTTGCAAGTATTCTTGCAAGTTGGTTTTAGCATCTTTTTGCCCTGCGCCCGGTTTAATATTATCAAGGCGAGATTGATACCAACTTAATACCAAGCGATTGACGGTCTCGATATTCGAATCAAGGTAAATCGCCCCAATTAATGCTTCAATCGTGTCGGCCAGAATAGAATCACGGCGAAAACCGCCACTTTTCAGCTCTCCGGGGCCAAGGATCAAACAATCTTTAAGCTCAAACTCGCGGCCAAATTCCGCTAAGGTGTTACCCTTTACTAAAGTGGCGCGCATGCGACTCATGTCACCTTCGTTAATATCAGGAAAGCGAGTATATAGTTCAGTCGAAATGACATAACTTAAGATGGAGTCACCCAAAAATTCCAGACGCTCATTATGTTTGCCACTCGCGCTGCGATGAGTCAGCGCCTGTAAAAACAGCTTAGTATCATTAAACTCATAACCAAGACGTCTTGCCAGGCGTTGTCTATCTAAATTCATTCAATCCCACCTATTCGGTTAAAGCGAACATTTGTCGGCACCCAAGTAGGTAGCATGCCACTGCTATCACGGCCAAATTCAAAACTAATCCAAATGGCAACGGCTTTACCAACTAAGTTTGCCTCAGGCACAAAGCCCCAGAAGCGGCTGTCTCTACTATCATCACGGTTATCACCCATGGCAAAGTATTGCCCTTCAGGCACGATCCACTCAACGGGTTGAGTGCCCGGTTGCTGGTAGTAAGAGCCTACTCGCTCAGGCCGACGCGGGTTAATTAATACATGATGTGTCAGCTCATCCGTTAGCGCTTCACTGTATTCTTTAATCGCAACAGGGCCATCCATGAATTCACCTTCGCTTTGGTATTCCATAGCAATTTTAGTTAATGCGCCACACGGACCATCAGCACAAGCAGCTTGAACATAAAGCTGTTTGTTTTGATACACAATGCGATCGCCCGGTAAGCCAATAATGCGTTTAATATAATCAATACTTGGGTTTTGCGGGTATTTAAACACCGCAACATCGCCGCGCTCAGGTGTACCGGTTTCAATTACCTTAGAGCGAAATACCGGATCTTTAATTCCGTATGAAAACTTCTCAACTAAGATAAAATCTCCCACCAGTAAAGTAGGCATCATCGATCCCGATGGGATTTGGAATGGCTCATAAATAAACGAGCGCAGTACCATTACCAAAGCGATCACAGGAAATACTGAAACCACTTGCTCGACCCACATTGGCTGAGGTGCAATGCTGGCAATTACTTCATCATCTAAATGCACATTAGATTTGGCTTTCACCGCTTCGACTTCTTCAGCACGCTTCGGCGCCCAAATAAATTTATCCAAGCACCAGACGATACCGGTGACGATGGTGGCAATAACCAGAATTAAAGAGAACGTGTTCGCCATTACTTATCCTTTCCTATATGAAGAACGGCAAGGAAAGCTTCTTGTGGCACTTCAACGTTACCCACTTGTTTCATACGCTTCTTACCTTCTTTTTGCTTTTTAAGCAGCTTTTTCTTACGACTTACATCACCGCCGTAACATTTCGCTATTACGTTTTTACGCATTTGCTTCACGGTTGAACGAGCGATGATATGTGATCCAATCGCCGCCTGAATGGCAATGTTAAACATCTGGCGCGGGATCAAATCTTTCATTGCTTCAACTAGTTGACGACCACGACTTTCAGAATGATCTTTGTGCAGGATCAGTGCTAGCGCATCGACTTTATCGCCATTGATAAGCACATCCACACGAACCATGTTTGACGCTTCAAAACGAACAAAAGTGTAATCTAAGGATGCGTAACCACGGCTGGTCGATTTCAACTTATCAAAGAAATCCAACACCACTTCACCCATAGGAATATCATATATCAAAGCAACTTGCTTACCGTGATAAGTCATATCAATTTGAGTGCCACGCTTTTCAATACACAAGGTAATAACGTTACCTAGGTATTCTTGCGGAACTAGGATATTACAACGAGCGATAGGCTCACGAATTTCTTTGATGTCATTAGTCGCTGGTAATTTTGCCGGACTGTCAACATAACTGATTTCATTGTCATTCATCAGCACTTCGTAAACTACCGTTGGCGCGGTAGTGATCAGGTCAAGATCATATTCACGCTCTAAACGCTCTTGTACGATCTCCATATGTAACATGCCAAGGAAACCACAACGGAAGCCAAAACCTAATGCGGTTGAGTTTTCTGGCTCATAAAACAAAGAAGCGTCGTTAAGACTAAGTTTACCAAGCGCATCACGAAATGACTCATAGTCATCCGAACTCACAGGGAATAGGCCAGCATACACTTGCGGTTTAACCTTTTTAAAACCTGGTAATGCTTTATCAGCACCATATTTAGCAGTGGTTAACGTATCACCTACTGGCGCACCTAAAATATCTTTAATACCACAAACCACCCAGCCTACTTCACCGGCACTTAAGCGTTGTGTGTCAATTTGTTTTGGCGTAAAAATACCCAAGCGGTCAACACCCCATTCCTGACCAGTACTCATCACACGGATCTTATCGTTTTTCTTCAGCACACCATTTTTAATTCGTACTAAAGACACCACACCAAGGTAGTTATCAAACCAAGAATCAATGATTAGCGCTTGTAGTGGCGCTTCTGGATCGCCAACAGGCGCAGGGATCGATTTAACGATGTTCTCTAATACTAAATCGACACCTAGACCGGTTTTAGCTGAACAACGGGTGGCATCGGTGGCATCAATACCAACGATATCTTCTATTTCTTCTGCAACGCGCTCTGGATCAGCCGCAGGCAAGTCGATTTTATTTAAAATTGCAACTACTTCAAGATCCATTTCAATCGCGGTGTAACAGTTCGCGACGGTTTGCGCTTCTACGCCTTGGCCAGCATCAACCACCAATAGCGCACCTTCACAAGCTGCAAGTGAACGCGATACTTCATAAGAGAAATCTACGTGCCCCGGGGTATCGATGAAGTTCAGCTGATAAGTTTCGCCATCTTGAGCCTTATAATCTAAGGTAACGCTTTGGGCTTTAATGGTAATACCACGTTCTTTTTCTAGATCCATTGAGTCTAGAACTTGCGCCTGCATTTCGCGTGCAGTTAGGCCACCACACACTTGGATCAAGCGATCAGACAAGGTGGATTTACCGTGGTCAATATGTGCAATGATTGAAAAATTTCGAATGTGCTTCATGAATACTCGGCGTTAATACTAAGGGACAAAGAAATAAGGAGCGAATTCTAACCAATTTGCGACCAAGTCGCTATCTTTTGCATAAAGGTAACGCAAACTATCGCATTTTTTAATGGTGCAGTTAACGACGTAAAATTTCACTAAGGAGGCGTCCACTTTGGAAAGTAATCGTTAACAGGGAGAATTTCTCGCGGTTTAATCGCTTGGCGGTTTATTTGTGGTTAATTTGAATATCATCTAATGGATGATGTTGGTTTTTTTGATGGACGCGCTTCGCAAAAACTAAACCTAAGCTTAACCCCAGCAAGCCGCCACCGATAGAGCTCAGCTCTTGGTATGATATTGGAGCAAGCAAGGGGGCAATAGCTGCGCCTAGCATTAAACCAAGCAAGGGTAACAAATAAACTTGAAACGCAGCGGTAAGCAAGGCTTTATCGGCAACAGTAAGTGCTACGGTTTGACCGATCTGAAACGGCTCTGACGTTTTAATGACTAACTCTTGGGTTCTTACAGGAAAAGCCTTAGCGAGCACACTGGTACCACAACTTGATTTTGCACTGCAACTGGTACAGGCACTTTGTGTTTGGCACTTCACCCACACACGGTCTGATTCAACGGCTATAATTTCACCTTGTTCAATGGCCATTTAGATTCCCTTTTGTCTGCGGAGATAACTCTGGAGCAATCGCACGAGCAATTCGTAGCCCTGTTTCAGCAGGAATATCACCAACGACAGTAATGCGTTTACCCTTTTGGTTTATGGTTATAAGATTAGTCGCCCCTTTTCTTGCCACTGGCTCAGGTGTGTTTTGGTTACCAGTATCGGGCTCAACGTACACCGAGATCACTGACACACCGTCTGACAACATAAAATAATCCACTGTATCACCGGTTAATGGCAGGCTATGACGATCACTTGAAACCAGTTCGAAACCTTTCGGCACCCAATCTAAACGCCATTGGCTATCGTCATGACTGGCACTTGGGTTTATTTTTACTACTGCTGGTAACTCAACAGCCGCAAGCTCTGCAATCCATGGCGTAGCTTCGTTGTATAAACGCAATGAAATTGCCATCATTTGTTCAACGAGCTGGCCGTGTTGGTCTAAGGTATCAATGCGCAAAGGTAAACTAGTATGTCTGTCTAGCCAAAGCAAATAGCCATACCGGTCAGCATCTTTAGGTGACATTCTAATGACTTGAGCGGGCCTGCCCGCAACTCGACTTTTACCAGCTTGAACGAAATCATAACTTTTCTGCAGTCTTGTTAGGTCTTGATTAACAATTTGAAATACAGTGCCTTGCAATAATTTTGTTGCCAGAGTGTAAGGTTCGATATCAGGCTCGAAGAAGCTTACATTTTTTCCACGTTGAACATATTCGGTAGGAGGCCCATTTAGATAACTTAAATATGAAATTTCCACTCCATCCAACACCCCATGGCTTAACCGTTTTGGCTCGATAATGCCTTCATAAACCTGAATGTAAGAAAGATCATAGTTTAAAGTGGAATAAGATTGCCGCATTTGCTTGAGGAAATAGTCAGTCGACTGTGGTTCAACTTGATTTTCACTCGTGGTTGCGTTGATTTGAAACGATAGGAAGAATAAAACACTAACCAACAATTTGGTTAGTGTTGCAGAGATAAAACTATTGTTGTTGCAACATACGTTGTTGCAATCTGTGATCCTGTAAAAATGCATTTATTTTACGACGCTGCTCGAGATCTTGTTGTTCGGAAAGTTTATCAGAATTCAGCGGCTGCGCTTGTAAGCTAACAGGCTCTGCCACCCCAACAAAAGGAACAGTATCTAATACCGGTGCTGGCGTCAAACTATCTTGCTGTGCTGTATTAACCTGTACGCCAATCACCACAGAAGCCGCAACAGAAGCTGCAATCGCATATTGGCCCACTTTTTTGAACAGTGGCACAACATTGCTAACAGCTGCTGGCTTAACACCAGCCTTCACTTTTACGGTCGGCGCCATAATTGTAGGTTCATCATCTAATGCTGACATCACCGCAGATGAAATATCGATATTCATACCTGCAGGCGTGTCTCCGCGCATCACATCACCAATCAAGTGATAACGTGAAAACTGATCGACCATCTGCTCATTTGCCACTAATTCAGACAAGAAGCTTTCTTCGGCTAACTCGCTGTCGATAAAGGCAGAAAGTTTTTCATTATTCGGCATTCTATTTCCCCATTAACGCTGTAATAGCGGTTGGATCTTTTTATCGATAGCTTCACGGGCTCGAAATATCCTTGAACGAACCGTCCCGACTGGACAATCCATGATATCGGCAATTTCTTCGTAGCTCATGCCTTCTAATTCACGCAATGTAATTGCGGTGCGTAAATCTTCAGGTAAATTTTCTATCGTACTAAATACAACACTTTTAATTTCGTTACTTAATGTGACAGCTTCTGGTGAAGAAGATTCCCTTAATGCGTCATTTCCATCAAAAACTTCAGCATCCATCACATCTAAGTCAGTTGCAGGCGGCCGTCGACCTTGTGCAACTAGATAATTCTTCGCTGTATTCACAGCTATTCGATATAACCAAGTGTAAAAAGCACTTTCACCTCTAAAGGTAGCGAGTGATTTATACGCTTTGATGAAAGCCTCTTGCGTTACATCTGGCACATCACCAGGATTGTTCACATACCGGGACACTAAATTAGCTACTTTATTTTGATATTTAATAACCAAAAAATTGTAAGCATTTTTGTCACCTTGTTGAACACGTTCAACTAATTGTTGATCTGTTTCTTGCGCGCCCATTCGAGACGTCGGCCTCCAAAATTAAAACAAAAATCGACTTGCTCGAATGTTATTGCATAGAAGTAGACTCACTAAATTAAGAAAAGTTCATAAAACTTTAAAAATTAATTTATTCTGCCTAGCTGTCAAAAATGCATATTAACGAAAGAACGAGTAACATACGGTATAGTCTTTACTTTTAATGGCAATAGTACCCTATGAAACACAACGTTGAATACCTTTCTGATGTATTGATCATCGGCAGCGGGGCCGCTGGCTTATCATTAGCACTGAAATTAGCCCAGCATGCCGATGTGAGGGTGTTAAGCAAAGGTCCACTTTCTGAAGGTTCGACCATGTATGCCCAAGGCGGTATCGCAGCGGTATTCGATGAGTCAGACAGTATCGAGTCCCATGTCGCGGATACCCTTGTTGCTGGGGCAGGCATTTGCGATGAAGAAACAGTTCGCTTCACTGCTAGCACGGCAAAAGATTGTATGGAATGGCTAATTCATGAAGGGGTGCCATTTGATCGTGAAGAAACTATCAATAATGATACCGAAATAAAATACCATTTAACACGCGAAGGCGGGCATAGCCATCGACGCATTCTGCATACTGCTGATGCTACCGGCAAAGCAGTGCAAACAACTTTGATCGAGGCCGTCAAGCAACACCCTCGAATTACCATCATGGAGCGTTTTAACGCGGTTGATTTAATCACTACTCGTAAGCTTGGCCTCGCTGGCAACCATATCGTTGGCGCTTATGTGTGGAATCGTGATATCGAACAAGTAGAAGTGATTAAAGCAAACTTTGTTGCATTGGCAACGGGCGGCGCGAGTAAGGTTTATCAGTATACCAGTAACCCAGATGTTTCAAGTGGCGACGGCATTGCCATGGCCTGGCGTGCGGGTTGTCGCGTCGCCAATATGGAGTTTAATCAGTTTCACCCGACCTGTTTATATCACCCTGAAGCACGTAATTTCTTATTAACCGAGGCGCTTCGTGGTGAAGGTGCTTATCTGCGCAGGCCTGATGGTAGTCGGTTTATGCTAGAGCGTGATGAGCGAGCAGAATTAGCACCTCGTGACATTGTCGCTCGCGCCATTGACCACGAAATGAAACGTTTAGGGGCTGATTGCATGTATCTCGACATCTGCCACAAACCAAAAGAATTTATTATGAAGCACTTCCCTACTATTTATGATAAGTGTTTGAAATTAGGCATCGATATGGCCTCACAGCCAATCCCGATAGTTCCAGCTGCACATTATACCTGTGGCGGCGTGATGACTGATATGCACGGTCAAACGGATCTTGCTGGCCTTTATGCCATCGGTGAAGTGTCATATACCGGCTTGCATGGAGCAAACCGCATGGCATCAAACTCATTACTGGAATGCATTGTTTTTGCACATGCCGCCGCGAAAGATATGATCAATAAATTGCCCCATAAACGAAAAGTCCCTCAAGTCCCCGCCTGGGATGAAAGTAAAGTATCGAATTCAGATGAAGAAGTCGTGATCCAACATAACTGGCATGAACTGCGCTTATTCATGTGGGATTACGTAGGAATTGTCCGAACTAACAAACGCCTCGAACGAGCGCTAAGAAGAGTTCAGTTGCTGCAGCAGGAAATTGATGAGTATTATTCTAACTTTAGAGTAAGTAACAATTTATTAGAGCTACGTAACTTAGTTCAAGTAGCTGAGCTTATTATCCGTTGTGCAATGGAGCGAAAAGAAAGCCGAGGTTTGCACTTTAATTTAGATTACCCTGATCAATTAGATAATTCAGGGCCGACTATATTAACGCCTAAACCGTAATATTGAATAGGGCTGGATCAGCCAGCCCTAGCTAGCAAATTGATTTAGTAATAAAACTCTAGATAATCGGCGAAAACCGCTATCACTAATTGCATCAGAGTAAACCCAAAACGTTGTTACCCCGCCAGCGCTAAGTTGGGTTTTAATGATGATTAAAAACGGCCAAACTTGACTCCCCTTAGTCATTACCCCTTCAATGTTTTTGTTATCCCTGGCAATAATAATTTGCCCAATATCGTCAAACAATAACTCAGCACTTGGCTGGGTGTGACTAAAAAAGGAAATAGCGCCACCGGCAAAACACAGCCCAGCAACGACAATATTAATCAGTATCACGCCACTTAACAGGCAAACAGCAGCCATAATAAGAAACGGCAATAGCGTTAGATACCTAACAATATTAGAAGAGCGAATTACTTCACTATACTTTAACGCGGCTGAGGATGACACGAACCATCTCGGCTAGTTGAGGGTCTTTGCAGGCTTGATGCCCCATAAACCAAGCAAAGAGATCGGGGTCATCACAGGTAAGCAAGCGCTTAAAATTTACTTTTTTCTCGTCATCTAAATCATCGTAGGCCTCTTCGACAAAAGGTCTGAGCAGAACGTCTAGCTCTAACATACCACGACGGCAGGCCCACAATAGCCTGGATTTTTCCTTTGGTGAATTCATTTAATGCCTCAATTGGGAGTAATGGGACTCGCGAGAAGATATATCCCATGTTAAAGGGTTAAAATCATCATGACAACTACTGACAAAGGCCCTTGTGAACTATAACATGAAGCTAGAAATTAAAACGCCTGAAAGGAAAAGCCATGCGTGATTTAAACAGTCTTGAAAATATTTCACTACTACCTGACCTTGCACTTTGTAAGCTGGATAGTTGGGATCTGATCTCAGTAAGAGGTGAAGACAGAGTCAGCTTCTTACAAGGACAACTGACCTGCGATGTGAGTAAGCTTGAACCAGGGCAACAAACTATGGCAGCGCAATGCAATGCGCAGGGCAAAACCATCAGTGTTTTTCGTCTGATCGTACTCGAAGATAGGATTTTGCTCACCCAGCCTAAATCTGTATCAGCCATTCAGTTACCTGCACTTAAAAAATTCGCTGTATTCTCCAAGGTTGAAATAGAAATTGAATCTGAGTATCAAATGCTCGGTTTATTAGGAGCAAAGTCTGGTCAATATATAGCGCAACATATAGATGCCGCTGCTGCGCATGATAAAAGCCGACTGCTACCAGATGGTGCTCTCATCAAGCAACCTTACCCTTCATTACGCTATTTAGTCATTTTAAAAAATAACGTTGCAGAAACAGTGCTAAATGAACTAACCGAGCACGCAGAATTATTTACGGATGGCATTTGGAATGCATTAAATATTGCTTCTGGTGTTGGTTTTATCGAAGAAAAAATTAGCAGCGAATTTATACCGCAAGCACTGAATCTAGAGGAGTTAGATGGCATTTGTTTCACCAAAGGCTGCTATATTGGTCAGGAAACTATTGCACGGGCCAAATATCGTGGTGCAAACAAACGAGCAATGTTCATCTTAACCGGTCGCGCAAGCGATAAGCCTAACACAGGGGATACCATAGAATTAAAGTTAGGTGATAACTGGAAGCGAGTAGGACAAGTTATTTCTGGCTGCCAATACGGCGATCTTCATATTGAATTATTGGCCGTATTACCGAAAGACAGTGATGCCAATAACAGCCAATTCCGCATAAAAGAACAGCCGGAATCGACACTCTATATCGCACCTTTACCATACGCGACAAACCAAGAATAATAAATACATACCCAGACAACCCAAAATCCTTGTTCAGCGATAATTTGTTTGGGTATAAAAGCTAGAAAGCAAAAAGGCTGCCCTTGGGCAGCCTTTTTAATAGGTGTTTGGTGATGACCTACTCTCACATGGGGAAACCCCACACTACCATCGGCGCTGTTGCGTTTCACTTCTGAGTTCGGCATGGAATCAGGTGGGACCACAACGCTATTGTCACCAAACAAAAACTGTTTTATACGTCTTAGACGAAAAAAGCCATCCAACAGGATGGCTTTTCAAATTTGGCGCTTGGCGGTGTCCTACTCTCACATGGGGAAACCCCACACTACCATCGGCGCTGCTGCGTTTCACTTCTGAGTTCGGCATGGATTCAGGTGGTTCCACAGCGCTATTGCCGCCAAGCATAAA
>NZ_JAIMJA010000041.1 GCF_021295315.1 Motilimonas cestriensis | reverse complement strand
TCACTCTGGCACGGCTTTCTAACTGGCCGTTATTGTTATAGTAGAATTGCTCTCCCTTTCCATCGGCACTGATGGTGGCAATCAAGTCACCACGGGCGTTATGGTAGTAGTGTTTTTCCGCACCACTGCCACTCAGGTCTCTTAGCTTTTGGCCTGACGCATCGTAGAAGCTGCGATGCAACGCACCATTTTTCAGCTTGGTGCCGATATGATTACCGCTAGCATCATAGTAAAAATTGGTTTGTACTTCACCACGTGCGGCCTCGCCATTTTCTCTGTAGTAAACAACACTCGGGCCACGCTGCTCTATCACATTGTTGTTACCATCATAACCATAATGGGTGGTAACGCCATTAACTGTTTGATACTTCATATTACCCCAGCGGTCGTATTCCATGCTGGTTAGCGGCACCCACACTTCAGCAGCTGTCGCATTGATCTCAAAGGCGATGCCCTGCTCTGTTTTCAGACGCCCTAGGTTGTCATAATCCCGCACCAGAGTACGCGCATTGCCTATGGTCTCTCTGGTGACATTGCCGAGGCTGTCATAATCATACAGATAGCTCACGCCTTTTTTATCGGCCGCAGTAACCTGGCCAAAACCGTTATATTCAAACTGCTCCTGAAGCGTGTCATTACTCAACTTACGTTCTATTTCGCCAAAGGCATTATATACAGCCTCTTCTTTGCGGATCCCTTTGTCACCGTACACCCAGGTTTCCGTCTGACGGCCTGTGGCATCATATTTATATTCAGTAACACGCTCGTAGCGGTAGGACAGCTCCCCGCCAACAGATACTAGCTGCCGCTCACTGGTAATGCGGTTCATGGCGTCGGTTTCAATGGCTACATAGTTACCCTCGGCATCGCGACGACCGGTGAGGCGCCCTTCAGCATCATAGTACTGATACGTGACTCTGCCTTCGCTGCGGATACTGATCTGATTACCGTGAGCGTCATAGCTGTAATCGGTGCGCTGACGGCCAGAAAGACGGTCGGGTTGCACAATTTTACGCTCTGACGGAGTAGCCAGGATAGCGTTTGCGACTAAATAATCACGCTCTTTACCCCAACTACTCACCAAACGTCCTAAGGCGTCATATTCGTTAATTACGGCATTTGCATTAGTGCCATGGGTAGACGGATCAGCGGCGCCAGCTTCGGTCACGGTGTAATAGTTCCGGTTAGCTAGGTCGTAGTACATGGTTGAGACTAGGTCATTGATAACGGTAGTTACCCCGGTATCGGTATGCATTGCATATTTGACGTTATGACGGGTCACTTGATTACGGTTACCCCGATTGTCGTACTGGTAACTATCTTCTTGGGCGTCGTTGCTAGCTCGCCAACTGTTGATGCTGGCCAGATCCCAACTACCGGTATAACGCTCTTTGTATTCAGATTTTTTTGCCAGTTCGCCAAACTTGTTGTAACTGTAAACGGTGATGTAGTTCTCGCCGTCACGGCTGGCCAACAGGTTGCCACTAGCATCATAAATATGGCTGGCCAGGGCGATAGACTCCTGCTCAGACAGGCTGCTCCAGTTAACGCCAGTGTCATAAGTTCGGCGAGTGTTCACCACTTCACCAAAAGCGTTATATGCTAGGATATCGGTTACCCGCTCTGCTTTGCTCGGGCGCACGCTGGATTGTATGGTGTCGGTCTTCAGGCCCTGCTTGTTATAATCAAACGTTAAGGTACGCACTTCGCCGCCATGAACGGTAAAGGCTTCAATTTCACTTAGTTTAAGTGCCGTATTATGATGGCGGGTGACATTAAGTACGTTGCCGTACCTAAGCTGTGTTACTTTTTCACCAAAACCGTTGTATCGGTGTTCGGTAACATAACCCAGCTCATCCACTTCATATCTGAGTTGTCCCTCTTTGTCGTATACGCGGTCACGTCGTTCACCTTCACTGTTGTAATTCACTACAGGCTGGTTGTGCTCATCATAAACCACTTGGCTACCGGCAAGGCCTGTCGAGTCGGTTTGCTGGCCAGATACCGTGTAATTAAAGGTCTGGGTGTTTTCAACCTGAGTACCTGCAGCAGTGGTAATTGCAATAACATTCCCGAGGCTGTCGTATTGGTTAACCGTTTCCATACGACCATAACGGGTAATAACATCACCAACTTCAGAGTGCTCGTTATAGGTTACCGCCGCGGACAATGTACGCTTTAGCTGGCCTCTGGCGTCGTATTTATAGTCAGTATCATAACTGACGGTATTAATACGCAGATCTTGAGACAGTTTTTCAGCAGCATTACCCACCGCTTTCTGGGCATCGCCTACTTTGTCTTTTGCTTCGAAGAAGTAAGAGCGGGCCAGTTTAAGTTGTACTGAAACTTCTTCTCTTAATTCATAGGCTACGGCAAGGTCATGACGTGCTTCATCTAGTTTCCCATTACTGTCGTCAAGTTCGGATTTTGCTGTTGTAAGTATGCCTTCAGCGGTTGTGATCAGTTCTCGAGCCTTGGTAATTGGCTCAAGCGCATTCGCTTCATCTATCTCAGCTTTGCCAATTTCGATGATGATATTTGGAATCAAGTTGCTTTCAACTTCATTCAGACGCGCTTGCGCCGAGCTGAGAGCGTCTTTCGCATCATCCATATTTTTATTTGCTGATATCAATGTATCAAAAGCGTCCTGCATAGCTTTATTCGCAATGCCAAGGTGCTCTTTAGCATCTTTTACAGCTTGTTCAGCAATTTTAAGCTTATCATCCGCATTTTTTATAGCCTGTTGGGCGCTCTGTATTTCGTTAAGATACCCTTGCTTTTCCTGTAGAAGTTCAGCTCTTCTTGTCTCAATATATGTATAATCAGTGAGTTCAGAGTATGCTCGATTGGCCAACTCTCTGAGTTGTGGAATCAGCTGGTGCTGATAGCTGGCAGCATCTCTAGCTGCCACCGTAGAGTGGTACTCATCCCATCGACCATCTTTTCCTTCTAGAAGATTATTTAGTGAAGTGACTCTTGCACTCAGCTGTTGCTCAAGGTTGAGATAATACCCGTTGCGTGAGTACATTCGGCTCTTTAGATTTTCAGCGCTAAATTCTGAAGGTAAAGTACCATGAAAATTAATATGCGTTACTAAACGATCAATATGCTCTCGTGTGGATTTAGCGTCTTCCCAGCTTGCGTATAATCGAGCAATTCTGGCTTGTTGTGCAGCACGAAGCTCATTTTTCTGTTGCTCTGTCATACCTTGCTGGTTACCTGGGAGGCCATCCCAGTCTTTAGTTTCTAACCAGTCTGATTTATGTTTCTCTTCAACGTTGTAGGATTCTCGACTAAACGCTTCTAACTGAGTCTTAAAATGGGACAACTCCCCACTCGAAGGATCCATTCGGCTAATGAAAGCTAGATCAACTTTCATCATTAGCGTTTCTTTATGTTCATCACTCCAAACGAGACCACTCATGCCCCGTTCATTTTGCGACGTATCCGATAAACTTAACGTTCGTAAAAAGCTTGCTATGGCCGCCTGTTGCCGTGGTAAGTCATTAAGGTTATTATTAACGGCAGTTATTTTCTCGTTCAGATTCTTGATATCTGCTTCACGAGCCACCTTTACTGCATGCTGTGGACTATTTTTATAGTTAATTTCAGCGTCTTCTACGGCTTGCTGTGCCAGTCCAGCCTTGCCAGCTTTGTTCTGATGTTCCAATATCGCTGCGCTTTGAGCATCTTTAGCTATATCCCTAGCTACTGTTAGAGTCCCATCAGTTGCAGTGGATTTGGTAAGCGAGACTAGCTCGGAATCGAGTGAAGTTTTTTCCCCCATGAGATCGTTTAACTTATTAAACTCTACTTCATGGGCGCTCTTATTCGTTCCCCAAAGCCTTTCCTGTTCGCCGATAATGCCTTTTTGCTCCGCGATATCTTTTTCAAGCTGCTCTGTCTTACTAACCAGTGCGCTAACCAGAGCTTCTTTCTCCACAATGGTATTATCTGCTTCGCCGTGCTGCTTCTGAGCATGGGCAACAATCTCTTCCCCTTTAGAGCTGAGATAGCCACTAAAATCCTGATATGGGATAAGTAGCTCATCCAGTCTGACTTCTTTCGGAGCCAGTGAAGCATCGACTACTTTATGAGCGTCGATGGAAGCGCTCAAACGCTGATTAAGTGAATCAACCGTGCTGGCAGCCTGGTCTCGCGCTATTTGCGCCGCGCTGGTTTCGTCACTGGCGTTGCTCAGCGTCATGCTACTGCTGTTAAACGCATTTTCCGCTAGTAACTGGTCGACTCGGGCGTTTGCCAAGGCTTGCTCAGCTTGCGTCACAGCGGCTACTTTTTGCTGATAGTCCGTCTCTGCAATCGTTAAAGCCTGTTGAGCATCCGCCTTACTGGCTTCAGTTTTTTCCAGCTGTGAAGCGGCCTCTGAACCGGTTTGTTTAACCGTATTCAGCTGTGTTGTCACTTCGTTGGCTGCCGTCTGCGCGTTTTCCTGCTCAACACGTTGATTGGCAACATTCACTTGCTGTGCATCTCGCTCTTCTGCCGCTGCCGTCAGGGCTGCTCTCGCATCGGCCAGCGCTTGCTCGGCTGTTGCAACCGGATCGGAAGCTACGGCAGCCATTAGCATACTGCGAGCCTGCACGGGGTTTGTAACGGCTTCAAGCGAAGACTGAACAGCTGCAAGCTGTGCTGTAAGTTGTTCGATATTTGCAACTGCCGTTTGTTTGGCTGTTTCTGCTGCATCAATGTGTGCAAGCAAGCTGGCAACCCGCTCAGCCGCAGCGGTTTGCTCCACTTGTTTTTGGGACGCGGTAACTTCAGCTTGCAGCTCTGTCTGTTGGCTAGCCGTTAACCGCTGCTGTGCCTGTGTTAACGCAAACGCTGTCAGTGTCACTTGTTCGTTTATCGCCGTCAGCACACTGTCGGCCACTTTCTTGGCTTGTGTCGCCTGCGTTAACTGCTCGTTAGCGGTAGTGAGCGCTTGCAAGTTATTTGCTAACTGTTCCTGAATTGGCGCCGCATTGGCAAGCGCGTCGTTTACCCGCGCCTGTGCAATAGCAAGCACCTCTGCAGCGGCCGTTTTGGGTGGGCCCAGGCGGATTATGTCTTGTTGCAGAGTGTCACGTAAATCAACCGCATCATTCAGTTCATTTTGAGCCTGCTGCTTCGCTGTCACAGCATTGTTGCGGGCGACCGTAAGCGCATAAATGGCGCCATGGTCACCGGCTGCGACAGCATCAGCCAGGGCAATTTCGACATCTTCCAGTGCTTTGCTGGCATCTGCAGCAGCCTGCGCTGCTGTTTCGACATCGACTATCGCTTGCTGATAAGGTGCATCGGCTGCATCATATTCAGCTGCTGCCAAGTCATAGTTGGCTTGAGCGCTATCGCGTAATTCAGTTTGCTTGTTGATTTCAGCCTGGTAAGGAGCCAGTGCTTGCTCACTGCTTTGCAGCGCAACGGTCGCATCGGCTTGCGCCGTTTGGGCAAGCGCTAATAAGGCATTAGCATCGACAAGAGCCTGATTAGCGGTGGTTTGCTCTGCCAGCGCCAGGTTATGCTCTGTTTCCGCCAGATAAACGCCAGCACTGGCTTGTTCAAATTGCTGAACGGCCAGATCAAGTGCAGCATCGGCTTCTGTTGCTGCTGAAGTTGCCCGCGCCAGCGCTAAATCAGCAGCTTCTTGCTCTCCCTTAAATTGCGCAAGTGACGCTTCTGCATTTGCCAGCGCGATGCGTGCCTCTGCCAACACCGCTTCACTTTGGTTTAGCGTGGCTTCAGCAGCCATCACTTCATCAAATAGCTGCTGATATCGCGTTTCCGCGCCAACAAGCTGGCTATTAACTTGGGCCAAATGGACTTCCGCTTGTTCTTTTTCAGTCGTAAGTTGACTCGCCAAAGTTACTGCTACACTCAACACTTGCTGAGCCTGTTGTTGCAGACTATTTGCTTCGTTAAGAGCTGCTTCTGCTGCGACTTTTGCTTCTACACTCTGCTGACTGGCGACCAGCTGTTCAACCTGAGTCTGTTCACTGTTTTGTAACGTTTCATTCGCTAGGGATAATGCTGCTTCTGCTGCATCATAAGCTTGCTGTGCCACCGACTGAACATGGGCCGCAGACTCATACTCTCTGGACTTTTGTGCCAGAAACGTTTGCTGCTCGGTCAGAGTCAGCCCTTGCTCGGCGATATTGCCTTCAAGTTCGATCAGTACATTTTTAATTACGCTGATTTCGGCCAGCACTTTTTCAATGTTTGGATCACCAAACTGTGCGTTGCTACCACCAGACTGGATTTTCTTCCAGGCTTCATATCCCACCATGCCGCCGTAAGGCACCAATACTTGCGCCAGCTCAGCTTCTTTCTGAGCCAGTTCGGCGACCAGTTCGGCCATTTGCTCACTGGCATTGGTGAGTCGGGTTTGTAATGAGTTGACACTTGATCTGGCTTGCGCCAGCAAAGCCTCACTGCGGATCTCAACTTCCTGCGCCTGTGCTAGTTCATCGGCAGCAGTTAGTTGCGCTGAAAGTGCCTCGCCATGCTGCGCGATGGCGGTGCCTGTCGCCTGTTGCGCCAGCTTCTGATTACCAGCTGCGGTGGCGAGAGTATCGCTAGCCAGGCTTAGTTGCTGTTGGGCCTGTATTAAATCAGCCGCGGCATAAGCCTGCTCGGTGCGCAAGGCTTCCAGTGCTTGCTGAGCTTGGGTAAATGCAGTAGTTGCATTATTCCGCCCTGTTTCAGCGGCTTGTTTATTCAGCGTGAGCTGGGCAATCTGATTTGTTAGCTGATCTGCCCGTGTACTCGCTTCAATGAGTGCGCGCTGCGCATTTTGTAGTCCTTGTTGATACTGAGCTTCATCAAGCTCTGCTTGACCTTGCTGCGCTTGGGCTTCTGCTAGCTGTGTATTGACATTAGTCAGCAGCTCAAAAGCCTGGCCTTGACTGCTTGTCACCGTTGCCAGGGTAGCTTCAGTTTCAGCCAGGTTTGTGCTGGCTAGCTGATAGGCTTGTTGCGCAGATTCAGCTGCTACCGCTGCTTGTTGTGCCTCGCTGTTAAGCTGACTGGCTTCATCGAGCGTCGAACTATGCTGTGTCATCGCTACACTATGTGCACCTTCAGCCAGCGCTAACTCAGCTTTAGCAGCGTTAAAAGTTAACTGCGCACTTTCGGCTTTAACCAGGACGGCATTTAGCGAAGCTTCCGCTGCCTGCCAAGCTGCTAGTGTTTCAGCTTCTGGCGTAAGCAGCTCCTGCGCCATTTCCTGTAAGCGGTTGCGCTCAGCAGTCTGTTCTTTTAGCTGGTTTGCTGTCGTATTACGTGTGTTAATTGCCGCATCACGAGCAACAGTCAGAGCATACCATTTCGCAGCTTCACCATTAGCGATGGCCTCGTCTAATGCTGTCTGCGCTAGGGTCAATGCAACTTCTGCATCTTCTGTTTGTTGGCTGGCGTGTTCGGTAGCTATCACGGCAGCCTGATAGCGTGTATTTGCCTCTACCACAGCTGCTACTGCAGTTTCATAGGCGGCTTTGGTACCTGTTTGTGCCTGTTGCAGTGGCGCTTGCTCTGCCAAATAAGGTGCCAGAGCCGTTTCTGCGGCCGTAAATACCTGTTCAGCCAGGCTCAGATCGCTAGTTGCCGCCTCCAGTTGTTGCAGTGCAGTCGCGAGTTGGATGTTAGCTTGCTCCTTGGCGGTATCCGTAGCCTGCTTTGCTTCATTAGCTGCGTTTAACTCGCCTGCGAGTTGTTCAGCTTCTTCGCTGGTCAGAGCATGGCTCGATTGGGCGGTTGCAAGCTCGCGGTCTGCCTGCTCAAGCGCGTTTTTCGCTTCAGTTTGCTGTTGTAAAAGTTGTTCGATCTGAGAATGATACTGCGCCAACTTAGTACTGGTTTCATTAAGTAAGGCTTGCTGCGATTCACTACTAATAGCTGCATTGGCAACATCTTCCTTCTCCTGTGCCAATTGAGTTTGAGCGGTCTGTAAGGCAGCTATCAACTGCGCCAGGGCTTGTCCTGCTTGGTCTTTTTCTATTCGACGAGCGCTAATATCGGCCAGAGCTTGTGCCCGAGCCTCATCGGCTTCCTCACTACGCTGCTGCGCAGCATTCAATGCTGCATTCGCAGCATCTGCTTGTTGCTTGGCCAACTGATAAGCGCCATCCATCTCGGCCAGGGTCTGCTCGCGTGCCCTGAGCAATTGATCCGCCTGGCTCAGCTGGCCATTAACCGCGGCAAGACGATCTGCTTTTTGCTCACGCAGTGCTCTGGCGCTATTAAATTCTTGCTGTTTCTGTTGTAAGAAGACTTGCTGGTTACTCAGCTCTGCCTGTTGCGTTTCAATATCTGTGCTCAGCTCGGCCAACCTTTGTTCCGCAACACCGATCTTAGCGAGAATAATTTCAATATCCGGGTCACCTACTGGGGTCGCATTACCCGCGGCTTGGTTCGCTTTCCAGTTCTGATAACTCGTTAATCCACCATAAGGGGCTGCAGCCAGCTCTAGCGCGGTTTCTTTTTGTGCCAGCGCTTCTACCTGAGTTGTCAAAATGATGTTTGAAGCTTCAAGCAATCCATTAAGGGTGGTCAGAGTTTGCCGCGCCTGTTGCTCCCCTTCTGATGCTCTAGCTTCGTCAGTAATTGCTTGTGCCTTTACTACAAGTCCACCCTGATACTGTGCATCGGCTTGATTTACTGCATTTTGGGCCTGTGATGTGGCATCGGCCAAGCTTGTACGCTCGCTAATAACCATCTCAAGAGTTTGAGTCGCCTGCGCGAATTGGCTATCGGCCTGTTGAGACAATCCGTAACTGTCAGCCTCTGCTTGCTGCCTGGTAATAATGGTTTGCTCTGCGGCCGTAATGGCAAGCCCGAGCACGACCTGATGTTCAATAGCAGCGGTTTGCTCCCCCTGCAGGCTAGCCAAAGCCAGCGCCTGAGATTGAGAAGCGGCTTGCAGAGTAGTAACCTGCTCGTTAAGCGCTAGTGTTTCGTTATTGACCGCAGCGAGTTCATCCTGAGCTGTTTTAAGCGTTGATTTTTCCGCGTCTAACTGCTGCTGCGAAGCCGCTAAAGATTGTGCAGACTGCTCTGCCAGCAGAGCCTGTTGGTCATGCGCACTCACTGCCTGTAACTGGTGTTCAGCAGCCTGTATCAATGCACTGGCGGCACCTTCACGCGCTGATTCTGCGTCTGTGAGTGCAGTGATTGCGCTGGCTTCTTCTGCTATTGCTGCCGCAAGACTCGCTTGCGCAGCAAACAACTCGTTGTTTGCCTGGGCCAGTGCCGCACTGGCGAAATCGTAAGCTTGCTGTGTGGGAGCCGACGCAAGTATCGCGTCGTCGACTCTCTGCTGCGCAACATTGAGGGCCTCTTCCGCCGCGGCTCTAGGCAGGCTCAGACGCAGCATTTCCTGCTCCAGAATGTCTCGTTCATGCAGCGCAGCATCAAGTTCGCTGGTTGCCTGGTTATGGCGCTCCTGCATCACATCTCTGTGCAGACTAAGTGTATGAACCTCAGCTTCTGGTTTGCCTTCGACAATCGCCGTATCCAGGGCTTGCTGCGCATCATTTAGGGCCACTAGTGTATCAGATACTCGCTTTTCGACCTGTACCGCATAGTCGCTGGCATCAGTAAATAAGACAACTGCCGTTTTATATGCGGTATCGGCGTCACCGAAGCTTAGCTGCGCCTCATCGCGCAGTGCTTCTTCTCTGGTAATTTCTGCCAGATGGGGTGCCAGCGCGGCTTCTGCCTGATCAAGCTCTTGCTGCGCGGCAGACTGAGTCGCGATGGCTTGCTGAGCAAGCGTTTTAGCACTCGTCAATGCAGCCGTCGCGTTACTAAAACGCGCTTGTGCTGCCAGTAGTTGCTCTGCACTGGCGCTATCATTGGCTTCACTTTGCGCGAATGCATGGTTCGCCTGTAACAGTGCTGTTTCTGCATCTGTTAACGCCTGAGTAGCGACTATATTTGCCGCTAAGGCTCCATCTCTCAATTGGGTTAATCTGGTTACCTCATCAGTAGCAGCAGCCAGCCTAGCCTCTGCTTCTGAGATCGCAAATGCATTATTCGTTACTGCTGCTTCTGCTCTCGTCAACCCAGATTGAGTCTGAGCGAGTTGCAACTGTGCTCGTTCAATGGCCGCAGCAAGCGCTTCAAGTTGTTTGCTTAGGTTAACGGCGTCACTTTGCAACCCTGCGTAATCTTGTTGGGCAGAGATACGGGCCTGTGTCTTTTGTTGATAATCGGCTGCCATTTCTCGTTGTAGATATTCGGCTTGCGTGAGGGCATCCCTAGCCTGACTCCAATCTGTATTAAGCTTATCGAGGAGTTGCTGACGCGCATCCAGTTCAGTTTGCGCTGCTTGCAGGTGTTGCAGGCGTTTAATCACTGCTGTTGCTGCCGATTCCCGTGCCGATTTTGCAACCTGATGTTTATCGATTTCTTGTTGTAACAACGCATTTTGCGTTGTAACGGCTTGCTGCTGTATCTGAATATCCTGACTCAAGTCGTCCAATTGGCTCTTGAGTAAGTCGATTTCCGTCAGTTTCAATTCAACTGCCGGGTCACCAAACTGGGCTTCGTATGATGCCTGCTGCCTTGCTTTCCAAGCCTGATATCCACTGAGACCGCCGTATTCACTGACTACATCTGCCAACAGGGACTCTTGCTCAGCTAACTGTTGAGTGTAATTATCTAGATCTTCGGTTGTAGTCGCCAGGGCGACATTAAGCCCTGTCAGTTCAGTATTTTCTGTTCCCAAGTTTTGTGCTGCCAATGTCTCGGCTTGTAACGCTTGCTGGTAAGCTGCATCTACCATGTCATATGCGGCAGTTGCTACGATAACATCAGCATGGGCGTTTGCAGTATCGACTTGGGCCCGATTGAACGCTTTTTCTGCAAAAGCCAGCGCTATTTCTGAGTCAGCTAATGCTTGCTCGGCTGCAGCCCGGTTTGCCTTGGTATCAGCCCCTTCAAATCTGGCTTGCGAGAGCAAGGCTCCTGCGCTTTGGCTGGCTATCATCACTTCTGTCAGCCTATCTTGTGCATCAACACGCTGCGCGCTTAATCTGGAGACATCAGCTACTGACTCAGCAAGTACCTCCTGAGACTTAGCAAGCGTGTTACTGGCCAATGCGAGAGATTTTTCGACATCCGTTTTGGCTGTAGATGCTTGTTTTTGTTCTGCATTGGCTGCGGCTAACTGCTCTGCGATCTGATATTGAGAAGCCAACGCTTGTTGCTGCGCGGTATACTCCGTGGTTAACGTGTCGTTGGCGACCTGCAGCGCGGCTTCGGCGGCTACAAGTGCT
Source organism: Motilimonas cestriensis (assembly GCF_021295315.1). Lineage (GTDB taxonomy): Bacteria > Pseudomonadota > Gammaproteobacteria > Enterobacterales > CBDFNC01 > Motilimonas > Motilimonas cestriensis. The sequence continues at coordinate 1,993 of NZ_JAIMJA010000041.1, read as the reverse complement.
TGTTCGGCCGCGATCTGTGCTTCACCGTTTTGCTCAGTCTTAGCCAGTGCGTCATCGTACCTTTTCTCGGCACTTTGCCGAGTAAGGATTGCTGTGTCGAGTTCTGTATTTGCCTGATTCAGACGTGTGTAGGCATTGTCCCTATCCTGTTGGGTATTCGCCGCTCGAGCAATCGCGGCGTCAAGAACAGCCTGTTCTTGAGCTAGGGTCGCTTTGGCATCTTCACGAGGAGCCTGCAGCTGAACCGCCTTTTCAAGCAACTGTTGTTCAATGGCCTGAGCATTCTCAAGTGCATGGGCGGTGGTATTACGTGTATTAATTGTAGTATTGCGGGCCAATGTCAAATAGCGAATATCTTCGGCACTCAGGCCCTCACGGATTCCTTCGGCTAGGGCTACTTCAGCTTTCTCATATGCTTTGAGTGCCACAACGGCATTTTCAGCGGCCAGAGCCTTTGCTGCTTTGGCAGCGTCATGGTCTTGCTCGGCAACAACGACCGCTTTGAAGGCTTCATCAAATTTAACCTGTGCCTTATCACGAATAACAATGAGCTGGGATTGTTCTTCTAGATAAGGGGCTAGCTCAGCTGCTGCAGCATTGAACTGCTGCAGTGCCAACGTCTGTTCAGTTGTCGCGATTTCTAGCGCCTGACTGGATTGAGTTAAATTGCTCTCGGCCTGTTGCAGCAACACATCTGACGTTACTTTAGCTTCACTTGCAAGTGTCAGTAACTGCTGATGAGTCTCATGCTCTTTTTGTGCCGCCTCAAATATCACCCGAGCCTGAGCCAGTTCTTGGTCAGCACTTGCCAACATTTCGGTGGTGATTTCTTGTTGCGCTTTAAGCGATACAATTAATTCTGCCGCAGCCTTTTGGCGAGTAATCGCCTCTGCCAGCAGGGGCTCCTCCAGATTAATCTGAGATTGCGCGTCCGCGATAGCTAAGCCCGCCTTTTCATAGGCTTGCTGTGCCATTTCAAGCGACAGGTTGAGTTGTGCCAGCGCTGACGTTGCAGTTGCTTTGTCAGTCAAACTAAGCTGCCACATTTGTTCGGCTTCCACCAAAACTGAGGCGGCATTCACCTCCGCCAACAATGCCTGCTGAACCTTACTGTCTACTACTGACTGAACCATAATGGCGTTGTTATAAATCTGTTGCAAGCGAGTTTGTTCAGCTTCGCTCGTATTCGCCCTATCTTTTCCTTGCTCCAGCGCTACACGGGCGCTGCCCAGAGTAGTAGCCCTGCTATCTTTAAGTGCCCTAGCGGCCTCAAGGCGCTGATTGCTTTGTGCAACGATAGAGGCCTGCGCAAATATATCGGTTTTCTGGCTGGCTATGTCCTGATACAGGGTTTCAAGCTGACTTCTAGTCTCGTCCAAATCAAATAACACCGCCTCTACAACCGAGTCACTAATGCGCGTATCAGTTTCAGTCTGCGTTGCCTCTGCAGCAGACATCGCTGCAGACTCTAACGGCATTATCATTGACGTATTATGGGCTTCCATAGAGCGTGCAGCAAACAGACTGGTTGTCATTAGAGCTGGCACGGGTATCAGCCCAAGCTTTATTTCATATTCCCGAACCTTTGCACTTAACCCTTCAACTGTACTTTTGAGTCGATTGTAACGGACAACTTCGTCCTGAACCTGTCCTTGTAAATTCACCAATTTAGCCGTACTAGTGCCTAATTCTTTATCAAGCCGTACGCTTTCCGTTTCACTTTGAGCAATCCCCTGAGACAGCTCATTGAGAGCGACCAACAAATCATCAACCCGTTTTTGTTGTTCATTGAGCTCACTGAGCTGCTCATTCAGCTCTAGGTTCGCCTCCCCCATGCCCTGTAATGCCGCCGCAAGCTCTACAAACGATTCATACAAGCTCTGCTCTGTCTGCCCAGCTTGCACCTCTTGCAATGCCTTACTCACCGCCTGATTATCAATATACTCACGCTTGCGTACCGTCTGCGATAAGCGGTTATATTGGTACTCCACCA
>NZ_JAIMJA010000040.1 GCF_021295315.1 Motilimonas cestriensis | reverse complement strand
GTACCTGTCAAGGCATTTAGTAGACATTATCTCGCAGCCCTTTAACTATCTACTTTTTTCGGGATTCCACTTTAATAATAAGTTGACATAACTTTACCTGATTACCACTTAAACTCCGCTCCATTGAACTACACTTATTGAGAGTGAGTTTGAAGGGTATCCAGCATGGCGAAGAACAAGGTTCAATTTCAAAAAAGCATTTCAATTCATAAGTTTATATTGATGTACGGTGACGAAGAACAGTGCCAGAAACGGCTGTTTGATATGCGCTGGCCGACAGGCTATCGCTGCCCACAATGTAACCATGATAAGTATTGCCAGCTAAAATCTCGTCAGCTCTACCAGTGCAACCAATGCCATCATCAAGCTTCTTTGACAGCTGGAACGCTGTTTTCCGCCTCAAAGTTACCGCTCAGAACGTGGTTTTTGGCGATTTACCTTATGACTCAAGAGAAAAATGGTATTTCTGCACTAGAACTTTCCCGTCAACTCGGAATTTCCTACAACGCAGCATGGCGAATGAAACACAAGCTAATGCAGGCGATGAAAGAACGAGATGATGAAACACCGCTTGATGGTTTCATCCAACTGGATGACGTTTACTGGGGCGGTGTCCAGCGCGGCACACGAGGGCGTGGCGCAAAAGGGAAACGCCCCTTCGTTGCTGCCGTTTCAATGAATGAGAGCGGCCACCCAATCCGCATGCGCTTTAGCGCGGTTGAGGGCTTTAAAACTAAAGAGCTAACCAGTTGGGCTAAAGCTCACTTGACGCCGAAATCTCTTGTTATATCCGATGGCTTGGCTTGCTTTAGAGGGGTTGAGCAAGCAGACAGTTTTCATCAGGCTATTGTTACCGGCGGTGGCCCTGACTGTGTGGAGTTGCCCTATTTCCAGTGGGTCAACACCATGATTAGTAATGTGAAAAACTCGATGCATGGGACTTACCATGCCATCAACAAGAAACATTTACCCCGATATCTTGGAGAGTTTTGCTTTAAGTTCAATCGACGCTTTAATCTCGAGAAAATGCTCGAACAACTCATTTATTCATGTATTCAAACAGCACCGATGCCAGGGCGGTTGCTCAAGTTAGCTGAAACTCGGTGGTAATCAGGTAACTTTATAAGAACATTTTGGTGATATTTATGTTTATTTCAGCACGACATTTTAACCAAATAAATATGTTTATTCGACGATTTTCTCAGACGTTATTTTTGTTTGCTACGGCCTTTTCTTTTTGTACTCAACTAGCAATAGCGCATCCTGGAGGCGTTGACAAATACGGAGGACATACGTCGTCTAAAACAGGCAAATATCATTGTCACACAGAAAAATGTAAACGTGCTCAATTACAAGTTGAAAATGCTACCCAAGAAGCTAGGCGTGAAAAGCGCCAGTTTAGTTCAGTATATAATAGGGATGATTGGGATCATTGGTTAGATAAAGATCGAGATTGCATTAATACTCGCCATGAGGTTCTTGCGTCAAGTTCGCTTAAGCCTGCTAAGATGTCTCCTGACGGATGCTATGTTAGCAACGGCGTATGGTATGACCCATACAGCGGGAATAAATACACAAGGCCTAGCGATCTAGATATTGATCACATTATTCCTTTGGCTTGGGCTCACCGTCATGGCGGGGCTTCTTGGTCAAAGAGTAAGAAGGCTTTATTCGCCAATGATTATGAAAATCTACTAGCTGTTGATGATGGGTTAAACCAGTCAAAAAGCGCAAAGGGTCCGGATAGATGGATGCCACCGAATAAAGATTACCATTGTGAGTACTTGAGCCACTGGAAGTATTTGATTGAGAAGTACAGCCTTTCCTATAGTGATAAGGGTGCTAGGAAATTTAATAAATTATATTCAAGCTGCAAATCTTAATGTTTCTGACCAAACATTTTTAATATAGTTTCTAGAAATGTAAAAGTCAGCACTGCCTCAACTATTGAAATAGAGGCGAACTAAAACGCACAATTAGCAAGTAAGGCTCAGTCGTAAATGTGCCCAGACTGTGTGAAAACTCTTGATCAAGATTCGCTAATCATTAGAATATATTCTAGTAGTTAGATTAATCTTCTCGGAGTTATTCTCCATGTCTCGTTTCATTTCAGGCCAAGGCCGACATCAAGCCACTTTATTCCCAGAAGTATTGGATGATTTTATCTCCGTTGAGAACCCAGTTAAGGTTATTGACGTTTTCGTGAATGAGCTTGATTTGGAATCTTTAGGGTTTCAACAAATGGTGCCTAAAGGTACTGGTCGTCCAGGCTATCACCCCTCAACTATGCTAAAGCTCTATATTTACGGTTACCTCAACCGAATCCAGTCATCTCGTAGGCTGGAAAAAGAAAGTCACCGAAATGTTGAGTTGATGTGGTTATTGGAACGATTAACACCTGACTTTAAAACCATTGCTGATTTTAGAAAGAATAATGGCAAAGGGATTAAAAATACCTGTCGCCAGTTTGTTGAGTTATGCCGCCAATTAAATATGTTTGATGATTCCGTCTTTGCTATTGATGGAAGTAAATTTAAGGCGGTAAACAACAAGTCAAAAAATTACACACCCAGTAAAGTACAGTTCCATATTGATCGAGTCGAAAAGAGCATCCAAAAATACTTGGGCCAAATGGATGCCAAAGATAACGCTGAAAACGGTACAAGTAATACAGTTTCAGCATCTAAATTAGCATGGCTTAAGCAACGTTTAGTTGAGCTAAAGGAAATTAAAAAACAAGTGAATGAGCATCCTGATAAACAGGTGTCACAAACAGACCCAGATGCACGTTTAATGAAAACTCATCATATGGACCGGCAAGTTTGTTACAATGTCCAAAGTGCGGTTGATACAAAGCACCATCTTATTGTGAGTCATGATATTGTAATGACAACGGATAGAGGGCAACTCAGCCTAGTAGCAGAGCAAGTTCAGAAAACACTAGGAAAGAAGGATCTAACAATCATTGCCGATAAAGGCTACTTCAGTCGTCGAGATATTAAGGCCACGCAAGACCTTGGAATGACAGTTAATGTGCCACAAAGTAACACCTCAGGTTCGGCAAAAAAAGGGATATTCGACAAAGCACAGTTTCAATATGATGAGCTTCAGGATATCTATGTTTGCCCAGCTGGAAATGAACTACCGCATCGACGCAATGTTACTGAGGCGGGTCTTGAACAAAAAGTCTATGTCAATCAAATCGCCTGTAGAGACTGCAATATAAGATCAAAATGCACTACCTCATTACGCGAGCCCAGGAAAATGAGACGGTGGATATACGAAGAAGAAATTGATGCAATGCAAAAAAGGCTAGATGCCGATCCAGACTTACCTGTGATTCGTAAACAGACTGTTGAACACCCATTTGGCACCATTAAAATGTGGATGGGGGCCACTCACTTTCTCATGAAGCGAAAATGTAATGTGAGTATAGAAATGAATCTGCATGTTCTTGCCTACAATCTAAAACGAATGATGAACATTATGGGAACATCTGAGCTGATAGCGGCCATTCGTCGATAAAAGCAATTTGTTGTTTATTTAACTCTCAATACCTACTAAAAGGCCAAAGTCATCACTTTCGTCTCATATCAACACTACAAAACCAAGATCACTATTTAGCGATAACTAACAGAGCCAGCCGATTGAATATCGATCGAGAACAGACTAAACCGTCAAATTTATCGTTTTCACACAGCCTGTGCCATGAACTGCCGTTGAAGGTTAAATAGAGCGTGGCCTAATCGTCATGAATTAGGGTGCTGGAAAATTAAGGCTTTGCTTCAAAAGCGTTCATGTTTGACTGACCCAAAAACAGCTTACTTCAAGAGCAAAGCGATCATTATGAACCGAAAAAAAACTAGCTAACTTCCAACCTTCTTGCTCGCTGTTTTCTGAGGATTTAATAGGTAGCGCTTTGTGCTCGATGCCAGTGGTATTTAGTGCAACCAAAAATGATCGATTTCAACAAAGAGTCATTAATATTCCTGCATTCTTAAAATGTTAGTTTTGTGCTCAACCCCCCATATAGAGTACTGTCCCCGTGAGTTCTTTTTCACTCCAGTCAGTCAAGCTATGAAATAAAATAGTCATCTAAGCTTCATTTCTCTGTCATATTCAAACCTTAGTATTCGATTGTGAACCGCAATACAGCGGTGACAATTATTGCGAAAGGTAATGATATGACGTTAAGCCACTCACCTCAGCCAATTCTGTCCACAGACGATCTTGGCATAATCTATCCCGGCGGAATTGAAGCATTACGTGCAACCTCAATCAACTTTCAACGTGGTGAATTCACAGTGCTGCTAGGTTTATCAGGTGCGGGAAAATCATCCTTATTGAGGTCACTGAATCATTTGGTGAAACCTACCTCGGGTAAAGTGATTTCTGCTGAATTCGGAATACTGGATAATCAAGGCATACTGCGCCGGCATCGACGCAAAACCGCGATGGTGTTTCAGCACCATCAACTGATTCTGCGTCACACAGCCCTGCAGAATGTACTCATGGGGCGACTGGGATATCATTCATTCTGGCGTAGTTTATTGCCGCCACCCAAAACCGATCTTGAATTGGCATTGCATTGTCTGGATCGCGTTGGCCTTGCTGACAAAGCCCTGGTGCGGGTCGATCAATTATCAGGTGGCCAGCAACAACGAGTAGGTATTGCCCGAGCTTTGGCTCAGCAGCCGAGTATTATTCTGGCGGATGAACCTGTCGCCAGCCTGGATCCATCCACATCCGAAAAAATTTTGTCTCAATTGAAACAAATCTGTGCCGAAGACGGCATTACCTCTATCGTCTCATTGCATCAGCTTGAATATGCCAAACGTTTTGCCGATCGCATCATTGGTTTAGCTCAAGCCCAAGTGGTGTTTGATGCCGCTCCGCAAGAGCTCGATGACAAACAGCTCAAGTTGATTTATCAACAATCGGCCAACCCCAAAAGAAAAGATAAACAAACCGCCGATACGCAATCCAATTCTTCTTATCAACATTTACCCACTAAAACGGCAACACAACTGGAGATAGCAAAATGAAACTGTTTAAACAAATACTCTTAGCCACCACCTTGCTGGTGACAGCCATAAGCCCCTGTATGGCAGCAGATGCCGATCCGGATATGCTCAAAGTCGCCTTGCTGCCGGATGAAAACGCTTCCGAACTAATCAAGCGCAATGAACCCTTAAAAAATTATCTGGAAGCCAAGTTAAACAAAAAGGTGGAATTAATAGTCACAACCGATTATTCATCCATGATTGAAGCGATGCGCTTTGGCCGTATTGATCTGGCCTATTTCGGCCCGCTGTCTTATGTGATGGCCAAATCAAAAAGCGATATTGAACCGTTTGCGGCAATGATAATCGACGGTGTACCGACATACCGTTCCATTTTGATCGCCAATACAGAGTCAGGCATTGATTCCTATGCCGACATTAAAGGTAAAAAAATGGCCTATGGCGATCGCGCCTCAACGTCCAGTCATCTCATCCCGAAAACGGTTCTTTTAGAGGAAGGCGGCATCGAAGCGAAAACCGATTACGAACAACACTTCGTCGGCTCGCATGATGCTGTGGCTGTCAATGTGGCCAATGGTAATGCAGATGCAGGCGGGCTCTCTGAGGTGATTTTTAAGTATGTGGTGGAACGTAAACTCATTGACCCGGCAAAAGTTAAAGTTTTGGGCTATAGCAAACCTTATCCACAATATCCCTGGGCAATGCGCTCCAACCTTAATAAGGATCTCAAAGTGAAAATTAAAGATGCGTTTGTCAGCCTGGATGACAAAGAGATATTGAAGAATTTCAAAGCAGAGGGATTTGCACCGATTACCGATGCTGATTATGACGTGATACGTGTTATGGGTAAATTACTGAATCTTGATTTTTCCAAGATGTAAGGATGATTTATGAATACCTACCTGATTACACAAACAGATGTGCTGCAAAGTTACAGCAAGAACTGGAAACGTAAAACCCTGCAGGTGGTGACCTTATTGGTCATCGTTCTGCTGGCAGCCTGGTATGTGAATGTACTGAACTTCGAAATTTTGGCAAATGGCTTGCCTGCAATAGGAACGTTGGCTGGCGAGTCTTTCCCACCGGACTTTACCAACCTTCAAAACTGGTTTTCACCCTTGCTGGATACGCTAGCAATGAGTATTGCCGGTACCGCAATTGCAGTTATATTTTCTGTGCCTATGGCATTTCTGGCAGCGCGTAATACCTCACCTCATGGTGTGATCTTTCAGCTGGCGCGCATCGTTCTAAATGCCCTTCGATCCGTTCCGGAACTGATTATGGGGATTATTTTTGTGGCTGCCGTCGGCTTCGGTGCCTTACCCGGTGTGCTGGCTTTAGCGCTGCATTCCATCGGCATGGTAGGTAAATTCTTTGCCGAAGCGATTGAGCACGTGGATGACGCTCCGGTGGAAGCCGCCCGTGCCGCTGGTGCCTCACCGATGCAGGTGCTCTATCACGCAATTCTTCCCCAAGTGATGCCGCAGTTTGCCGATGTCGCAATTTATCGCTGGGAATATAACTTCAGAGCTTCGACAATCATGGGCATGGTAGGCGCTGGCGGTATCGGTTTTGAACTTATGGGTTCACTACGCATTATGCAATATCAGGAAGTATTGGCTATCCTGCTAGTGATTCTGCTGATGGTCACATTGGTCGATGCCTTGAGCGGCCTGTTACGCAAAAAATTCAAGTAGGAGATAACGATGAAACCAAAATTGGTAATTACGCATAAAGTACATGAAGAGGTGTTGGCCATATTAGCACCGCATTGTGAGTTGATCACGAATCAGACCCCGTTCAGCTTATCACGCAACGATACAATGAAACGGGCGAAGGATGCAGAAGCCTTGATGGTATTCATGCCGGATCGGGTAGATACCATTTTTTTAGAGTCTTGCCCGCAACTGAAGGTCATTGGTGCGGCATTAAAGGGCTATGATAATTTTGATGTCGATGCCTGCACTGAACACAATGTCTGGCTGACCTTTGTACCAGACCTATTAACAGTACCCACAGCTGAATTAACCATCGGCCTAATGGTCGGATTAATTCGGCATATACGGGCGGCGGATCAACATGTACGTATTGGAAACTTTAAGGGCTGGCTTCCACAGTTTTACGGAATGGGAATTGAAGGATCCACTATTGCGATTATCGGCATGGGTGCAATTGGTCAGGCCATTGCACAAAGGCTGAGCGGTTGGGGTGCAACCTTAGTCTATACCGACACTCAGCCTCTGGATGCAGAACAACAAGCAGCATTAAAATTTGAATTTTTGTCTTTGGACGACGCCCTTGCTCAGGCCGATATCGTGATTATGGCACTGCCATTAAACTCGCAAACGCAACATCTTTTAAATACACAACGTTTACAGCAGATGCGGCCCGGTTCATTTTTGGTGAATCCCTGCCGTGGGTCTATTGTTGATGAAAGTGCCATTTTAGATAAGCTTAATAGCGGCCATTTAGCCGGATATGCCAGTGATGTTTTTGAAATGGAAGACTGGGCACGTCTCGACAGGCCAAAGGAAATCAATCCCAATTTATTAACACATCCCAACACCTTGTTCACGGCACATATCGGTTCAGCGGTGAGCAAGGTCAGGTTAGCCATTGAAACACGTGCGGCTGAAAATATTCTCAGGGTTTTGAACGGCGAGCCTCCATTGGATCCGGCCAACCAATTACCCGCACAAAAGGAAATAGCATGCTCAATCTGATCTGGCTGAAAAGTTTGATCATGGTGATTGAGCAGCGCAGTTTTCAGGCAGCTGCCGAGCAGCTGGGATTAGCCCAACCAACTATCTCGCAGCATATTCAGAAGCTGGAAGAAACGCTCTGCGTATCCTTGATTCATCGTGTGCGTAGCGGTTGCCAGCCGACTGAATATGCCCTTCGTCTTTTGCCGTATGCGCAGAGCATGTTGCGACTACAAGACAGAGCCTTGCTGGCTGTGAATCAACCCTCCATGAGAATTGGAGCCAGTTCAAATATCGGCATTTATCTGTTGCAGCCTTACCTGCAGAATTACCGGCATAAACAAGCGTTTATAAATGACAAACTGGATATCGTAATAGACAGCAACCCAGTCGTTGCCGAAAAACTGGAAAATGCTGAAATCGATATCGCCTTGATGGAATGGTGGCCAGGTAAAGCTGGTTTTGAATCTCAAATCTGGAAAACTGAAGCATTAGTCTTGATTACGCCTCCAGATCATCCACTTGCAAAACTGTCATCGATCAGTAAATCAATATTGTCCGGGCTGAATTTGTTAGGCGGAGAATCTGGCAGCGGAACAGGAAGGATACTCAAAAACTACTTGCAGGAATGCCAGCATTTTCCCACTGTATCAATGCAACTGGGCAGCACAGAGGCCGTTAAGCAGGCGGTTCGGGCAGGCATAGGAATATCGCTGGTATTTGCATCGTCTGTTGTTGATGAGGTGCAACATGGAAGTTTATGTGCAATCCCTTTAGAGGATCATGCGCTAACAAAAGACATCCAGCTGGTCTGGCGGCAGCAATCGACCATTCAGCAAAAACAGCCGCAATTTGTTGAATATTTACTCAGTTCATAGGTCAATCTTTAACAAAAAATATGATACTGCTCCCACGCAAATATAGATTCACCCAACGTATGACTAGGCAAGCACTTTAAAAACACAAATGATTCTTAGGATCATTGGGTCAGAATAGTTTATTTTCGAGCAAATATTGGGAGATTTGGTCACTACGACATTTAAAGATAGCCGTTTAAGTTAATACTGAAACAGGCAAGAGAGAAGAGATTGTTTTAGGTGGCGGGTTCAAGATTCAAACTGGCTGTTTTATCTCTATCTAAAATAAGGCTACCGAGCGGCAGCTTTGCGGACCAATAAGCCATAGTGGGGTTGTCAGCTTTAGTCACGACACATATTAAAATTGTAAGGCCGATACACTTTATTGCATACTAGATTTCTTTAATTCTTGTAATTCTCTACGTAGCTCGAAATTCTCTCTAAGAAGATTCATCATCTTCTCCAAACAGAGGTCATGTTCGGCCTTAAGTTTTGAATATCGAGCATTTGCCTTCTTCTTTTGAGATGTAATAAGCTTTATCGAATCGGAATTTTCTGGATCTCTACTAGCGGCAGAACATCTCGTGTTTTCAGTATTTTCAATTGAATCACACAAATCAGGGTATCTTTCCTGTTTTACAAACCCTTTCTTCTTACCCGCCTCAATCGCTACATTATCTTTAGTGAATTTAAAGGAAGGAGAATTAGTATCAATGATCTGAGCTTTCCCAGACTTCAGTCGTTCAAAAGCTTCCCAGTATAAAGCTTCGCCTCTTAATTCAGTCACTCGATGATCTCCTTAACAGGAATTAAATTGTTTCGTGCTGCAAGGTGTTGCTCTACAACAGATATTTCTTTTTCTCGCTGAAGTGAAAAGGGACTTTTTTCACCGTATATGGAGATTTCTTCTTTCCATACTTCGATTTGATCAGCCATGATTTCGGCAGTGTCATCGTTGAAAATAGCATCACTACAATCGATACATGGAAGAATCGAGGTAAATGCGACTCTATCGCAAGGCTCTATGGAAGAGCACCCTCCTACTACAGTTCTCCGATATGATAGTCTGCCTGATCTTACTTCTTTCTCAGTTAGAGCGCGGTCTTCGTAGATTGAAGGGAGTATACCTTTATTTTTTTGCCTCTGAAGAGTTGCACCTGCGCCACCAAATAGGATTCCTTCATAATCAGAAATGTCATTACAAATAGCATCAACCTTCATGGTTAAAACTTCTTCTTGAAGTTCATTTATAAAATCGAATAATCCTTCATTCTGATTGGTACCTCTCTCTACAAAATTATTCGCATAGGCACTTCCATCAGTATAATAAACCGTCATTTTTTCTATTGGATGTTTGAGTTGATTGGCAATTACTGGAATTGATACTCCTCCACGAGCAGCATATACAACTAATGAACGGCGATACATGTGCCATGCAAAAGGGAATTCCTTGCCGACATCTATACCTTTTTTAGAAAAGTCGACCCATGGGTTGAAACTCTGCATCTCTTCTAGGTCTTCATTTGTAATGACAAAGGCCTCTCGACGCAGTGTATTGTTAGTACTGGCTCTCCATCCCTCTTTGAATGGCCGAGGGTTCACAACAAATATAGGCGTCTCGCTGTCAACCCTCGAACTATGGTTAGGAAAAAGAGGGTACTTATCTTGATTCACAGAATCCATATTCAGCGAATAATAGAACCTGTAGATTAACCTTGCACTGGCAAGAGCGCACTGATAGTAAAGTTCTGCTTGATCTGCCGTAACCCAGAACTGTTTCTTTGGAGAATTACCAGCAAACTTGAATGTATAGCTATCAAACCCGCAAATTACTTCTTCCCCATAAGTAACCCTTCGATAGCTATTTAAAGGGATTGCTCGTACTTCAGAGACCCTCATGCCAGTAAATTGAGAAATCATAGCTGCTGAAGTTTTTTGAATATAGCTAATATAGTTTGTTAATTCCTGAATGCTATCAACTTGTAACTCTTCTAATAGGTTAGCGATATCTGGATATGTTTCTTTAATATATTTCCATACCTGTCGAGCGATAGTAGCGTTACTCTTACGCCATTTCCCGAATTTGATTTCCCCTTTTTCTGCTCTCTCCTTAGTCACTTCGTAATGTTCCCAGGCTTTCTCTACTTCCGTTACGACCTCCATAAACTTAAAACAGGTCTCGGTACTTTGTTCGATAAGCTCGCTGAGCAACCTTATTGGAATGACAGGTGTTTGGATTTTTTCTCTAATTGCTTCATCCACGCGCTCCTGAGCTTGTTCAGCTACCAGTTTAGTTAAATCCACAGAGGGTATAAGGTTGAAATCGTTTACCTGATGCGATAGTTGCGAGAGGTGTTTAATCAGATTGTATAGACTTGCAAGCCTAACCCACTCTTGGTACCGACTTTCCGCCCCTTCCAATCTACATTCGATAAATTCGGTTTTACCTAAAACATCTGCGAACTTAATTCCAGAAGATAGAGCATATCTTGCTAAGTATTTTATTTGTATCCATAGCGCCATTACGCTGTTTACTGATAGCTGTCTTCGATACCATAAATTTAGAATGATTAATTTAGAATCTTGAATGATAGAATTGGCGAGCGGACTCTGTCTTTCAAAGACTCCATGATCTTCGGAAAATATACTTTCGAAATATATACGAGCATTTGGTCTTGACGTGTATAGAGAAAAATCCCAAACATTATCAGCAAAAACAGACAGAATGTCTCCGTTTCTTCGCCGACTTATAACATGGTTAGAATCAGGGGTAGAAACATCAGTAGATAGTGAATCAGGCGAAGTATGCTGAGCAATCCCTATAGTGTCATAGGGTACTAGTTGAACATTCACGAGTATGCCTCCAAATCAGCTAGTAGATCAAAATGACTCTGCCAATGCTTTGACAAATCTCCTTGCTTTACTTTATTCATAGCATCATCAACTAAAGATTTTTTAGCTGGAAATTGCTTTATTAGCTCTTCAAGTATTTCATCAATTCTATAGAGTATTGGTGCAAACTTAATGGCGTAGGAAGCTTCGTTTGCTGCGCGTTTCTGCGCGTATGGAAGCAATACCTTTAAACTAGTTATAAGGTGAATATCCTCTTCGTCAGCATGTAAAACATAATGCCTACAGAAAAAGCATGTTTCGCTTCTACTGCAGTTTGGCTCGGGTGCTGAGTCGGTAAAACCTTCGCTACGCTTAGCTTGAGATAAATCGTTAGCATTACAGTGGCCAGCAGGCGTTTTATGTAGACCGTTATTTATCTGTACAGGAATGTATTTGGCGCTTCTCGATGAATCTATTGCTTCATTCCACATTTCGTTCATGAATGTAGAAAGTTCTTTTAATCCAGCTATCTTCGGTGGATTGGAATAGCTCTTGAGGGTAGTTTTCACGTCATTCTGTAGTTTCCAAGCAACGGTATTGATGTCACCATTACTTAGATTCCAAAAAGACCATGAAACACCTTTTCTTAGCTCTCTAGGGGTATGCCACTTAACATTAGGTAAATGTCCTATTAGCCATTCTTTAAGAGTATCAATGGAGACTTTATTCAAAGGGGCGCATTTACCGATTCCAGAGATTCTAAAAAATCCTACTCTTTGAACATCTAAATCGAATTCAATTTCTCCCCACTGACGAAGCTTTTCATATTTCTTGTGGAATTGGTAAAACTCTTTCCCCATTGTTGGGTAAACTGTCTTATTACCCGCTCTAACCTTTAGCCCAGTGAAACTGTAGCCTCTAGGCGCTTTACAATTGATCGGCTCAGATTTCTCACAAGAGCTTAATCTTAATGCAGAGGTGACACCATTATTGGTACCTACAATCCCAATAAATGCAAGATAGTAGCAATACGTTGCAGAGTTATAGAGCGACTTTCGCTGTAAGTCTGTATTTAGGCTATTGGTCTTGTCTAGGCGTTTGATCCAGTTATCGTAAACAGACATTACACCAACGCATTCTCGCCAATCTGTATATCGACCACGCACTTCTTCTCTAGATACAATGCCAGCATCATCATTCACAAAAGATTTTGTATATGAAGCTTTGCTCAGGTGACTAGATCTTGAGAAAACATGTTTACCAAAGCCCCAATGACTTAAGTCTAATACAAAAGGAAACGGTTTTTCATTGATTAGTATGTCTGTGAAGCGCTCAAAAATAGCAAGCAATACTTGCACAAATTGGTTGCGTTCTAAGTCGTCTCCTGGAAGAGATTCTGACTTACCTTCTTTAATATGAGGTATCTTTAAGCTGACCTCGTTATCTGTTAACTCCAAGGCCCATGCCAATGCTTTTTTGGTAGATGATAGTTCAGCTGAAGCAGAGCGCTCTTTCAAACTACCTTCCGTACCGTCAGCTAAACGCGTGCTCAATACTAGATGTTCATAATAGCTATATACCGACTCAATCCAATCCTTATCATTAGATAACGACATCCCTTTACTATCAGCGAAATCAATAAACCTGGCTATCTTGCCTGCATGGCTATAAACAGTAGCTTGATTGTATGTGCTAGCTCGTAGTCCTTCGATTATTCGTTCGACATACTTTAGCCTGTCTTTAACGATAGATTCCTTAGCGACAGAACGGCTCTTATGGTTAGGGTTTCTTGCATTACTCCTTACTGAGTAACACCAACTTCCTACATCACAAGTTCTGCATGAGTTGTCGATATCGAATTCAAGCACTGTCATTTCGGGTTTCAGAACTTCTGTTATCTTGTCTGTAATGTGGATGATTATTTCTGGACGATACTCCATCAAACTCGATTCTCCCCGTAGATAGCTTCGAGAACTTTGTATCCGTCAAGAATAATAGCTTCATGCATTTCATTAATCGAATTAACGTTAAGCAGCGTTTCGTCAAAATTGACATATAGTCTAGAAGTAGCAATATCGTTATGGTTAAGAGCGGTTTTGACAGCTAGTTCCATATGAGTTGTTGTGAATCTTTTTTCAGGATCGTTGGCAAGCTTTCTAACAATGTTCATACCAAAGGTAGCTCTAAGGTCGTGCGGCGCAAACTCATCAAGTTCAGGCCGATCTTGTCTTACACGAGCAATGAAATTGCGAATATTTGCCCGAAAAGTGCTTCCGTTTTGAGGACTGAATGCAGGAGCATTGACAACCCAATGAGCAGCTTCATCTTGCCTCTTCCTGATCTCACTTCGCGAGGAATAGAATGGATTAGATTGCTCTGTTAAGAATACATAATTTTCATCGCTCAAACCGAAGAAGCTGCTTTTCATTCTTTTAGCGTTTAGTTCGCTATTTATATAGACGAACAATTTCTCAATAAGGGTCTTGGGGAACCTAAAGTTATTAGGCTTTCCAAACTTAGTATCGATTGGGAATCTACTTCTGTGAGAATGAATAAAAACCCAACTTTTACCAGTACGTTTAAGTTCGTCATATGCCTCTTTAATGTGGCCTACACGAAGGGTACATGCTGATTGAATCCGCGCTCCCGTATTGAGCATAGTCAGCATAATTAATTCGGTTGCTACTGAGCAATACTTTCGCTCCAAGCCCCACATTATTGCCTGTTGCTCGGCTATGGATAGAGGGCGCAATTCTCCACCATCCATTATTCTGTCTGGCCGAGTTTCTGCTTTTGTAACCTTGATAGAAATATCGGTTGTTTGGACCTCTTTAAATCGAGATAAACCCTCATTATTCAAAGTCTGAACATACCTCTTAAAGCTTCTAAATGGTCTAGATCCAATACGAGACTCATCTACAAGATTGTGGTTGAGTATACCTCTATAAAAAGCAATGACATGGCCGACATGTTTACTTGCGGTACTTGGAGCCATTCCTAGATCAATAAGTTCTTGTAGTTTATATCTGAAAAGATAGGTTGGTCGTCTTCTCGTTTGCGCTGGGAATTCAAGTAAATCTAGATCTTCGTCTTCAATGAACTTTAGATAAAAACACAAGCTTTTTGCTCGATCCTTGATTGATTCCATTTTTGATCTAAGAGCAGTGTTTAGGTGGCAAAGAAGGTAAGCATTGCCCAGATCCCATGGAACTCCGTTCCCATTCAAAATTACTGGCATCTCTGGCCAAAACCCAGGCTTTCTTTCCCATTGCCAACCATCTTCAAGACAACCTGCTGGATTTGTATAAATTGCTTTTCCTTCTTGAAATTTCTTTATATACACAACTCTTGCTTGTGAACGAAAGTGTTTGGAGGAATTAAATCTTCGTCTAGCCACTAAATTGCCTCTTAATAAATCATATGTTCATTTGTATATTTTTATAGGTAGATGTCAACTATGATTTTACTAGGTAG
>NZ_JAIMJA010000003.1 GCF_021295315.1 Motilimonas cestriensis | reverse complement strand
TCTGCTCAATGAATTCTGTTTTTGAACCTCAAATAAATGAAGTTCGATTTGTTCTATATGAACACTCAGAAATTACATTGATAAATAAATCGTTTTGGCGATTCGTTACCATTGCGTTGTTAGCCGTGGCTTTCAACATGAGTATTCACACAGATTGCATGATTAAATTGTTAAAGAACATTGACTAGGTTGCTTTCGCTTTACCTCGTCAGGGCTGCGCATTCTACGCTAGCCGATTTGAAAGTCAATCGTTAATTTTAAGAAATTTTCGATTTATCTTTCTGGTTAGAAAGCCAAGCTTTTTAACCACCTGATATTGCGTTGCGCCTTGCGCTGTGCCGTCTCAGTGGTTGCGCATTATAGGGAGATTCGATTTCGGTGCAAGGCTTTTTTAACGATAAATTGTAATTAAATTACACCCACAACTTACACTCAAGTTACCCACAGGTTACCCCTATAAATACGCCAAAATAGGTTGATAAACAGGCAATAGTACAGTAAACAAGTCCACTCATGCGCTAGAAATAGCAAAAAGGCCTAATCTAAGTAGACTAGGTCTTTTTCTTTTATACGTGCAGCCACTATTCCGGCTATCGACTTAAACTGGGATCCCAATCTTTCCATACCACCTCATAACCTTTGGCTTTCATCATATCCGCTACCACCGCAGGTGCGCGATCATCGGATATTTCAAATTGCTCCAAAGCTTTTTCAGCCGTTTCAGCATAACCACCCGGTTGTGTGCTTGAGCCCGCACTCATAGTCGTAATGCCTAGCGGAATGACATGATTGCGAAAATGTTCCGATTCTCGAGTCGACAACGACAATTCAACTTCGGGGCTAAATAAACGATAAGCGCAGATTAACTGGACCAACTGTTTATCTGTCATGATCGATTTAGGTTGAAAGCCCCCTTCACAAGGACGTAATCGAGGAAACGAAAGGGTATAACGCGTTTGCCAATAATGTTTTTCTAGATAAGCTAAATGAGACGCGACATAAAAACAATCGGTGCGCCATTCTTCTAAGCCAATCAAACTGCCAACACCTATTTTATGCACGCCAGCGCGGCCTAAGCGATCAGCGGTGTCCAAACGGTACCAAAAATCAGACTTTTTACCTTTGAGATGATGTTCGGCATAGGTCACTGGGTTATAGGTTTCTTGATAGACCAGTACCGCATCCAATCCTAGCTCGATCAACTCTTCGTATTCATCTTGATCGAGTGGCTGCACTTCAATCGTAATATGTGAAAAATATTGTCTGATCAGCGGGAATACCTGACGAAAATAATCCATGCCCACTTTCTTTTCCGATTCGCCTGTCACCAGCAAGATATGATCAAAGCCCATTTTCTTAATGGCTTTCAGCTCCGCTTCTAACTGCACCATGTCTAATGTAGTGCGGCGAATTTTATTGCCCATCGAAAAACCACAATAAGTACAAATGTTGCTGCACATATTCGAGAGGTATAAAGGAATATAAAACTGCACCGTCTTACCAAAGCGCTGCTGCGTCAATGCCATCGACTTTTGCGCCATCTGCTCAAGATACGGTTCGGCGGCAGGCGATATCAGCGCTTTAAAATCTTCCGTGTTCAAACGTGGTTTAGACAATGCGCGCTCAACATCTTTAGCAGTCTTACTATATATAGAAAGGCGTACATCATCCCAATTAAGGGCTTTTAACTGCTCGGCGAAGCTCATGCTTCCTCCAAGAAAGCTGTTAACGGGCTTGATGCCACAGCTTGTTGTACTTGACCTGCCAATCCCGCTTCATATGCCATGCGGCCAGATTGTACCGCCAAAGCAAATGCGCGGCTCATGGCAACTGGATTACCGGCTACCGCAATCGCGGTATTAACCAGAACCGCATCAGCGCCAAGCTCCATCGCTAACGCAGCATGGCTCGGGCTGCCGATACCAGCATCCACGATCACCGGTACATTCGCCTGCTCAATGATGATCTCTAAAAAGTCTTGAGTGCGGATACCTTTATTAGAGCCAATCGGTGCCCCTAGTGGCATCACTGCCGCGCAGCCAACCTCTTCAAGTCGCTTGCATAACACGGGATCAGCATGGACATAAGGCAATACCACAAATCCTTCACGCGCTAACGCTTCTGCGGCTTTCAAGGTTTCAATCGGATCCGGCAGCAAATACTTAGGATCAGGATGAATTTCTAATTTAACCCAATTGGTTTGCAACGCTTCGCGGGCTAACTGAGCAGCAAATACGGCTTCTTTAGCAGTACGCGCACCCGATGTATTGGGTAACAAGTTCATGCCATTGGCTATTAAAGGAGCCAAAATATCATCGTCACGATTTTGCATATCCACGCGCTTGAGCGCCATGGTCACTAACTGCGAGCCTGATGCCGCCAATGCATCAACCATACTTTGCTGATGAGAAAACTTACCAGTGCCAGTAAACAAACGTGAACTAAAGGTTTTATCGGCAATCGTTAACATCATTAGCCTCCTGCGATGGCTTGAAACAAGGAAACTTCATCGCCTTGCTGTAAATAGTGATCAGGCCACTCACTGCGGCTGATAATAGATTGATTGACCGCCAGCGCCATGCCTTGCTCAGCATGGCCTAGAGTAGTTAATAAATCAGTAACACTGGTCTGCGGCGCCAGTTGCTGCGCCTGACCATTAATATTGATGGTAATTTTATTCATGGACACTGCATACCGGGCATGCCGGATCTCGAGAAATTGAAAAGCTTTGCCAATTGAGAGTAAGGCCATCAAACAACTTAAGTTGATTTTTAATACCGCTCGGCAAGCCAACTAAATACTTAATCGCTTCCAACGCTTGTAACGAGCCTATCGTGCCAACAATCGGGCCAAGCACACCAGAGTTAGAACAATTCAAGGTTTGCTCTTGCGTTGACGGAAACAAGCAGTGGTAACACGCGCTATCAGGCTGGCTAAAGTCAAACATCATCAGCTGGCCTTCTAAACGAATGCCCGCGCCAACAATTAGTGGGGTTTTAGCCTGGCAGCACACCTGACTAATCAAATGACGGCTAGCAAGATTATCAGTGCAATCAAGCACCAGATCCGCCATGCTGACTTCCATCGCTAATTGCTTGGCATCCATTTTCTTTTTAATGCCACGAATACGGATTTCGTTATTGAGCCCAGTTAAGCGTGCCTTGGCCGCATCCACTTTATGCTGACCAACTTGACTGGCATCATAACTAATTTGACGTTGCAAATTGGACACATCCAACTCATCAAAGTCAGCCAGCACTAATTGACCAACCCCCGCAGCAGCAAGATACATTGAGGCGGGCGCACCAAGGCCACCCATGCCCATAATCAGCACCTTAGCTTGCTTTAACTTAAGCTGCCCGGTTTCACCCACATTACTGAGTAATAAATGACGACTGTACCTTAAGGTTTCCGCATTTGAGAGCATCATTTATGACTCCAGCACCGCATTAAACGCGTCAACGACTGCTTGGGGATCATCCGCTAACGTAATCGCAGTCACCACTGCAATACTCCCCACCCCGGTTTGCCAAACTTGCGGTGCGCGCTCAAGATTAATCCCGCCAATCGCCACGGTGGGAATATCATTCATTAAGGCCGCGTATTTTTCTAACCGGATCAAACCTTGCGGCCGTGATGGCATGTCTTTAGTTTGGGTCGGGAATATATGGCCAAGTGCGATATAACTGGGCTTGAGCTTTTTCGCCCGCAACATTTCATAATAGCCGTGAGTACTTAAGCCCAAGCGTAATCCTGCGCGGCTAATTTGTGGCAACACCGCATCATTTAAGTCTTCTTGGCCTAAATGCACGCCATAAGCACCGTGCTTAATGGCTAACTGCCAATAATCATTAATAAACATCCGCGCTTGGTATTGCTTACCAAGTTTAATAGCGGCTATCACATCGGCTTCTACTTCCGCGTCTGTTTTACCTTTAATCCGCAATTGTAGGGTTTTAATGCCCATATCGAGTAATTTTTGGCACCACTCAACCGAATCCACCACTGGATACAGCCCTAGCTTGTCGGTATTGCAACTGGCAAAGCCTTGCCCTGCCGCCAGTTCACCTTGCAAATTAAGTAATCGACCTAACTCTGAGCCAGGTAGGATCACGTCAGGAAAATCTGTTGGATCGGTAGGCCAGCCTAAATGGGCAATCGGACCCGGCCCCTTACCTTTAGCAGACGCTGCTTTTAAACCTTGATTCAAGTACGCCTTGGCTAATACCAATGCATCTTCAATGGGATAATCCAAGGCCAGTACAGTGGCGATAGCAGAGGACAAACTGCAGCCCGTACCATGGCTATGTGGGCTATCAATACGCGGCGTACCGAGCACTATTTCACGCTCGCCATTAGTCCAAAAATCCATGCACACATCATCGACTAGCTCGAGATGGCCACCCTTAATCAAGATGCTGCCACAACCTTTATCCAATAACACTTTGGCGCTGCGACGAATGTCATGACTTGAGGTAATGATCACCTTAGTTAGAATTTCTAACTCATCAGCATTAGGGGTCAATAAATCGATATGAGGCAATAAAGTCTCGAGTACTGCTTGCTGCAAACCAGCTTGCGCCATATTAGCGCCACTTGAGGCAACCGCGATCGGGTCATAAATAACATAGGGTTTGGTTTCTAGCGCAGCCAAAAATGTCGCTAACAGTTCAACCTGGCTAACCGTTGAAAGCAACCCAACCTTTATCACATCCGCTGGCATATCATCGGCTAATGAATCAAGCTGGCTTGAAAACATCTCATCTGAAACCGCTTCAACCAAACGCACAGCGACAGAGTTTTGCGCGGTAACAGCGCTGATGACACTGCAGCCATAACCGCCTAAAGAATTAATAGTATGCAAATCAGCTTGGATGCCAGCACCGCCACCCGAATCACTCCCCGCAATGGTCCATACTATCGGTGTTTTAACTGAGGTCCTACCTAGGGTCTTGTCCATTACCACTCCTCCACCAGCAAAAGCATTTATTGTTAGAGTCACCCATCACCCTGTTACCTGTAATGGATAACTCTCATTTAACTCAAAGAATTAAACTTGAGGCTGATATATTTCAGCGCCCTTTTCAATAAATTCTTCAGACTTTTTCTTCATGCCTTCTTCTGGAGAAATGCTGACGACTTCATCTAACAGCTTAATTTGGATATCACCCGACTCTAATTTAGCCGCATAATCACGCACGTCTTGAGTGATCTTCATTGAACAGAACTTAGGCCCACACATAGAGCAGAAATGCGCTACTTTGCCCGACTCTTGCGGCAAGGTTTCATCATGGTACGCACGCGCCGTATCAGGGTCTAAACCTAGGTTGAACTGATCTTCCCAGCGGAATTCAAAACGTGCTTTTGATAAGGCATTGTCGCGAATTTGCGCGCCCGGGTGACCTTTGGCTAAATCTGCCGCATGCGCTGCTAGCTTGTATGTCACCAAGCCAGTTTTTACGTCATCTTTGTTTGGTAAGCCTAAATGCTCTTTTGGTGTCACGTAACACAGCATGGCACAACCATACCAACCAATTTGCGCAGCGCCGATACCCGAAGTGATGTGGTCATAACCCGGTGCAATATCGGTAGTTAATGGGCCTAATGTATAGAAAGGCGCTTCATGACAAACATCTAACTGCTTGTCCATGTTCTCTTTGATCATTTGCATTGGCACGTGACCTGGGCCTTCGATCATCACTTGAACATCGTATTCCCACGCTAATTTAGTCAGCTCGCCTAAGGTTTCCAGTTCAGAGAATTGCGCTTCATCGTTGGCATCCGCCACTGAGCCCGGGCGCAAACCATCGCCTAATGAAAGGGCAACATCATATTGCGCACAGATTTCACAAATTTCACGGAAGTGTTCGTAAGCAAAGTTTTCTTTATGGTATGTCAAACACCACTTCGCCATGATTGAACCGCCACGCGACACGATACCGGTCAGACGTTTTGCCGTCATCGGTACATAACGCAGTAATACACCGGCATGGATCGTAAAGTAATCCACCCCTTGCTCAGCTTGTTCAATCAAGGTATCACGGAAGATTTCCCAGTTAAGGTCTTCCGCTACGCCATTTACTTTTTCTAGCGCTTGATAGATAGGCACAGTACCGATTGGCACCGGTGAATTGCGTAAAATCCACTCACGGGTTTCATGAATGTAACGGCCAGTGGATAAGTCCATTACCGTATCGCCACCCCAACGGGTTGACCACACTAGCTTTTCAACTTCTTCTTCAATTGATGAAGAAACTGATGAGTTACCAATGTTTGAATTAACTTTCACCAAGAAATTACGACCAATGATCATTGGTTCAGATTCTGGGTGGTTGATGTTTGAAGGAATGATGGCGCGACCTTCCGCCACTTCTTTACGCACGAATTCAGGCGTAATGTTCTCCGGCAGGTTCGCGCCGAAGTTTTCACCTTTATGTTGGAATTTTAGTAACTCGCTTTTTACTCGCTCACGCCCCATGTTTTCACGAATGGCGATGTATTCCATTTCAGGGGTGATGATACCTTGGCGTGCGTAATGCATTTGCGTGACGTTTTTACCCGCTTTTGCGCGCAGTGGCTTAGGTAAATGCTCAAAACGGAGATGATCTAACCCTTCGTCAGCCATGCGTTGCTGGCTAAATTTCGAGGTTAAGCCTTCTAATTCTTCGGTATCGTTGCGGTCTAAAATCCATTGTTGACGCAACTTAGGTAACCCTTGGTGCACATCAATATCGACGTTTGGATCGGTGTAAGGACCTGACGCATCGTAAACCGGGATCGGCTCATTTGATTCAAATTGCGGGTTGTCCTCGGTACCACCAATTAAGGTATCGGCTTGATGAATTTGGCGCATCGCCACTTTCACGCCAGGTAAGGTGCCTTCGATGAAGATTTTTTCTGAGTTTGGAAAAGACTCGTTACCGAGGTTTTGAATGTATTCTTGAGCCGCTTTACGCGCCTCTCTTCTGTTGATAGCCATAAGCAATTTTCACCTTGATTCCAGTTAAGTGTGATGAATTGCTTGCCGAGAGGTGGAAGTATAAACCTATGATTAGATCTGTTTTTTTTAAAAGGTTTAGCCTTGTTCCCTTCGTAGGTCTTAACCCAATCAGGTTCCACGGATCCTGCAATTGCAGTCTCAGCCTAAAGGTAATGATACCCCTTGGCACTCCGACAAGAACTCGCAGTATAATCAACCCATCAACGAAACTAAAGGGTGAAATGGATAAATAATCATCAAGTAAGTAAATAACTATACCTAAGCAACATCAAGATGCTTGTTCAGCGAGAGTTTATTTGGGTATCAAGCCATCAGCGCCAGCTAAATAGAAAACCAGCGGTCAAATTGCGCTAGCCGTTGCACCTCTTATTGTTGCTTAATCCTACTGACTTCACCCTCCCCCTGAAATAACACATCATGACTAAATAGCACACCGCTCCCGCTTATTATTCGCTGATACCTGTTGATTAAAACAGGTGCGGGATCCCGCCTTGCCAACGCCATTGATGAGTGAGTACGAAAAATAAGCTAAAATTTATCTACTTGGATATCTGTTAAGAGGCAAATCAATGAGCCATTTTGAAGTAAAATCGCCTTGCGTACGTAATTGCTGCCTTAATGAACAAGATATTTGCTTAGGTTGCCATCGCAGCCTTGATGAAATTATCGCTTGGCATGATAGTAATGACAGTGAAAAAGAAAAAATCTTAAACCAAGCCAAACAACGTGCGTTACAAATTGGGCAAAAAAACATCAAATTTTAAACCGCCCGTTTCTGGTAAACTTGCTCTAATTTCTCCCGCCATTTTCTGTGAAATCAAGTTATATACCTGATTTAAGCCAAGCCCCGCGCCAGCCTGCCTTGCCGTGGTATAGAAAGGCTCAAAAATTAATTTCAAATCTCCTTCCGTTACCCCCTTGCCGGTGTCCAAGTAATGTATAACCACTCCTTTTTCCGCCGCTTCAGCTGAGATGTTAATCTCACCGGCCTGACCCTCGTTAAAACCATGCTGCAAAGAGTTAAGTAATAAATTAATCACTACTTGCACTAAAGCGCCCGAATAGTTTCGCACCGCTAGATCAAGAGAGATCTCATTTTTCACGGTAATGGGTTTATTTTTAAGCTCATGGTGATAACTCAATAAAATATTTTTTACTACATTATGGGGGTGTAAAATAACTAAGTTGTCTGACGTTTGGTCCACTGCCAGCGCCTTAAAGCTCTTAACTAAATTAGCTGCTCGATCCAAATTGCTCTCAATCAGACTGATACTTTCTTTAGACGTATCAGCCACATACTGCAAGGCTGACTTCTTAATCGCGCCCGTTGCCATCATGTCACAAAGCTGCTGCGTTGTTTCTCGTAGTAACGATGCGGCCGTAATCGACACCCCAAGGGGCGTATTAATTTCATGGGCAACACCCGAGACTAGGCTGCCTAAAGACGCAATTTTCTCTGCTTCCACCAGCTTTTCTTGGGTATCGACTAACTGCTTTATTTTTTGCTCTAATTCTAAAGTGCGCTTGGCGACCATCAACTCAAGCTCTTCATTCATTTTTTTCAATTTGAACTCAGCGCGTTTTTTAATAATCACGTGGCTTAATACCGAGCCCAATAAACCAAATATTTCTCGAATATGGGGGGTTAACGCACGGTGGTGAATCAAATTATCGGCCGCCAAAAAACCGATTGGCTTTTCCTTGTCCCACAGAGTGACCATGGCTTGCCAGCCCTTACCCACTTTTTTATCGTAGTGGACTAAATCTTGGTCTTGAAACACAGTGACATAATCACGTCGAGTAATGGCTTCAAGTACAATGGGGAAATGACTTAAAGGCCTTTTGTAATCACGCTCATCAGCTACCTGACCGAACTCATTAGTACCAAAAGTACCCGCCATATTGCGTTTTTCATCAAGTAGGAATAAAGCGATACGTTCAATTTCAAGTTTTTCCAGAGACAGCTCAACAGTTCGACGGTAAAGTTCATCCATATCATTGCTGTTACTCAGCTCCACTGAGATTTTATGTAAATTCTTCAGCAGCTCTTTAAAACGATTGGTCGATTGCTCAGTGCCAAACACAGATTTAGTCGCCTCAACCGAGTGAGACTCATCACGAATAATGTACAAGGCATTTTCAGTATCAGGATGGACATAGCGCTCAAGTACTACGAGGAAATTCACATTGTCGCGATTTTTAGCTTGGCGAAAACAAGCAGGAACACTCGATACATCAACATTGATTAAGTCGAAAAAATCTAACTCAGTGATTTCTTTAGCACTGTAACCAAACATATTACACATAGCTTGGTTTGCTTCTATCACCTTATTTTCACGGTCGCACAGTAAAATACCATCGGTGCTTTTTTGATAATGCTGCAGTAAAAGATTCGGTAGTGACGTATTTCCCGACATAGTAAGAACCATCTAGTTTTCTATTAACTAAATGAAGATTAGACTATTTTACAAATTAGCGTCGGATACGGTTAAGTCTATGACGATGCCAATACCCAACCTAAAGCCAATAAACAACAGTAACTAAAACTGGCTAATGCCGTTTGTTTCAAAGCTCCGTTTAAGCGCACACCATCACGGCTCAGTTGCAGGGTACGAGCGGCCTGCACCAATGGCCAAAGAGCCAACAAAAACAAGTAATTAAAACTGCTAAAAGGTAATTGCCACTGATAAAGTAAGGTAGTGATCACTGCTCCCGCTAACAACATCCACTGATAGCAGCAGGCCTTAGAGCGCCCTAAACGTAGCGCTAAGGTGTGCTTACCCGCTTGTTTATCGGTGTCGATATCGCGAGTGTTGTTAATATTAAGCACTGCCGTAGCTAATAAGCCGCAACTTATTGCCGGTAAAATCAAAGCGGCATGTAAGGTTAAGCTATATAGATAAAAGCTGCCTAACACCCCCAATAAGCCAAAAAATATAAACACCGCCAGATCGCCTAAGCCCATGTAGCCGTATGGGTGCTTACCCATGGTGTAAGTCACCGCAGCTATAATAGACAATAAACCTAAACCAACAAAAACCAACAACTGTTGCCAATTATCCGCAAACACATAGCTTAATAAACTGAGCCCAGAAGCCACTGTCATCAGCGTCGTTAAACCTATCGCAGCTTTCATTTGTCGCTGCGTCACAAAACCGGTTTGCATCGCGCGTTGCGGGCCAATACGTTGCTCATTATCAGCCCCAGTGACGGCATCACCGTAATCATTGGCAAGATTAGAAATAATTTGTAATAAAATAGCGGTGCTCAAACACAAAGCGAGGATCCAAGAGTTAAATACCTGATGCTGCCACGCCAGCCCAGCGGCTAAAACAATCGAAGCGCAGGCTAGGGGAAGTGTACGAGGACGAATGGCAGACAACCAAACCGAGAGCCATGTTCTTTTTTGAGTCAAAATACCAACACCTAAATTTATTTGTTAATGGAACAAGAGGCCTTTCTAAACAGCGACGTGCTGAGAAGGCTGCATTTTCTCTAAGTTTCAGTTAAATTAGCAAGCCTTTATATTCAAACGCCTTTGAAATGATGATTTCAGCCGCTTCAGGCAGTTTGGGTTAACACCTTAAGTTGCTTTACCAGCCTTTGCGAAATATTGATGTCAGCTTTTAATGCCTTAAAACACGCCTTACTTGAACTAAAACAGCCCGAGGGAGTGTTTCTTAGTTTGAGCTTTTCCTTACCTAGCCTTTCATTACTGGGCTGGCTCAAAGCGCAAACTCACTATCCGCAAATTTACCTCAGTGATAAAGACGATCAAGGCGAAGTCGCGGCCATTGGCCAAGCTTGGCACACAGATCAAGCAGAAATACCTAACGACATACATAAAGCAAGGCTGTATGGCGGCATGGGATTCTCAAGCCATTCCATCTGGCCAAACTTCCCTCACTGCCAATTTGTATTACCACGTCTGGAAATTCGTCGCCAAGGCAGGATCACTAAGTTGGTTTGTAACCTATATTGGGCCACATCTGATTTTGTTAGCCAAGTAAACACAACCCTAGCATTACTGGATTCACTTAACCCAGCAGAAGCATTAGCCAAGCAGTCTATTCTTATCTCGCAGCGGCAAGACACGCCAAATAAACAGGATTGGCGCAAATTAGTGGAGCAAGTAACCGACGATGATTTTCAGCAACTCACCGCTAAAGTAGTGCTATCCCGCCGCACTCAATTAACCAGCTTAACCCAAGTCGATCAATGCGCCTTATTACACCAGTGGCAAATGGTTAACCCAAACTGCTTCCAATTTTTATTTTCGTTTTCGCCCGATTCACACTTTATCGGCTGTACGCCTGAGCGGTTATATTTACGCAGTGGGGCTCGCCTAACAACAGAGTCTCTCGCGGGCACTATGCCACGCGGCGCAACAACAGAAGCTGACGAGAAACTTAGCTATATTTTACTCCATGACCAAAAAATAAAGCGTGAAAATCAGTTAGTGCTCGATGATATTCTGGCGCAATTAAGCAAAGTCAGCTTAGACATCGGACTGGATAAAATTGGCATATTAAAACTCAATCAATTACAACATCTCAAACAGCGTATCCACGCCTATTTAAAACCGGACGCCAGTGACCACGATTTACTTAACGCGCTGCACCCAACCCCCGCAGTTGGTGGCACACCAAGAAAGTCAGCACTCGCATTTATCGAACAAAATGAACCTTATCCTCGCGGCTGGTACGCTGGCGCCATCGGTATTTTAAGTCAGCAACAAAGCCAATTTGCGGTAGCTATTCGCAGCGCCTTGATCCAACATAATCAGATTGCATTATTTGCCGGAGCAGGGATAGTTAAAGGCTCTGATCCCGAGTTAGAATGGCAAGAGCTAGAGCATAAAATAGCGACGCCATTGTCACTACTCCAACTAAATTAAGCTGTTCAATAATATGAGGCTCCTATGAAACAAACGACCGCCAGCAATATTAGTCTTTTATGGGCACAGTTGATTATTGAAAGTTTGTATCGAGGCGGCATCAATCAGATTTTCATGGCGCCCGGTTCACGCTCTACACCACTAACTTTAGCGGCCCATGGGCATCATGGCATCACTCTACACAGTCACTTTGATGAGCGCGGTTTAGGTTATTGCGCACTCGGCGCAGCAAAAGCGCAGCAAGCGCCAGTGGCCATTATTACCACGTCAGGCACAGCGGTGGCTAACTTACACCCTGCAATCATTGAAGCAAAACTCACCGGCGTCCCCTTAATCATTTTATCCGCTGACCGCCCCACCGAGCTATTGCAATGCAGCGCTAACCAAGCCATCGATCAAGTGGGCATGTTTACCTCTCATGTCGTGACATCGCTAAACTTGGCGACAGCCAGCACCGAAATTAGCGCTAGCTACTTATTGGCACAAGTAGGCCAAGCCTTATATTTGCAACAGCAGCGCATGGGGCCTATTCATATTAACTGCCCTTTTCGTGAGCCGTTTTACCCAAAGGAAAAAAGCCAAGATTTACGCCATTACATAGCGTCAATTAATGATTGGCTGCGTAGTGAATTGCCTTATATTAATAAATCCATTCATCCATGCAGACCACAGCCCATTGTTAATTGGTCTGAACTACAAACTAAAAAAGGGCTGATTGTCGTCGGTCAATTAGCAAATACCGAGCAAGCTTATGAAGTCGCCAGCTTTGCTCAAGCGCTCGGTTGGCCATTGTTAATGGATATTCAATCCAGTGGCAAAGGGCACCCTTGGTCACTGCATTACTACGACCAGCTGCTGCACCACCCTGACTTTACAGCCGCCCTCAACCAAACTGAACTGGTGATTCAATTTGGCAGTCGACTGGTATCGAAACGTTTACAGCAGTTTTTACAAGCCAGTTCGGCTCAATTTATTGGCGTGCAAAGCCAAGCCGATCTAATGGACCCGAACCACGCCATGGGGAATTACTTTCAAATCGATGCCATGACTTGGCTCAACGCCCATCCCGTTGCGCAGCATAACCCTTGGGCAGAACATCTTTATCGAGCGGATGCTGAAATCAGTCAACTTATGGCCGCTCAATCACATGAATTATCCGAATTATCCGTCACGCACTGCTTATCACGCTTAGTGCCAGACAACAGTGCCTTGTTTATTGGTAATAGCTTACCAGTTAGACTGATGGATATGTTTGCCGAAGCTAATTCCAAACAGCAGCAAGTATTCACTAACCGCGGTGCCAGTGGCATTGATGGTTTACTCGCCAGTGCCATTGGAGTCAGTAAAATATTGACTCATCGCCCTGTTACCCTGCTAATCGGTGATACCTCATTACTTCATGATCTCAACTCAATGGCGCTGTTAAAACAGCTGGAAAACCCGTTTGTGTTAATCGTACTCAATAATGATGGTGGCAGTATTTTCAACCTATTACCGCTACCAGATGATCAACAAACAGCGCGAGACTGCTACCAACTGCCACACGGTTTAAATTTTGCCGAGGCTGCAGCCATGTTTGGTATCAATTATATGCATCCCACCCAACAACAAGAATTTGAACTGGATTACGCTTCCGCCTTAATCGAGCCGGGCGCAACCTTAATTGAAATAAAAGTCCCGGCCAAAGAAAGTAGCGAGATGATCAACACCATCGCCGAGCAAGTAAAACAACTTGATTTCGCTTACCTGACCCAGCCGGATACTAGCGCCTAGTGAATACCAACTTACCGCTGACTTGCCAATATCAGCTGCAATACGAGAGCACGCCAATCGTATTCATTCATGGCTTTTTAGGCAGCGGTAAAGATTGGCAAGGGGTTATTGCGCAGTTAGCGCACGAGCAAAACTGGCTAACCATCGATCTCCCCGGCCATGGCGGCAGTCAAAACGTCACCTTATCAGCGCCACGCGCTTTCCAACAATGCTGCAACCTGATCCATCAATGTTTACAAGCGCTAGCGATCAGACAATGTTATCTGGTGGGCTATTCACTTGGTGGCCGTATTGCGCTGCACTACTTGCAGATGTACCCAAGCCAAGTGCGCCAGTTAATCCTAGAGTCGGCCCATACAGGGTTAATTCAGCAACATGAAAAAACCATCCGCATCAGTCATGATAAAAACTGGGCGCAGCGCTTTGCAACGGAGCCACTCAATCAGGTATTGCTCGATTGGTATCAACAAGAAGTGTTTACCGACTTATCTACGACACAAAGACAACAGCTGTATCAGCTACGTCGCCAAAATGATGGCGACGCCCTTAGCAAGATGTTGCTAGCAACCTCACTCGGCCAGCAAGACAATCTTCGCCATGTCATCACCGATGCAACCTGCCCGGTTAGCTATTTTGTTGCCGAGCAAGATCAAAAATTTACTCAGCTGGCCAACGCTCTAAAAAAATCCACATCACAGCTTAATAAAGTCTCTTTTACTGAGGCGGGTCATAATATTCACTTTGCCAAGCCAATAGAATACGCTAATCAGATAAGTCGCCTTATACCCAAGACACCTCAAGATGCGGGATTCAGAGCCGCTCATTATGTTCAGTTTGAGGCAAAAAGCTGAAGGAATGGTCAGCCCTTTCGATGCTTTTTAACGAAAAAATGAACATAATGAGCGACTCCCAAAGGGCGAGTTTTGTAGGCTGTTATGCTTTGTTGCTGATTTTTAACGTAGAATAACTATGTCTCAAATCAGCGTCGCGCCTAACAGCCTACAAATTCTCGCTGAACAAGCATCTTGAGGTAACTTGGGTATATACTCGGTAAATTCCCGTAAGCGATACTTTTTTATATATGACCCACTCAAGGCTTGTTATGACAACTTCGCAAATAAAACCCGCATTAGCGTGGCAAGATTTTTCTCAAGATTACCAAGACATTCTTTTTCATAAAGCCGATGGCATTGCCAAAATCACCATTAACCGCCCACAAGTACGCAATGCCTTTCGCCCTCTTACCGTGAAAGAAATGATCCATGCGTTAAACGAAGCACGCTATGACGACCAAATTGGCGTGATTATTCTTACCGGTCAGGGCGACTTGGCCTTTTGCTCAGGCGGCGACCAAAAAGTACGCGGTGATTCAGGTTATCAAGACGAGTCTGGCGTTCACCACTTAAACGTACTGGACTTTCAACGTCAAATTCGCACTTGCCCGAAGCCTGTGGTAGCGATGGTGGCGGGCTACGCGGTCGGCGGTGGACACGTTTTACATATGATGGCTGACTTAACCATCGCCGCAGAGAATGCCCAATTTGGCCAAACAGGTCCAAAAGTGGGCTCATTTGACGGTGGTTGGGGCGCAAGCTATATGGCCCGCATTGTCGGCCAGAAAAAAGCCCGTGAAATCTGGTTTTTATGCCGCATGTATAACGCCCAAGAGGCGCTTGAAATGGGCTTAGTCAATACCGTGGTGCCACTTGAGCAGCTCGAACTTGAAACCGTGCAGTGGTGTAAAGAAATGCTGCAAAATAGCCCAATGGCGCTGCGTTGCTTGAAAGCAGCCCTAAACGCAGATTGTGACGGCCAAGCTGGCTTACAAGAGTTAGCCGGTAATGCCACCATGTTGTTTTACATGACCGAAGAGGGGCAAGAAGGTCGCAATGCGTTTAACGAAAAACGTCCGCCAAACTTTGAAAAATTTGGCCGTAATCCATAAGCGCAGATGAGTATGCTGCGCGACATTAAAATTTACCGCACTTCATTGGCCTTTAAGCAGCCGATGAAATTTGCGCAGCACACACTCAAGCGCCGAGAGTTTGCCTTCATTAAGGCGTTTAATATAGCGTTAAACCGTGAAGTGGTAGCTGAACTTGCGCCACTCCCCGGCTTTAGCCGTGAAAGCTTAGCGCAAGCTATTGCAGAGGTGATAAAAGCGGCAAAAACACAGCCACACAAACATGAGTTTATCGGCCCCAGTAGCGCTTTTGCTTGGGATTGCCTGCGCTTTGGCATTGCGCCAAGCCAAGTCAAACCCGACATTCCTTTATTACAAGGCTGCGCTGAGCAAATCAAGGCGCAATACCTTAGCCTTAACCTCCCTACACAAATCAAGCTGAAAGTCGCGCGCTTAGCACCATGTATCGAGCTAGAGGTTATTCACACGCTGGTAACACTCAACCCGCAACTGCAACTGCGCTTAGATGCCAATCAAGGCTGGGATCACCAGCAAGGCGCGGCCTTTGCTAGCCAGCTGCCAATCCATAACATCGTATTTATCGAAGAGCCTTGCGCGACCCTCCAAGACAGTTTGTACCTTGCTGAGCAATTTCAATTGCCGCTGGCGCTGGATGAACAGCTGCAACAGCCACAATGGCCATTACCCAGTTTTAGTCATCAGGCCATTAAAGCTTTAGTGATCAAGCCGATGCTAGTGGGTAGCTTTAAACGTATTGAGCAGTTATTAACCTTTGCGAATCAACATCAACATCAACAGCGCGCCATTTTAAGCTGCGCGTTTGAAAGTCACTATGGACTTGGCGTACTAGCAACCCTGGCGAATAAATGGACGCCCAATGAAGCGCCCGGGCTCGATACTGCAAAATATTTTTGCCACACTCAAAACTATACGCTGGATACCTCAGCAATGGAGCGAGTATGGCCAACGTGATTACCTGCCCGATACAGCGACACGCGAGCAGCCAAGGTGATGCAGTGGCCATTTACCTTTCACATAATGGTGCCAGCCTTAGCTACGCTAAACTGAATAGCAAAGTTTCAGCCATCTCATTAAGCCAAGTCCCCAAAGGGGAAGTGCTCGCGGTGATCCATAACGATCCGCTGACATTGCTAACCATGATGTTCGCTTGTTTGCGTCAAGGCATCATTTTTTGTCCGCTCAATCCAATTTTTAGCCAGCAGCAGCTGCAACAACGCTGCACGCAAGCTGGAATCAGATATTACTATGGGCCAAGCTCTATTGCGCTAACTGATGTAACCCCCATCGACATCCACCAGCCAACCCAGCGCGCTGAATGCAAGCTAACCTTAGCGCAAGCATGTACCTTAGTGTTTACCTCTGGCAGCAGCGGCGACGCCAAAGCGGCACAACATAGTTTAGGCAACCATTATTACAGCGCCCTAGGCTCGCAGCAGTTAATTCCTTTTTGTCAACAGGACTGCTGGCTACTGAGCCTACCGCTATTTCATATTGGCGGCATCGCCTTAGTGTTTCGGGCATTTTTTGCTGGCGGTAGTATTGCCTTGGGCACTAAGCAAATAGCTCAAGACTTAACACACTATCCCGTTACCCACGCCTCACTTGTACCCACTCAGGTTTATCGCCTACTGCAACAACCAGATATGCTCACCCATAAGTCATTACGCTATGTCTTAGTAGGCGGTGCAGCATTAGATAATGAATTGCTCAAGCAACTAGCTAATGGCCCGTTTAAAAGCTTTGCCAGTTACGGCTTAACCGAAATGAGTTCACAAGTGGCCAGTGTTGAATTAACCCCTTCAAGCCAGCAACCACTGCAGTACCAAGTTTTACCCGATCGTGAAGTCGAAATAAGCAAAGGTGAAATCATTTTAAAGGGGGCCTGCTTGTTTATGGGCTATCGGCAACTAGGCCAGTTAGTTGCTGTCGATCAGCGGTTAGGCTTTGCTAGCAAAGACCTTGGTGCAATCGCCTCTAGGAAACTCTGCGTTTATGGCCGCAAAGATAATATGTTTATCGCAGGTGGTGAGAACGTGCAACCCGAGCAAATAGAGCAAGCTTTACTGAGCCTGCCATATATCAAAGGCGTCATTATAGTACCTATCCCTGACCCTGAGTTTGGCCAAGTTGCCGCAGCTTTTGTTGATTGGAAAAATACGACTCAATGTCAGCAACTACAGCAAGACAGCAAACAGCTATTGGCCCCTTGGCAAAGGCCAAAACACTTATTACCTTGGCCACAATGGCAAGGCCTTAAGCCTGATCGTAAAGCACTAAAGCAACAAGCTATTGCTCAGCTTATCACCGAAGTGGAAATGGCAAAACATCACTCAGACGCCAAAGAGCAGTAACAAGCAAACCGAGCGTTTTACCACTACCACTAAGCAAAGCGGATATTTCTTTGCGGTCTGTCACGTTTTTTATGCTGCTCATCTTACCTATCAACGAATTGTCACTCTTAAATTGCGCTTTTCTCTTTCTCGGCTGAAACTATAACCGTCAACTGAAACGAGGCTCATTTAATTAACAAAAATAGCTTATCAAAATAAGCATACAAAGAGCCTGATGTCGTCATATTGACATAAATCTTCTATAGCCTACTGGTTATTAGATGGGTCGAATCTCAAATCATATTTAAACTTAGCCGCAAATAAATGCGTCTAGCTATTAACTTATTAAAGCGAAATTTTTGGAGATACAATGAACGACATTCATAAGTTAGAGATTTTACCTGGTGCTCAAGCCCTAGCCTCTGTAGCCGCTTACCAGAACACTCTAAGCTCTGATTTAACACACTATCGCGCACAATTAATCGAACTACACAATACCATGAAAAGCAGCGGCTTTAGCGTACCTGTTGACGCAGCTGAGTGGGTTCGCGAGCGCGGTCGTGACTACCTACACAACCCTAAACTTTTTGAAAATGCCCCTTTAACTTATGTTTGTACATTACTAAGTGAACTTTTCAAAAACAAAAGCGTTGATGACATTTGTAAAACCATCGCACCAGCAACCCTAAACACCCTGTTGGCGCGTTTAAACAGCTTCAAACTACACTAAAAGATATATCTACACCCATTCTTTGGCCGATTATTATCGGCCTTTTTTTTGCCTAACTCTATAGCTAACGAAAACAAGTTTCACTGTATCAGGCCTGTAATATAACAACACATTTTTTAAAGCGATGGCCCTCATCCCAGTTAAGGCAATATTTAACACGGGTTTCTTATTAAGCGTGACATCCAACGTGATTAAAATCACATAATAAATAACGATGAAGTCATCATAATGTCATGATGAATGGTCAAAATAACCGAACAAACTGAAAATAGTACCGATAAACGGTAACCCCAATTCAAAAAGTCAAAATATTTGTGAGACATTAGCCATAGAAAGCGTAAGCCATTCTCTTTTTATTCATCAGATAAGCCTACTATCTACTCCCTAAAAAACAGAAGCAATAACAAAACAAACCTTATTTAACAGCACCTTACTCATACACACAAAAAAGACATATAGGTTTTCCCTTATTTTTTTTGTTTTTAGCTTGTATTGTCACCGGCAAAATCACTTATATTTAATCCCGCAAGGACGCAGTGAGGCACGGACAGGATGTTTGGTCTCAATGTCAGATAGGAAATCTGGCAATCAGGAAGATAAATGGACACGCTACAGGAAGTAGCATAAGGGACACCTCCAGGACGGAGACAGAAAACAAATCAGGATGGTTTGTTAGGCTAGGATGGCCAAATAAAGGACAACTCACAGGATGTGAGAAACGGATAAGCCTAGGGATCAGGTAATAAGTCAGGGAGCGCAGGGAGCACCTTACATCACGGAATATGATGTTTTGACTATAAGGGACGACACTTTCGAGTGTCGTCCCGTTTTTTTATCTGCAATTTAAGCTATTTAGCCTTAACTCAAAGTCATCGCAATAACTACCGGCTGAAGCCGAGCTGACTTAGCATTCACTGACCTGCACAAAATTCATCGGATCAGCTTCAGATTCAAATGACCAGCGATAAGCGGTTAACTTGGCATCGCCACTATAGTCAGTACAAACGACCAGCTGCGATTGTGGCTTGGGCGTACCTCTTAACCAATAATGACCGATAAACACCAGGCGTGAGACTGCAAAGTTATTGAGCGACTGAGCAATGGGCAATGTCGGTATCTTTGTTTCCTCTCCTTCAGGCACAATCGCTAGGTCGCGGTAACTGAGCGGCGCTTGCAGCCACCAGCGGGCACGAATATCATTGCGCTGATGGCCATGTTTATCATTAAAATAATGGCCCTGTGGTAAGGTTATTTCAGGCCCTTTTAGTAATTGTTCCACTACTTGGTATTGCCAGCTGCCACGTTTCGCTGCGTTCACATACAAACTATCTGGTAGGCTGTTATCAGTATTCAACTCGGGCTTTATCTG
The DNA here is from genome assembly GCF_021295315.1 of Motilimonas cestriensis. Taxonomy (GTDB): domain Bacteria; phylum Pseudomonadota; class Gammaproteobacteria; order Enterobacterales; family CBDFNC01; genus Motilimonas; species Motilimonas cestriensis. Next base: position 265,229 of record NZ_JAIMJA010000003.1, on the reverse strand, counting down.
CGTAACCAAATCATTAGACCATGCCGCATGAATAAAGGCGGCACCATCAATTTCAAGAAATAAAGGCAAGGTTTTAAGCCAACTAATGGCCTCTTTATAAGCGATAGGATCATTAGCATACTCAGCTAAAAAAGCCTTATGTTGCACCCGGTTTTTACTGGTATGGGGGCGTAGAAAACGCTTGGAGTCCTCTGGATCAGGGGTAGCAAAGGCTACCGCATTAAATTCGTGATTACCCAAAATAACTTGGGCACTACCCGCCTTAACCATATTTTTTACAATCGCTAAGGTTGCTCGCTGCTCGGGGCCATAATCGATAATATCACCAATAAAAATAGCTTGGCGTGAAGAGTGGCAATAAGCTTCGCCCTGGATTTCATAGCCGAGCTGTTGCAGCAATGCGACTAACTGCTTAGCGCGGCCGTGAACATCGCCAATGACATCGTATCCTTGCACCCTAACTCCTTGTTTTATTACTTGTCGCTAAGCCAATTACTCAGCCAATATAGCGTAAATGTTTATATTTCTCCTTTATCTTACTTGGTCTTTTTTTACTACTGAAACTTGAGCGCTATTTGGACTACTTTTTTCTAACCAGCGAAACCAATTCCGCTCTTGCTTTACGTCTTCAAGCTGCTGCAATTGCCGCTGTAGTTCATTATTCACACTCTTTAGATGCAGTAAGTCTTGCTGTTGCTGTAAAGAAAATTGCACTAATTGGTATATCACGTCAGATTTATGGGAAAAAAGATGCTGTATTAATTGAGCAGACTGAGGATCAAAATTAGGGCTAGATTGATGTCGGATTTTGTCTGCAATAGCTATGATGGCGCGAGCTTGATCAGGCTTCATGTACAGCTCCAAACTGTATTGAAGCAAACTTACCAGATGGGAAGCACTGAGAATAAAGAGTAAATAGCATCATGGTCACTCCAGCTATAGAGAACGGCAACCATGCCTTGGTAAAGACTCCTGTCGTCAAACGCGTTAAGAATAGTCTAATTTATGGGTAACTTTCCAGCTTAGTGATAAATAAATCGATAATAGCGATTTATTTATGCTGTTAAACGCACATTATGCGGAATTAGTGAAACAGATCAAGCTTGCAAACATAGTCGCGGGCAATAGCATGCTGCTATGATTCTAATTGGTATTATTATTTTCCAAGCAGGAATTCGCGCAATGCAATTAAATGAAGTATTTTCCAAACTAAAACAACTCCCAGTCGTGCCCGCGCTATTGGCCGAACTAATGGAGAGCTTTGGTGACGATAATGCGCGTATCGATGTACTCGCTAAAAAAATAGCGATGGACCAATCTTTAAGTGCAAAAGTAATAAAAATGGCTAACTCAGTAGCCTATCGCCGCGGTAAAGAAGTGACATCAATAGAGCAAGCCGTGATCCGCTTGGGCTTTAACACCATGCGTAGCATCGTTATCGCATCTGGCATCAGTAGTGCCTTCCCAGCAACGCCAGGCTTTGACAAAAATAAATTTTGGTCCGACACCTTTCGCGTCGCCACCATCGCTAAAGCACTAGCCAAACACACCACTGTTGAGCCTGAAACAGCGTTTACCTGCGCCATGATGCACAATATTGGAGAGATACTACTGCAATCAAGTTTGCCAGAGGAAATGGCACTCGTAACCATGTCAATGAACCAAGGTGCCAGCCGCATTGAAGCTGAGCGCGAAGTACTCGGATTTGATTACAGCCAAGTGGGTGTTGAATTAGCAAGACGTTGGAATTTCTCGGCAACCTTCATCAATGCAATTGAACAACAGCTGGATCCCCTATCATTCGAAGAGGTATCCGCCGAAGCCATCTTGATTCGATTATCGGTATTTGTAAACTTTGCTTGGAATGCTGGCGTGCCCGCTGCCGCGATTATTGGCCGTTTCCCGAAAGCCCTAGCAGAGCATTTAAACATCAACCCAGAGTCGCTCGCGTCACAACTTGATGAATTGCAGCATCAAGGCAATGAATTGGCGATGTCACTCGGTCACTAGAGCCCTCAATTTATATTCCGATTAACGACACAGTTTGTTTTTACAAAGCGACGTTTTCAAGGATGAAAACGCCAGTTAACAACAAGGTTAACAACTGGCGCTATGAAATTAAAAGCCGCGCAACTGGATACGTCTTAAAAACTCAGTCATGATCCGGTCATAGAGTAAATCACCTAAGAATAAATCTTCCACGCCGTGATCAACACTTGGATTATCATTCACTTCAATAATACAAGCTTTGCCATCTATCTCTTTGAGATCAACGCCATAAAAGCCATCACCAATAAGGTTAGCTGCTTTCAATGCCGCATCCACTACCGACTTAGGCACCGTTTTTAAATCTAAGGTATCAAAACTGCCACTGCTAACGCGGCCGCTTTGATGATGTTGATAAATTTGCCAGTGGCCGCGACTCATGTAGTAACGACAAGCAAAAATTGGCTGACGATTTAAAATACCAATGCGCCAGTCAAAGTCGGTTGGCAAAAACTCTTGCGCTAAAATCAGCGCACTATGACCAAAAGTAATCTCGGCTTGCTCAAGTAACGACTCGCGAGTTTTTACCTTCACCACGCCCAATGAGAACGCGCCATCCGGTACTTTAAGCACCACCGGTAGTCCAATCGTCGCAATCAGGTTATCGGCCCAATCAGGGTCAGAAGCTTTCACTATCATGCTTTTTGGCATCGGCACTTTATTATGGTTGAGTAGCTCAGTGAGAAACACCTTATTGGTGCACTTCATAATAGATTCGGTATCATCCATTACTACCAAGCCCATCTTTTCCGCCGCTTTGGCAAAACGATAAGTAAAATTACTGATGTTGGTAGTCGAGCGAATAAACAAGCCATCATATTCACCCAAGGTAGCCATATCATTGGGACCAATTAACTTTAGATCCATCCCAATTCGGTTAGCCGCTTTAACAAAACGTTTTAACGCGCCTTTATCGGATGGCGGCATTTTTTCTTGCTCATCCACCAACATCGCCATTTCATAGCGATAGCGCTTAGAAGGCTTCGGCATACGCCACACTTTTTGCGAAAACACCTCTAAGTATTGAGCAAAAGAATCTTGCTCACTGTCGCTAAGATCTTGATAGGCAAAAGGCTCCACTTTTTCGATTTGCCACTTACCCGCGACTTTTTGCAATTTCATGTCCAACACTGGCACCGTAAAGCGCTCAAAAATTTTGCGACACATTTTTTCCAGAGCGGGGATATCACAGTGACCGAAGTAGATTTTAAACGCTAACACGTCAGTATCAGCGGGCAACTTATCTAAGCCCGTTTGCGGTAAGCTAAAGAATCGGTCCTGAGAAAGATCGTTGATCGTCATTACCCTTGGTAAGACTCGGTGACCACGCGCTTCTGCCATCAAGGAACAATAATAACCACTACTCAAGTAGTCATAACTGCGACATAAATTGATTACTTGCGTCGCGCCATTATCGGAATACGCTCCCATATCTAAATAGTCGTTTACCAACACCATATTTTCACTGGGTAGGTAAGGACGCCAATCGCCTGCTTCATCAGTTACAATTAAAAAACGCGCCATAAAAAAGTGATTGCCTCTTGTCAGGGTAAAGGATTAAATAGCTAAACATATTGTTGCTCATCCTCGAGACTCACCATGCTACTGCGCGCAGCTACTCCTACTGATTTAGCATCACTTAACCAACTAGAGTTAGCGGTATTTCCTGGCGATCGCATAAGTGCTCGTCAAATGAAACGCTTTATTACCTCGCCATTAGCTTACCTGTTGGTCGTCGAAGTCAGGCAGCAAATCGCCGGCTATAGCTTAGTGCTGTTTAACCGCGGCACCCAGCTAGCCCGACTTTATTCTGTCGCTGTCGCCAGCGCTTATAGGGGGCAAAACTTAGCTTACAAAATGGTGCAGCAATGCGAGCAAGAAGCCATTGCACGAGGCTTTATCACATTACGCCTAGAGGTGCGCAATGACAATATAGCGGCAAAAAATCTTTATTATAAAATGGGCTATAAGGTGCTCAAAACCTTAGTTCACTATTACGATGATTTGGCCGATGGTGTACGCATGCATAAGCGGCTCGATCCGCCTGGCCCCAGCAGCGTGCTAGCCATGCCCTTATATGTACAAACCTTGCCGTTTACCTGCGGCCCCTCCTGTTTATTAATGAGCTTTGCTTATTTAGATAACAACTATCAGCCAAACCGCTTAGATGAAGTAAAAATTTGGCGCGAAGCCACCACCGTGTTTATGACCAGTGGCCATGGCGGTTGCAGCGCGCAAGGCTTAGCACTGGCAGCCCATGAGCGCGGCTTCGGTGTTGAGCTATTTAGCCAATCGGCATCGGTGCCCTTTATAGACAGCGTGCGTGATAGTGATAAAAAAGCCGTGATCGAGTTAGTTCATCAAGACTTTAGCCAACGTTTAACAACGCTAAATATTGCAACGCAAACTCAGTCGCCCACGCTGAACCAGCTGCGCCAATGGATTAAATCCGGCTACTGTGTATTAATGCTTATCAGCACTTATCGTTTTAATGGCGAAAAAGGCCCTCATTGGATCGTGCTCAGCGGCATGAATGAACAATATTTTTTCTTCCATGATCCCAATGTCGAGCAACAGCGCGACATCATTAATTCTGCTTATGTGCCCATTAGCCAATCAGAACTTACTAATATGGTGAAATACGGTAAGCAAAAGCAGATATCTTATGTTGTGATTAAACCCAAAAAACAAGCGAGCTAGCGTCTTAGATTTATTAGATTCCAGTTGTGAGCATTCTCACAAAAGCCAACGAGAAAGCGACTGAAAGCATCAATAAAAACACCAATTTTGTGCAAATTCCCCAACGGGGTTAAATATGTACTATATTCTGTTTTCTTCATTGTCTTTCAGAGGCTTATATGGACATTCAAACACTATTTAGCAAGCTAGATAAATTACCTACCATTCCTAAAGTGGTGCAAGAGTTAATACAAACGTTTAATAATGACGATGCCGATATTGTTGGCGTCGCCAATAAGATTGCCTTAGACCCCGTAATCAGTGCAAAGGTGCTGCGCTTAGTTAACTCAGCCCACTTCAGTCGCGGTAAAGATGTCAGCAGTATTGAAGATGCGGTGATCCGGCTTGGCTTTAATACCGTGCGCACCTTAGTGATGGCCTCTGGTATCTCATCCTCGTTTAAACATTTTGATAATTTTGATCAAAAAGCATTTTGGGCTGATACCTTTCGCGTCGCTAGTATCAGCAAATCCCTTGCTAAACAAACCAGCCACGCACCTGATACCGCGTTCACTTGTGCCATGTTACACAACTTAGGTGAGCTGATTATTTTAATTGCTGACACCGAAGAAGATGAACAACGCATCGCCGCCAAAATAGAACAAGGTTTGAGCCGAGAAGAAGCTGAAGCACAAGTGCTTGGGTTTAACTATGCAGAAGTCGGTGCAGAGCTTGCTAAGCGCTGGAAGTTTTCCGATAGCTTTGTTCATGCAATCGAAGATCAACTAACCCCTTTAAGCGCGGAAACATTCAATGAAGATGCGGGTTTCATTTGCATGGCCAGTTTTTTTAACCATGCTTGGCAACAAGATTGGAGCGAAGAAGAAATTTCCGAACAGTACAATAAAGCCTTGGCGATCCGCTTAGATCTTTCTCTCAGTAATATCTTGAATGCCAAAGAAGCCATGCTAGAAGAGAGTAAAGCGCTGATCGATTTACTCGACTAACGCTACCTTTGTCTATACTGATTTTCAACGTAGAATAACCATGTCTCAAATCAGCGTCGCGCCTAACAGCCTACAAATTCTCGTTGAACAAGCATTTTGAGGCAACTTGATATAGGTAGCACCACGCATCAATGATGGTAAAGCGGAGGCCGCACCCCCCGCTTTTTATGCGTTCAGATAATCTGTAAACCAAGACTCAAACTCAACTAACGGCAGGGGCGCACTAACAAAATAACCTTGCATCCAATCGCAACCTAAATTCGTTAACAGATCATAATGTGACTGAGTTTCAACGCCTTCTGCAACCACAGTTAAACCAAGCTTACTCGCCAACTGAATGCTACTTTCAGCGAGCAACAAATCAACCTCAGAAGTCTCAATATCTTTAATAAACACCCGCTCTAATTTAATAATATTTAACGGGAATTGTTTGAGGTAATACAAAGACGCATAACCTCGACCAAAGTCATCAAGGGCCAGCAGTAACCCTTGCTCTTGCAAACGCTTAAACTGAGCAATGACCTCATCACTAGAATTAACAATAAACTGCTCGGTTACCTCAAGAATAAGCTGATCAGGAGTGACTTGATACTCCGTCATTAACGATTGTAAAAAATGGAAAAAGCCTAAGTCTTGCAGTTGTAAATGCGCAATATTCAAAGCTAAACGACCAAGCTTGCGTCCTTCTTGTTGCCATTGTTGGTATTGCGCCATCGCTTGCTGACACATCCATTCATTGAGCGGATGCAACATATCAGCATCCTCTACCGCGGCAAGAAAATCAATGGCATTCATGATACCTTTTTCTGGGTGACGCCAGCGCAGCAACACTTCGGTAGCAATGATATTTTGTGGTCGCATTGATAAAATCGGCTGAAACGCCAGCTCAAACTCTTGCTGCTTTAAACCACGGCGTAATTCGTTTTCAAAATTCAATTTAAGCTGAGTATTAAGTTCAAGCTCGGCGCTGTAACGAAGAAAGCGAGAATGCTTCTGTACCTTGGCTTGATTCATGGCCATGTAAGCCTTATCGACCAACTCGCTGGCAGTCAGAGCATCAGCATGAGCTTGAGCAATGCCAATATGACAGCTTAAAAACAGATTTTTATTATCGACTACAAACACTTCTGATAATCGCTCAAGGAGATCAAGACAAATTTTGGTTTGCTGAGAAATACTTTCCGGCGCCGATAATAAAATCGCAAATTCTGCCCCACCAAAACGAGCGCACGTATCATTAGGTTGTACACAGGCTAATAAACGCAGCGCAATATCTTGCAGCAACTGGTCGCCCACAGAATGGCCATAACGGTCGTTAGTTGCCTTAAACGTATCAAACTCTAAAAACAGTAATACTCCCGTTTGCTGGTTGGCCATCGCCTTCTCAAGGCTCACTTCAAACCGTTGGCGATTCGCAATACCGGTTAAAGAATCAAAGTTGGCTTGGCGCCAAATACGCTCTTCACTGCGCTTTTTATGAGTTAAATCGGAAAACAGTGACACATATTTTGTCACCCTATCGCGCTCACCATCGCGGATCGCCGCAATAGATAACCAGCCGGGAAATTCACTACCATCCTTACGTTGCCCCCATATTTCGCCGCGCCAAACGCCATCTCGATTCAGCTCACGCCACATTTTGCGCAGCACCACAGGATCGTTTTTCGGTGAACTCAGTAGTAACCCAGTACGCCCCACCACTTCATTACGTTGATACCCAGTAATTTGGCAAAATGCTTGATTGACCGATACAATCCTTTGCTTGCTGTCTTCTATTAAAATCGCTTCCGCTGCATTGTCGAACACTTTACTCGCCAGCGCTCGCGCTTGCTCAGCCAACACACGCTCGGTAATATCTCGCGCATCTAACACCACACCACAAATTTGCCCCGAAGATAAAGTAAACGGAGTGTAGTTAATCTCTAAACAACGTCGACCTTTTAAACTCGACACCCAAAATTGATGCGTGCAAATAGAGCCTTTTAAGCATAGCTGTAAGCGCGGCAGAATATGGTCGTCAAAAACTTGAAAATCAAACACTTCAGCAACTGGCAGACTTTGATCGTAATCAGCTAAACCAAAAAAACGAGCAAAGCTTGGGTTAACTAGCTCAAGTATTAAACCTTGATTAACATAGGCCACCAAATCCGTAGAAGAAGCCACAATACGCTTATATAAGCTCAACTCGGCTAATTCTTGGCTAGCAATAGGGACAGTGTTCGCCTCACAGAATAAGCCATTAGTTTCATCAACAAAGCGACAGTGAATTTGTAAGTGACTAGTGCCGTCACGTAACCGCATTTCATGGCAAATATCAAGTAACCCCTTAGAGCGCACCTGATTCCAAAAACTCACCCACTCAATGCTCGATTTAAAATGCGGTAAAAACTCAACCACCGACCTCGCTTCACCCAACTGTTGCTTGGCTGTTGCATTTAAATAAACCACGCCACCCTTTTGATCCAAGTAAAACACGATATTCTGACCGTACTTATGCTGGAGCTGAGCCATTAGCTCAGGTTGAGTACTTGTACTTACAATATCCGTCATGTAGCTATATTCCTAACAGCAGGGCGATTGAATCACAGAAGGCATACTCTAACAAAAAGTCAAAAAATTGCCTGTTAAGCAACACTAAATAACTGGAGCGATCACAAAAACAACACCTAGCAAGAGTGAACATCACAACTAAATTAAAGCAGCACTAAAATTATCCTGAATTCCGCATCGCTGTTAATGTGAAATTACAATCACACTTTGATAAACAACTAATAAAACAGTTAAAAATAGTTTTTTACTGGTTTTAGCACAAATTACTATTTGAGGCCTTTACCAACGATATAACTTAATGTTAACAAGTACTCTGCTTTCAAACTCATGCTCTATAATCTACAGAGTTCATTTAAAGGATTACCAATGGCTTCTCCGCGACTTAACACGCGAGCATTCTCATTAAAGCGACCCGCATTACTTTTTGCCTTGTTTAGTTTTGCCATATTGATCGCACTTAGCTCCGTCAGCATTAACCAAATTCAACATGACTGGCGCCAAGAACAACACACTACATTAACCCTTATCGCCAAGCAGCAAGCCGAAATTATTTCGCAACAGATAAATCATTCGCTCAGTGCCACTTATTTGCTAAGTAAGCAGATTGAACACGATCAGGGCGAAGTTATCGACTTTGCACAACAAGCCTCCTATTTATTTCGCCACATAAAAGGCATTGATAGCTTGCAGCTCGCGCCCAATGGCATCATTGAACACATCTACCCCCTTAAAGGAAACGAAAAAGCCATCGGTCACAACATATTGCAGCAAGATCAACGCAAAGAAGAAGCGCAACATGCCATTCAACAGCAAAAACTCACCTTGGCAGGTCCTTTTCGCTTAGTGCAAGGCTATTACGCCGTGATTGGTCGCAAGCCGATTTTTATTGAAACGCAAGGGCGATCCTCATTTTGGGGTTTCGCTTCTGTTGTTATACCCATTAAGCAGCTGTTAAACAGTGACAACCTAAAAATACTGGAAAATCATCACATTCAATTTAGGCTAACTACTCAGCGACATTTAGGAGAGCCAGTCACACAAATCCTAGGCAATACCGAGCTACAGGGCGATATCTTTGCTACCACCGAACTGTTCATCGCCGATAATCAATGGCGACTAGAACTCGCGCAGCAATACCCAAGTCAGCACTTAATCGCGATTAAACTCTGGGCCATTGCCATTATCCTTAGTATTTTACTTAGCTTTCTTATCTTCAATCTCGCCAGCTACCCGTTACGACTAGCACAAAAAGTCGAAAAGCAGACCAAAAAACTTTCTCGGCTCGCTTACTTTGACAACCTAACCGGATTAAAAAATCGTACTTTATTACAGCTGGAGTTAGCCGATACGTTGCAATTACTAAGTCAACAAAACGAGATTGAACAATCACATCATATCGCGGCGCTGGTGTATTTGGGGGTTGATGACTTCAAGCGACTCAATGATGCCTTTGGCAATAAAATCGGAGATGAGCTGTTACTCGAAGTCACTCGCCGTTTACATGACGTATGTAGCAAGAAAGACATCATTACACGTGCGGGTGGAGATGAATTCGCTATTATTTTACCGCCTCAGTCCAGTCTAAAAAGCATCGAAATATGGCTACAAGCCTTATTAAAAACACTAGGGCAGCCTATCTCAATTGATGGCCATCAATTGCAATTTAGTATTTCTGCAGGCGTTGCCTTACTGCCGCAAGACGGCAACAGCGCCGAAGTATTAATTCAACATGCTAACCTCGCAATGACCCATGCAAAGCAAAAGGGTAAGCGCCGCTTTATGTTTTACAACAACAGCATGGAGGCCCTTGTTAAGTCTAATTTGTCGGTCGAACTGGAACTGAACAAGGCACTCAAAAATGGCGAACTGGTGCTGTTTTATCAGCCTATTGTCGATTTAACCACTAGCAAGCCAATCGGGTTTGAAGCCTTGATCCGTTGGCAGCATCCTGAAAAAGGCCTGATTTTCCCAGACGCTTTTATTCCAGTCGCGGAACAAAGTAACCTAATTACCGAAATAGGCTATTGGGTGTTAGAAGCTGCCTGTAAAGCGTTGCCTAACTTCCCGCCGCACATTCATATTTCAATCAATGTATCCGCTCGCCAGTTTATGGACCCGCAACTGGCCACGCGGATGAAACAGATCATTTATCAATACCATGCTACCCCTAACCGCATCACCCTTGAGATCACCGAAACACTATTAATTGAGAATATTGAGCAAGTTGTTAGTTCATTGAAAAATTTACGTGACTTTGGTTTGGGAATTTCAGTTGATGACTTTGGCACTGGCCACTCGTCGCTGAGCAAACTTAAAGTTATGCCAATTAGCACCTTAAAGGTAGACCGCGCATTTATTATGGACTTACCCGATAACAAAGAAGATAAAGAGCTGACCGAGGCGATTTTAGTGATGGCGCAGAAGCTACAATTAAAAGTCGTGGCGGAAGGGGTAGAAACCGCGGAGCAGCGCGATTTCTTAGTAGCGAATCAGTGTAATTTTGGCCAAGGTTATTATTTCAGTAAACCCGTCCCGTTGGATCACGCATTAGCATATACCGAGCGTATATTGATAAAAAAATAAGTAAACCAACTGGCTAGGAGTATACCAAGCAATTTTTTTTGGCCTAAACTTAGCCCAAGGCAATTTCATTAGGAAAATTAATGGCAAGACTGATCACCTACTCAGATGATGCATCTAGCGAATTATTAGACAATACTGATCAGTCTAAGGCCTTTTACCACCAGCTATTTTTATTACACGAAATATCCATTAATTTATCCCAAGCGCAAACCCTTGATGAACTGTACCGTTTAGCAGTTACTGCCTGTATTGAACAACTTGAAATCGATCGCATGGGCATCCTAATGATCGATAAAGAGCGCGATTGGATGTTCGGCACTTGGGGCACCGACGACTTGGGCAATATCCGCAGTGAAGCTGACTACGCATCACCCATGCGGGAGGATGTCAAAAAAGTGATCCGAGAAATGTCAACGCGCGGTAAAGTTTGCGTTTGGCATGATCAAGATTTATATGAATTTACTGACACTCCCGGGGAAGTCGCAACCGTTGGCAAAGGCTGGAATGCAGCTATCGCCATTTGGGATAAAGATGACGTTATTGGCTGGATAGCCTGTGACAACCTGCTTAAGCATAAACCATTTCAAACCTACCAAAGCCATATACTACGCTTATTTGGCTCCTTACTAGGTGAGTTTATCAAGCTCAAACACGCCGAGCAGTCACTATATCAGCTTAATGAAGAGCTCGAAAATCGCATTCTGATTCGTACCGCGGAACTCACCCAAGCACAGCTTGATTTAGAAAAAATCAACAGTGAGTTGGAAGAGAAAGTGCTCAACCGCACTGCGTCCCTCAACGAAAAAACCTTACGCTTAGAGAAAGCATTACAAGATCTCACCGAAACACAGCAAGATCTGATGGAAGCGGAAAAGCACCGCGCCCTTAATCACCTTGTTATTGGCATGGCACATGAGCTCAACACACCACTCGGCATTATTAAAACAGCGGCTAGCCTGCAACCTGAATTACTCAATGAGTTAAATAGTGATCTCGCCGCTGGTAAAGTGTCTAAATCTCGCCTTACTCAAGTGATTCAAAATGGCTTGGAAGGCTACGACATCATTAATACCAATATTTCTAAAATGGCTGACCTTGTCACTCAATTTAAACGCCTTTCAGTGGTCAGTAATAGTGCCAGTAATATCGAATCAATACAGCTGAATACTTGGTTAAAGCAAGCTCTAAAACTCGCTATCTCCCATTACAACAAACCACAGCACGTTAGTTTAGTAATTCAGGTTACTCCCGATAAAGCGGAGATAAAAGCCGACTCTTGGATGCTGGCGCAAATACTAGAAGACTTAGTGTTAAACTCACTGGAGCATGGTTTTGACAACCAAGATCAAGAGATAATTAAAGTCTCTGCGGTGTTAGTCGGAAACAGCTGTGAAATTCAGTTTGAAGATAATGGCGGCGGAATTGACCCCGCTATAGTGGCTAGTATTTACGATCCTTTTTTCACCAGCGCGAGAGGCGAAGGCCGTAAAGGGCTCGGCCTTAACTTAGTGTATAACTTGATTACACAAGGCCTGAAAGGTGAAATAAGCCACTACCGACCACCAACAGGAGGTTGTGGTTTTCGCATTGTTATACCTTGCCACTAAGTTAACTAAACGCTGTTGAGCGAGCCAATACATTCCTATGTAAGCGATGAGCGGCCAATTTAAGGTCTTCCAGCAATAAATAATTAACCGGCACCAACAGCAAAGTAATGGCGGTAGCAAAAATAATACCAAAGCCCAATGAAACCGCCATTGGGATTAAAAATTGCGCTTGGGTTGATTGATCAAATATCAGCGGCATTAATCCGGCAAAAGTAGTAATTGAGGTTAAAATCACAGCCCTAAAGCGCGCCACACCCGCGCGGCGCACCGCGGTCTTAACCGCCATGCCTTTGCTGCGTTGGCGGTTAATATAATCCACCAGCACCAAGGAATCATTGACCACCACTCCGGTTAAGGCAAGCATGCCCATCATTGACATAATAGTGAGGGGCATGCCCATGATCCAATGCCCCATAATGGCACCAATAGCGCCGAAAGGGATCACCGACATCACCACAAATGGCTGAGTATAAGATTTAAATGGGATCGCCAGCAGCGCATAAATCGCAAATAGTACAAACACTAAACCTATGGCTAAACTCGTAAAGGATTCGCTTTGCTCTTTCGCTTCCCCTTCTAAGCTATAACTTAAGTCTGGGTATTGTTGCTTTAACTCCAGCAAAAACGCCGACAAGTCTCGCTTAATGGCTTCAATATCAGCGGTTTCTTTATTCACATCAGCAGTAATATTAATCACCCGCTTACGATCTTTACGGGTAATACTGGCTGGGCTTTGCAGCACTGTCACAGTGGCCACCTCAGTAAAGGGCACCGCCGTGCCCGATTGAGTCCGGATCAACATATTCTGCAGGTGAAATAACGACTCTCGTTCAGCCTTGGGATAACGCACATACACTTTTACATCATCACGACCGCGCTGAATGCGCTGCACTTGATCGCCAAAAAATCCCTGCCTAACTTGCGTGGCTAAATCCCTCAGCGTTAAACCCAGTGCCTGCGCCTGTGGTTTAATGCTTAACTGCAGCTCGGTTTTACCTTTGGCTAAGCTGTCCTCAATATCAAACACCCCAGGATACTCAGCTAACTTGCGCTTAAGATCGTCACTGGCAGGCTTTAAGGTACTAAAATCTCGGGCACTCAATTGCACATCTAACGGCGCGCCGCCGCGGCCAATTTCAGCCCGAAATGATAAACTTTCAACACCAGGAACCGGGCCAATTAATGCGCGCCACTCTTTTACTAACTCATTTGTAGATATTTCCATGGTGCGCGTTTCTGGCGGCTCTAATTCAAACATCACTCGCCCTTTCGCGGTATCGCCACTGCCTCCGCCGCCATCGGAACCAGAGGTGGCAAAGACATCTAATATCACACTATCGCCTGTTACTGGATCGCGATATTTGTCTTGTAATTGCGCCACGCCATCAAGCATTTTTTGGACATAAAAGTCAGTTGTTGCAAACGCCGTTCCAGCCGGCATCACTAACGTGGCTCGCACTGTTTCAGAAGGCACCCGAGGAAAGAACACGAAGCGGGTCCAACCACTGGCGACCATAGTGAAAACCACCAACGCAATCGCCAGAGCGGTCGCAATTGACAGATAACGGCGATGCACCACAGCCGCTAACACGGGACGATAAAAGCGTAAAATGAAGCGCTCAAAACCGTCAGCAAAATTACCCTGCCAAACACTAAATCGATTTGGTTTAGCCTGATATAAACGCACATGCTTTAAATGGGCCGGTAAAATAAGCTTAGATTCAACCAGAGAAAATAATAACACCGGCACCACTACCAAAGGGATCTGCGCAAATATTTGCCCGCGAACGCCCTCAATCATCGCCAGCGGCGCAAATGCGGCTATGGTGGTTAAAATACCAAAGGTCACCGGCACTGATACTTCTTGAGTCCCGACAATTGCCGCCTGCAGTGGCGTAGCGCCGCGTTGTTGATGGGCATACACGTTTTCACCGGTCACAATGGCGTCATCCACCAAGATCCCCAGCACCATAATAAAGGCAAACAATGAAATAACGTTTAAGGTAATACCCAGCATCGGCATCACTAACAAACCGCCCATAAAACTAACCGGTATGCCCATCGTGACCCAAAACGCAATGGAAGGTCGTAAGAATAAGGCCAGCAAAATAATCACTAAAATACAGCCCTGTAAGGCGCTATCGGTCAGGGTTTTCAGGCGGGCCTTCACTACCTTAGAACTGTCACGCCAGTAATCAATACTCACGCCAACAGGTAAGGTAGGCCTTACTTGCTCGATATAATCTTTAACCTTATTAGCAACGTCAATGGCACTTTGTTGGCCAACACGATAAACCTCAATAATCACTGCTGGCTCACCGTTAAACCTTGCCTGGATTGGCGTTTCATCGAAACCATCTTTGATCACAGCAATATCTGACAATAGCAAACGGCTGCCATCCGCGCCTGTGCGCACGACGATATCGCCAAACTCACGGCCTTGATATGCTTGCCCCTTAGTGCGCAGTAAGATCTCGCCGCCCAGCGTTTTAATGCTACCACCAGATAAATCGAGCGAGCTTTGCTGCACCGCACTGCTCACTTGTGCCATGGTTAAATTATATTGGCGTAGGGTTTGCTCAGACACTTCGATGGATATTTCATAAGGGCGCACCGACTCTAAGGTGACATGAGAAATGCCCTCAATGTTTTGAATATCATCCCTTACCCGCTCACCTAAAACTTTTAGTTCACGCTCACTAAGCTGAGCTGACAGGGTGACACTGATCACTTCACGTTGGTGTAAGGTTTGGCTAATAACAGGGCGTTCGGCACTATTTGGCAGAGTATTTAAGGCATCAATACGGTTTTTTATCTCATCTTTGATTCGATAGGTATCATAGCCAGACGCAACTTCAATCGACACGCGCGCCGCGCCTTCCGCTGACATGGAGGTGATTTGCTTAATGCCTTCAATGTCTAAAATAGCTTCTTCTATTGGGATCGCTAAGCTCTCTTCCGCTTCAGCAGGCGTTGCACCGGGTAGCGCGACATTAACACTGACTAAGTCCAGCTCAAACTCAGGGAAGACTTCTAGCGGGATCCGCTGGGTTAAAGCGTGTAGACCCAGCAGTAAGATCAGTGCCATCAATAAATTGGCGGCAACGTGGTTATGGGTAAACCATCGAATCAATCCGTGCATTATGGCTGCTCCTCGGCCAATTTAGCGCGGGTGCCTGACACGATATTGCCCAGCGGCGTAGTCACTAATAGATCACCTTCGCTTAGACCTCCATCAACAATAAACGAGTCACTGTCGGCCCAAATCACGGCAACGGTTTTGCGCTGTAACACGCCATCTTGAAACACGATCACTTGGTTACCCTGATAAACCGCATTGCGTGGTAATACCATCACCTGCTCTAACGATTTACCTTGGATTTGGGCATCAACAAATTGACCTATTTTCAAGGGTGGCTTGTCTTGATTTTGTCGGCCATATGGATCATCAATGCGCGCAATGGCATAAAGCTGGCGACTGTTTGCATCTAACGCCCCTTCGGTACGCTCTATTTCACCTTGCCAGCTATAGCTATTACGACCAAACTGCGCACTGATGCTAATTTGCGGCCTCTCAGGTGAGCTTTTTTGTTGACGAAACAACTCTGGCAAACTCACCAACGCTTGCTGCTGTTCATTAAGGGGTAAGCGCACCTCAACATAATCCACCGCGTAAATATCGGCCAAGCTAGCGCCAGCGCCAACAAACTGACCAAGATCCACCTGCTTGGTTAACAAACGCCCGGCATAAGGCGCTTTAATTTGGGTGCGCTCTAAATCAAGCTGCGCTTGTGCCAACCTTGCTTTAGCAGACGCAACATTAGCCTGCGCTGCAGCCAATTGAGGTTTGCGTAACACCAGCTCAGTCGGCTTACCTTTACCTAAACGCTGCCAATCACGCTTCGCCTGCTCGACCTTGGCTTGCTCTTGAGTAAGCTCTAACCTAGCTTGAATTAATGCGGCTTCAGCTATTTGCAACGCGGCTAAGTAGTCTCGATTATCGACCTCAATCAGCACTTCATCTTGTTCAAAAAAACCGCCCACCACAAAATTAGGGCTCACCTTAGTGATACTTCCCGACACTTGGCTCACCAAGGCCCCTTGGCTGCGCGGCTGAATCGTACCAAAGCTATTAATATTCACCTGATAGGCTTGTGACACTAAAGGTAACACTTGCACATTGACAACCGGAGGCTTAGCCGGCGGACGCGTTTGCGCCTGCGGTCGATGGGTGGCAAGGTACCAAGCAACATAGCCCGCAACCAACAGCACTAACACGGGTAAGATAAATCGCACTATTTTTGCCCACAACGGACGCGAAGATAAAGGGGCGGTAGGCATCAGTTGGCGCTCTCTTGGTTTGTTGGTGAAGTTGTCCGAGGCAGGGTTTCAGGATCGCCGCCAAGGGCGAGTAGTAGTTCAATGCGGTTTTGCAGCCTTTGATTACGTATGTTGATCCGCGCGCTTTGGCTATCAAAGGAGCGTCGCTGCGCCTCTAGCACAGTAACATAGTCCACTAGGCCACCTTGGTATTGCTCAAAAGCCAGCTCTTCCGCGAGCAGTGAGTTTTGCGCTGCTACGCTGACTTTATCTAGTTGCTCAACTAAGGTTACTTCCTTAGATAAAGCCGCTTCTACCTGCTGAAAAGCATTCAGCACCGTCACTTGTAAATTCGCCGCTGCCGCTAAGGCTAATGCCTCTTGCTGCTGTTGCCTCGCTTCAAGTAAACCGGCGTTAAACAAAGGGGTGCTCAAATTAGCAAATAAATTCCATAACAGACTGTCAGCACGCAACAGCTCATTAAGCTCAGGCGAGCTGCTACCCACACCCGATGTTAGCTTAAGACTAGGAAATTTTTCTTTATAAGCCACGGAAATGCGGGCATTGGCGGCGCTTAAGGTATCTTGCGCCCCTTGAATATCGGGTCGACGTTGTAGTATTTGCGATGGCAATCCCGCCGGCAGCTGATCTAAATTCAAGCTGAATGTACCGTCTGCCCGTAAAGTGCCCGTTGGATACTCGCCTAAGCTTAACTGCAAAGCGCGACTGGCTTGTTTTATTTCGTCAGCTTTTGCCGCTTCAGAGCTTTGCGCCCCAGCAACATCTGCGCGCGCTAAGAACACATCTAGCGAGCCATTAAGCCCTGCTTGATAACCCTCTTCAATGATCAGTAAATTGTTTGCAAGGTTAATGCGGCGTTGATGAATCAGCTCATACTGACGCTGCGCAGCGAGTAAATTAAACCACTGCTGCGCAATCGTTGCCGTTAGCTCAAGTTGTTGCTGCTTTAATAAGTTAAGTTGCGAGCTGGCATCAAGTAATGCCGCACGACTGGCGTCGTCAAGCTTACCCCATATATCCAGCTCCCAGCTCGCATCTATCCCTAGTTGCGTATTGTCAGTAATAGATTGGCCATTATCTTGGCGACGACCTGACAAATAGGCGCTTATTTGCGGCCAACGCTGCGCTTGCTGCTGCTTTAACAGCGCCATGCTGGCATCGACTTTAGCTTGGCTTTGTAACAGCGCAGGATTTTTTTCTAACCCCTGCAGTACTAACTTATGAAGTCCCGACAAGGCTTTTAACTGCGGCATAAATTGAGCCGCAACAGGTGCATTTTGATGCCCAACAGACCAGTTAGCCGCAATCGGTGGCAGTAACTCAACTTGCTGCGGAGCTTGTAAGCTACAACCAAGCAAACCAAAAGAAAGCGTTAATGTATATAAGTAGGCAGTTTTTCGGGTCATCCTGACTTCACAGCAAAAAGCATATACCTAATAATACTGGCTTTTAGCAAAATTGGTTCAGGGTTTTACATTTCTTTACTTGGAACGAGGGGTAAGAGTCAAAGAAAGGAGGCTAATAAGAAATGGGGCGAATGACGGGGATTGAACCCGCGACAACCGGAATCACAATCCGGGGCTCTACCAACTGAGCTACATCCGCCGCTGTTGCATTAATTATGCAATGTTACTACCTACTAACGTGGCGCACCCGACAGGAGTCGAACCTGTGACCTTTGCCTCCGGAGGGCAACGCTCTATCCAGCTGAGCTACGGGTGCAAATGTTAGCGCTGCGAAGTCTACGTATTTGCGATAAACGAGTCCAGTTTTTTTTGTCAAACCAGCGCGAATCTCACACAAAACAACGAACTAATTTCCAGCGAGTATAAAAAATGGCCCACTAGGGGCCATTTTCACAATAAACTAGAAAGCTAGTTTAAATTAAGCGCCAGTACCGCCGCCGCCGTCAGTACCTGTACCTGTACCTGTACCTGTAGATGGCTCAGGCTTAGTGCCGCCATCTTTACCTGGTAGGTCAACAGTAGTCGTAGTTGAAGACTTTAAAGAGCCGTCAGCATTAACAATAACATTAACAACAATTTTTACATTGTCTAAGTTAGTACCTAGGTTTTTAGCTAGGTTAACTTGTTCAGAAACTTGCTTACCAACAATTTGTGATGTGTTTTTAAGCGCAGCTTTAAGAGCAGCTGGGTTAGCACCAACTTGCTTGATAACTGAATCTAAAGCATGGAAAAGTGAGTTAGAAAGCTTAAGAAGCTCAACTTTTTTAGCGCCAGAGTTCGTACCAAAGTCAGCAAACATAGTGTCAGCTGTTAAACCTAGCGTACCAGTAGGATCTAAGTCAGCGATAATTTGATCAATGATCGTTGCTTCATCAACACCAGCTAGTTGGTATTGAACGTATAAAGTAGTAAATGCGTTAGCAACACTTTTACCTTTTGGCGCCCAAAGAGTACCAGTCCATGCTGTATCTGGTTCATCGATATCGCGAGTTAGGTCGGTGTGAGTTACTTTAGTTGTACACTCTTCCATTTTAATCGCTGGATCAGTGAAGTTAGCTTGACCTAGTTCATTAGTAGTAGATGTGTATTGAACTTTATCATCACCACAAGTTAAGGTTACTGTTGCCAATTTAAGGTAGTTATCAATAGCTGTAACTTGTGCAGTTGTTGCAGCACTACCGCCACCGCCGCCACAGCCTACTAAACCGATAGTAGCAGCACCGACAAACAGAGCAATTTTTGTTAATTTCATAGTTTCCTCTAACAAATTGTTAGTTAATAAATAGATATAGCAGGGAGTTGTAAGCTGCTATACAACAGCTTAGATTAAACGCCACCATAGTGACAAAAAAATGACCAAAAAAAAACAAAATTAGACCATTTTTATTTTCAAAATAATAACCAGCTCATAACTTTAGGCTTGATCATTAAATGAATGCGTTCCAGATTGAAATAAACACTACTGTGCATACTGCCAGTAAGCAGATTTCAACCTCATTATATTCGTTCTTACATAAGCATCCGACAGCCTATCCCGGTTGTCATACACTCTAGCCAAATTATGTTGCAAACCTGTGGTCGTGGCCATTGAACCATTTAAACAGTTACATGCATCATTACCTACCATAGTTCGATAACTCAGCGACCACTCATCAATTCCGCGCACCTGCACATAAGAAGGATTCATATCCTTAGTTAGGGTGATGGGGACTGAAAACGACAAGCCTGCAAATTTTTCATCTGTGTCTTGATATTTAATCGTCACCGAGGTGTCGCCAAACCAGTGTTTTGAGGCTAAAGTAAAGCCTTTATCGCCATACCAATACTCACCACCGCCCGCTTCCAACGCCCAATCTAACTTTTCAACGTAATAACGATAGTTGATTAACATTGGTGTTGCTGTGAGATTTTTTTCATTGTGATCTAGGTAACCTAATTCAGCTGAAAAACGATGGTTACCCTTGGCTGATTGCCAACGCGTTTCATTCATCGCACCAACAAAATGGCGACGAACCAAACCTGCACTAAACTGCGTCAGGATATTATTGGGTAAACCAAACGCTTGATGCACTAAGGCGCGGTCAATCTCACTTTTGTGACGAGAGTTGGCAAAATATTCACCGTCAGCATAATCATCAGAGTGCATTAATGGCAACAAATGGCGAACATCTAACGCTCCTCCTTGCCAAAGTTGCATTTGGAGGTTGGTCGACAATGCCAAAGAGTAATCCATCACGCCCATTTCGGTACCGACGGTAGAGTAAAAACTGGGAGCCAAAATTAACCGCGCGCGATATGCGCCGTTATTAT
Organism: Motilimonas cestriensis; assembly: GCF_021295315.1. GTDB lineage: Bacteria > Pseudomonadota > Gammaproteobacteria > Enterobacterales > CBDFNC01 > Motilimonas > Motilimonas cestriensis. The sequence continues at coordinate 244,640 of NZ_JAIMJA010000003.1, read as the reverse complement.
AGTGAGGCTGCTGCCAAGCCACTGCAGACATCGCACTGGATAAATTTACCGTTGAAAAAGTTAAGCCATGATCTTTACTGGGGTAATTCCCCTTGCTGTTAAGGAATGCACGGTAGGTTTCAGCATTACCGCTCACCTGCAATACTGGAACCTTATTGTTTAATAGATAGACGTCAAAACTGCCATTATGCAACGTAGACAATACACCTAAAGCGACGCCTAAGCCATCTAACTCATTCCAGTTGAATACATTATTTTCAAAGGCTAACTTTAAAGAGCCGTCCTCTAGCGCAACACTGATATTTTCAAAGCCTTGCTCAGCCAACTCAGCAGACAAAAGCGCAACCACATCACGATTAGGCACATCGCCTTGCCATTGCTGCGATTGCTCTTTTGAAGTACTGACTTTATGGGCAGCCTGTAGTTCTGCCACTGAACGTTCATCAACCCAAGCTTGTACGGCATTATCACTGTATCTTTCTGCCTTATTACTGCCTGATAACGGCATTCGTAGGCCTAAACCAACCCACTGATTATCACGATTTACGGTATCGGAATTAGAATAAGCTTGCCAAGTTAAGTTAGCCTGCCAACCATAAGGCAGTAGATCATTTGGCGTAAATAACTTAACACCGGCATTAACCCCTGTGCCATCATAGTCAGAAACTAGTTGCAACCAATCAAACGCTTGGTACTCAATACCACCAAATGGACCATCTAAATAATCAATACCCATTTGGTTTTTATCAGAGCCCTGCCCCCAGCCAGCCGAAGCTCGAAAACCGAATAATGATTTAGATGCAACAGCATAGGCATTCTTATGATGTGTCGCAGCACCGCCGTAATCTTGAAAACCTAGCACAAGACTAAACCATTCTTGCGGTATAAAGTGCCCGAAATCGTACTTAGCGGAGAAAGAAAGATCGCTAGAGTGCTCTGAGTTCCAGCCTGTTTCACCATTAAAGCGCTTAAAGGTATTTTGTACAGTAAACTCGGTGTAGGGAAAAATACCCAAACCAAGTAATAACGTTTTATGGGCACCTTGATAGTAATAAGCATCTTTAACGATATTGTCTTCAACTTGGTAATTTAAGCTTACATCACCGAAAGGTAATACCTCTGCATGAGGGGTACGAAGTAAGCCAGAGAAGCCGGTTTGGGCCATAGATGTTGATACAACATCATTTCCAAGAGCGCAAAACGAAAAACCATATAGAAATAAACAAACACTAGAGGACCTAATGATAGGCATGAAAAATCCTTAAAATTTAAAATCACAACTTGGGCTAGCGCAGGCATAATTTCAATTAAATTTTTGCCAACTTTCGCTCTCTAGTTTGGAATACATTTTAATCTGCATGGGCTTTTTTGTTTAATAAAAAGCAAAAATCACCATGACGGAAACTTTTTTGCATATTCAACATCAAATGGGCCTTCCTTAATCTCTAACAATAGTGCTTTATCTGATATACATTCCACACTGTGAATTTCATTAGGATGTAGCTCCATAGACTTAATATCATGTCCCTCGCCAAGAAATAGGCTTGCCTTTTCAGAGCCATCAAGGTGATATAATTTTAGATTTATCACCCCCTGAACAACCATAAACATTTCCCATTGATGGGGCAATTCATGAAAGTGAGGTTCAACATAACTGCCTTTAAGCATTGCAATGTATAAACGTTGAACTTTATCGTCGTAGCTTTGGTGCAAATTTAAATGAGCTCTTGCTCTTTGCGATAATTCGGCTTGCTGAAACAAATACTCTAGCTCGTCGCTTCCAAATGTTCTCAAGTTTACCTCCGTAATGCTTCCAAAACGTTATGCGCTATCGTTGCCACTGCAAATTCATTCTTTAATAGAGAATACGCATTTACGCCAAGTGAACTTCTTAATTGATGATCATGGTACAAACTAATCGCATTATGCAGAAAATCATCATCATTGCCATTAACAGTAATAAAACCAGCATTATGTGAATTCATTAGATCCATCAAATCATTGCCTTCATTAACACTGCCCAAAATTGGCAGTGATTGAACCATGTAGCCAAGCAGCTTGCCAGGGAAGTTATGAGCGGTATGCTGAGCAGATAAGGAAAAAAGACCTACATCAATATTAGCTAAGATAGCTTTGAATTCATCCTGATTAACAGAAGGTAAATAAGTAAAATTGTCTAGCTGCCACTCCACAGCTAAATTATTAATGAGGTCTACCTCATCGCCTTGCCCGACAAATAGAAAATGTGCATTTTCATAATGGCACATACTTTTAGCTAGCCGCATAAGATTAGCCATGTCTTGGGCATGACCAATATTTCCTCCATAGAAGTAGATAACCTTACCTTCTAATCCAAGTTCACCTCGGATAGATAAAGAATTATCCTCAAGCTCATATGGCTTTAATGCAGCCCAATTGCGCAATATTTGAGTGGGATAATTTTGGCCATTAGCTTGTTGAAAAACTTCTACGTTTTTCTCAGACATCAAACCGATGGTATCGGCTTGACGATATGAATAATGTTCAAATAATCGAAAGTATCTTTCAATTAAAGAACCCTGCTTGATCATACCAGCATCAATAACCCATTGAGGGAACAAATCACGTAACACCAAATAGGATGGGCATAAGCAGCGTTGTTTTATCTTGGCGACTAGACCGCCAAAAAAAATAGATGGAGAATAGTAAATTACACCATCAAAAGAATCATGCTTGACTTGGTTTTTAATGGCTTGCCAAGCCTTAAATGACAATAATGTTTCATTTAAAGCTCTTTTTACTTTACCTATATCTTTTATGGGGCCAGAGTTAAAACGCCATATGTTGACACCATCAATAGAATCCTGAGTTAAAGCCGCTTTTTGTCCAACGATAGGTGTGATTACTGTAACATTGTGCCCTTGAGAGATAAACTCTATGGCTAGTTCATGAAACATTTTTGCCCCAACACGCGTACTGTGGGGCAAGTAATCATCGATAACAAGAGCTAAATGCATTAATACTCTTTCCAAACAACACGCTTAACATAGTCAGTGTAAGAATGAAGAATCCGTACAACCTTATCGGAAACGTTTGGCATACTGTAATCATAAACTTGACGTAACAGACGTTCTTCGCCAGATGGTTGAGATTCCAATATTTCAAGACCTTGCATAACTCGCTCAACGCCAAGGCCGACCATCATAACAGACGCTTCCTCCATGCCTTCTGGTCGCTCATGAGCTTCACGCAAATTAAGCGCAGGGAAATTCATTATCGAAGATTCCTCATTAATCGTTCCACTATCTGAAAGCGCCGCCTTTGCATTCTTTTGTAGGTGATTATAATCGTGGAACCCTAACGGTTTCAGTAATTGGATATTAGGGTGAAAAGCTAAACCCTGAGCCTCAATTCTATTACGCGTTCGTGGATGAGTTGACACTATTACTGGTAATCCATAATGCTCAGCAACAGTATTAAGTGTTTCAGCCAACTTCGCTAGCTGTTTAGGTGAGTCCACATTCTCTTCGCGGTGTGCACTAACAACAAAAAACTGACCTCTTTCAAGCCCAAGTCTTGATAGCACATCAGAATCGTCAATCTGAGGCATGTAGTGATTAAGCACTTCAAACATCGGACTACCGGTTTTAATAACTCGATCAGCAGGTAACCCTTCAGCCAGCAAATAATCGCGAGCGATAGAGCTATAGGTAAGGTTAATATCCGAGGTATGATCAACTATGCGGCGGTTTGTTTCTTCAGGGACTCGTTGATCAAAACAACGATTACCCGCCTCCATGTGGAATATTGGTACCCTACGACGTTTTGCTGGCAACGCTGAAAGACATGAGTTCGTGTCCCCGAGAACAAGCATAGCCTCAGGCTCAACTTCTTCAAGCACTTGGTCAACCTTAATAATGACTTGACCAATAGTTTCTGCCGCGTTCTTCCCCGCAGCATTTAAAAAGTAGTCCGGCTTACGTACACCTAAATCACTGAAAAATACTTCGTTTAATTCATAATCATAGTTTTGACCCGTGTGAACGATAATATGCTCACAATGCTCGTCCAATTTTGCTAAAACGCGCGACAACCGAATGATTTCAGGCCGAGTTCCGACCACCGACATAACTTTTAATTTTTTCATTTCTATATTCTGCTCTTAAAGTGGTTTAGCAATGGTATCGGGAGCTTCACGATCAAAAACCTCATTTGCCCAAAGCATCACAACTAATTCATCATTGCCAACATTAGTAACATCATGAGACCAACCAGGAACCGTCTCCACTATTTCTGGTTTTATTGAATTAACAAGCAACTCATAACGTTCGCCGGTGATGATATGCTCAAACTTAAATAATGCCTTACCTTTAATCACCAGAAACTTCTCATTTTTGGAATGGTGATAGTGGCCACCTCGAGTGATCCCTGGATGAGCAGTGAAGAAAGAAAACTGACCCGCTTCCTTTGTTTTAAGCATTTCACAAAAAACACCACGCTCATCACCATAACTTGGTACGCTATAACTGAATTGAGAAGGGGAAAGATAACTTAAATAAGTTGAGTAGAGGGCGCGAGTCAATCCAGTTCCAACATTTTCGGTCACTAGACTTTCACGACTAGATTTGAACGCGCGAAGTAAATCCGCGACCTCACCCACCGTTGTTGAGTATTCGGGGGCAACAGAATTTAAACCCGAATTTTTCTTACTTGAAAGTAAAGATATTAACTCAGCACAAATATCATCTATATAAACCAAGGTGACAGGCGCTGAAGGATTATCTACGCGGATATCAATATCGTGGGCAATATTGTGGCAAAAAGTGGCAACAAAAGAATTATAATTCGGACGGCACCATTTACCGAAAACATTTGGGAAACGATAAATAAAGTAGCCAGCACCGGTATCTGTACCGTATTGCTCTAATGCTTGCTCAGCCTGTGCCTTACTCACTCCATACGCATTATCTCGTTCAGCTTGAATAGAAGAGCTGACCATGATGGGTGTACGGTTACCCGATTTTTTCAACTCATCAACGATAAAGGTGGTTAAATCAGCATTGCCTTCCTTAAATTCTGAATCATGTTGCGGGCGGTTAACTCCTGCAAGATGATAAACGAAATCAGCATTTTGTAAGTAGCCAGCTAACTGCTCTCGGGTGGTTTCAATATCAACCTTAATAAGATCGTTATAACCTTGCTCTGCTAGCATTGTACATAGGTTTTTGCCAATAAAACCATTTGCCCCAGTAACAATAATATTCATTTAAACGCCCTCAGGTACAGTCAAGTTTCCAGCTTTAATCTCGCGCATAAAATCTAATTTTAGCAGCAGCGCTTCCATACCAGCGACATCTAAACGCTCGGTATTATGCGAGTTGTAATCTTCAACCACTGACAGGTCTTGCTCCCCTTCTTCAACATACTGAGCGTAATTCAAATCACGATTATCAGCTGGAATACGGTAATAACCACCTTGGTCTTCGGCTACAAACATTTCTTCACGGCTACATAGCGCTTCATACAATTTTTCACCATGACGCGTGCCGATCACATTCACTTCATGATTAGGTTTATCCATAATATTGAAAATGGCTTTAGTCAAAACATCAATGGTTGCGCCGGGCGCTTTTTGCACAAAAATATCACCATTACTACCATGTTCAAAAGCATGTAACACTAAATCAACGGCATCATCTAACGTCATCATGAACCGTGTCATATTAGGGTCAGTAACCGTTAAAGATTTGCCTTCAATGATTTGGCGACAAAAAAGAGGGATAACACTTCCACGTGAAGCCATAACATTGCCATAACGGGTTGTGCAAATCGTCATTCCTTTAGGCACATTACGTGATTTAGCAACAATCACTTTCTCCATCATCGCCTTAGAGATACCCATCGCATTAATTGGATAAACCGCTTTATCAGTGCTCAAACAAACAACCCTTTCAACACCATGGTTGATAGCCGCTTCAAGCACATTTTCTGTGCCTAACACATTGGTTTTAACCGCTTCTAATGGGTAGAACTCACAAGAGGGTACTTGTTTAAGCGCTGCAGCATGATAGATATAGTCAACACCACGAATAGCATTCGAAACACTTTGATAATCGCGAACATCGCCAATATAAAACTTCAATTTGTCTGAATTGAATTTTTTCCGCATGTCATCTTGTTTTTTCTCATCACGAGAAAAAATACGTATCTCTTTAACATCTGTTTCTAAAAAACGATTTAGCACAGCATTACCAAAGGATCCTGTACCACCGGTGATCAGTAATATTTTATTATTAAACATAGTATTTACTCATTTATTATAACTAGACAATACTTCTAAATATGATAGAGCACGTTGACGTGCAGTCGGGGCATTGTTAACAATATCACTACCTAGTTCTATTTTATGCTTTAAAGTATCGCTATCATTTAACCCCTCATGAATAACTCTCGCAATATCAAATGCATCGTTTGCATCAAAATAAATGCCCGCGTCCATACAAACTTCAGAAATAAAAGGATAGTTAGATGCAAAAACAGTTTTTCGCATTTTCATGGCTTCGAGTGGTGTAGCAGAAAAACACTCCAACTGACTAGGAAAAATCAAAGCATCAACAAGCTGATAAAAAGAAGGGCACTGGGCAAGTGAAACTCTACCAACAGTATAAAAATTATTTTTTTTATCAAAGTTTAAATGTTGCATTTCTTCTTTAGTCAGAGTAAATAAGAAATCTACCTCCACACCATATTTTTCGGTCAATATACTGTCAACTTGATTTAATATAGCTAAATTTTTATGAGGATAAGCACACCCAATAAAACCGAGAGCAAGACGTTGACTGGTATTTATTGGCGAATTAACCTTTTTCCACATATCGGGATAATCAAACACACTAGCATAAGAATTTGAAACAACAGTAATATTATTGTGATAACCTTTCGCCAATAACGCATCCTTAACATGCTTATGCTCAACAACTAAATGCTGATAACGGCGAAACAACTTATCCTGAATAAAAAACCTCATCTTATTTTTTATTTTTTCATGCAATGAGAGTTTTGGATATACATCATTATCCGAATATGCGATCCAAGGTTGAGCAAACCCGACCACATAATTCCGGGCATTTAATGAATAGTAAATCGGACCAAACACAACAAAACAAACATCATAGAAAAACTCTAAATTATTTTTTCCACTAAAAAATTTCGCTCCAAAAAAATCTATGACACTGTAATTATTAAACATGGATAAATCGATATCTAGCTGATTGTGTATAGCAGAAGAAACTATGACGTCAATATCTTTTAATTCAGAAGGCCCAAGGGAAACAAGTTCAGAAATAAACGAAACAGCAACCTGTACCGCACCACCATAATGTAGATTACCTGCAAAAATAAGTTTCAATGGAAAAACCTCACTCTTCTGTACATCAATATAATGAGAAAAAAACAAAACAAATATGGAAAAACAAGAACCAAATCCCCAAAAAAGTAATTTCCGAAGAAAATAAAGAAAATGGCTTTCTGCATAAATGCAACCATCAAGCAATATTTTGAATCTTGCGTGCTTGCAATATAAATGAGCTTAACAAAAATTGATATAAAAAATGAAAAAAGGCCAACACCAAAAACACCTAGATCATGGTAAAAATAATATAGAAATGGCCGAGCATTAAAAAAAAGGGTACTAAAATCTTTAACAACACCGGTATTAGGGTCATATAGATCTGGATAAAATGGGTTAATAGCAAACTTCAACGTTGCTACATAGTGTGTGTACTGAAAATTATCGACCAAGGTTAGCTTATTAAAGTTTTCGAAATTTATCGCAACATACGTGTAAACGGGGCTAAAAATCATCCATGCGCCATCACCTAGGTAACCGGCAACCATCCCAGCCTCCGAAACCCTTAAATAGGTAAAAAATAGAAATATGGATACCACGAAAAGAAACAAAGTAAACACCTTTAATATAGAGAACTGATATTTTGCATAAAAAAGGTATAGCGAACCCAAAATTATTACTAACAACTCTCCCCTTGATACCTTATATAAAACAATAGTTAAAATTGAAAAAAATATAAAAGATAAGAGCAACACAAAATTAAGACTGTTAGTCTTATTGCAAAAAAGTAATCTGTGTAGAGCCGACACAGCTAAAAAGGGAGTCAACAAATCAAAATAGTGCAAAAACGGAATGCCATCAGGGACAGCTGATTTAACATCACTTATACCTGACACGAACAAAGTAGGCATGAAAATTTGAGACTTAAATCGCACAAAAAAAACAAAAATTGCAATAAGCATGGAGCCATTAAGGCAGTAACTATATAGACCATTTGGTTTAAAAAATGAATATCTATTTCTTGGCTTTGAAACAAATGATAAGAAAAAGGCAGGAAAAAACAAAGAAGCCCCAGCCACAACAATACTAACATGAGCATCGAAAGACAAAGAGTTCTGAAGTTGCTTGTTATAAAAAGGTTCAAAACTAGCTAAAGATGAAGATAGGAACCACAACAAAACCAATATAGCACTCGGATGATAATAGTCTTTAGCTAATTTAGCGATAACTGTATACCCACAACCACCTAGTAAGATATATAGGAGACTAATCATTAGAAAAAAACAACATTAAAAAAAGAAATAAACATAGGAAAAAACAAAAAGCCACCTTTAAATATACAAAATAGGCCAACCCACCATCATAATAAAAAGATAACGAAAGTACATATATTAGCAATAAACTTGCATTAGAAAAAAACAACAACCTCCTTTTATCCAAAGCATTAAATACATGATGGAATATCGCAATAAAGGAATATGGTAAAACTCCTAATGAAGCAAGTTGCATCAAAGGAAGTAGCTCACCATAATCAGTGAAACGTTGTACTAAAAAATACAAAGCACAATTTGCTATTAATACGGCAATTGCAGTCCCCAAAAAGACAAATAACATCTCTCGAATAAAAAACAACTGTCGTTCATTGACAACACGATATACAACCTTGGGAAATACAAGCTCAGTCAAAATAGAAGGTATAGTAAACAACGAGGCAAAAACGAACATTACAACACTGTAAAGTCCTAATTCCACTCGCCCCAAATACCAATCTACAAAGAAGCGGTCAACAACAAAACTGGCATACACACACACTGAGTTAAAAAACAATAAAAATGAAACAGAACTAACCTTACGCTTAATGACAGAAAAGTGTTTTAAATTGTAATTATCTAGCAACAACGAGTAGTATTTAATTGAAAAAAACAACAAGAAAAAACTAAAACTTAAAGGGTACACCCAGATAAATAGTGAAAATGAATAAAGCGCTACACTTACAGATAATGTAAGTGGTAATACATACAAAAGCGCCATTAACTTATTGACCGTTTCTATCCCGCCAACAGCTCGAAAATATGCTTTAATAACATTAAAAAGTGCTAATGTGATACCTACAATACAAAAAGAAAAAACTATTGGATTAGCGCGCTCCAAAATCATTGATGAAATAAAAACAATCGACGAACCTACCAACACAACACAAAGCGAGAAGATCAAATAAGGTCGACGATGACTATCTCGTTTTGTTACAGGCAAATAGCGGTCCAGAGCAAAACGCGTTCCCAAATGAGTATAGTCAAAAGCCTGAAGCCAAATCTTAGCGATCGCTAGATCACCAAGTATAATCGGTGGTAAACGTTGCATAAAAATCAGATTCAATACAATATTTAAAAATTGAATCGAGTAGCTTAACCCTACATAGAGGAACTTACTCTTCATCAACAACTCGACTTATATCAGACTTAACCAAATCATAAAATTCATCTTTCATTAATATATTCGCATTCAAATTAGTAACCATTTCAGAATACTTAGAACGGTATAATGATTGATAATCATCCCCAGGCCGAATTTGAACAGCAGGTAAAACTGGCGAATGAAATAATCGATTAAAACTTTGATAGAGAACGATCAGAGACTTATTTATAACACTGTCATCAAGCTTATTTAATTGGTGACTGTTCATGAGGAATGAATAGTAATCTGCTACCGTATTTGGTTCATAACAAATACCAAATCCATGATAATAACCTATACCGGCAGTTATTGCAGGAATCCCTGCACAGCTAAATTCGAGCCCTGCGGTTCCCTTAGCTGTAACAATAACATCGGCCACATCTATTATTGAACTCGTATTGTAGTCACTAGGCACTATACAAACATTAGTTAAGCAATTAGTCTCAACTATTTCTTCAACCCCGCCCTTCTCCCCCCACATGTAGGAGCTGGGATGAGCTTTAACAAAGCAATTAATATTACTATTACCATTTAGCTTTATAAGCGTTTTTTCTAAAAAATCGTAATAATCTCTAAAAAGAAGCCCTTCTCCTACATGGGGGGCATCAGAAAAAGCATGCGCCATGACAAATACATTTTTTTTGCTTAAGCTAAAATTCGTATGCAATGCTAACGTTTCAGACTTACTATATATCTTTTTATTTTTATAAGCATTTTTTATATCCACCTGCTCTGATAAGCCTAAAACTCTAGAGCGGTAATATTCTTTTTCTTTCTTTAGGTCAGATGTTCTAACACATTCATCTACAATAGATTGTTCAACTTTTAAGAAATGTTCATTTACATTTTTCGATTTGGAATAAATTTTATAAACATCCATATCTTTCAATAAAACAATAGCACCTTGGTTGTGAGCTTGGCGACACAACATTCCATATTCCGCATAGACGTTATGGCTAGTTACAAAAAACTTTACGTTCTTATTTTTTAATATTCTTTTATTTCCGTAAAAGAAAAACATTGAACGAAGCAAAATCCGCCCATGTTTAAAAATACAAATATTTTTCACCGTGTAACTATTCGGAATATTCCTTATCAAAGAATCATAAATCAGGTCTCCAATAACAATATCATCTTTTTTATAATCAACTAACGCATCACCAGTTCTAATCATAAAAAGAAGGTGGAAAAATGAAGAAAACGCGGGAATAACAACAAATGGATTGAAGTAATTCCTCCACCAAAGCCGAAACCTATCAAATCCAAATGACTTATAAATTGGTATAACATTGCTTGCTTTACCAAAGACCCCCCGCACTATGACTTCAACATCTAATCCCGTAACCTCCCTTGCAGCATTAGCTAACCTTGATTTTTCAACGACACTTGTAGGCGAGTCTAAAAAACCTTCGACTAAAACACCTACACTCCCCTTACATTTAGTATTCCATACTATTCTGTTTAACTTAATAAATTCTTTTTCTTCATTAGACAAAACATATGGTGAAAATATTTTTTTTACAATCCCACTTAAATTCATAACGAGAAACCATCATCCACAACTATATTTTGCCCTGTAACAAAACGAGATTGTTCGGACAATAAAAACAGAACAGCCCCAACTATATCTTCAACATCAAGCATGCCTGCTCCATGTGTTTTTTCTTTGTAAGCCGCCAAGAAAGCCTCTGGTTGATGATCAAAAATACCACCGGGGCTTACACAGTTAATACGAAAACGGCTATCATTGACATATGCCACCACATATTTATTTAAATGTTGAATAGCGGATTTAATCGCCGCGTACTCAACGGGCATCGTCATAGATGTGTTATCGTAAATTTCAAATTTAGGCGCAATTACTCCATATATAGAAGATATATTGACTAATGATAATGGCCGTTGATGTTGCTTAAAATAAGCAGCGAATTGCTGAGTGAACAAAAATGCACTACCTAAATGAAGAGACAAATTTTCGTTAAAGCTATCTGGGCTAACATCAAAAAAGTGCTTACCGTAAGTTTTATTTCGTGGGTAAGTAGCGTTCACAGCGCCATCTATATTAACTTGCTCGGCAAAAAAAGCTTTAACGCTATCTTCTTTAGTTACATCTAACTGGCAACTAATCAATCTTTCATTTTTAACATCAACGCCTAATGATGATAAACGCTCAAGCATAACATTAAGACTAATATCCGCGGCTATCACCCTAGCACCTTGCTTTAGCAAAGCTGGAACTAATCGAGTCCCGAGAAGCCCGCCGGCACCGGCGATCAGAATGGTTTTATTATCTAGAAGTTTTTCCATTATTGAAGGTCCTGAAGTATCGTTTCTGCTAATTTGAAATCATAAATATCATCGATATCCACCGCTCGCTCTTTCGGCACTTCAATACTTGTTACTTTTCCTGAAAATATTCCGTAATGATTTATAACGAAGCTAGGTGTGGTGGCGTAAACGACAGTGGTTATATCAAATACAGCAGGCGCATCCTGCCGACGAATCACTTCTCCTTCCGGCTTATTAACTAATTCCACGAAACCATCTGATGTGAGTTTAATCATATTAAAATAAGGGCTGCGGCTAGCAGGAGTGACCGAAATACAAATATCAGCAGCAACGTTTTTACACTGGGTAATCGCACCTTCCACATCTTGAACACTTCTTAGTGGGCTTGTTGCTGGCAGACTGACAAAGCCATCAAAGTCACCGTAATGTTCCCGAGCCCATTCTACACCATGCCGCCATGATAGCCATTCAGGGCTTGTATCGCTCGCTAAATCAGCTGGACGATCAATCACAATAGCGCCGCAAGCTCGCGCGATACCCGCGATCTGTACATCGTCGGTTGAAACAAACACTTTATCAATCGATGGCGCAGCCAAAGCTGTGTCTATGGAATACTGTAATAATGGTTTCCCTGCTAATGGTTTTATATTTTTCCCAGGGAGACCTTTTGAGCCACCACGAGCAAAAACAAATGCAAAATTTTTCATTGAGTATTAACCTTTCAAATCGCCCGTAATGGGTAAAGTAGTGCAATTCTGTTTAATCTGTTCAATTAATTCGATACTTTTCGTAGCTTCCACTAAGGAAATACATTGATTGGATTGCTGTTGAATTTGAGAGACAAAATCCTTAACCATCTCTATATACATGTTGTTTTTATCCCATTCGGGAGCACTATACAAAACGTCTTCTCTCTCAACGGTGATAAACCTAATTTCATTACCAATTAAGTCCCACTCTAATGTACCTTTACTGCCAACAAAGCGGCATTTTCGGTAAGCCTTACGTTGTAAAAAATCAAGGTGAACATGTACCACAGCTTTTTCAGCAGTACTTAGTAGAAGATCAGCACTGTCCTCTACTTCTAAGCCAAGCTCTTGCGTACTGCGCAAAACTCCATGTTCAAGAGTTAAATCACCCAACAGCCACTGTGTGTAATCCAGCTCATGACTCAACTCTAGCAACACACCGCCGCCTAACTCAGCTCTTGCCGAAACACATTCACGATAGTTTTTACTAGGCCGCCAATCTGGCAAGTACTGACCAATCTCTATATTGGCGTGATACAAATGGCCAAGTAGGTTCGAGGCCATAATTTTTTTCATCTCTAAGGCAGAAGACAAGTAACGCAGACAATAACCTACAGTAACCGGGGTTTGATAACGAGCAGCCGCATCTTGTAAGGCTAAAGCATCTTCTTTAGAAGCTGTCACGGGTTTCTCAATAAGAACAGGGATCCCTGCTCGGATTAAAGGAATAGCGTGACAAGTATGAAAAGGTGCAGGAGATGCAACAATCACGAATTGAACCTTTTGCTCGATCAAGGCTTCAATTGAAGATACCAAATGATTTGCATCACTTACTTTTTCATCAGGCATTCGACCACTGGCCGACATAGCATACAAAGAAGCTTGAGGAAATAGGTGTTTCAAATTTTTACGATGGCGCGCAGCGATGTTTCCAAGGCCTACAACAGCAACCCTTTCCATCAATCTAACCCCAATGTGTGAATATCTGCCTGTGCTCTATTGAAGTCATCCATTCGCCCTATATCCAACCAGTATTCATGAATTGGGAACATAAGAATGTTGTCACTTTCTTGCATGTGCTGCTCAAGTAATGTCGGCATATCTATTTTGTGATTCTCTGGAACGGACTTGATGACTTTCGGCGAGACCACATATATGCCAGCATTTACAAAAAAACGTTGAATCGGTTTTTCAACCATACTCGTGATTTTATTGCCTTCTCCATTTATGACACCATATGGCACTTGATAGTCATACTCGCGCACACACATAGTTGCATCAGCCTGATTTTCTTCATGAAAAGCAAGTAAACGTTGAAAATCAACTTTAGTAAGCACATCCCCGTTGATCATAATAAGCGGTAAATCTTTAGGCAAACAATCCGGCAGCAAGCCAAGAGCACCACCGGTACCCAACGGTGATTCTTCATGGACATAAGTAATATTAATACCTAACTCTTTACCATCACCAAAATGTGCTTTAATTTGCTCAGGCATGTAATGGGTAGAGATATAAAAGTTATTAAATCCAGCACTGATAAAACTGCGGATAAGCGTTTCAAGTATCGGCTTATCACCTATTTTGAGCATTGGCTTAGGGCAGTTATCTGTTAGCGGGCGCAATCTAGTACCAAACCCTCCAGCCATAATAAATACTGGGTTATCATAGGTAGGCTGTTCGAATAAATGATGCAGGGTCTCTAATCCAACAACAGCACCATTCTCAACTAAAGGAATTGATAGAATACTCCGAGTTTCCATTAATTTTATCAATTCTTTCTTCGGAGTGTTGACGCAAGCAGTAATTGGCGAAGTGTTCATTATTTCAGATACAGCAGTATCTAGTGTTAGGCCATTTAAGATACCGCGTCTGATATCACCATCTGTTACCACACCCGCTAAACGTTGATTTTCATCAACAACTAGAGCCACTCTAAGCGCTTCATTATCTATTATTTTCAGAGCCTGAATTATCGAGCTTTCAGGGCTAATCAATATTTTTTTCCAACTGTGGCTCATAAATCACCTTGAGTTATTTGTGCTCGAGAGGGATAACAGATGCTGCTAGCAGGCATATTTGTTGTTAAGGTTGCACCTGCTGCAACAAACGCTTGCTCAGCAATGTTTACACTTTGAATAACGGTCGCTCCTGCGCCCACAAATACATCTTCTTTTGTGACACATTGACCACATATAACAGAGCCTGGTGCAATGTGGTTATAACAGCCAATCTGTGTATCGTGCTCAATAATCGCACCGCTGTTAATAATTGCATATTCACCAATTACAGCTCCTGCTTGAATAATTGCACCAGGTAAGACCTGTACACCTTCTCCAAGGCTTGCATACTCAGAAATAATCGCACTATCTGCTATAACTGTTTCAAACCGATAACCAAGTGATAAGAATTTCTCATTGATTTTTCGCTTGATTTTGCTTCTCGGCATCATGCCAATACCATTGACTAATACCACTTCATTTGGCGTATAAGCTAAAAGGTCGTCGTCATTTTTTAGGTGCTTAATACCAATAAAAACACTCCGATGAGCAATGTCATCAGGAGAAACAACTGCCAATATTTCTCGATCCTGTGAACGCAAAATATCAACCAACACACTCGCATGACCGCCACCACCAATGATAATAAGTGGTTTTAAATTGTGACTACTCAACAATTAAATCACCTGATTGATAAGCATGAGAGGCTTTTTTGTCCAAAAGTTCCCAGTAACGGTAGGGAGAAACACCTGAACCTGGGCGCTTAATAGTTAAATTTTCTTTTGTAAACTTTTCACCATGTTTAATGTCTTCTGCGGCAACCAAGCTCTTACGTGCGACAGCTTTATTTTTTACCTCTGAAACAGTAGGGCTTTTAACTCCAACTCCCAAAGCAACTTCTACTTGGCGAATAGCTTTCACCATTGCGGCAAGCTCTTGTGGCTCGAGTGACGCTTTATGATCTGGGCCATCCATATTTTTATCAAGAGTAAAGTGCTTTTCAATCAGCACCGCACCTCGCGCAACAGCAGCAATAGGAATGGTAATTCCCTCACTATGATCGGAATAACCAGCAGGAAGCTCAAACGCGCGCTCAAGTGTATCCATGGCTTTAAGATTTATCTCAGCCATCGGCGCAGGATATTCTGTAGTACAATGTAAAACAGTTACTTTTTGCTTTAGTGCTTGTTGGCCGGCTTCAGAAGCATAGGCTTGTTGAAATGCTAATTCACTCGGTGTAGCTGTTTTATCTGCGATATAGCCAAATGCTATCACTCCTAATACAGCTTCAATTTCTGATAACGTTGCCATACCAGTAGACACTATCAAATCACAGCCTGTTTTTGCATGCTCAAGTACAAGAGGGGCATTAGTTATTTCACCAGAAGGTATTTTAAGGCGAGTTAAGCCCAAATCGTTGACTAGAAAATCTAAGCTTTCTGAATCAAATGCAGTGGATAAAAATTCAATGCCCAGAGATTCGCAGTGCTTTACTAGTTGATGATGCGCGTCATATGAAAGCTCTAAACGGCTCAACATAGCCAGTTGTGACTCTTGCTTTTGAGTATTAGCAACTTGATATTCTGCTTGCTTTGCATCTGCTGTTACTAGATTTTTTGCTTTAAAAGTTTGAAATTTAACGATATCTGCGCCTGCTTGATATGCCGCGTCTACTAATTCAAAAGCTAATTTTTCATCGCCATTATGATTAACACCAGCTTCAGCAATAATTAGAGTCATTATTCTCTCACTTAACGTCGTTAAAGTTTATATCGTAAAAGGCTTTACTTGGTTTGAACTCAAGCGACTTGATCATATCAATCACTTGGCTACTTGTGTCACCTTGGCCATATGGATTATGTACTTTTTCATCTTCATGCTTATAAACACGAGAGATTGCGACGCTGATTGCCGCCGAAATAGCACCTTGATTAGGCTCTGCATTCAACACGCTTTTTGCAGCCAAACGACCCTTTTGTCTTGAACCTATGTTTACAGTTGGCACATCAAAGGCTGGCACCTCAATGATGCCACTAGATGAATTACCAATAACGACTGCAGCATGAGTAACCGCGCTGAGGTAGCGAACCTGGCCTAAAGAGGGTATAGCAAAAACACGTGTAGAATTTTTCCGCGCGTATTCTTCCAAAATAGGAATAATTCGACGACCACCATCATCCGCGTTCGGATAGGTAAGGATCACTTGGTAGTCGGGATACTCATCCAGGGCATCAAGCAGCGCTTGAAAACTAGCAACAGGCACTTCATCACCTAGTGTGACGGGATGGTAGGTAACAAGAAAGTATGGCTTATCTATTTTGAAGTTAAGAGACCCAGATAATTCATCAACTGTCATAAAAGTTGCACGCTTTAGGTGGTCTAAACCTATTGCACCTACATTTTTCACTCTATCTGGTGATTCACCAAGCTGTATAACTCGCTGACGATACTCTTCAGTTGATGTTCCATGAAGGTAGCTCAACTTAGTTATTGCATGACGAATAGCGTCATCATAAGCCCCTTCCGTGATCTCCCCACCATGTAAGTGAAGAATTGGAATCCGCATGATCATTGCCGTTTGAGCCGCTGCTAGCGCCTCAAAACGGTCGCCTAAAATGACCAGTACATTGGGTTGTAATCGCGCGAGTGCATCTGAAAAACCTAACACGCCCAATCCCATGCTTTTAGCTGTACCCACGGCAGAATCAGACGATAATAAAATTTCTATCTTTTCGTCAATATTGAAGCCATCTTGCTCTATTTGCTTATAGGTCTCACCAAATTCAGGCGATAAATGCATTCCAGATACAAGAAGCTGCAAACAAAGCTCTGGATCATTTTGAATGTCTTTTAGCAGCCAAAAAAGAAGTCCGTACTCTGCTCTTGTGCCCGTGAAAACCGCAATTTTTCTAGTCATAATACTAAACTTGCTATTCCTAATTCTATCAACTTAATTAAATTGAAATTGGACTACTAGGTAAGTTAATCAAATGCATTTCAATGTGTTCTGATTGCGTTAACTCACCACGAGGGGCATTTTTGAACATGGGCAATCGATGCATTAATTGCCAAATAGGACGAGTCATCACACCTGATTCATTAGTTTGCTTTAGCAGGGTATCTCTAGCTTGTGCAGATGGGCAAATAACCGCATTTAGCCAGTAATTTGACATGGCATACTCAGGCTCAACGACAAATTTAAAATCACCCTTTGCAAAAAAATCTTGGTAGCGGCTCGCAAGCTCACGCTTTTCAATTAGATATTGCTCTAATACTTCCATTTGTGCACAACCCAAGGCCGCATTTAAGTTTGGCATTCGGTAATTAAAGCCTGCTTCATCGTGATAAAACTCATAAGGATGGGGTACTTTTGCTGTGGTCGTTACATGCTTAGTATGAGCGCCAAGCTCGGCCGTCTTGCATAAAACCATCCCACCGCCACCTGTGGTAATGATTTTGTTACCGTTAAAACTGACGGCACCAAAATCTCCTAAGGTACCGGTATGCTTACCTTTATAAAATGAGCCTAAGCTTTCCGCCGCATCTTCAACTAAGGTCAGATTCCATTTCCGACAAACAGCTATTAACTCATCTAGTTCAACAGGATGACCAAATGTATGCATGGGCACAACTGCGCGGATAGGCCGCTTGGTTTGCTTATGCATGCAACCCGTATCTGTCACAATTGCATGCTGTGTTAGAAATTCGTCAACGGCCTTTGGACATAAGCCCAAACTTATAGGGGAAACGTCAACGAAAATAGGCTCCGCCCCCATGTGATATAAGGCATTGCATGTTGCAACAAACGTTAACGCCTGGGTTATAACAAAATCACCATGCTGAACGCCAGCCATATAAAGTGAAGCGTGTAAGGCTGCTGTCCCATTTACAGTGGCAACCGCTTTCGCACTTCCTGTATAACTTTCAATTTTTTTTTCAAACTCATCGACAAACTTACCAACACTCGAAACAAACGTACTCTGTATTGTTTCTAAGACATACTTCTGTTCGTTACCATCAAATTTGGGGGCATGCAGCGGAATGAAATCATTGGTTTGGTATAATTCACGCACAAACTCAACAATAGATGCTTGGCTCATAGTTTGAC
The DNA here is from genome assembly GCF_021295315.1 of Motilimonas cestriensis. Lineage (GTDB taxonomy): Bacteria > Pseudomonadota > Gammaproteobacteria > Enterobacterales > CBDFNC01 > Motilimonas > Motilimonas cestriensis. The sequence goes on along the minus strand of NZ_JAIMJA010000003.1, from coordinate 225,716 downwards.
TCTCACTTTAAACTGAAACCGATAAACGGGACTAAAAAATAGCGGAAAATAAAAAATGACTACATTTTGCTGTCAAGATATTTGCCCGTTTCTTTATGGCCAAAATCGGGGATCATCTTAAAGAAGAGATTAACAATTTCTTCTTTAGACCAAGCACGTTCTGATTTCATTTGGCCTATCTTTTCTTCAAACAACTCAAGAAGCGATTGTTCATAAAGTGGATCATTTTTAATGATGCCCAAATTGTTAAAACGCGCCATGTCTAATGTTTCTTTCTCAGTAAAGAACTCTTCAAAGTCTTTTTCGCCTGTGGTATCGCTTGATGTGAATAAACAAGGCCATTTACCTTGCGCAGGTAAAGAGCATGATAATTCACGCGCCTCATCTTCATTTTGACACAAATAAGGCTCTAATCCTCTTTGCTCTAGATATTTCACTGCTATATCTGCAAAAGAAATGAGGTGTAGCGCTTCACTTAATTTAGGAAAAAAGATATCTCGGTTTTCACCAAAAATACATGACATCAAACACAACTCACCAGACTCTTGAGGGGTAACGAAATAACGTTTTATATCATTGGGGGCAACAATCGGTTGATTCTTTTGTAAGCGTTGATTAAAGCCATGAAGTAAAGAGCCATCCGAAAAAGCAACGTTTGCAAAGCGGGCGGTAGAAATCGAAATCTGTTCACTTTTACGCATTAAGAACATTTCCATAATTCGCTTAGATGCGCCCATCATGTTGACCGGATTAGCGGCCTTATCTGTCGATACACAAAAATACTTTTTCACGCCAGTATCAATCGACTGCTGAATTGTTTTGTCTGTATTGAATACATTCACATCGATCATACGCATCAAGGTAAAAGGGTCTTTCTCGCTGCGAACATGCTTTAAAGCAGACAAGTTTAAAACGTAGTCATATTGCCCATCGGCTTTAATAAACGCATCATACTCAACAGAACCTATGTCTAATGCAAAAGTCTGGAAGTCACCATTTATGTAGCCAAATGAACTACGAATATCACGGACCAGTTCAACCATGTTGTTTTCACTAATATCAACAACATGAAGCTTTTTCGGATTGCGTTTAAATATCTCTTTAGTTACCGCTTGACCTATGGAACCGGCTCCACCTAAAACAAGAAACCTTGAACTAGATACGATGCGCTTTAACTCTTCTTCATGAGCAGTAATGTCAGATACAAACAACGCTTTATCGCGTCCGATTAGAGGCAAGATATTGCTCATACACTTAAGTTCCTAATTCTATGTCTACAAAAATTCAGTTTAATATTTTAAATAAAATACCAAAAATCACACACCCACACTTTTTCATCTATTTATTGTCTGGGTATCTTGTTTCCTAAACGCAAAGCGTACCAGTATAATCGCACATCCTAACATACCGCCTAATAGCGTCCCCAACACACAAATCAGTGCTCTTTTCGGCTTGCTCTTTTCTTCAGGTACAACTGCTGGGTCAACGACCTTAAAAACAAATTCATCTTGAACTTCGGCCAGCATACGATTTTTAATCTGATCTTCAATAAGTTGATAGAATACGCTTTGCATATCAGCGATGGTAGTTTGACCTAGTTGCTCTTGCAGATAATTAATATTCTTTTCACTTTCTAATAACTCTTTCTCTTTCATTACTTGGTTTAAATCTTTAATTAATAATGCCACCCACTTTTGCGCTAGCGTTGGCGATAAAAACTCAACAGATACAGTTACTAGCCCATTATCTTGATCTTGTGATACTGACACAACAGGATTAAATTCTTTATAAGACTCCCAATCTGTTGGGATAACAGATTCCCCTGGTTGTACCTCGCGAGTCCATTCGTTTTTAATGGGGTCGTACACTTCAGGATCCAAAGCTAGATCGCCACTATCTTTACTCCATTTTAGTCCTGCAAACAAAGGGATTTTCACATCATATTTATTGATAAACCGTGTTTGAAACTCTCGAGATTTTAATACAGCCATAGCCAATTGTGTTTTATCACTTTTGCCACCACCAATATTAACTCCAGCTAAAGCAGCAAGACCGCCCAACTGCCCTAAGCCGCCAGAGCTACCCTCTCCCGAACTTGGCGCTAACAATGCTTGTGCTTTGTAATAATTAGGTTGATTGATTGCAAAGATGACTGCACCAACAGCAAAAATAAAAGTACAAAAAATGATTAGCCATTTACCTTTCCATAAAGCGCCAAATAGCTCCCGTAGATCTATTTCATCATCTAGCTCGTTATTTTGTTGCTGAAAATATTCAGGGCTAATGTATATAGGTTGCTGTTTAATTTCTTGAGTCATAATTCTTAAATATAAGTTTAGGCTTAACAGCTATATAAAGCTGCTAAGCCAATTAGTAATGAATAAGCTAGTTGTTTATTTAATCGCCGCCCAAGCTACACCGATTTGGTATAGAATTTGCGTAGCTGATGTTAGGACGCTCAAGCCATCTACATAATCTGTATCCATAGGTACCACTATAGTGTCACCCGGCATTAGCTTATCTTCACCGCGCTTAAACCAATAGCTGCTATCCGGCAGCATGACCGAGCCATTAGCGCGAATTACATAGATACGATCGGTATCTGCTTGTTTTTTCGGACCACCGGTGGCATTGATGTAATCTTGAACGGACAAATTGCTGTCAAAAATCAACGACGTCGGCATTTGTATGTGTCCCATCACCGTGACGATGTTACGCAATGGTGGCACATATATTTTGTCACCGTTTTCTAGCAAGATGTTTTGTTGTTTATTGCCTTCAATCACTTGGTCTAAGTTAATTACCATACGGCCTACCGGCCTTGCAATGCCAAGTTTATCAACCACGCCCATGGCATCGGTTGCTGGCGAGGCTTGCTGCAGCGGATTACTTGAAGATTGACGGCGAAACGCTAGGGTTGAAACCTCTTGGCGCAATTGTTCATGTAAGTAACGCAGTTTTTGCGCTTCTTGCTCGCGTAAACTTTCGCGCGAGAATACCGCCCCTTGGGGGTAAGCATATTCGGTTAAGCCGCCCGCACGCTCAATAAGCTCAAGTAAGGTTTCACCACGTTTGAAGGTATATCGACCTGGGAAGAGCACTTCACCGCCCAATTCAATACTTAAGTCTTCACGCCATTCTGGTTTGGCAAAAATATTAATACGGTCTTTACTAACTAGCTTGATTTGCTGCGATGATGAGCCATTAAAAACTTTATTCAGGTCTATATCGCGGTGCACGATATTACTGCGTCCGCCCTGCTCAATAATTCGACTCATTTCTGCTCGACCTAAATGAGCGGATTCTTTTAAGCCACCGGCAGCGATGATTAAGTCTTTTAGGCTTTGTCCTCTCGCCAAAGGATAAACGCCTGGAAATTTAACTGCGCCGCGAATTTCAATTATTTGCACCGGCTTGTTGATGCCCGCCTGTGCTTTTAGCTGCGCAATTACCGGCTCTAGCAACATGTTACGTACATCTTGTGCACTGCGCTCAAGACTCGTTTTGTTATTTAAGCTATCAATTTCAAGCTTGCCAGATTGTTCGCCACTGGCCATGTCTGCATCGCTAATACCTCCTAGAGAGGTGTTTGCAACATTACTAAGACGCGCGCTTGCTTCTGCATCTTCTGTTTGTTCATTCTTGGTTACTAAGCTCTCGCGTTGTGTCACCGTTTGACGACGCATTGCTTCTAAACGACTTTCTGTTGCACCAACTGTTTGCGTAGATAGCTCTAAACTGCGCCCCAAGTCTTTATTGAGGATGATCACTTGGTCGCGCTTTTGCAATACTGGGTCAGCTGCTGTACCCGGCGCGGCTATCGCGTTAGCCAGGTTAAACTGCAGAACTTGAATTTCACCTTGAGTGTTAATTTCTCGAACAATCACCCCATAGTCATAATACGTAGCAGGAGTAAGATCCTGCTTACTATTGCCCACTAAATCACTTAAACGTAAGCCATTTTTCCAGTTGTAAGCACCAGGGCGCTCTACCGCCCCCAGTAAGCCGATGGCGTTATTGAATTCGCCTGGCACACGGGTTACCTTGATACTATCACCGCCACCTACTTTAAAATTACGCCCTGCCTGCGTTGTCACGTCAATATTGAATACGTCAGTACCTGAGTCCGTCGCTCTGGCTACACTAATGTGCTGACTAAATGCGCGCTCGGTAAAGCCACCCGCCGCTCGAATCACGTTCATGATCGGCGTTTTACCTTTCAGTTCATAAATTGCACGGCGACGTACTTCGCCGTCGACCACAATCGTTGCGCCTCGTGGCGGAATGAAAATAGTATCCCCATCTCGCAACCTGATGTCGTCGCTGGTATTACCGTTTAACAACAGATCATATAAATCAATTTGACGCAGCAGCGAACCATTACGCTTTATTTGAATTTTTCGAAGCGAACCTAAGGTATCGATACCGCCCGCTGCACGCAATGCTTGGGTCACTGTTGCCAGTGAACTAAGTACATAAGTTCCAGGCTTGTAAGCATCGCCTAACACGAATACTTGCATGGTACGGAATTTACCTAAACTAATGGTAACTTCGACCCCTATAATTTTGCTTTTGATGAAGGCCGTTAAGCTCTCTTGCACTTGCGAATAAGTTTGCCCAGCAATCATCACAGGGCCAAGTCTTGGTAAGTCGATACTGCCGTCACGCTTTACGATAAAGCTGTAACTGTTATTGTCTTTACCAAATATTTCAATATTCAGTTCGTCGCCCGGCCCCATCATGTAGTCAGCTGGAGCGGGAATATCACCGATAGGCGCCATGCTACTGGGCTCACCGGCGAATAAATCATAACCAAATAACTCAAGTTTTCTTGCAACTCTAGCGGTGGCTTGGCGCTTGCCGATGGTTGGCGCTATTTTCGCCTCTTGTTGCGTAGTGCCTTGGCTTTGCAATGTAGAGGTGTCAATTCCATACTGGCTTGCAAGTGCTTCTTGTTGCGACTTAGGCAAGGCTTGAAATTGCGCGATTTGTGAAGGCGTGGGTGAAGCCGCCATTGCTGTTGTTGCAAAAGCAACACTTGAGACAAATAATGCGATTAGTTTAGATTTTTTCGTGTTAGCCATGTATTTCCATTTCCGCATGGTCGATTAAAACCTGTAGTCCCAGCTCGTTGCTAGTTGCAGGTTATCTTGTTGCCAGTCTGCATCACTCATAGAGAGTTGAATGCTAAATAAGCCGCTTAGCAGTGGTAGCTGATATTCACCACTGAGTCGATTATGTTGTTTGTTGTAACTTTCAAGATGATAAAAAAGATTAAATTGGTGGTTATTGCTTAACTGAACATAACCACCAACAGAGAGCTGGTTGGATAAGGAGTGCAGTTGATATAGTTGCCCTGATGCTATTTCTTTCAAGCCACTTAAATGGCTATTTAGCTGACTGTTATCAGACAATGGGTTGTAGCGATTCTCAAGCACAAGCCTCAGTTGAGCGTCCAGCACTTGATTTTGTAAATCTATCCCTGAAATATTTGCGCCCTGCTGGCCAACGCCATCACTGATCAAGTGCTGAGAGTAAACACCACCATTCCAACCATTAAAAGTGGGTAAGCTAATTCGGCCTTCAACAATAAATTGATTGTTGCTCTCTTCTGTTAAATCAAGCACGTCATACCACAGCCACTGCTGTGATTTTTTATCGGTTTTGCCTTGATAGCGAATGTAGCTAGCACCTAAGCTGAGTGGCTTGGCAACTGTCACGTTAATCCGACTCGCCCACTTTTTTTGGTATGGCGAAAGATCGTTGACATAGCTAACCCCACCTTCAAGGTAAACTGCATCGAGTTCAGATAAGTCGTTGCCCGCATAAGCGATATAAGCAAGGGGGGCAGGACGAGAAGCAAATGGCTGAGCAAGGTTTGATTGCCAACTTGCGCCCCACCACTTGTGTAGCGCCCCCACCGTGATATCAACATTACCAGTAGTGTAAGCAGCAAAAGAGCCATCAAAATTAATATCAGAGTCTTCCCCGTGCGGCTGGCCATAGTTTATGTTTAACCTAGCCGCCGTTCGTTTATGAGTGGTGCTATAAGCGCCTTCTACTTGCCATTCTTGGGCGTTATTTTGACCATAACTACTTGGCGATTCGGAGTTAGCTGCAGTTAATTTAATCTGTTTATTGCCACGCTCAAGCTGAGCTGTTTCTAATGCATACTGAACATGTCGATAAGCGCTTAATACGTTGTTTGGTAAATTATCTAAAGAGGCCTTTTTTAAGTCACGCGCAACCGCATGCCAAGGCAGAGGAAAGGTTTGTAAAGGGGTAGAGATAAGGCCAGCATCTGATAATAATTGCAGATCAGCACGCAAGTAAGCGTCATCAGCTTCAATCCAAGGAGAGGCGAATAAAGCAGAGGGGCCAATAAGCAATAACGAAAGGCACAGCTTTTTAATGAAGACAAAGAGTCTCGACATAAACCTAAAAACATCCTGTAAAAGTACAACTTAAGGTACTAAAAATAAATTTAAAACACGCTACCGCCCCAGGGTTTCAGCTCCCTCAGTGCTGTAATGATCTAATAATTGTTAGCTATCGCTATTTCATCGGCAGATTGTCACACCAAAGTCATTAAAACAAATAACAATGGCATTTTTGTGACAACTACGATGGTGAGTATTTTACATTTATCTTGCTAGGCAGCAACCGTACACTGCGTATTGGGCAAGCTTATTTTTTGCCACTGGTTAATTAACTTTATGAGTAGAACGCTGCGCTCTAAACCATCATCTGATTGATAAATTGCTTCTAAGCCAGCAAACGGGCCTGACTCGACTCTTACTTTGTCACCTGACTTTGGTAACTGGCATAGCACTCGTTGTGCATGTTGGTGTTGCTCTACTGAGGTAGACAAGTATTCAACTAAATCAGCAGAGACACTAGCGTAGTTACCGCCAAACTTAACAAAGTCATTGACTCCCCGAGTGGAGCGTATCGCATTAAAATTAGCTCGTAGAGGATCTATTTTGACGAATAAATAAGAGGGAAACAGGGTTTCGACAACGAGCTTTTTTTTGCCTCGAACACACTTTTCAATATGGATCGTTGGATAAAAGCTCTCGATACCTTGATTAGCTAAATGCAAGCTTGCTTTAGCTTCTTCTTTAGACTTGCAATATAACAAGTACCACTTTGAGGAAACATCATTACTCATACAGAAAACCGTTCTACCTATGCGTGATTTTCTTTAAGCAATCTGACTTTATTGATTCTTCTTGCTCTTAGATATTTGGTAATTCGCCAAACATGCTGAATCGCATAAGAATAACAAAAGAAAATGGTGACAAAACCAGCCATCAAAATATAGCTCGGAATGCTGAAGTAAATACCCAATAAACCAATGACGCTCAAGCAAGCCTGAACGGCTGTAATAATTAGAAGCGACTGTCTTGAAGTAAAGCCTGCGTGTAAAAAGATGTGGTGTAAATGGTTTCTATCTGCTTGAAAAGGGGACTGCCCTTTGCGGACTCGTCTAATCATGATTGCGGCCATATCCATTAAGGGTATAGCGATAAACCACAATGCCGCCGCAGCACTAAACGATGTATCCTGTGGAGCAACTTGTGAGCCAGAGAGCAACAAGAACACAACACTGAAACCAATCATCATACTGCCAGCGTCGCCCATGAACACTTTTTGTTTCACGAAGAACAGTTTCAAATTAACGACAAGGAAAGGTAAAATTGCTGAGCAGATTACCAAACAAATTAGCATAGGTACGGTCTGACCACTCCAGCTAAAAGCAATGGCCATCGGCATCAACGTCATAAGAGACAGGCAGCCACACAACCCATCAATGCCATCCACCATATTGAATGCATTGATTGCGCCGATAACAGCAAATACAGTTAAGAAATAGCCTAACCACCCAATATTAAGTTCGCCGATAAAAGGCATTTCACCAAGATTATGGATAAAGAGGTCACTTCCCATAATCATGATAAATGTAATCAGTGTTTGTATAACTAAACGAATTTTAACAGATAAGTCTTTAGCATCATCAACCGCGCCTAATACAACGAGGATTGAGATACAAAAGATGTAAGTCATTAATGGCGTGACTGACGAACTAATCCAACCGAAAACGATTGAAGCGAAAATAATGCCAGTAAAGACGCTGATACCACCGATCAATGGGATAAAACCAGTATGTTGTTTGCGAGCGCAGGGGTTGTCGACTAGTCCAACTCGCTCTGCAATCGGCTTAAAGAACTGCAAGGCCAGAAGCGTGAAAAAGAAAACCAATGTAAGCTTGATGCTTAAAGTCAACATGACTAATCCTAAGAAAACAACAAATTAGGTAAAACTGTATATTACAAACATACACAATCGATTTTTATATTTTTGTGACCAGAAAATATTCTAGTCAATGAGCCAAAATCTAACAACATTTATTTACATTTTTTTACAGAAGATGAATAACTCGTGTTCATGTTCTACATAGCACCTCTTAACAATTTTTTATTGTCCCCATCCCAAACTATCTAAGTAAAAACGACCATTATAATTACCTCTATCTCATCCACCGTTTGCTTACATTTGCACGGTCACACTGTCAGCTGAACAAGAAAAAGTTGCATTATATATAACTCTTAAATCAAATATATTCCGTTACCAAGACTCGGTATTCCCATGCTGCTACTCATCATTTAGCAACGTGTGTTATAATTTCCAACTGAAATAAGATCGGAATTATCGATGCCTTTTTACAATTTAAACATACCAAGAAAAATCAAACGTTTAGCCACAATAGCATATGATGCGATTGGTATCATTGCTTCTATCCTGTTTGCACTTTTCTTACGATTAGATTCTGCTGAGCTGACTTTTTCACCAGGCGTACCAGAGCTCGCATCAACACTAGTAACCGTGGCCGTTTCTATTTTTTGCTTCATAAGGCTTGGGCTATATCGCGCCATTTTGCGTTATATGACAGTTAATGCCATTACCACTCTGGTTGCAGGAATTACTACATCGGCAATCGTACTCGCAGCAAGTAGCTATTATTTTCAAAGTTTTATCCCACGTTCGGTACCGGTCATTTACGCCTTGGTAGCACTCATCATCCTTGGCAGCCCAAGACTTATTTTAAGAAGCGTCGTTCACCAACGCTTACAGCGCTACAAACCTGCTGTTATTATTTATGGCGCGGGCAACGCAGGCTACCAACTAGCCCATGCTTTATTTCGCGGCACTGACTACCGACCCGCCGCATTTATCGATGACGATGTAAAAAAACATGGCATAACAATACATGGCTTAAGGGTCTTTCCTCATAGCCAATTAGAGAATCTGATAGCGACACACTGCGCTGTTAAAGTATTACTTGCATTAGGTAAAACCCCAAGATTAGAACGGACAAAGCTGATACAGAGACTAGAGTCATGCTCAGCTGAAGTTTTATCTATGCCCAGTATAGAAGATATCACCAATGGCAAAGCTAATATAAATGACATTCAAAGTATCGATATCGAGGACTTATTAGGCCGGACTCCGGTCCCCCCTAGCCAATGTTTACTCAGTCGCTGCATTACAGACCAAAGTGTAATGGTTACAGGAGCGGGAGGCTCAATTGGTTCTGAGCTATGCCGACAAATCATTACCCAACGGCCAGCGAAACTGGTGCTCTTTGAACTCAACGAATACAGTCTGTACAAAATTGAACAAGAGATTTCCAAATACATAGCGGTGAATGGGCTAGATACCAAACTACACGCCGTGTTGGGCTCAGTTCAACGGCAAAAAAGATTAATGATAGTCATGAAGAAGTATCAAACCGATACCGTCTATCATGCTGCGGCTTACAAGCACGTGCCTCTTGTTGAAGATAACGTGGTAGAAGGTGTAAGAAACAACGTGTTTGGTACATGGCGTTGTGCCGAGGCAGCAGTGAGCGTCGGCGTTAAAAACTTTGTTCTAATCTCAACCGACAAAGCAGTTAGACCAACCAATGTAATGGGTGCATCAAAGCGCATGGCAGAGCTCATCCTTCAAGCCATGGCCTCACGCAGCCCTAGCACTATTTTTTGTATGGTGAGGTTTGGCAATGTTCTTGGCTCATCGGGATCAGTAGTGCCTTTATTCAGGGAACAAATAAAACAAGGCGGCCCTGTAACCGTCACCCACCCTGACATTATTCGTTATTTTATGACCATCCCAGAAGCAGCGCAGCTAGTCATACAAGCTGGCGCGATGGCTGAAGGTGGTGAAGTATTCGTATTAAACATGGGTATGCCTGTACGCATTATTGACTTAGCTACTCGCATGATTAAATTAAGCGGCCTAACTGTAAAAACAGACGATGACCCATTTGGTGATATAGAAATCCAGATAACGGGGCTGCGTCCAGGTGAAAAACTATATGAGGAATTATTAGTGGGTAAAGATTCACAGCCTACTGAGCACGCATCCATCATGAAAGCTGATGAAGAGTTTCTTCACTGGAATGAGTTACTAGAAATAATAGAGCCACTTGATATCGCCTGCTCTGATTACGACGACACTACCATATTTAAAATGTTACTAAAAACTTCAATCGGATACACAAAACAAATCACTCAGAATGGAGAGGTTGAAGTGCATGAACTATAACAATTTAAATGTTGCAATAGTAATTACAGCCTTAGATATTGGAGGAGCTGAAACACAAGTTTATGAATTGGTTAAAAAATTTAAATCTCAAGGTCTTTCAGTATCAGTTATATCTCTGATAAAAGGTGGTAGTATTTACAGCTTACTACTAGAGGAAAAATTTAACCTTCATACTTTAGACATGGATAGTTACTGTCAAACACCAATGGCATTATTCAAACTATTAAGGTTTTGTAGGGAAAACAAGATACACATCTTGCACGGACACATGTTTCACGCATATATACTTTGTAGGCTAGCGAAATTAGTCAATCGCAACCTAAAAGTTATTTCTTCTGCTCATAGTATATATGAGGGTGGAAAAATAAGAGAACTTCTTTATCGAATGACTAGTTTTTTGTCAAATTTAAACACAAATGTCAGTCCGAAAGCATGCGATTATTTTATTAAAAATAAAATGTCACCAATAGACAAAATGTTAATTGTTCCGAATGGAATCTGTAAAACTAAATTTACTAGAGAAAATAAAATAAAGAATAACTCTACCTTTCACTGGGTTTCAATAGGAAGACTATCGAAGGAAAAAGATTTTTCAACTTTGATAAAAGCATTTGAATTAGTAAATAATAAAGTAGACTTCAAACTAACAATAGTTGGAACGGGTACAGAAAAAGAGAAGTTAGAGAAAGAAATAATTGAGCGAGGCTTGACTGAAAAAATAAAAATAAAAGCAAGTATAGATGCAGTGTATTTTTATAACATTGCTGATGCATATATATGTAGCTCGCTATATGAAGGCTTCGGAATAACATTAGTTGAAGCTCTATATATGGAGCTTCCTATAGTAACAACTGATCATGAAGGCACCAACTTTATTCTAAAAGGTTATAATAATAAATTAATTGCAAAAAAAAATAACCCTTTGGATTTGGCTTCTTCAATAATGTACTTGATGAAAAAAGATGAAAATGAACGTAAAAATGAGATAACAGATGTACGAGAAAATTCAATTAAGGAATTTTCAATCGAAAAAATATCTAGTCGTTGGTTAAAGTTGTATAAAGAATTACTTCAGGAATAAAAAATTGAATAAAAAAAATATACTTTTTGTTGTTGATGCTCCTAATTGGGCTTTTGGAACTATAGCAAATAATATTGCGTCAGGATTAAGGAAATCTGAATATAATGTCGAAATCATATACACACAAAAAATCGAATCATATCATGATTTCATCTTAGCCGTATCCAAACTACGAGCTAAACCAGACTTAATTCATTTTTTTTGGAGAGACTATCTAAACGAAGTAATAGCCTATTTAAAACAACATCCGAAGAAGTATATGGATACTTTTGAAAATTGTGCGTTGACAACTCATGTCCCTGACCATTTGTACACTGAACTATCGGATGAAATAGAGGCAAGAGTTGAACTTTTTAATATTATTGATAACTATTTTGTATCATCTTCAAAAATAGAAAAAATTTATAATAAATTACCTTTTTATCCAGCACCACATTCTGTAATTTTTGATAATCCAGAACTTCCAAAGCCATCTAAACTAAACCTAACTGAAAGTAAAATCCCTAGTATCGGCTGGATAGGAAATAGTAAATGGGGTGAACACCTAGGCTATAAAGATTATAAGGGTTTGAAAGAAATCATAACTCCTGCAATAGAAAAACTAAGAGAAAAAGAAATTCCTTTTACTGTAAAAATATTTGATAAAGCAGAGAAAAACACACCTAGAGATGAAATTCTCAGCCACTTAGAGAACATAGATATTTTGTTAATTTCTTCAGTAGAAGAAGGGACGCCTCTCCCCCTCTTAGAAGGCATCTCAAGAGGCTGTGCAATTATTTCTACTGATGTTGGAATTGTACGGGAGATATTACCAGAAGAGCAATTAGAGTATGTCTTACCGAGGACAAGTGAATCATTTTATAACGCACTGTTATCACTATTAACCAATACCGAAAAACTAAACAAAATAAAAAATATAAATTTAAAAACTTATGAGGAAAACTTTTTAAACTCATTCAACACAGTAAATAAATGGCAAGAATTTATAGAAAACAGCATAAAAGAGAGTAATAAAAACTTAAGAAGCAACTTGTTCAAGACAAAAAAAACTAAAATTAAAGCATTGCAGAACAGTGTCATTTCACACAGTTATCGATTAGGAAAAAAGTTAGAAATAATTGATATACTCAAGCAATCAAGATTTGTAAGAACATATTATCAAAAATCATTATCGAACAGTGATGACATTGAATATAAATTATTCACTAGCAGATATGAAAAAGCAATAATAGGGAAAGAATATATTACATTATATTCCCCAAGATGGCACGGAGTAGCAAATTCAACTAGGAGTATATTCCCTGAGAGTGCTATTGCATTTCCACTCTTTTCTAGAGAATATCCAGAAGTTACGGACCATCAATTCTTAGATAGAATTGTACAACTAATTACAGAAAGCAGAGAATTAAAAGCTATCATAATTAGTGGTGGAGTTGAACTTCACAGAACATTAGTAAGAAAAGTGAAAGAGAAACGGAAGGATATTAATATTTATCTTGCTTGGCACGGCTCACCAGCTCAATGGGTTGATATATCTCATTATCATACATTTGAAAAATGGGCAGAATTGATTAAAAAAAATGAGTTAAACGGTGTAATATCTTTCAAGCCAGATCTTTGCGAAACGATAGAAAAAATGGGAATCCCCTCTTTCCCTATAAAAAATATAATCCCAAACAAAAATTTAATCAAAAAAAGAAACATTAATAGAAAAGTTAATATAGGCGTTTTTGCAGCTTTATTTAGTTGGTACAAGAATCCATTTGTACAACTTATGTCTACAATTGGCGTAAAAAACAGCGTCATTCATACAAATCTGAATGTAAGAGATAGCTTTAGTCTAATTGCCGAAAAAATAGATCTAAACATAGTTGATTCTAGCATGAGTAATGAAAAATTCGTTTCTCTTCTAAACGATATGGATTTAGTTTTATATATAACAAATACTGAATGCTCGCCAATGATAGCCCTTGAATCTTGTTCTGTTGGTACCCCATGTTTAGTAGGTCCAGCAGGTAATATATACAAAGGTAATGATTTCCTAGAAAAACACCTCGTTGTAAATGAAGTAGACAATCCAACAGCTATAAATAAGAGAATAAGAGATACAATTGAAAACTATGATTTAATCATCTCAGAGCTTGAAATATTCGTAGAAAAATACAACAAAAAAGTCCTGATTGAAAAAGAAAATTTAATTAAAAATATACTGGAAAAAAAATGATAAAAGTTATTAAAGAGGATATTTTACCATCTATAAAATCCTGGCATTTGTGGTCCGTACTTGGATGGCTAGAACTCAGACAAAGATATAAACGTTCAAGCATTGGACCATTTTGGATAACCATCAGCATGGGGTTATTGATCATTGCACTTGGTTACATTTACGGCGAATTATTCGGAGTAAAATTAGAAGAGTATCTACCCTTACTAGCAATAGGTCTTGTATTCTGGGTTTTTATGAATGGGGTAATAACAGAAGGGTGCCAAGCTTTTATTTCATCATCACCCTACATAGGGCAATTACCTACTAATAAATTTATATTCATAATGCAAACTGTTTGGCGTAACTTTGTTATGCTAATACACAATTTTATAATAGTAATCGCAGTTGTAATTTATTATGACACTTTAACTATTAGTAGTATCCCTATTTTTTTACTTGGATTTATTATTGTATTATTAAATCTTTTTTGGATATGCTTATTATGCGCTATAACATCACTCAGATTTAGGGACTTCCCTCAAATTGTGGCCAGCTTTATGCAAATAATATTCTACATAACTCCAATATTATTTAGTGGCACAATGCTTTCCAAATACAAACTGTTATTAGCCTTCAACCCTTTTGCATGGTTTATTGACATTATTAGATCTCCACTTATAGGCCAGAAAGCAGATTTATACTCTTACTATAACGCTTTAACTTTATTGGTTTTTGGGACTATATTCACCATATACATTTATAAAATAAGCTACAAAAAAATTGCATATTGGATCTAAGCATGAATTATATAAAAATAAATAACGCTAGTGTCGAATTCCCAATTTTCGATGCGCAGAACCGTTCTATAAAATCTGAAATAATGAAACTAGGTAAAAGAGGTATTATTTCAAGTGATAGTAATGGAAAACATGTAACGATAAAATCTCTTGATTCAGTTTCATTATCACTTGAACATGGTGATAAACTTGGATTAATTGGTAATAATGGTGCAGGTAAAAGTACATTACTAAAACTGATCTCAGGTATTTATGAGCCTTCTAAAGGCTCAATAACAAGAAAAGGTAAGATTGTACCTTTACTTGATATAGCTCTTGGTATGGACGATGATTCAACTGGATATCAGAATATAAAACTTAGGGGGCTTCTTCTAGGAATGACACCTGCTGAAATTGACTCAAAAAGACTAGAAATAGCAGAATTTACTGAACTCGAGGATTACTTAAACCTACCAATCAGGACTTACTCAATGGGGATGAGAATTCGTCTTGCATTTGCGATATCAACAGCAGTTGATCCTGATGTTTTACTTTTAGATGAAGTCATCGGTACCGGAGATGCTAGCTTCATACAAAAAGCAGAAAAGCGTTTCAATGAACTTAAGGATCGGGCTAAAGTTATCGTTTTAGCTTCACATGACAACGCCGTTATTAGACGAATATGTAACAAAACAGCGTGGCTAGAAGGAGGAAAAATAAAAATGATAGGTGAGACCGAAACAATTATGAGAGAGTATGAAAAATGCTGTTAAAAAAAATATTAAATATCAAAGAAAAACTAGCATCAAGAGTTAGATTAGAGAAAGAGAACAAAAAAATTGATGAGATGCAGGAGCAGCTAAATAATATAAAAATAGACACCCGTGAAAGCCTTGAGTCAATAAAAACACAACTCTTTGATGAAATAGATAAAAAGACTTTAGAAACAATAAACTCTATCAATGAGAGAGGGGTTAATATTGAAAAAAGTATCGGAGACTTAAATAGTCATATACAAAGCATTCTCGACCCTACCGATGATGAAATATCAAGCATTAGTTATTTCACAAAAAAAATAATAGAAAAAGAAGGTAGCATAAAAATCGTTCAAATAGGCGCAAATGACGGCGTCTCATATAACGATACAGTATTCCCACTTGTTTCAAAGTATCCAGAACTAAGTTCTGCATTACTTGTTGAGCCATTATATGATCTATTTCAAAAACTAGAGAAAAATTATAGCAAGTTCCCAAATGTTATACTTAAAAACTTAGCAATTCACGAAACTGAAAAAGAGATGTATATATATCGTGTTGCACCCGATAAAGCTAAAGAACTCCCTGAATGGGTCAACGGTATCGCATCATTTAATCCTAAACATCATGAACTTTCAGACACCCCTAGTGACACCATTATCAAAGAGCTTGTGAATTGTATTGATTTTGAAAGTTTGGTGAAAAAAAACAATTTTGAAAATTTTGACTTTTTGCAAATTGATACAGAAGGCTACGATTACAATATACTCATAACCCTTGATTTGGATAAATTTAAACCTAAAATAATAAGATTTGAACATTCACTATCTCATAACATTATGACAATTGAACAATTTACTGAATTAACTAAAAAACTCAATCTTAACGGCTATCAAGTAATAAAAGACAACTATGATGCCATTGCATATAAGCTTGAGTACTTCTAATAATGAAAAAACGAAAAAGAATACTATTTATAGCCAATGTAGATTGGTACTTTAATTTACATTGGCTAAATAGATCATTAGCTGCAAAAGAATTATTCGATGAAGTTCACATTTCATTTCAAATAACGAACCCTGAGTTAACTTCCAACTTAGAGGGTATGGGATTCATAGTACACCCAATAAAGTTAGAAAGAAAAACTCTCAACCCTATAAAAAACATACTTACTTTATTCCAAATAAAAACACTAATAGAACAAGTAAAACCTGACTATGTACATTCCATCACTGTTAAGCCAAATTTACTTTCTGGTTTAATTTGCAAAAAATCAAAAACAAACCAGGTAATGAGCATTACAGGCTTAGGCAGAGTATTTAGCAATAAAAAATTAAAGTCTAGAACAGCAAAACTAATAACAATAAAACTTTACAGTCTAATTTCAAAGAATAACAATAACAAAATAACCTTTGAAAACAATGATGACTTAGAAACATTTTCAAAATATAACATAGCAACAACATCTCGGCGTTATTTGATAAATGGAGCAGGAGTAGATACCGATGAATATGAGTACTCCAAACCTTTATTTAGAGAAGAAGTTACATCTTCTTTCAAAATTCTATTTGCAGCTAGAATGCTATATGACAAAGGTTTAGAGAATATCATATCAGCAGTTGAAAAATTAAAGGGATTAAATATAACTATAGATGTAGCAGGAATTTTGGATCACGATAGTGATAATGCAATAAGCCTTGAGACCATCTTGAAGTGGCATGAAGAAAAGAAGATAAACTGGCTTGGATCCGTCGAAGACGTAAAACCTTATATTTATGCTTGTGACATTGTTTGCCTTCCAACAAAATACGGCGAAGGGGTCCCTAGAATTTTAATTGAGTCAGCCTCATGCGGGAGGCCCCTTATAACAACTGAAATTAGTGGGTGTAGAGATATAGTAATTAATGATCATAACGGTTTTACTATACCCATAGACGATAGTGAAGCATTGGCTAAAGCGATTAAAAAATTATTATTAAGCTACCCTATGAGAGTTTCTTTTGGAAAAAATGGGCGAAAGCTAGTTGAAGATTTATTTTCACAAGAGATAGTATTGAAGAAGACAAAAAGAATGTATGACAATGATTTAACAAATTGAATACCCCCCATGTCTAGCAGCCCCACTTCAATATTGTTCAAGGCAAGGGTGAGCGGGGACAATACATGAATGCTTTTCAGGCAAATAAATGGGATGTCATGGTCTTTCCGTAACTATCGGCGTTTTTAGTTAGTTGTCACTATTAGCAGCTTTAAGCGGCCTGTTTTTCTATCTGTTTAATTGGCTCTTTTTCCGGGTTCAGTGTTGTCGGCCCAACTGGCGTACAGTTGCGGATATCGCGTTTACCCGTCATTCCGCAGCTAATTCCAGATTTAAAATAGTGTGATCGCACGATCATTTCTGCGCAATTTTGCAAACACCCTATTGACCGCGATCCCCTATTTTGATCTATTACTGCTATTTAACGGTCGCTCACTATGTCTGCCCCTCAGCCTGTCATTAAACGCCTCGATCACCTCGGGTTAATTGCTGCTTTTTGTCACGAAATTGGGTTACCTCGTTTTATCGATCGAGCCATCCCCAAACTCTCGGACCATCATGTTTCTCATGGTGATGCCGTGCTGGCGATGGTGCTTAACGGGTTAGGCTTCCATAGCCGTACCTTGCATATGTTTTCTGACTTTTTTCAAACCAAGCCCGTTGCCAAGTTGTTGGCGAAAGAGTAAGCGACTAATTAACCCCACATTCTAAAATAACCCTATTCTCGGCATAGTTCCCTCACTCATTTTGGAGGTAATTATGACTCAATCCAATAAACGTCAGCATTGGGCTGACATCATTTCACAACACGCTAATAGCGGCATCTCGGTTGCCGCTTTTTGTCAGCAACATCAGATTGCTGAGCACACTTTTTATTATTGGCGTAAAAAATTCAGCGATAAACCCGCTACTACTTTGCATCCCATCCTGCTTCAGGGAGCGGCTCCCACTCAGGCTGCTAGTGTAAATGTTCATTTTCCAAATGGGCTTCGCATTGAGCTGCCAGCTGCGTTGCCACTCGGTCAGCTCCAAACTTGGTTAAAAGCGCTGCAATGTTAGCCCCAGCAACGCGCATTTATCTGGTGGCTGGGGTAACCGATATGCGTAAATCCATTGATGGCTTGGCGCATATCGTGGCGGATTCCCTTGAGATGGACCCGTTCAATGACGCTTGGTACATCTTCTGCAACCGCCAGCGTGACAAACTTAAAATTCTGTTTTGGGACAGCAACGGGTTTTGGCTTTACTACCGTCGCTTGGAAAAAGGTCGTTTCAAATGGCCTGCACCCAATACGGCAGGCCATATTTATATCACTAAACAGCAGCTGCAATGGCTTTTATCAGGATTGCAATTGGAGCATCCTCGCGCTCACCAACCTTTATTTGGCTTAGAAATGTGAACCAGGATGTTGATCCGCTCATGGCGCTTGAAGGATCTATTTTAGCTGTCATCATCGGGGCAACATTAACCCTTGAATAGACTGGCATGACCGAGCTTCCCGATGACATCAACCAACTGAAAGCCATGTTGCTCAAGCTGCAGGAAGAAAATCTGCAAAAAGATAAACAGCTTCACGCGCAAGCGGAGGAAATGACGGAGCTAAAAACTAAGCTGCAATTGTTGGTCGAGCAGCTTAATCTCAGCCAGTCCAAACGCTTCTCTGCGCAGAGTGAAAAAGTGGCCAAGGGTACCTTTAATGAATCTGAGCAGCAAAATGCCTTGCCAAAAATAACACCACATCATCAGCAAAAAGGCCGTAAACCACTGCCAGCCGAGTTTGAACGAGAAGTGCAACAGCACACACTCAATGCACCGCATTGCGAATGTTGTCATGGTGAGTTACATGAATGTGGCGTTGAGGTCAGTGAGCAACTTAAGATCATCCCGCAAAAAGTGAGTGTGATCCGCCATGAGCGTACTAAATACACCTGTCGCCAGTGTGAAAAGACACATACCAGCAACAAGATCATCACCGCGCCGAAGCCGCCCAGCATGATCCCACAAAGTATCGGTAGCCCAGAAGCGTTTGCCGCGGTGGTTACCGCAAAATACGTTGATGCCTTGCCACTGTATCGACAGGCAGAGATCTTAACGCGCTCAGACTTAGCCATCAGCCGCAGCACACTCGCGAACTGGTGCGTGCAATTAGGTAAAAAAGTCGATGTGGTTATTGCAACGATGAAGGCCAAGCTGCTTGCTGAGCCCGTTATCTGCGCCGATGAAACAACGGTACAAGTGCTGCGCGAAGAAGATCGAAGCGCCGAACGTAAATCGTATATGTGGGTATATCGCAGTGGCGAATTTGCTGCGCAGCCAGTGGTGATTTATGAGTACCAGCCAAGCCGTGCCAGCGCCTGTGCCATTGACTTTTTAGGGGATTACCAAGGTTATTTGCTGAGCGACGGTTACTCAGGCTACAACCGCTTAGACAAGGTCACACAAGCGGGTTGCATGGCGCACGTGAGACGTAAATTTAATGATGCAAAAATAGCACAAGCTAATCAGAAATCGGGCAAGGCCGATAAAGCCATGAGTTTTATCGCTAAGCTATATCGGATTGAGCATAAAGCCAAATTGTTAAGTGCTCAAGAAAGGCAACAATTACGAGAGATTGAAGCGAGACCTATCTTAGAGTGCTTCCATCAATGGCTGCAGGACACCAGTGAAAAAACATTGCCGAAAGGACAATTAGGCAAGGCCATTGGCTACGCACTGAATCAATGGCCAAAACTACTGACCTATCTAGAAGATGGTGAATTGAGCATCGACAGTAATGTGACCGAGCGCGATATTAGGCCATTTACAACGGGACGAAAAAATTGGTTGTTCTCAACGTCGGTGGGCGGGGCTCATGCCAGCGCCAATTTATACAGTTTAGTCATGACTTGTCGGGCTAATGACATCAACCCCTATTACTACTTCAAAGAGTTGTTCCGATTACTGCCGACACGATCACCAGAAGATGATTTAAGTGACTTAATGCCCTGGAGCATTCAATTAAGTGAGGCTGAATAAGGCCTCACCGCTTAACTGCACGCTTACGCGAAAGACATACAAGCCG
Source organism: Motilimonas cestriensis (assembly GCF_021295315.1). GTDB lineage: Bacteria > Pseudomonadota > Gammaproteobacteria > Enterobacterales > CBDFNC01 > Motilimonas > Motilimonas cestriensis. The sequence goes on along the minus strand of NZ_JAIMJA010000003.1, from coordinate 205,190 downwards.
AGCATTTAACTGATGATGTGCTCGGGCGGACCTTGGATACGCTGTTTGAAGCCGATGTGTCTGTCATGTATCAAGCGATTGCCGAGCATGTGGTCGAGAAATTAGGGCTACAAACCGATTCGGTGCACCTTGATATCACCAGCTTCCATGTAGATGGTGACTATGCTCAAGCCGCCTCAGATGACATTAATACCATTAAATTAGTCCAAGGTTATAGCCGTGACCATCGCCCCGATTTAAACCAAGTGGTGCTTGAGCTTATCTGTGAAAACCAAGCAGGATTGCCCGTTTACATGCAGGCGCTCAGCGGTAATACCAATGACGCCAAAGCCTTTGCCGAGGTCACCAAACACCATATTCACTGCCTAAAAGCGGCGCAAAACAGTCGTTACTTTATTGCTGATGCCGCGCTTTACACCCAAGACAGTATTCAGTCTCTTGATGAGCAGAAGCAAAAATTCATTACGCGTGTTCCGATGACCATCAAGACTGCCAAAAAGGCGTTATTGGCACTCGACCCAACGCAATTAGAGCCGATTGACAAGGGCTACTCCGGCCATTGGATTGCGTCAAATTATGGCGATGTGCAGCAAAAGTGGTTGCTCATTAACAGCGAACAAGCCACGAAACGAGAAGAAATCACCTTCTACAAAAATCTCGAGAAGGACCTAACCAAAGAGCTTAAGCAATTGAATAAATTGATGAGTAAGCCATTTGCTTGTGAGGAAGATGCCAATCTGGCCGTTGATGAATTCAAAAAGCAGTCTGAGTTGCTTGGTTTTGAACAAACCAGCATTAGCAAAGCGCCTATCTATACCCACCGCGGGCGGCCGAAGAAAGGCGAGAAACCAACGGGCTATAGCTACCAAATTAATGCCACCGTATTCACCGATTTAACCAAAGTAAAACTCGCCAAACTCAAGGTGGGCATGTTCATCCTCGCCACCAATGACACTGACAGTCGCGACCTCGACATGGCGGCATTATTGACTCACTACAAATCGCAGCAAAAGGTTGAACGCGGTTTTCGATTCTTAAAAAGTCCCGAATTTTTAACCTCGTCCATCTTTTTAAAGAAGCCGCAACGAATTGAAGCCTTGCTCATGATAATGATAATAAGCTTAATGGTGTACGCCGGACTGGAGCATAAAATCCGCGAAGAACTAAAGCATACCGACGAATTCTTCCCTAGCATGGTCAATAACAAAACGACCTCAAAGCCGACAGCGCGCTGGGTGTTTTTGAAATTCGAGGGCATAGACATGCTGGAGTTTGGCGAGCAGCGATTTATTACAGGGATGCAAGATTACCAACGACGGCTACTGCAACGACTTGGCGAGATGTACGAATCATTTTATTCCTAAATTGGCTGCGGAATGTCGGTTCTAATGGTTAGTTGCATATTTAGAACACAGCATCGGTTTGAACAAGATGAGATCAGTGAGTCCCAGTGGTTACGGCGAATGCAACGATTGCGGAAAATTATCAAGGCATTACTACAAAAAGGGACTCAGGTCCCAGCTAGTCGCTATGCAGGAAGATGTCAGCACATTTTAAAATATGAAACAGGCTTATGGGTATTTTTACAATACAGCGGCACGCCGCTGACAAATAATGAAGCCGAGCGATGCCTGCGAGGCAGCGTTATCATGCGGAAAATTTGCTACGGGACTAATTCAGATCGCGGCGATAAATTTCGCTCTCGTTTATTATCGGTGATCGAAACTAGCAAAAAGCGTGGGGTCAATGCCTTGAATATGATTGAAACCATAGTGACGGCAGTGATAGAGAAGCGTGAGTATCCGGATGTGTTTAAGCTAATCACGGCTTAATCAAGTAGGGGCTGGTGAAAGGTTACTGCAAGAGGACTCTTCTTTGCGATGACAGCAGGTCCGAGGTGCAGAGGCTGTGTATTCGCTTTGGTGAAAAAGCTTTTATTCGATAGCCAGCCTTGCTTAGCTAGCTTCACACCTACCTTACCGCGTAAACGGCCAAGCCAATACCAACCAAGTGCTTCAACTTGGCGAAACCAGGTATTTCGGTAACCAGCATCGGTGATCAGAATGGGCGTGCAGCTGGGTGGCATCACTTGTTTTAATTCATCCAAGAAACGTTGATGGCTGCGAGGAGAGTTGTAATGCTTGAATTCAAAGGTACGTTCATACAAAACAACACTGCGACCATTGACGGCAATGGATGCGCGTAATGTCATCATTCGCAGCTGTTCAGTCGATAAGGACAAACGGAAAGGGGTTGAGGCTGCAAGTTAGCTGCGCATGCCAACGATAAATAGCGATGCACCCGCGATCATTGCCAAGCAACCTATCAACACGCTTAATGGCATGCTTAGCGGATGTCTTACCCGTCATTGAGCAGCCTAGTTGAGTAAGGGTGAGGCGGTCACCTTGGAGCAATGCTTGGGTAAAATCGATGAGGGATTGAAGTCGTTTTTTGTGAATGAAAGGGCATTGATTTTGTAGCTGTTGGTGTATGATATTAAGTTCACGCATCTCGTTGTAATCTGGTTTGTTTTTGGCGAAATTAATTAGATCACTAAACGAGGTGCGTTCCTATATCTATGATAGTGAAAGATATTTTGTGTGGATTCGTTAGAAGTGGGCGTTAAATGCTCGGGATGTCTAGTTCATATATAATTTGCGAAACTAAGAAGTAATGTTAAGGATGATGAAATTATGCCTGTATTGAGTCAAATAAAATATCAACCCGTTGTTGGAATAGCTCTTCTCTTACTCGTTGGTTGCGGTGGAGGTGGTGGTGGAGAGAGTAATTCCGAACCGAATTCAGTTATTGTAAATGGTGCAGTTGAAAAGGGACCTTTCATCATTGGGACTAATGTAACAATTGGAAAGCTGAATAATCTAGGGCAACCAGTCGATTCAACTCTGACTACTCAAACCACAAACGATTTAGGCGATTTTTCATTCTCTTATGAGAAAGATACGTTAGTTCAAATAAAGGCTAATGGATATTATCGAAATGAAATAACTGGAGAGCTTTCCGCCGGCACGCTGAACCTCCGATCAGTATATGTCGTTTCTTCCGAAGGACAGCAGCGAGCACATGTAAATATACTAACCCATCTAACAAGCAACAGAGTAATAGAGCTTATCTCTTTCGGTAGTCCTGCGGCCGAGGCAATTTCGACTGCCGAAGATGAGATGTTAACTTTATTGGATGAAATCGTTCCTAGCCCAGCAATAGATTCGTTCGCATCTTTAGGTCTTTACGATACGACTGCAGGCGACGTTGGCAACGCGTATCTCACACTAATTTCTTCCTTGTTTTATCAATACTCGTTGAATCTAGCTAGCGGTAATTCCACAAGCCCAGATGCAGAGCTTACACTGGTATTAAATGAACTTGCCAATGACTTCGCTGATGGCAATGTAGAGGACACTACTGTTTTTGAAAGCATAAAACTAGCTATGGCCGACATTGATCCTATTAGAGTACAGATGCACCTTAATGAATTTGCACGGCTGGCAAATAGCTCTTCTACACCATCCAATATTAATCTGTTTCTTGATTCTGATCTTGATGGGGTAGCAAATGAATATGATCTGGATGATGATAATGACAATATTTTGGACGAAGAGGATAGTGCGCCTTACCAGGAAAATTTTGTTGTTGGTAACATAGAACTTCAAACTGATGAGGACACAGATATATCTTTTACTTTGAAATCAAATAATCCTAAAGGTGACCTGATTAAGTACGTTATAACTCGTCAACCTAGCAGCGGAGTTTTAATAGGTGAGTTTCCTAATGTAACGTATAAACCGAACGAAAATTTTAATGGTATCGACAGCGTTCAACTGTATCTATCACAAGGAGATATTTTTAGCGATTCAGTAACTATAACCATTAGTGTTCTATCTGATAATGATGTCCCCGTTATATCTGGAATACCTTCAAGCCAAATTGATGCTTTCGCCGAGTACAGTTTTGTTCCGGTAACAAATGATATCGATGGTGATGGATTAGAATTTTCTATAGTCAACAAGCCCGGCTGGCTTAATTTTTCATCACTGACAGGTGAAATTAGTGGTATACCTACAAATGAAAATGCTGGTATATATTCAAATATAGAAATCAGCGCTTCTGATGGTATTGAAGAGGTAATTCTTGCTCCTTTTAGTATTACGGTTAAATCTACTCCTTGGGTACCATTAGCTAGTCTTCCATTAGAAACTCGAGGAGGTGCAGCTGCACAGTACAACGGTATTCTATACTATTTTGGCGGCACAGGATCTGATATGAAATCGGTGTATGCTTATGACCCTTTAACTGACAGCTGGTCAGCTAAAGCTTCTATGCCAAAAGGGCTACACAATTTAAACGCTCATACCATTGGCGATAAGATTTATATCGTATCAGGTTATGGTGCAGGCGGGTTTATCAATGATACATTTGTATATGACCCCGCTAATGATAGCTGGCAAACCAAAGAGCCTCGACCAACTTATAGATATGTATTTAGCAGTGCGGTAGTAGATGATTTGATCTACGTAATTGGAGGTCAAGGAACTGTCGATGATGGACCTTGGCGAAACGGCGTAGCATGGAGCTATAAAAATTATGTAGAGATTTATAATCCAAAAACAGATAGTTGGTCAGATGGTCAATCGGCCCCGACACTATTAGCGAATAATGATGCTTGCGTATTAGATCAAAAAATATATGTTCTTGGAGGTGATGCAGGAAGTGGTGCCACGTCATCGGTTCAAGTATATGATCCGATGAGTGATTCCTGGTCAACTTCCCTAGGCTTAACTAGTTCAAGGGAGGCGCTAAGTTGTTCCGTAATTGGCCAAGAGCTATTTGTATTTGGTGGGCGAAATTCTGGTGGTGCTTTGGATCTCGTTGAATCATATGATTTAGTAAGTGGTGGATGGTCTACCCGCCATCCGATGAGTGACACGAAGTATTGGTTTCCTACTGTCTTATATGACAATAAGGTTTTTACATTTGGTGGCTATACCGGGAGTTCTAGACTTCAAGCTGTGGAATCTTACGACCCTTCTACAGATCTTTGATTCACTCGACCTACTACATTGAACAGATAAGAATAGGTGTCGCGAAGCCGACACCTATTCAAGTGTAGTGGCATAATTAATTTGGCCATCCATTAAGAAACAAATGATATGCTATGAGCATAGAACTGGGTGGTAAAATGACGAACAAAAAACGAGTAACCTTTAGCGCAGCGATCAAATTAGAGACCACTGAACTGGTTTTAGATCAAGGTGCACACAAGAAGAAGCCGCTAAGTCGATGGGGTCGGTAAATCAACAGTGAGCAAATGGGTCGCTCTGTTTCACGTTGTAACCCTCTATCTTAGTCCGCTTAGTTGTACTAGCTCAGACTTGATCTGACAGTTACCCATTTTTAATGGTGCCGTTGTCAGCTTAGATTTGAGCTAAATTCTTTTCTGCCCAAACCTTTTTACCATCAAGTAATGTTTCTAGTGGCGTTCTGCCACAGCATACTTTGCCCTGATGTGTGCGTTCATTATTGTAATAATTCATCCACTCGTCCAGATCCTTTTGCAGTTCTTCGAGTGAACCATACAATTTCTTAGTAAACGCCCCATGATCCCACGGACTGATGTTGCTAATGTTTGAAGTTCCAAGGCAGGAGCGCATCGATATCTGGCTCCGCTTTCGCTAACTCCTGCATACACTTGACCATGTAGTCATAGAGGATGAGTCCGTTGGCTTTCGCGGTTTCAACGATGCTGTAAAGCATCGCGCTCGCTTCAGCCCCGTTAGGGTTGGTCGAGAAGAGCCAGTTTTTTCTGCCAATGACCAGCGGTTTAATTGCGCGTTCAGCGCGGTTATTGTCTATCGATAAATGGCCGTCATCGATATAGCGGATGAGCTTTGGCCATTGGCCGAGCGTGTATTTTATCGCCTTACCCAGCGGGCTAGACTCCATCACTTGTTGAGTTGCCATCCACTCGTACAACTCATCCAGTATCGGCTTGGCATGCTGTTGAAGCTCTGCTTTTCGTTTTTCCGCAGACTCACCTTTTAAGCGGGATTCTATCCCATAGAGCTTCTGGATTTTGGCCAGCGCTTTATCCGCTTTGCCTGTCTTACCTTTACCTTGAAGCTTCTTCGCATCCATGAACTTACGCCGTGCATGCGCCAAGCAGCCAATATTGGTGACTAGATGAAGGCCATCATAGACACCATAGCCATCGGTTTGCAGATAACCACTATAATCTCCCAAGAAGGCAACAGGGCATGCCCTCGCGCGACTGTTTTGATAGTCGTACAAGGCGATATTTTTTACATTAGGGAGTGCGGCATCTGGCGAATCTGCGCCCGAGCAGTAAAGCCACATGTAACATTGTTTATCTTCCTTGAGCACATTGAGCGGTGTTTCATCCGCTTGAATCACCACTTGCTCTAGTAGGTGCGCTTTCAAGGCCGCGTAAAGTGGTGCGAACTTCTCACTGACTTGGATAACCCACCTTGCCATGGTGGTTCGTGATAGCTCGATACCCGATTGAGTGAACAGCGACTCTTGGCGATACAGTGGCATCGCGTATTGATATTTGCCAAGGATGATATTGGCCAGCAAGCTTTCTGTTGCGAAGCTTTTAGGGATAATGCTTTGCGGCGCTGGCTTTTGAACGATGCGATTGTTGTCTTCAGTTTGCTCGCACTGACGACAAGCATATTTAGGACGAACATATTCCAGCACTTTGAGCACCGCTGGTGAGAACTCAAGTTTCTCACTGCGGTCTTCACCGATTTTATGCAGATTATGTTGGCAGCAAGCGCACTGCTTTTCATGGTCGTCTAAATCAAGTTCGATAACCTCACGAGGCAAGGTCTTTGGAAGTGGCTTGCGTTTACCACGTTTCTTCGTTGTGGTGGTCGTCGTGACCACTTCAACCTTAGCGGCTTCACATTCCACTTCGTTGAAGAGGTCACCTTGAGATTCATTGTAAGGCTTTAACGCCTCCGAGCGTTTAGCGAACTGGCGGTCGAAGGCCAGCTTGAGCTGTTCAAGTAGCGACTGGCGCTCTTGTTTCCACTCAGATTCTTTCTGTTTTTGCGACGCCATCAGCGCTTTCACCATCGCTTGTAGCTCGGCAACATCTTGGCTTTCTGGGTTAATAGTTGGCGTCTTTTTCATGGCATTGATTATATTGAAATTATGCCATTAACGCCTGGTGAATAAGGCTTTATTTTCGATTAAGTCATTGTAAAATTGTTTATTTTAACGGGTTTATGGCCGATAATCGTGAAGCCAGAAAGGAGTCTATCGAGCTCGAATTGAGTCAGGGTAAACACCTCATTTTTCTCTTTTGTAGGCCACTTATACTTGGCTTTTTCAAGGCGCTTGTACCAAAGAGCAAAGCCTGTTTTATCCCAGTACAACACTTTGATTTTGTCGCGCTGTTTGTTGGTGAACAGGAACAGTGCACCGCTTCCCAGGGGAAATCGGTGTCACTTTCGATGATCGCCGCGAGGCCATTGATGGACTTTCTAAAATCGACACTTTCACGATGCAGATAAATCTCTGGTGCGCTGAGCATGCGTTTCATGATAGCGCACCGATGAGCTCTGCGAGATAGGCCGCTGGCGTGCCTTGTGGAATGCGCAGCTCTACATCATTGACGAGTAGTATCATGTTAGCCGTTGCACTCTGAGCTTGATACTTCGTCGTCTTTTCGACGACTTCTGCTCGGACAAAGCCTAGAGATACATCAGTTTTGTATTGAATTGCTGACGCTTGGCATAGAATGTTGAGGGGTTAAGTTCATTGAGCTTGCAAAATGCGAGTGTAGATATTGAACTTGATTCAGATTGCGCAATAAGGTTTTGCCATTCTTGGTTGGTGCGTCGTTTTCTCATTTCAAATCTCCTCATGGTTGGAGACTTGATCTTATTCTTCGTGCTAGGTGATTAGAATGCGGGGTTTATGATGCGCTTACGCTCAATGAACTTAACCCCTCAACAGTAACCTTTCACCAGCCCCCCATTGAAAAACAATATGTGATCCGAATCGACTGATTTCACATTCGCTATTGAAGGATCCTTTCCGCCTGTCAACATCACTGCCATGAAAAAGAAATCGATGTTCACCCAAGATGCGTCTCACGTTGAGGACACCCATGATGCCAACGCACTCATCAAAGAGCTGTGGGATAAGCTGCGCGACTACGAAGACAAACTTGCGACCAGCTCACGCAATTCTTCGAGCTCACCTTCTAAAGATTCACCGGAGGCAAAAGCTGAGCGAAAAAAGCTCAAGCGCCTCGTAGCCGACATTCGGCTGGCGCTCAACCTGGACACAAAGGGCATCGACGACCACTAAGCAAGCTTAAACCTTCTGACAACATCGTGTCTTGCCTACCTGAGCCGCACTGCCGTCAGTGTGGTGGTGACGTGGTTGTTAACTCAACTCCTTCACGTCGTCATCAAGTGTTTGAGTTGCCACCGCAAACCTTGGATATCACGGAATATCAGTTGTTTCATGGTCGCTGCGATTGCTGCAGTCTCGTGAGTCAAGGTCAACTGCCCCGCGATACTCCATCAGGACAAATTGGTCCGCGGTTAATGAGCCAAATAGCGGTTCTTGCGGGGCAATATCATTTAAGCTTGAATAAGATCAGGCAGCTTTTACAAGATCAATATGGCACCACATTCTCGATTGGTGCGTTATCTGAAGTTCAAGGTCGCGTCAGCTCTATGCTTACACCGGTGCATCAGGCGTTGAAAGCACACATCCAAAAATCATCGATTATTCATGCTGATGAAACCACGCATCCGCGCAATGATGATCAGTCAACACGCTGGTTATGGCTGATGGCGAGTGATGACGCCGTGTTTCAAAATGTTCGATTCTCGCGCAGTCAAGATAATGCGAAACATTTACTCGGAGAACAAAAAATATCCGTTATCGTCACGGATCAGTGTGCGAGTTACAACTGGTTAGACCCCGCAAGGCATCAGTTTTGCCTTGCTCACGTTAAACGCAACTTGCAACAAATGGCCGATTATTCCGGTGGCGGATTAACTGCGAGACTGGGCGCAAAACTGGTTCTAATGGTTAGTTGCATATTTAGAACACAGCATCGGTTTGAACAACGCCGAAGATGAGATCAGTGAGCCCCAGTGGTTACGGCGAATGCAACGATTGCGGAAAATTATCAAGGCATTACTACAAAAAGGGACTCAGGTCCCAGCTAGTCGCTATGCAGGAAGATGTCAGCACATTTTAAAATATGAAACAGGCTTATGGGTATTTTTACAATACAGCGGCACGCCGCTGACAAAGAATGAAGCCGAGCGATGCCTGCGAGGCAGCGTTATAATGCGGAAAATTTGCTACGGGACTAATTCAGATCGCGGCGATAAATTTCGCTCTCGTTTATTATCGGTGATCGAAACTAGCAAAAAGCGTGGGGTCAATGCCTTGAATATGATTGAAACCATCGTGACGACAGTGATAGAGAAGCTTGAGTATCCGGATGTGTTTAAGCTGATCACGGCTTGATCAAGTAGGGGCTGGTGAAAGGTTACGCACAATCAAGCCTTAACCCCCAACTGGGTAAATTTTAAGTAGTGACAACTATCCTGCCAGAGGGGGCTATGAGTACAAACACAATAAATTACAGTTTGTGACTCCACATAAACGGCATACAGGGAAAGATGAAGCGATATTAGCTCAGCGTAAGGCGAAATTAGAAGCTATATAAAACTGCAAACCCGATTCGCTGGGGTAAACACGATGTCCGAAACTGTATACCGGTTGGGCCAACCACACTGAACTCAGAAAAAGCCCCTCTTAAATAGACAGAAAACAGGCCGATTAAAGCAGCCAATGGTGACTGACTAGGTGAATCAGAGCGGTTAATACATAATTTACTAAATTTAGAAATGTTTATCCTTGGTTGCTAAACGGTTATAATCTGGCAAAATTCTGGGAAGAAATTACAATAAGCCTACTAAGGCAATGCAATTGGAGCAAACAGTGAGCAAATTTCAACAATTATTTACATTACGTCAAATTGCAGTGGCTTCGCTAGCGCTGTTGTCTAGCATGGCCTTTGCTGCCGATATGTCTGACGAAGCAATTGCCGAGCGTATTAAGCCTGTTGGTGATGTTTACCTTGATGGTGAACTACCGGATGTGGCACCAGCAACTGAAGCGGTAGCGGATGCAGGCCCACGTGATGGCGCAACGATTTACAACACTAAATGTATGGCTTGTCATGCTACTGGTGCCGCTGGTGCTCCTGTTAAAGGCGATGCTTCAGCATGGTCAGCTCGTATCGCACAAGGTAACGAGACACTTTACACTCATGCCATCAATGGCTTTAATGCAATGCCTGCAAAAGGCACTTGCATGGACTGTTCTGATGATGAAATCAAAGCTGCTGTTGACTTCATTATTAGTGGTCTATAAATCGTATTCTCGTATTACTAAAAAACCTGCTTAGGCAGGTTTTTTTGTTGTTTTATTTCCTTTCCATGGTGCTTTATGCATATTCTTGTTACTGGTGCTTCTGGTTACGTAGGCCAACATTTACTGCCTCTGCTTCTGCCAAAGGCTGAGCATATTTATGCCTGTAATACATCAGGAAGCGGCAATTTGCCCAACAGTAGTAAAATTACTTGGCATCAGCTAGCTGATCAAACTTCTGACCAATCAATTTCAGCACTACTCAATAATGTAGATTGTATTATTCATTTAGCGGGCCGAGCCCATCAGATGCAAGATACCAGTAGCAATCCTTTGGCTGACTTTCGCCGTGTTAACTGTCACTTCACCCAACGCTTAGCGCAATTGGCTGTTAAGGCTCAGGTAAAGCGTTTTATCTATATTAGCTCTATTAAAGCCATGGGGGAGCAGACTCATGATCAACCTTTCTCTATCGCCATGCAGCCAGTGCCAACCGACCCTTACGGCCAGTCTAAATGGGAAGCAGAACAAGCACTGAGCAAAGCTTGTCACGATAAAATCATGGACTGGGTAATTATTCGCCCACCGTTAATTTATGGCCCTGCCGCAAAAGGTAACTTAGCAACTTTAATGAAAGTTGTGTACAAAGGTTTACCGCTTCCTCTTGGCAGAATTAATAACCAACGCGATATGGTCAGCATTTACAATTTGTGCGATTTAATCATCACATGTAGCCACCACCCAAAGGCCAGTAAACAAACTTTTTTGGTTTCAGATAATCAAGCTATTAGCACACCAGCGTTGATTAACTATTATGCTGAATTATCTGGAACAACGGCTCGTTTAGTCCCTATTCCCTTGTGGTTGCTAGTAGCTGGTGCAAAGGTGCTTGGCAGAAGCGGGATGATTGAAAGATTAACTAGCAGTCTAACGATCGATATACAACATACACAGCACACACTGGATTGGCAGCCTCCTTATACTGTCGACGCTGCGTTCTTAAAGATGAAACAGGATCTATCGTGCTAACTATTACCTTAGTTTTTATTATCAGCTTGGTTCTAACTGGCCTAATGCGTCAGTATGCTCTGCATAAAAATATTATTGATGACCCTAATCATCGTAGCTCCCATCAAACACCAACTCCTCGCGGGGGGGGGATTGCAGTAGTAGCAAGTATTATCGGCTCTCTTATCTGGCTATGTTTTACTCAACAATTACCAGTGGTGTATTTTTTTGCATTGTCTTTACCCCTTTTAGCCGTCGCAGCTATCGGCTTTCTAGATGATCTTGGCCACGTAGCAGCAAAATGGCGTTTGGTAGTGCATTTAGGCTCTACTTGCACGTTCTTGATTTTGCTTCCTAACTTACCTGTCTTAAACATAGCGAATATCATACTACCTAGTTGGCTATTAGCTCCGTTACTTGCCATTGCGCTCGTTTGGTTTATCAACTTGTATAACTTTATGGACGGAATTGACGGTTTTGCCAGCCTTCAAGGAGTAACTGTATTGAGCAGTGCCTGCTTATTACTTTTTCTAAATCATGATGTTGCTAATATAGTTTGGTTAGGATTGCTGATCCCTTGCATTTTGGGATTTCTCGCTTGGAATTGGCCTCCAGCCCGTATTTTTATGGGCGATGCCTGCAGCGGAGGGTTAGGTCTACTCATCAGCATGATGGCCGTATTAACTAGCGTAACGTCGACGCTAAACCTTTGGGTATGGCTTATTCTTATGGGCTATTTTGTCAGCGATGCTAGCTATACCCTAGTTCGTCGCATACTTGATAAGCAACAATGGACAGCACCACATCGCAGTCACTTATACCAAATACTCTCACGCCGCTGGCACAGTCATTTGAGAGTGACATTATGTTTAGCGGGTATAAATTTAGTTTGGTTTTTACCGCTGGCTTGGCTTGCGATGGACAACCCTACATGGGGGCTATTCATTACCTTAGTTGCATATATTCCAGTGTTTTTACTAGCATGGCGCTATAAAGCAGGTTTGAATAACGACTAAAGCATGACAGCATTCCGCGACAAAACGCACATTCCATCGCGGAATAAATTCCTCGCCTACGATTTGTTGAATAACGCTCTTAAATTCGCGATTCCTTTTTGCCCTTTCTCTTGTTTTTGCTCTTTGGTTTGCGTTTGTTGGCCGGTTTTTTCCCATACCACATCATCTTGTGGTAGCTCATGCAGGAAACGACTGGGCTCTGGGCGCAATGATTCACCGTATTGGCGGCGCTCACGGCATAGGGTAAAGGTGAGCTCTTGCTGGGCGCGGGTAATACCAACATAAGCGAGGCGGCGCTCTTCTTCGATATTATCTTCATCAATGCTGGTTTGATGGGGCAAGAAGCCTTCTTCCATGCCTATCATAAACACAAACGGGAATTCTAAGCCTTTTGAAGCATGTAACGTCATCAGTTGCACTTGATCAGCTTCATCTTCGCCTTCGTTGCGCTCCATCATGTCGCGCAGCATCAAACGGTTAACCACTTGCGGCAAGGTGAACGGCTCTTCTAAGTCATCGCCTTCTAACCAACCAGTGACCCAGCGAAATAGCTCGGATACGTTTTTCATGCGCATTTCCGCCGCTTTGGGGCTAGGGCTGGTTTCGTAAAGCCAATCTTCATAATGAATTGTACGTACCATATCACGTACCGCATCCACCGCACTGCCACGCTCGGCTTGATCTTTAAGCTCCACTAACCAGCGGCTAAAGTTGCGCACCGACTGCAGGCCGCGCCCGGTTAAGGTCTGCTCTAGCCCTAATTCAAAGGTAGCAGCAAACAAGCTGATGTTACGTAGGTTGGCATAGTTACCTAGCTTCTCTAACGTGGCAGGGCCGATTTCTCGGCGTGGTACATTTACGATGCGCAAAAAGGCATTGTCATCATCATGGTTCGCTAACAAGCGCAGGTAAGCCAACATGTCTTTAATTTCTACCCGTGAGAAGAACGAAGTACCACCACTTATTTTGTAAGGGATGCGGTTGGTCATCATGGCTTTTTCTAAAACGCGGCTTTGATGATTACCCCGATACAACACCGCATAGTCTTTAAAGTTGGTGTTGTTCATAAATTTGTGGCCCATTAACTCCGCCACCACACGCTCTGACTCATGCTCTTCATCTTTGGCATACAGCACTCGTAGTGGCTCACCGTAATGCAACTCACTAAACAGTGCCTTTTCATATTCGTGAGGATTATTGGCGATCAAGATATTGGCTGATTTGAGAATTCGCTGGGTCGAGCGGTAATTCTGCTCTAATTTAATCAAACGCAAATTGGGGTAATCGGTTTTCAGCAGCACCAAGTTTTGCGGCCTTGCCCCGCGCCATGAATAAATTGATTGGTCATCGTCACCCACCACGGTAAAGCGCGCGCGCTCACCTACCAGTAATTTAACCAATTCATATTGGCTGGTATTGGTATCTTGATACTCATCCACCAGCAGGTATTGAATTTTTTGCTGCCAGCGTAACCGCACTTCTTCTTTAAACTTAAGCAACATGGTTGGCATTAAGATCAAGTCATCAAAATCCAACGCGTTATAGGCCGTTAAATGACGCTGATATTTTTCATAAGCTTGGGCGAAAATAATTTGCTCAGCGCCGCGGGCTAATTTGATCGCTTGCGGCGGTAAGATCAGATCGTTTTTCCAGTTAGATATTTGCGTAACCAATTGCGACAGCAAGTCTTTGTCTTCTTTCAGCTCTTTCTCGGTCAGCTCTTTAAGTAGCGCAAGTGAGTCTTGATCGTCAAACAACGAAAAACCCGGCTTAATACCAATCACCTTGTGTTCTTTACGAATAATATCTAAGCCGAGGGTATGAAAGGTCGACACCATCACACCTTTAGCGGCTTTTTTGCCTAAGGTTTGCGCCACTCGCTCTTTCATTTCACGCGCAGCTTTATTAGTAAAGGTGACGGCTGCAATGGTCTTTGGATTGTAGTTACACTGCTGTACGAGATAAGCAATTTTATTGGTGATCACCCGTGTTTTGCCACTGCCCGCACCGGCTAATACTAAACAAGGGCCAGAGATATATTTAACCGCCTCATCTTGGCGTGGATTCATTTGCATAATCGTCCCCCCGTAGGAGCGGTATTTATACCGCGAATGCTCTTAAATATCGCAGCATAAATGCTGCTCCTTGTATGTTGAACTTGTTGATTCGTGTTTTTTTTGTAGGAGCAGAGCTTGCTCAGGGAATATGTGATATTCGCAGAGCAAGCTCTGCTCCTACGAGTATTAAACAGCATCGGGCACACTACAGTGAGATGCACCGTTATAGAACTCTGTTAGTAGGAGCGGTATTTATACCGCGAATGCTCTTAAATATCGCAGCATAAATGCTGCTCCTACATTTATTAAGCAACACTAGGCACGCCGCTGTGAAATTTAAAATCGGTATCTGGGCTAGTAATCAGCTCCGCTTCCGCTTGACCTATTAAGGCAACCCGCTCGCTAATGTCATCTGGTGAAATTTGCTGCGCCAAGGTTAAGTAATCTTGATAGTGGCGCGCTTCAGAGCGCAGGAGTGAGATATAAAATTTATTCATATCGTCATCAAGGTGTGGCGCAAGCTTAGCAAAGCGCTCACAAGAGCGAGCTTCAATGTAAGCGCCAATAATCAGCTTATCCACCAAGGCCTGTGGCTCGTAAGTGCGTACTTGTTTAAGTAAGCCTTTAGCGTAACGACCAGCGCGAATATTTTCGTAAGGAATGCCGCGCGCATCCATGATTTCTAGCACTTGGTAAAAGTGATGTAACTCTTCTTTTATCAGTAGCACCATTTTATCGATCAAATCTTGGCTATAAGGGGAGTCACTTTTCGCCATAATACTTTTAGATATGTTGCTCTTGCCCTTCAAGCTGGCTAAGTCCCCTTTTTTACGATACGCAAAATCTTCATAAGGGCTAAACCAGTCTAATAAAGTCTGAGCACTTTCAGGTGTCACCGCATATTTACGAATCAAGAACATCGCCGACTGCCCTGCTTTTAGTTCACACATTAAGTGGTCGACTAATAGTACTTTTAGGTTTTCAGCTTTTACCGCTTCTTCTACCCAAGCATCCGGAGTGGTGCTGTGTAAAAACTGATGGATCGGCTCTAATAACTGTTCAACTTCGCTCACGGCGCACTCCAACTAGATCACGAAAATTTTCGCAGAGAGTAGCATAATTGCTTATTTGAAGCGAAAACTACACATGCTAGAAATCGCTTGCAATAAGCACTCAACTCATACTATGGCATGAGGAAATAATGTTTTAGATCACAAAGTTGTCATACTTGATGCTTACCATGCGCGCAGTAACTTAAACCACAAGGAAGTAACCACATGAAGCTACCAAAATTATTATTAGGCTCTTTAGTAGGCCAATGCTTGATTGCTGGGTTGTTGGTATTAACTTTTATCAAAGGAGCCAATAACTTAGAAGCGCAGCAAAGTGATGTTCAGCGCTATCAAGAGATCAAAGCCAAAATTGCCATTGATATTAAGCAAACCGTGATTGATTACCTTAACACTGGCGACGCCACTATTTTAGCAAAAGCTGAAGCGCAACTTGAAGTGTTAGAAAACTCCTTACGCCAAATCAATAATGATAAAACCGCCAGTATTATCTATCAAGTGGCGTTGCTGCGACTCGATCTCAGCCAAAAATATCGCGCAGCCGGCAAGTTAGGTAATAACGCCCAAGCGGTGCTTGAAAATGCCGAGCGTGAATTGGCTGACAACGTCAAGCTGCTCGCTGAATACGGCGAAAATGCCATGGATATCAATCCCGGCGTAGCAATGCAATATCAAATGCTAGCGGCAGAAATGGCGCAATCGGCCCATGTATTAAGCTTATTACGCAGCCAATACCTTGATGGCCGTAATGAGAAGACTCAAAGCAGCATTGCTTTTCAGTTATCGCAACTTAAAACACAGGTAAAGCAAACACAAGGGTTAAGCCCATTAGGCCTTATGGATACCGTTAATAACAGCGATGATTTTTTTGGCACTGACGAAAATGACATCGCTCAGGATCAAATTGTTACCATCACCGATAACCTTAATAATTTAATTAAGCGCTATCCAAAAGAGATTGATTACACCCAACAACAACTGGCGCAAACGCAAGTGTTAAAAGATGAGCTACTCACGCGCACTAACCAAGTTGCACTGAATGTAAAATCCATTGAGCATAGCTTATTTGGTGTAAAATCGAACGCTTTTGTGAATACGCAATATACCCTGTATATCCTAATCGCTATTTCAGTGTTAATGGCCTTTGCGCACTTTATTAGCCAACATCACTTATTTCACCGCCCACTTAACCGCTTTCATACTGCATTGCGTAAACAAGCCGAGAACGGTGGCGTGCTTAGCATCGAACAACACAGCTTTAAGGGTGATTTTAGACAACTGGTTACCGACTATAACCGCTTGGTTGAGCAAACAAAAACTAAAATGTCGCGATTAAAACTGCTTTACCAAACCACTTGACGGCCCGCCATGTAGTTTCATACTTGCCGCCAGTATCAATATTAACGATACTGGCGTTTTTATATGAGGTTTCACTATGCCTTTAGAGCTTTGGTTTACTTTGTTTCTTATTTGCTGCTTAGGTGCCGCAAGCCCCGGTCCAAGCCTCGCCTTGGTAATGCGTAACACCCTTTCTTTTGGCCGCAATACTGGTATTAAAACCGCCTTTAGCCATGCGCTAGGGGTGGGTATTTGGGCACTGCTGAGCATCTCAGGAGTCGCCTTGCTGATGATCAACACCCCTAATTTATTTAACTTAGTCAAACTAGCCGGTGGCTTATTTTTGCTTTATCTAGGCTGGAAAACATGGTGCAGCGTGAAACAGACCACTAAGATTGAAGCGGGAATAGTACAACAACCAAGCCCGTCACCTTGGTCAGACGGCTTTATGATGGCTTTGTTAAGCCCTAAAATAGCGCTATTTTTTATTGCCTTATTTAGCCAATTTGTCAGTGCCGAGAACGGCCTGACTAGTCAGATTATTATTTTTGCTACTGTCGCCGGCGTCGACTTTCTTTGGTATTTGCTGATTGCTTGTGTTATTGGCCAACCAAAGGTTGTGCGGTATTTAGAGCAACAGCAAAAGCTAATAACGGTCAGCACGGCTTTAGTACTGACCTTATTTGCTGCTTACATGGTCGTTGATTCAGGCTTGCTATTACTTCAAGCAAGCTAAATAGACTCAGGCTCTTTACAATACTTTTTGTAAGGCTTTAAAAAGCTACCTGCGGGGGCGGGTTCAATATCAAATTGTGGCTTGTGACGCTTAACGACACTGCCATTATTAATGCCAACAATAGAATGAGTTAGCCCGACTTTCGTTTTCATAAATGAACCGCTTGGCGGCGTGTTTAATGCTGCAATGTCTTGTGGCTTTCCTGTGCCCGATAAACTAGGCGCGCTATATCCACCGACGGATGCCGAGGCGCCCGAGCTTCTAAAATAACTTTTAGCCATCATTATTTCCCTTTGCTTGTTGATACATGGCACGACTAACAACCAAAATAATTAGATCGTAAACAATTGTTATGAACAATCGTTATGAACAATCGTTGTCAACAAATGTTGTAAACCTAAGCTAACCCAGTTGTATTGCGTATTATCAATATTGATTCAGTTGTGCCTCTAACGGGAACATACTGACGAGTGCCGTATCATGTTGTGCTCATTATTTGTTCAGGTAGAACAAATCCAGACTAGCACCATCTTATCAAAAAGTAAAAGAAGTCACTTATTTTACAAATACTTAACAAAGAAAACACAAATATCAATTAACACTATCACCCAGTATAATCACCTGATTTATTAAGGGCTAACGAAGCAAAGATAAATACTCCAGCTGCTTTCAATGCATATTTAGGTTAATACAGTGGTCAAAAAACAACCTTTTATTAACCTTGTTTGGTACCTGTCAACTAATCCGACAGCATTAATGTTTTAAACTATCAAACTTAATAACATTAACTTGATAGTTTAAAACATAATTAGGTATGCTCAACACCAGATAAATCCTAAAAGAATAGAGGTAGGCATGTCGTTAGCTGTTTTTCCACAACCTAAATATTGGCAACCTCAGGCAGGGGTATTTGCGCTACCTAGCCAATGGCCTGAGCAAGCGCTCAACTGCAGCAGTTTATTCCCGAGTTGGGTAGAGGAAACATTAAATGTCGCCCTATCGCCACAACAGTTTGAAATTTCTATTTCACCTACCCAAGTAAAAGTGCGTTATGGCTGTACTCAAGGGCGGCTCTATGCGCTCTATGTCTTAAAGCAGCTTTGCCAACATGATAGCGACTTACCTTGCGGTCAGATTATTGATGCGCCAGACTACCCTGAGCGCGGTATTTTGTTAGATATTAGCCGCGATAAAATCCCGTCGTTAACGCATTTATTTTCACTGATTGATCTCTGGTCTGAATTACGCATCAATCAGCTGCAACTGTATACCGAACACACTTTCGCTTGGTCGCAACATCAAACCGTGTGGGCAGACAAATCCCCCATGACAGCGGATGAAATCCAGCAAGTAGACCAGTACTGTCAAAGCAAAGGCATAGAGTTAATCATTAATGTCGCCACCTTTGGTCATATGGAGCGCTGGCTCGCCCACCCTGAATATAAACATTTAGCCGAGCAAACCACTGGCTTTTATGATCAACGCGGTGATTTTCGTCCTTTTTCTTTTGGCCTTAATCCCGTTAGTGATGAGTCGGTTAACTTTGTTAGCGGCCTAATTGATGAACTGGTGCCGAACTTTACCAGTCAAACCATCAATATTAACTTTGATGAAACCATGGACTTAGGCGTCAGTGCCAGTAAAGCCGCCTGTGAGGCGACCAGTAAAGGGCAAGTGTACGTTGACTATCTTAATAAGATCCTCAAGTTGACCAGAGCCAAAGGGCTACACACGCAAATCTTCAGTGACATGCTGTTTCAATATCCCGATATTTTGGCGCAATTACCGAGCAACTTGACCTTACTTAACTGGGGCTATGAGGCTGATCATCCTTATGATGAGGAGCATCAACAGCTCGCTAAAACCGGATTACCTTTCCACGTTGTGGTTTCAACTTGTTGCTTTGCCTCTGTTTCCGGCCGCTGGCAAAATGCCAAAACTCATATGCTACGCGCGGCAAAATCTGGCTTACGATTTGGCGCAACGGGTTATCAAATATCAGAATGGGGCGATATGGGCCATGCCCAGCAAGATATTTTCCCCTATGCTGGCTACATATACGGCGCGGGTTTGGCTTGGAATATAGAGCAAAATGAGCAAGCCGATATAACATTCTGGCTCAATCATTTTGTTTGCCAAGGTGACGAACAAGCCGCATTCTGGGCGCTGCGCTTGCAAGATATCTATTTAGATTTGGGCATTGATACACCTAATGCGTGCTTTCTTGGCCCGCTATTGTTTGATCAAAAATTTCGCCGTCACCTGCGCCGCTCAGAAAATTTAACCGATGCAGGTTTCGACCGAGCTCAAGATCAGATAACGCCTTGCTTAGAGGAGCTATCTCAGGGCGCGACCACGGCTATTCGTGAGCAGCTTATTTTCACCGCTAAATTACTGCATCATGGCGTATTGCTCGGTAAGCAAATGTTGCAGCAAAACACCCGTGCCATTGAAGAATTTGATTCGGCCAGTAAACAGTTATTAGCAGCGGACTTAGCGCCGTTATTACCCCAATATAAAGCCTTATGGCTGGCAACCAATCGCGCAGGCGGTTTAGCAGATAGCGTTGGCCGATTGGAATACTTGCACGGCCTTTATACCCAATCAACTTGAAGATGCATGTTTCAGAGCGCCACCGTGTTTCCAATACTAGGCGCGCTAATGCAGGAATGTAGGCACCTTTTAAATTAGCGTAACAACGTAGTGGATACACGGTGGCGCTCCCAAGGGGCAAGTTTTACAGGCGTTTATGCCGCGTGATTGATTTTGATAAGGGGAAAGCCATTACCTGCAATCAATGCCTTGCCTAAACGCCTGTAAACTCTTGCTGAAATCAAGCATCTCCAGGTTAATTGGGTATATACCGCTGGTAATTAGTCGAGTCGGTTTACTGAATTGCGACCATGCTGAAATGGTGTGTTTGCTAGCAAAATGTCTTTTTCAGGGACGAAAAAGCCAAGCCTACACGGATGTACTTGCGGCGATTTTGCGAAAAAACACACTGTTTCCATGGGCTGAAGGTATGGAGTTAATAGCCGTAGAAAATCGTTTACTACGGCTATTGATTGTTCTTAGTGGATATAAATTAACCACCAAGGTATGCTTTGCGCACTTCCTCGTTGGTGAGTAGGTTGGCGCCAGTATCTTCTAGTACAATGCGACCGTTTTCAATTACATAGCCGCGATCAGACAAACGCAATGCTTGGTTAGCATTTTGCTCAACCAAAAATACCGTAATGCCTTTATCGCGCAATTTTTCAATAATATCGAAAATTTGCTGAATAATAATGGGGGCTAAGCCCAACGAGGGCTCGTCTAAAAACAACAGCCTAGGCTTACTCATTAACGCCCGCCCCATCGCCAGCATTTGTTGCTCACCGCCCGACATAGTGCCAGCACGTTGATGCTTACGCTCTAACAAACGTGGAAACAGCTCGTATACCTCTTGCTCCAAACGCGCAAATTCCGCTTTATCATCAAGAAAAAAGCCGCCCATATGCAGATTTTCTTCTACTGTTAAGCGAGCAAAAATACGCCGCCCTTCCGGCACAATAGCAATATCTTTGCGCATGATTTGCGACGTCGATTGCTGATGAATAGGCTCGCCTTCAAATAGGATCTCACCATTGCTGGCTTTCGGATCGCCGCAGATCGTCATCAATAGCGTGGTTTTACCTGCTCCATTAGCACCGATTAAACTAACAATTTCACCCGCTCCTACACTGATATTCACATCATGCAGGGCTTGGATCTGACCATAATGGGCCGATACATTTTTAAGCTCTAACATTAAAACTCCCCTAGATAAGCTTTGATCACATCAGGGTTGGATTGAATTTCTTTCGGCGTCCCATTGGCAAGTGGACAACCTTGGTTCACCACATAAATACGGTCAGAAATTCCCATCACTAACTTCATGTCATGCTCAATTAATAATATCGAGATCTTATGTTGATCGCGCAATTCTACAATCAGCTCATCTAACTCGTCTGTTTCAGCTGGGTTTAACCCAGCTGCTGGCTCATCTAACATCAGAAGGCTAGGCTGCGTCATCATGCAGCGGGCAATTTCTAAGCGGCGCTGCTGACCATAAGCGAGGTTACCTGCTTGGCGATTAGCAAATTCGGCTAAACCAATGCGATCCAACCAATTAGCGGCGCGCTCAATCCCCTCTGCTTCCGCTTTTTTAAAGCTTTTGGTTTTAAACAAACCCGCTAAAAAACTTGTGTTTAAATGACGATGCTGCGCTACCAATAGGTTTTCTACCACGGTCATTTCTTTAAACAAGCGCACATGCTGGAAAGTGCGCACCATGCCTTTGCGAGAAATAACATGGCCCGGCAATTGCTGCACCGGCTCACCGCGATAAATTACCTGTCCTGCCGTGGGCTGGTAAAACCCGGTTAAACAGTTAAATACCGTGGTTTTACCGGCGCCATTGGGGCCAATAACCGAAATAATTTCTTGGTCATTAACCTCTAAAGCAACGTTATTAACCGCCAATAAGCCGCCAAAGCGCATGGTTAGGCCTGAAACCTCTAATAATTTATTATCCATTGCGCATCTCCATTTTTGGACGAGTCATGGGTAATAAACCTTGTGGACGCCAAATCATCATAAACACCATCATTAAACCAAACATCAGCATGCGGTATTCATTAAATTCTCGCGCCATTTCCGGCAAGATAGTCATGATGATCGCCGCTAAAATCACCCCGACTTGCGAGCCCATGCCACCTAACACCACAATGGCTAAAATGATGGCCGATTCAATAAAGGTGAAAGATTCCGGGCTAATGAAACCTTGTCGAGCAGCAAAAAAACTTCCCGCAAAGCCAGCGAAAGCCGCACCAATAGTAAAGGCTGATAGCTTAATAATGGTTGGGTTTAAGCCCAGTGAACGACAGGCTATTTCATCTTCGCGTAAGGCTTCCCAAGCACGACCAATGGGCATGCGTAATAAACGGTTAATCACAAACACCGTTAATACCACCAGCAACACCGCTGCCAGATAAACAAAGATCACTTTATAATTTGAGCTGTAGTCTAGGCCAAAAAAATCATGAAACAAGGTTGCCTCATCACTGGATGCTCGGCGGTTAAACTCCAAGCCAAACAAGGTTGGTTTATCTATCTGGCTAATGCCATTCGGGCCGCCGGTGACTTCGGTCATATTATTCAACATGATGCGAATAATCTCACCAAAGCCCAAGGTGACAATAGCAAGATAATCCCCCCTGAGCCGCAGCACCGGGAAACCGAGCAAGAAACCAAATAAGGCCGCTAAGCATCCGGCAATAGGCAATGCCGTCCAAAAGCCAACGCCAAAATAAGTATTTAATATACCGTAGGTATAAGCGCCAACGGCATAAAAGCCGACGTAACCTAAATCAAGTAAGCCCGCCAAGCCCACCACAACGTTTAAACCTAAACCCAGCATCACGTAAATCAGCGTTAAGGTGGCTAAATCAACCGCACCGCGCGACGCAACAAAAGGCCAAATCAACAAGCCTGCCAATGCCGCGATGGTTAAAAAGCGATAAAGCGTTGGCTTCTCTTCAGGCGCAGGTAATTTAAACCCTGAGTCCTGCCCTTTACTTTTAATACCGCTAAATACACGGCTAATTGGCGCTTTAAACAGCTGGGTAAAGAACACCAGCACAACGCCAACAATCACCCAAGTAGTATGCGCCGCATCGTTTAAAATAATACGTAGGCCATCAGGTTGGTTATCAAGTTGTAACCCTAACAGCCAACTGGTTAAAATCAGCATTACCACCGAAGCGATAAGCGCATCAATAAAACTGGATTTGCTCATACTTTTTCAACCTCCGGCTTACCTAGAATGCCGGTTGGCATAAACAACAATACAAAACACAGCAGACCAAAAGACACCACATCTTTGTATTCAGAGCTAAAGTAGCCCGCCGTAATCGCTTCGGTGATCCCTAGAATGAGGCCACCTAAAACAGCTCCAGGGATGCTGCCGATACCACCCAATACCGCAGCAGTAAACGCTTTTAGCCCCGCCATAAAGCCAAGATAAGGATTAATGACACCGTAATACATACTTAGTAATACACCCGCCACCGCAGCAAGCGCAGCGCCGATAACAAACGTAATGGAAATGACTTTATTGGTATTGATACCCAATAGATTGGCCATACCTATGTCTTCAGCACACGCGCGACAAGCACGGCCCATTTTTGATTTCGAGATAAAAGCCGTCAGCACCGTCATTGAAATGAAGGTCACGACAAAGATTACCACCTGCATATAAGATAAGGTGACATTAAAGGCATCGGCTGGACCGATAGTCCAGCCACCGGTGATTAAACTCGGCATAGCAATGTCACGTGAACCTTGCGCTAAACGCACAAAGTTTTGTAAAAATATTGACATACCAATAGCAGAGATAAGCGGGATCAAACGGTTTCCGCCGCGTAAGGGCCGATAAGCAACCCGTTCAATGCTCCAACCATAAGCACTGGTGATCATGATACTCAACGCAAAAGCAGCGATCAGCAATAAAGCTAAGCTATCGATACCTAACATAGCTAGGCCTGCAAGCACAAAAAAAGCAGCGTAGCTGCCTATCATATACACTTCGCCGTGGGCAAAGTTAATCATACCGATAATGCCATACACCATCGTATAGCCAATAGCGATCAGTGCATAAGTACTGCCAATGGTGACACCATTAAGAATCTGTTGAAGAAAGTAATAAAACTGCTCAGACATAATGTCCTCAACTTAACAAACTAAGCCAGAATTAACTGGCTTAGTGATAAAGCCGAGCGGGGCTCGGCTGGGAGTTTAACTTATTGCTTTTGCGTTGATGTGCCATCTTTATGCCAAGAGAACACACCAAATTCAAAACCTTTTAAGTCACCCTTACTATCCCACTGCAAATCGCCCATAACGGTGCTGGCAGTGTTGTTACGTAGGTATTCAGCTAACTCAAATGGGTCTTCTTTACCTGCCTTCATGCCTTGCGCCATCGCTTGAATGGCAGCATAACCAGTCCACACAAACGGGCCTGTTGCATCCTCGCCTTTGGCAACGATATGATCAACGACAGCTTTGTTAGCCGGATCAAGGTCGTACTTTTTCGGTAGCGTAACTAACAAACCTTCAGATGCTTCACCCGCAATAGATGAGATATCTTTATTACCGACCCCCTCAGGGCCCATGAACATGGCGTCTAAGCCTTTTTCTTTCGATTGACGCAGTAGCAAACCTAGCTCAGGGTGATAGCCACCGTAGTAAACAAAATCAACGTCCAGTTTTTTCAGTTTCGCGATGATGGCTGAGAAGTCTTTGTCGCCGGCAGTAATACCTTCAAAGGCCACGACCGGGATATTCGCCGCTTCAAGTCCTATTTTTACCGACGAAGCGATCCCTTCACCGTATTGCTGTTTATCATGGATCACCGCTACTTTTTTCGGTTTCACTTGTTCAGCAATGTATTTTGCGGCTGTTGGCCCTTGGTCACTGTCTAAGCCGATAGTGCGGAAAACCAGTTCATAACCTCGACCAGTGATTTCAGGACTGGTTGAAGCGGCGGTAATGATCAAAATGCCTTCATCTTCATAAATATCCGATGCTGGCTGTGTCGCACTAGAACAAAGGTGTCCTAAGACATACTTGGCGCCATCATTGACAATTTTGTTGGCTACCGCTACCGCTTGCTTTGGATCACAAGCATCATCATAAATTACCGCTTCTAATTGCTTACCGTTAATGCCACCCGCTTGGTTAATCATTTCAATCGCGGCGTTACCACCGGTAAACTGCATATCACCGTATTGCGCCACAGGGCCGGTTACTGGGCCAGCCATGGCAATTTTAATTGTGTCAGCAGCATTGGCTAGGGCTGAAGAACCCAGTAATGCTAATGAAACGGCGACGCCTGCTGCGGTTTTAGTCCACTTATTCATTCAACCCTTCTCCATCAATTCTTAATTCATTATTATTTGGTAACAAACTGGTTACGCCTCTTGAGTGTAACCAATTCGCTTCAACCTAACCTTTTTAACACCTTGAATATTAGATGAACAAATCCAACTGCGTAAAATTTGTTGCGGATCAGATCTTTAAAATCGATATTTTGCGTCAATAAAACACTCAATTTTAGTCAGTTAATCTAGCCAAAGCAGCATAAGTCGCTTTACATTTCATTAACAAAGCACTTGAGCCAAATAAATAACCAGAGATAAATTTTTAATCAGCGTCAAAACCTACTGCCATAATTAGTGTACAAAGTTAAATACAGCCCTGTATGCAGATGATATATTTGCAGAACTTGGGATTTTTAATCAATAAAACTATCAATGGGGCTGGTATGTGGCAGAAATTTGTTTCACTAATACTCGGTATGCTATGTCTTACTGCGTGCTCGCCTAGTCCAATCAAACTCGCTTTATCTTTACCTGATTTAAATAACCCCTATTTTCAAACTATGGCTAACAGTGCCAAAGAATATTGCCAATCGCGAGGTTACCAACTGGTATTAATCTACAATGACGGCAACAGTAATAGTGAGTTTGAACAAGCCGTTGCGGCACAGCAGCAAGGTGCCCAAGTACTAATTATTGTCCCCAGCAAAGCCAGTGGCTCGGTAAAAACAATCCAATATGCCAATCAAGCCAATTGGCCGGTGATCAGCTTAGATCGCAATGTTAATGGCGGTAAAGTGACTCAGCATATTAGTTCTGATAACTATATGGGTGGCAAAATGGCGGCGGAGTTTTTACTTGCTATGACCAAACAGCAAGGCAGCCTATTAGAGCTAACTGGTCCCAGCGATATATCCGTCACCCAAGATCGTAGCCAAGGCTTTGCCGATGTACTACAAGCTTACCAGCTCCCCACTAGTATCAAAGCCAACGCTGGTTTTAGCCAATTACAAGCACAAATACTCACCTCTGAAATGTTAGCGCAACATCGCCATATCAGTGGCATATTTGCTCATAACGATGAAATGGCACTAGGCGCCGCGGCTGCGCTACCAACACCTAGAAGCATTGCCATTATCGGCTTTGATGGCACTCAGGTAGGCCTCAGTAGTATCGAGCAAAACATCTATGATGCGACCTTAGTGCAACAACCCGAGGTGATGATAACCACAGCCATTAACAGCGCGGTTAATATTATTAATGGTGCGAGGCCAGTGGCTTATCTCAAAATTCCCTTACGCCTACAGACAAACTTACATCACTAACGAAAACAGCCGTTCGTGCCAGACATAAAACACAGTTCGGATTTGCCCTTAACAGTGATAGAATTTACCTTTAAACACATCTTTCGTTTCATATAGATAGGTAGGTACTGATGATTATTGTCACAGGCGGCGCTGGCTTTATCGGCAGTAACATAATTAAAGCACTGAATTTAGCTGGATATCATGACATCTTAGCAGTGGACGATCTCACCGATGGCACTAAGTTTGTGAATTTAGTTGATTTAGAAATCGCTGATTATATGGACAAAGATGAATTTATCTCTTTAATTGTCTCCGGCGAACAGTTAGGGCCTATTGAAGCCATATTTCATCAAGGTGCATGTTCATCCACGACTGAGTGGGATGGCAAAATGATGATGGACAATAATTACGCTTATTCGAAAGACTTACTGCATTATTGTTTAGATCGAAAAATACCTTTTTTATATGCTTCATCAGCTGCCACCTATGGCAATGGCGAAACCTTTATCGAAGAGCGTCAATACGAAGCGCCATTGAATGTATACGGTTATTCAAAATTTCAATTTGATCAATATGTCCGCCAAATTTTGCCAGAGGCCAACTCGCAGATAGTTGGTTTTCGTTACTTCAATGTTTACGGCCCACGCGAGCAACACAAAGGCAGCATGGCCAGCGTGGCATTCCACTTAAATAACCAAGTCAAAGCCGGTGAAAACCCAAAACTGTTTAAAGGCACCCAAGGTTATGCTGACGGAGGTCAAACTCGTGACTTCCTTTATGTTGGCGATGTCGCAGCGGCTAACCTCTGGTTTATGAATAACCCACAACACTCTGGCATCTTCAACTTAGGGACAGGAAAAGCCGAACCCTTTAAAGCAGTAGCGGAAGCCGTGATAAGACATCATGGTAAAGGCGAAATTGAATATATTGATTTTCCAGACCATCTTGTTGGCCGTTATCAGAACTTCACCCAAGCAGACCTCACTAAGCTTCGCGCGACTGGCTTTGATTTAACATTTAAAACCGTTGCCGAAGGCGTAGCCGAATACCTCTCGATAATTAATAAATAAATAAGATGCAGACCGAATTCGATCCAAAAGCGTACAACCCGCAGTTTCATATCGGCTTTTTAAAGCCAAAGTACTGGGGAACTTGGGCTTATGTTTTACTGATTAGTTTAATTAGCTTTTTACCTCACTTCGCGCGCAAGGCTATCGTCACGCCCATCGCCAAGCTGGCGATGAAGCTAAACAGCAAAGCCAATAAACGTGCGCGCGTAAACTTAAAGATGTGCTTTCCTGATAAAAGCCACACTGAGCGTGAAGCGATTTTACTAAAGAGCTTTATCACGGGAGGGTGCTATTTATTGGGCTATCCGGCGATTAGTTTACGCAGTAAAAAATGGTTAGAGCAAAGCACAGTCATTAAAGGCCTAGACAATTTAACGCGCCATACTGATAAAAAAGAAAATGTGATTCTACTGGTCCCCCATACTTGGGCGCTCGATGTACCAGGCATGTTGCTGGCATCACGTGGCACCCCCGCGACCACGATTGCTAAAAAGCAAAAAAATGAAGTTTCTGACTGGCTAATTCACCGTCAGCGCATTCAATATGGAGGTCGAATTTATGAGCGCAGCGCTGGTATAAAACCTTTTTTACAATCCATCAAAAAAGGTTACCTAGGCCTATATCTCCCCGATGAAGATCTCGGAGCAGAAAACAGTGTATTTGTGGACTTTTTTGCCACGCAAAAAGCCACCATTAAAGGCTTAGGCAAGCTATCTAAGCTAACTAAAGCGAAAATCATCCCGGTATTTGCAATGTACAATTTAAATGCGGGTCAGTATGAGCTTGATATTTTACCCGCCTTAACCCCCTTTCCTAACGACAGTGAAGAGCAAGATGCTCGCATGATGAACGCTTGCATTGAAAACTATGTTAATGAACATCCCGAGCAATATATGTGGATTTTGCGTCTGTTAAAAACTCGGCCAAATGATGGCGAAAATCCATATAATCAATAAGATGAAATTAATGAAGTCAAAAACTCACTTGCTAGTCACCATATTAACCTGTCTGTTTCCCATCATTTGCTTAAGCTTTGGTAAAGGCTATAACTATGCAGCGGCCCCATTGTTCCTGTGTGCTATATTGTTGCTAAAAGAAACAATAATCACCTTGAGCACCCCTCAAGTCAGACTCATCAGCTTGGTGTTTAGTAGTTATTTTTTGGTGTTTGTGCTGGCCATGCTTATACACGGTGAATCGGCGAGTTATATTGACCAAACGAGCCGCATTATCATGGCTCTGCCCGTGTTATTACTGCTAATTTGTTACCCACCAAAGCTAAAATGGCTAATTATCAGCTTTATGATTGGCTCAATTATTGCCGGGGTTATCGCACTATATCAAACTCAAATACAATTGATGCCAAGGGCATTTGAACGCTGGGGTCCCGAGGGGGTTACTTGGTGGCACAAAGGCTACATGCCGATACAGAGCGGTAATATGGCGATGACATTCGGCATTATTTCCCTTTGCTTCACTTTGTACTTTTATAAAACCAAGCAGACAGCATGGCTATTATTGGGCGTACTTGGAACCCTTTTAGGCATGTTGGCTAGTTTTTTATCTGGCTCCCGTGGCGGTTGGATTTTACTGCCTGTGGCCGTCATTTATTTAGTTTTGGCCAACACTAAGTTCTCACTTAAAACCTTGGTAAGCGCCGGTGTTTTACTCATTTTATTGATTGGCAGCGCAGCATCTAATGACGCTGTCCGGGAACATTTAAGGCTAAATGAGGCGATAAATAATATTTCGCAATACACCAATGGCGATAAAAATACTTCAATTGGCATTCGATTTGAGCTGTGGAAAAGTGCAGCTATTACTATTAAACAATATCCAATATTGGGGCTGAGTAAAGCGCAACGGATAGAAGAGCGTAAACAACAAATCGAAGCCGGAACATTACAACTTAATCCTGAGGCCATAGTCTTTCACGCGCACAATGAATACCTTGAAGCACTATCGCTGCGCGGACTGTTCGGCCTTATAGTTCTCATTGCCATGTTAGTGGCCCCCATTTTAATCTTTATGAAAAATAAAGGCACATCTAACCCCGAGCTCACTGCCGTCAATCAAGCGGGTATTGCTGCAAGTATTATGTTTATAGGTTATGGTTTGACTCAAGTTTTTCTTGGCCATAACTCGGGTATGGTTTTTTACTCCTTTATCACAGCCACTTTACTGGGCCTCAGCATTCAGTTAAAACAAAATAACTCTCAATTAACAGGACAACCATGAAAATCCTCGTCGCTAGCTCATATTTACACGCTTGGAATAGTGTTCGCCCTGAAGCTGAAATGTTTATTGAAATGGTCAAACAAGGCCATACCGTTACGGTATTGACGCAAGGCAGTGCGGACTATAACCAGCGCTTTAACGATTGTGGCGTTAAAACACTGGATTGCTATCCCAATAAAAAAATATGTATTAAAACCATTAAAGCGATGCGTAAAGAGCTACTAGCGGGTGATTACGATATTTTTTATGCCTTTAATTCTAAGACTATTCCCAACGCGATTTTGGCCAGTATCGGACTTATGGTAAAGGTTGTAACCTATCGCGGTACAACGGGAGGGCTATATCGCCATGATCCTAGCGCCTACCTTACTCATTTAAATCCGAGAGTTGATGGTATTGTTTGTGTGTCTGACGCAGTGCGCCAAGATGTGCGCCAACGTGTTTGGGGAATAAAAGATAATGTGGTCACCATATATAAAGGCCACCAATTAGCATGGTATCAGGTTGAACCAACCCCGCGCAGTGAGTTTGGTTTGACCGATCAACACGTTATTGCGGTGTGCGCAGCTCATGTACGACCGAGCAAAGGTATTTCGGTGCTGATCCAAGCCTGCCAACAAGTGAACAATCCCGATTTTCATTTGCTATTAGTTGGCAGCGGCTTTGAGCCACATTTAGATGAAATTGCAGCCAGCCCAATGGCCGAGCGGATCCACTTAGTGGGTCATCGTCAGGATGTCCCTTCCATTATGGCCATGGCCGATTTTCAAGTACAGCCTTCCATTAGTGGTGAGGGCCTACCGCGCACCATTATTGAAGCGATGGCAAATGGCACCACGTCTGTGGTAACTACCACAGGCGGCTCACCAGAGTTAGTGGATGATGCTAAAACCGGTTATGTCGTCCCTACCAAAAACGCCATAGCTTTTGGTCAAGCGATGAATAAGCTAGCCAATGACAGAGCCCAAATTGCCGCATTCAGCCAAGCCGCAAAAACAAAATTAGATAATGAATTCAATGCCAAACAAACAGTGCAGCGCCATATCGATTTTTTCCAGCGTTTGTTAGGCTAACTATTTCCAAAGGCCTCATCGGATAAAACCTTGGCCGCTGTCTTGGTATTAAAGGATAAATAATGAAAAAACTCGTTGTAGATTTAGATGGCACCATCACCTTAGGTGACACCAATGACTACCCCAATGTTTCACCTAACTTAGACGTGATCAAACAATTACGCAGCTATAAAGAACAAGGATTTAGCATTTGTATTCACACTGCACGTAATATGCGCACCCATCAAGGCAATGTTGGCTTAATCAATATTCATACCTTGCCTATCATCACCGCGTGGTTAGACAAACATGAGGTGCCTTATGATGAAGTGGTCGTAGGCAAGCCTTGGTGTGGTCATGAAGGCTTTTACATTGACGACCGTTCGGTACGTCCGTCTGAATTCGCGTCTATGAGCTTTGCTGAAATCGAAGCACTATTAGCCAAGGAAAAAGCATGTTCCTAATTATGTCGGCGGCTTATATCAGCCAAGAGCTTGAATCTGAGTTTGGTACTATTCCGCCTGCATTTTTACCGCTAGGTAATAAGCGCCTGTTTCAGCATCAAGTTAACAGCGCGCCAACGGGTAAGCGGGTTTTTCTCACCGTACCAGAAAGCTATGCCATTAGTGACTTTGACCGCAACTGGTTACGCCAACGCAACGTCACAATTTTAGCTATCCCCGATGATATTTCTTTGGGCGCCTCTTTAATATCAGCCCTTAACTTGGTCGGCCACAACTTAGATGAACCGTTATCGATTCTGTTTGGTGACACCCTGATCCCAGAGCTGCCATCAGGTGAAGATATTGTTGCCATCAGTGAAGTGGAAAATAGTTACAACTGGGCAGTGGTCACCCACGATGAAACTGAATTACTCAAAACCAACCAAATTCGTAGCGAACTAGATAGCGCCAATGTAGTCAGTGGCTACTTTAAGTGCAGTCAGCCAAAAGTGTTAATTAAAGCCCTTATTCAAGCTCATTGGGACTTCAACGGCGGTATGAATTTATACCATGCTCACGTAGGCCTGACGACGGTTCGTATCGACAACTGGCTTGACTTTGGCCATGTCAATACCTACTACCGCTCTAAAGCAAAATACACCACGCAGCGCGCCTTTAATGAGCTTACCATCACGCCGCGTTGGATTGAAAAGTCGAGCCACAAAAGTATAAAAATCCAAGCTGAAGCCCATTGGTTTGAACAACTGCCGCCAATGATGCGCACTTTTACTCCACAGTTTTTAGGCGCGACTCATGATAAAAATGCTGAAAGCTGTGCCTATCGTCTCGAGTATTTACACTACACTGCGCTCAATGAGCTTTACGTGTTTTCAGCCCTACCAGACATGGTTTGGCGACGCATCATTAACGGCTGCTTACATTTTATCGATGAATGCTTGTTTCATTCCGCGCCGTCACAGCAACCCGTATCGGATTTAGCCACCCTATTTGCCGAAAAAACTCAGTCGCGATTAGCGCAGTACTGTAAAACACAGCAGTTAGACCCAGAAAAAAAATGGCACTATAACCAAAGTCTCACTTTATCACTGACTGAACTGGATCGGTTAAGTCAAGATTGCTTACCAAAGATACAACACGCTAGTACGGTGATGCATGGCGATTTCTGCTTCAGTAATATTTTGTACGACTTTCGCACTAACAGCATAAAAACCATTGATCCGCGTGGTTTAAACCAGCAGCAAGAACTGACTATTTTTGGTGATGTACGCTACGACTTGGCCAAATTAAGCCATTCAATTATTGGTTTATATGATTGGATTATCGCGGGATATTTCAACTTAACGATCACTGAAAACATCATCGATTTTGCGCTGTTACAGCCCAAAGAGCTGAAAGCCACACAACAATTTTTCATGACGCAAGTTGAGCAAAAATATGGCCTTACTCGCAGTGAAATCTACGCCATGCAGATCCAGCTGTTTTTATCTATGCTGCCTTTACATGCAGATGATAAAAACCGCCAAAATGCCTTATTAGCCAATGCCTTCCGGCTATATCAGCTGTTAGCCGAAGAACTGTCATGATTTACCTGATAAAACCAAACCAATAGCATAACGTCATGCTGCCCATGAAGAATCAGAGATATAAGTAAATGACGAGACACATATTACATATACATGATCAAGCACTGCCACCTACACCATCATGCGGCGGCTCAAATCGGTTGATTGATTGGTTAGCGAGCGCACAAAGTCAACTGGGCTGCAAAGTAACAGCCCTATCTCCACGGGGAGCATCTAATAGCAGTTACCAACATGTGGCCTGTGATGTCAAAAATGTTGATATTGATGCCTTGATTAAAGCGATCCCTGAGGACGTCACCGATATTGAATATCATGGCGGCTTAAGTGACGAGTTAGCCAGCGCGCTAAAACAAAGATTTAACAAATTTGTTTCAGTGGTCCATGCTGGCGCGGCAAACACTCCCAATTGTGTCTATGTGTCTAAATCTCATGCTCAACAAGCGAACGCTGAGGTTTATGTACACAATGGTATCCCCGTTGAAAGCGTCGAGTTCCATGCCAAAAAATCCGATTTTTCATTGTTTCTTGCTAAAGTTAAGCGCAGTAAAAAGGGCGTCGCACAGGCGATTAGCATTGCCAAGAAAACCAGTCAGTCCCTGATCATTGCTGGAGGCCATCGGCTTGGTTCACCTGAAACCTGGTTTTCTTGGCACCCCAAAATAAAACCGGTCGGTTATGTCGATGGACAAGAAAAGCGCGACTTATTAAAGCATGCTAAGGCGTTATGGGTACCTATTAGTTGGGAAGAGCCGTTTGGGTTAACGGTGGTGGAAGCGATGATGTCGGGCACTCCCGTCATTGCCTATAACCGTGGAGCAATGAATGAACTCATCATTGACGGCGTGACCGGATTTGTTTGTAATGATGAAGCTGAGTTTATTGCTGCCATAGATAAAACGGCTACTCTCGACCCTAACATTATCAGACAACATGCTTTGTCACATTTTAGCGCGGAAAAAATGGCAACTGCACATCTCGATTTGTTAGAAAAAGCCGCACATTCATCTTGGTAGCCACTAGAATATAGACTTACAGGTACAAGCAAATGAGATTTGAAGACATTACCGTTGTGGTTCAAGGCCCGGTGCAAAACTATGCTGCAAGAGCCATGGATGAAGGCATTACTCAGCGTTGCTTGCAATCAATTCGAACTTACCTACCGGGTGCAAAAATTATCTTATCGACCTGGGAAGACCAAGATCTTAATAATTTGGATTTCGACCAATTATTGCTAAATCAAGATCCAGGTACCAACATCCGCTATTTTACCGCACCCGATAAGCCTAAGTTATTCAATAACAATCGCCAAATTGTGTCGACACTGAACGGGTTAGCAGCCGTGAGCACTAAATATGCACTAAAAATAAGAACCGACAACTACCTAATATCAAATGACTTTGTTGCATTATTTGAGCAGCCACTGATTCGACAAGCAGAACAAAGCGTGTTTCAGCAGCGCATAGTGATCAGCAATACCTTTAGTCGCAAATACGCTAAAGGAAAACCCGTTGCTTATCACCTTAGCGACTTTTTTTACTTCGGTTTGACCCAAGACTTATTAAAACTTTGGGATATCCCCTTACAAGATAACTATGACTTATCGCAGCAACACCAGGTCAGCCCGCACTACCCTGATTTCCCAATTGATTGTACGCAAATGTTTTGGCAGGAAGGATTAAAACAATTCAACCAGCAAATTGAGTTGCTGCATTTGCACGATCTAGCGGGTGACAAACTAAAGGCCAGTGAAGCCTTTATTGCTAACAATCTTATTATTGCAGAGCCAGAAAAAATCGGCCTCGCGCTTTGTCAAAAATTTCTAGGTAAATCAAGAGCTAACCGTACTCGAGGCAAATGTAGCTTTTATCAGCTGAGTGACTGGCACGCATTATATAGAAAGTATTGCGATCCCAGTCACCCGTTGCCTTACCCAGCCCTGTTTAAACTTTTTCTACAGCGGCTTATATATGTTTTTCCAAGTCGGTTTGAAACAAAAATGAAAATAATCAGTCGGACCAAAAAAATGCACCGTTATAGCCAAATATTAGCTAAGGACAGCAAATGATAGTGATTCCAATGGCGGGCCTGAGCTCACGCTTTTTCAAAGCGGGCTACCAACAGCCTAAGTATATGTTGATGGCACATCAGCAAACCCTTTTTGCTCATGCCATTAATAGCTTTAGAGCTTATTTTGCCAGCGAAACATTTTTGTTCATTGTCCGTGATTTGTACCAAACACGAGATTTTGTCGAACAACAAGCGCGGGCCTTAGGCATAAAAAGTATCATCATAATCGAACTAACCGAAGCGACTCGCGGTCAAGCTGAAACTGTCACCCTAGGCTTAGCGCAACTTGAGCAGCAGTCAGGTCCCATTACTATCTTTAATATTGATACCTTTCGACCCAACTTTCTATTTCCAGCCATTCAGACTCAATGTGACGGTTATTTAGAAGTATTTCGCGGCTCGGGCGATAACTGGTCTTTTGCTAAACCGATGTCTGAAAAATCAACTCAAGTGATTGAAACAGCTGAAAAACGCCCTATTTCTGATTTATGCAGTACTGGTCTTTACTATTTTGCCGAGATGCAAGATTACCTCAGCGCTTATCATCATTACGCCGCGCTACCGCAAAGCCAGTGGGAGAAAGGAGAGCTTTATATCGCCCCTCTTTACAATTATTTAATCGCGCAAGGTAAAACAATTCATTACCACTTGATTGAGCGAAGTGAGGTTATTTTTTGCGGCGTGCCAGCAGAATATGACGCCTTTAAAGAGGCGGCTTTATGAGCCAATTTGAGCATATCAGCGTCGTTGTACAGGGGCCGGTGCAAAACACACCTGATCGCACTCATCATGAAGAAGGGATCACCCAGCGTTGTTTATCCAGTATTCGCACATTTTTACCCGGAGCCAGGATCATTTTATCGACGTGGCACCAGCAAGATCTAACGGGACTAGAATACGACGAACTGGTGCTCAGTGACGATCCAGGTCAGAACAAAGATGGTTTCTGCCCAGTTAATTATTATCGACAAATCACTTCAACCAAGGCTGGTTTGGCGCATGTCACGACACCTTATGCAGTTAAACTGCGCAGTGACAATTTCCTGAACGGCAATGAATTTGTCGCATTGCAACAGCAATACACTGCACATGATCCTGCTGATAAGCTGTTTGCAGAAAAAGTAGTGATAAACGCCAACCTATTTCGCAAAAACTCTCATGGCCGTGATGTCATCATGAGTCCAAGTGATTTTTTTTATTATGGTCGAACCGAAGATTTGAATAAAATTTGGCAACAGCCTAATTTTTTGGATCAGCCTTTTGCTGAAGCCTTACTGACCAAAACACAACAAAGCCAAGCTAAATACGCCTTAGAAGCAGAGCAAACATATTGCCAAATTTGGCTCCGTAGCCTTACTGAACGAGCGCCTTTGATGGGTCATCGATTTGATCATAGCAGCGAAGATTTAGCATTTTGGCAGCGTTTTTTGGCCAGTAATATCATTATTTGTGAACCAGAGAACATGGGACTGGGTTTACGGAAAATATCAAAGAGAGCTTTTAAACGCGCCAATGAATTTAGCCACCTTGATTGGCTTGTATTGTACAAACAGTATTGTGATCCGACTATCAGCACGCCTTTTAGCTTTGAACAAATTAGGCTATCTGCCGTGCGATTAATTAAATCTTGTCGACCAAAATGACAATTACGCCAATCATTTAACGCCCATTCTCCAACAGCCACAGCCCAACGTACTTATTAAAGTTAACTTGGGCGTAGGTCATGGCCATAATAAAACCGACGCTGCCATCTAAGAAACCGCGGCGTAAAAAATAAATATGAAAAAAAGTCCAACTGGCGCGCAGTAATGCCAGCAATAAGCCATGAGACTTTTTGCCCTTACGATGATATTTCTGCGCCCCTAGCCAAGCGTACTGCGCCGCTTTATCAAGGCCATGACCGTAATCACGATGGGTGTAATGGAGTAAAAAACCTTTTAATGTGCCAGTACTGCCCGCTGCTGGAATAACCGTTTCATGAACCTCATCGGGTGTGTATGCAGCACCTTCACGCTTAAACAAACGCAGCACCGAACGTGCACTGCGACCGTATTTTAAGGTTTTGCCGTACAATGTAACGCCCCAAGGTAAACGATAAGCCGTGTGTTTAATAGTCGGTTGCGCCAACAAGTT
This sequence comes from Motilimonas cestriensis, assembly GCF_021295315.1. GTDB lineage: Bacteria > Pseudomonadota > Gammaproteobacteria > Enterobacterales > CBDFNC01 > Motilimonas > Motilimonas cestriensis. Next base: position 167,707 of record NZ_JAIMJA010000003.1, on the reverse strand, counting down.
CGATAAGGCTTGTGCCATGGTGTCATCAAGGGCTTCATCAGCATCAATAGAAAGCACCCAGTCACAACTCGCTTGCGCTAATGCACGCTGTTTTTGCTTACCAAAGCCGGGCCAATCTGTGCTTGTCACGTTGTCGGTATAACGATGGCATATTTCTACCGTGCTATCAGTCGAGCCGCTATCGAGCACAATGATTTCGTCGGCAACCTTAGCAACAGACTGAAGGCAACGTTCAACACGATCGGCTTCATTTTTGGTGATTAAAATAACAGACAGGGTATGTTTACTCATGAGTTACCATTTCCAATAATTAAGTTTTTGGCGCATTTGAAAGTTACGATAGACATTCTTTGGCTTTTTATCCTGCCAGCCACGCTGCAAAATATCACTCACGACTTTCAATACACGAGGAGCCGATTGCCCATCTAAATAAGGTGTCACACTTGGACCATACTGCGCTATCGCGGCTAATAATTCATGGCTAGGATTTAGCCCCAGCTCAATTGCATCGGCTAATTTTTCCGGCTCGGTGATATTAATAAAACAAGCCTGAGGGTCACGGTTATTCACTGTCACCACAGGCTTGTTCAGCAGCAGAAACTCCTGAAATACCGAAGAGTTATCACATACCATTAAGTCAGCACGATGCTGCAATGGGATCACTTGGTCGTTCTCGAAAAAGCTCAGATTAGCATTTTCTAACGCGCGATATTTGGCCACCGTAGTGTGATCCATTTTTGGATGCAAAGTGATAAGCCAATGCCATTGGTCAGACTGGCTTAGCAATTTTATTTGCTCATACACGGCTTCTGCGCACGATAGAGTCGGGCTAAAGGTTGAGGCAAATAATATTTGCGGCCTAGGCCAAGTTTGTTCACACTGGTAATTAAACAGACTATCTAGTTTCAGCCAGCCGGTTTCTTGTACTTGAAAGTAACCACGTTTATTGGCCTGTGCTTGCAAGGTAGCACTGCGCTCATGCCCCTCGGTGCAATACAGATCGAACAGACCACGTTCAGGGTAAACATTACCGCGCTTACTCTCATTTAAACCATGAAAAACCTGCACTTTAAGACCTGGGATAAAGGCTGGCACGCGGTCGCCCGGAACAAATACAGCGTCGGCCTGATAGTTAACAGCGGCGGCCACATCAACCAAAGCCACTTCATCATCCGCTAAAAACGTCGGTGACACTTCATCACCCACCAACAGCCAAGCTACCTCATTACCTTCCGCTTTTGCCACTTGTTGTAAAGGCCGCAAAATAGCAAAGGAATAATTCTGCTCGATATAGAATAAAAATCGGTAGGGCCCAGATGTACCATTAATCGTCTTTATCATGAATTTTCAAATACACCCATTCAATGCAAGCAAGTGGCCAAATCATATCAGAAAAAACCACTAGAGCGAGCCGTTACTCGTTGCTCTATACCCAAACTACTTGGAGTTGTAGGTAGACGGCACGCTCGTCCACCCCATGAGCATAGATAAACGATGTGATAGGGGTGAATGAGCTTAGCCAACACTGGTGCGGCTTCAAGTAGAAAGGGGGTAAACTATTTAGCTAATAGACGTTTAGACCCAATCAACTTGGAGATGCTTTAAACATGCATCTTCAAGTTGATTGGGTATAGGTATAAACTCAACTTTCAAAGCCCTTTTTCTTGGTGATCCAGTGTTAATTCGTATTCTCTATACTTTGATCTTGTTACTTGCCGCCCCTTTACTGCTATTTGGTTTATACCAATCCAAACCGAACAAGCCCAAGTTTGGCAAAAGATGGAAAGAGCATTTTGGTTTAACACCGACACTCACAAATGCCCAGCCGGTTATTTGGTTACATGCCGTGTCAGTCGGCGAGTCTCTTGCTGCTATTCCAGTGCTTCGCGCGCTAAAGCAAGGCTACCCTGATTACCAAATCGTGGTGACTACTACCACCAGTACAGGCGCAGCGCAAATTGCAAAGCTCGGCGATCTCGTCAGCCATCGCTATATGCCTATCGACCTGCCCGTTTGTATTAACGGCTTTATCCGCAACATTAAGCCCAGTTGCTTGCTGATCATGGAAACAGAGCTATGGCCCAACACGCTTGCCAGCGCTAAATCGGCAGGCATACCCGTTTGCATCGTTAACGCTCGATTATCTGCGCGCTCTGCTGGCCGTTATGGCAAGTTTCAATGGGTATTTAATGAAATATCACGCCACATAGATCACCTGTTTTGCGTGGCCCAAAGTGATGCTGATCGCTTTAAACAACTCGGATTAACCGCGCAACAAGTCAGTGTTACCGGCTCAATAAAAAACGATATTCAAATAAACTCAAGTATTACTGAACAAGCGCAAACATTACGCCATCAGCTTGGCGCTACGCGCCCTGTTTGGGTCGCAGCCAGTACCCATAAAGGCGAAGATGAGCAAGTGCTAGATGCATTTAAGGCCGTACTTAAAACCTTACCTGATAGCTTGTTGATTTTAGTACCCCGCCACCCTGAACGTTTTGATGCCATGGCACAACTTTGCCAAGATATGGGGTTCAGTGTGCAGCGGCGCAGCCAAGGGTTTAATCCCACTCAACCATGTCAAGTGTATTTAGCCGATAGCATGGGCGAGATGCTACTTATGCTCGCCGCAGCCGATGCCACGTTTATGGGCGGCAGTTTAATTGGTGATGCGGTGGGAGGCCATAACATGCTAGAGCCTGCTGCATTGGCAAAACCGACGATTACTGGGCCAAGCTATTATAATTTTACCGAAATCGCCGAACAGTTACGTCAAGCGCAAGGGTTGTGGGTCTGTCAAAACAGCGAGCAACTCGCCGAGCAAATGGCGCGGCTGTTATCCGATAAGATATTAGCGCAGCAAGTGGGCCAAGCCGCATTACAAGTGGTAAAGCAAAACCAAGGCGCAGTAGCGAAAACCGTACAAGGCTTATCTGCTTATCTCGAGCAGAGTAGGAGCTGAATTTATTCAGCGAAAAAGCGTGAAGATGTCGAAAGGTCAGCCTTGATAACCCGCCATCAGCGCTTGCCAATCAGCCTGATTAAAGTGAATTTGACGCTTGCCGACTTCTTTATGAAACGATCGCTGTAAGCGATCTAAATTCCCCGGTTGCCAAGCTTTACCTTTTTGCTCATAACACTTATCAAAGTCGATGAGCCAAACTTGGTCTTGCTCATCGAGCAAAATATTGTGCGCATTTAAGTCGGTATGATTCACCTGCAACTGATGCATTTTTGCCACTGTTTGGCCAATTTGCTGCCACACGCTTTCGGGTAACCCTTGCTTAATTAACAACCCGACTAAATCTTGTGCATTGGGCACTTTTTCAACCAGAATATCGGCGTGATAAGTTAGGCCACGTTTAATGGCACGAGCCGCCACCGGACGCGGGACATTGACGCCACCTTGTGCCAGCTTTTGTAATAGCATTAACTCTTGATAGCTGCGGGTTTGCTGCCAACCGGTAAACCAATAAGCATCGGCCACCAGCTTGCCAAATAAACCACCGCGGCGATAATGACGCAGTGCCATATCAGCTTTTTCACCACGAACAAACCAAGTGGTGCCGCGGCCTAGCGCCGAGCCTATCACCGCATTTTGCTGTTGCCAAAAATCAGCGTCAAAACACAGCATGGGATCTTCTTTGAGTAATGTTTCATCAAACCAAACTTGGCCTTGGGGAAGTGTAAGGTGCTGCATTCATCCTGTCCCTTTTGTCACAATATCAATTAACGATTAAGGGGGCATTTTACAATTAACTGAGCAAGCTGCATAATTCTGTCTTCAATCAATTTCATCTCCCATTTATAGCGAGACTGGTCCATGGCTTTGTTTACTGCTGCGCCCAATTCTTTATGTGTTTTACGTTTGTCAGCGATTGGCGATGTGTGCCACGCGATTAGCGTGATCCAAGCCATTCAAGATTATTGGCCCAGCACTAAAATCACTTGGGTCTGTGGCAAAATTGAAGCGCAATTAATCGGTGACTTACCGGGCATTGATGTGGTCATCTTTGATAAAAAAGCAGGCTTTGCTGGCATGCGTCAAGTTTGGTCTAAGCTAAAAAATCAGCGTTTTGACGCCCTTTTACACATGCAGCTTGCCTTACGCGCCAGTATGTTGTCGTTAGGAATTAAGGCGAAATACCGCGTTGGTTTTAGTAAAGATCGCAGCAAAGAGGGGCAGTGGTTAGTCACCAATCGCCATTTGCCAAGCTCCAACAGCATACATGTACTGGACAACTTTGCCGAATTTGCCCGCTACTTAGGTGTTCCGTTTAATGCGCCGCGATGGAACATCCCTTTAGGTGATGCTGAACGTGATTTTGCAAAAGACCTTATTAAAGATAAAAAAACCTTAGTGATTTCACCTGCGGCCAGTAAAGATGAACGTAACTGGCTCACAGACCGCTACGCCGCCATTGCCGATTATGCTACTGAACAAGGTTTACAAGTGATCTTATGTGGCTCACCGGCTCCGCGAGAGCTAAAACTGGCACAAGCCATTAGCGATCTGTGCCAGAAGCCCATTATCAACTTAACAGGTAAAACCTCATTAAAGCAGCTCACAGCCGTGTTGGCCGCTGCTGATGTGGTGATAGCGCCCGACTCGGGTCCAGCTCATTTAGCCACCACACAAGGCACCACAGTGATCGGTTTATATGGTCATAGCAATCCTAAGCGCACCGGCCCTTACAACGATTTAGATAAAGTAGTAAGTGTTTATGAGCAGCATGTGGTTCAGCAACAGCAAAAGCCTATCGAGCAATTAGCCTGGGCAACTCGGGTGAAAGGCGATCATGTGATGCAAGATATCACCCTAGCAGCGGTGCAAGCCGAGCTAGATAAGGTAATCCTTTAGGCGCCTGTAGGAGGCGCAGTGATACCTCGATATTTAGCTACAACATAGGTCATTCTGATGACAACGTCGCACGATTACTGGTGCTCCGACCGTGCGCAGTTCCCAGTAGGAGCGATTTTTAAATCACGAATAACCAGCCCTTTACGCGCTGTTTCGCTGTATAAATACAGCTCCTACACCCGCCTACAATCGCCCGGTCACTAGCGGGCTATCTAAAATTCTTTTCACATCAAATATCACGCAACCATTGGGATTTGACAACCCCTTATAGTCCGCTTCAGACAGCGCCATGATTTGACGATGAGACACAGTGAGCACCAAAGCGTCATATTGCTGTTCGGGTAACTCTGTGTGTAATTCAATGCCATATAAACGCTGCGCTTCTTCCGGATCGGCCCACGGATCAAACACTGCCACGTTAACGTCCATGGTTTTCAGCTCATTGATCACATCAATCACTTTGGTATTGCGTAAATCGGGGCAATTTTCCTTAAAGGTTAACCCCATAATCAATACATTAGATTGGCTAACTTGGATTTTTTGTTTAAGCATCAAGCGTACCACACGGTCAGCAATGTAAATGCCCATGTCATCGTTTAACCGTCGCCCCGCTAAAATCATTTCCGGGTGATAACCTAACTCTTGCGCCTTGTAGGTTAAGTAATAAGGGTCAACGCCAATACAGTGACCGCCTACTAAGCCAGGATGAAAATGTAAGAAATTCCACTTGGTCGCCGCCGCATCAAGCACCTCTTCAGTGTTAATGCCGATTTTATCGAAGATTAGCGCTAACTCATTAATGAGGGCAATATTGACATCACGCTGGGTGTTTTCGATTACTTTCGCCGCTTCTGCCACCTTTATGGAACTGGCTTTGTAGGTACCTGCCATGATCACCTTGCCATACATGGCATCAACAATCTCAGCCACATCAGGGGTAGAGCCCGAGGTTACTTTAACGATACTGGTTAAGGTGTGCTCTTTATCACCAGGGTTAATCCGCTCTGGGCTGTAGCCGCAATAAAAGTCCTGATTAAATACCAACCCTGAACCTGCCTCTAATAGCGGTACACACACCTCTTCAGTTGCGCCGGGGAAAACAGTGCTTTCATAAACCACGATATCGCCGCGCTTTAACACCTTGGCCACGGTTTCTGACGCGCCCACTAATGGTGATAAATCGGGTTGATGATGTTTATCGATAGGAGTGGGGACAGACACAATAAAAAACTGACAATCCGCTAAATCTTGACTATCAGAGCTAAACACGGCTTGGCTGGCTTGCAGCTGCTCAGTGGTGGCTTCCAGCGTGCGATCGCGCCCTTGGCGTAATTCCGTCACCCGCTGAGCATTGATATCAAAACCCACAGTCTCAAAATGCTTAGCAAATTCAAGAGTCAGCGGTAAGCCAACATAACCTAAACCAAGCACGGCCACTTTTTGTGGCATTTGCAAACTGGACATATTCACTCCCTTGAATGCGATGATTCGCCTTCAGAAAGCTTAGTACAGAGCGCTCGGTTTAATTAGGGATCCAATAAAATAATCTCTATTCCCAATTAACCGCAAGATACTTGGGCATAATCAATGATTAGGTAGCACAACCTCGGCTAAACCAGCAGAGCTTAACGGGCTACTTTCCGCACTGATTAATAAGGTTTTATCATTTTTCCACAGCAACCCTTCCCATTGTGAATACTCGGGTAACTGGTAATACTTAGCGTGGGTTAAATCCACTTCGCCGCCAACCACATCAAAAATCCAAATAAAAGCATGGCCAAACAAACGCTGCTTACTGTAACCCAATAAAGCCAGTTGACCGGAAGGCTGATGATAGTCGACAGCCGTGATCAGCCCTTGCACAGGCAAGGTTTGCTGCGCCTTTAATAACGGTGGAGAAACGCCAAATTCAGCTTGATACAATTGAGTTTGTTGATCTTGCCAATTCTTTGAAAACAGCCATAGCTTATTATCCACTACCGTAATCGCTTCACAATCGTAATTGTGTTCATAAGCCTCTAGCGTTGGCGTTTGTCCCTCTAACTTAATATTAATGCGCTCACTGCTTAAGCGCGAGCCGCTAGGAGCCACATCTATTTCATGCCAAGGCACTTGATAAATTTGAAATGTATCGCGCTTACCGCTGTTATTGCCACAATCAGCAATGTAAAGATAGGTATCATCTTGAGCCAGAGATTCCCAATCACGATTGACCGCGTTAGTGACTTTTAGCTTGGTTTCAACAAACTGGTTACTCAAATTTAGCTTATACAGAAAAGCGCCATCACCGCTGTCATTAATGGTCCACAGCTTGCCGTAACGCATCGCTAAACCGGATGTTTCACTCACGTCACTGGGCAAAGACGCCAATACAGTAAATTTCACTTGCTGCTCGGTTAAAGTGCGAACTTGCATATCACCTGATACTGGGACTATAGGTTGTACACTCTGGGTAACCTCTGCCTTGTCATCCCAAACCGGTGACACACTACAACCATTGAGCCAGATAAAACTTGACCATAAAACCAGATTTGCAATCAAGTTGTTACATGAAAAGAAACACTGTCTTGTTAACACTTCAACCTTCCTTATTTATCTTAATCAGTCACGCAGTAACCCCAAACAACTTTAAGGCGCCTGTTCAGCGCGAGTTGCTTGGGTATATACTAACGCGATTGATAGCCGTTTTAGATGACAACAGGAATATCTCCACATGACCGTACGCGTACTTTACCCCGGCACTTTTGATCCCGTCACCAATGGTCACATAGAACTGATTGAGCGTGCCTGTAAAATGTTTGGAACTGTGATCATCAGCATAGCAGCCAGCCCGAGCAAGCAGCCGATGTTCGAATTGCCCGAGCGAGTGGCTTTATTACAACAAGCGACAGCCCACTTACCTAAGGTGCAAATCATCGGTTTTAAGGGCTTGCTGGCCGATTTTGCCAAGCAGCATGACGCTCAAGTGTTGATCCGAGGCGTGCGTGGCAGCAACGACTTTGACTATGAGTTACAACTGGCCAACATGAACCGTAAACTCAACCCTGAATTGGAAACCGTGATCTTCACGCCTAGCCCGGAAAACAGTGCGGTTTCTTCCACCCTAGTCAAAGAAATCGCCAAGCATGGCGGCGATGTGCAAGATCTGGTACCTGCTCAAGTAAAACAAGCATTGATCGATAAGTTAGCGTTAGATTAACACGCGTTTAACGCTGACACTGCGCGCAAGACATTGTGCAACGTTGTTGACCTAATCGGCTTGCTTGAGAAGGTTTCACCACAATGGGTAAACAGCCAGTACTAGATTAAAGCGCCTTTAACTAACGCTGACACTGCGCGCAGAAAACGGTACTGCGCTGGCCTAAACGGATCTCTTGTAAGGCTTTACCACACTTTGTACAAGGTAAACCACCGCGACCATATACGGCCAGTTGCTGAACAAAGTAACCCGGTTTGCCATCGGCCTTGGTGAAATCTTTTAACGTGGTGCCACCTTGAGTAATGGCCTCTGCGAGCACGGTTTTAATGTGATCCGTCAGTACTTGATAACGTGCTTGGGAAATATTCCCCGCGGCACGTTTAGGGTGTATGCCACTGCGAAACAAACTTTCGTTGGCATAAATATTACCCACCCCCACCACATTGGCATTATCCATAATAAATTGCTTCACCGCGGTTTTACGGCCTCGCGAACGCTCAAACAAGGTTTGCTCGGTAAAATCAGCGGTTAACGGCTCAGGGCCGAGCTTAGCCAGTAGTGGATGCAATTCGGGCTCCCCTTTCACCCACAAACACGCACCAAAGCGGCGCGGATCATGTAAGCGCAATAACTGGCCATTACTTAATTCAATATCAATATGGTCATGTTTTTGCACCTCACAACCTAAGGGTAATACGCGAAGGTTACCCGACATCCCCAAATGTAGAATAATGCTGCCCACTTGCGTGCGCAGCAAAATATATTTAGCGCGGCGCTCTACCCGCTCAATCACTTGACCACAGGCTTCTTGTATCGATTCAGGCACCGGCCAGCGCATTCGCGGCTCACGAACAACAATCTGATTAATGGTCATACCCGTTAAAAACGGGGCGATGCCTTGGCGGCTAACTTCAACTTCGGGTAACTCAGGCATGATAGGCTCTTCGGGTCATGAAACGGGCTAAATCTAAAGGACATGATACGTAAACGAATAAATACTGGTTTACGCTAAATTAACGCTTACTTCGGCAACAGCTTATGAATATTAAGCTCATCCAGCTGTAATAGCTGTGACTGCCAATTACTGATCACTAGACCACTTTCTAATTGATAGAGAGTCAAACTCACGGGTTCATCGACACCTGCTAACCAAAATTGATAAACCTGACTAAATTGGCTCACAGGTAACTGACCAGTAGGTAATTCTAGCGTTGCAAGTGGCTCAGATAACCACGCATTCATCATTTTATTGAGCTGTTCAGGGGCAAGGCCAATATCGGGACGACTACGCCAACTGCGACCAATACGCTCGATGGTATAATCTGGCCCTTGCATCGTTAAAATCATACTGTGACTGGGCAATAGAGTAGTTTGTTTAGGGCTGGAAATTTCTTCATTGAGCATGCGCTTATGGCTGAAATTAAAAATAAAAATCATGCCAAGCACAGCAAAGATTAATACGTTATTCCACGCTTTTTTACTTAATTTCATCATGCCTCCTGAGCCTATATTGCGATCATAATGCAGTCGCACCAAGATGCAAGCACTACCAAGTAGGAGGGCGTCGTTTGTTACTTTATCGCTTTCATTATTAGCTCAGGGATCCGCTGCAAGGGTAACTGTATATCGACACCGCCAAGTTTCACCGCTTCTTTTGGCATGCCATAAACCACACATGTTTTTTCATCTTGCGCGGCGGTATAGGCGCCCGCGTCGTGCATTTCTTTTAGTCCCCTAGCGCCATCATCACCCATGCCTGTCATAATAATACCAACCGCATTCGCGCCAGCCGCCTTTGCGACAGAGCGAAACAACACATCTACTGAAGGGCGGTGTCGACTGACTAATGGGCCATCTTTCAACTCCACTCGATATTGTGCGCCACTGCGAATTAGCAACATATGCTTGCCACCATTAGCGATCAATACCTGACCCGGGAAGACGCGATCATTGTGCTCTGCTTCTTTCACATGCATCTGACACAAAGAATTTAAGCGACCAGCAAAAGCCGCGGTGAAGTTCTCAGGCATGTGTTGCACCACAACAATACCCGGCGCAGTGCGCGGTAAATTCACTAACACCGCCTCTAACGCTTGAGTGCCGCCAGTCGAAGTACCAATAGCAATCACTTTATCAGTTGTTTCAGACATGGGTTTATTGGAGCAGGGAGCAATAACCGCGTCAGCACTTAACTTCGCGGTCACGGGAAGCACAGCATTTACCCGCGCTCTGCTGCCAACCTTAGCCATCGCAGCCGCCTTGATAGCATCAATCATCATGGCTCTTTGCTCTTGTAAAAAGCCTTTTAGCCCTGCCTTTGGTTTAGTAATCACATCAACTGCACCGGCGGCAAGGGCTTGCATTGTCGCATCAGCACCTTTACCCGCTAAGGTTGAACAAATCACTACCGGGGTCGGTCTTTCCGCCATGATTTTTTTCAGGAAAGTAATACCATCCATTCGCGGCATTTCAATATCCAGTACAATCACATCAGGCCATTGGCTTTCCATTTTCTTCATGGCGAAAATAGGGTCAGAAGCAGCGCCAATGATTCTAATACCAGCGGCGCCATCCAATTGTTGCGTGAGCACTTGGCGCACGACGGCAGAATCGTCGACTATTAATACGTTAATTGCCAATTGAACTCCATTATTTACCAAAATTTCACATGCTGAGTAACGCGATCTTGTTCGAGATAAGACAACTCTCGATTAAAGTAACGTCGCTCTTCTTCGGCAACGCTCTGTTCGACACTTGTTGCGATACGTTTCATGAACACGGAGTAGTCATCTCCGACGAAGTGGATCATTCGACCATGCTCACCACCTAAATGATGAGCCTGTAGTGGTATCCTTTCATTTGCCAAAAAATCGACAATAAACCGGCAGTTTGCACTTCCTACAGCAAAAAAATTGCGATCTGAACAGCCATTATTAATCACATTGCCACCACCAAAGACTTTTGCTTGCAATAAGCTGCGCTGCGCACCTTTATGTAACATGCCATTAATTAGTAGCTCCATCGCATGCACACCATAACGCCCCGCTTGCGATTCAATAATCGGCTGATGGAGGTTGCCTTGGCGACTTGCTAACAAAAAATGGTTCATGCCAAAAACGCGGTTAATCGGATCCCACAAACAAGCCGCGACACAAGAGCCAAGGAGTGTCGAGATGACATCATCATTAGTGCTGACATAAAATTCACCAGGATCAATAACAATACGCTCACCGCCTTGAATTTTATATCGCTTCATATCACCCTTTCTTTTGGTGAATAGAAGGTTTTATCATGGTTAATTTATCGGTAATACCGTGCAAGGTTTCTGAATGGCTAGTGATTAAATAGCCGCCTGGTTTAAGCTTTTGAATTAATTTATCAACCACGACTCTTTTAACGGGTTGATCAAAATAAATCATTACGTTACGTATAAATATCACATCAAACAAACCAATATTAGGTAAGGTTTTAGTTAGATTAATTTGCTCAAATTGACAGCAATTCCTTAGCTTGCTGTCCACTAAAAAAGTCCCCTCTTGCTCGCGCACCCCGCGCAAGCAATACTTATGCAGAAATTCTTGATTCATGCTGCCCATGCGGCTGATTGGGTATACGCCACGCTTGCAGCTAGCGAGCATTTTGGTACTAATATCTGAGCCTAATACATACCAAGGTTTACCTGTTAAATATTTCGCCAGCACCATCGCCAAGGTATAAACCTCTTCTCCTGATGAACAAGCTGCACTCCAAATTCTCAATTCATCACCTTTCCAAGACTGGATAAGATGTTCAATTAAATAATCGAAATGTTGTGGCTCGCGAAAAAAATACGTTTCATTGGTGGTTAACAAATCCACCATTATTTGAAATTCGTCCGGCGATTGCTTGCTATGAATAAGGGCGTAATACTCATCAAAGCGCTTTAATCCATAATGGACCAAACGCTTGGTTAAGCGCGACATCACCAAGTTCTTTTTACCGGGCGCCATTGAAATTCCAGCAACTTCATATATCAATGTTTTAAATTGATAAAATTCCTTGTCGGTAATAGGCCGAACTTGGAAAGGGTTGCGACCCGCTATTTCACATGCTTGATTCACGGTTTTTATATTTTCCTAAGGAAGTCATTTGTATACACAAAGAGAAGACTGAGCCGCGACTATCTGGTCAGATAACTCCTCAACACACAAAACCTTTTCCTTGTTAAGTAAAATGATAAAGTCATCTTCATAGCGACCGATTTGGCTAATAAATTTACTATCAATATCCGTACCAAAGTCTGGTGGCTTCTGCCTGTTTTGTTCGGGAATACTCAGTATTTCATTAACCTGCTCAACAAGAATTCCCATGGTTTGCGTCTCACCGTGAAAAGCCAAACTAACCAAAACAATACAACTCTTTTTGGTTAGTTTAATAACATGAGAGCCTAGTCTTGCCCCTAGATCGACCACAGGAACAACATTACCGCGTAAATTAATCACCCCTCGAATACTATTTTGTGTCATGGGTACCCGAGTCATTGAGCTCACCTCAATGATCTCTTTCACATCTAAAATACCAATGGCCATTAGCTTTCCCAGCACGGAGAAGGTTAAGAATTGATAAGCATCATCCATCACCACTCCGCCTAAGCCATAGGGGTCATTATTATTTTCAGCTATTGCTAAATCATTCATTTTGATTGCCTCTTAAAAGCGCTCAAAGTTCTTTTCGTTAAACGCCAACTCCAAACTACCGCCCGTTGAATTTCGAGGCTTAGTCGGCGCTGACTTAGTTGCTGCGGGAGCAGACCTGTTATCTTGACCTTTACCAGCCATCTGCGCCGATGACAACTTAAAGAACGCGACAGCTTGCTGTAATCCATTCGCCTGCGCACTTAACTCTTCTGCCGTGGCTGCCAGCTCTTCAGAGGAAGCTGCATTTTGCTGGGTTGCTTTATCTAACTGAGACATTGCACTATTGATTTGACCCACGCCTGAAGATTGCTCTTCTGAGGCTGCTGAAATCTCTTGTACTAAATCAGCCGTTTTACTAATACTGGGCACAATTTCTTCTAACAAGCGACCCGCGTCTTCTGCAATAGAGACACTGTTTGTTGCTAATGCATTGATTTCCTGAGCTGTCAATCGACTGTTTTCAGCAAGCTTGCGTACTTCTGCTGCCACCACAGTAAAACCTTTGCCATGCTCACCCGCTCTTGCCGCTTCTATCGCAGCGTTCAAGGAAAGTAAATTAGTTTTGTAGGCAATATCTTCTATCAAACCAATTTTATTGGCGATTTCTTTCATGGCATGCACAGTACGGTTAACCGCTTCACCACCTTTGGTCGCCTCTTCGGCGGCCTTGGTTGCCATACTATCAGTGACGCGGGCATTGTCTGTGTTTTGCTGCACCGACGCATTGAGCTCTTCAACCGAGGCGGTTGTTTCTTCAACACTGGCGGCTTGCTCTGTGGCCGCTTGACTAATTGTTTGCGCAGTGGCACTCACTTCTTGAGAAGCGCTTACTAAATTATCAGCATTCCCTCTCACTTGTTGAATAACGCCGCTAATATGGTCAACCATATCCATCATGGCTTTATATACGCCAGTGGCATTAGCTTGGTTATTAAATTTAATATCTAGATTGCCATCCGCGATTTCACGCGCAATGGCTTCCATATCTCTTGGCTCTCCGCCTAACGGTTTTTTGATCAATCGAACCAAAAACCAAGATAACAGCATGCTGAATAGTGTCGCTAAAATCGACACCCACATAATCAGCGAAATGGTATTCTGGTTTTCAGCTTTAACTTGAGGCCCTAACACTTCTTGATCTGCTTGAACCGATAGCTTCACCTCTTCTGATGCCCTCGCTACTTTGGGACCGATCGCGTCAAGTTCATTTTTGATAACGCTGTTGCGCGCAATCATTATTTCATTGATTTTATTTAGCGCTTTAACATATATCTCGTGTTGCTGTATAAACTCCTCAAGTAGCCTTCTCCGCTCAGGAGTTTGTATATTTTCGTCTAGTGTTTTAACCCTAACGACTACATTCTGATTTAACTCTTCTAGGGCTCTATCCATGTCTTCTTGGCTAGCAGAAGCTAAATATTTAACCGCATATAAACGACCTAACAACACCGCTTCTTGCACATCTCCGGCATAAAAAGCCGTATTTGGATCTTGATCTCGATGAGCTGAGCCCATGATGTTACCCATCAATTTTTGCATTGCATCACCCGACGGCACGAGTCTCGACTTCTCTATATCTTTTAGCTCAGACATCAGCCCAACCGCTTTATCAAAAGCTTTATTGTAATTACCTATTTCATTAGCAATAAGTTCTACCTTTTCTGCACGTTCAGGTTTTTTTATTTCAGCTTGAGCCTCTTCCGTATATTCCGACAGTTTTGCATAACGCTCTTTAAAAGAAGCGATTGTTTCGTCACTGTGCTGAATGGTGTAATCTTTAGCAAACAAACGAACCAACAACATATTAGCTTCAACTCGACTAGCAAGATTAGAATCAATGGCCAATTCACGATATTCATTAAACCCATTCATCGACTTTTCTAAGCCAATAAATGCTGAGAATGAAACCCCAACTAGCAATAACATCACCAACGCATAGCCTAGACTTATTTGATAACTTAGCTTTAAGTTTTTGAACATATTCCTCTCCTTATTAAGAGCTGTTCGCACTAGATAACCACTTAGATTCAGTTTTTACTTATTTCCGTTAACGTTTCAATTTGGGCAGAGGACAGTATATTTTCGACATCCAAAATAATGATAAACACTTCATTTAACTTGCCCATCGCTTGAATATAATCTGCATCTTTTCCGCCCCCCATATTCGGTGCCGACTGAATACTATCTTGATCAAATTCAACAATTTCTTTTACTGCATCGACTAAAAGGCCAATAGGTTGATTGCCGCCAAATGGAGTATTAACATCAACTAACACGATACAACTCTTATCGCTTAACTTGCTCATCACTCCTTTAGCTGTTTTTACTGACAAGTCGACCACGGGTACCGCAGCCCCTCTTAAATTAATGACGCCACGAATAAAGTCTGGCATTTTAGGGATGAACGTCATTTCGCTTACTTCAATAATTTCATTTACCGCTAAAATATTTACCGCTAGGGTTTCATTAGACACAGAGAAGGTTAAATACTGAGTAAGTGTTTCAATATACTGTTGATGAAATTCTTCATGCTCAATGCCATAACCTGTAATGAGTTCTGCCATGAGTTACCCCCTAAACCGATTCAAGTGTTTTAACATCAGACGCTTTAGCACTGGCTAAGCCAATTAAACCTTGCACATCTAATATTAATGCGATGTCACCACTGCCTAACACGGTGGCACCACTGACGCCTTTTAGCCCTTGGAATACTTTACCAAGCGGTTTTATGACAGTTTGTAACTCACCAAATAATCGGTCGACAACAATGCCGGCTTTCGCTCTTCCGACTCTGACTACCACAAGGCTTTCTCGGCCGCGACGACCATGTTGATAGTTAACACCGAAAAATTCGCTCAACTTAATGTAGGGCATGACCTGACCACGCAAATTCACATAGTGACTGTTTTTATCGAGGTGCCATTCATTGGTGTCCATTTCAACGCACTCTTCAACCATGCTTAATGGAATAACAAAGCGCTCTTTCTCTACACCAACCATAAAGCCCTCGATGATGGCGAGCGTTAACGGAAGATGAATCGTCACTAACGTGCCCTTACCTCGCTCGCTATCCACTTCAATCGAGCCCCTTAAAGCGTCGATATTGCGCTTAACCACATCCATACCGACACCGCGTCCAGAAATATTACTGGCGGTATCTTTAGTGGTTAGGCCAGGTTCAAAAATTAACCTTAATATTTCGCGATGGCTCAATTCCTGCCCAGCATAAATCAGCCCTTTTTCTTCCGCTTTTTTCCGTATTTTCTTGGTGTCTAAACCGGCACCATCATCAGCTATTTGAATCACGATATGGCCAGAATCATGTAATGCGTTTAGGCGCAACACCCCTTTTTTTGGCTTACCTTGGGCCACTCTTTCTTCAGGCGTTTCAAAGCCGTGATCGAGTGAGTTTCTAACTAAGTGAGTAAGGGGGTCATTTATTTTTTCAACCACGGTTTTATCTAGCTCTGCTTCACCGCCAGTAATAACTAGTTCAACATCTTTATTTAAATCTTTACTGACATCGCGAACCACCCTGCGAAAACGGGAAAAAGTGTCGCCAATCTGCACCATGCGAAGCTGTAAAGCGTGATCACGTATATTTTCTACTAAGCCTTCAACGCCATTAACCACTTCTTGCACGTCAGCAAGGTCATGCTTCTCGACTAATAATTTAACGGCAGCATTAGAAATAACTAACTCACCCACCAAATTAATTAACTGGCCAAGGCGATCAGCGTCCACTCGGATATATTGTGTTTCTTGAGCGATTTTTTCTCGAATGGACTCTTGTTTTTCGACCGCCTTATCGACCACGCCTTTACTCACCACATGCTGCTCAACTAAAATTTCACCTAAGGGCTTAACCTCTTGCGTTGCAGCATCATCACTCAATACACTGCTTTGAACTTGTAATGCATTACTTAGTTCTTGCTCTGTTAATGCCCCGACTTGAATCAATAACTCGCCAAGCTTATTGAGCTCCTCACCTGTTAACTCTTCCAATAATGCCAAATATTTTTCTAACTCAGAGCGCGGAGGTATAATACGTAGCTCGCAATCGTCCATGGCGAATTCAAAGACTGACTTTATTTCTTCTTTACTGGCTGAACTTAACAATGCAATTCTAAAAGAGAGGTAGCATGATTCAGGCTCCATGTCTTCCCAACAAGGAAAGTCATGAGTAAACGTAATTATTTCTACTATTTCACCCATTCGCTTCAAATAGTTAATGAAAGATAAAGGATCAAGCCCATTCCTTAAGGCATCGGATTTGAAGTCTAATGAAATAACCCAATTATCGTCCGAAGCGTTCTTCCTATCACTGACCTCTATGTTCTCTCTTTTATTTTTGACGACATCAAGCGCACCGGACTTTTGCTCAGGATTCAATTCATCTAGTAACGTTTGACCGGCCTCAAGTAATGCTTCGGAAATATCCTCCTGGCCATCTGAAATCGATTCAACTAAGTTGGCGGTATGATCTTTACACTTTAGTAACAGAGCAACCAAATCAGGGTCAACCAAGCGAATACCATTACGAACATTGTCCATTACCGACTCAACAGGATGAGTAAAAGCAACGATGGCATCAAAACCAAAAATCCCCGCAGCTCCCTTTATTGTGTGTATTGCTCTAAACACACTATTTAAATGCTCTGCATCATCAGGAACTTGCTCCATTTCGAGCAAGGCATTCTCCATTTGCTCTAGTAGCTCTTCTGATTCTTGGATAAATATTTTTTTAGTATCATCAAGCATATTCAAATTCCTTTGCTGGCAATACGATGGGATCCCCAAAGAACGCTTCAAGATTAAGGGTCTCTAGTACATCGATCACTTGACGATTATGCTTAATGAATCGAAGTGCTTTACCTTTTTTCTCTGCTTGTTGATGTAATAAAATCAAGATTTGTACGCCAGCACTATCAATGTCAGATACTTTTTCTAATGAAATTTCTAACTCGTCTTGCTTTGACAGTAAGTCTTGCAATTCCTGCTTCATCATTGCTGCAGTATAAATAGTTAACTCATCGTTAATTTCAAAAAAATGGACGCCATTAAGCTCTCTAGTAACAATACTCATCGAGAGGTCCCCCTTATTTACGGCAAAACTAATTTAGCGACAGCATCTAACATTTGCGGAGGCTGAAATGGCTTAACGACCCATGCTTTTGCCCCCGCAGCACGCCCCTCGGCCATTTTTCCCTGGCCAGCTTCGGTGGTCAGCATAATAACGGGCGTAAACTTATATTTTGGATGCTGCTTTACTTCCTTGAGAAAAGAAATTCCGTCCATATTAGGCATATTAACGTCACTAATAATGAGGTTAATTTTTTGGCCTGACATTTTGCCTAATGCGTCTTTACCGTCACAGGCTTGAATAACATCATAGCCAGCACCTTTTAATGCAATACCAACAACTTGTCGAATTGACGCAGAGTCATCAACTACCAAAATGGTCTTTGCCATATAACCTCCTTACTCATCTTTTATTAATGAATAATCACTAAAAGAAATTTATTGAATCCCTACCCGCAATTTTTTATTTATTCATCTCTTAATAATCCATTCTGGATCCAGCTTGCTCTATTTTCCGACTGAATATCCAAATTAATTAGTTACTTAAAACGGAGTACTGTTATGTAGTAACTTAATCCACGTCTTGCTTAAGTAAACAAGTATTAAGATAAGAGAAAGTAAAGCTGCCGCTAATTCCAAATTCTCCATGCGAAATAAAATACCGAAGAAACCAGCAGTCATGCCCTCTGCAGCGGGGAGAATAGGAGTCATTTTCCAGCTTAAACTCACGCAGGCTCTCTTAACCTGTCAATTAAAAATAACTTTTTTATTGTTTTCATAACAAAGAGTGTAGTAAGGCAGTTAGAGTTCTTCACTATTTTATTGATTAAATATTGACTAGGTTCAGGTGTTTGATAACCAAAATCAGCGTAACTACTGATAAAACAAACAAAAATTAACTATTAATTAATGGAAAAAATGCCTAACAAGGAAATCGCCTTACACTAAGTTCAGGATGGAAAAAATAGTGATTTGTGAGAGCAGGATTGCAGGGGATATATCACGACTTCCTTGCGTAGCGCTAAAAGCGAAACACTTCGAGAAGAAGTCAATAGGCAACAAGCTTTAGCCTGATACGAACAAGGCTCAATGCACCGGTTATGCAGGCTGAGAGAGCTTGAACACTTTTCAAACAACAAGTGATAAATTATTAGACGAATATCTGCCGCATGGATGCGGCGATTAAGCCATCAACAGCTTTTGAAGGATGATTTTACGGCGCTTCGTCTAGGAGGTTATCACGGAGTGATTGAAATTTGCTCCTTCATTCGTTCGCCCTGACCTGTTATGCGAAGGCAGCCGCCATCCGCCACCAATACGTTGGAGCGGAGTGAAGTAAATTTAATGACATAAGTGCTTATCAGAGAGCAGTTCAACAATGCTGACTGACAGTCATTTGTGTTGATCCTGATTGATCTTTTTCAGGGATAGAAGACTGCTAAATCGCAGATATAAAAAAGCCCAGCTAGGCTGGGCTTTTTAAAAAGAGAAGAATCAATTACTTGATCTTGCCTTCTTTGTACATTACGTGCTTGCGAACTACAGGATCAAACTTTTTGATCTCGAATTTCTCAGGCATGTTACGCTTGTTCTTGTCAGTCGTGTAGAAGTGACCAGTACCAGCGCTTGAGTTCAAACGAATTTTTTCGCGACCGCCTTTAGCTGCCATAATCTATCTCCTAAACCTTCTCACCACGGGCACGGATATCAGCTAATACTGTATCAATACCTTTCTTATCGATGATACGCATACCTTTAGTGGTAGTACGTAATTTTACAAAGCGGTTTTCGCTTTCAACCCAAAAACGATGCGTTTGTAGGTTAGGTAGAAAACGGCGTCTTGTTCTGTTTTTCGCATGTGATACGTTGTTACCTACAGCTGGACGCTTACCGGTAACTTGACATACTCTTGACATGTCACTCTTCTCCAAATATAACTTTCTTGCTCGAGCAATATTAGTGCCTCGTGTGGCCGTCGCCCGAGGCACTACGAGGGCGCATTTTATACAGTAAAGCCCATATAAGATCAACACAATGTTCAAATCTGGTCGAATTTTCGGCTAAATCCACCCTCTTTCAGCAAAAGAAGCGGTTTCACCGTCACCAACAACTAAATGATCTAATACTCTCACATCGATCAATGCGAGGGCTGCGATCAGTCTTTCGGTGATCCGTCGATCAGCCTGACTGGGCTCGCAAATTCCCGACGGGTGATTATGCACTAAAATAATCGCCGCTGCATTCGCTGTTAACACTTGTTCTACTACTGCACGCGGATAAACCGCCGCACAATCGATGGAGCCGTGAAATAATTCGACAAAATTGAGTACCCTATGTTGATTGTCGAGCAATAAAGCAGCAAAAACTTCATTTTTATAATCACGCATTTTTGCGGTCAAATACTGTCGCGTCGCCTGTGGACTGGTCAAGGCGTCCTCTTTAAGCATTTTTTCTGCTAAATAACGCCGGCAAATTTCCACCACCGCCTGTAACTGCACGTATTTTGCGGTACCCAGTCCCTTGCCTTGGCAAAATTCTCCTTGCTGGGCATTTAAAATCGCTCTTAGGGAACCAAAATCATTAAGCAAATGGCGTGCTAACTGCACCGCATCAAGCCCAGCACACCCCGTGCGTAAGAAAATCGCCAGTAACTCTGCGTCCGACAACGCCTGCGCGCCTTTATCCAATAGCTTCTCACGTGGCCGCTCAGCTGCAGGCCATTGTTTAATACCCATTTGCTCTCCCTGCACACTAAGGTGAACGAAATCACTAATCCCTTAAATCTAGTCGATGGCTATGATCCAAGTAGGGGAAATTGGCAATTAAGTTATGCTATCGTTGCGCTTTATTTTTCCTTGGGCTGAAACATGAACCTTCATAATAAAAATATTTTATTGGGTATTTGCGGCGGCATTGCCGCTTATAAGTGCGCTGAACTGACGCGTAGATTAAAAGATCAAGGCGCCAATGTCCGTGTGGTAATGACCCAATCGGCCAAGGCCTTTATTACGCCGCTGACCATGCAAGCCGTATCCGGTAACCCAGTGTCTGACAGCCTGCTCGATCCCGCCGCTGAAGCGGGCATGGGCCACATTGAACTAGCAAAGTGGGCCGACTTGATCTTGGTTGCCCCAGCCAGTGCCAACACCATCGCGCGCTTAACCGCAGGCATTGCCGATGATTTGCTCTCCACCTTGTGTCTGGCCACGCCGGCCCCCATTGCCATTGCGCCAGCGATGAATCAACAAATGTACTTGGCCGCAGCGACGCAAGCTAACTTAGCCACCTTAAAACAGCGCAGCGTGTTGATTTGGGGACCCGCGCAAGGTCAGCAAGCGTGTGGCGACGTCGGCCCAGGACGCATGTTAGAGCCTGATGAGCTTGTCCAGCATTGCCAGCAGCAACTCAACCCGAGCCAAGACTATGCCGGTATTCGTATATTAATCACCGCTGGGCCGACGCGTGAGCCAATCGATCCCGTGCGCTATTTATCAAATCACAGCTCAGGCAAAATGGGTTACGCCTTAGCCCAAGCCGCGCAGCAGGCTGGCGCCAAAGTAACCTTAGTTTCTGGCCCCGTTAACTTAACACCGCCAGCCGGCGTAGCAGTGGTCAAAGTAATGAGCGCCCTTGAAATGCACCACGCCGCCACATCACGCAGTGCTGAACACGATATATTTATCGGCTGCGCGGCTGTCGCCGACTATCGACCAGAATCAGTAGCAGATAACAAAATTAAAAAAAGTAATGATGAGTTAGTCGTAAAAATGGTAAAAAACCCTGACATTTTGGCCGATATCGCGAATAGTGAGCCGCGACCATTTTGTGTCGGTTTTGCCGCCGAAACCCAAGATGTAGAGCACTACGCCAAAGACAAGCTAACGCGAAAAAAGTTAGACCTTATAGCCGCCAATGATGTAGCAAAGACAGGTCAAGGATTTAACGCGGAACATAATAGTCTCACGGTATTTTCAAAAACAGACGCCATCCATATTCCATTAGCCAGTAAACTTGACGTGGCCAATGCGCTATTGAGTTTGGTTTTGATCCATTATAAAAAATAATAAGACAGCACAAATGAAACAAATAGAATTAAAAATACTCGACCCACGCATCGGTAATGAGTTTCCTTTACCTGCTTACGCTACGCCCGGCTCGGCAGGGATGGATTTACGCGCATGTTTGGACCAAGCCGTGACATTAGCGCCCGGCGACACACAATTATTGCCAACAGGACTGGCTATCCACATTAACGATACTGGCCTAGCCGCCACCATTTTACCCCGCTCGGGTTTAGGTCATAAGCACGGTATTGTGCTTGGCAACCTGGTTGGATTAATTGATTCTGATTACCAAGGGCAATTAATGGTGTCGTGCTGGAATCGTGGTAATACTACGTTTGTTGTTGAGCCCGGCGAACGTATTGCACAACTGGTGTTTGTGCCTGTGGTGCAAGCACAGTTTGAAATAGTGGATGAATTTGATGGCAGTGAACGCGGTGAAGGTGGCTTTGGTCACTCAGGCCGTCAATAAGCTTGTCGCTTAGAGTTAATTACGCACTAAAACGCATCGGTAAACACGCCTTTTAGGTAACAGTTTGGGTAAAGGAACATTCATGTCAGGAACCAGTAAAACCAACCGCAAAGAGCAAATCTTACAAGCGTTAGCACAAATGCTTGAAACAGCGCCGGGGCAAAGGATCACGACCGCTAAGCTAGCGAAAGCAGTTGGTGTATCAGAAGCGGCCTTGTATCGCCATTTCCCCAGCAAAGCGCGCATGTTTGAGGGTTTAATTGAATTCATTGAAGAATCGCTACTCTCACGGATAAATCTGATCTTAGAAGAAGAAAAAGATACCTTTAACCGTATTCACCACATACTGCACCTGCTACTTAGTTTTACCGAACGTAACCCGGGCATCACTCGCATTTTAACAGGCGATGCCTTACTAGGCGAAAACGAGCGTCTACGCGAGCGTATTCAAGTACTATTTGAAAAGCTAGAAATGCAACTCAAACAAGTGTTACGAGAAAAACGCTTGCGCGATGGCAAGGGCTTTAACCTTGATGAAAGCATGCTGGCTAATTTGCTATTGGCTTTTGCCGAAGGCAAGATAAACCAATACGTGCGCACTCAATTTAAGCGCAAACCAACCGCAGATTTTGACGAGCAGTGGGGTTTTATTCGCAATCAGTTACTCAATAGTTAAACCACTACAGCTGGCGCAAGATACAACCTTTAGCTTGCGCCTTAAGGTAATAACAAGGCTTTATTGCCTTTAACAAAAAATGATTAACTTGATGGTCTTGTTACCTATTGTTTACATCACTTTTTACGCTAATATACTGGCGATTAAAAAACCTCTTACCACCACATATTAAAGGGCCCTTTAAATGGACGAGATATTAAAAGAATCTGGCTCTTGGTTGCAAAACAACCAAGGCTTATTAATTGAATACGGCGTCAATATTGCCGCTGCTATTCTTATTCTATTTTTTGGTTTTATCGCAGCAAAAATGGTTGCTGGCGGCGTATCCAAAGTCATGAGCAAGAAAAACCTAGACAAAACCATTGTTGATTTTGTTGCAGGCTTAGTCCGTTACGGCATTATCGCATTTGTTATCATTGCTGCACTTGGTCGCGTTGGCGTACAAACAGCTTCCTTCGTTGCTATTATCGGTGCCGCCGGCTTAGCGATTGGTTTAGCACTACAAGGCTCACTGTCTAACTTTGCATCTGGCGTGTTACTTATCCTATTTCGCCCTTTCAAAGCGGGCGACTATGTTGAAATCGCCGGCACTGCAGGCTCTGTTGACTCAATCCAAATTTTCTCAACCGTGTTAACCACGCCTGATAACAAGGTAGTTGTAGTACCAAACTCAGCTGTATTTGGTGGCAACATTGTCAACTACTCGCGCCTGCCTACCCGCCGCGTAGATATGGTGATTGGCGTTAGCTACAAAGCTGACCTAAAGCAAACTCAAGATGTATTAAGAAAGATTGTAACGGCACATGAGAAAGTGCTAAAAGATCCGGCGCCGACTATTGAGGTTGTTGCATTGGCGGATTCATCTGTTAATTTCGTGGTTCGCCCTTGGGTGAAAACACCAGACTACTGGGCGGTTTACTTTGATCTCAATAAGCAGATCAAAATGGGCTTGGACGAAGCTGGTATTGAGATCCCATTCCCACAAATGGATGTGCATTTAAATAAAGTGGCATAAACCACCCCATGCCTGAACTAACAAAGCCCACTAATGTGGGCTTTTTGCATCTTGGGCTATGAAAGTAACAGTAATCGACTTTACTGCTCTTTATAGATCATTGCTGACGAAGTATCATCGGTATCATGGGTTAGCGGCCCATCGGTACGACCTGCCGCAATCAGTTTATCGTCGAGTAATCCAACACTGTTAATATAGGTATTTCTGGTACCAGCAATATTAACAAATGACTTGGGAGCCAAAAGCTGACCTTGCGGTAATACTTTGTAGAAGCCATCACCAGCGCTGAGCCAGCTATTACTATCAACCTGAGTAAAACCATTAATACCATAGAGGTAAAGATCTTGGTTTAACCAACTAAGCCCGCGCAGTAAGTCTTCCTTATTCAGGTCGAGAAAGTCATGAATATAGGTACGGTCTGCTAAATTGACGCGATAAAAGCTGATATCCCATTCGGTGGTATAATTATTACCGCTAGGGAATTTATCTCGACGACTATTGGCGCCGACATATAAGGTATTAGCCTTAATCAACGCATCGGCAATAACGTCACTTTCACCACTGTCGAGCAGCGTTTCAAACTCTAGCTCACCCGCGAAGTTGTAGCGTTTCAGTACAATGTGCGTATCCAGCAGTCTATCTAGATCGGGAGTAAATTTAGTTCCAAATCGGTGGTTATAAGCAGCTAATGAATTCATATTGCGACTGGACAAAGTAAAGATATGCCCTTGTTCATCAACAGCGATATGACTCAGGCCACCAAAGCTACCAACATAATAATCCCAAATAGAAACCACCTGACTCCATTGCTGAGCATAGTTTTCATCAAAAAGGCTCAATTTCAAGCCTTCGTAATTATACGAAACCAATAATTTTTCTTGTTGGCAATGTAGCTCCACATTACCAATATGACTGGAATAATTAATAAAATTAGTAAATGTTACTTTATGGTTCGGCGCCGGGGGGCGGGTATTTTCTTTAAGGGTAAACTCGCTGACCAGATACTCCTCCTTAGTAAAAGGAGGGAGGTAATAGTTTTCAGAATAAGGGTCGGTTAACAAGGTTTTATGCACTAATTCACCCGCACGGGTGTACTTTTCTAGCTGAAGAGCAAACTCTTTCCCTTGTGAAGAATCAGCGCTATTTTCAACATACCTGGCTAGGCTATATTCACCCGAGTCATGGATACAAATATCTGCAAAGCCCCCTGAAACGACCTCTTGCCTTAATACATGCTGCTCTTTATCCATTAAAGCAAAAAAGCCTTTACTATCTTTATAGTCATCTGAAGCAAGATATTGGCCTACGATGATTGACTGACCATCATCAAACTGCACCAATTTATTAATCGACGCATTTTTGCTCTTGCTAATATCACCAATTTTAACGAGTTGGTTATTGGTAAAGCCAGCATGCTCAATAAAACTAATTTTTGTTTCAATAGGAGGTTGCTCTGGGGTTGGGGTCACCGGAGCCGGTGTTGGCGTTGGCACGCTAGGCGGATCAGATGGTTTAGTCGGATCACTTCCCCCGCCGCCGCCACCACAAGCCGACAAAGCAAAGCACAGCGTTAATAAAAACAATGGTTTCATACTTCCCTCCACAATTTAATTTAATGCCAAACAGCTGGCATAATAATGATATTGATTATCAGTTGATAAATTTACCCAAAATGCTCATTAATTGATACTTTTTTGCTCTCAATCTTACAATTTCGAACAAAAAATGTGGCAGGAAAACATCAGGCATAGCGCTTGAATCAGGTTACAAGATTTATCTGTTTGGCGCTTAACGGGGAGACTTAGATCGAACTGGACGAGCGGTATCAAGACTTGATGACAGCACCTTTGCTTTAACTGGATGCCATACCCTCGCTCATGTTTAAAATGACAAAGCCCACGCTTGTGAGCTTTTTGATATATTACAAGTTAACACATCGACCTAATGTACGCGAGATGGGCCATTTCGCACTAACTCTTTGCCATTTTCATACACATCTTGCGATACCCAACGCCCTAACAACAACTGATGCTGACTATCTAGCACTGCCACAAATGGCCTGCCATCTGCATTACTGGTCGCTAACGCCACCCCTGCCACATCATTCAGTCCTAAGCTGCCACTTTCTACCGCTAGCAAAAACGCTTCTAACTCAGACAAGGTTTCAATCACATTTTGGTCATCAATCATCAGACTACTCTCGATTCATTTATCCGTTCATTATTTCAAGCGGTAACACTATACCGATAATGGCGCGAGTTAACACCAACTAAGCCAGAATTTACCGCAGCGCTTATTAGCTCAGCCTATAACGAATAAATGAGCTATTCGGATTTCGATTAAATCAATAAGCCTTCATCAAAAAACTAACATCTAAACTCACCGCCAAAAACACTAAACAGCTGAAAGTTAATAATTAATTCACAATTTTCTGATATAGTTGCACAGTCAACCAATCCTTTGAAGTGATTACTAATAACAAAAGAGTCATTTTATTCATTTGTGAATATTAAGTCTCCGCTAAAAAGGGGCGGAAAACACGAAATATATTATTAACCAATAAGATCAAATCCCTAACAGCGAAAAATCAGAGTACATGGAGTACAACTTGAAAAAGACAACCTTAAGTGCATTATTTGCGATTATTTTACCCGCTTCAGCCCATGCTGCGATACCAGCTGCCCCAGGCATAGGTTGGATGGAAACTAAATACAGCTTAATTGAAGTGCCAGATGGCTTTGCCTACAAAGACGTTACTATAAAAGATAGCGTGACCGTCAACGTGCCTTGGTTTAAATGGACAGGCGAAGCAGGGGATCGCATTAATATCCTCGTTAATGGTGATATCGCCTTATCCCGCGCGATTACTGCCGCGCCTTCACAATCAGCCAGCGAAAGCCTGACATTCAACCAAGGCGGACAATTCGATATTCACGCTCAATTGTGTAATCAAGACGGCTGTAGCACCAGCAAAGACAGTAAAAAAATCATTATTGCTGACGCAATGGGCAATCATTTAGCCCCCTTGGCAATGAAAGTGAACGACCCGCGCTTTCCGGTGAAAATGACTAACAAAGAATACGTTAACACCTCCGGAAAAATGGTCGCAGGTTATGCGGCTGAATGGAGTGTATATCGCGTAGAGGGTATGGATTATTATATCGACAACCTACCTGCGGCTAATTTAACCCACTTATTTTATGGCTTTATTGCTATTACTGGCCCCAATGAGTCCTTTGCTGATGAAAACCCGCAAGGCTATGCGTCATTCCAAAAAATCAGCGCCGGGTTAGCAGACTTTGAATTAGCGCCACCCGATATGTGGGCGGCGATGCAAAAGCCCATGGGCTCACAAGTACACAGTGATCCGATTAAGGGGAATTACGCACAAATGATGGCGTTAAAAAAACGCTACCCCGATCTAAAAATCATCCCATCCGTGGGTGGCTGGACCTTGTCTGATCCCTTCTATTACATGGACAATGATGCCAACCGTAAAACCTTTGTTGAGTCTTGCCGTCAATTCCTGCGCACTTGGCCGTTTTTTGATGGCATCGACATTGATTGGGAGTTTCCCGGTGTATCCGCTGCCAATCCTAATCTAGGAAAACCATCAGATAGCGACACTTACGTAAAATTAATGCAAGAGCTGCGCGAAATGCTCGATGAGGAAGGCGCAAAAGCAGGCCGCACTTATGAACTAACTGGCGCGATCAACGTAGGTTTCGATAAACTAGATAAAGTCGATTATGGCCAAGCTAGCCGTTACATGGATTACGTGCTAATGATGAGCTATGACTACTTTGGTGCTTGGGACACTGAACAATTAGGTCATCAAACTTCCGTTTATCCATCGACGTTCCGCACCGACGACCCGCGCACGCAAAAATACAACCTGAAAACCGCCATCGACTTATTAAAAGCCCAAGGCGTTGATTCGACCAAGTTAGTCGCTGGTGTGGCGATGTACGGCCGCGGTTGGACCGGTGTAGAAGTTGAACCGGGTCAACACCATATGGATGGCAAGGCCACTGGACCTGCGCAACCTGCTGGTTCATTTAAGCTCGAGCCTGGCACCATTATGTATGCCAACATCGCCCAATGGAAAGACTCACCCGAGTGGGAATACCATTATGATTATGATGCCCATGGCGCCTACATCTACAACCCTTCAACTGGCGATTTAATCAGTTATGACGATGAACAGTCGGTGGCTGAAAAAGGCAAACTGGTGTTCCAAGAAAACCTAGCGGGTTTATTTGCATGGGAATTTGATACCGATAACGGAGATATTTCCAATGCGATGCAAGTCGCACTGGGGCATCCACTTAAAGATCAAACCGCGCCTACGCCAACACCAACACCAACACCAACACCAACCGTAGCACCTACGCCAGCGCCAACCGTAGCACCTACGCCAGCACCAACCTTAGCACCTACGCCAGCACCAACCGTAGCACCTACGCCAGCGCCAACCGTAGCACCTACGCCAGCACCAACCTTAGCACCTACGCCAGCACCAACCTTAGCACCTACGCCAGCACCAACCGTAGCACCTACGCCAGCACCAACCGTAGCACCTACGCCAGCACCTACGCCAGCACCAACCGTAGCACCTACGCCAGCACCAACCGTAGCACCTACGCCAGCACCTACGCCAGCACCTACGCCAGCACCAACCGTAGCACCTACGCCAGCACCAACCGTAGCACCTACGCCAGCACCAACCGTAGCGCCTACGCCAGCGCCAACCGTAGCGCCAACCGTAGCGCCTACGCCAGTGCCAACCGTAACGGAGTTTGTGGCGGGTAAAACGGTAGTGAAAAATGGTGAGATAGTGTCTTACCAAGGCGCTTGCTTTAAAGCTAAAAACAATCCCGGCTCATGGGAAACGCCAAAGAGTACATCATGGTTTTGGAGCTCGGTAAACTGCCCGGTTTAAGTTAAGAAACGTGTTCAAAATCGGCTAACATCAAAGCCCCGACTTGTTTCAAGTTGGGGCTTTCGTAATATACCAATTTGTTGTCGCCCAAAACTCACTTTTCTCACCCCCCCCCGCCAAACCTCTAAAGTTGGGGCTCACTCTGTAAATGAAAAGTAGCAACCCCTTTAGTTCATTAGTCACGCTTTGCTTGCGCAAAAAGCGCTGGTGACCATTTACACCACGACCTGATGAATATATAATTTTGACTTAACTTTGACCAAATCATGGATATTAGAATGAACAAAACGAGTGTCACACTGGCTATATTAATGAGTCTGTCCCTCTCTGCTTGTGGCGGTGGTAGTTCTTCGACGGCCGACAAATCAACTAAGGCAACTCCCGCTCCAACCATAGAGCCGACTGTTGCACCAACCATAGAGCCGACTGTTGCACCAACCATAGAGCCGACTGTTGCACCAACCATAGAGCCCACTGTTACACCAACTGCAGAGCCTACACCTGCGCCCGTTTTAACCAATATTAATGGGCAGCTAGTTGTCCCTGTTACTATCACTGCTAGCGCTAGAAAAACTTTAATACCTGCACCTATTCAAGCGCGATCTGAAGCCTGTCCAGGTGTACCTGACGGTTACAGCCCATTAGCTGATGCGGTTGTGGAACTAAAAAATGCTGCAGGTGATAACCTAGAATCATCAACCACTACAGACACCTGTGGTAAATTTGAATTTGTAGTACCAAAGAGCTTAGTAGATAGCATCAGTAACGTCGTTGCAGCAAAAAGCGGCTTTAAAAACATCATTGCAGATGTCGATAATTTTCTTGAGAGCAATGCATCTCGCATCGCCTCGACTATATCAGATCAAGCGAGCTACGAAATTACGGGCCTGAAAAAAAGCAGCGCTCAAAGCATTAACTTTATTATCACTGACAGCGAATCTAAAAAAGCCATTTTAGGCCTTCAAAACTCGGCATTTACCTTCTCGCTTGACGGTCAAACTATTACCAGCCCAACTATTACTAGCTCACAAAATACAGCAACAGACTCAGCCTCTGTCGCGATAACGCTAGACTCGAGTGGTTCAATGGGCGCGCTAGTTTATGATGAAAATAATAGACCTGTTCTAGCACCAGATGGAAATACGCATCGCCGCCAAACTATTGCAGCAAGCGCAGCACATCAACTAATTGATATGACCAAAGCCAATGACCCTAACTCGGAAATGGCTATTATCATGTTCTCATCGGTAATCTACCCGATGACCGATACTACGCTGAATAGCAAGCTAAAAATATTCGATGCGAGTGGCGATGCCATGCTCCTTGACACCGGGCGCACTGATAACTTTACTCAAGACGCGTCAACGCTGCACACACTCATTGATATCTACAATGAGTACTCTGCTATGTACGGCTCTTACAGTACGCCAGTCATAGAAAGACATCCAGATCGCACAGACAACATTGCTAAAATCAGTTATTACCCATTTGGCGGCAGCACCGCTTTCCTAGATAGTATTGATCAAGCTATTACTACACTAGAAAGCACTAACCCCACTAAACCCGTTATTGTCGCGCTGACTGATGGTGCTGACAATAGCTCACAAAAAACGGTTGATGAAATCATCACGCGCGCTAATCAATACAACTACCCTGTTACCGTGATTGCTGCAGGTACCGGGTTTTCCAGCTATGACATTGATGATATGAAACGTATCTCAAATGAAACTGGCAGTGAATACTTTGAAGTAGCCGATCTTAGTAAATTGGGTGGTTTCCTTGCTGGTATTTCAACTCGCGTTACTTTTAACTACGATGCGAATCTGAATACCCCATTGATCTCAGGCCAAGTGCTTAACGTCAGCCTATCGGTCAATGGTGAAACACCAGTGAGCCGTGAGATAACAATACCTTAAGCATGTCGCTGGCGTTACTAACGACCGCTAACGCATAAAAAAACCTCGAGCATCAACGCTTGAGGTTTTCTTTTTAACAGTTTATCGCAAACCGTTTAATTAAATACCGTATTGCTCGCGGTAAGCCTTAACCGACTCAAGTGACGCTGCCATTTCTGGCTTTTCGCTTAAGTATTCAATCAAATCATTCAGCTCAATGATTGAAATCACTTTCGCATCGTAATCGCGCTCAACTTCTTGGATTGCAGATAGCTCGCCCTTGCCCTTCTCTTGACGATCTAGCGCAATGAGCACTCCCGCTAGTGACGCGCCGCAAGCTTGGATAATATCCATCGATTCACGAATAGCGGTGCCCGCGGTTATCACGTCGTCCACCAGCATGATACGACCGTTTAGATCCGCGCCCACTAATGAACCGCCTTCGCCGTGATCTTTCTTCTCTTTACGGTTAAAACAGTAAGGCGTGTCTACTTGATAGCCATCAAACAACGCCACCGCGGTGGTGGTTGCAATCGGAATGCCTTTGTAAGCAGGGCCAAACAGTACATCGTATGCAATGCCTGAATCTTGCAACGCTGCTGCGTAAAAACGACCCAGCTTAGCTAAATCGCCACCGCTATTAAACAAGCCAGCGTTGAAAAAATAAGGACTGGTGCGGCCAGATTTTAAAGTGAACTCACCAAACTTAAGCACCTGTTTGCTCAGAGCAAATTCAATAAAGTCGCGTTGATATTGTTTCATCGATAAGTCCCCTTTAATTATTCTGCTAGTGCTGCTTTTTGCGCCGCCACTAAATCGTCAATGCCGGCTTTCGCTAACGCTAACATTTCCAGTAACTCTTCATGGCTAAATGGCGCTTCTTCTGCCGTACCTTGCACTTCAATCATCTTACCGCATTCCGTCATTACCACGTTCATGTCGGTGTCAGCGGCTGAATCTTCAACGTATTCCAAATCACATAATGCTTTACCGTCAACAATACCTACTGACACAGCTGCAATCATGTGCTTGATTGGGTTAACTTTTAGCGCACCTTTGTTAATGAGGTAATTAATCGCATCGGCTAATGCCACAAAACCGCCAGTGATAGACGCCGTGCGCGTGCCGCCATCAGCTTGGATCACGTCACAATCGATAGTAATGGTGTTTTCGCCTAGGGCTTTTAAGTCAACCGCAGCGCGCAATGCACGAGCGATTAAACGAGAGATTTCTAAGGTACGGCCGCCTTGCTTGCCTTTCGCCGCTTCACGCTGGTTACGGGTATGAGTTGCGCGTGGCAACATGCCGTATTCAGCCGTGATCCACCCTTTACCTTGGCCCTTTAAGAAACGTGGCACCGACTCTTCGACACTGGCTGTACAGAGAACTTTAGTATTACCAAACTCAACTAATACCGAGCCTTCAGCATGCAAAGTGTAGTTACGAGTGATGGTTACAGGACGAACTTGAGCGGGGGTTCTGCCATTTGGGCGCATAGATAATTACCTAGATTAAAAAAACTGGCGCTCATTATAACCCCACAGTGAAAGGGATCCACCTTTGCTGAAGTTTTCTCCGCAGGTTTACATGAATGGCTCACTACGCCCAGTACGAGTGACCATAAAAATACAGCTAAAAAAAGCCGCTTGGATCGGAATTAGCTGCCATAAACCGTCACTATACAAGGTAATATTCCCTTTGGCCCATACGTATAAACAAAGATTAAACATACCACCACTGATTGCTATCAATAAGCAAAAACAGGCAAACACTTTTAGCCAAAGGAAACAAAAATCCAGTAAGAGTTGCATAACTCGTTTCACCTTGCTTACTCCATACAAACAAAACCTTAAAACCCATAAAGCTAGCAAAAAGAATCTTTCAACTCTGACCAAAAGTGCGCAACCAAGCACGTTTAAGATCAAGCAAAATACGACAAAATCAGAGAAGGGTTTGCGCGCTGCGTTTTTGCTCTTATAATTCGCCCACTGCAATTAACAAGAGACGCTTATGATCCACAGTATGACAGCCTATGCCCGCAAACAATTCAAGGGCGATTGGGG
This sequence comes from Motilimonas cestriensis, assembly GCF_021295315.1. Classification (GTDB taxonomy): domain Bacteria; phylum Pseudomonadota; class Gammaproteobacteria; order Enterobacterales; family CBDFNC01; genus Motilimonas; species Motilimonas cestriensis. The sequence continues at coordinate 134,765 of NZ_JAIMJA010000003.1, read as the reverse complement.
CAGCGCCGTATGGGAAATCCGTTCAGTCAATCAACGTTATTTAGAAACCTATATTCGTGCGCCAGAACAATTTCGTGGCTTAGAACCTGTGATCCGCGAAAAACTACGCAAACGCATGCAACGCGGTAAACTCGAAGTTAATTTACGTTTTGAAGCCGCACAAGATAACGCCGCAGAGCTGCAAATAAATCAAGCCCTTGCCAGCCAAATCATCGAGCACGCGCAATGGGTAATGGAAGAGTGTGGCCGCGGCCAGCTTAACCCTATCGACGTACTACGTTGGCCAGGTGTAATGGAAGCACCAGAGCAAGACGTTGACGCCCTATCAAAAGAGCTACTCGCCGCACTCGACACTACCATTAATGAATTTTTAGAAGCGCGCGCCAGCGAAGGGGCCAACCTAAAAGTATTCATCGAGCAACGCCTAGAAGAAATCAGCACGCAAGCGGCATTTGTACGCACTAAAATGCCAGAAGTAATGGCATGGCAACGTGAGCGCCTCAGCAATCGTCTTGCAGAAGCTAAAGTTGAACTAGAGCCAAGCCGCCTAGAGCAAGAGATGGTGATGCTCGCGCAAAAAGTCGACGTCGCCGAAGAGCTCGATCGCCTTGATTCACACATCAGCGAAACCCGTAACATCCTGAAAAAAGGCGGCGCCATCGGCCGACGTTTAGACTTCATGATGCAAGAGTTTAACCGCGAAGCGAACACCCTAGCCTCGAAATCGATTAACTCAGAAATCACCAATGCGTCGGTGGATTGCAAGGTTTTGATTGAGCAGATGAGAGAGCAGATCCAGAATATTGAATAAAGTCTGTGTACTTTAGGAAATCCTTAAGAAGCCCTGCTATGCAGGGTTTTTTTAAGCCTTTTGATTTACAGCAATGCCTGTAGATAAGCTGCATGAGTAAACTTGACCGCAGCTGTAAAGAATGCAGTAACACATTATTTGCAAACTGTTGGATTATAGCCATTTTACATCAACGGGTGTGACTCATAGTCCGTAGACTTATAGTCAACACAAGTCAAACTGAATTATCTACAATTCAGATTGGCTTTTATGGAAAATCAAGAGCTTATTCAATTCGGCCTGCTTGTTAAAAAACGTCGTCTAGAGCAAAATTTATCCCAAGAGCAATTAGCGCTTAGTTGTGATTTAGACCGAACGTATATTAGCAGTATTGAGCGAGGCAAGCGCAATGTTGGCCTACTCAATATTATCAAAATAGCCAAAGCTTTAAACGTTGAACCATCGCAGTTGCTCACATTCGATGGTTATTTAAATGGATAGGGCTTATTACAGTGCGTATTTGAAGGATTTTTTGCAGACCCCCGTAGAGCAAATTATCGGTGCGATTGCGCAAAACCATGCTCAGCAAATAGAGCATTTACAAACGGGAGCATGGCAAGGTCAAGTCGATATTTTGCAGCGAGAGTTGAAGCATGTTCTTAACCTTGATCCTTCTAGCTATATTTTCTTTGAGTTTATGATCCCAAGGATGGGGAAAAGGGCAGATGTGGTATTAATCTCCGCTGGTATCGTGTTTGTCATTGAATTTAAAGTGGGCGCCAATCGTTTTTCCTCTGCAGACGTAAACCAAGCGCATGGATATGCATTGGATTTAAAGAACTTCCACCAAGGTAGTCATGAGAAATTAATCATTCCCATTTTGTTAGCGAGCAAAGCTCAGTCCCACTCGTTTAATTTTACGATGGCAAATGATCAAGTCGCCTCGCCTATTTTAATTGGTCCAGACGGATTATTAAACGTTATTCACCGGGCAGTGGATACTTTTTCGCCTTCATTTTTTTGTGCCTTCGATTGGTCTAAAAAGGGCTACAAACCCACCCCAACCATTATTGAAGCAGCACAGGCTTTGTATCGCAACCATTCTGTTGAGGATATTTCTCGTTCAGATGCGAGCGCTAAAAACATGGCGAAAACATCAAATGAGATATTGGAGATTATTCATCAATCCCGTTTAAAAAAACGCAAGTCAATTTGCTTTGTCACAGGGGTGCCAGGTGCGGGAAAAACGTTAGTCGGTTTAAATATAGCGACTCAACATGCGAATATAGAAGATGATGAGCATGCAGTCTTTTTAAGTGGTAATGGCCCGTTAGTAGAGGTGCTTCGGGAAGCTTTGGCGCGTGATGAAGCGGCAAATAGTATCGGTGTGACTAAGGCTGCTGCATTTAGAAAAGCGAGTCAATTTATCCAAAATATCCATCATTTTAGAGATACTGCCATCGTTGATAATACTGCCCCGTGTGAGAAAGTGGTTATTTTTGATGAAGCGCAACGCGCTTGGAATAAAGAACAAGCAAGTAAATTCATGCAGTCGAAAAAAGGGAAGAAGAATTTTAATCAATCAGAGCCTGAGTTTTTAATCGAAGTAATGGATAAACATCAAGATTGGTGTGTGGTAGTTGCATTAATTGGTGGTGGACAAGAAATTAATACCGGTGAAGCAGGGATCGTCGAATGGCTTAACGCCGTCACTGATAAGTTTTCTCACTGGGACGCTTATTATTCTACTGAGCTTACTACCGAGAAGTATGTGACAGGGAGTTTTAATTTCGCAAGGTCGCCAACAATAGCGAAAAGTAATTTGCATTTATCAACCTCTATGCGCTCTTTTCGAACAGAGAACTTATCAGAAATGGTACATTATTTAATTGCAGGGGATGCCCAGCGAGCGAGTCAAATATATCAACTATTTGATCACCTTTTCCCCATCAAAATGACGCGAAATCTGAGCCAAGCAAAGAGCTGGATAGAATCGCAGGTGAGAGCAAACGAAACCAAAGGAATGATCGCATCTTCGGGCGCTATTCGTTTAAAGCCTGAAGGTATATTTGTCAAAAATCATTTTCAGGCCAAGGAATGGTTTTTGAACGATGCAACGGATATTCGCGCCTGCCATTACCTAGAAGATGTCGCGACTGAGTTTGATATTCAAGGCCTAGAGCTCGATTGGTGTCTGGTCGGCTGGGATGCTGATTACCGTTTCAATGGGAGTCAATTTGAACATTGGCGCTTTGTTGGGACAAGATGGCAACAGCGGAAAAAAGCAGAAGATCAGCAATATTTAGCCAACGCTTATCGCGTTCTGCTAACCCGAGCCAGACAAGGCATGGTTATCTTTATCCCCCAAGGCTCAGAGACCGATCTGACTCGTCAGACTCAATTTTATCAATTAACTTACGCGTTCTTGCAAGCCTGTGGGATCGAGGAAATATAAGAAAGGAGAGGCACTGTTTGCTGCAACCGCGCCTCACTTCAACGATTAATCCACCTCAACACCCACTCAACGCTCACGCATTGCTGCTAAATACTAAACTCAAACGTCTGCGTCAGCAGCGGCTGAATAGCTACCTTTCTTGCTATGCGCTTGGTGCCTGAATAGCGCTTCGGGTTAACAGTGATAAATCCCCAAAACTGTAAAAAACGTTCAATAAAGCGGGCTTCAATCCGCGCGCAAAGGTGCTGTGACGACGTTGTATAAGCATCACTAGGGAACAGCCGCACAAGATCAGGAAATGCAACGTATACCTCTTCCATCAACTGATCAATAACACCATGGCTTTGCAGTCGCCACAACATAAATACCCAGAAGGTTCGTAAATCAACATCTTCCTGCCAGCTATCGAGGTAACCCCAGTTATACTGCGTAATGGCCGCTTCAAGCATCGGCTTGAAGAAGACATTGAGACCATGACGTTGATACTGCGTTTGCGTGGTTTTTTTAATATGAAAACGGCCACTACGGCGGTAAATTATACCGGCTATCTCGGCCAGTATTCGCGTGTAATGCAGGGCGTTAAATTTGTCCTCATTACTGCCCATATAGTCGCTAATACTGGGCTCCAGTTCATACTCTGCGACGGCAAACTCAGGCAATAAACCACTGGCTTGCTTAACCAGCTTTGCGGGTAAATTACCCTTGGTGGTCGCTTTAAATGAGCCATCTTGTTGCATTGCTTCATCTAACATTAGCGCTAAATAACGCATCACAGGGCTAGAGGATAAGTCTGGTGGTGTGTTAATCGTCACCCCAGCCAATTCATTAAACGGGGCATATAACCAATTGGCCATTTGTGTGGGTGAGAGACCACAAAAATCGGCATGGGGTTGATTGTTCCTTTGTTCCATTTTGCGCTGCGCGACTAGGTTTAACTCATCAAGAGTAAGGTTCGGATTCATTGCCACGGTTTGCGCAATGTCATCAAACACGCCGGCCTGTTGTTTTGCTACGCTATTCATACAACAACGTTTATATTTTTTACTACTGCCGCATGGGCAAAGATCGTTTCGACTTATCTTCATGTTGACTCACTCTGCGCTATTTTAGCCTTTGCTGCTACGTCATTATATCTGTTCTATTCGCCGCTCTAAGGCTGCTTTCTTCGCCTTATCAGCCACACCCTTTGAGCATTGTTTGCCATGTACCTTTCAACGGTATTACTAACACCCAAGCACAAAGGCTGAGGAAAAGCATTCTACTCGGTTAAAAGCTACAATATCAATTATTTACAAGGGTAAATCTTCCTAACCTCAATTTCAGAGCTAATCAATCAGAGAAGCCTGTTTATCGGCTTTAACCAAGCCAGAGGCCATTAATAAACGGCTAGTTAATACTAAAAATCATCTAATACTTAGGATTCGGCATAATTTTTGGTTGACGAATAAGCGTTGTTATCACTCAATGGTATACTGCTGTCATTAATGTCTATGGTATCAGCCACAATGAGATATATTCGTGCTGAAGCATAACAATAAACAAATGATAAGTAACAGCAGCATGGATGATCAAGGCGCAAAGGACACGCAATGATGAAGAAAAATACTCCCGCCACCCTCTCTGATGTTGCAGAGCTTGCAGGCGTGTCAAAGGCCGTGGCCTCAAGAGCTCTTTCGGGTAAAAATAGGCCCATTTCTGCCGACAAAAAAGCGCGAGTGTGCCAAGCGGCAGAGTTACTGGGGTATGTTGCTAATCCTTTTGCTCAAAGCCTTGCTAATCAAGAAACGGGGCTGGTTGCGATTGTGATAAACCATATCTCAAACGTGAGTGATTTGACCTTATTTGACTCCCTTATTCAAGGGATCCAGTCGATTGGTAAGCAAGCACTATTTGTGCGTTTAAAGTCGTTACAAGACATTGATCAGCTACAAAAAAATGCGTTTATACAACGAGTGGATGCCGCTTTAGTTTTGTCCGACCTAATTGAACCTCAGCTGGCCGAGTCACTGTTTTATACCCACAATGTGATCATGCTTAATGGTAAAAGCCAAGACCGAGGGTACTCGGTTAAGGTAAACGAGGCGCTCGGCATTAAAGACGCCATCGCCTATGCCCAGCGTATTGGCATAAAGCGAGCCGTTTTGATCGCTGGCCGTCAGTCATCAGTGAATGAAGAGCAACGAGTCGAGCATTACTTAACTCATTTAGCCCAAGCGAATATCAAACTAGAGTCGAGCGTTTTTTGTGATTATTCCTATGATGAAGCCTTGGCGTATTTAACCGCGGCCAACATTGATATGAGCGATGAGTTAGGTATTTTTTGCACTTCTGACTCGATGGCGATGGCAGCGGTCGATTATTGCCAAGCCAATGGAGTAACTAAGTACTCATCGCATATTTTTGGCTTTGATAACACAGAGTTTTCTCGTCGTGGATGCTATCAATTTTCAACCATAGGTTTTGATAAACACGATTTCGTGCAGTCGATAATCACCTTGGTAAAACAAGCGCAATCTAATGACTTGTCGGTTGCAAATGAGCACAACGAGAAACGGCTTCCCACCAAGGAAAGCCATTTAATTATCGATACACAATTTTACTTAAACACACCTTAGTTAAGGCTGATTACCATATCGGCTTTAGCGTTGGTGGGTTAGCCTCGGCTCCCCACCATTTTTTATATGATGCTTCATAATCACCAGAGCTAATGTATTCAGACACAAACATATCCATCCAGCGCAAAAACTCAGCATCTCCTTTCTTAATGCCAACCCCAATCGGGTCATTAGAATGCAAACCCGGAAGGGTGACTAAGCGATCGGTTTGGGTCGCCAAATAGTCAACCAATGAGCTATCTTCAATACCGGCGTCAACTCGACCTTGGCGTAGTAGTAATATGCCATCTGGTGCAAAATTATCGGTATAAACCAACTCGGCTTCGGGCACTTCACGCTTAAGGAAGGCTTCACCTGTTGAGCCACGACCAACCACTACCTTTTTACCCGCCAAGTCAGCCAGCGAAGTTATTTTGGCATTGCTTTGGTGAATAACACGTAGCCCTGCCCGCGCGTAAGGGATTGAAAAGTTAACTGACTTAGCTCGCTCTAAGGTGGCTGACATATTACCGATAACCGCATCAAGTTGATCCGAAAACAGCATGGAAACACGAGCGTCACCGTGCACGTCCGTAAACTTAGGCTCAACACCCAGCTTTTCGGCCAAGCGGTAAGCCAGATCAACATCATATCCTGCAGGCTGATTTTTAGCATCGCGAAACCCAATGGGCTCTCCACCAAGGGACACGCCAATTCTAATAAACCCTTGTTTTCTAATATCTTCCAGTTTACCGGCCATCGCTGAAGAAGATCCCAATGCGATAAATCCAGATAATAATGTGGCTACAACAAATTTTAATTTCATGTTCTCGTCCTTTATTCGCGTTTTAGTACTTTTCCGCAATGCACTCTTGCGGCTTTTCCATACCGGATTTATACAACCAGTATTTTATATCGCCTTCGCAGCCAACATTGACTACTCGGTGATTATCTTTGTTATCAATAGCATGGATAACCACGCCACCTAAAAACCCGCCTTTTAGCGAAACCAACTCGGCAATGGCCAGATCAACCGCCTGTTGCAGTGAATAACCCAAGCGCATCGCCATCACAATGGAGTAAGAGGTATTAGCCCGTATAGTCATTTCACCCGTGTGTGTACAAGCCGCTGCGCCATATCGACTGTCAGCATAAAACCCCGCCCCAGCGATCGGTGAATCACCTAATCGACCCGGATATTTCCATGCCCAGCCCGAGGTGCTCGTCGCCGAATAGATACTGTCGTTACTGTCTTTGGTTAGAAACACCGTGGTATCTCGTACTTTTTCAGGATCAGTAATCATGGTATTCAGCGGCGCTAAGTCGCAACTCGATAAATCAGGCGATGCTTCACCAGTGATCTCCTGTAACTTTTTCCACCACACCGCTTTTGAGTCATCTAATAATGGATTGTCACAACGAAATCCCATTTCATAAGCAAAGCGCGTGGCTCCTTCACCCACTAGAATTTCATGGTTTAGCTGCTCCATAACCTTTCTTGCAATACGGGTAACATGAAAGTGATCTTTCACCGCTCCCACCGCGCCAGTTAATCGAGAGTCGCCGTCCATCACGGCACCATCAAACTCCATTTCTCCCAACAAATTCGGCCAACCGCCGTAACCCACACTGCGAATGCGAGGTTCTGCCTCCACTTTCTCAATGCCATGAATAATGGCGTCTAAGCCATTTGCGCCGTCGTCCAGCATGGTTGCTGTTTCATCAATACCTGGCCAAGCTTCTGAATTGGAAAGAACTATCATTATTTACTGTCCATTTTTTCTAAAAATCGAGCGATGCGTGGATCTTTCTTACCACCCGTAGCTGAAAAGAAATTGTCTTTATCGAGGTCGGCTCTTACTTTGCCTTCATCAAGAAAAACAATGCGATTTGAAATCTTTTTGGCGAATGCAATTTCATGTGTAACAAAAATTAAGGTGGTCCCCGTTCGTGCCAACTCAGCCAACACATCCAGTACTTCTGATGTCATTTCGGGGTCTAACGCACTGGTGACTTCATCAAGTAACAAATATTCCGGCTCCATCGCGAGGGCGCGGCAAATGCCGATACGCTGTTTTTGACCACCCGATAATTGCGCCGGAAACGCGTTGGCCTTGTCCATAAGATCGACCACTTGCAGTAGCTCTAATGCCTTACTGGTCGCTTTTTCTTTCGACTGACCAAGCACTTCGATGGGTGCCAGCGTGATATTGTCGATAATAGAAAGGTGAGGATATAAGTTAAAGTGTTGAAAAACCGTCGATACATTTTTACGAATATTGGAGAGATCTTTTTTATCACTCACACTGAGTTCATTAACCAGAATGGTGCCAGCTTGGATTTTTTCTAGCCCATTGATACAGCGAACCAGTGTCGATTTTCCAGAGCCGCTCGCACCTAAAATAGAGACCACATCGCCTTTATTAATGGTCAGTGAAACACCTTTCAGAATATCAAGCTCACCGAAGCTCTTCTCTACATTTTCAATTTTAATCATGATAAACCCTTAGATATTTTCCCAGTGCTGATGCTGTTTTAGCTTGTTCTCAATGCGCTTACCCACCTTGGCAAGTAAGAAAGATAATAAGAAATACGTCATCCCAATGACGGGCCAGACCACAAAGGGCTGCCAAGTACGCTGATTCAATATTTGGCCAACCTTAGTAATATCCATCACCCCAATAACCGAGATCAGTGAAGTCACCTGCAATTGATTCACCGCTAAGCCAATCAAAGGCGCAATGGCCACCAGCAGGGCTTGAGGGGTAATAATCTTGCTTAGGATCTTAACTTCTGACAAACCAAAGCTTCTGGCAGATTCAATCTGGCCTTTATCAATAGAGGCAATTGCTGAAACAACAATCACCGACACAAAAGCGGCAGTATTACCGGTTAAGGTAATCACAGCGGCTTCGGTAGCTGTGAGGTTAATGCCGAGAAAAATAGGTAAGCCAAAGTAAATAAGAAACAGCTGTACCAGTACCGGAGAATTTTTCAAAAATTCGCTGGTAAAGGTTGAGGCTTGGCTTAACACTGGAAACCGGTAGTGCCGAGTAAGTGCTAGTGCAATGCCCATCGCGCAGCCCAATACGGTTGAAATAATAAACACGTACAAGGAAACAGAAATACCACTCAGTAACACAAGTATGTCGTACGGAACAAATTCATGGTTAGACATCATTATTCTCCCACCAGAAACTGTCGGTTAAGTTTGCGGTGAATACCCGAAATGATTAGTGACAAGGCATAGGTCAATACGCAGTAAAACAGCAGTAAAAAGAAATACACTTCAAAAGGTCTAAAGGTTTCAGCTGCAATAATCTTAGCGGTGCCCGTTAACTCGTTTAGGGTGACGGTCGACAAAATAGACGTCGTTAAAATCAGGTTAATAAAAACCGAACCAATGGGTCTAATTGACGTTCTTAGCGCGATAGGAAGAATTATTTTGCGGTAAATTGTTTTGCGCTCAAGACCAAAAGATTGAGCGGCCTCGATAACCTCTCGATCAACTTGCTGAACACTGGCGCGCAGAATATCCGCGCAATAAGCCCCCACCGCAACAGATAATGCTAAAACCCCCGTGGTGTAGGGATCAATAAAAACACCAAGCTCTGGTAGACCATAAAAAACAAAGAACACTTGAACAATAAAAGGAATATTGCGGAAACATTCTATATAGCCATAGCCAAACTTATTAAGGGCTTTGCTCTGACTAACACAGGCAAACATCACTCCTAAACCAACAATAAAACTGCCAAGGATTGACATCACACTCACCGCTGCCGTAATCGCAAACCCATCTAAAAATGCGCCTGAATATTTAGCAATAATACTGATATCAAACATACCTTCCCCTCATAGTGAAACCGGTTTCACTATGCGATAATGAACCTCCAATCTCAACGAGGATTTATATATACTGCAACTCAAGTCACACTATTTTTGGCTTTAACACCGCACCAAGTTAACTTTTCATTAACAACCAAAGCCAGACAACAAAACCCTAAGACCATGATTTTAAATACATAAATAAAATTTGTTAAACTGGCGTTTAGTTTTTTGTTTCATTATTTGTCATTAGAACATTCGCAATGCTGACATCACCAAAAACAAGGAAATATAATCGTTTGGCAAGGTGCAGTTAGCTAAGGAAGCAAGGTGATTGGACATAAAACAAGCCCCCTTCAACAAGCTTAAAGGGGGCTTATGGCAACAAATAATCGTAACAAACTAAGCGCTTTTTACACACTGCTTACTCTTTGCCGCGGTGACACTAGAGATGAGAAAATAGCCAGCAGAAGCCACTAAGATAGAATCTACCGATGGAATACCAGTGAAAGTGAACCAACCATTAACGGTGCAAAAGCCGACCAACGAACCTAACCCCCAAGCAACAAAAGTGAGCGGTTTAATGGCTGCGTCTTTATTTAAACTGGCTTCGTTGTAGCCGTTGCGACGATTCATAAAGAAATCCGCTATATAAATCCCCGAAATCGGTGGCGTGGCAATACCAAGAAACAATAGGAAAGGAAAGGAATAAACCAAGCCATAATGTCCATGCTGCCGACAATGGTGGCTAAAATGCCAAGTAGCACAGTAATTTTCCATTTCGCTAGCTTAGCGAACAAGGTTGAAACGACTAATGTTCCTTGGAACATGTTGCCCGCATTACCCGTAATACAAGCAAACACCAACAAGATAGCCGCAGGTAAAGTGGTACCGATGACAGCCATTGCGCCAAGTAACGAACCTTCTGAAGTCATTGATCCGGGCACGGCGCCCATCAGAAACAATACCGGATAAGCCAAGCCAAACGTAAGCAAACCAGCGATAACGGCATGCTTACGGTTATGCACAAAGCTACCAAAGTCGGGCGATGTTGCCACCAGCACGATGATAGTCCCGACCACAGAAGAAACCGCGGCGCCAAAACTTAAGCCACTGAGCTTATCAGCTACGGTAACAGAGCTATTAAGTGCCAAGTAGAGGATAACCAACATCAGCAACACAATAATTGGCACGGCAAATTTAGATACTTTACCTAGTGTTTCAAAGCCAAACGCCGTTGAAGCCACAAAGATGACACAGCCAAAAGCAATGATCGCGGGAATGGGCAAGTGCACATTAAATTGAGTCACCAGCAGGTCATTAACACTGTGGCCAAACATATTGGCCGTGACCGCTATCCAGCCAAACAGGCTAATCGCCATAATAATGTTGATGGCCGTGGCGCCTTTACTACCAAAGGAATATTTAACTATCCCGTAAGTAGGTAAACGTGCTTTTTCACCAATCAAAATGTTGATGACAGCCAATACCGTTAAAATTAGACTGCCGACCGCAATCACCGTGGCGGCCGTGCCTAATGTCAGCTGACTGCCTAAGCTTGATGAGGCCAATAAAACTGGAGTAACAAGGATCCCTAACAAGATCATTGCAATTTGAACCCCAGACGCAGTGTTAGATGACTCTGTTTTATTTCTGCTACTCATAAAATGCTACCTTTTATATAAAGACTTTTATGGCTAAAACTTTCCCCAGCACCATAACGCTTAGCTTATTGGCATAATTATGCCGTGGCCATCATCGTTTTGGTGTAGGCCCGCCAGCCGCCGGTGGTTGTAATTTCACGCTGACCTTCAACTAACCAAGGTTCGCCCAGCACACCCAATACCTCAGAGCCGTCGGCTAAAATGACTTTTCCGATAGATAAACCCGCCGGCTCATTACTTAACACTGCAGCAAACGCCTCCATTGGCAGCTGCCAAATTTCTAAATCAACACTGTAGTTTTCTTCTAAGGTGCGGATCATCGCAGGGTGAACGTCATTGATGGACCAAAGACGATAATGTAGGTCGGTTTTATCTTCACGAATGAACTTACCGCCCACCTTAGTCAGGTTAGGGTTCAGCTCTAGGCCGCGCATTAACGTGCCGTTTACAGCTAAAAGAGTGGTGTTAGACATATATGTTACTCCGTAAAAAAAGCGGCCTAGACGTACTAGGCCAAAGGACAAATAAAAATTAGTGATTGCGGATCCAAGTACCGGTGTTGCCATCAATTGCTTGGATCACCGTGCTCGCTTTAGTGATTAGGCCTGCACCATTAGGATTGCCAGCAATAAATTGCAGTAAAGCGTCCACTTTCGGCTTCATTGACCCTTCACCAAACTGGCCTTGCTCGCTTAAAATTTTGGCTTCTGCTGGGCTTAAATTATCAAGCCATTTTTGCTCAGGCGTGCCAAAGTTAATCGCCACTTTTTCAACTCCCGTGGGAATGATCAGCATGTCGGCGTTAAGCGCTTTGGCAAGTAACGCTGACGCAACATCTTTGTCGATCACCGCCTCTACGCCAATCAACTCACCATTGCTATTACGCTCAACGGGGATACCACCACCGCCACCGGCAATCACTAATGAGCCAGCATCGAGTAAGGTTTTAATGCTGCCAATTTCAATAATCTCTTGCGGGCGAGGACTGGCAACACAGCGACGCCAACCACGGCCTGAATCTTCCATTATGTGCCAACCTAATTCGGCGGCGCATTGCTCTGCGGTGGCTTGATCCATAAACGAGCCAATCGGCTTGTTTGGCGCCTGAAAAGCGGGGTCGCTGGTTTCTACTCGCGTTTGCGTGACTAAGGTCACCACGGGCTGGGTAAGACCACGACGTTGCAACTCATTACTGAGGGCTTTTTGGAACATATAGCCAATTGCGCCCTGCGTATCGCCAACAGCATAATCCACTGGCACAGGCGCCACTTCATGCGACGCCAACTCAGAACGACGTAAGATAAAGCCAACTTGCGGGCCGTTACCGTGGGTTAAAACCAGGTCCCAGCCGCGCTCTATTAAATCCACTAAATAACTGACATTATTGGTGACTGTTAGGTATTGATCGTGGATCGAGCAATGAGCGTTATCATCAATCAAAGCATTACCACCAAAGGCGACAACAGCTAAAGGCTTCTTTTTCATAGCGAGATCCTAACGGTTAATTTGTGTTGAGAGTGCGCTTAACGCATCAACGAAACACTGCATTGGCGCAGTCGTAATACCAGCACCAATTTGTCCAACACCCGCTTTTTTGTGGGCAATTCCGGTGTTGATAATAGGTAGCACCAAATTGTCGACCACTTTACGAGCATCAATTCCCGCCGCAGTCGGCGCAAAGTTAAGCGCAGGAAGGGTAAAGGCCGGGTTGCCACCTAAGGTTATTCCTTGCATCGCGCGGCTATTGTTGGTGGCATCCGCTGGCGTGCCGCCGACAAATTTTACGATGGCAGGAGAGGAAGCCATGGCAAAACCACCGACACCTGCGGTTTCTGTGATGGCGCTGTCACCTAAGTCAGCGGCGGCATCTTCTACGCCATAACCTGGGAAAAACAGGCCGTTAACAGGGTTAGCTGGCGCTTGAAACCAAGTGTTACCGGTACCAGAAAGGCGAATACCAAAGTTAACCCCATTACGCGCCATAACGGTCACCATGGTGCTGTTGGGTACATTTTCCGCCGCTTTAAGCATGCTTTTACAAGCCGCCATCGACAAGTTTAAGAAGAAGTGATCATTAGCCATAACAAAACTAATAGCTTGTTGCACTTGCGCTTGCGGCAAGCTGGTTTTAAGCAATGCTGGTACTAATTGCTTCAACAGCAGCCCCGTCGCAGCAGCATTGCGGTTGTGTACTTCATCCCCCATGTGCAGCGCCTGAGCCATAATCGGTTTTAGTTCGATAGGGCCAGATTCTAGCAACATGGCTTTCATGGCTTGAGCCAATTCCGTGCCCATCCAATTAAGTCGTTTGATCACTTCGTCGCTGTTCGCGCCGAAACGTAAAACCTTACCGAGACCTTCGTTAAAGTTTGAGTAAACACGTTCATTGTTATTGGTTGAATTTTCCACCACCCATAACGGCATTGAACGACTGATAATACCAGCCATCGGACCAACGGCATCGTAGTGGTGACAAGGTTCAAAAGTCACTTCACCATTACGCACTAGCGCTTCGGCCTGCGTGAGATCATCGGCCCATTTTTCAAATAAAATGGCACCTAAAATCGCCCCTTGCACTGGACCACACATGTCTTGCCAGGCGATAGGCGGGCCGGCATGTAAAATTAATTGCTGCTCAGCTAAAGCAGGGATGGCTTCGCCCGCCATCATCACGTCCACCAAGGTGGGCTGGGCTGCAAGGTAGTGATTCATCGCCGTTTGGTTAGCGAGTTCAATTTCAGGTTGATTCAGTAGTTGCGCCAATGCCAGTCCGCCAAGTCGGTCACCATCCGCAGGAGGCTGCCAATTCATGGCAATAGCATGACCACCAGCGCGTTCAATATTATCGGCAAAGCTCGCTAGGCCGGCATTAAGAACCGTCAGCTGTTGAGAAAAGAGTGCTTTCATTTTAATTACCTAATTAGCCAAGTTGAGAGACAAAATAAGCAGCCAGATGGGCAGCATCCGCGTTACTGTCAGCAATGATGACACCCGCATCTTCTAGCGCTTGGCGGATCACATCACGTGCTTGCGGGTCGAGATCGGTGCCACAAACATGGGCTATTAATGCTGGCATCGAAACTTGCTCATTGCGGATCTGATCTAAGGTGTCGAGCAACTCAGCAAGGGGCTCTTCGGAGGCTCCATAGCCTAACACCACGTCAAACAGGATCACGGCGGTGCTGGCGTCACGGGCATCTTGTAACATGCGTTGGTTACGCAAACTGGGATCGATCATTGGATGAGGTCGGCCTTGTGTAAAGTCATCATCGCCTAAATCCACTATCGTATGCTGCTGGCTCGTCCAAACATCCTCTAAGCAATGGTTGCCTTGGATTGGCGTGTTTGAGAAAGCACTTAGCCCATATTGGCTAGCGATGATTTGCGCTTCAAAACAAAAGGTTCCGCCAGCAAATACGCCGCGAATATAACGCTGAGTAGGCGTAAGCTGTGTTTTCAGGGTAGTCACTTGCTCCTGAACCTGAGCGCTAAGTATAAATTGCGCGTTAGGCAAGGCTTGGTTACGTAATACCGCAACCGCTACTTCCGCAGAGTGCGCCAATGAATGGGCAAAGTAAACGCCTGTCGCGGTTGCTTGGCTATCGGCTTGACCGAGAAAGTGCACCACCACAGGTTTGTCGACTTGTGCGGCAGTAGCTAAAATACGCTCAGCAATCGCCGCGGCCGGCGGTTTAGAGATTAATACAATCACCTTGGTGGCATCGTCTTCGGCAAGGGCAAGCAAGCCCTGTAACATAGAGATACCGCCAATATCCTGATGTAAGTCGTGGCCACCAGTGCCCATGGCTTGCGATACCCCTCCACCTAGTTGATGAATACGGCAAGTTGCTTCTTGCAAACCAGTGCCTGAAGCGGCGACTACCCCGATAGCACCGCGGCGCACCACGTTAGCAAAACCAAGGGGAATGCCGTTGATGATGGCGGTGCCACAATCAGGCCCCATCACCATCAGTGCTTTCTTTTGTGCCAGTTGTTTTATCTGCAGCTCATCTGCTAGTGACACATTGTCGCTGAACATCATCACGTTTAAACCGAGGTTTAATGCCTTAATCGCTTCGGCAGCAGCGTACTCGCCAGGAACAGAAATGAGCGCTAAATTAGCATCAGCGTGTTGCTCTAAGCCCAGTGCAAAACTGGTTAGTGGCGGTGAAAATGATGCTCCACCACTCCCCTCATCAGGTTTTGCGGTTAGTGCTTGCTGCGCTTGTTCGATAGCAGTGTTGCAAGCCTCTTCTTCGCCTTTAACGGCGATCACGAGATCGTTCGGTTTTGCGACAATATTATCGCCAAAACCAGCATCGGCCATTCGCGATAAGTTAGCCTCGGTGCCCATCACCACAGAGGCCTCATCAACCCCTACAATTTTATTCAGGCGGGCCGAGATCTGCATCAAGGAAACAGAATCCTGATAAAGGTTTTCAAACGCTTTATATTTAATAACCATATAAATACCAGTTAGTTTTAGCTTATTAGCTAAGTAATAATTGAGTAATGCAGTACAAGATACCTGCAATCGTATCCGCACCAGAGCTTGCGCCAATACTGAGATTTTTGGCCATAGCGATGGCAATAGTTGACTCGTCCTGAGTGGTCAGTAAGTAATAAACCAGCCATTGCACCGGTTGTGAAAAATGACGGGATAGCGCTAAAGACAAATAGTGCGCACTGATATCCGTTGTTTTCCCTAACTGCTGCTGCACTTGTAAGGCGATGCGCTGGAAAATATCAGCCGCCTTTGGATATATCTCATAAACGCTAGATAACACCGCCAACACACCCAGTAAAAAATCATCGCCTGACGGGGTGAGTCCCTTACCATAACCAATGTTATTGGTTAGCCATTCTGGCGCCGAGGCCAAGCACATCGGCGTGGTTAACCCTAAGTGCTGAATATATTCATGCGCTGACCGAATGCGCTGCTGCTGTGGCGCAACACAATGCTGACTTAAACCCGCTTCAGCTAGGCCAAAGTTGCGCTGAATCAGCGCTTGGTTTAGCAACATTATTGGCTCGGTTTGTGGCCAATCCTTTGCCGCCGAGGTATTAACAACCAAAGCTGCGGCAGGCAGGCGAATAACACCACCACGCATAAAAACAACATCGCCAGCTTTTACTAAGGCGGTTAAATCACCGTGTGCGCCAAAGTCACATTGAAATGCGGTTGGCGTCGCTGGTAACGCCTGACCTAAAAGAGACACCCAAGGTTCTGAAGTAAGATCCGTCGTGATGTTGATAGCGCGACGAAAAACACTGTGCACCTTGCCATTAAATGGTTGAGACGGACAAAGGTATCCCTTAGTCAGCGCGATCATCATTTACGCGCTTATTTAATTGCGTCGATGATATGCTCTGAGTGAGAAACCCAACCAAAGATCGCGCCCTGAGCTTTGATCATTTCCAAAGCATACTTTTGAAATTCAGGGAAATAAGAGCCAACACAATCTTCAGGAATTATGCATTCATAACCGCGATCGTTTGCTTCACGAACCGTGGTATTCACACACACCTCAGTGGTCACACCGCAAACAATCAGGGTTTTAATACTGTGGTTTTGCAAAATAAGATGCAGATCTGTTTGGTAGAAAGCACCTTTGCCTGGCTTGTCGATAACCGCTTCGCCCGCAATAGGGTACAGCTCAGGGATAATATCGTGCCCTTCTTCACCGCGAATAAGAATGCGGCCTTTAGGTCCTTTCTCACCGATGAAAGTTTTGCCACCACGAGTTAATTTTGCCGGTGGACAATCAGTTAAATCAGCACGATGGCCTTCTCGGGTATGAATAACCATCATGCCCGCATCTCTTGCAGTCTTTAGTACTTTTTCACACGGTGCAATGGCGCTACGTACCAGTGATACATCATTGCCTAAGGCTTCGCCAAACCCACCCGGTTCGACAAAATCTCGCTGCATATCAATGATCACCAATGCAGTTGTTACTGGGTTAAATTCTAAAGCAAAGGGGTCGGCATTAAATGTTCTAGTCATAGTTTAATTACCTTTTAATAGTTAGCTAAATTAACTCAAAGTGGTTAACACGCCATTGATATTATCGAGTGGTGTTTGATTAAAAAAGTGAGTTAATCAGACCTGTTAAATCAAAATTTTTGATGAGATAAAAAAAGAAGTGAGCTTACTCACATTGCTAGATTAAGCATGGGTAAAGCTTGGAACGGCATCACACTTACAATAGACCCATCAAAAAAATTGATGAGTCACGACAAATAATCAGTTGCTCAAGCTGCACTAGAGTTGACCTAAATCAAGTCATGCTAACCAGCAAAAATCAGAGACACCAAAGCCCTTTATTTTCGGGCCGCATTAAATATTCACCGCACCAGTTTAAGACCGGGCTTTCACGATGGGCATGCCAAGCATAAAAAAGTTGTGTCGGTTGCTTATGCTCTACAATGGCTTTTTTGATAATTGAACCCCGATCTAACTGTTCTTTGATCCGGTGATGAGGAACATAACCAATGCCCACTCCACGCTCCATCATTTTTATTGCGGTTGATAAATCAGACGCATAAATGATTTTCTGTCCGGCCAACGACCATGTATTTTTTGGTGAAATATGCTGTGAGGTATCTTTTACCAAAATGGCGGGGTAGTAACGCAGTTGCTCTGCCGTTAAGACATCTATTTGGCTTGCTAATGGGTGCGACTGCGCCACAATAAAGTCCCACTCAATGGCGCCAATGGCGTGATGAATAATGCCTTCTATTTTAGGCGCAGAATGCGGCGCGCCAATCACCAAATCAGCTCGGCGATCAAACAAGGCATCCCAACAACCATTATAGACTTCTGTTTTTAATTCAATTTGTGTAGAGGGAAACTGTTGGTTAAGTTGTTCAACAAAATCAATCAGGCCATCGCGATTGATAACGTTATTGATCGCGATACAGAAAGACGTGTCTACTCCCGAGCTAACCATGGACGTATTACGCAACAACTCTTCATAGGAATCGAGCATCCACTGGCTGTGTTCGACAAAATATTGCCCCGCAGGGGTCAGCCTTACTTGCCTATTGCTGCGATCAAACAATGAGAACCCCAGCTCTTCTTCCATTTTCTTGACCAAATAGCTAATTGCGGATGGCACTCGGTTGAGTCGATTAGCAGCCACTGCAAAACTACCTGATTGCGCAATGACATGAATAGTTTTAAGCGTATCTCGAGACAAGGTCATGCTTTTTTCCATCGAGGAGTGTGATTAAAAACGTTATGCTAATATAAATTCTAATCGCCGCATGGGTTTCTAGTGAGCTTTTTGGCTCAGCTCGCAAACCTTAAGCGCAGTTTATCTTTTATGGTTGAATTTTGTTCGTTTATGCTTCAGTCCAACCCCCTCCTAGGGTGAGAAGGTGAACACTTTCAAACGATGAGAGATAAATTATTAGGCGAATATCTGTCGCATGGATGCGCGGGTTCTGAACCCCAGCTAAACCAGTGGCCAGATTGAACAACTACACAGAAAGACATAAAACGGCTATTTCACTAAAGTAGCCATCATTTCTGTATAGTTTTTGCTCAATAAGCAATCCCTGCTAAACTCAAAAGTACTCCGATAATGGCTGTATAGGCGTGTAGTGGCATGGATGACCGAAACTTTAAACCAAGCTCAGAGCCAAAATATTTTTCTCCGCGATCGCCTATTTTTAATGATTCAATGTCTGAGCCACTGGAGCAGTTAAAGCACCTATTTGATTATGAACCGCAACAACAGTTACTTCAGTATTCAGATGTGTGTCAGTTTGGCTACGGCCTGTTGAGCCAATGTGTCAAAGTTGAGCAGGTCTACTTAGTGCAGTTTTCTGGCATTGGCGGCGGACAAATATTAGCTCACGCTCAAATAGGGTCGCCTCAGCTCAGCCATCGAATAGAACAAGAAATTCATTTCAATCAGTCAAATCACAGCGCGCTCGAAGCCCTTAATCAACTTAATATATCAACGCCTTGGCGCAGTATAAGCCTGCTCAATAACAACCTGTTTTTGCGCCCCTCGCTGTACTTACTGATCAGCGCCGAACGCGCGTCACCTGCTATCGAACAGCTGTCACTGCATATACTCAAAGCACGCCTCAATGCATTGCTAGCCAACGGCCAATACCAATTAATTAGTCCCTCAGCCTATCAAGACCTCACCTTGCAAGCGGTCAGTAATTCAGCGATTGATAAGCTATCTGAAAAACTGAGACTAACCCTACGTGCTTACCTGCCTGACGTTGAAAATTATGTGATTTTATTAAATGATGCTGAACCCAATATGTTCTATGCCAGCACCAAAACCCTTAACGCACCGTTATATCTCACGCTAGCTGAGCTAGTGATTGAAAATGGCAGGGCTCGCTTTCTAACACCTTTAAACTTTGCCCACTTACAACATGTTCATAAGCATGAGCAACCCCACCATACCCTTAAACACTCTTGGTTTGGCGCCCCCATTCTTTATGACGGTAAATTATTGGGCGTTCTGGCTATCTGTAGCCAATCCCATACCTTTGGCATGCAAAGAGAAATACAAAATTTAGTGGTGTATTGCGCACATTTGTCAGCGTTAACTTTGCAGCGCCAGTTAACACAATATTCCTTGCAAGAAAATTTGCGATTTGATCGACAAATACAAAGTAAAATTAAGCAACTCAGCCAATCGAATCGAAAACTAGAACAAGAACTAAAACAATATCAAAGCATTAGAGAGAAGCTCACTTACGGCGCCTTTCATGATCCTTTAACGCAGTTAGGCAACAGAGCGTTGTTTATTGAAAAATTAACGGTCGCCTTTAAACGTGTACAGCGTCACTATGATGAAACCTTTGCGGTCATATTCATTGACCTCGACAAGTTCAAAAATATTAACGATTACTACGGTCATCACACAGGCGACCAAGTGCTGATAAACAGCGCTCGATTATTAGAAGGCTGCATTCGCCAAAATGACGTTCTAGCGCGATTCGGTGGTGATGAATTTGTTATTTTGCTCGATAAAATCGGTGAAAAAGAAGATATTTTAGAAATATCCCAACGTATCGTCGCCGCCTTTGAATCCCCCATGTCACTTGGTCACGAATTGCTCACCTGCAAATGTAGCCTTGGCATAACACAAGTGAATAATGAGTACACCAGTGTTGAACAAATCATGGAAGATGCAGACAACGCCATGTACGTAGCTAAACATCGCAAATCTCATGTGAGTTTTCACCAAGACAATGGCCTTAATAAAGACAACGCAAAATTGAGCCAAGACTTACTTGATGCGTTATCTCATGGCGATATCATCCCGCACTATCAACCGATGATACGATTGCAAGATAACTCCCTGATGGGTTTTGAAGTGGTTGCTCGCTGGAGTGACCGCAAGCATACCTTACGAAAAGCCCTCGATTTTATTCCCTTTGCTGAAAAGTCAGGCCTGATCATACAACTCGATTTGGATATCTTACGTCAATCATGTAAGCAGTTATATCAGTGGCAACAACTGGCCCTGCACCCCGAGCACATTCGTGTCGCAGTGAATTTATCGCCGAAACACTTACTCAGTACGGAGTCGGTCAATCGACTTCTGGAAATTATTCACCAAGCTAAGGTATCGCCAAAAAACTTAGTATTTGAATTCAGTGAAAAAGAGTTTGTGCGGCAAAATCAGTCTTCCTTTGAGGCCTTAGACAAGCTGCGAGCTGCGGGCATTTTAATTGGTATGGATGATTTTGGCACGGGCTTCAGTTCCCTGAATGCCTTATTTGACTACCCGATTGATTTTATTAAGGTTGACCGTTCTTTTACTAGTCGAATGTTAAGCTCGAAAAAAGATTTATCACTGATGAGGGCGGTTCGCGATTTAAGTAATGACTTAGGCTTTCAAGTGATCATTGAGGGGATAGAAACCATACAGCAACATAAAAAATTAGTCGAAATAGGCTGTGAGTACGGTCAAGGTTACTACATCGCCAAGCCAATGAAGCCCGGCGATGTAGAACATTTATTTGAGGCTTAGTCTAAGTATTCTGTCAAGACGGCAGCCCTTGAATACGATTAGCTGGTAAATTTTGATTTTAAGGTTTCAAACGAGCTATCTATTTCTTTGATCGATTTAGCAGTCAAATTTTCTAGCTCAGTGCGTGATTCGTTGTATTGCTGGCGAACCGCCTTGCTTTTAGCCTCGATAGCATCGCGAGTCTCTAATTTTAATAAGTGGGATTGCAGCTGAGCTTCATCTAATGCTTGTTCACCCTTGTCTTTTACATCTTTAGAGTGCTGATAATATTGCTCAACCACTTTACCTAACTCTTCCCATTTATCCCGCGCTTCCATTACCGCAAGGTGACCCTGTAGCTTGGTCTCATCGTAGTTTGACTCTAACGATTCATAGGCTGTTTTCAACTTATCTGACATATTATCGAGATGCTGTTGAGTATCGCGCCATGACTGCTGGCCGCTTTCTTTCAGTTTGCCCGCTTCTTCGGCTAAGCTACTTTTTAGGGATTCAAACTTTTCATTAACTGCTTTTAACGATTCTTTTGTCTTCATATGTCACTCCACTGTCGTTGGATAAATTCAAAGACCACAATGATGTACTGATTAATTTACAATCACTTACATCTAAGGTGACGTTACATAGCACTGTTTAGGTTACCTACTTTTAAAACAAACAAACAGGCATAATTAACTGTTTTATCAAAGTTTGGCTCAATAACCTGCAACAAGCAAAAACCAATGGCCAACAAATATCATTGCACTTAAAGCTAAGCTTTTTCCGTGCTCATTTATTTGTTACATTTAGCCGTCTTTATGGCCCTTGCAGAGTATTACCATGTCACTTAAAGGTACTTTATATATTGTTTCCGCTCCCAGTGGAGCTGGTAAATCAAGTCTGATCAATGCATTACTAAACATTTCCGATCGCAAACAGCTGCAAGTGTCTGTCTCTCACACTACTCGAGACCCACGTCCAGGCGAAGTAAACGGCGAGCATTATCATTTTGTCGATCAAGCCGAATTTAAAGGGATGATCGCTGACAATGCCTTTTTTGAATGGGCAGAAGTGTTCGGCAACTTTTATGGTACTTCACGCCTCGCCATTGAAGACAGCTTGAATCAAGGTATTGATATATTCTTAGACATTGATTGGCAAGGCGCTCGTCAGGTGAAAGCACTGATGCCCGAAGCAAAAGGCATTTTTATTTTACCGCCCAGTCGCGAAGCGCTAGAACAACGCCTATACCAACGTGGTCAAGACAGTGAAGAAACCATTAACAAGCGCATGGCACAAGCCAAGTCGGAAATGTCTCACTATGATGAGTATGATTTTTTAATCATTAATGATGACTTTGACCAAGCCCTCGCCGAGTTTGATACTATTATTAAAGGCCAACGCTTAGCGCAAACCCGCCAGAGCGCATTACATAGAAACATGATTTCAGAGTTACTGGCTTAATGTGTTAAGCTAATACACAATTTAGTGACACGTTTAGGCGAAAAAGGATCTGGATCTGGCTCGTTTAAGCTTGTATAATTTTGCGTCGTTTTTTTTAATCCACGGAGTCCTTAGATGGCACGCGTAACTGTAGAAGATGCTGTAGATAAAATTGGAAACCGTTTTGATTTGATCCTTGTTGCGGCTCGTCGCGCTCGTCAAATCGCGGTACAAGGTAAAGAGCCTTTAGTTGACAGTGAAAATGATAAGCCGACAGTGATCGCTTTACGTGAAATTGAAGAAGGCCTAGTGACTTCTAGCACAATGGATATGCAAGATCGCCAAGAGCAACAAGAACAAGACGCAGCTGAAATGGCAGCGGTTGCAGCGATTGCAGAAGGTCGCGGTTAAGCACCTTTCTCTATAAAGCACCCGCCATGGGTGCTTTTTTGATCAAAAAGCTCACTATTCCACTCAGATTTTAGTATCTTCAACCTAATTACCTTTGCACTATCGGGGACGAGTTTGTATATCTTTGAAAGCTTACAAACACTGGCCGCAACCTATTTGCCGCCGGAGCAACAAGAAAAACTAAAACAAGTTTATATCGTGGCAAGGGATGCGCACGAAGGTCAATTTCGTTCTAGTGGTGAGCCTTATATTACCCATCCTGTTGCAGTGTCCTATATTCTGGCTGAAATGCGCCTTGATTATGAAACCTTGGCCGCAGCGCTGTTACATGACGTAATAGAAGATACTGAAACCACCCAAGATGACTTAGCCGCCATGTTTGGCGACACCATTGCTGAGTTAGTGGAAGGGGTTAGTAAGTTAGACAAGCTAAAATTTCGCGATCGCAAAGAAGCGCAAGCCGAGAACTTTCGCAAAATGGTTATGGCCATGGTGCAAGATATTCGCGTAGTGTTAATCAAGCTTGCCGACCGCACTCATAATATGCGTACCCTTGGCGCACTGCGCCCCGATAAACGTCGCCGCATCGCCAATGAAACCCTTGAAGTATTTGCCCCCATCGCCAACCGTTTAGGTATTCACAATATTAAGAACGAGTTGGAAGAGCTTGGCTTTCAAGCGCTTTACCCAATGCGTTATCGCGTACTAAAAGAATCGGTACGCCGTGCTCGCGGTAATCGCCGCGAGGTCATGGATAATATTCATTCTGAAGTAGCAGGCCGCCTAGAAGATGTCGGTATTCAAGCACAAGTGCTTGGCCGTGAGAAAAACTTATTTAGCATTTACAATAAGATGCGCAGTAAAGAGCTGCAATTCCATGAAGTGATGGATATTTACGCTTTTCGTATCATGGTGGACTCCCTTGATACTTGCTACCGCGTATTAGGCCAAATGCACAGCTTGTTTAAGCCGCGCCCTGGTCGCTTTAAAGATTATATTGCTATTCCAAAAGCCAATGGCTATCAATCATTGCATACTTCCTTAGTCGGCCCTCATGGCGTGCCAGTCGAGATCCAGATCCGCACCGAAGATATGGATCAAATGGCCGACAAAGGGGTGGCTGCACATTGGTCATATAAGCAAAACGGTGAAGCTTCAGGCACAACAGCCCAAGTGCGCGCTCGTCGTTGGATGCAAAGCTTGATCGAGCTACAGCAAAGCGCGGGTAGCTCGTTTGAGTTTGTTGAAAGCGTGAAAACCGAGCTGTTTCCTGACGAAATTTATGTCTTTACACCTGAAGGCCGCATTATTGAATTACCACTCGGCGCGACGCCAGTTGATTTTGCTTATGCCGTGCATACTGACGTTGGTAATGCTTGTGTCGGGGCACGGGTAGACCGTCAACCTTACCCGCTTAGTCGTAAACTAAAAAATGGCCAAGCGATAGAGATTATTACCGCGCCGGGCGCTAGGCCCAATGCGGCTTGGCTCAATTATGTGGTCACCGGTAAAGCGCGTAATACGATTCGTCAGATGCTGAAAAACCTACGTTTTGATGAGTCGGTAGGCTTAGGTCGCCGTTTGCTTAATCACGCATTAGGGGATAAAAATCTTGCTGATATCGATCCGCAAAATATAGCCAAGGTATTGCAAGATACCAAACAAGAATGCATTGAAGATTTACTTGCTGATATTGGTTTGGGCAATGCCATGAGCATCGTTATTGCCCGTCGCTTGCTAGGTAATGTCGATGAACTCACTCTGGCAGATACCGAGCATGGCAAAATGCCAGTGAAAGGCGCTGATGGCATGCTGGTAACGTATGCAAACTGTTGTCGCCCAATACCCGGCGATCCTATCATTGCCCATATTAGCCCAGGTAAGGGTCTTGTTATCCACTTAGATACTTGTCGCAATATTCAAAACCATCTTAATGAGGTGGATAAATATATGGCGGTTGAGTGGGACATGAGTCTAGATACTGATCATGAGTATCGCACCGAAATCCGTGTTGAATTAATCAACCACCAAGGTGTATTGGCTGACTTAACCAATGCGGTCGCCGCTACCGGCTCGAATATTCATAATATTAATACCGATGAAAAAGATGGCCGGGTTTACGTGGTCGATTTGTTGATCACTACTAAGAACCGCATCCATCTAGCCAACATTATGCGTAAGATCCGCGTCTTACCTGACGTGACTAAGGTGGCTCGTAATCGTAACCGCCCAGTTAAAAAGCACTAATTAGAGAACAAGTATGACTCCAGAGCGTTTTACCCGCATTGACCAGATGCTCCAGCATCGTCAAACCGACCTCACCGTATGTATGGAAAAGGTTCATAAGTTACATAACCTAGCCGCCATCGTACGCACTTGTGATGCGGTTGGCATCAGCGAAGTACACGCTATTTGGGATCACCCGAAAATGCGTTTATCGGGTCATACGGCAACGGGCAGCCAAAACTGGGTACAAGTAAAGGCGCACGACAGTATCACCGATGCGATTAAAGTAATGAAAGCGCAAGGCATGCAAGTGATTGCTACCAACTTGTCTGACACTGCCGTCGATTTTCGTCAAATTGATTATACTAAGCCAACCGCTATTTTAATGGGTCAAGAAAAAGACGGCATCACAGCCGAAGCTCTCGCGTTAGCAGACCAAGATGTGATTATACCTATGGTCGGTATGTGTCAGTCGTTAAACGTGTCGGTTGCCACAG
This sequence comes from Motilimonas cestriensis, assembly GCF_021295315.1. Lineage (GTDB taxonomy): Bacteria > Pseudomonadota > Gammaproteobacteria > Enterobacterales > CBDFNC01 > Motilimonas > Motilimonas cestriensis. The sequence goes on along the minus strand of NZ_JAIMJA010000003.1, from coordinate 108,868 downwards.
CATTGATGCTATATGAAGCGCAGCGCCAACGTGAGCTTGCTGGCATGTACCAACCAAAAACTGATCACATTGAAAAACAAGAGCGTGACCGTATTATGTTTGAAGGCGGCCACCCTATTTTTGCTAAATTATGTCGCCAAAAAGATCTGCCTTACCCTGAGATTGATGATGAAGGACAAATTGTCGCATCAGAAGACTGGTGGCAAAAAGTGCAGATGAGTAAAACCGCTTGGACGGAAATCGATAACGATTAATCAACCAATTAATGGTCGTAAAACAAAGCCAGCGCTCAGTTTAACGCTGGCTTTTTTATTGGCACTTCTGACTGACCACAACTCACTAGTGACTAAACCCCCCATGATGAACATGAACTGGCCGCGACGGGTTCTTACGTAAATATCCCTCAGTAATGACTCTAGGGGCAACAAGCTCATGATAATCATAATAATCCATTTGCCACACTTCGTGATGGTTGCCCGCGTTAAACATAATATGCTGTCGCAAGGTGAGCTCACGTGCAATATACACCGCTATACCATACAAGTTACCAAAAGGTGGCATTGCCCCTACTTCACAGTTAGGGAATAACAGCGCTAACTCTTCCTCTGGCACCAATTCCACCGTCTGAGCTCCCATCATGTTCGCAAAGCTAACAGGATCCCAGCGATAGGTACCTGGCAACACTAGCATCATGCTAATGCCATCTACATTGATAATAAGCGTTTTGGCAAAGTCCATGCCGCTAATGTGGGTCATTTCGGCTATTTCTTTGGCTTTGTAAGCGGGTGAATGCTGTAGCACCTGATAATTGATATGAGCTTGATTTAAGTAATTGCTCAAACGTTGAATGTACATACGGCCTCCTTCTTTACCACCTCCTTATGAATAAAATAAGCATCAAATTGGGCTAGTGATGCGAAAAGCACATTTACGTGTTAAGCACTCTTACACTTTGGTACCGTTACACTTAAGTACTCTCATATAAGTATAGTAACTACGCCAAAATATGAGCACGTAATTTAGCCATCGCTTGCCCCTCTAGTTGGCGAACCCGTTCATATGATATGCCATACTTTTCGGCTAACTGGTGAAGAGTCGCCTTGTTTTCACTGAGCCAGCGCGATTCTATAATATCCCGACTACGGTCATCTAACTGGGCCAATTTTTGATATAACTTTTCTTGCCCTTGCTGATGTTGATCCCGGTGAATCAACTGCAACTCTGGCGAAGCATCAGCAGCAGGTAGAGAGGATTCAGAGACGCCAAGGTAGCGCGTCTCTTCGTCTTCATCGCTAAGTAGCAATGACATATCTTGACTCGACAAGCGCATTTCCATTTCTCTCACTTGCGCTGGCGTGACTTGCAAGGCATCAGCGACCTCTTCCACTTCATCGGCATTAAACCAATGTAAGTCACGCTTGAACTTACGCAGATTAAAGAACAGCTTTTTTTGTGCTTTCGTCGTAACGGATTTAATAATGCGCCAGTTGCGAAAAACATATTCATGAATTTCAGCTTTTATCCAATAAACAGCAAACGACATTAAACGCACACCCATTTTAGGATCAAAACGCTTTACCGCCTTCATTAAACCAATATTACCTTCTTGAACTAAGTCAGCTTGCGGTAAGCCATAGCCCTGATAGCCACGTGCAATCATCACCACAAAACGTAAATTTGACATAATTAGCGCTCTTGCTGCCTCAAGATCTTGCTCTTTAGACAGCCTAACGGCCAATTCATGCTCTTGCTCGGCACTAAGTAGAGGTAAGCGGGTTACTTGATTTATATAAGTCTGTAAATCCGCCAAAGGGCAAATATTGGCTAATTGATACATAACAGCTTCTCTCCTGTTAAACCTTAATTAAACAATCATTAACGGTGTAAAACTTGCTTCCAATACGTCAACCAACATTGTCAAGCTGCCACTCTTCGTTTAATAATTGCTGCAACAACTTAGCCTTCTCTTCGCCTAACTGTTGATACAAGTGTAGTTCAACTTCACGAACAACCTGTTGCTGTTGCTGGCGGACGATTTGACCTTGCTCAGTAATAATGACAATTTTAGCGGCTCGATTACCCGGGTTCGGCACCAGTTTCAGCCACTTTTTATCAACCAATACCGCAACCGTTTTTTGCACGGCTTGCCGACTAATGGCTAGATGTTGTGCCAGTTCAGATAAGGTGACGATTTGCTGGCTTGCCAACCTAAAAATAGTCTGCTGCGCGGGCGTCATTTCACAACCACGAGCGCGCGCTAATTGCGACATTTTGGCATCAATAAGCTGGTGCTGTTGTTGAATTAAGTGACTAATTATGCGCTCTGTCATATTTCTTACCTGAAATAGCCTGATTAATTACTATATTCAATATTAGACAACCTTGGTTGTCAACGATGTAATACTAGTTCAAAAAACCAGCGAAATCTAGCCTAAGTCTAAGTACAAAAAAATCAGGAGGGGAAATACAAGGTGGAAGATAGCACGCCATCGCGTGCTATTTGTCTGTGGGGTAGCTTAAAGCCAATCTGTCAACGCGATGCCGATGCCTACTGTGTTGTTGTAATGGTCATACTCAATCAAGTTGCCGCCATAACCAGAAAAAAACTGGACATATCCCTTCACTCGAGTACTCAGCGGGAAGCTCCAGCTACCTTCAATAGCTCCTTTAGAAAAACCACTTTCAATGTTGTTACGGCTCATCAAGGAAAATGTTTGGCCACCCCATTTATAGGCTGCTAGTACTTTGCCATGGCCTAAATAGTCTGTAATGTCATGGTTATTATCTTCTTCTCGGTCTTCTGGAATTCGTAGCCATGGCACTATAGCGAGACCTAAATTGCCTCGCTCTAAAGTAACGCTGGCCTTGATTCTATTCCAACTGCGGGACAAAGGCTCACTGCGGCCATTAGACTGATGCACAAAACCAATTTGCGCGACCTGAACACTCCAGCCAGCACCAAGCTCATAATTGGGCCGCCAAGACAAAAATGCTTCAGGCTCATAATTAGTCTCACGAAATGGTGATGACTCCGCTTTATTGTAGGCCTGCCAATAAGAAGCTTGGCTATAGGCGAATAGCAAGGAAGGACCGTACTGAGATTGCGCGCTCCAAACTGGCATTTTAAAGCTAAATTGAAACTTAACCTCAACGTCTTGTAGCTCTCCATAATTAGCATAATGTTCAGCAGAGAGTTTATCGTTATAGTTGCCAAGTAAAAGGTAGGTTGGTTTATGAGGTGTAATTACAAATGGATTATCATAGGTTTTTCGCTCATCATCTAAGCGTTTTTCAAGCGCGCTGTTTGCTTGATCTTGCTCTGTTTCGCTAACCTGCTCAGCCACAACAGCAAACGAAAGCATCGCTGCTGCTAAAAGTAGGTACTTCATAAACTATCCCTGTGGATTTAACGATTAAACAAGAGATTAGAGCAAGAGTATGATCTAAACACAACTCTAAACACCACAATTGCGTTAAACGTAACGCCTAACCTCTTGTTATCAATGGCTACTCATCCCATTCAGACTCACCTATCAGCCAACTTAAACAAGCATATCGCTCATTTACAATTAACAAGTTAATATTGGCCGGTAACGCGCGAGGTTGATGTCTGCCAAGATGAGACATCCGATGATACAGATCAGCCGTATCAAGTAGTGCAACTGGATTTAATGGTCTTGCACCTGCCAACAGTTCATCATAGTTTTGCCATTGGATCAGACGCGACAGCTCGATAATATTAGCGCCTTCTGTCACCTTCCCTAGCTCAGCTAGATGGCCTATCGCCCACAGCAATAATTTGATTGATTCATAGCGCCACATACAAATTTGTTTTTCAGCTGGCGTTAGATGCGTTTTAGCCAGCCAATGCTGTTCATTGAGGGTAAAGCTATGCTGCGCTCCCGTTCGTAAATACAAGGCATCTATCACTGCACTAGGCAGCTCTTCGGCATGGGCGGTTAATAACATTAAGCTTTGCAAACGATGCACAATGTCTGAAACGGACCTAAATTGACATTCACTGACATCAGGCAAACAAAGCAAACTTTTATCGGCTTTTATCCCCAACTGCTTTAGCTGCTGCTCTGACGATAATTTTCTCGACATACTGGCTGGCATCGAGGTGTTTTTTGGCATCATCCATGTTTTAAGTAATCCTAGCACTCTTTATCTCCTGATATTACAACGAGTGATTAAATGCCAAAGCTGTAGCAATACGTAGCCATGGCATCATGGTAATAGTCGCGTGGATGACCCATTAAAAATAACGACCACCAGATTTAGCAAAGGTGTGTCAGTCTTTCGTGATTAACTCATTTCGAAGCAACGCATTTTTACGCGTTGCTGGTTTTTACTATTGCGTTATCGCCTTATGGACTGCGATAACAATAAACCTCTATCTTTTCTTGATGCTCAACAATTCGCCGAAAAATCATCACGAAACAACAACAAACCCGATTAAATTATTATTGTTTATTTTTTATACTTTCTAATCCCAATCATGTTGTAACAAAAATGAATAAATTAACCTATGATCAACTTCATATTCGTTGCTGCGATCGACTAGAAATAATGGACTTTGTTATGGCGATCATACTATCGAAGACCAAAGTAGCCTTACCGTTAGGCGCTATAGAGTAATAGGATAGGAAATGAAAATGAAAATGAAAAAAACGATGATAATAGCTATCTTGACCGCACTGATAGCCAGTCCTGCCGCTTTAGCAATGACAACCTGTAAAGACTTAGCGCATTGCCAACAAGCGATGCAAGAAAGCATTTATCAACACTGGAAAGCGCGACATAGCTATCCAGGCGCATCCGTAACTGTGATGGTAAATAACGATCTGATGGGGAATGTAGACATTAGCGTTGAACAAAGCAGTGGCTTTGCCAAGTTTGACCAATCAGCCATTGAGGCACTGAAAAACAGTATATTGGCTTTGGATCCATCAAGCTTAAGTGAGGAAGAACTGAGCAAACTAAAGACGTTTAGGCTTAGCCTAAAAGCGGAATAGATTAGGGCTGTTGTCTAGTTGATTATTTAACCGTAAAACTAATTTGGTCTAAGTAAATTAACCCAAGTTTTAAACGTAAAAAAGGGAGCTAAATAGCTCCCTTTTTTACTTCAGTTAGCATCTGCTAACCTTGTCTTAGTAGAGCTCAAAGAGCTCCATCTACACCCGCAAATATTCAAAAAACTTCAGAGGAAACAAGTTATTTCCTAAACTGTGTAGCTAGATTAGCAGAGTTGAGCAAAATACGTCTATGGCTTTATGCTGCAATTACGTTAACCACCAAGCCATTCACGTCAATTTCTTAAAAAAATAAAAATAACCATTTAAAAACAAATAATTAAATAAATTAAAAATCATAAATAAAGGCCCAAAGATAACGCTATCAGTAAGCTCTTAGCAGACGCTTTAAGTCGTGAATGGTAATCTTTATATAAACTGATAGCGCTATCTTTGTGGTTTTTATGCTTTTCTATAACGTTATAGCGGATGTTCTAGTATTATCTGTTTATATTTACAGGTATTTGGAACGCAGACGGTGAAACTAGAAAAGTTACCTCTCACGACATTAAAGGGAGTGGGCAGCAAACTTGCTGAAAAACTCACTAAATTAGGACTGTCTAATGTCCAGGATATTCTCTTTCACCTACCACTTCGCTATGAAGACCGCACCCGCGTATATGCCATTCAAGATATGCTACCGGGGTTACATGGCGCCATTTTAGGCGAGATAAAAAGTAGCCAAGTCAGCTTTGGCAGCCGTCGTATTCTTACCTGTAAAATTAGTGACGGTACCGGCAGCGTAACACTGCGATTTTTCCACTTTAACGCAGGCCAAAAAAACGCCCTTAGTGAAGGAAAATGGCTGCGTTGTTATGGTGAGTTTCGTCGCGGCAAGTTTGGTTATGAGATCACTCACCCCGAATATCAGGTGTTAAACGATCCCGAACAACTTGAATGTGAAGAAGCACTTACTCCTGTTTATCCAACAACAGAAGGACTCAAGCAAAACACTTTTCGCAGCCTAACCTATCAAGCCGTTGAATTATTAAAGCAGCACAGTATAGAAGAAGTGCTGCCTCCTAAGCTCAATCATTATGCTTTTTCTTTACAAGACGCATTAGTTTACCTACATCAACCTCCGGCCGATGCCGATCAAGACTTGATGGATGCCGGAGAGCACCCGGCGCAGCAGCGCCTTATCATCGAAGAGTTACTGGCCCATAACCTCAGCATGTTATTACTGCGACAAAAATCGAGTCAAAATCAGGCCGCCTCTATTCAGCATGCTGGGCCAATGGTGGCGCAGCTATTGGCACAACTGCCCTTCTCACCCACTCACGCACAGCAACGCGTGGTCAATGAGATCAGCCAAGATTTACATAAAAGCGTACCCATGATGCGCTTGGTGCAAGGTGACGTTGGCTCAGGCAAAACCTTGGTTGCCGCCCTTGCCGCGCTGCAAGTAATTGAGTCAGGTTATCAAGTGGCCTTAATGGCCCCCACTGAATTATTAGCCGAGCAACACGCCAAAGTGTTTAGCCAATGGCTTGAGCCATTAGGCATTCAAGTCGGCTGGTTAGCCGGAAAGGTAAAAGGTAAACAGCGCGAGCAGCAACTTACTAACTTTGCCAATGGCAAAAGCAAAATGATAGTGGGCACTCACGCACTGTTTCAAGCTGAAGTTGAATTCTTTAATTTAGCCTTAATGATCATTGATGAACAACACCGTTTTGGCGTGCATCAACGCTTAGCACTGCGTGAAAAAGGCACCTTTGGTCCTTATGCGCCGCACCAATTGATCATGACCGCCACGCCCATTCCTCGCACCTTAGCGATGACGGCTTACGCCGATTTAGATACCTCTATCATCGATGAATTACCACCAGGAAGAACGCCAGTATCCACGGTAGCGATCCCCGATACACGCCGCGAACAAGTGATCGAGCGCGTCCGCCAAGCCTGTGAAAATGAACAGCGCCAAGCTTATTGGGTATGCACTTTAATTGAAGAATCAGAAGCCCTTGAATGCCAAGCAGCCGAGGTCACCGCCAATGATTTACAACTGATGCTGCCACAATTGCGTATTGGTCTGGTGCATGGCCGTATGAAACCAGCCGAAAAACAATACGTGATGGACGCTTTTAAGGCAGCAGAGCTCGACCTATTGGTTGCCACTACAGTAATAGAGGTCGGTGTAGATGTGCCCAATGCCAGTTTGATGATCATAGAAAACCCGGAACGTCTTGGACTAGCGCAATTACACCAGTTAAGGGGCCGCGTCGGTCGTGGTGCCACTGCTAGCCACTGTGTACTGCTATATCATAATCCATTGTCGATCACTGCAAGCAAACGACTAGGGGTATTAAGAGAATCCACTGACGGCTTTTATATTGCGCAAAAAGATTTAGAAATCCGCGGCCCAGGTGAATTGCTCGGCAGTAAGCAAACGGGTTTAGCTGACTTGCGTATTGCTGACTTAAGTCGCGATCAGCGTTTAATTCCACAAGTGCAACAATTAGCTCAGCATGTTATGCAGCAATATCCAGAAACTGTTGATAAAATAGTCAAACGCTGGCTGGGACAGAAAGAAATTTATTCCAACGCTTGAAAAATTGTTAGCTGCGCCGCACCGTGGCGGCATAATCACGACAAGGTAATGTTTATTAAGTATTATACCCAAGATACCTCAAGATGCGGGATTCAGAGCCGCTCATTATGTTCAGTTTGAGGCAAAAAGCTGAAGGAATGGTCAGCCCTTTCGATGCTTTTTAACGAAAAAATGAACATAATGAGCGACTCCCAAAGGGCGAGTTTTGTAGGCTGTTATGCTTTGTTGCTGATTTTCAATGTAGAATAACTATGCCTCAAATCAGCGTCGCGCCTAACAGCCTACAAATTCTCGCTGAACAAGCATCTTGAGGTAACTTGGGTATATTTAGTTTCATCGCAGAGCGAGATAAGGAACTCACTATCATGAACCCCACTGCACGCCTAATGGTACGCATTGTTGCTGGTCTATTACTGGTGCTATTAGTGATTATTAGCCTCGCCGCGTTGATGTTTAATGCTAATGATTACCGCGCTGACATTAAGCAGTGGGCGCTAACCAACTTAGGTTTTGAGTTGGATATACAAGATATTCAGTGGAATATAACCCAGCCCACTCAACTCACGCTAACTAACATCAAGCTAGCGATGCCACAACAAACAACTGATCAGCCAATTGCTGAAATTGAGCAAATTTGGTTACAGTTAAGTAGCTCGGGTTGGTTTAGTCGCGAGCTGGTTATCGAACAAGTGATTTTGGAGCGGCCAACATTATCCATTAGCGACAACTTACTACTGCATTTACAAGGTGATAACGTTGAGCCTGCGACGATTGAGCCGGGCAACGCTGAACCACTGCCCATTGCTTCATTACAAATAAAACAATTCAACATTAATCATCTGAATTTAGCGGTGTCTCTAAGTCAAAGCCCAGCAGTGATGCTAGACGACCTGACGATGAATTTACATCGATGGCAATTAGTTCAAGATCATCAACTTCTCACCACCACAGCAGTACTTGATCTTGAGTTAGCAATTAATCGGATCGCTATCAACGCCTTTGAGGTGAACGATATTTTTGTTTCAGCCCAACTGCAAAACCAACAGCTAGAAATTGACCAATTTAGTGCGAATCATTTGAAAGGTAAGTTAGTAGGTGAGCTAGCTATGAATGTGACGCCACCTTTAGCACTCAAGGTGAAACAATTTTCGCTGAGCGATTTAAACTTAGAGTACAGCGAAGGCTGGCTACAAAACTTCCAAGCCAATTCACCGCAGCTGACAATCGACACAGAATCTGACCAAGGAGTAAACCAGCCCGTCGAATCCCCTTTATTCGACAGCATTTTGATTGAGCAACTGGCATTAAGCGAGATTAGCTTTACCAGCTACGACAAAAAACTCCCGCTGACGTTTAATAAACTCAACCTCAACCTGAAAAATTTGCCCATTTTAAGCGCGGGCCAATGGCTCGATTTAAGCCAAGTGGATCAACTGAATAGTCTATTTAACCTCAACATGCGTGAGCTCTATTACGCGGGTACCAGTATTACCGACTTAACCCTCAACAGCCGCGTGAAAGATGGCAAATGGGCGTTTTATCAGGTACAAGGGAATAGCTTTGATGGCCATTTTTCTGCGCTATTTGATATTAGCTTACAGCGCTACCCCGACCTTCATGTCAGCCACCTCACCGCTCGCGATCTGGATATAGGGATCCAACCAGAATGGCTAGCCAAGAGTAATGACGATCTGGCCGAGCCAAAGGATCGGTTGCTGCCGCTCAATAGCTTAGTCATCGACAAGCTCGATCTATTTAATTTAAACCTGCTTTCTTACGCCGATGAGCTACCCCTTTCTGTTCGTGGGATCAGCCTGCGTTTAGAGCAAGCGCAATTGATTAAGCAGCGCCATTTATTAACCATTCCACCGCAATGGTCGCAGCAGGCAAGCTTTGAATTAATCGTCAACGAAGCCCTGTATCAGGGCATGAAAGCCGATAAGATAAGAATTAAAGGCAAGCTAAACGAAGATTACTTGAATCCCGACATGCTACAACGATTAATCCCCAGCACACCGGTTAACGTGGAAGGTAAAATAATGGATAGCGCCCCCGAAAAACGAGTGATTAGGTTAGATTAAGATCTGTTTGGCTTTAGCTATCAATTACTCATTGGCCACTGAGTAAATATCACTTAAAGGAGGCGGCTCAGACTGGGACTCTCTCGGTAAAATAATAAACAAGCCTTCAAAATCTGCCGCGTTTTGCTCACCACTGATAATGCTCACCGACATTTTGACCTTTACCTTGCAGCCTTTTTTTAGGCCTGCAAAACTGCCCTCAATATGATCTTTTAGGATCACCGCTCTTGGCAGTTCTGTCACAGGCTGGCGGTAAGCAATCTCACCTTTCGCCACCACAATTTCACCGTCAAAACCCTGCTCTTTCATTTTTAACCAACAGAGTCCCCATGCCGTTAACGTGGCTTGGCTATAAATACTACCGGCAAACATGGCATGTTTAGTGTTTACATTGGCATGTAAACTGGCGCGCGTTTCAAAGCGCTCGCCCGTGTATTGATAAACAGTAATGCCCATTTTTTCACTAATGGGAATTTGCTCAGCCCAAACCCGCTCTAATGCTAAGCATAATTCAGGCACCCGCAGCAAACTTTTCGCGGGGGCGAGCTGCTTAATCATTTGCAGTAGTTGCGTGCCTTCCATACGATGGGGTTCACGCTGCGCAGCAACATAGCCAAATTTTTCAAAGAAAGAGATAGCCTTAATTCGAGACAGCAACACAATACGTTTCGCCCCTTCATCACGCGCAGCTTGTTCGAGGGCTTTTAGCAATAATGCACCAATCCCTTTTCCACGGTGCGAAGGCTCTACGGCCATGTAACGAATTTGCGCTTCATCGGCATCGGTCACATATACCCGTCCAACTGCCAGTGGCTTACCGTCACGATCTCGGATCATCCGATGCAAAGCATGGGGATCATAGCCATCCTTTTCAGAGCCAATCGGCAACTGTAAAGGCGCATTTAAGATCGACCAACGGAAATGAAAATAGTCATCAAGTTCCGTTTCGGTGGTGGGTTCAAAAATATGATACAAGCAATGTCTCCTTTCGCTACTAAGGCTTATATTGCCTAGTCTTTCAGCAATATTCAATATCCGCTCAATTAGCTAATTTCTAGCATTGCATATTCAGCCTGACCCATTAATAATTAAACTTTATAAACAATAAGTTATAAAATAAGACTCTCACCACTTGGCATAAGGAGCCGCACTTGCTGTCCGACTACGACCTGATCAACCGCCTCAGCCAAGCTCAGGTACGCCATTTAGTGCATCAAGATGATAAGCAATGGGTATTGTTTGAAGACCATGATTATTTGTGGCTAACCCTTGATACCGTGGTGCAAAGTATTATGAGCAAAGCAGAGCCCAGTAAACTGATGTTTGGCTATCATCATACTTTGCTGCCACATTTACCCCACCATTTTGAGTCTATTACTGAGTTAGGCTTAGGCGGTGGCAGCCTGATCCGCTATCTCTGTGAAAAACAACCAGACCTAAAATACACCTGTATTGAACAAAGCCAGCAAGTGATTGATTGGTTTAATGACTATTTCAACCCAAGCCACTGCCAAGTAGAGGTTTTAGCCGCCGATGCCAGTGTCGCTATCGCCGATTTAGCCCCTGCCGATGTCGTTTTATGTGATTTATTTAGCGATTTTGGCAGTCCTGATTTCATCTTTCAGGCTAAGTTCTATCAAAACCTCAGATCTAAGTTTAACGATACGTTAATCATTAATTTATTACCACGCAACCAGAGCGAACTCGACATCGTTATTCAGCTGAGCACGCAACAGTTTGGTCAATCGCCTGAAGTTATCAAAGTTGCGGATATGCGAAACCACCTGATCATTATCAGAAACAATGTATCTGAAAGCACATGATCAAACACAAAAAATGCGCCCGAAAGTAAAGATTAACTGTCAAATTAGCCACCTAGGTGGTTTTATTGTCAGCGCGTAAAATATCAACAAATATCGCACCATTACATTGTTGTAATGGTTTGAAACCCTTTGTAACAAAAAACAATTAATTAAAATCAGTAGCTTAGTGAAACCAAAAACTTAGTGTGAAGCAGATCAAAGTTTTATATCCAAACAACTGCAAAATAAGCCGTATTGCTCTCTACTAGAACGTGGGCCAAGATAAGTTTTTTACTTTTTTGTCATAATTACACTCTACTATTCTGATAAGTGACTATTATTTCTTTATTTTCTTAAAATCCAGGTAACCACTTTATGCTTAACACTGTTAATCCAACTGAAACACAAGCTTGGCAAAAGCTGCAGGCCCACTTCGAACAAAACAACATTTCGTTGGCGCAAGAGTTTGCCCAAAACCCCGATCGATTTAAGCAGCTGTCTTGTCAACTCAATGACGAATTACTGCTGGATTACTCAAAAAATTTAGTCACCTCAGAAACCCTAGCGCTGCTGAACGAACTCGCACATGAAGTTGATTTGAAAAGCGCAATCCACGCCATGTTTAACGGTGACAAAATTAACCAAACCGAAAATCGCGCGGTATTACACGTGGCCCTGCGTAATCGCAGCAACAGTGAAATAAAAGTGGATGGCAAGGATGTGATGCCAGAAATCAACGCCGTGCTCGCTAAAATGCAGGCGTTTTGTCATAAAATCCATTCCGGCGAGTGGCTAGGCTACACCGGCAAACCTATCACCGACATAGTAAATATTGGCATCGGCGGTTCTGATTTAGGCCCTTACATGGTCACCGAAGCCCTCAACGCTTATAAAGTAGAAGGGATTAATGCGCATTTTGTCTCTAATGTTGACGGCACTCATATCACCGAAACGCTGAAAAAAGTAAACCCTGAAACCACCCTGTTTTTGATTGCATCAAAAACCTTTACTACCCAAGAAACCATGACTAACGCCCACAGTGCGCGCGATTGGTTTTTAGCTGCTGCTAAACAACCTGAATTTGTCGCTAAGCACTTTGCCGCGCTTTCAACCAACGCAAAATCAGTCGCAGAGTTCGGCATTGATACCGACAATATGTTTGAGTTTTGGGATTGGGTTGGCGGTCGTTACTCACTTTGGTCAGCCATTGGCTTATCCATTGCACTAACTATTGGCTACGATAACTTCGAGCAACTGCTGGACGGGGCTCATGAAATGGACCAACATTTCTTGAACACAGATTTCGAGCAAAACATCCCGGTTATTTTAGCTTTGCTTGGTGTTTGGTATAACAACTTTTACGGCGCCGAATCCGAAGCGATTTTACCTTACGATCAATACATGCATCGCTTTGCTGCTTATTTCCAACAAGGCAACATGGAATCAAACGGTAAGAACTGCGACCGCGCAGGCAATCCAATTGACTACCAAACCGGCCCTATTATTTGGGGTGAGCCAGGCACTAACGGCCAACACGCGTTTTATCAATTGATTCACCAAGGCACTAAGTTGATCCCGTGTGACTTTATCGCCCCGGCACAAAGCCATAACCCTGCTGGCGATCACCACGTTAAATTGCTATCTAACTTCTTCGCTCAAACCGAAGCCCTTGCCTTTGGCAAAAGCCAAGCACAAGTAGAGGCTGAATTTATTGCTGCAGGAAAATCATTAGACGAAGTAACGCATCTTGTGCCTTTTAAGGTATTTGAAGGTAATAAGCCAACTAACTCAATCATGGTAAAAAAGGTCACACCAAGTGTTCTTGGTCAATTGATCGCCATGTACGAACACAAAATTTTTGTTCAAGGCATTATCTGGAATGTGTTCAGCTTTGACCAATGGGGGGTTGAATTAGGTAAGCAGTTGGCGAGCCAAATTTTACCTGAGTTGCAAGGTGACGAAAGTGTTAGCGCTCATGACGCGTCAACCAATGGTTTGATCAACTGCTTTAAAGCTTGGCGTTAATCGACTGCACGCAGCCCAATTAATGGGCTGCGTGCTATTTTTTTAGGCTTAATTAATATTGATTAACTTGCCTAGCCACATTTTTTAACATTAATGATTGTTAATTTAAGCGTATTTTTATACTTTTATTATCCTTAAGTAGTTTGGCAAGGGTAAAGATAATGAAGTATATCGCGAGGATAAGTTGGGTAATATTAATGCTACCCGTTTTATTCTTTCAACTTGCCCATGCCAACTTACCACCCGAACACCAAACACCTAAGATAGATTTTTATACCGAACACTTCCCTCCCTTTGCGATTGATGATCAATTTGAAATACTCGGAGAATCAGTTGATTTAGTGAGAAAAATGCAACGATTATTAGGCCAACCAGATACCATACGCATAAAACCTTGGGCCAGAGCTTACCAAAAGGTGTTACGAGAGCCGAACAGCGCCTTATTTCTAACCGCACGCACGCCGGCACGAGAAGCATTATTTAAGTGGGTAGGCCCATTAACCCGAGATAAAGTCTCACTATGTCAGCACAAATCAGATCAAAATAAGTATGACAATATTAACCTGCTGGATAAAGACATCCATATTGCTGTCACTCGTGGCTATCCAGAACAAGCCGCCCTCGAAAAACTCGGCTTTAACCACATCAAACTAACCAACACCCCCAACAGCACCATTAACCAGCTATTGAAAAAACGGGTTACTTTAATTAGCTGTAGTCCCAAAACCTTGTGGGATTTATTGATTCAAAATGCCACGCCAACCGACGCAATCCAATTAACCAACATAGACCTTTATGAGGTTGAGCTTTATATCGCATTTAACCATCAAACACCGGATAAAACGATACAAGCCTGGCAACGCGCTTTAGAGCTATCAAAACAAAGCCGAGAATATATTGAGCTTAACGATTAAGTAACCTCATTTCTATTTAGGTCTGTTGCAATAACAAGTAGTCTATTTTTACCGCAAAATTTCGTTTTCAGAGATGTAAACACAAAACGTATAGGGATGTATCCCAAACAATCTCAAGATACCGAATTCAGTGTTTAGGTTAAGTAATAATGCGAAACAAAAAAAGCCGCATCGTTAATGCGGCCTTTATATCAAGTTGGTAGTAACAATTACTGCACTAAATCTTGCTCATCAAAAATACCTTCAAACAGCGCACTACTTAGGTAACGCTCACCCGAGCTTGGCAAAATAACCACTATCACTTTATCTTTAAACTCTTCAAGTTCAGCTAATCGCGCCGCAGCAACCACTGCCGCGCCAGAAGAAATACCCGCTAAAATACCCTCTTCTTTCATTAAGCGACGCGCCATTTCAATAGACTCATCATTGCCAACCGTTTCAACACGGTCAATTACGCGTAAGTCTAAGTTTTTAGGAATAAAGCCCGCACCGATACCTTGGATTTTATGCGGTCCTGGTTTCACATCTTCACCCGCTAAGGTTTGACTGATCACCGGTGAATCTTCCGGCTCAACCGCAACCGAGATAATATTCTTTCCACGTTGTTGTTTAATATAACGACTCACGCCAGTAATGGTTCCGCCGGTGCCGACACCAGCAACAAACACATCCACTTCACCTTGGGTGGCATCCCAAATTTCAGGGCCAGTAGTCATGGTGTGGATGGCTGGGTTTGCTGGATTTTCAAATTGCTGCAGTAACACATATTTTTCCGGATCACTGGCGGCGATTTCATTGGCTTTATCAATCGCGCCTTTCATGCCTTTTGCCGCTTCAGTTAGCACTAAGTTTGCGCCCAAGGCTTTTAGTAGCTTGCGGCGCTCTAAACTCATTGAGCTAGGCATGGTTAAGGTTAGTTTGTAGCCACGCGACGCCGCCACAAATGCCAGTGCAATACCGGTATTACCACTGGTTGGCTCAATTAACTCTTGGCCTGCTTTTAACTTACCTTTTTGCTCGGCGTCCCAAATCATGTTGGCACCAATACGACATTTAACAGTAAAGCTAGGGTTACGGCTTTCAACTTTGGCGTAAACATTCCCTTTAGTGACACGGTTTAGACGCACTAAAGGAGTGTTACCTATCGTTAAAGAATTATCGTCAAACAACTTGCTCATCACATTTTCCTAATATTGTTAAATGCGTATCCATACTACGCTGAATTTACTCTTCTCTTTATATCAGAAATAATCAGTCTTGCTAATTTTATATTCTAATATCTTATAACCAACTCACACAGTACCGTCACTTTAACTGAGCGGATATTTTTCATTTCAGCACAAAAATAATTCACTCAATAAATACTTGTTTCACACTTCGGTTAGTCGCATATTGCGCCCCTAAACAGAGGAGTAACCATGTTCAACACTATGCTAAATATTTACCCATTTGATTGGCACGGCATACTATTTTGCGTTATTTGCGCTGGCTTAATCGGATTTGAACGTCAATATCGCGGCAAACCTGTTGGCATTCGTACTGCCTGTTTAATTGTACTCGGCACTTACAGCTTTTTAAAAGTAGGCATATCGTTGTCGCCTCATTCTTTAGATCAAGCGCGAGTTTATGGTCAAATCATTACCGGTGTAGGCTTTTTAGGCGCAGGTGTAATGATGTCACGCGATGGTCAAGTGATGGGCGTCACCTCTGCTGCCAGTATTTGGATGCTGGCAGCTATAGGCTTAATGATCGGTATTGGCTTTGAACGCCAAGCACTGATTATCACACTACTGGTATTACTGATACTGGTTGGCGTCGATTTGCTGGAAAACAGTTTTAAATTTATGCGCCAAGGTGTACATGCGCACTTCTATAGCCGAAAACGTAAATTGATTAAGGCCAAGCGTAATAGCCGAGCAAACCCGCCGCAAGCACCAGAAGAAGTATAAAATTGTTAGCTAAGCTGTACCGAATAAATCAGCCGCGCTATGCTAGCGCGGTATTTATCTTCTATAGGCACTGCACTCATGTTTAGCTTTCCCGATTTAACTCAATTTGCCACTACCTACCCTACTTTAAGTGGCACACGTTTAGGTTTAGCCCATCGCATCGCACAACAAAGCCATAACGAAGTGGCTTTTTTTAATCAGCAACTCAATCAGCATAAGCTAGCGCCAGAACAGTGGGCAATTGAACTTACGCCGCAAAGCACCCTAGCATGGTTACATCACATCGCTAAGCCAGAAAAAAAGCAACATTACCAACTCGAAAATAGCTTAACACTGGCCGCTAATTGCTTATCCGTTGCCCTAGAATTAAGTTATTTAACTGCTTGCGCCAATGAAAACAAAATTGCTAAGTCTCGCTTACAAAAAGATCAAACCAGCTTAACGCAATGGTTTGCAGATGCTGAACAAGCTGATGAAAATAGCATAACCTTAGCTCTCGACACCGCATTGCTACTGTATTTCCACCAAGTATCACAAGTGATGTTTGGCCATGCCGCCTTAGCTGAAACCACTCTGGTTGAGCGTCGTGCTTTAATTACCGATGCTGACTTTAATGCCGGTACTATGTTTTGCCTGTGGCTTGATTACCATCAAGACAAATCGCGTATCCCCGCCAATGATGCAGATGCTTTGCAACGCTTAGTTAACGCCGCTTACTTATTAAGCGTGATTGACAAAAGCCAAGCGAACAACAAAAATTCACTGCACTTTGCCAGTAATCGCGTGAGTTGCTTTGTTAGCGGCGCTATTGCGGGGTTACATGATATCGGTAAAGGCGAGCAATTTTCCGCTAATGAAGACGCACTACAAGAACAAACAGCTGAACTAAGCCAGTGGATTGAAGCCGCATTATTAGACTCCAGCCTGAGCGACTATGTCGGTAAGGAAGCCGAAGTGGAAGCCGATGAACAAAAATTACAAGGCGAAACGGCCACCAGCCGCGCCGAACTGAAAGCAGGAAAACTGCAAGGACTGGCGTTCTAACGCCAATTTCATAATAGCCCAATTCGAGTAGCGTCGATCGTTAACCATGATCAGCCTACTCGCCTTTAGCAGAACAAAGAATGATTAGAAAATGGTGCTGGTGCCCTCTTGACTTTACGCTAGTCGCTCCCTAGTCTGCTCATTCAGTAATCAAGGTGGTATGCATGGATATAACTTATAACTTAAAACCTGCGACGGAGCGCCGCACCGAGCCATTTAAGCCAGAAGAAAACGTTGGCTTTGGCAATCTTAGAACCGAACACATGTTTCTTATGGATTATCGTGATGGCGAATGGCGCGATCCGCGCATTGTGCCTTACGGGCCATTTGAAATGGCGCCCGGCGCGATGGCTCTGCATTATGGTCAGTCGATATTTGAAGGCGCTAAAGCCTTTATGCATGAAGATGGCGAAATTTACACATTCCGTATTAATAAAAATGCCGAGCGGATGAATCGATCTGCCGATATCCTTTGCATTCCCCATCTCGATGAACAGATGCAAATCGATGCCATTAATGCCTTAATCGACGTCGACCGGCTATGGTTTCCGATGCAACAAGGCGCATGTTTGTATATTCGCCCCTTTATTTTTGCCACAGAAGACCGTCTCTCCATTGGCGCCAGCAAAAGCTACACTTTCTGCGTAGTGTTAAGCCCTAGTGGTGCTTACTACGCTGCAGGTGTAAACAAGGGCATTCGCTTACTGATTAGTAAAACCTTCCATCGCGCAGTTTCAGGTGGCACGGGGGCATCAAAAGCAGCAGGAAACTATGCGGCATCTTTGCGAGCAGGCCAAGCCGCCGCCAAATTTGGTGCATCACAAGTGTTATACCTCGATGCCAATAACCAGCAAATTGAAGAAGCCGGAGCAATGAATCACTTTCATATTCTGAAAGATGGCACGGTGATCATCCCGACCTTTACCGACACAATTTTAAAATCCATCACCTCGCAATCCATCATGGAATTAGGCGAGCAGTTGGGTTGTGAGGTGCGCCAAGAAACCATCATGTTAGATCAGTTTATTGCTGATATAGAGTCAGGTGAAATTATTGAAGCAGGTGGTTTTGGCACCGCTGCCGTAGTCTCTGCCGTTGGCTCTTATATTTTTGAAGATGGCCGTATTGTGACCGTTGGCAATGGCGAGGTAGGCGAGCATGTGCAGCGTATTTACAAATTGTATACCGACATGCAAAAAGGCCATAGCCAAGCACCTGAAGGCTGGCTGAAACGAGTTGAACGTGTAGCGCCATAAACTTTTTGTTTTATAGTGCTATCAAAAAGGCCGCTCACATTGTGAGCGGCCTTTTTGCTACTGGCGACATGACAGCCGCATAATAAGGCTGCGAGCTATACGCCCATCTGTTTTTTCATCTTCAAGACATTCGCTTTAAAACGCTTAAGATTAGCGGCATCCATTTCTGTCGAGTAAGGCAATTTCACTTTAAGGGGATTAACTCGTCGGCCATTAATGTGAAATTCGAAATGCAGATGCGCGCCTGTTGAACGCCCTGTGTTACCCGTTTTAGCAACTAATTGCCCCATAGATACACGCTCACCTTTACGCACCAATATCTTACTTAAATGCAAATAGCGCGTGGTGTACTGACGACCGTGCTTTAAGACTAAATATTTACCTGCCAAGGGGTGATTTTCTACTCGCTCAACCACACCATCACCAATCGAATATACTGGCGTACCAATCGGTGCAGCCCAATCCGTGCCATAGTGAGGACGAATTTTACCGGTTACTGGATGCTTACGTTTTAAATTAAAATGCGAGCTCAGGCGAAACTTACCGTTAAGTGGGCTTTTACGATAAGCCTTATTCAAACCACTCCCAGCCTGATCGTAATAGTTGCCATCGTCATGTAAGAAAGCGCTGTAAGTGTTGCTACGGCTTTTAATTATCACACCTAACACTTCATCCTGGTAAAACTCACCCTTAACTCGCTGCTCGTTTACAACTACGTAATACTTGTCGCCCGCACGCAGGTTTCTAAACTTGAGACGATTTTCAAGCAGTTTAGCAATATGAGTAATACTGCTCATACTGAGAGAGTTTTTGTTTGCGCTAATGTTAAAAGAGCCATGAATATCACCCGCAATCACTCGCTCAGACCACTCGCCCGGCTCAGTAAATAATTCTGCGCTATAACCATCATCAGTCGCAGTAAAAGTGAGCTTGTTCGCAATGTCGATGCCAAGTACTAACTTAGACAGTCGACCTTCCGCATCTAAGGTGATGTTGAGAGTTTGCCCTGGCATTACATTACCTAGGCGCAAGTCTTTTTCATCTGCCACTAATAGCTCAGGTAAAGCACTATATACATTAAGCTCGCTTAAAAATTTTCCTACCGTGTCACCCGGCTGCAGCGTAACAAAATGCTCTGACACGCCCGACATATCAGGAAATTCAGCATGGGCTTTTATCACTTCATTCGGATCTTGCGCCACCGTATCGGTTTGTTGCTGTAAAATACGGTCCATATCAAGCGCAATAGGCTTAACCATTGGCTCAGTAGTTAGAGACGGCTTATCACTAGGCCAAGCAATGACGAATAGAAGAAACAGTGTCGCAATAATAAATATGGCCACAAGATGAAATCGGGGTAATCGAGATAAAATAGAAGGCATGCTCATAAGTGTTATAGAGTAACAAAAACGAGCAGTTTATAAGAAATTGAACTCAGAATATAGCGCTATATCGCCACAAATTGCGCTATATAGGCAAACCCAAATCAATTAGGAAACAGAAAACCATAAGCAATCATAAGCGACTTTTGTTAGTTAAATCAGCTTAAACTCGATTAAAATAAATAAAAACCAAGTAAAAACAGTGCTATAGACTTATCTTATGGTGTTCAAAGAACGACCTCGGTTTTGCCGACCATTTAGGCTGATAATCACGAGTTGTATCGAAATGAGAGGACAGTTATAACTTAACTGAGTAAGGGACTCGATATCCTTTTACTCACTCAACCCTTTGCATCCTTTTGTCATATGGGGCCCATCCTTCTGAGGTCCCATTTTTTTTGTCCTAATAAATCAATCTTCCTTTTTTTTACCAAAAGTCACTCGATTGCGACCATTATGTTTTGATTGATACAAGGCTTTATCGGCACGTTCAAATACCGAATCAACAGCTTCTTGTTCAGTTTTAATTGCCATTCCGATACTGATGGTCATTTGCCTACCCGGCATAATGTCTTGCCAATGATGCTGCTCTACTTGATTGCGGATCCGGTCAGCAGTTCTGACGACCTTATCGGCCTGTGTTTCGACTAACAAGATGACAAACTCTTCACCACCATATCGAGCGACAAAATCACCTGAGCGTACACTTTGCTGCAAAATAAAGGCGAGTTCCTGCAAAACCACGTCACCCACCTGATGACTAAATTCATCGTTTACTGACTTAAAATGATCCGCATCGGCGACCAATATGGCATAAGGTCCTTTACGGGTACTAAAAGTGACATCCAACCAACGGCGATTATACAGCCGCGTTAGGGGATCAATATATACGTCTTTTTCTAGCTTGCTCACTACCTCTTGTTGGCTCAAGGCTTGATTTTTTAACGCTGCATTTTCGAGTCGCGTTTTTTCAAAATCTAGTTTCGGCTCCCAGCGTTTAAAACGGCGTAAGCAATGTAGCCCTAATTCACTAACCGGCACCTTACTTAATAGCTCGATGGCAATGGCATGCGCTTGTTCTTCACAAGCCAGAGCCTGCAGGTATTCACCATTTGCATCATAAGCATGGCTTAATGCCTCATACAACTCACTCCTGAGCATCGGCAAGCTCAGATCAGCGATATCAGTTAGGGTTTGCTTGAGCAGCAATATGGCGTCATCCGCGCGTGCAATCAAGCTATAACAAAGCCCCAATTCTAGGCTAATTTTATTGCTAATCCACTTTAGCTTGTGACGTTCGCTGGACACTCTGGCTTTTTCCAATAAGTTTATCGCACCATCTATTTGCCCCATAGCCCGGCAAATTTGACTGTGATACACAAATAGCTCAGCCATGTAAGCGTCGGCAAATTCACCATCTAGCAGTGCTTGGGTTTCACAATCAGCCAGTAGCTGGCGAGCATCTTCATATAAGGTAAGTGCTATCAAACACGACACCTCACACAAATTAATTCTTAATTTTAGCTGGCTCGATTGAATACCTTCGTAATGATCTCTGGCTTTATTGTAAAACTGTAAAGCGCGTTGATGATCGCTAACCACTTCAAGTAACTGTGCAATGCCAATCAACCCTTCAATAAAATGATCAATATCCCCCATGTTTGCCGCCTCAGCAGCCATAGCCAGCCATGTGTTCATGGCATCTTCAAAACGAATATCATCGGCATAGCGCTGGGCTAAACTATTCTGCACTACCAACAACTCACCTTGGTCTGCTGAATGGATTAATTTGGCTTGCGCTGCTTCCAATAAATGAATGGCGGTTTCAATTTTTCCTGAGCCAAAATATATATCGGATAAAATCCGTAACCCTAAGGAACTTTTCTTAGCATCGTTGGTATTTTCATCAATGTATTGCTGACACAGCGCAATGGCTCTTGCTTTATCACCTTCAACTAATGCTTGGCTCGCTTGGTTTAGCACATTCATAACAGTCATTGCCCACCCCCTTGCGCTGGTGCAGCCAAACTTAGAAAGTCAGACACATTAAACATAGTGACGGTCGCTGCAGTTTCACCTTTGGTGGTTCGCCACCATGGGTATGCCGCAAGCAGCTGCTCGATATGCTGGCGTAACGGCTCACGTTCAAACAAATTTGCAGCCATTAATAATGCCATGCTTTGCGCTGTCCAAATCACGCCTCGGTCCCTTTCTTGCAACAAGCTATGCAATAACGGCAAGGCATGTTCACACTGTTGCTCGCTGGCAAACACAATTTCAAACACCACCAGATCAGGCTCATCCAATCGTGTTCGGCAACTAAACAGCCAGGCACCACGATGTCGCATTTGCGGATAGTGCTGAATTTGACTAACAAAGTCGCCGACATTCATTCTCTTAATTAGCTGTTTAGAGCGCAGATCTAGTTGGCCACGCGAAGACAGAAATTCATCACTGCCTTTTGACAATGACTGCTCTCTAATTAAATTCAGCTCATAACGGCGATAATCACGGTAATGCTGTAAAGCTTGCTGGTCTTGGCCTAAACGTCGACAAATTTCGGTTCGCTCCAAACAAATCTGCGACAGTAATTCACCTTGGTCAAAATCTTGCGCTAACCGCTCCGCCACCTCTAAGTAGTCGTTAGCCTGTCGCAACTGCCCTTGTTTTTTTGCCACCCGAGCACTGGAAACAGAAGCGTGAGCAGACATCCAAGCTAAATTATTATCCGTCGCTATTTGCAAAGCCTGCTTTATTTCACTGGCGGCTTCCTCAACCTGACCAGAATAAAGTAAGGCCAAACCTCTAAAATCATGAATTTCTGCATGCCATGTTTGATCTGGGCAATCTGCTAAAAATTCATTACAGCGTGCTAATATAGGCAACATCTCGGCGTATTTTTTTTGCAAAAACAACGACCAAGCCAGCAAAATAGAAGCTTTACCTGCGATCCATTTATAATCACGTAAAATCGACGCATCAAGGGCAAATTGCAAGGCTGATTCTGAGTGAACCAAATTACCCGTAATACGCCACACATTACCTAAGCCAATCAAAGCCTCAAGCTGCAACTCAAACTCATTGTGTAGAATCGATTTTTCGAGCGCTTGATTCCAAAAATGTTGCGCCGAACGATAGCGTGCTAACCCCCAATTTAAAGTAGCCATACGATGTAGCAATTGAGTTAAAAACTGAAATTCTAGCTCGGGAGTAAGCAGAGACTCAATGCGGCTGCATACCCTTAAACCCGCTTGATAATCCATGGTATGCCAGTAGGCTTCCGCCATTTTTAGTAACACAGTGACATAGCCCTGATCATCTCGAGTTTGGCGCACATCTTCAACCAGTGACAACACTCGAGCTAAGGCATCTTTAGGGTTTTCACTTAACAGGCCATCAATAATAGCCAGCTCAGCCTGAATATGTTTTTGTAATTCCTGTAAGATGATAGACATAATTACCCTGCATTAAACCTTAAACGGTCTCTGTTTATCTTAGTAAGTTATTGCGGTAATTCATTAAGGCTAATCACCTCATCATAAGGCTCACCTTGCAACAAGGCTTGATAAATAGCGCCTGAGCGCCCTTGCTCAACCCACCAATTGCGTTGGCGCTCAGTTGGGCACGCTAGCGATGTGCCCACTAATCGCTGAATGTTATTAGCCGAAAAAGAAGACAAATTACTGTAAAAAAGGCTGAGTATGCTGTCGTAGATATTCAATTGCTGCTGCTTGGCATACGCTTTAGCCAACTGCCAAAACGTTTGCTGCGGCTGCCGCTTTATCTGACATGAATCGGTATTCAAAGGGATTTTAACATTAGCCTTGGCTTTTTCTCGCGTAATCGGCCGGCCAACTTGCTCAGTCAAGTCTGCGAGTAAAATCGGCCTGATCACCCGATATGCTTTTAACTGATAGCGCTGAGCATCAAAGGCCAACGTAGGGTGAGATGCCTCGAACATATATTGACTGGTACGACGCTGTTGTAACCAAGTCACTTTGCCAGACGCGCTCTCGACCAAGGCAAACATCATTTCCATGGCAAGACTTTCATCACCGACAAAATTAATTCTAGCGACAAAAGGGGAGTCGCTGACCACTTGGTGTAAACTAACAAACACTTCGCCATCCACTTGCGCGGGTGTTGCCTGATCGGGGTCGCCAACTGGCATAAATTCACTGTATTTAGCTTGGGCCGAGAGGCTGATAAAACCACAACTAACTATCAGTAATAACACAACTAAACGTGACAATTGAATATCCTTATTCTTCTTTATCATACGTAATACAGTGCCTAGCTTATCATTTACGACTCAATGTCTGTTTTATATAAAGTCAGCCCGCGAGCTTGATAATTTTTCAATGCTCCTGGGTGGTCTGAATCACAAGTGTGTACCCATACTCTTTTGGCCTGCCAAGCCCAAGCTTGACCAATAGCTTCGCTAAGTAAATAGCCACCAATGCCTTTACCAATAAATCGTGGTGAAAGACCAAAATACCGAATTTCAACGTCTTCCCCTTCTTTATGTAGCTCAAAATACCCTGCTGGTGAGCCGGCATAATACAGTACCCAAGTTCTTAATTGGTCCGACTCAACATGTTCACGCCAATCAGCATCGCTCCAACTTAACTTATCAGTCCACTGCCACGCCGCCCCCACCAACTGGTATAAAAAACGATTGTATTGATATTCTGCGACTTCGACTTCAATTAAATTTAACGGCAAGTCTGCAGGGGCTGATTTTGATTTCAGCTCATCGGGATGTAAAGATTCCAAGTACCAAATCGTCGCCATAAAACTGCCTAGCAAGTAAAAACTAAAGCCTAATCATAACATTATTGCTCGTTCAGTCACTCCTTTATACTGTCTTTTCGGCCCCAATAACACTGCCTAACGACCATAGGAACCACTGGCTTAAGGGGCAGAAATCTTTATAATATGCCGATTTAACTAGGTCTGTGTCATGCTTTTTATTTGCCCGTTATGCCAAGCACCACTTTCTCGCGATAACAGCAGCGCACGTTGCCCGCAAAACCACTGCTTTGATTTTGCCAAAGAAGGGTACTTAAATTTATTACCGGTGCAAAAAAAGAACTCTATCGACCCTGGCGATAATAAAATGATGATGCAAGCGCGTCGTGATTTTTTAAATAAGGGGTTCTATCAACCTTTGGCGGAGCAAGTTGCGCTATTAATAAAGCAACAAATGGCCGCTAAACAAGAGCATATTCATGCTCTAGACCTTGGTTGTGGTGAAGGTTATTACTGCCAGTATTTCACAGCTAATACTCAAGCCAATATTAGTTGGCACGGATTGGATATTTCAAAATCAGCGATTCGTTATGCCGCTAAGCGTGCCAAATCAATTCAATTTTGCATTGCCAGTGCCTTCGACTTGCCTTTTGCGGGACAGCAATTTGATTGTATTACTCGCATTTACGCCCCTTCGGATGCCAACGAACTACAACGAGTGTTAAAGAATGACGGCTGTGTTATCAGCGTAAGCCCAGGACCAAGGCATTTATTTCAGTTAAAACAAGCTATTTACGATACACCGCAACCCCATAGCGACGCACCTTCGGAAATAGAGGGGTTAATGGTGGTAGAACAAGTTGCGCTGACTTACCCGATTACGTTAACACACAGCCAAGACATTGCTAACCTATTAGAAATGACCCCTTTTGCTTACAAATTAACAGCAACGCAAAAGCAACAACTTAGCAGTCAGTCGCTCACCTTAGACTTAGACTTTAAAATTGAAGTGTTTAAAAAGCAGGTTTAGCCCCTTCAGGTTTACGAGCTGGTAGCGCAACTAAAAACTAGGTTGTTGTGAAGTGCTACGCCGAGTTAAGTGTGCGAGTTTATCATCCCACAACCAAATATTATCCGGGGTTAAATGCACCCCGCCTACCCAATAATCAAGCGTAATGATATCTAATAAATGTCGCCCCCCCGTGAGCACCTGCTCACCTAACTCAGTAATAGCAACAGGGCACTCCCAGCTTGGCTTAGGCCAATGAATGACTCTGGCTGCATTTAACGATAATAAACGCTGAAAAAATACATTATCAGCCATAAACCGTCTTGCTTCTTCAACTTGATAAAGGCTAAACAGCTCTTTTGGATCCGATCGACCCTGCTGGATGTAGGTTAAAGCTATTTGCTGTGCCAACCCCAATCCATTAAAGGTAGAAGGGTACTCTTGCAATAAGCGCTTTACGGCACCATTAAGGTAAGGCAGCACACTGGTATCGAGGTTTAACAAAGAAGATAACAGCGTAGGATTTTCTTGTGTAAACACCTGCCAGCCATAACTGGCAACATCTAACATTTGATTGCTTAAAGGCTGCTCTTCATTAAGTAAACAAACCAGCTCTGCATCTGAGCATTCTGATAAATACTTATCGACGCAAATAACGCCAATATCAACGGTTAGCTGGGGTTGTTTGTTAAACCAGTCTAATATCTGTAGCATTTGTAGTTGATCGTATAGATCAAACTCAAACCAAAGGATAATTTTTTTGTAATAGTTCAGGCGCTGCAGTCGTTGATCCCGGGTACGAAAGCTGTTTAGCACTTGGTCATAATCCCCCCACCCCATTTGTGCGATATACTCTGCACGTACGCCAGATAAAGCTTCAAGGGATAAACCATGAGGAACCGGCCCCTCATGTAATAAGTCACGCCAAGGTAAATAATCACCGATAATGCCAGCATGTCGCATTGCATCTGCTGCGCAATCACCATTAGTAATGTTTAAAGTCCTAGACATAATTCCCTCTTACAATCATTTCGTTTATCAAAGATAGCAGTTAAATCTGCATTGCTGCATCTAAGTTATAAATGATTTTAACAAGATTATGATTCACTTAACTTTTAGGAAAAAAGTCACACCATTCGAGGTGTTTAGGCAGGGGTAAAAAAATACCTTTCTGTAACAGAACACTTATGCTCAGAGTGCTCATTAATAGAGTAATAACATCGGAGTAACATCTACTTTCACGCCTAGAGAAAATGAGCATTAGTCTTATGATACAAACAGTTACAAACAATCCTCCGCCACCTGAAAGCCTTTCATCAGTAAACCAGCGTGATTTCATGTAATTTTATTTAAAATATTTTGAACTTTTGCTCATTCAAGCACTCATAAGAAATGTAACAGATAACTTTACACTTTGATTATGTTTGAACTCCTAAACAAAGTAATAGGTTGTTAAGCCGGCTTCAATGTTTGGCCGCCCTGAAGCCGGCAAATTTCCCTCCTTATACACAGAACCCCCTGTATCAAGTAAGCAACTCACTAAATGACTGCTAATCAATATCTAATCATTGCACTGTTGCGTCACTCTTGCCCTAGTATCACTGCAAACATAAAACCTTCACTTCTGGGTAAACTAAACGCCGTTAGCATTCAGCCTCATCACTGCAGCTTATTGCTTAGAGCAAACTCGCCAGAACGGGCCATAGCAATACTTCTCGATTAAAAATTTTTCATCTTTCATCTCGCCACCGAAAACCAACAGCCTGAATAACAGTCCTACTTTTTAGAATTGTTCACACGAAATATTCTGCTTTTGTTCTAAAATAAATTCAGCCATGATATAAATCTGAATCGTTATTATTTGATAAATGGGACAGCCCAGTGTTAAAAAATTCAACTCAAGGTTATGGATTAGTGAGCATCGTGATGCACTGGTTAGTGGCATTGGCTGTGTTCAGTTTGTTTGCACTTGGCTACTGGATGGTCGATTTAGGCTACTATTCTGACTGGTATCAAACTGCGCCTATGCTGCACAAAAGTTTTGGTCTATGTTTATTTGCATTAATGGTGTTTCGCATTATTTGGCGCCTGATCAATCCCAAACCCCATGGCTTATCCAACCATCAAGCTTGGGAGAAAACCGTCGCTAAACTGGGCCATTTTGCGTTATACGCTATGCTGTTTGTACTAATGATCTCAGGTTACCTTATTTCTACCGCAGACGGGCGTGCTATTTCTGTGTTCGGTTGGTTCGATGTACCCGCCCTGCTATCGGGTTTGCCGCAACAAGAAGAAATAGCAGGTGATATACATGAGATTTTGGCTTGGAGCTTAATTGTTCTTAGCGCTGGCCACGCACTGGCCGCTTTAAAACACCATTTTATTGATAAAGACGCTACCCTCAACCGGATGCTAAAACCGGTGAACTCTACACCAACAAGGAAATAATAATGAAAAAACATCTTACTGCTGCCATTTTAACGGCTGGATTATTTACTGCTGCAACGCCTGTATTAGCAGCAGACTATGCAATCGATACCCGTGGTGCCCATGCTTCAGTCAACTTTAAAGTAAATCACTTAGGTTACAGCTGGGTAGTGGGTCGCTTTGATACTTTCACTGGCGACTTTAGCTATGACCAAGCGGATCCAAGCGCAGCTAAGATTGCAGTGACGATCGACACTAAAAGCGTTAACTCTAACCACGCAGAGCGCGATAAGCACATTCGTAGCAAAGACTTTTTAGAAGTTGATAAATACCCTGAAGCTAAGTTTGTTAGCACTAAGTTTGACTCAACAGACGGTCAAACCGGTAAACTACATGGCCAATTTACGCTTCGTGGCGTAACCAAAGATATAGTAATTGACGTAACTAAAGTGGGCGAAGGTAAAGACCCTTGGGGTGGCTACCGCGCTGGCTTTGAAGGTGCAACGACTATCACCATGAAAGATTACGGTATTCCAATGGACCTAGGCCCACAATCGGCAACGGTTGAGCTTGAGTTTCATATCGAAGGTATTAAAAAGTAATTCTGCTTTTCTGAATACAGCTTTCATTAAATAACATCAAGTGCCCTGTGTGGGCACTTTTTTGTGCTCCCAAATCAACTCAACGTTCATTTTTTCAGCAAAGACTGCTATCTTCAGGACATGGAACAGTTAGAGTTTTTTCAGCTACAAAGCCCTTGTCGCGGGATCTGTCAGACAGATAACCGAGGCTATTGCATGGGTTGCATGCGCAGCCGTGAAGAAAGGTTTGGTTGGCTGCAATTAAGTCCAACTGAACAGCGGAATGTGATCCGCTTGTGCCGCCAAAGAATGATCAGAAAGATTAGAGCTGAGCGGGCTTTAGCCGCAGAGAATAAAAGCGGCGAACAAACGCCACCGCAAGGAGAACTGTTTTAGCAACCGTTAAGGCCTAATTTCAATTTCAGTCCCATCTGGAACTAACTGCCATATTTCTTCCATGTGATCATTAAGCACTGCAATGCAGCCATCAGTCCAATCGCGGCCTTTATATTTGTGCTCAAGGTGACCCTTACCATTAGGCAAACCGTGAATAAATATGGCGCCGCCGGGCTCATAACCCTTCTGATTGGCATAAGCCAAATCTTGCTCATTAGGGTAGTTGATATGGATAGAGCGGAAAAAGTTACTCTCTGGATTGCGATAATCGAGAGTGTAACGGCCCTCTGGCGTACGTTTATCCCCTTCCCATTTCTTATGTCCTTCAGGGCGCTTACCAAGGGAGATATCGTACTTTTGTAGAATTCGACCGTTATCTAATAAATATAGGGTGCGCGCGCTTTTTATCACCAACACCTTATCGACCTTGCTGGCCAAGGACAAAGGGGAAAATAGGCTTAACGCGATAGCAACAACGATAAACTTAATGGTGGTGATGTTCATGGTGATGAGTATGCTCGTGTTGGTGTTTTTTCAATAAACTAGCAGGTAATAACTCCGCTAGAAAGGCTCTTGCGCCGCGCTTAAATAAAGACACAGCAAACAACACGCATATTACCGCCAAACTAATATATTCCAACCAATCCTGCGCCCAACTGTGATCATGCTCTAACCAAGGCAGCACGGTCACTTCTGCGTATTGATTCAACACCCAGCCAGCCATAAAAGCAAAAGCCGCAATGGACCCAAACAAGGTAATCGCCACGCGCTTGCCTTGTAGTTTTTCAATGAAGCTAAACAGCGACAAATTAATCGTCGGGCCTACTAATAACAACGCAAGCACCGCTCCCGGTGACACACCCATCAACAATAAAACAGCAGCAATAGGTGTTAGCCCAGTGGCACATAAATGCATCGGTAAGGCCAAAACAATAACCAGCAAAATTTGCAACCATAAGTGTTCGGCGAACATCTGCCACCCCGGGGTAGGAGCCAATGTAGCGGCCACAATCCAACCCACAATGATCCAAGGCGCGGTATGGTCAATTAAGTGTTCATAGCTATGTTTGATCGCCCCTAACAAACGAGAGCCCTGTGCTTGATTCACTTCCATAACAGCTTGAGAGTGAGATATGTCTTCCTGCTTTTGCAGCCAGCGTCCGACTAATACACCAATAATCAGGATCAACAGCACCGCTAATACTAACCGCAGCATCACCCACTGAGAGCCCAGTAGTGGCCACGAAAGCAATAATGCATCAAAACTCAAGATTGGCGCGGCAATTAAAAAAGACAAAGCAAAAGTTTGGCTAGAGCCCTGCGCCTGCAAATTCTGATACATTCGCGCCGCATCGGGCACACAAATAGGTACCGACAGACCTAAAAATGCCCCTTTAATACTGTCAGTCGAACCAGGATGACGATTAAGCTGGGTTAACCAGCGGGCTGGCATACGTAAATAATTGAGTAAATAGGTAATGGCATAAGCTAATAACAACGCGGGTGAACTATGCAACGCAAGGCTAATAAATCGCTGTAACGCCAATGCGGTTTCATGACCATGGCCACTGAGGCTTTCCCCCTTCCACATTTGGGCACGATCCCAAATAGAATCCATGTGCACATGATTATGAGCAACGTAACCAAGCCAGTGTGGTAATAACACCGCCGCTAAGCAAACCAAGCCAAACAAGGTTCCTAAGCCCGCCATGCGCTTTTCTAATACTTGGTCTGTGGCTTGACTTTTGTCTTGATAAGGACGATGAAATACCACGTGTAAAATCGACCCCGTCACCAGCGCTTGGAACCAAGCCAGCCATTCATTGCTCAAGTGCGGAATAACCTGACTACCAAAAAAACTGCCCGCTAACGTGGCCAAAGACATCGCCGTTAATACTGCAAAAGGCAATATTCGACCATATTGTGGCCGCAGCAACCACCACACCGTCAAACCAACAGGCAAACGGTGCAAAATAACCCCTAACGCCAATAACCAAGCGGTATGAGATTCATCCACCACTAACGCACCACCATCGGTCACCGCATGTAACACTAAGCCACCAACACCAAATAATAAGGTGTAGTTATGGGCTTGATTGGCGATACTATGGAAATACTTTTCGACCAGTCCGGGGCCAAATAACCCCAAGGCAACAAACACAAGTGACACCAAGCCGCCGTGATATAAGGCTTCTGGTAGAATATGAAACAGCACTAAGCCACTAATGGTGACAAAGATAAACGCATCCAATAGCGAAAACCAACCTTTACGCTGCTGTATTGATTGGCAAATAAGTGGCCCCATAAATAAGGCAATAATACTTAAGATCACTAACATGGATGACTAGCTCTAAAAATTGGAACGTAATAATATAACAAATAGCACTGGAATTACTGCTTTTTCTATCAAATTAAGCTGGTTTTTTTATATAACTAAGTCAGTTCAAAATGCTTGTTTGGGCAAGGCAGACGCATGAATACTTTTTCAGCGATAGTGACGTTTTCGTAGACGAATATCTGCCGCATGGAAGCGGCAGTTAAGCCATCAACAGCTATTGAGGATGATTTCAAGGCGCTTCGTATGAGAAAATGTTACTTGCCTGAACTCGTTATTTAAATATTAAACACTCATGTGCTCGCCCTGCTGGTTTGAGTATATATCCAACCAACCCGTGGATGCTTGAAACGTGCATCTTCAAATTGATTGGGCATATTGAACTCTGTGAAAAAGCCCCCATCTCTTTAGATGAAATATCATTAATATAACGAATAGCCAAGCTTTACTCATTTTTAGCTACAATGCCATATAGTTAGCCATTACCAAGAGAGCAAGACCATGAAACACAACCTTCTTGCAGCATGTTTATTAGGCCCAGCATTATTGCTCAGCGCGGGCGCGCTTGCTGAATCTCACGAAAGCGAAGCGGTCGCACAATTGATAGAACAACGCCACCAACAAGGGCCAAAACAGATTCTAGAAAAAGTGACCGAACAATATACTGGCGTCATCACCAACTTTGAGCTGGACGATCAACAAGGCGTTTTAGTTTATCAAGTCGAGGTGATCGATCTTGCCAACAATGTAAAGCGCCACTTGGTATATGATGCTCAAACTACCCTATTTATTAGTGGTAAAGAAACCGCCATGACAGGCTGGTTTAATGATAACCAAAACATAACAGCCATTGAAGAAATTCAAGAAACAGGCTTCTCGATGATAAAAGCACTGGAAATCGTGCAATCACAGCATCCCGGTTTTCTTGTTGATGCCGAGCTAGAAAACAAAAAGGGCATCAATTTGTTTGAGATTGAGCTTGCCACGCCAGAGGGTAAACAAAACTGGTTAGTCGATATTTCAACCCAAGACCTCATCCCTGTTTACCGTAAATAGCGTGTAGCAAACCAAGGACCTAAATGAAAATCCTCACAGTAGAAGACGACATCACCACCTTAGAATACATTCAAAAAGGCTTTCAAGAACAAGGCCACACTGTTGATACCGCTATTGAAGGTCCCGATGGCTTGTTTCTTGCCACCACACAAGATTATGATTTAATTGTACTTGATCGCATGTTACCGAAAATGGATGGGCTTAAATTACTGTCGGCATTACGTGCCACAGGCAATCAAACTCCGGTGATATTTTTAAGTGCCTTAAGCCATGTCGATGAGCGTATTAAAGGGCTAAAAGCCGGCAGTGATGATTACTTAACCAAGCCTTTTTCATTTCAAGAGTTATTAGTTCGCGCTGAAATCTTGATGCAACGCAAGCAACATCAGCCGCAACAAATTACAGAATTAAGCATCGAAGATCTGGTGATGGACTTAGTTGGCCATAAAGTGATGCGTGGTCAGCGTGAAGTAAAACTGCAGCCAAAAGAGTTTCAACTGCTGCGCTATTTGCTCGAACATCAAGAGCAAGTAGTCTCACGCACCTTGTTATTTGAATCGGTGTGGGACTATCACTTTGACCCGAAAACCAACGTGATCGACGTGCATGTCGCCAAATTACGTAAAAAACTAGAAGAGGAAGGTGAAAGCCAACTGATCCATACGGTTCGCGGTGCTGGCTATGTTGTCCGAGCACCTTAGCATTTTTACTCGCACCTCTATTTGGCGCTTCACCCTTGCCTTTACCCTACTGGTACTTTTTATCAGTGGTGGTATCTTGGCGATGGTTTACCATTTTTCTATTGCTGGGCAACAAAGAGAGCAAAATCAAAGGTTAACATTAGCCGCTGAAGGATTTATTTCGCTAGCAAATGCTAACAGTATGACCACGCAAAGCTTTATTCAATCTGTGGTAGAGCGCGCCTCACAAACCAACAACATGGTGCTCGCCTTAAGGCGCAACAACCAAGTATTTGGCAACCTTAACCATTTGCCGCAAAATATTCCCCACTACCCTGCGGTTTTACACTTTCCCATTCTTGCCACCAATTACTTAGGTGAAATGGAACTTAAAAAAGTGATGGCAACTCGGTTAAAAACCCCCTTTGGCACCTTACTGGTTGGCCTGATAGATGACAGCCAAGATGCTTTAGACCAAAGCTTTAGCACCGCCAGCTTAAGCGCCCTCGGCGCAGGGATGATTTTTACCTTAGTGGTCGGGTTTATCTTTAACTCCCGCGTGTTACACCGCGTTAGGCAAATTAACCGCTTAACCGCAGAAGTAAAAGCAGGTCGCTTACAAGCGCGCTTACCAATCAGCGATGAATCCGATGAATTTGATCACATCGCCATGCAAATTAATCAGATGCTAGATGAAATAGATGAGCTAATCGGCTCGGTATCCAGTGTGACCGATAACATTGCCCATGATTTGCGCACCCCACTGTCGCGCCTTCGGATCCGTGTGGAAGATAGCCTTAGCCAGCAATCGTTAACAGACGAAGACTTAGAGTGGCGCAACTTATTATTGCAAGAGCTTGATCACATCATGGATACCTTTAATGCCATGTTAGAGCTGTCGCGATTAGAGAAAGGCGTCTCTGGCACCGAACATAAAACCTGTGATTTAGCCTCGATATGCCAAGATGTACAAGATTTGATCCAACCTATTGCTGAAGATAAAGAGCAAAAAATCACCCTGACAGTCCACGACACTTGCCAGCTCACTGGTGATCCTAATTTATTGTTTAGGGCGATTTATAACCTCGTCGACAACGCCGTTAAGTATGGCCCCGATGGCACCCAAGTCGACATAACTATTGCGAGTAACGGCATTACCATAGCGGATAATGGCAACGGCATCCCTGAAGAAGAATTTGATCGGGTATTTAGACGCTTATACCGCTTAGACAAGAGCCGCAACAGTAGCGGTTTTGGCATGGGGCTATCAATTGTAAAAGCCATTGTTAGCTTGCACCAAGGCCAAATCCATTTAAGTGACAATCAGCCGGGCCTAAAAATCGATATCATCTTCCCCCCTGAAGTACTGCTTTCGCAAACACGCTAAGCGCCCCTGCCATCGCAGTTAATCAAAATGTAAACTGCAAAGCCTTATTGAAAAAAGCGCACGAACGCACTATTACTTAATAATCGCCAAGTGATTCAAGCCGATACGACTAAGCCACCACAAAATACGCGCTCGGCAAAGGAGCAAAGATGAAAAAAGGCACCGTTACTCGAATGGCCATTTTGCGCACCGCGCTGGATCTCGCGAGTCAACAGGGGCTTAATTGCTTAACTATAGGCAATCTAGCTAAAGCGCGCGGCATGTCAAAAAGCGGTGTTTATGCCCACTTTCAATCGAAACAAAAACTGCAACTCGATCTGCTGCAATACGCACAACTGGTGTTTAATGAACGGGTGATAAAACCGACAAGACACTTAGAGCACCCTATCGAGCGCTTAATCAGTATTTGTGAACACTGGTACCAATGGAACCATAGATTCAGCGGTGGCTGCTTTTTTATTGGCGCGGTGGTGGGTTTTGATGATATCGGCGGAGCAATAGAAAACGAGCTAAAAATACAACAGCAAACTTGGGGCGATCACCTTAAGCAATGCGCCCAGCAAGCAATTAACCTCAATTTTTTTAAACCAGACCTTGATTTGGATTACTTTGTTTATCAAGTGAATAGCCTGTATCTTGGTGTTTGCTGGTTTGATTGGCTGGCGCCAGAGACGGCAAAAGCCCATTACCAATGCGCACTCGCAGAGCTACTCCAACGCTGTAAACAGTAAAAGGTTACCTTAAAAACTTACTTTTTGCCGTAGCCTGATTGCTTTAATGTTTTACCTTGGCTATTAACCCAAGCGTCTAACCCACTGCGCGCGTTACCGGCAATAAAACAAGCCGCCATGCTGGGGCTAGTAAACTCCACTTCTTTATCAAACAATAACAACTCACCTTGTTGCACCACCGTGCCCTGAGCGAGCAGCTCATCACGTAATTTTTTAATGGCGGGTCGTAACGAGCCAACATTTGAAAAGTTAGCGGTAGAGCCACGTAACACGACAAAACTCGGCTTAGTCACAGGGCCTTTCGGATAGCCATTGGCCAGTGCCTCTTTACTCTGGAAGTGATAGCTTTCTTGCTGTGCGGGTTTAAGCGTTTTAATTTCTTGCTTTAAGGTAATCAGCTCGTTGTACAAATCAATCGGAATCACGACTGCTTGACGCACACCATTGGCATCAACCAAAAACTGAACTGAATTACTCACGGCAACCTTCCCTGCGGTCTAAACAATAACCGTTGCTATACGGCACAATATCACCATTAAACATGCAGCATACCTAAAACAGGTTTACTTTTTAATGACAATTAAGCGCAATATTAGACCAAGAAAGCGACCAAGCAGCAAGGTAGGGAGAGGGGTTAAAAGTCAAAACTGTGCAGTGATAAAAGCACTTTTCCACTAGAATGGTGCCTGGCTCACGTTCAGCTCAGGCTATTTACGCAGCCAGATTTTCTCTACTTGATGACCTTCGCCTTTAGTCAAAATCAAATTGGCGCGTTCACGGGTAGGACTAATGTTTTCAACTAAGTTAACGCCGTTGATTTCATCCCAAATCCGACTCGCTGTTTTGGTGGCTTCCGATTCAGAAAGGTTAGAATAATGATGGAAGTATGCCTTAGGATCAGTAAAGGCACCGCTTCTAAATTTCAAAAATCGCTGTATGTACCAGTCTTTTAACTGCTTTTGTTCAGCGTGCACAAACAAAGAAAAATCCACAAAATCAGACACAAACACGCGGTGCAGCTGGTCAGGATAATCCATGCCACTTTGCAACACGTTAAGCCCTTCCAAAATTAAAATATCTGGCTGCTCAACTACCTGATATTCATCCGGAATAATATCGTACTGTAAATGCGAGTAAACCGGCGCGGTCACTTTAGGCTGACCAGATTTAATGTCAGACACAAACTTAACTAAGCTGCGAATATCATAACTGGCAGGAAAGCCTTTTTTTGTCATCAGGCCACGCTGCTCTAACTCTTGGTTTGAGTGCAAGAAACCATCAGTGGTCACCAACGCGACTTTAGGGTGATCACTCCAACACGATAACAAAGCCTGCAAAATACGTGCAGTGGTACTTTTCCCAACGGCCACACTACCGGCAATACCAATAATATAGGGCACGTGGAAATCGGTTACGCCAAGAAATTGCCCCTGTACCGTGCTGCGCTTTTGTCTCGCTTCAACATAAAGATTCAGTAATCGCGATAAAGGTAAATAAATATCCACTACTTCTTGCAGTGAAATATCTTCATTAATCCCTTTCAGCTTAGCCAAGTCTTGCTCAGACAAAGTTAGTGGAACGTTATCTCGCAACTCAGCCCAGCTTTGGCGGGTAAACTCTAAATAGGCAGAGTGAACGAGATCCTTATTGTCTAGAATTGGCATGGCATATTTCCTGTCAGGCGAGGGCGCAACATACAATAGACTGCATATCGATCACAAGGTGTTTAAACATGCCTAACCCTTAATACAGTGAAAAACGCCAGCAAGGTTAACAAGGTACAAGCTATAAAAACAGAGTAGAACCCAAAACTATCAGCAATAAAACCCGCCATCACACCACTTAAAACACCACCTGTTTTAATAGAATTAGCATAAAGTGTGGTTACTTGGCCGATTTTATCTGGCTTTAGATCTTGAAAATAAGAAATTCCAAGTGCTGAAGTCACCCCCACAAAAATGCCATTAAAACACTGTAAGGCGATAAATCCCCATAAGCTTTCATTTAGCAAAATGCCAATATAAAAAGCCGTGCCCGCCAACACCGAGCAACAAATTAGCTTATGCTTGCCAAAACGTAATGCGTAGGTTCCCGCCATCAACATAACTGGAATTTCAAGTAGCGCCGCACCACCCATCATCATGCCTGCTAACTCAGGCGCCAACTGTAACTCTTTAGCGATATAAAGCGGCATACTAATTAAGTACATGTTGTTTGCGGCATACATGAATACAAAAGAAGCCGATAACAACAGCAAGTCTTTATCACGCCATAAACTTATTTTTTTATCGCTTGTATGGCTACTAGGGGGCACAGGCTCAAGGCTAGGTAAACGAGCTAACACCACCAATGTCAACAAGACATACATCAAGGCGGCGAGTAAGAATAGGAAACGAAAACCAAAACCATCGGCAATAAAAAAAGCTAAAGGCGGACCCGCTACCCAAGCTAGGGCTATTTGCGCTCTTAATACTGAGCTAAATTTTTCGGCATTTTGTTTGCGGCGATCGAGAATTTCTCGCGCTAAAGCAAACATTTGTGGCAGTGCGGCCGAAGAGGTGCTCATAAATAACATCGCACTGGCAAGCAACACATAATAGTCACGACTAAAAGCAAAAATGGAAAAGCCGATCACCCCCATTAAGTTACATATGAGGATCAGCTTTTTCCGGTCTATACCACTATCAGACCAGTATGCAATACCTTGGCTTACTAACACACCAGAAATAGCCAGCGCTGCAAAAAAGCCACCGAGCAACGCCGGACGCACGCCAACTTCATCGTTCATAAACAGACTCATGGTCGGAATAGTGAATGAGCCAGCCACCCCGACGACAAAGCAACTAAACAATAAAGCCAATGAAACAGAATCAATTTGGTTATTAGGAAAAAGCGAACGGCAGTATTTTTTAATCACAATTGCGCTCAATGAGAAAATGATAGCGAGGGAACAATTTTACGGCTTTGCCTATAAAAGTGCACGAAAGCATTGCTTTGTTTGATAAAAATAAGAGCCAGAAAACTGGCTCTGAAACATGCATCTTCAAGTTGATTGGGTATAGTCTACAGATTAGATAACACGAGAAAATTGTTGCTGACGAGCACGCTGACGTAAATAAAGGTCAAAACACATGCAAATATTGCGAATAAGTAACATGCCCTTCGGTTCAACTTTAATGGAATCTCGACTCAGCGACACTAACTGGTCGGCAATAAACGGCGCTAGCAACGCGATATCGTTAGCAAAATAGGTATTAAACTCAATAGCAAACTCTTGTTCAATACTGGCAAACGACAAACTAAAATTACATATCAATTGTTTGATCACCGCGCGACGAATTAAATCATCTTGGCTCAGGGCAACCCCTTTCCATTGTGCCTGCTGCTGTTCATCAAGTTGCTGATAATAAGCCTTTAAGTCTTTTTGATTTTGTGAGTAACAGTCGCCCACTTGGCTGATTGATGAAACGCCTAATCCCAATAAATCAGCATCGCCTTGGGTGGTATAACCTTGAAAGTTACGATGCAAGACACCCGACTTTTGTGCTTGAGCAAGCTCATCATCAGGCTTGGCAAAGTGGTCCATGCCAATAAAAACATAACCTTGCCCTGTTAGGTATTCGATAGTGTATTGCAACATGTCCAGTTTCTCTTGCGCACTGGGCATATCGGCTTCTTTTAACTTGCGCTGCGCCGCAAAACGACTCGGCAAGTGAGCATAATTAAAGGTGGTCAGGCGCGCAGGCTCAATTTCCATCACTTTAGTTAATGTGCGCGCAAAGCTCTCTTTGGTTTGATAAGGCAAACCATAAATCAAATCTAAATTGGTTGAGCGAAAGCCATTCGCTTTGGCACGTTCGAGCAACTGAAAAATAAAGCCTTCGTCTTGCTCACGGTTTACGGCTTGCTGTACTTTTTTATCAAAGTCTTGAATACCTAAACTCAGGCGATTAAAGCCTTGTTGCGCTAACAGATCAATGGTGGTCAACTCAATTTCGCGAGGATCAACTTCAATACTCATTTCGGCGTCAGGCAAAAAGGTAAATTCACTACGCAATATTGCCATCAATCGTTTAATTTGTGCTGGGTTTAAAAACGTTGGCGTACCGCCCCCCCAGTGTAGCTGACTGATCTTTCTATCTTTAAAGTACTGAGCTTGAAAACGAATTTCTTTTTCAAGATAGTCTAAGTATTGATCGGCCTTATGTTGGTGACGTGTAATGACCTTGTTGCAACCACAGTAGTAGCAAAGCTTATGGCAAAACGGGATATGCACATACAAGGATAAGTGGCGTGTAGGATAGCGCTGCGCCGCGAGTAATAAATC
Source organism: Motilimonas cestriensis (assembly GCF_021295315.1). Classification (GTDB taxonomy): domain Bacteria; phylum Pseudomonadota; class Gammaproteobacteria; order Enterobacterales; family CBDFNC01; genus Motilimonas; species Motilimonas cestriensis. The sequence goes on along the minus strand of NZ_JAIMJA010000003.1, from coordinate 69,108 downwards.
ATCATGGCTAAATGCTTCATCAAACTCGAGCGCTGTTGGGTATGAGGTGTACCTCGGACCGCTATAGTTATATTTCTCGATGATCCCTTGATCCCAAACCAATTTTTCCACTTGTTACATCCTATTAGCAAAACTGTGACAAAGTATGGCATAGCCACTTAAACGCAAAGCTGAGCAAGAACAAAAAAGTGTAGATAAGGCCTATCTCTTTAGAGATAAATTACTGAAGCTAGATCCTGTCAGCCTTTATGTGATGGCGAATACAGATACAAAAACGGCAGTGAGAGCCCCACTGCCGTTTTTATCTTTTTGAAAACCACGATAGCTTGCTAGGGTAGCTGCCACTCTTGCAGCTGCTGCATCTCAGCCATAATCTCTTGCTCTAAGCGCTGCTCAGCTTTTTCGCGCTTTTCATCAAGTTGGCGAATTTCTTTTTTACTGCGCTCTTTACGTACTTCATGGGTTGGCATGTCTTTAACCACTTGGTACAACTTATTTAACGCTGGATACTGCTGATCAAAATCGATCGGCTTGGCTAACTTCAACTCGCCAAGTAATACGGTCAATCTAATAGCGCCTTCTGACAAATTACACTGCCCTTGCACCATGGCCTTAGCGATTAAGGTAATACTGTCCATTAACGTGTTATTTCGTTTTTCAACAGCCTTAGCTAAGGCTAACTGCTGATCTTTTACTTTGCGTAATAAAATACCGGCATAAGCTGATAAACCAATGATGACGATTAAGCCAATACCAGCAAGGATCCACCACAACATTATTTAGTCCTTTTCTCTTTCATTTTTAACATCTTGCAGCCAGCTATCATCTAAATTGCTGAACGCATCTAACATTTCATCTTCATCCCGCGATGAGTCATCTTCGTCTAGCAAGCCAAGTTGCTTTAGTAGCACTTGGTGACGCTCCATTTGCTGGTTTACCCAAGCCAGATCTTTGCTACTGACTTTTTCACCTTCGTCTATTTTATCAAGCAAGCTACCTAAGCGTTCGTCAGCTTCAAGTCTAGCCAGCTCTTTCTCAGGAGAAAGGGCTGTTTTAGGCTTAGCTTTGACCAATTTTGCTTTTGGTTGATGCTGAGCTAGTTTTACTGGCGCTAACTCAACGGCTTGCTCAGGCGTTAAAGCAATTGGCTTTTTACTGCCGGCACGAGGGTCGATTGGCTCTTTTGTTTGAGCGGATGTGACCGCTTTCTTCTCTTCTGCGTTACGGTTACCAGCTTTTAATCCTTTACGCTTTTGCAGCTTCTTTTGTAACCTTGCTTCTTCTTGATTGACTTTAATTCGCTCACCCATTTTTGGGCCATTAGCGTTTACTTTACGGGTCTTCTTCTGACGTGACATATTTTATTCTCTACTTTGAAACAGCATCACGGCTGCATCATAAAATTCTAGCTGGTTAGTTGCATTGCTTGGCAATCCAACACATGGTTTTATTGGCTATAAAAGCTAATATGGCAGTCGTAAGCTACCTTCTCGTTTTGCTGAAACAAAATAACACCGACTTTAAACAGGTTTTGCATCTACTAAAAAGTAACAAATAGAAAACCTTAAGCAACGCAAACTCAATTCAAAAATATTAAACCCCAGAAACACAAAAAACTGTACAAGCAACAAGGCTGGTACAGTTAATAGTGCGGCTAATTGCATTCACTAACGGCCAATCACTTGGCCCGTGACAATTGCCTAGTGCAGACCTGCGATATATTTAGACAAGATAGCAATATCTTCGTCTGTTAACTTTTTCGCGATGTCGCCCATCATACCATTCATATCGTTATTACGCTCACCACTGCGAAATAGCTCAAGCTGTGATTTGATATAAGCAGGATGCTGGCTTGAAATTTTCGGGAAACCAGACAATTCAGTACCTTCACCACGAGGGCCATGACAAGCAGTACAAGCAGGAATACCACGAGCAGCATCACCGCCCATGTATAATTTTTGTCCTGCTTCAACTACCTCTTCAGGCGTGGTCGCTGGAGACATACTTTTACCGCCATAATAAGCAGCTAAGTCAGCCATATCTTGCTCGGTTAAGCCAGCAACCATACCACCCATAATGGCGTTATTACGGCCTTTTTCACCGCCCGTTTCCATTGCCAGCTTAAATTCTTTAAGCTGCTTTTCAAGGTACTTGGGATGCTGGCCTGCCAATTTAGGGTACATATCTGTTGGTGAGTTACCATCAGCCCCGTGACAAGCAACACATGTTGCTGATTTAGTTTCTCCTGCAGCAGCATCACCTTGTGCTAAAGCGGCACCGCTGAACCCGATCATTGCTACTAGAGCTAGCGCTATGTTTTTCATGGCAATCCAATTTTATTATTAAGCTTCCAGATCACATGCTTATCCGTGCATGCTACAATCATTATTTTTATGAACACGCATATTTTACACAATTTTAAAAAAAAGTAATCAATACGTAAAACTTTCCCGCTGGAGTAAGCATTTTGACCAAGCAAACCATGAACTACAACCTTGCCCACTTTATTACAAGTGCGCCTGATATTCGCCAAATGCCCGACGATATTGGTATCGAGGTCGCCTTTGCTGGTCGCTCTAACGCAGGTAAATCCAGCGCGCTGAACACCCTAACCAGACAGAAAACCTTAGCGCGCACCAGTAAAACTCCGGGCCGTACTCAGTTAATTAACGTCTTCGAACTAGCTGAAAACAAACGTATTATCGACTTACCCGGCTACGGTTACGCGAAAGTACCAGAAGATATGAAAAAAAACTGGCAAAAAGCACTGGGGGAGTACTTACAAAAACGCGAGTCACTTAAAGGTTTAGTGGTGTTAATGGATATTCGCCACCCTTTTAAAGATTCTGACCAAGATTTAATTTACTGGGCTGTTGATAGTAACTTACCAGTACTTTGTTTGTTAACCAAAGCCGATAAGCTGAAACAAGGCGTAAGAAAAACCACGTTAAACCGGATGCGTGAAGAAGCTAAAACGTTTGAAGGTGATGTAGAAGTCGAAGCATTTTCTTCAACCAAAGGTATCGGCTTAGAGAAATTAATGATTAAACTAAACCAATGGTACTGCCCAGCCATTGAAGAGGCAGACCCAGAGCTCGAAGACGCAGAATAAACCCAGCATCACTGGTTTTGCATCCACCTATAATCGCCAGCCTTGTTTAGATAAGGCTGTAGTTTTGTAACAAAACTGTCTATTTAGCACTGTTCTGAGTAAACAAATAGTCTGCTTTAGTGTAGTAAAAACTTATATTAAGACAAAAAAAAGCCTTGGTAAATTACCAAGGCGCTTAAAATAGCTTTATTCAATAAGTGAAATAAAAGGTCTGAAAGATAAAATCTTAGATAAGCATCTTAGATTGGCTACCTTTCCCTCTGTACCCTACAACTGAAACTATAGATAAAGGGATTGAGTAATTGAAGTGCTAATTTGTAATTTATTTACATCATTTGATCTAAAACAGTAAATTCCGTTCTCTTGACGCCACAACCTCAAGTTCGCCAAGCAAAGTTAGCGAACTGAGCGATTATTAGTGTGCTTGGTTCCAGTTATTACCAATACCCGCCTCAGCGATTAAAGGTACATCCAGTGTCATGGCTTGCTCCATCAGCTGTTGCAGCGCTGGCACATATTGCTCCAATTTATCTTCGGCAATTTCAAACACCAATTCATCGTGTACTTGCATGATCATTTGAATCGAGTTGTCAGACTGCTGCTCAATCCAGTCGGCGACGTGGATCATGGCTAACTTGATAATATCAGCCGCAGTCCCTTGCATTGGCGCATTAATTGCCGCCCGTTCAGCGGCTTTTTTACGCATGGCATTACGCGCTTTAATATCAGGTAAATGTAAGCGTCGACCTAATAAGGTTTCAACAAAACCATCTTCCATCGCATTGGCGCGCGTGGTTTCCATATAACGTAAGACGCCAGGGTAGCGTTCAAAATAGAGATCCATGTACGTTTGCGCTTCGGCGCGACCGATATTTAGCTGCTTAGCTAAACCAAATGCACTCATGCCATAGATTAAGCCAAAGTTAATCGCTTTAGCACTGCGACGCTGTTCAGTAGTTACATCATCTAACGACACCGAAAACACCTCGGCAGCGGTTGCTTTATGAATATCTTTACCATCGGCAAAAGCGGTTAGCAGGCCAGCATCTTGGGATAAGTGCGCCATGATCCGCAGTTCAATTTGACTGTAATCGATTGCCACCACCTTAAAGCCAGGCTTAGCAATAAAGGCTTCACGAATGCGGCGACCTTCTTCATTACGAATCGGAATATTTTGTAAGTTAGGATCGCTCGACGATAAACGGCCAGTCGCGGTGATTGCTTGATGGTAAGACGTATGTACTCGTCCCGTTGCAGAATTGACCATTTTAGGTAACTTGTCAGCATAAGTAGATTTCAGTTTACTTAAGCTGCGATACTCTAAAATAACCGCTGGCAGTGGGTAGTCGTATGCGAGCTCTTGCAATACTTCTTCCGCCGTAGAAGGCGCCCCTTTTGGGGTTTTTTTCACGACAGGTAATTTCATTTTCTCAAATAAAATTTCTTGTAGCTGTTTCGGCGAGCCTAAGTTAAACTGTTGCTCGGCAATAGCATGGGCCTTGGCTTCAAGGGCGATAATTTTTTCACCTAATTCATGGCTTTGCTTGTTTAATAAATCAGAATCAATCAACACCCCCGTGCGCTCAATGGTCGATAGCACATTGGCCAGAGGTAATTCCACCTCATGAAATAGTTTGGCCAGTGATGGCTGCTGCTCTAACTTAGGCCATAAGGTTTGGTGTAACTGTAAAGTAACATCAGCATCCTCTGCAGCATACACCGCAGCGGTTTCCAATGGCACCTGATTAAAAGTGAGCTGTTTCGCGCCCTTGCCCGCTACATCTTCAAAGCTAATGGCTTTATGGCCTAAATATTTCAGTGCAAGGCTATCCATATCATGGCGATTAGACACACTGTTAAATACATAAGATTCCAACATAGTGTCAAAATCAGCACCGCGTAAAGTCACATCATATCGCGCCAACACACTGGCATCGTATTTTAAGTTTTGCAGCACTTTGGCTTTACTTGCATCTTCCAAAATGGGCTTGAGTTGCGACAACACCTGATCCAGTGTTAACTGCTCTGGCGCATCGGGATAATCATGTGCCACCGGAAGGTAGGCCGCATCGCCGGGCGCGACAGCAAACGAAAAACCCACTAGCTCAGCGAGCATGTAGTTAACACTGGTGGTTTCTGTATCAAACGCAAACAGGGGGGCTTGCTGTAATTTAGTTAGCCATGTATCAAGCTGAGCTTGAGTTAAAATTGTTTCGTATTTTGAGCTATCTAAAGTAGCTGCAGCGACCAACTCTTCAACTTCTGCTGGCGTTGCCGAATTAGATACCACAGGACCATCAAGCACTTCCGCTAACCAGCGCTTAAATTCCATTTTTCCGTAAAGCTCAATCAATTTATCTTTATCGGCAGGCTTGGCACTGAGATCTTCATAACGCTCAGCCAGTTCAACATCCGTTTTAATGGTTGCTAAGGTATAAGACATACGTGCTTCAGCTTCATTTGCACGCATTTTCTCTGGCATCGATTTTGAGCCGCGAAAGCCCAGAGCGGGCAACTCATCTAAGCGTTCATAAATTTCATCCATGCTACCAATGCCTTGCAGCATGGCTATTGCTGTCTTCTCACCTACACCCGGCACCCCGGGTATGTTATCGACTTTATCACCCATCAACGCGAGATAGTCGATGATCAAATCAGGGCCGACGCCAAATTTTTCCACTACACCGTCACGATCAAGCACGGTATTGGTCATGGTATTAATCAGTAGCACATGCTCATCCACCAATTGCGCCATGTCTTTATCACCGGTACTGATCAAGGTATTGATGCCTTGAGCACTGGCTTGACGCGCCAGCGTACCAATCACATCGTCCGCTTCGACCCCTTCGTGGATGATAATAGGCAGGCCTAAAGCGCGAATAATGTCATGCAAAGGCTCAACTTGAGAGCGCAGATCATCTGGCATCGATGGCCGCTGCGCCTTATATTCGGCAAACATTTCATCGCGAAATGTTTTACCTTTTGCATCAAAAACAACCGCAATATGACTAGGTGAAAATTGGTTCAATAAACTGCGCAGCATATTCACTACACCATATACCGCCCCGGTTGGTTCACCGGCTGAATTTGTTAAATGAGGCGGCGCATAAAAAGCGCGATAAAGGTAAGAAGAACCATCAACAAGGATGAAAGGATTTTCAGGTATCTGCGGCATAAAAAGCGTCTATTGAAAAATGATGTCGCTAGGATGCCACAAGCCCCGCCTAGGCTCTATGTTTGAACCTATTTTTTTTATCCTAAACAACGATAGCCTGTGGATATCTCTGTTCACAAAAACGTCTCATCTGTAACATTTACATAATATAGCGCTAACCAATAACTATAATAGATTGATATAAAAGAAGAATAACCAATTAAGCCGGTACCTAAAATAGAGTATACAGATATGATAATTGTGGAAAAGATTTCTTGAATTTTTTCAAACTCTGTAAAACTCATTAAAATTCAGCTGAAAAATCTAAAGTGAAGGCGGTTTTAAAGTGAGATATATCGTGGAATAAATGTCAGAAAGAAAAGAGGTGGGCACTACTTACACTATGGCTGGATAGTGAATGACAGAAGCCATCATGCAAGTAGCCCCCAAACTCAACGAAACGCTGAGAAAAAGCAATGTGAGCAATGTCGTGCTTGCACTAAACAGAAAACGGTACAAAAACCTGTGTTAGATGTTTGTTAAAAGAATCTGCCGTGCCAACAAAGAAATGATAATGAATATCATTTGCAAAGTAAATAGCCTTACATACTTTCTTTATGATTGAAATTTAAGTAAAAAAAAGCCGACTATAAGAATAGTCGGCAAACTGGAAGCAATGTGAGCAATGTCGTGCCATTTGCCTAGCGCATTAAGCCATTATCAGCTCGTTGCTTTAGGAGTGCTTGGACAACGAGATAGATACTAATGATATCAATTATCATTTGCAACTGTTATTTTTATCTATTTTCAACTCTCCTTATTACCTACCTTATCTACCCTTAGATTTATACGTTTTCCATGCCTATTAAAAACAAGGTAACAGTCCAGCTGAAATCGCGCATTTGCATGATAATTGAGTATAATGAACGCGAAAATTATTAAGGGGTATCCAAATGAGAGTTTGTGGCGTTGAAATTCAGGGCAGCGAAGCTGTTATTTCACTATTGGCACTCGATAAGGGGCTATTTGAGCTACCGGAATGTCGCACACGTAAATTTTTACTAAAAGACGATGCCGATCAGGCGCTATTTAAAAAGTTTCAGTTTGATTTCGCTAAACTAGTGGAAGACTACAAAATCGAAAAAGTAGTAATTAAGTCCCGCCCACAAAAAGGCAAGTTTGCTGGCGGCGCAGTTGGTTTTAAAATTGAAGCAGCGATCCAACTTATTGATGGCTTAACCGTTGAGTTTATTAACGGTAACACTATCAAAGAACAAATAAAGCGTAACCCAATTGCTATCGACTTTGCCGTAACGGGCCTGAAAAAATTTCAGGAAGCTGCATTCACAGCCGCTTACGCTAACATGACCGAAAGCATGTATAGCAAAGATTAATTTGCGCCAACCATGCAGCTTTAGTATCAAAGGTGCATATTTATGGCTCCAAAGAAAAGGGGCGATGTTTTTCAACATCGCCCCTGATAGTCACAACATCTGCTCCGTGATGTATGGTGCTCCCTGCACTTTGACTATGTTAGCAGCCTATCCTTTGGTTGCATTTTTCGGTTATCCATAACCTAACAAATCATCCTGATTTGTTTTCTCTCTCCATCCTGGAGGTGTCCTTTACTGCATCCTGCAGTTGTCCTTACTTCTTCCTTGATTGTCAAACATCCTGTCTGACATCGACGTTCAACATCCTGTTAAACATCTTTTTGCTTCCTGCGAGATTAAATATAAGGGAAAACCCTAGTTAAAATACCTATAAATACCGAACAAAAATGGAAGCGTCATAATTACTCAATGAATAAACAATAATAAGTAATTAAAAAACAACCACTTAAAAAACAACCACAGCAATAACCATCTGCACAAAACGAGATAACCCTAGGAATAAAAGGTAAAAAATCACACTCGCAATAGCCGATCTCTCACAGCCACAAATCAGTCAATTGCCACGGGATAAGATAAAATCAATGGAAACGATATACACAGAAAAAATGCACACCTCACAAAAAGGCATAAACAGCACAGAAAGGTAAATACAACCATCGCCGACGATGATTAAGCTATAAAAAATTATATTTAACTCATTATTATTCAATAACTTTATATATTTCAGCATAAATTAATCGAATTAAGCGAAACAAAGAACAATTTTGATACTAAAGTTACAAGAGTTTGAGCAATTTGGGACGTAATTATGCAACTCAAGTATAAACTCGGCTTACTCTTTATCGCCATTGGCTTAATACCCGCTATTGTTAGTAGCCTAATCGTAGAGCAAATTGCTGCAAAAGCTTTACAAACACAGGCTTATGAGCAGCTTTCTGGATTATGGAAAATTAAACAAGCTCAATTGCAAAACTACTTCCAAGACAAACAAAGCGATCTTGCTGTGCTCACTAGCTTATTGAATAACTTACAAAAAGAAAATAAAGGGCAAGATGCGCAGGCGTACATTGACCGCTACCACGAGTTACTGAATACCTTTACTTTAAAAAAGCAGTACTACGATTTATTCCTCATTGATCAGCAGGGACAAGTTTTTTATTCCGTAACTAAAGAAGCCGACTACCAGAGCAATATACTCACAGGTCCTTATAAAACATCAGGCTTGGCAAAGGTTTTTAACAAATCTATCCAGCAGCAAGGTTTACAAATTGCAGACTTTGCTCCTTACTTGCCAAGTAATAATGACCCAGCTTCTTTTATTGCCACCCAAGTAACCCTTAACAACCAGCCTTATGTACTTGCATTACAGCTTTCCATTGACGAGATAAATAGCATCATGCAGTTGCGTGAAGGGCTAGGTGACACAGGAGAAACCTATCTTGTTGGGCCAGATAACTTAATGCGATCCGATTCTTTCCTCGATCCTACAAACCGCAGCATTAAAGCGTCATTTGCTGGAACCGTTGCCAACAATGGCGTTAACACCGCAGCAACCCAAGCCAGCTTTCGCGGAGAACAAGGTTTCGCAGTGATCCAAGATTACAATCAACACCCCGTCTTATCTGCTTACGGTAACGTAAAATTTGGAGACATCCAGTGGGCCTTACTAGCAGAGATCGATGAAGCAGAAGCCATGGCTGCGGTAGCGAAACTCACTAACAGTACTTATTACATTATGGGCCTTTCAAGCATACTTATTTTATTGGTTGCTTGGTTAACCACACGCAGCATCACCCAACCTTTGGGCGGCGAACCCAGTGATATGTTGCACTTAACCAGCAATATATCAAATGGCGATCTTACTTATAATTTTACCTTTAACCCGCAAGATAGCAGCGTTTATTCCGGCTTGGGGAAAATGCAGCAAAACCTGTCTGACCTATTAAGTAAAATTGCTGCAGCGAGTCAAACTATGTCTGAAAAAGCTGAAGAAACATCGGTAGTCTCTAATCAAACTCGCATTTCAGCAGCAGAGCAAACCAAAGAAATCGAAATGATGGCCACTGCAATGGAAGAGATGAATGCTGCAGCCAATGAGATAAACCATCATGCTAATTTAGCAGCAGAAGAAATTAGTGCTATTAACCGCCACCTCAATGAGGTCGATCAAGCGATTAATGACACACTCACCTCGATGGCTGACTCATTAAAACTAAATACCGAGACTGCCGATGATATGGAGCATCTCAATTTACACAGCCAAAAAATTGGCCAAGTACTGGAAGTGATCCAAACCATCGCCGAGCAAACCAACCTACTTGCGCTCAATGCGGCAATTGAAGCAGCCAGAGCGGGCGAACAAGGCCGAGGCTTCTCGGTGGTGGCCGATGAGGTGAGAGAGTTGGCGAAAAAAGTGCAAATTTCAACCAAAGATATCGAAGTGGTTATTGGCGAGTTAAACAATCAAGCGTCCAGTGTTTCGGGTTCAATGCGCGCCAGTGCCAGCCAGTCAGAACATACCTTTAGTAAAGCCAAAGAGATGCAGCAGGCATTAAGTGAAGTGGCTAAAACCATGAACCAAATTAATGAGCATGCCATGCAAACCGCCGTCGCTGCCGAGCAGCAATCGCAAGTCACTGCCGACATTGCCCGCAGCATCAGTAATATTGGCGTGGCAGCAGAGCAAAGCAGCCAAGGGGCACAACAAACATCTGAAGCCAGTAGTAATTTAGCGCAGCTTGCAGGTGAGCTAGAAAGCGTCACCCAGTTATTTAAATTTAAAAAAGTCCATCAAGAGCAGATCAACGCTTAACCAAGATTAATCGTAATATAAAAAAGGGAGACCGCTTTTGGCCCCCCTTTTTCACTTGATACAACTCACAACAATCCTGCCAAAAAGACAACCCTATTACTCATCTTCTACCACATGAATAACACCGCGATACATCTTCATTTGGCAATGGAATTCATATTTGCCCACCGCTAACTCGGGCAATGAAATATCATGGGGCTGATTGGTGGGTAAATTATCACTCACTGACAACGTCGGTATTTGTACTACCTCGGCGCAAAGTGACGGGTCTCGACGGATAAAGCGCAACGTAAAGGGTTGCCCTGCCAGCACCTTAACTTGTGCGGGCGTGTAGACACCGTCTTTGACTTCAATCTCAATATTACCCTTATTTGTACGCTGCTTAGGCGGCTGATATAGCCAAAACCACCAAACAATAAAACCTATGAGTACCAAGCCAAGTAAATTAATCACTATCATGTCTTGCTCCTAATGCTGCTTCGCTTTAAACCAACGTAATCGATTAGCATTACTCACCACGGTCAACGAGGAAAATGCCATGGCAGCCCCGGCTATCACCGGACTTAACAAAATACCAAAGAAAGGATAGAGCAGCCCCGCCGCGATGGGCACCCCCGCCACGTTATAAACAAACGCACCCAATAAGTTCTGCTTTATATTGGTTAAGGTTGCCTTACTCACCGCAATGGCATCAGCCAAGCCATGTAAAGAGCCTCGCATCAAGGTAATGTCGCCACTCTCTATCGCAACATCGGTGCCGGTGCCAATGGCAAAGCCAACATCGGCTAGCGCTAATGCCGGCGCATCATTAATGCCATCGCCGACCATACCGACAATTTCACCGGCTTGCTGAAACACCTCTACCTGCGCGGCCTTATCTTGTGGCTGCACTTCGGCATAAAATTCATCGACCCCCACTTGTTTTGCCACTGCTACCGCGGTATCGCGATTATCACCGGTCAACATCACCACTTTGATGCCGTTGCTTTGTAACCTCGCAATAGCCGCCTTTGAATCGGCTTTAATCGCATCAGCCACCGCAATCACCGCCACTAACTGGTTATTAATCGCAAAGTACATTGGCGTTTTCGCCTGCTGCGCCAATTGTTGCCCTTGTTCAACAGCTTGATCTAACGCCACGCCTTGCTGTGTCATCAGTTTTTCATTACCAAACAACAAGTGTTCGCCTTCGCAAAGCCCCTCAACACCTTGGCCCGCTATTGCATTAAACTCAGTTACCTCAACCAAGTTAATAGATTGCTCTTTGGCACTGCTCACCACCGCCATTGCCAAAGGGTGCTCGGAGTGAGATTCAATACTGGCGGCTAGCTGTAACACCCGAGATTCGTCACGGTCATCAAGCACAATAATATCGGTCACCGACGGTGAGCCTGCTGTAATGGTACCGGTTTTATCCAGCACCATAGTGGTGATTTTCGACGCCGTTTGCAGCGCTTCACCATTACGGATTAACACGCCCGCTTCCGCTGCTTTACCAACCCCAACCATCACTGACATCGGCGTAGCTAAACCTAGGGCACAAGGGCAAGCAATAATCAGTACCGTGGTCGCTGCGGCAATCGCAAACGCCAATTGTGGCTCGGGGCCAAAGTTAAGCCAAACTAACGCACTGATAATCGAAATAATCATAATGGTGGGAACAAAATAGGCCGAAATAACATCCGCTAGGCGACCAATGGAAGGTTTCGAGTTTTGCGCTCGTTTAACCATGCTGATAATTTTCGCTAATGCCGTATCTTTACCAACCCGGGTCGCCTTAAACAATAACGACCCCGTTTTATTGAGCGTGCCCGATGCCACCTCATCACCTTTGCGTTTTTCGACTGGCACAGGCTCGCCCGTTAGCATGGATTCATCAATCATACTGCTACCTGATATTACCTCACCGTCAACCGGAATTTGCTCGCCCGGCCGCACTTTAACAACATCATCAAGTTGCACTTTGGCAATCGCAATATTGACCTCTTCTTCATCCCGGATCACCGTCGCGGTTTTCACTTGCAGGCCAATTAAGCGCTTAATCGCCTGTGAGGTTTTACCTCTGGCTTTGACTTCAAAAGCTAGCCCCAAATTAATTAAGCCGATGATCATCGCCGTTGCTTCAAAGTAAACATGGCGGGCCATTAACGGTAATAAGTCAGGTACAAACACCACCAGCATAGAGTAGAGCCACGCGGTACCGGTGCCTAACGCAATCAAGGTATCCATGTTGGCAGAGTGGTGGATAAAGCTGCGCCAAGCGCCAAAGTAAAAGTGCTTACCGGAAAAATACATTACCGCTAAGGTCACTAAACCAACTAAGCCCCATACCACTTGCTCCGTCACTGTGGTCACGGTCATCGTGCCGCCGACTAAGCCATAAATCATCAAGGGCACGCCGACCCCTAATGCAATCCAAGTATGGCGCAGCAAGGTTTGGTAATAGTTTTGCTCTTCTTGCTCTTTCTCAGTTAACGTATCCGCTTCATCTTCGGTGGCGGCCATTTTTGCATGATAACCTATCTGCTCTACCGCCTGGATCAGCACCTCTAACTTAACATCGCCTGACACAGAAGCGGTGCGATCAGCAAAGTTCATTTGCGCCTGAGTCACGCCGGGCACGTTATTAAGCGCCTTTTCAATTTTATTAACACAACCAGCACAACTGGCGCCTTCAATTTGCAGCACTTGCTCTAACGCAGGCTGCTCTACTTGGTTTATTGATTTATCCATGATTAAGCCTCTTGCGAATCAACAAAATGAGCCATGCCAAACTTTTCAATCAAGTGGCAAATCATGTCATCAGTAGGCGCCATATCTGGCTTATCATGCCAACTCGACACCGCTAGTTTCATGCGGTCGTATTGCTGCTGCATATGCTGTAACCGCACTTGCGTTTCCTGCAGCCGCAACTCAATCAAATCGCGCACCCGTGGGCAAGCAGAATGACCGGCATCAGACTCGGCTAAAATTTCTTGAATATCTTCAACAGAAAACCCAAGATCCCGCGCACAAACGATAAAATGCAACCGATTGATTTCACTGGTGGGGTAATTTTTATAGCCATTTTCAGGTGATTTTTTTGGCCGCAGCAATTTAATTCGAGTGTAATAGCGCACCGTGTCGGGGGTAACATTAAGATGCCGCGCCAACTGAGTTACTTTCATTTCTAAACTCCCGCTTGTGACAGATAAGAATGAGCCATAAATTAAGCTTACACCTATGCCTTACACACAAGTCAAACAGAAACAGTAAAACAGGTTAGCGAATGAGTATAAATGAACCGAAGTGACAGTCAGAACAAGCCTATGGGATAGACCTTATACTGCCACTACCAACCTAGGCCAAGTTAAGGTTCGCCATGGCTATTACTCAATGGCGAAAAATGCATCGCCAACGCGGTGTCTAGCATACGATTCGCAAAACCCCATTCATTGTCACACCAAACCAATGTTTTCAATAGATTACCGTTACTTACGCGAGTTTGAGTGCCATCAATAATGGCACTGTGAGAGTCATGATTAAAGTCAACGGAGACCAGCTCAGCTTCGCTATAATCAACAATGCCTTTATAAAACGAGCTGGTTTGCTGCTGCAACAGCTGATTTACCGCGTTAACGTCTACTTGTGTTTTTAAGCTAACACTCAGATCCATCGCCGTGACGTTAATGGTGGGTACGCGCACCGCAATCGCTTCAAATTTATCGGCAAATTCAGGCAAAATACGCTCTATACCGCGTGCGAGCTTAGTGTTCACAGGAATGATAGAGCTACTAGCAGCACGCGCGAGGCGCAAATCAGAGTGGTAAGCATCAATCACTTGCTGGTCGTTCATTGCCGAATGAATAGTGGTGATAGTGCCTGATTCAATGCCAAAGGCTTGATGCAGCAAATTAATCACGGGCACAATGCAGTTTGTGGTACAGGAGCCATTAGACACTATGCGATCGGCTTGGGTTAAGCTTTGATGATTAACGCCATAAATAATGGTGTGATCTAAGTCTGCTGCGCCGGGATGGGAAAATAGCACCTTACCCGCACCCGCATGAATGTGCGCTAAGCCATCGGCGCGGCTACCGTATTTACCGGTACAATCGAGCACAATATCGACGTCTAAATCGTGCCATGGCAGTAATTGAATATCCCCTTGGTGAAAAATGGCAATCGAATGCTCTGCAACATAAAGATGTTGTTGATCAAAGTCGACTGACTGCTCAAAACGGCCATGACTGGAGTCATATTGCAGCAAGTGCGCCATCGCTGCCGGTGTGGCTAATTCATTAATCGCGACAATTTGAATTTGCTGGGTGTAATTATTTTCATATAACGCTCTTAGTACACTACGCCCAATACGACCAAAGCCATTTATCGCTACTTTTAACATTACTTTACCCTATCTAATCTGTCGCCAATCGCCAGCACACCATACTTAATCTACTTGTCACAATAAAGTGTGAACTTGGTCTATATCATTTATCGTTTGTATATTGAATAATCAGCACGGTTTATATTTACTTTACCTTCTAAGGTGCTTATTTATTGTTTTACTTGGTCAGGTTCACTCAGTTCACCTTGCTAGTTTGCTGCTTTATCACCAGCCCGGCTAGCTATGGTAATGGTTTGATACTGACACCTGAAGAAGAAGCATTCCTTACCGAACATCCGGTGATCCGAGTTTCTAACGAAACAGACTGGCCCCCCTTAGACTTTGTTGATAATCAAACACCAGCAGGCTATTCCATTGATTATCTAGATATCATCGCCGATAAAATTGGGGTTAAGTTCGACTACATCAACGGTTATAGCTGGTTTCAATTGCTGGAACAAGCCAAAGCGAAAGAAATCGATTTAATGCATGTAGTGGCCGATTTACCTGAGCGGCAAGACTTCCTACTGTTTACTGAGCCTTACTTTGAACTTCATTCGGTCATCGTCACCCAACAAAAAAACGCTCATTTATCTCACTTAGCAGCCCTGCAGGATAAAACCTTAGCGGTTATCTCTGGCTATTACTCCACCATGTTTATCGCCAAGCATTATCCCAATATTAAGCTACTTAACGTCGCCTCTCCGGTGGAAGCTTTACGCGCAGTAGCTACCAATCAAGCAGATGCTTACATCGATAATTTAGCCACTATCAACTATTTAGTTGAAAAGCATTTACTAGCAAGCCTAGTTGTCGCGGGTAGCGTTGATGTTACTAACGGTAAAGCTGAAACCTTACACATAGGTGTTCGCGAAGATTGGCCATTACTCCATAGCATCATCAATAAAGCGATGGCTGAAGTTAAAGAAAGTGAACTTATCGCGTTAAGAAAAAAGTGGCTCGGTGAATTTGATAAACTATCCCAAGCCAACGCCCTCAATTTAACCCAAGTTGAACAAGACTACTTAAGCAAATTAAGTACTCTTTCATTATGTGCCGATCCCGATTGGATGCCCTACGATAAAATTGATCAACAGGGTCACCATAAGGGGCTGTTTGCTGACTACATTCAGCTGATCAGAAAACGCTTAAAGCTGGATATCGTACTTAGACCAACAGACAGCTGGCAGGCGACTCTTGATGAAGCTCAAGCAGGCAATTGCGATCTTATTTCAGGTATCATCAACACTCCGCAGCGCCAGCATTACCTCAACTTTAGTCAGCCATTTCTTAGCTCACCCGTTGCTATTATTAGTCAAAATAAACATCCCTATTTCACCTTAGAGCAGCTCAATGGTAAAACATTAGCCATTGTCGAAGGCTACTCGGATGAGGCTGATATAACCAGAAGCTACCCTGAAATAGAAATAAAGCGTTACAAAGATGTGAGCGCTGGATTAGTCGCAGCAGCCACGGGCGAAGTAGATGCCACTTTAGGTACGTTATTTGTCAGCCTTTATCACATCCAAGCGCAAGGGTTGGCAAACTTAAGCTTGCACGGTTTTACCCCATTCAAAAACCATTTCAGCGTCGGCATTGGCCACAAAGATCCCTTACTAACCGGCATTATCAATAAAGCCTTAATTAGTATTACACCGGAGGAGCACATCGCCCTGCGCAAACAATGGCTCAGTATCAATGCCACACAGGATAACTCACAGCTGATAGAGAATAGCTTAAAATCGGGTTTAGATATTGAGTTTAGTAACGAGTTATTTACCTTAGAGCAGCAAGCTTATCTTAGTCATAAACCTTGGATTACCATGTGTGTTGACCCAAACTGGGCCCCCTTTGAATGGATAGATCAACAGCAGCAACACCAAGGCATAGTAGCTGATACGATGAAGCTTTATGAAGCAAAGCTAGGTAAGCAGTTTAAGTTAATTCCAACACGCAGCTGGACCCAAACCTTAGCCAAAGCAAGGCAGCGGGAATGCGACATCATTTCTGCCGCTGCCAAAACGCCTGGCAGAGATAGGTATTTGGACTTTGGTGAAGCCTTTATGAAGCTGCCAGTGGTGGTTATTACCCGAGAACTGCCCTACTTTATTGGTAATTTAGGGCAAATAGAAGGAGAGCCTATCGGGGTTGTCGCGGGTTATTCACTGATTGAATCGGTAAAGGAAAAGTATCCCAGGGCCAACATTATTGAAGTCAGTAATGTTGAAAAAGGCATTGAGATGGTGTCCAGTGGCGAACTGTTTGCCTTCTTAGATACAGTCGCTTCGGTAAGCCATGTGATCCAACAAGGTAAAATCAGCAATGTTAAGATCAACGGGGCCACAGGCTTAGAATGGTCCATTGGCGTGGCCACCCGCAACGATGAACCCCTGCTACGTGACATTTTTGACATTGCCACTCGCGATATAAAACCGACTGAGCACGACGAAATATTCAATCGCTGGATTAATATCAAATATCTCTATGAAGGAGATTATCGCAAACTATGGCCAATTGCGTTCTCGCTGGCCGTGTTATTAAGCCTATTCATCTACTGGAACCGCAAGCTAAGCGCCCTAAACAGAAAAATAAACAACTACTTAGATATCATTGATCACCATGTACTCAATTTAAAGATAGACACAAACCAAAGTATTATTGATGTCAGTGACGCCTTTTGCCAGACCATAGGCATGGCCAAATATAAACTGTTAAACAGTGACTTTAGATTGTTATATAGCAACGCCAACCCAGAAGAGACTGAAGACAGCTTTTTTAAAGCAATACAACAACAGCGACATTGGCAAGGCGAATTCAGCTACCACAACCACAGCGGCCAAAAGATCACCACCCAAACCTTTCTTTCGCCTTTAAAGCGTGGCCATCAAGTGATCGGTTTTAGTGTTATTCAACAAGACATCACCGATAAAAAACGCATTGAGAATATTACCCGCATTGATGAACTGACGGGTTTATTTAACCGCCGCCATTTCAATGAGATTTTTCCAAAAGAATTAGCCAGAGCAAAACGGGATAAGAAGCTGTTTGGATTTATGATCATCGATGTCGATAACTTCAAAGCCTTTAATGACACTTATGGCCACCCGAAAGGGGATCAAGTACTGATTGATCTGGCGAAGGCGCTAAAAAGCAACCTTCACCGTGCCTGTGATTATGTCTTTCGTCTTGGTGGTGAAGAGTTTGGCGTGATTGTTTCGGGTGCTGCGCTCGATAGCGACATATCCGACATTGCCTATCGTCTAAAGGAATCGGTTGAAGCACTGCAAATTACCCATCTGCGTAATCAACCTTACGATATTATTACTATCTCCGTCGGTGTAAATATTATTCACTTTGATCAAGACATTGACCAAGAAACTATTTACCAACAAGCCGATGACGCCCTGTATCAAGCCAAGGGCCACAATCGTAACTGCGTGCTGCTAGCCAAATAGAAACAAAAACTATCAAAAAATAAAAAGTAATAGTTTAAAGCTATCAATACTATTGTTCTAAACCATTTCTAAGTTTCACCAGGTTACCCCATACTTAACCCATCAAAACGACAAACCTTTTATAAACAACAAGGAATACGACATGTTAGACAATAAAGAAGGCCAATCAGTACCTCAAGTTACATTCCATACTCGCGCTAACGATGCTTGGGTTGACGTAACTACTGACGAAATTTTCAAAGGCAAAACAGTGGCAGTGTTCGCACTACCAGGTGCATTTACGCCAACTTGTTCATCAACGCATTTACCACGCTACAACGAGCTAGCGGACGTATTAAAAGAAAATGGCGTAGATGAAATCGTATGTATCAGCGTTAACGATACCTTTGTAATGAACGCTTGGTTAGCCGACCAAGAAGCAGAAAACATCCGCGTAATCCCAGACGGTAACGGTGAGTTCAGTGCAGGCATGGGCATGCTAGTGGATAAAGATGACCTTGGCTTTGGTAAGCGCAGCTGGCGTTACTCGATGCTGGTTAAAGACGGCATCATCGACAAAATGTTTATCGAGCCAAATGAGCCAGGCGACCCGTTCAAAGTATCTGATGCAGATACTATGCTGAGCTACATTAATGCCGAAGCCAAAGCACCGGAAGCCATCAGCATTATTACTAAACCGGGCTGTCCTTTCTGTGCCAAAGCGAAAGCACTATTAAAAGAGCAAGGGCTAGGCTTTGAAGAAATAGTATTAGGTAAAGATGCTAGCAGCGTTAGCCTAAAAGCCATCAGCGGCAATACCACTGTGCCACAAGTATTTATCGGTGGTAAGCATATCGGTGGTAGCGAGGAGTTAGCGGCTTACTTCGCTTAATTATCCTAATTATCGGGCGGCTTCGGTCGCCTATTTTCTCCCAGTTTTTTTCCCTGATTTTATTTAATCAGCAGTGAATTCAGGCAAACAAATTCCACTTATGAGGTTGTTATGAAGATTAAACAGTTAGATGTAGCAGTAATTGGTGGCGGCACAGCAGGGTTAGCGGCCTATCGCGCAGCAAAAGAAGCAACCGATTCGGTAGCGATTATTGAAGGTGGCCCATTTGGCACAACCTGTGCGCGGGTTGGCTGTATGCCGAGTAAACTATTGATCGCCGCAGCAGAAAATGCACACCAATACGATAAATCTGCCGCTTTTGGTGTTCATTTAGGCAAACCAGAGATTAATGGTAAAGAAGTGATGAAGCGCGTACGCGACGAACGCGACCGTTTTGTTGGCTTTGTACTGGAATCCGTTGATGGCATTCCTGAATCAGATAAAATTCAAGGCTACGCTAAGTTTATCGACAGCAACACCTTACAGGTAGGCGATGACTTACAAATTCAAGCCAAACGCATTGTTATCGCGACCGGCTCGCGCCCAAGCTGGCCTGCCCCTTGGAATGATTTGGGCGATCGCTTAGTAGTAAACGATGATGTATTCAACTGGGATGACTTGCCTGAGTCGGTAGCGGTGTTTGGTCCCGGAGTGATTGGCTTAGAGCTAGGCCAAGCCTTACATCGCTTAGGCGTGAAGGTATTAATGTTTGGCGTCGGTGGCCAAGTGGGCCCATTAACCGACCCAGATGTAATGGCCTACGCATACAAAACCTTTGCTGATGAGTTTTATCTTGATGCTGATGCGAAAGTGTCAACCGTGCGACGCGAAGGGGACAAGGTTTATATTCAATACACTGACAAGCAAGGTGTAGAGCAAGAAGCCTTAGTTGATTACCTAGTTGCAGCCACAGGCCGCCGCCCCAATGTTGATAAAATTGGCCTGGATCAGCTCGACATTCAACTAGATGAAAAAGGCGTACCGCTTGCTGATAAGTACACCATGCAAACATCCATCGCCAATATCTTTATTGCTGGCGATTCTAGCAACCAGATCCCACTGCTACATGAAGCAGCGGATCAAGGCAAAATTGCTGGCCACAATGCCGGTGTTTTTCCAGATATTCGCGCCGGCCTTCGTCGCACGCCAATTGCTGCCGTGTTTAGCGATCCGCAAATTGCCATGATCGGGGAAAGCTACCGTGAGATTGAAAAGCGCCTAGGCAGTTGTGGCTGCTTTACCACCGGTGAAGTGAGCTTTGAAAACCAAGGCCGTAGCCGCGTGATGTTAATAAACAAAGGCCTATTAAAAGTATACGGCGAAAACGGTACAGGGCGTTTTTTAGGAGCGGAAATGACCGGACCTAATGCCGAACATTTAGCACACTTACTGGCTTGGGCGCATCAAAGCAAAATGACCGTGGCACAAATGCTCGACATGCCTTTCTATCATCCGGTAATCGAAGAAGGCGTCAGAACAGCATTGCGTGACCTCAACTCGAAATTACACCTAGGCCCAGAAATGACACAAATGTGTATGGAATGTGGCCCAGGCTGCTAACTCATCCGCTGTCATATTCATTTTCACAAAAGCTTCGTCAATTTGACGAAGCTTTTTTATTACCCTCCTCACTTAAACTTGTTCAACCTCATCAAAACAATGACCTTTAGTTGACACGGAGTCAAATAACCTGAAAATGTGATATTCTCATCAGGAATTATTTACAGGGATCCGTGGCAATGAAACTTTATCAGTATGGCCTACTAGCAGTAGCGCTCTCTCTCACAGCCTGCGGCGGTGAATCCATCAATTTATCCGGCAAGCCTGTCGATGGCGGAACGCCAACAAATCCTATCGCTCCAACGGCTGAGCTAAAAGTAGCCCGAACAAGCAGCCCCCATGCTGATGTGCTAGTTAAATGTGTTAAAGCACAAACCCGAGGTGACTCTTGCTCCCTTAATGAGCTTTCATTTATTTACAGCGAAACACCCAACCCCACAATAGATGACATAATGAATCGCCTAGTCGTATCTGATGATTGGATGATTAATCGCTTTCAAGACATGTTAACGAATAACAACATGCCTAAGACTATTTTGCCATTATTCCAAAGTGTGCGCGCCATTGTGATTAGTTCTGATGTTCGTCCATCTTACTTCACTCCCTACTCGGGTGCGATCTACCTCGATCCAGACTATTTATGGTTAACCAATGCCGAAAAAGCGACCATTAACCAAGACGATGATTACCGCGCAGCATATGCTAAAAAATTCCAATTTTTAACCACCGGGCGTTTTGTTTATAACAATAAAACTATCTCTTCACCTGGGTCATTAAGTGATAAAACTGAGCGCAGCTTAGCTTCGGCATTGCCTGAGTTCACTGGATTATTGTTTCATGAACTCGCTCATGCACGCGATATTTTCCATAATACTTTTATCTCCACCTTGACGCCTTCCGACAAAAAGCTGTCTGAGATCTACCATGATCGCGCCATCCCACAAATGAGCAACCAAGTATTTGTTAACAACTACACGCTAACCAATTCTGATATGCAGGCAATCTCTCTCAATCTCTTTGGCGGAGAAGAGTCTAAAGACAAGGCTCAACAAGCAAAAATCGAAGCCTACACCGCCGCAGAGGTCGGTTTTTTACTTGAGCAGGAAGGGGCTAATGACCAATATGCTTACTATAAAACTGAAGAAGATTTTGCCATGTTGTTTGAAGAAAGCATGATGAAAAAACATTTCAATATTGATCGCGATGTTGCCTACCTAGAGGTGCCTGACATAACCGACCCTAAGTGTGATGATTACATTATTGGTTGGGGCCAACGCAACCGAATTGCAGCTAGTCTAGTACGCCCGCGAGCCCTAGCCGTAGTGAAAAAAGCATTAGCCAATGCAACTGGGCCAGAGTTGTTAGCAGTAGAAGATTTCTTTAATAGCTTGGGCTCGCCAACTACTTTGCCATTAATTGGCTACTGCTCGGCCATCAACCCAAATAGTCGTAGTCTAAGTAACAGCGACTATGACCCAATGCGCGACATTATTCGCTACTAAATGGGATGTGATAATCATTAATCCAACCGGATTCAATTAAATTAAGCGGCCTTTGTTGGCCGCTTAATTTTTCTCAAATCTCGATAATCAAAGGGATCAATAAATACATTTTCAATCAGCGCGCCAGCTTTTATCACAGCTTCTTTGGTATTGCGGACCATTTTCGGCTCACCAAACAAAAACACCTTGAATGCCTGCAAGTGGGCAAAGCGTGACAACGCTAATTCCGCCATGTTGCCTTGATAATAACCGGTCGGCAGGTCATCCCGCACTTGGGTCGAATCATCTAAACAGGCCCGATAATGAAAATTATCAACCGCTTCATCCATGGTTATTAACTGATCATGAAAATACAAACCATCAAGGTTGCTACTGCCATGATAAAGGTACACTTGCCCCTTAAAACCTGAGTCGAGTGCATCCCTGATCACACCTAAAGCAGGTGCCAAAGCACAGTCATTAGCTACCAACAAGATGTTCATGTTATTGGGGGTAGTGCGATAAAAAGAACGACCATAAGGCCCTTGAATATCTAAACAGTCACCTACTTTTGCCTCATCAAATAACCAGTTACTTAAGGTGCCATTTTTCATTCGTTCAATATGAAACTCTAACGCACCCGCTCGCGAAGGGAGGCTAGCAATGGAATAGCTGCGCGTTTCACCATCGTCACGGCGAATATTTAAAAATTGCCCAGCATGATAATAAATAGGATTGGCAGGCTCTATCTCTAATAAGCATACCCTGTTATTGAGTAAGCGCTTCTCCGTAATCACAGCTCGCCCCAAAAAGTCCGCCCGCTTACCAGACGTTAACTCTATATCCGAATCACAAAAAGCACAGCAGGTTTTAAAGTAATCTTGCATTGCCAGCGCCTCCCTTAAGCCATGCTGAGCTTCACTATCAACGTCTCCGGATATTTTTTGTAAAATACAGCTTTGACAAATGCCAGTGCGGCAAGAATGGGGAATATTTACCCCAGCAGCAAGAAGGTTATCCAGCACCGAATGTGCGGGATCGAGCGGATAGGTCTGACCGTTAAAAATGAGTTTTTTCATCGAAAACCTTAAGCAACAACATCAGGCTGTCAGTTTTATGTAAAAACTGAGCAACAAGAATGCGCACATCCCTTTATTCACTTGTGCCTTAAGGTATAGGGGATAAATTCGTCTTGAGCGAGAGTTAAAAAGTCAAATTAAGATCACAAAAAGCCATCCTATTGAGGATGGCTTTGTAGTATGAGTAAGCTTATATGAAAATTCAGCAGCTTATCTCAGTTCATAAACAGAGGTCGAACCACTTACTTCATTGCCAATAACCAGTAGCGGTTTACCGGTTGGGCTATCTGCCTTGGCAACAAACGCCATCCCTTCTGGACCTACATCGCCCGCCGCCTCTTTGGTTGGATTCTTAGTAAAGTCACGGTTAAGGGTATAGCTAACAAATTTCGCCTCTGCCGGTGTGGTGATATCATAAATCATAAAGCCACCCACGCGCTCTAAGCCAATAAAGGCATAAGTGCGGCCATCAATTTCACCTAACGTAAGTGCTTCAGGCTCGGGTCCTTTGGCACTTGAGCGGTCATTTTTCTTATGATTTTGCGCGCGATCATTACTGGCATTAAAGTTTTCACCCACACGCTCTGCGGTAATACGTTCAAAGTCACTGCCCGAGTCGAATACTTGCTTGCCATCGGCGGTCCAAATTGAAAATGAACGCGCGCCGTAAGAATAGAAAGTGTCATATTGACCTTGGCTATTTTTACCTAAGGTATTAGTGATCTTCAAACGACCTAGCTGCTCTTCACCCGTCATTTTAGCTAGCTCAGGGGTAAACTGCTCTTTGCCAACTAAGTCTTCAACGCGCACTTCTTCGTTGAATGATAAACAACCGTCATCTTCATCCCAGTCCAATCCGCCTTGTGCTTCACATGCTTCTTTAGTGGCATCAAAGAAATATTCACGCGCATCACCTTCGTTAGCGGTCACCACAAAATGCTGGCCATTAACGGTGTAGCTGGCCACAGAATCGGGTTGATACATACCCACCACATGCGGCCAAGGCTGGATATTGATTTTGGCTTTGCCATTAGCAAGAACCGTACCTTTGATTGATTCAATATTATCGCGATCATTTAAATCAAGGGCATTTTCTGCTTGGCTATAGTCTTTATAACCTAAGCTAACCAACTGCTTAATCTTGCCATTAGCCACATCAACCACGGCAAAACCATTGTTTTCTTGCAGTGAGACAAAAGCAGTGCTGCTGTCTTTGGTTACAGTAATATATTCAGGCTCAAGATCTTGCGCCAAGCTCGATGCCACGCCTTGCATGCTTTTACCGTACACGCGTAAATCAGCCGGCACTTCATTCGCACGCTTGCCGCCTTGGTTAAAGTCAGTAAACGCCAGCTCAATAACTTCGCCTGGTTGGCCATCTTTAATTCGAATCAATGAGATCGAGCCTTCAGGATCGACATTATAATCACCAGAGGGCTCTCCCTCATTAGCCACTAAAACAGCTTTACCATCTGGGGTGAAGGTGATCATATCAGGTAAGAAACCCACTTTAACCGCTTTAATAAAAGTGATTTTTTTATCGCTGCCAATTTTATAAAACGCCGCGTAACCACGACCTTGGCGCTTATTACCTTTATCATCGCCCGCTTCAATCGCGACTGCGAGTAAATCACCTGAAACAGCCACACTGTTTGCAGCGCCTGCTAACTTATTAGCGACATCATGCTTAACATCTAGCGTGGTCACTTTTGGCAGGTTGTTTAATGTGATGTCATTTTCGACCTTTGTGTTGCTAGAGAGCGTACTGGCATCTAACACATCAATGGCGCCACTTTTGGCATTAACCACAAAAATTTGCTGGCTACGTTTATCAAAACTGACAATTTCTGCCGCGCTGGCATCAAAAATCCCCGATGCATGACGGGCAATCAATGTTGGCTGTGGCGCTGACGCCATGGCAGCGTCAGACTTAGCAGCCGAGATAGCAGGATAAGCCAGCGCTAAGCTGCTGACTAATAGTGTAGTTACGCCCTTAAATTTCATGATTTTCCCTAATTATTATGTTTGCTAAATGGCGCCTATGCTAAGGAGGGATGTTTACACTAAGGTTTACTTTTTATGACACTAAAATGACAAAAGCCAAGTAAACCCGACGGCACACTTGGCTTAATTAGCTAGGTTTGGTTTAAGTTATTTTATAAACTCAAACGCATCACCATAAAGATGGGCTTCTTCAATACCTTGTTGGCGGAAGTCTTCACGCGCTGCGCCCGACATTTCAAAGCGGCCAGCAATATATACGTCGTAACCTTCTAGGCTGACAAAATCTTCAAGTACTGCTTTATGTACCAGACCGGTTTTACCACCGGCTACTGAGCCGTTTTCAACAACAGGAATATAGGTAAGATGTTCATGTTGCGCGGCTAATGCTGCTAGCTCTTGATGATAGTAAAGATGCTCTGGCTGCTGTGCGCCCCAGTAAATAAATATCGGCTGTTTATTGGCGGTGGTTAGGCTGTATTCCAAAATAGATTTAACGTAAGAGAAGCCTGTGCCGCCGGCGATTAAGATTGCAGGACGCTTAGACTCTTCACGGTAGTATGCTTTACCAGCTGCAACTTCCACCGTTAGCTCACCGGTTTGTTTTACCTTCTCAATCACTTCCATCGCATATGGGTTGTGCTCTGACGCGCCGATGTGTAGCTCAATTAAGCCTGTGGTTGGGCTATTGGCAAGGGAAAATGGACGCTTATCCTTCTCGCCCATCACCACGGTTAGGTATTGACCAGCAATAAATTCCGCAGGCTCAGTGGTTTTTAATACCAGTTTATAAACAAAGTCAGTGAATTGTGACAGTTCTACCAATTTACAACTATATGATTTCATAACCTTTCCTAAAGCTTAAAGCTTTATTTCTAAATCCGTTAATGGCTTAGCCAAACATGCATAAGTCCAGCCTTCGGCTTGCTCTGCATCTGTTAGCCAAGGCTCCATGGCACCGTATTCCACCTCACCCTGAGTGCGTTGGCACAGGCAACTTTGGCAACCACCCGTGCGGCAACGATAGGGAAACGGGATCTTCTGGCGAATGGCCGCCGCTAAGATGGTTTCGTGCTCGTTGATATCAAATTCTACCCCATCGGGTAGCAATCTGGCTTTAAACATTTAACAATCCCGTAAATTAGTCACGCTTTAACGGCGTGTCTATTCCTAACTCGTGCCAGATATCGTCAATGCGTTTGGTGACTTCGGGATCCATCACGATGGGCTCACCCCATTCACGATTGGTTTCACCGGGCCATTTATTGGTGGCATCTAGGCCCATTTTTGAACCTAGGCCAGACACAGGTGAAGCGAAGTCGAGATAATCAATCGGCGTATGATCAATAAGGGTGGTGTCGCGCGTCGGATCCATTCGCGTGGTAATCGCCCAAATCACATCGTTCCAATCTCGCGCATTGACATCATCATCACAAACAATCACAAACTTGGTGTACATAAACTGGCGCAAGAATGACCAAACCCCTAGCATCACTCGCTTGGCGTGACCGGGATATTGCTTTTTAATTGTCACCACCGCCATGCGGTACGAACACCCCTCAGGCGGTAAATAAAAGTCCACAATTTCAGGAAATTGCTTTTGAATGATAGGAACAAACACTTCATTCAGTGCAACCCCTAAAATCGCTGGCTCATCGGGTGGACGACCAGTATAAGTACTGTGATAAATCGGATTTTCCCGCATGGTGATATGAGTAACCGTAAAGACCGGGAACTCATCCACTTCATTGTAGTAACCCGTATGGTCACCATACGGTCCTTCCGGCGCCATTTCATCAGGGTATAAGTACCCTTCAAGCACTATTTCAGCACTCGCGGGCACTTCAAGATCGTTAGAGATACTTTTAACTACTTCGGTGCGGCCACCGCGTAACAAGCCAGCAAAGGCATATTCACTTAAAGTATCCGGCACCGGCGTCACAGCACCTAAGATGGTGGCAGGATCAGCACCTAAAGCCACTGATACGGGGTAAGGTTGCCCGGGGTTTTGCTGTTGAAATTCCCGAAAATCCAGTGCGCCACCACGGTGGGATAACCAGCGCATGATCAGTTTGTTCTTACCTAATACTTGCTGGCGATAGATACCTAAGTTCTGACGTTTTTTATTTGGCCCTCGGGTAATGGTTAAGCCCCAAGTGACCAGCGGCGCGACATCACCCGGCCAACAGCGCATCACAGGTATTTTGCTTAAGTCGACATCATCACCCGATAACACGATTTGTTGGCAAGGCGCTTTAGAGAGCTTTTTCACTGGCATGTTAAGCACTTGCTTAAAAATGGGAATTTTCTCCCATAACTCTCTTAGCCCTTTTGGTGGCTCAGGCTCTTTTAGATAAGACAGCCAAGTGCCAACATCACGCAATGCGGTAACATCTTTTTGCCCCATGCCTAAGGCGACGCGCTCGGTGGTGCCAAATAAATTCGCCAGCACGGGCATATCGTAACCAATTGGATTTTCAAACAATAACGCTGGGCCACCCCCTTTTAACGTACGATCGGCTATTTCAGTCATCTCAAGGTTAGGATCGATGGGCTGGCTGATCCGCTTCAATAGTCCTTGTTGCTCTAATAAGGCAATAAAATCACGTAAGTCTTTATATTTCATATGGGGCAAACCTGTTTGTCAGAGACGAGTATTATACCCAAGCAACGTCAAGATGCGATCGGAGATACATCCATCATGCTTCGGGTAACCAGCTTAATACGATTGAACGGGGCAAATAGTCTCTTTAGTTGAAAAAGAAAAAGCTGGCCCTTAACGCTGTGGTACAGGACCATAGTTTTTGCGGATTTCATCTAACTCAAACAACTGCTTAATAAGACGCTTCGCTTCGGGGGAGGTGTTGAGAAATAGACTTAGCCAAGCATTTTGGGTATCGGTATTGCTGGGGTCGCCTTCGGTCACTAACACAACAAGACGAGACAAAATATTATGATCGGTGAGCTGCGCTAGCACTTGCGCCGCCACTTCGCCCATGTCTTCACTGGATAAAGCCGCCATCAAATACGATTCGGCTTGGGGTGGCATCGGCTTTAATTCTGCCATTAATTGCCAGGCATGTTCGGTTAGCTCTTCGTTTTGCGCAGCAATCCAAAGCAGCTCAAATGCCTGTTCGGAAGGATAATTATGTTTAACCCACCAAGCCGCTTTCATGCTGTGTTGATCAACAGGACGCTGCCAGAGCCGACGATAAAAAGCTTCACTGTTATTTAACATGGCAATATTGGCAATCACTAAGTTGTCAGGAAAGAAAACTTGTTTGCTCTCAAGCTCTCGTTCTAACCATTGTAAGCGCTTCGGATTTTGCATTGGCAGCACTTTTACCAATGACTCCTGTTGGTCTTCGATATAAGGGTTATTACTGTTAAAAATAGCCTTAACATCCAATAAACCTTGGCTTAGCTGACGTTGAAACTCTAAGTGCTGGTTTTTGACTCGCCAGCCACGCAATGCTGCTCGAGCAAGCGCAGGATAATCAAAAGCAGGCTCACTAACGATAAAGTCGTCATTGCGTTTTTCGAGTAATACGTGCGGTCGAGATTGAGATAGTTCAACTAGCCAATTTCGTACTTTTTCATCGATATGTTCTGTCAACATGGCTTGCTGGCAGATGAGTAACAGTAAGTATTCGTATTGCGCGCGAGGTAAGGTAATCAGGTTGGCATTTACTGTGTCTAAATCACCTTGCAATAACAAGGGCAGCAGGGAGTTAAAGCGATCTTTTAGCTGATAGCTTTGTTCAATTAACGCAACGTGACGCTCATCAATAACATAGGTCTCGTCGTTATTTTCAGTGAAGTTGGTGGATTGGGCAATTACGGGGAAGCTAAACAACCAGACCGCCAGCCGCATCCATTTGGCGAAGGCCATTAAACACATCCTACTTTGGCATTTACTGTTTGAGTGTGCGCTTAAAATAGGCGAATTACAAATTTTGCCCCAAGTTGAAAGGCTATTTTAAAAGGGAGGTCACAAAGGTAACCTCCCGATCAACTATTATGATTTCTGACGCTTCATTGCATCAAAGAATTCATCATTAGATTTAGTCATCGAAAGCTTATCAATGAGGAATTCCATTGCATCCGTTTCACCCATAGGGTGAACAATTTTGCGTAGGATCCACATTTTCTGCAGCTCATCAGACGTGGTAAGTAACTCTTCACGACGTGTGCCACTGCGAGTAATATCAATGGCAGGGTAAACACGTTTTTCAGCAATTTTACGGTTCAAGTGCAACTCTAAGTTACCTGTACCTTTAAACTCTTCGTAGATAACTTCATCCATTTTAGAGCCGGTATCGATCAATGCTGTGGCGATGATAGTTAAACTGCCGCCTTCTTCAACATTACGTGCTGCACCAAAGAAACGCTTTGGACGATGTAATGCGTTGGCATCAACACCACCTGTTAATACCTTGCCTGAGCTTGGAATAACGGTGTTATAAGCACGAGCCAAACGCGTTACCGAGTCAAGTAAGATGATCACATCTTTTTTGTGCTCAACTAAGCGTTTAGCTTTTTCAATAACCATTTCAGCCACTTGTACATGGCGGCTAGCTGGTTCATCAAACGTAGAGGCAATAACTTCACCACGCACTAGGCGTTGCATTTCAGTTACTTCTTCAGGACGTTCGTCAATTAAAAGTACCATCAACACCGCGTCAGGGTGATTAAAAGCAATACTCTGAGCAATGTTTTGTAGCAACATGGTTTTACCCGCTTTTGGCGGTGCAACCACTAAGCCACGCTGACCTTTACCAATCGGCGATGCTAAATCAAGAATACGTGCGGTGATATCTTCGGTACTGCCGTTACCACGTTCCATGCGTAAACGATTATTTGGATGGATTGGAGTTAAGTTTTCAAATAATACCTTGTTACGGGCATTTTCAGGCTTGTCATAGTTTACTTCGTTAATTTTTAACAGAGCAAAGTAACGCTCGCCTTCTTTTGGAGGTCTGATTTTTCCTGCTACCGTGTCACCGGTACGCAGATTGAAACGGCGAATTTGGCTAGGAGAAACATAGATATCATCTGGGCCAGCAAGGTAAGAGCTATCTGCACTACGCAAAAAGCCAAAGCCGTCTTGCAAGATTTCTAACACACCGTCGCCAAAAATGTCTTCGCCACTTTTCGCATGCGCTTTGAGAATCGAGAAAATAATGTCTTGTTTACGTAAACGAGCTAGGTTTTCTAGCCCCATCGATTCACCAAGTTTAATTAACTCAGGTACGGGGGTATGTTTTAAGTCGGTAAGATTCATAGTTGTGGGGTTTTCAATGTGAGAAACTTGAATTAAGGGGTTAATAAACAGATTATTGCGTATGAGAATAGCTGTTTGGAATTTTTCTAACGCTGAATAAATTAGCACTAAAACGGCAATGCGTCTACTAATTCGCCAAAAATAGGGGGCACGCCGTGCCCCACATCACACTAAAAATACTGTTAAGTATATTTAAAACAAACTACTACAGTGTTTCAAGCTGGCTTAATCAACCCTAAATATTTTGGTCAAGAAACTCTTTTAACTGAGTTTTTGATAGCGCGCCCACTTTGGTTGCCGCTACCGCACCGTCTTTAAATAACAACAGAGTTGGGATGCCACGAATACCAAACTTAGGTGGAGTTGCGCTGTTTTGGTCAATGTTTAATTTACCAACTGTCAGCTTGCCTTCATACTCAGTGGCAATCTCGTCTAAGATCGGTGCGATCATCTTACAAGGGCCACACCACTCGGCCCAAAAGTCAACCAATACCGGTCCGCTGGCATTTACAACATCCGCATCAAAACCCGCATCCGTTAGTTGAACTATCTTGTCACTCATTTCTTACTCCAAAAAAATTTAGCTTCTGATGGATTTTTATCCACAAAGAGTCGTCTTATTTGAATAGATCCTGTTTCTTATTGCAAGCTTTACCTGATATGCTAACGCACATGAGCAAAACACACTTAACAGAACAGAAATTTTCAGACTTTGCATTACGCGCTGAAGTTATTTCTGGATTAGAAGCTAAAGGCTTCCACAATTGCACCCCGATTCAGGCGCTTAGCCTGCCTGTACTGCTTGAAGGTAAAGACATTGCCGGACAAGCACAAACAGGCACCGGCAAAACAATCGCTTTTTTATCGGCCGTTTTCCATCACCTGTTAGAAAACCCTGCAGCAGAGGGCCGTAAACAAAATCAGCCGCGCGCGATTATTATGGCCCCCACCCGTGAACTTGCTGTGCAAATTCACAATGATGCAGTATCAATGGCAAAAACCTGCAACCTCAGTATGGGGTTAATCTATGGTGGAGAAGGCTACGAAAGCCAACGCCAACAACTTGAAGCAGGTGTGGATGTGCTGATTGGCACCACCGGCCGTATTATTGATTACTTCAAACAAGGCGTCTTCTCTCTCAACGCAATTCAATGTGTTGTGTTAGATGAAGCTGATCGTATGTTTGATTTAGGTTTCATTAAAGATATTCGTTATTTGTTCCGCCGTATGCCGGAGCCAAAACAACGTTTGAACATGCTGTTCTCTGCTACGCTGTCGTTCCGCGTACAAGAACTTGCTTTTGAACACATGAATGATCCTATTCACGTGCAAGTAGAAGCAGAGCAAATGACTGGTACGCGGATTAAACAGGAACTTTTCCGCCCGTCAAATGATCAAAAAATGCGTTTATTTATGACCTTAGTCGAAGAAGAATGGCCCGATAAAGCCATTGTTTTCGCTAATACTAAATATAAATGTGAGCTAGTTTGGGGCCAACTTTCTGCCGATGGTCATCGCGCTGGGCTACTTACTGGCGATGTGCCACAGAAAAAACGCCTAAAAATTCTGGACCAATTCACCAAAGGTGAGCTGGACTTTTTAGTGGCGACAGACGTGGCTGCTCGTGGTTTACATATTCCATTAGTGACGCACGTTTTTAATTATGATCTTCCTGATGATGCAGAAGACTATGTGCACCGTATTGGCCGTACTGGTAGAGCAGGTGAAAGTGGCCTAGCTATCAGCTTAGCCTGCGAAGAATACATTTTTAATTTACCAGCCATTGAGGAATACATTAAAGATGAAATTCCGGTTAGTGAATTTGATGAAGATGCACTGATTGACGATCTACCACCGCCATTGCGTATTCATAAAGTGAAATCAGCTAATACGCAAAAATTTAGAGACAAGTCTGGCAGTAGACCGCACAATCATCGCAGAAAACCATAAGGTAAACCTAAGGCCTAAACCCTGAGTTTGCCCATTGCTGGCTTATAAGCTTAAGCCAGCCTATTTTGTAGGTGAACAAAGTGAGCAGTAAATCTCCTCTTTACGCAGCCATTGATCTTGGCTCAAATAGTTTTCACATGTTGGTGGTTCGCGAAGTCGAAGATGCCATTCGCACTATAGCCAAAGTAAAACGTAAAGTACGCTTAGCTGAAGGCCTAGACGATGATTTTAACCTTAGCCATGACGCCATGGTAAGAGGTTGGCAATGCTTGAGTTTATTTGCCGAGCAACTGCAGGATATCCCAGCTGAAAATATTCGTATTGTCGGTACTGCCACTTTACGTTTAGCCAAAAACGTGAACACCTTCCTTGAACAAGCCGAAACCATACTCAACCATAAAATTGATATTATTTCCGGACTAGAAGAAGCGGCCACCATCTACCAAGGCGTAGCGCAAACTAGCTGTGGTGAGGGCAATCGTCTAGTGATTGATATTGGCGGTGCCAGCACCGAACTGGTGATAGGTGCAGCTAGTGACGCCTTGCTACTTAACAGTGTCAATATTGGCTGTGTTACTTGGCTAAAGCGTTTCTTCCCCGATCAACAATTAAACGACTCTAACTTTAACGCTGCTATCAACGGTGCTAAACAAGTGTTAAAAGACGTTGCCCAAGATTACCTTAATCTTGGTTGGCAAAACTGTGTTGGCGCTTCTGGCACCGTACAGTCACTGCAAAACATCTTAAAAGCGCAAGGGCTCAATGAACAAGTCACCTTAGACAAGCTACTTGAGCTGAAGCAGCAAAGCATTGAATGCGGCTCACTCAGCAAGCTAAAGTTGCAAGGATTATCCAGTGAGCGGTTGGCGGTATTTCCAAGTGGGCTAGCCATTTTAATTGCCATTTTTGAATATCTTGATATTGATTCGATGACATTAGCCGGTGGCGCGCTGCGTGAAGGTTTAGTCTACTCGATGATCGGTGAGTCTCAGTACCAAGGCGTGCGTGAACGCACCTTAAAAAGTCTAATGAGTCGTTATCAAATCGATCAAAAACAAGCGCTTCATGTTAAAAAAACAGCTGTGCTACTTTATAAAGCGATGGCTGAAGCGCTCGATTTAGACGATGAAGTTGCCTTACCTATGTTGACCAGCGCGGCCACCTTGTATGAGATCGGCTTGTGTATCGAATATAAAAAAGCGCCGCAGCATGCCGCTTACATTATCGATAATATTGATCTACCTGGTTTTACGCCTGCGCAGCAACAGTTACTCGCAGCGTTACTCTTCAACCAAAGGGGCAAGTTAGCGCTTGATATGTTTGCTCAGCAAAATGCCCTAGACCTAAATCATGCGGTGAGCTTATGTCGATTACTCAGGCTCGCTATTATTCTCTGTATGCGTCGCACCAAAGGCTCTATCCCCGATTTCACGTTAAGTAACAATAATGGGGCGTGGACCCTTTGCTTACCTTCTGGCTGGCTAGCAGAGCACGCATTACGCGCGGCAGAGCTAGAGATAGAAGTAGAACAAGAATTAAAAGCGGAGCTACAACTCACATTAGTTGAACAGCCTCTTTAATCTATCTACTTTGATTTATCCAAAAACCAAAAAACCTGCCGCGGCAGGTTTTTTATTGGCTCTGACTTAGTGTTAAGTTAACGCTAAGTTCAACTGAGCGCGAAACGGTAACTGCTCTAACTTTTTCTCAAGCTCTAGCTGAGCGGTTTGGATGTGCTTTAACTGCAAACCAGGGCTAGTTTTATGCTCGTCTAATTCAAGCTGAATATGTAATTCACGTCCCACTTTAGTTAAACCAGCCAAACGAAACTTCACTGGGCTTTTTGCATCTAAACTGAGTACACATTGGTCAACTTGTTTCTCTAAGCTATCGTCCGCTTTCATGTGCAATATTTCACGTACCGCACCTTGCACCATATTCAGGGGCATACGTATAAAGTAACAACTTACCATTAACATCATCACCGGATCAGCGTAAACGGCCCACTTAGCGAAGGGCGATGACTGCAGTAAAGCTGAGATAACAAAGCCAATCAACACAGCTAAGCTCAGGTAACCATCCATTTTCCACTGGGCATTTTCAGCTTCAAGTAAACCTGACTCTTCTGCTTTAGAGGCTCGGCTCATATAAGCGAAAATCACAAAACAGCCTATCGTGTTAATCACACCAATTAGCAGCGAGATATTCACATCAATTAAACGACCACCAGCAAAAAGAGAAACCATTGCGCCGTAAAAAGCATAAGCACACAAGATAAAAATAACACTGCCCTTGATGATAAGGACTAAAGGTTCAAAGATGGCACGGCCAAAAGGAAAAGCCTTGTCTCGAGGAGCGTCAATAATTCTGACAGCTAGTACAGATAATAATGTTAATGCAACACTGACTAAGGAATAAAAACCATCGAATGCAATAACCAAAGAACCTAGCATTAGACCAAACACAATAGACAAGATTGCAAAAAAAGCCGCCAACCATGCCGATAAAACCAGCAAACTTCGCTCTTTATTTGCGCTGTTACTCATATAACCCCCGAAACCATAAGATGACATGAGTGTCTGCGCAAATGTGTTTTTTTTCAAAAGGAGAAATAGCAAAAATCCACACGAAGAACACAGCATTGGATTTAATTATTATAAATCAATAACTTAACCGGAAAAATTAGAGTCAATATATTTGACGCTGAGTGACAGCATTTTTTACGGGCGATTTATTAAGGTTAATTGTGTCAGAATTGAAATAAAGAGGGCACAGCTCAAACTTATAAAATAAGTAAATATAATCAATTAGATGCGTGCGTTTCGTGTAATTAGTAAGAAAATAGGTATTCCGTAACTTGCTCTGCTAACCACTCCATTGCTGGGTGGGTTTGGCTAAAATCGGGGGTTAATAAACAGAACTCTTCTTGTACCAAACCATAGGAGTGACGAATAACCCCTAATTGCTCTTCGCGCAGGTATGACTTGATTAAAGGCTCGGGTAGCACGCCCCAAGCCGACTCACGCAAAATAGCATCCAGCATGTGCTCAAAGCTGTTAAAGCCGATAAAGCGGCTTGCCATGGGGGCTAATTCGGGGTTTTCTTTTAAGTTTAGATAAGCCAAACACACTTGCAGTTCGCGCCGTAAATCGAAGTCTTCTACGCGGCGCATTTTTGCCAACTTATGCTCACTGCGGCACACCGACATCATGCGGATTTTACCTAAGCGCTGATACTTTAAGCTCGGCATATCATCGAGCACGTAATCAATACCAAAGGCGTAATCCACTTGCTTTAACTCGATCATCGACGCCAAATCACCACTAGAAGCTTGCACTAGGCTGAATGAAGTAGCAGGGTATTTTTTACTTAACGCTAAAGAAGTATCACGCCAAAAATCCCCGGGCAATGAATCATCTCGGGCGATCCAGATTTCAGCGGCAAAGGTGTCCTCTTTCGCGCGACACATATTTTTTATACGATCGGCGGTAGAGACTAAGTTTTCGCAATCACGCAAAATCGTCTTGCCCGCCTCACTTAGCTCCAAGCGATTACCAGAGCGGACAAATAACTCAACGCCCAAGTCTTTCTCTAGGCTTTTTAACGCCATGCTTAAGCGGGTACGGTTACTGTTAAGCAAACGCGCCGCTTCAGCAATCGAGCCAGATTCTGCCACCCGGCAGAAAATTTCAACTTGGGCTAAGTTCATCGGTTAGCTTATTCGCCAACCTCTTTCGTCACTTTAGCTTCATTAAGCCAAGTCGCTACGTCTTTAGCAAAGTATGTCAAAATGCCATCGGCGCCAGCGCGTTTAAAACACAACAGAGATTCCAGCACACACTCACGCTCTTTCAGCCAGCCATTGATAATGGCCGCCTTGTGCATCGCATATTCACCGCTGACTTGATAAGCAAAAGTAGGCACACCAAACTCGGATTTTACCCGCTGTACAATATCAAGATACGGCATGCCCGGCTTAACCATCACCATATCAGCCCCTTCTTGTAAGTCCATCGCCACTTCTTGCAGCGCTTCGTTACTGTTGGCAGGGTCCATTTGATAGGTCGACTTATTGCCACCTTTTAGGTTGCCAGCACTGCCAATTGCATCACGAAATGGACCGTAGTAATGAGAGGCATACTTGGCGCTATAGGCCATGATCTGGGTATTAACAAAGCCAGCGGCCTCTAGTGCTTCACGAATAGCACCAATGCGACCATCCATCATATCCGATGGCGCCACAACGTCAGCCCCAGCTTCAGCATGAGATAAAGCTTGTTTAACTAAAATGTCAGTGGTGACATCATTGAGCACATAACCTTGCTCGTCAATAACGCCGTCTTGACCATGAATAGTGAAAGGGTCGAGGGCACCGTCGGTGATAACGCCTAATTCAGGGAACGCGTCTTTCAAAGCGCGTACGGCTTTTTGCACTAAACCTTTGGGGTTATACGCTTCTTCTGCTAACTCGCTTTTTAGCTCAGCTGGGGTAACTGGAAACAACGCTATAGCAGGTACGCCTAAAGCCACCAGCTCTTTGGCTTCTTCTAGCAATAAATCAATAGAAACACGGCTGACACCCGGCATCGACTCCACCGCTTCACGGCGATTATTACCTTCAACAATGAACATAGGGTAAATCAAGTCATTGACACTTAAGGTGTGCTCAGCGACTAAACGACGAGAAAAATCATGTTTACGGACACGACGAGGGCGACGATGGGGAAATCCACCTACAAAATTAATCGACACGCGGCTACTCCTGTTGCTACTAAAGCGCTAAATAATACCGACACATTATCATAAAGGCAGGATTTTATCAGTGATTACAAGGCGGTCGCCGGTTTACGTGCGAGGCGCTTTTGCTGCAAGTGGTAACCGACAAAAGTCAGAAAAAATACGGCCAAACCATACAGCACATCCACGCCCATCAACAACGCAACGCCACCACAAAACAAGGTGGTGAACCAAGCCCAATATCGCCCTATCCCTGATAATAATTTAATGGCCGCTAGCCCCGCCGCTAAATAAATCAAGACAAAAACAGCATTAGCATACGCCAGTAAACTGGCAAACGACCAATCTAGCCATGCCCGAATAATCAAGACAAAAGCGATAACAAACACCACCACTAACACGGCTAGTACTGGGCTAAGATTAGCATTGGTTTGCCCTAACCGCTTTGGTACATGGCCTTGCTCAGCCATACTTGCGAGCATTCTGGCAAAGCTCAACACATATAAATTAACCGCACAAAAACACGCAATAAAGCCCACCAAAGCCATTAGCCTATGGCCCCAATAACCCAACGCGGATTGCGCAACAAACAAAACTGAGAGCAAATTTTTGGCTTCAGAGCCATAAGCGCCATACTTAAGCACGGCAATACTGAGCACAAAATAGATAGCCCCAGCCATCACCACACCCAGTAATACCGCGCGTGGAAAATCAATTTCAGGCCGCTTAAAATCATTAGAAACATGGCAAATAGCTTCAATGCCGACAAAGCACCAGAAGATCGTTGCCATTGATTGCCCCACTTGCCATGGCACTAATTCTCCAGCAGGTAACGGCTGGTCTGACTGCCACAGTGCCACGCTACAAATGGTAATAATGATCGCAGTGACAATAAAACTAAGCAAGGTTTGAAAGCGCACCGAAGTAGTTAACTTCAACACATTGAGTAGCAAAATAACCGCTAACATTAACAGCTCAACCAGCAAGGCAACGCTTAAAGACAAGCCCAACAGCTGGGTAAGGTATGCCGCCCCCGTGATCAGTACCACCGGCGGCCCTATCGGTGCAATAGACACATATAACCAAGCTAAACTAGCCGACGCTCTGCGACCGAAAGCCAATTTTACAAAATGCGCGGTGCCGCCTTGATCGGGGTAACGCTTTCCCAAAACAGCAAAGGTAAATACGATGGGTAAAATAGCCAATGCCATTAGTAGCCAGGCCAGCAAAGAATACACGCCAGATTCCGAAGCCACCAAAGCCGGCACCAATAACACCCCCGAGCCCAATAATGTGGCCAACAACATGCCTGCACCCTGAGTAACGCTAATACTGCCTTGCTGTTTTGACATAAACTTCGCTTAAAACGTTAAAAATTCAGTGTGCAAATAAAGCTCAACTATGTCAATTACGTCATTATGATGCATACGCCAAGCAACTACTCCGAACAAGCGTTACTTGCAACACCCCGAAGATCAATGACAGCTCACAAAGTTCAACAACAATTGAATGACAAAGATGCCAGCAACATCATGATTTAGTAACCTTAGCTTGCAGCTGCCATAGCAAGCGCAAGGGCCATCAGACCACGGTGAGTAATGAGATTTAATTTAATTAAGTTAAGGAAAACCTATGAAACTACATCATACACTGCTCGCTTCTGCGCTTTTTGTTGCTGTTCCACAAGCATCGGCCGGTGATTGGCAAGTTTCCGTCGGTGGATTTTATTCCACCTCTAACACCACCATGGATGTCACCTCTCCTTTAACGGATAAATCCATCGAGCTCGACTTTGAGCGAGATCTGGAACTTTCGGAAAGAGAGTTGCTGCCATACCTAAATCTAAGTTACGCCTTCAACGATAAACATACGGTCTACTTCGATTGGAAAAGCCTACGTCGTAATGCCACCAAAGAAAAGGTGACAAAACCATTTGAAACGGATTTAGGAGGCGACCAAAAGTACCAAGTCCAAGCGGGTGCTAAAATCAATTCCACCCTTAATATTGATATTGCGCGTATAGGCTACGGTTACACCTTCTATGAAGACAACAATTGGGACTTAACTGCAACGCTAGGTGCCCATGTTATGTGGTTGGAGATCGGATTTAGCGGTGAAATAGGCGCCTGTGTCGATAACAACTGTAGTGGTCCAGTCACCGTTGCACCAAACACCAGTATTTACAAAGATGCCACAGCGCCATTACCTGATATCGGCTTAGTCGCTGAATATAAAATTAACGAGCAATGGAGCTTGATTGGCCACGGCCAATACTTCTACTTAAAAGTCGATGAAATCAGTGGCAGCTTGATAGACTTTAATGGTGGGGCGAAATATCAGTTCAACGACAATTTTACTGCTAGCTTAAGCTATAGCTACTACGAGGTGGATGTTGATGTCGATGGGAAGCTTTCAGATTTAAATGTGAACTTTAATTTCCATGGTCCGATGTTTACGTTGCAATACGAATTTTAATGCATATACCCAAGACACCTTAAGATGCAGGATTCAGAGCCGCTCCCAAAGGGCGAGTTTTGTAGACTGTTATGCTTTGTTACTGATTTTCAAAGTAGAATAACTCTATCTCAAATCAGCGTCGCGCCTAACAGCCTGCAAATTCTCGCTGAACAAGCATCTTGAGGTAACTTGGGTATAGCTGTTCTAAAGGGGCTTAATCCTCTTTAGAACAGCCCATAAAAATATCCCGCTCATCTCAACCTATTTAGGCTAAGAAAACAACCACTCCTCTAGCCAACTATCAATTTCGGACTATAATTGTTAGAGGAGGTTAAGATGCAAATAGAACGAACAGCAAGCCTAAATACCCCCCTAGCCATTGGGCAACCTAATGCTGCCAACGCAGTTGCGTCAGAAACCTTAGCCCCCTCGCCACAAAAAGAATTTTTACAGCTATCACAACAAGCAGAGCGTCTTGCTCAGCAAAATAAGCAAAGCGAAAGCAGTGGCAGTGATTCAGTTAAGGTCAGCGCATCAACCGGCCAAAGCTCAGCACAAGGCTCACTTACCGAGCAACAAGCTATCGCCTTGTATCGCAAAATCGCAAGCCTACTCTAAATTCCCAGCAACCATTTTTTATCCACTGCGCCAGAACTACTTTATGTTGTGTCTTTTGTCGATGAACCCGTTATCATACTGCTGCACTGAGCTCCAATATCTTAGTACTTGTTCTTTATCAAGATATTGTCGGCTTTAAAAGGAGGCATGACTTGCGCTTAACACTTATTACTTTATTCGTTTTCACCGCCCCCTGTTGGGGTATCGAAGATAACAGTAACACCTATTCTTACGGGCTCGACTCCTTTACACCTGAATGGGCAGAAAACACCCGTTCATCCGAGTATAAATTCAAGGTGCAAAAAGGGGATTTTGTTGCGGTTCCGATCCCGATGTCAGATCCCACCTTGGGCTCAGGTATTGTTGGTGTCGCAGCATATTACTACGGCCAAACCGAACAGGAAAAACAACAACAACCCCCCAACGTGACACAATTCTTTAGCATGTACACAGACAATAAAAGCTATGGTGTCGGCATCAATCAACAGAATTATTGGCAACAAGATAAGTGGCGTTTTAATGCCACCTTAGCCTATGCAGATTTACGACTGGATCTACTTGATGAAAACATTGCCAACGTCCCTTTTAAAGTGGGCTGGCAAATCAGCGGCATTTTTGCCAAAACCCAATTACTTCGAAGTGTTGCTGATAATTGGTACCTCGGCATACAAGCAAAATGGATTGAGAACGAGCAAACTTTCTCTACCTCATTAGACCGCCAAGATTGGCTATTTGCATCACAAACGCAGTCCATTGGAGCGGGTGCACTACTACAATACGACAGCCGCGATAATCAAACCAACGCTTATAATGGTCAGCGCTTTGAACTGGACGCCATGTTTAACGACCAAGCCCTTGGTAGCACCAATACATACCAGTCCTACCAAATACGCTATCGTTTTTATAAGCAATTACTCACGCCATTAATTTTTGCATTCGAAGCAAGAGGCTGTAACAAAAAAGGTAATGCCCCGCTGTGGGATTACTGCACCATCGGCCTAAGAGGATTTTCTGCCACCAACTACCTTGATAAAACCAGTGTTTCCAGCCAAGCTGAATTACGATGGCGTGCTTGGAAGAGCTTAGGATTTGTTGGTTTTGCTGGCGCTGGCGAGCATGCCAAAACCATTAACAGCCTTGGTGAGCATGATGCTATTGCAAGCTATGGCGTAGGAATTCGCTACATGGTGTTAGAATCACAACGAATTAATTTACGCGTGGATTACGCAAAATCTAATGACGATGATGCTGTGTACTTGTCGGTCACCGAGGCGTTTTAGATCTTTTCAGCTGTCGAGGTCAACAATGAAAGGTATCAGCAGAAAACTGTCACTTAGTATTTTGGCTTTTCTCGTTTTTTCTAATCATGTTG
This sequence comes from Motilimonas cestriensis, assembly GCF_021295315.1. Lineage (GTDB taxonomy): Bacteria > Pseudomonadota > Gammaproteobacteria > Enterobacterales > CBDFNC01 > Motilimonas > Motilimonas cestriensis. The sequence continues at coordinate 27,405 of NZ_JAIMJA010000003.1, read as the reverse complement.
AGGCTACAGAACAAATCTATCAAACACCTGCAGCCTTAATACCTACCGAGATACCGACGACACCTATTGCTGGTTTGATCAACCCTTTGTTAGAGGCCGCCAATCCCCAACTGCTAGGCCAGTCCCTCGGTCAAATGCCCCTGCTCACTTTTATTTATCAAACACAGCAATACCAAATACTCTGGCGCGATAAGCAATACGCAGGTCAAGTGATCCAACTACTTGCGCAAGCTGACCAAGACGGGTTAAACCCTAACGACTATCATCTCGCCACACTGCAATCTTTGCACTTAAATTTACAACAAGCGAATCAACAAGCACTCGAGCCCAACGACCAAAGCAGCGCAGCGCAATTTGATATATTGCTCAGCGATGCCGTACTGACGTTTGCCCATCACCTCCATAATGGCAAACTCAACCCAGCAGAGCTTGACCCTACTTGGAATTATGATCCAGCCGCACTTGAGCATAATGCGACTTCGGTGCAACTATTGCAGCATATTCAACTGCAAACCATTGCCGAACTATTCGAGCAGCAACGCCCACAATATGATTTATACGGTCAACTTAAGCAGGCATTAGCACGCTACCGTGCCATCGCTGAGCGCTATCCATTTGAAGTGATCACAATTGACATAAAATCAATCAAGCCTGGAATGCTTCACCCTGCCATCCCGCTGCTTAAAAAACGTTTGCAGCAACTTGGTTATTCCTTTCCCGAAATCACTAATGAAGCCTTTGAAAGCTCCCTAGAACGTGAACAAACGTATCACCTTGCATGGGTAGAAACGATCAAGCAATTCCAGCAGCACCATGATCTCGACACAGATGGTGTGATTGGCCCCGCGACATTAGCGGCATTAAATATCCCCTATCAACAGCGAGCGGAAAAGATCAAAATCAATTTAGAGCGAGCACGCTGGCTGGCAACTGATCTCAGCCAAGAGTTTATCATCGTCAATATAGCCGGATTTGAATTATTTTTTTATCAAAGCGGTCAATTAAACTGGCAAACTAAAGTAATGGTAGGCACTCCACTCAATGCCACTCCAGTATTTAAATCGCAGCTGCAATATCTTGAGTTCAACCCGACTTGGACAGTACCGCGCAGTATTTTAAAAGAAATGTGGCATAAGATTCTTAATGAACCTGATTACCTAATAAAACAGCAGTACCAAGTGGTGCAAAATAATAGCCGTCCCGTTGAGTTAACAGAAATTGACTGGGAGGCCTATACGGCACGAAATTTTCCCTATCACTTAGTGCAGCAACCTTGGAAAAATAACGCCCTGGGACAAGTGAAGTTTATTTTCCCTAATCGGCACTCTGTTTTTTTACACGATACTCCGCAAAAACGTTTGTTTAACTCAGCACAACGCTCATTTAGCCATGGTTGTATTCGAGTTGAAAACCCCATGGAGCTAGCGCGACTATTACTCAATGATGATGCTAATTGGTCAGCACAAAACATTGCCCATGTTGTCGCCAGTGAAAAGCGGACACGAGTTAACATTAAACGGCCCATCGATGTATTTCTAATGTACTGGACCGTGAGCGTAAGTGGTGAAACGGTTAGCTTTCATCACGATCTATATCAACGCGATTACCTACTACTAAAACGACTATAAGTAAATCATACGCCGACTAAAAAGCTGAGTTACCTAAGCAAACTGAGCGGCTAACGTATTTTCGAAAACTTCAGCGCAGAGATGAAAAGCGGCTTAAATTTATCCAACCACAGTGGTGAACTGACAGCCCATAGGATTAATGTTACAAGCATCAATCACTCGCGTTTCTACCCAGCTAATACTATCAACGACCACAACTCCCTTGCCATGACTTGCCGTGCTCCATACTTAAACTGCTGCTATTCAAGGGAAAAAACCCCCGACAACATTTGGGAATTTAATCCCATTTGAATGCGATAGATCTCATTCTAGTAAAATTGAAATTGACCCTATGGCAACGGGAAGATACATTCAATTTAGAATTTATTTTGTCACAAAAGTGTCACAAAAGGCTATTTAATAATTTTCCGCCTCATATTAATCAAGGAGTTGTAGTGTTTAACAAGATTGTTGTTGCTATGTTAGCAGTAGGTGCTATGGCACAAGTTAATGCCAAATCAATGGATAACCTGTCACTAGAATTAGGCCCATCTGTGCTCAATACCGAACTATCCTCTGCTTCTGGTTTAGTTTCTCACGGTAAAGCACTATATGCGGTAGGTGATGACTCACCTTGGTTATTTAAACTCAACCAACGCTTTAATATTAAAGATAAACACCTAATCAAAGACTATCCAATGACCGAAGACGGCCGCATTGTCAAAGCAGTTAAGCCTGACTATGAAGCAATGGCAATGGTAGAGCACGAGTTAAAAGACTGGTTCCTTGTTTTGGGCTCAGGCAGCAAAGCGGAGGTGCGTGAATGGGGTTACATGATCGCCAAAAACACCAAGCAACAGATTGAGACATCACTTGCGCCTTTATACGCTCAATTATACCAAGCAGGTGGTTTTAGTGGTGACCAAGAGTTGAACATCGAAGGCTTAGCCATTGCCAAAGACAAAGCGTTCATCTTTAACCGTGGCAACTCAGGCGGCAATTTGATCTTTATGCTAGATAAAGCTGAGCTAGTTGATTACATGGTTGGTAAAACCACTCAAGTAACTGAGCTAAAAACCTTTAACGTAACGCTACCGACCGTGGCAGGTTTTGAAGCTGGGCTATCTGGTGGCGAATTCTGGGTTGAAGGTAAATCACTTGTCTACACAGCCTCAGTTGAAGCAACAGGTGATGCTTATAACGATGGTGAAATTCTGGGTAGCTTTATCGGCCTTATTCCATTAAAAGCATTCAAAAAAGAGCAGCAAAACATTGACTTAACCGCTACCTCTGTACCATTGCTAAACGAAATAGGTGAGCCAATCATCACCAAAGTTGAGTCTATTGCTATTGTAGAAAGTGACAAAGAGGAAATCTCTGGCGCACTTGTTAGCGATAACGATGACGGTACTAGCGAGTTCTTCTCATTTGAACTAGAAGTGGAATAGAAAGAACCCACACTATTGAGATACTAGCTATCGCGACCCAATAAAAATCACCGCCGCGCTATTATCTTGATCTTATTAATATCACTAAGCTCACCTACCCTTATCCCTTTAGGTGAGCTTTTCCTCTCTACCTAGCTAAGGTAACATGCACACTTCCACTTATATCAGGAACACCAGCATGAAAGCCAGCGCCGTCCATATCTTAGTTAAGCAACGTGATAAATGTGAAAAGCTGAAACAACAGCTCGATAAAGGTGCCGATTTCGCCAAACTCGCCAAACTTCACTCTGTTTGCCCTTCAGGCAAAAAAGGAGGATTTTTAGGCGAATTCCGTAAAGGCACTATGGTTAAAGCCTTTGATGATGTTGTCTTTAAGCAAGAACTCTACAAGGTGCATGGCCCTATCAAAACCAAATTTGGTTATCACCTTATTAAAATACTCTATCGCAGCTAAAAGCAGAATTAATGCCAGCAGCAACTGCATATACCCTTTCGGCCTCATATGCCGCTATACTTGTAGCCTACTAAAGCGTTAAGTTGTGAGATAAAGGAAGAGCCAATGAGTGATTTGAACCCTTATCAGCCCATTGCCTGTGATAAGTATGACTACCTAGAGCTAGCATGCTTAAAGCAGCAACCGCTACATTTAGTGCTGATAGATCAAAGTTGCCATTTAGTGGTTCCTCATACTTTGCGGATTAAATCTGACCGAGGGGAGTGGCTGGAAACTGAAGAAAATGGTCACCCGCAAGCATTTCGCCTTGATAGTATTAGTAAGTTTAAATTAGCCGAAGCCCAACCACAGCAAGACTGGATAAATTTAGCGCCATGTAAAAATGACTAAATTATGATTGACGTATTATCATTTAAAAAAGTAATAAAAATAAATAACTTAAGCATTACAAACCAAGACCTTCCCCACCTACCCACGGTAAATAGACACCCATCACCATAAAAAAAAACAAGCATCGCTATACTCAGTAAATAGAGGAAATTTGCCTGTAAGAGAGAGTGTATATGGATCTACAAATTAAGCACAAAATGATATTAGCCTTACTCGTGCCATTATTACTGTTAGCTTCTATCAGCGTATTAGCAGTTAACGTGATGGGAAAAATAGATAACAGCCTTAATAGTTTATATGAGGACAGAGTTGTCCCACTCGAAGACCTAAAAATCATTGCTGATGAATACGCCGTTTCTGTTATCGACGCAATTAATAAAGCCAATGCAGGAGGCATGAGTGCACAAGAAACGGCTATCGCCTTACAAAGTGCAACACAAACAATTAAACAACGCTGGGATAAATACCTATCAACAACATTAACATCCAAAGAGCAACAACTCACACAAGAAGCCGATGAGTTATTTACACCTGCCAATAACGCTATATCAAACCTCAACAGTAAAATTGCCTCATTGAATGGCAACATTTCAGGGCAGCTTACTCAAGATATTATACCTTTATACAAAGTTATCGATCCCATAAGCAGTAAGATCTCTGAATTGATTAGCCTGCAGCTTAATGTCGCAAAAGAAGAAAAAGGAGCGGCGCATCAGGCTTACGCTACCTCAACTAAATGGTTTGTTGCACTGACGATTTGCGCGCTACTAGCTAGCATTGTATTGGGTATTTGGGTTAATCGCAGCGTCATGAGACCAATCACCAACATTCTCAGCACACTTAGAGTTGTAAGAGAAAACCTTGATCTCAGGGTAGATTTTAAAGTTTACAACAATGATGAATTGGGCCAAATATCAAGAGGCCTGACCGGCGTAATCCAACACCTAGGCAAGATTTTAAACGGCATTAACCAAGCAGCTATGACAATCAATGAGTCAAGTGACGAACTTAGCCGCTTTACGCAACAAACTAACGAACGAATGTCGTTACAACAAAACGAAACTGAGCAAACCGCCACCGCGATGAACCAAATGACCGCCACCGTTCAAGAAGTAGCTCAGAGTGCCAACTCGGCGGCAGACTCGGCAAGAGAAGCTGATAGCACAGCAACTTCCGGTAACGAAATTGTGCAAAAATCCATTCAAAGTATGTCAAAACTATCAGCACAAATTGAACAAACATCAGTTGTCATCAACAGATTGAATGTAGAGAGTCAAAATATTGGGCAAGTACTTGAAGTAATTAAAGGGATTGCCGAACAAACCAACCTACTAGCCCTTAACGCCGCTATTGAAGCTGCCCGCGCCGGTGAGCAGGGTCGAGGGTTTGCTGTCGTCGCCGATGAAGTCAGAACCTTGGCACAACGAACACAAAAATCGACGTTAGAAATTGAGTCGATGATTGAAAAATTACAATCAGGGGTTAAAGAAGCCGTGACATCAATGGAGCTTGGCACTCATGATGTAAAAGATGCCAATGAGCATACCATTCAAGCGGGTGACGCCTTAATTAAAATAGTAAACTCAGTTGATGTGATCAGCGACATGAACACGCACATCGCGACAGCGGCCGAAGAACAAAGTAGCGTTGCTGAAGCCATCAATCAAAGCATACTTGCTATCAGCGATATCGCTAAAACAGCCAGTACCGCGGCGCAAGAATTAGAAATATCGGTGAGCCAACTTAATGAGGTCGCTGTTAACATGCGCTCTCAGGTCGGCGAGTTTAAGCTTAAATCAGAGTACTAGGGCTTGTTTACACTTGCCTTATTTCAACTTGAGAGCGATAAGCTTAAAGGGAAAAAAATCGACGGCTGGTCGCAGCCGTTTGCTCAATCAATGCCGCTAAACGTTGTCCACGCGCATCAGCGATAGCTTGCGCAATATGAGGCAAATATTGCGGTAAGTTACGGCTCGACTTGGGTTTAGGCCGTAAGGTTCGAGGCAGTAAATACGGGCTATCGGTTTCAATCATCAAGCGGTCATCAGGAATTAACTTAACCGCTTGCTGTAAATGTAGGCCACGGCGTTCATCGCAAATCCAGCCGGTAATGCCAATGTGTAAATCAAGATCTAGGTAAGCTTTTAAATCATCTACCTCACCGGTAAAACAGTGTAATACTGCTGCAGGCAAGCGATCGCGATAAGGCTTAAGAATGTCAATAAATCGCGCCCTAGCATCACGTTCATGCATAAACACCGGCAATTGTAGCTCGACAGCTAGCTCTAACTGCTGCTCAAATACGTTATCTTGTATTGGTCTTGGTGAGAAGTCGCGGTTGTAGTCTAAGCCGCACTCTCCCACGGCTTTAACATGAGGCAAAGCCCATAATTTACGTAACGATACCCAAGTTGATTCTGACACACTTATTGCATCATGAGGATGCACCCCCGCAGTAGCATATAAATAATCCGGATACTCCGCAGCGAGCTCAGCGGCAGCTTGGCTTTCGGCTAAATTAGTACCAGTAACCATCATACCTGTTACGCCCGCTTCTTGGGCTTGTGCGATAACTTGCGCGCGATCTTTATCAAAGCGCTTATTGGTTAAATTAATGCCGATATCGATCATTGTACTTCGCTCGCGTCTTCATCTTCCGTTGATTTTTTCACGTAGAAACGAGAAAACAGCAAGCCGAGTTCAAACAATAACAACATAGGAATGGCGAGCATAGTCTGTGAAATAATATCAGGCGGGGTTAATAACATGCCAATCACAAAAGCCGCCACCACAATATATGGGCGCTTCGCTTTCAATTGTGCCGGAGTCGTCGCGCCGGTCCAGCACAGCAATAAGGTCGCAATGGGAATTTCAAACGCCAAGCCAAAAGCAAAGAACAGTTTAAGGACAAAGTCTAAATAACTACTGATATCGGTGGCAATGGTGACACCTTCTGGCGCAACCGAGGTAAAAAACTGAAACGCAAGGGGAAAGACCACATAGTAAGCAAACGCAATACCGCCATAAAACAGCACCGCACTAAAAAAGACTAAGGGAGCTATCAGTCTTTTTTCATGTTGATACAAACCTGGCGCAATAAACCCCCAAGCTTGATACAACAAATACGGCATCGCTAAGAAAATACTTAGCACTATGGTTAATTTAATGGGGGTGAAAAAAGGCGTCGCGACGTCGGTTGCAATCATACTGGTGCCTTCAGGGAGGCGACTGGTCAACGGCTCAGCAACAAAATAGTAAATATCATTGGCAAAGTAGACTAAGCCAAGAAAAATTACTGCCACCGCCATTACAGCTTGTAATAAACGGTTACGTAACTCCATTAAATGACTAATTAAAGGCGCCGCAGACTGCTCAGGTTTTACTTCAGACATTTATTTCTTTTCCTGCTCGTCGCCCTTGATGTCAGCAGGCGGGGAGACATCATTACTTGCCGTACTCGACTCAGAATCAGAAGAGGCTGGCTTTTTTGCATAAGGTCGAGTGACCGACTCAGCCGCTTGCTTTAAGCTTTCTACCGATTCATGCAACTCGGGTGAAATATCTTTCAGGCCCTGTTGCTCAGCCTTACGTAAATTTTCATGTAGTTCATGAATTTTCAGCTCTTGGGATAGCTCATTCTTCATTGTGTTGGCGGTCCCCTTTACGGTGCGCACCCATTTCAATACCGTTCGTATCGCAACAGGCAAACGCTCAGGACCCAATACAATCAAACCAATCACCGAAATAAGTACGATTTCCCAAAAACCGATATCAAACATAGCGAGTTAATCCTGCTCTTTTTGCTTGCTTTTTTCGTCTTTTGGATCCAAGTCTGCTGCTTTCTGCTGTGCAGGATCAGCCAGGTTTTTGGTACTTTCAGCCGTTTCATCGTCACTCATGGCTTTTTTAAACCCTTTTACTGCGCCGCCAATATCGCCACCCATGTTACGCAATTTTTTTGTGCCGAATAATAAAATCACAATTGCCGCAATGATCAGTAACTGCCAAATGCTAATGCCACCCATAATGTTATCCTGTTTATAAAAGTTAGATGATTAATATAAGTTTAAAACCACTGAGCAATAACGCTCTCTTATGCTTAGTTTACTCTAAAGTAGTACCAAACAATGTTACTCTTTTGCAGTGTGTAAATAAGCTTTAACACAAGACAGCGCCCCTAATACGGCCGCTACTTTTGCCAGCGTATCTTGCTCACCATATAGCACAGCACCAGCCACTAATAATGCGCCGCCCAATATTCCCCAAAAGCGGCTTTTTGCCATGTTTCGGCTATGTTGCTGAAAAGCTTGCTGCATCTTGTTTAATTGATGTTGCTGGTTTCTAAATTGTTTTAGCCCGTCATAAATTAGCTCAGGAAATTCAGGTAATTTCTCCGCCCAAAATGGCGCTTTATCTTTCACTGCGTTAATCACAGACTTAGGGCCAACCTGCTCCGTCATCCATTTCTCAAGAAACGGTTTAGCGGTTTTCCATAAATCGAGCTGAGGATAAAGCTGACGCCCTAAACCTTCGATATACAATAACGTTTTTTGCAGCAATACCAACTGCGGCTGCACTTTCATATTAAAACGACGTGCGGTATTAAACAGATTAAGCAATACATGACCAAATGAGATTTCTGATAACGGTTTTTCAAAAATCGGTTCACACACAGCGCGTATCGCAAACTCAAATTCTTCCACTTTGGTTTCGATGGGCACCCAACCTGAATCCACATGCAGTTGCGCCACTTTACGGTAATCTCGATTAAAAAAGGCCAAGAAGTTTTCAGCTAAATAGCGCTGATCTTCTTTGTTTAACGTACCAACAATGCCGCAATCAATGCCTATCCACATCGGATCTTCAGGGTGTTCGCGCGAAACAAAAACATTACCCGGATGCATATCGGCATGAAAAAAGCTGTCACGAAACACTTGTGCAAAAAAAGTTTCAACACCGCGCTCTGCCAACAATTTCATATTGGTGCCTTGCGCTTCAAGTGCCGCGATATCAGAAACCGGAATGCCGTAAATACGCTCCATCACTAACACTTTATGAGTGCAGTAATCACTATAAATTTCAGGTACGTATAATTCCTTTGAGCCTTCAAAATTACGCCGCAACTGAATGGCATTAGCGCCTTCACGCATCAAATCCAGTTCATCAATAATGGTTTTTTCGTATTCTTCAACCACTTCAACCGGACGTAAGCGATCTGCTTCAGGTGCATATTTGGCCACAATTTGCGCCAACAGTTTCATTAATTGCACATCCGCTTGAATCACTTGACCGATGCCGGGGCGAATAACTTTCACCACCACAGCGCGACCATCTTGTTTTAGCGTAGCGGTATGCACTTGAGCAATAGAGGCAGAAGCCAGCGGCGTGACGTCAAAGTCATCAAATATATTTTCAACCTTGTCACCTAAATAGCGCTCAATTTGCTCAATGGCCAGCTCACCGCAGAAGGGCTTCACTTGATCTTGTAATAAAGCCAACTGCTCGGCAAACTCAGGCGGCAACAAATCACGCCTAGTAGACAACATTTGACCCAGCTTGATGTAAACCGGTCCGAGCTCTTGCAGCGCTAGGCGACAACGCTCTGGCAACGCCATTTCAGGATACTCATTTTCTATCCAAAATAAGGCTTTACGGCCAAAGCGACTGCCTAAAGGTAAGTGTTCGTAGGGCACTAACTCATCTAAACCATATTTTAAAAAGGTTTTGGTGATCGCATAAAAACGACCAATCTCTGCGAACTTCATCATTTAGTTATTTGCTCTGCCAGTTGCTCTAGCCGTGCCAAGGCAGCATGAGTGCGTTTTTCAAGGGCGCTTACTTCATCACAAAAATAAGCCACTTCGAGTGGTCCCGGTGCTAAGCGGTATTCTTCGGTAATCACTTCGCCAATATTTTGCTGCAATCGACAAAGTTGCTGGCCTGCTAAGCGTTTAACTTGCCACAGTCCGTAACAAAGCTTATGGGCTAACACATCGCCCAAATAACGTGATAACTCGTCTTCCCAATCGATATCCATTTCCGTTAACAACTGCGCAAATTGTTGTAATAACTGAATATCACCCTCAACTTCGAGCTTTTCTTGTTTGATTAACGAGGTGGTTTTAGCGCTGTCCTTTAACTCATCGAGTGCCGTTACTGAAAGTTTAACCTGTACATCTGGTTCACCTTCATATTCACCCAACACATCAACTTGTTGCGCGTTAATAACAAAGTAGAAAGGACAAGGTAGCTCTTTCAATTCAATTGAAAATACCTTACCTGCGAGTTTTTTACGTCGAGCTTGCCCTTGCCGATCCCATAATTGCAGCGAATTAATACCGGTTTCAACGCCGGCGCTGATCAGGCTCAATAAAGGCATAGCTTACTCCTAGAATTTATAACCACGGTGCAGTGCAACAATACCGCCGGTCATATTAAAATATTCAACCCCTTCAAAACCGGCGTCTTCCATCATGCCTTTCAAGGTTTCTTGATCTGGATGCATGCGAATACTTTCGGCTAAATAACGATAACTTTCAGCGTCATTGGCCACAAGTTTGCCCATTGCAGGAAGAATATTAAAGGAATAAAAATCGTACAGTTTACTCAGCATTGGCTGATCTGTCTTAGAGAATTCCAACACTAAGAGTCGGCCACCTGGCTTTAATACCCGATACATAGAGCGAATAGCTTTATCTTTATCAGTGACATTGCGCAAACCAAAGGCAATGGTGATCAAATCAAAATGGTTATCAGGGAAAGGCAACGCTTCGGCATTGGCTTGTACATATTCAACATTACCTTCAATACCGAGGTCGCGTAACTTAGCTCGACCCACCTTTAACATGGAATCGTTAATATCAGCGAGTACTACATGGCCCTGCTCACCCACCACTCGAGAGAATTTAGCGGTTAAGTCGCCGGTACCACCAGCCAAATCCAGTACCTTTTGGCCGGGGCGAATACCCGAACAGTCAATAGCAAAACGTTTCCAAATACGATGAATACCGAAAGACATAAAATCATTCATTACGTCGTATTTAGCCGCTACTGAATGAAAAACTTCAGCAACTTTCTCGACTTTTTCCGTCTTAGCGATAGTTTGGTAGCCAAAGTGCGTCGTTTCGTCCTGCTTAGCGTCTTCGTGGGCTGTTTTATCAACCTGCTCCGTCATCGTGTATCCTTAAATTCCTGACTAGGCCGCTAGTTTACTTGATGCCGCGCCACCACTCCAGCAATTACCCACAGATAGCGGTAGACAAAATAAACAGCCAAATGTCATACATTTGCAATAAAAAATGAGTGCTAGATTGACTCAGCATGAATTATGCATGAAATATAGTTAATAAAAAAACATCAAACACAATTAAAACAAGGTGATATGAATAATTAGGCTGGTGTAACATCGATAAAAACGACTGAAATTCTACTTTTCTCAGCTACACTGGATTTGGGCAGACAGAGAGATTTTACGGTTACTCTCTGTGCAATATAAATAGAGCTCACTTGCTCATGATCGGTTAAGGATTCGCGCTTATGGGGATAAGGGTCGCATCCTGTTTGAACGTTAATAATTATGACAAGTGAGCCGCTTCAAATTTATTTTTTGTTTATATAAAACCCACTTCCACAGCACCACCAATCTCAACTACACTGATTCTAACTATTTATTAAATAGATCATTTTCGATCTTCCTACCGACTTTATTATCCGTTAATAAAAGGAATATATGTCTTTAGTCACTAAATTGTTATTGCTGATCAGTGCAATTGTACTTTCGGTAATGCTTATTATGGGCTTTTATATTATTCAGAATGTAAAAAAGATCGATAATGAGCAAGTGCAACGGTTATTGCACAGTTACTTAAACTTGGCCGAGGCACGCTTTAACGATCGGGCCGAGTTTTTGATCCATAACGCTATTGTCACGGCGCAAAACCCTGACGTACAAGGTGTCCTGCAGCGCTATCAACCACAAGATATTGCCACTCAACTCAATAATATCGTCGCCCTCTACCCCTACTTAACTTACATTTTAGTGATAGACATGGATGCAGATATTCTTGCCGCAAGTGATAGAGATAGCTCTGGCTCCGCTTTTAACACTTTCACCTGGCTAGGTGAAAGTAGCTTAAATCATCCTCTGTTTCCGGGATCCTCGTCCACTCAAACTCTTATCAGCAATCCAGGTATTGATCCTTGGCTGCCACAACAAAATAGATTGCAACAATGGATCATGGCACCAGTCATACAAGAAGGTGACCAACTTGGCTGGGTCGTATTATCATTTGATTGGCAAACCGCCAGTGAAGCGACCCTATTGCAATTAACAAAAGAACAAAATAGCCAAGGCTCAGCAATCGTTGATGCTCTGATAACCAATAAAAATAACATCGTCATAGTGAGCTCAAGCACTTCGCAAGAGGGTAAGCCCTTTTTAGCCAATGACAAAATGCGTGTTGTCAGCCAGCAAATAAAGGTCGCAAACCAAGTGATGGATATCTATCTTGTCCATGATAAAGCGCAGCTCAATGCCGCTATCAATTATTCCGAAAGATTACTATTGGGCATGGTTATCGTAATGACGCTAATGCTCATAATAGCTTTATATTGGGGGCTACAGCGCTACTTATTTAATCGAATAGCTATTTTACAGCAAGGCACCGAGCAGCTCGATAACGGAAACTTTGACTACCGCCTGCCCAATTTAGGTCAAGATGAATTAGGTAAACTCGGCATAGCATTCAACCAATTAGCAGAGGGTTTAGCCCATTCAAAAGCCCAGCTTGAGCATGAAAAACAAACCTTAGATCAAAGAATTTTGGATCGCACCCAAGAATTAGAGGTGGCCAATAAAAAGGCAGAGGCCAGCGCCAAAGCCAAAAGTGAGTTTTTAGCGGCCATGAGTCATGAAATTCGCACACCTATGAATGGTGTGCTCGGCATGACACAACTACTGCAAAATTCAGATTTAAACGACAGACAAAAAGAATATGCCGATATTATTTACCAATCGGGTTCATCACTGCTGATCATCATTAACGACATTCTCGACTTTTCAAAAATTGAAGCCGGTCAACTTAGCTTAGATAAGCTGCCTTTTGATCTAGAAAAAGAATGCCATGAAACCTGCCAATCATTATCACTGCAAGCCGATGATAAAGGGCTTGAGTTGTTACTGGATTACGATATTAACTGCCCAACCACAGTGATTGGCGATGCGTTGCGGATCCGCCAGCTGCTAGTAAACTTGATTGGAAACGCAATTAAATTCACTCAACAAGGTAGTATCAGTGTCAAAGTTAGTAGTGAACAAGATCAAAATGGGCTCAACATCTTTTCTTTAGCCGTGATTGATACGGGCATCGGTATTCCTAAACATATTCAACCCCACCTATTTTCTTCTTTCACGCAAGCGGACTCGTCTACTACACGTAAATATGGTGGCACCGGACTCGGACTGGCTATTTGTAAGCAGCTCTGTGAGTTAATGGGAGGTCAAATCAACCTACAAAGTGTTGAAGGTAAAGGCTCAACTTTTACCGTAAGTTTACCTTTGGGGATCCACAGTACTCAGGCCTTAAATAATCATCAGCCACTAAACGGCAAGAAAGTGTTGGTAGTGGATGATAACCAACTCAACCTAGACATACTAAAGCGCATGTTACAGCCACTTGAGATGAATATTAGCTTTTGCTCTGATCCTATCATTGCCTTAGATCGACTAACAAAATCAGCCAACACGAAACCGTTTCAATTGCTTATTTCTGACTATAAAATGCCAGCAATGGACGGCGCTGAGCTAGTAACAAGCGTGCGTAACATAGAGAAATACCGAGACATTCCGATACTCGTCCTGTCTTCATCTTGCCACCTTGATGATAGCCAAAAATTACAACAAGCAAGAGCCAATAAAATTCTCAGTAAACCTGTCATCCGTAATATCCTTTTTTCAGCTATCGATTCGGTTTGTCGCAACAACAATCAAAAACCAATATTTTCAAGTGCCAATAGTACTCACGCTAAAGTAGAGCGACTGTCAGGACACATATTATTAGCCGAAGATGTGGTTACTAACCAACTGGTCGCGACCGCCATGTTGGAGCAACTTGGTTTAACGGTTGATATCGCCAATAATGGCTTAGAAGCGTTAGAAAAATGGCGCAATGGCCACTATCAGTTAATTTTAATGGACTGCCAGATGCCGATATTAGATGGCTATCAGGCGACCGCAAGGATCTTAGCCGAAGACCCAAGCAAAACAACCCCCATTATCGCGTTAACAGCCAACGCGCTCCCCGCTGATCGAGAGCGCTGTTTTAACGTGGGAATGGATGACTTTCTACCTAAGCCATTTGAGCAACAAGCACTGGCTAATTTACTCAATTACTGGCTTAGTAAAACTAAACCTGAACCACATCATCTAGAGCCAACATCGAACATTCAGGAGTTAACGATGGAAAACAACACGATCACCAAAAAAAGTGACAATTTAGTTGAATTAAGTACCTTTGAAATGCTTAAAAATGCCATGGGCAACAACTTTAACATGTTAATTGACGCATTTATAACCAGCCTAGATGAGCAACTTATTAACTTACCAAAAAGCATACAAGACAATGACTTAAAGACATATGTTCGTGAAGTTCATAGTATGAAGTCAGCCAGTGCCAATTTTGGTTTTAATGAATTTTCAGCACTTAATAGAAAACTAGAGCTGAACGGCTCAAAAGAAGGACAATTTGCCACTGAAGCTGAGTTAGCCGATTTAGCTGACCAAGTAACGAAAATTAAGCAATGGCTTAAGGAAAATGCCCACTCTGCTTAAGCCCATTGCAGCCAAATAGGGTGTGTTAGCGGTAAAATTTCGTTTTCAAAATGAAAACGTAAAGCCTGTTACACCCAAGAAAGCCTAAGTTGCAGGGTTCAGCGCTATTTACAGGGCCTTGTTTGGCCTATCCACAACATTGTTGCGAAAAAGCACACTATTCGCTTATCTAAAATTTGGCTTAATCAGCAAGAAGGTAATGTAAAGCTAAGTAAGTTTCGGGCCAATTACTTGTAATTTGAATAACTCAGCATTAGAAAGGGCTAATTAGTCTCATCGATGCCTGACCTACTCAATCCATTTTTCTCAATGGGGTTGAAAGAAAAGCAGCGTTTCACGGTCTTATTAAGTGATTGTTACTTGTTGGAGTCACACTTGAAATCTCGGATATTTACCTTAGTTAGCTTGTGCTTATCTCTGCTTTGTTCTTTTTCATTATCTGCCGCCAGTACTGGCTGGCTGACCAATCCGCAGCATCCTCCAATACAAGTGCAGCTTACCCTGACTGGTGAAAAGGATGTTTCCAGCCAAACCCTTGCAGCAATATTGCAAGTGAAACTCGATGGCGATTGGAAAACCTACTGGCGCGCGCCCGGTGAAGGAGGCATAGCGCCTAGCGTAGATTGGCAGCAATCAAGCAATGTCAAACAAGTTGATTGGTTTTGGCCCGTCCCTAAGCGCTTTAACACATTAGGACTAGAAACCTTAGGCTATCAAGATGAAGTCACCTTTCCATTACAGATCCAGTTGGCGCAATTAGACCGTGAAACTCAACTGCGCGGTAAGTTTACCCTTTCAAGCTGCACCACTGTGTGTGTGCTAACAGACTATGAGTTAGCGCTCGACTTTAATGCTACAGACCTGACCGGCGATAGTAATGCCATGTATTTGTACAATAAAGCCATGGTACAAGTGCCGCAAACTCAGCCACAACAAGCCCAGCTAAGTCAGTTAACTTGGGATCAGGCTCAGCAACAGATCAGCTTTACGATTACCGGTAAAACTTGGGACAAACCCGATGTTTTTATCATTGGCGACCCCGACACTTACTTCAAAATTGAACAGCTACAACCTGAACAAAACCAGTTAAAAGGGCTAATATCCGTTAAAGGTTGGCTCGGCGAAGTCAACTTAGAGCAACAGTTATTAACCTTAGTGGTAGCCGACAAAGAGTTGGCTATCGAAGTAAGTAAACTCGCCCAAGCCGGCAACATCGATTTCAGTGCTTTTAAACAAAACACCATTGGCTGGCCAAGTATGCTGCTTATCGCCTTACTAGGTGGCTTGATCTTAAACATTATGCCTTGTGTTTTACCCGTGTTAGGAATGAAGCTCAGCACCGTGCTCACGGCAAAAAATCAAAGCCAAGGGCAAATTAGAAAACAGTTTATTGCTTCTGCTTTTGGCATTATTAGCTCATTTTGGTTGCTTGCTTTAGCGGTATTGTTATTAAAGGTCAGTGGCCAAAGCATTGGCTGGGGCATTCAGTTTCAGCAACCTTGGTTTATTGGCTTTATGGCGTTAATTACCACGCTATTTGCATTAAACATGCTGGGCTTATTTGAAATTCAACTGCCCAGCGCGCTACAAACTAAGCTCGCCACTAGCGGTGGTCATTCTTATCTCGGCCACTATGTGCAAGGCATGTTTGCCACCCTATTAGCAACGCCATGTAGCGCGCCCTTTTTAGGCACCGCTGTTGCCTTTGCATTGGGTGCCAATACCTTAAGTCTGTTTATTATCTTCACCGCCTTGGGAGTCGGCATGGCCCTGCCTTGGTTGGTAATCGCCACGGCTCCACAGCTGGCTCGTTATTTGCCACGCCCGGGCCGCTGGATGCAACAGATTAAAATTTTCTTCTCGGTGTTGCTGCTTGCCACCTCGATTTGGTTAATTAGCTTATTGCACAGTTTTGTCGGCGGCTGGTTATGGGTGATCTTTGGCGTCCTTGCTATTGGCCTTTGTATCCTAATCAAACAAAAATACGGCGCTAAAATAGCCTTGATTTGTATTAGTTTGAGCTTTATTGGCTTAGGCGCAATTGGCATTACGGCTGCACTAACCAGTGAGCAATGGGCTTCGCCGTTAAACCCCGAACTGGCTTGGCACATGTTAGATCAACAAGATATTGACCAACAAGTAGCGCAAGGTAAAACCGTGTTTGTTGATATTACTGCCGACTGGTGCATCACCTGTAAAGCCAACAAAGTTGGCGTGCTACTACAGCAGCCGGTCTATGATGCCTTGCAGCAACCGAATATTTATTTAATGAAAGGCGACTGGACCAAACCTGCACCGCATATTAGTGATTACTTACAACAAAATGGTCGCTATGGCGTGCCTTTTAACATTGTTTACGGGCCCAATGCACCTGAAGGTATTGCCTTACCAGTGATACTCAATAGTGAAGATGTTATCAGCGCCATTAATCGCGCATCTGCCACCTCTCTTACTCAATAGGAATAAACATATGAAACTGTTACCCCTTGCCGCCTTAATGCTCGCAAGCCCGTTGGCCTTTGCCGCACCATCAAGCTTTACACCCGAGCAGCAGGCCGAACTTAAGGTATTGATCAAACAAGCGTTAGTTGAAGACCCAGAGATCTTAAAAGAAGCCGTAGTGGCGTTACAGCAATATGAAGAAGAGCAAGCCAAAGCGTCTCAAGTAGGGTTACTTGAAAAACAAGCGAAAGCCATTTTCGAAAGTCCCAACGACCCTTGGTTTGGCGCCGAAAACCCGAAACTAGTGATGACTTATTTCACCGACTTTAACTGCCCATACTGCAAACGCATCGAGCCTCATTTAGCCAAACTGGTAGAAGAATTTCCCGAGCTACAAATCAAGATAAAAATGGTGCCTTTACTGGGCGAAAGCTCGAAAGAAGCAGTAGATTTAGCGCAAACCGTATGGCAGCATGAGCCAGAAAAATACCTTAAGTTAAAGAAAACCTTAATGGCAAAACCTACTCGTTTGGACAGTGCCAGCATTGCCCAAGCAGCGAAGGCAACAGGCACAGAACAATGGCTAGGTAAAGCCGATGCGACCACCGCGACCACCATTAATAACAATATGAATTTAATGCGCGCGCTCGGGCTACGCGGCACACCAAGCTTAGTGTTTGCCGACCAAATCGTACCCGGCTTAGTCGATTACGATCAACTCAAAGCGGGTGTTGAAAAAGCATTAGCCGCGCAGGAGTAATTAGTTAGTGGTAAAAAGATTATTAAGCTGGGCCAAGCAGGCCCTGTTGTTACTGGTTGTCGCGATAGTATTAAGTGGCGCAATAGACTGGTGGCGCAGTAAAGATATAGATAGAACCAACCTGCCACCGTTAGTTGGCACCAGCCTAAAAAAAGTGCCGATTGATCTTGCCAGCTTAAGCCAAGATCAAGCGGTACTGGTGTATTTTTGGGGCACTTGGTGTCACGTATGTAATTACGTCAGCCCAGCAGTCAATAGCATGGCAACGCACTACCCAACGGTGACCGTGGCCCTAGGCTCAGGTGATGACAATCGCATGAACCAATACCTCTACCACCATCAATATGATTTTACCGTGCTTAATGATCCTAACAACTCACTTGTACAGTCTTGGAACATCAGTGTCACCCCCACTATTCTCGTGGTCAAAAACAATCAAGTCGTATACTACACCACCGGCTTTACAAGCTTGCCAGGATTGTGGTGGCGAATGCTAACGGCTTAACTAACACAGCAGGCTTACCGCGCCAGGTTGGCCTGCAAATGATGAGCGCCGATTGTTTATTCTTCACCCTGTCGCACCAGTTTAAACGCCCATATCCAACAAACAAGTAACAAAATAATTGCTAAAAAGTGACTAAATGCGGCTATTTTCTCTGCCTTGCTCAACCAACCAACTGAACCAAACAAAGCATACCAATCATGGCGACCGCCACCCACTAAAGGCAATACACGGGCATTTGCATCGCCCATATATTCAGCCATATACATCATACTTTCAGCCAGCCAAATACCACATAAGGCCGCAGAAAAGCGTTGCTTTAAACGGTAGAAATGAGCCGCACATAAAGCAGGTACTAGTAACTGTAAAAACGTGCCACCTAATAAATGCAGGGTATCGCCAAATGGGATAAAAAACAGGTGTCCCGCCTCATGAAAAGCCAAATTAACGCCATCAATAAAATGATAGCGATAAGCAAAAGCTAGCCACAAACAATAAGGCACTAGCGCCAATAGAATAAGCAGTTTGGCTTTATTAATAGGTTTAGTCTCGGCTCCTGGCACGTGGTATTTTTTCATGCTAGCGCGTCACTAACATTCATTTGCTTGTCTCGGCTAGCAAGTGCTGCCAATGTGGCTGGCGTTTAAACATCACCTCAACATAGCTACACTCTGGCACCACTTTAAATTGCTGCTCTTGAGCAAAGGCAACCATGGCTTCCATTAATTGCATAGCCACACCTTGACCACGAAACTGCTCAGGTACCCGAGTACTGTTAACATAAATGATCTGGCCCTGCTTTATATACGTCATCACCGCGCTATCAACTGATAAAGGCTCAGTATAAAAAGTGCCTTGCAACTCATCTTCTTGATGGCCAATACTCATTTTTCATCTCCATTATTAAATAACCTCAGTTTTGCTTAAGCTGATTATGAGAGGATAAAGCATGTTTTTACTATTCTGCTTACCCAAAACTCGAGTTTAATAGGTTCAGTTTATACCGAACTGAATAAGAGATCTGTTTCTCGAACAGCTTTAAGCAAGCAGGGCTAACTCAACAATCGCTTCACAATGAATTGCCGTGGTGTCAAATAAGGGCAACTCCATATCTGATTGATTAACCAATAACGCAATTTCAGTGCAGCCTAAGATGATTCCTTGCGCGCCCTGCTCACGTAAGTCGGCCATCACAGCTAAAAAATCAGCCTTAGCTTGTGCGCTAAACTGACCTAAACAAAGTTGCTCAAAGATTACTTTATGGATCATCGCGCGCTGCGTCGCATTAGGCGTAACGACGTCAATATCAAAACGGTCAGCTAAGCGGCCTTTATAAAAGTCTTGCTCCATGGTAAACGCAGTACCGAGTAAACCAACTTTAGTGATGTTCGCTTGTTGCAGTTGTTTTGCCGTCGCATCGGCAATATGTAACAAGGGTAAATTAATATTGGCCATCACCTGATCGGCAACTTTATGCATGGTATTAGTCGCAATGACAATAAAGTCAGCCCCAGCCATCTCAAGGGATTTAGCCGCCTCAGCTAAGATAAAGCCAGCTTGATACCAATCCCCCTGCTGTTGCAGTGCTGCTATTTCCGCAAAATCCACACTGAACAGAACCAACTTAGCCGAGTGTAAGCCACCCAACTCTGTTTTGATCAGTTGGTTAATTTGCTGATAATAAAGCTGAGTCGACTCCCAGCTCATGCCGCCAATAATGCCGATTGTTTTCATACTTTACCCGGTGCCATTAATCGAAGCATTACTGTGAGGCAAACGCCAAAAAACGTCAATCTGCGACTAAGTTCAACTTGCCATCCCGGTTCACAGTTATGATCTTGCTAACATTTCGCTGCAAAAATAATCACGAAAGATCAACAGCCCCTAATACAAGGCTTTAATTCGAGCCGTAAAGTCAGACGCAGTACGGCGCATGTAGTGGCCTGACTGTACGGTTAAGCTGGTATCCGCTAAGGCGAGATCTGTTTTGGTATCAGCAAAATCCCCTTTTGGCATCACGACAACAGCTGTTAACTTGGCTATTTCTGCTTGATAATCCGCATCATCGTTGCAAATAGCGGCAATCGAATCCAATAAAGCACTGGTGCGCTCACCGGCATGATTAAGTACCCATGCATCTTGGTATTTCTTCTCGGCCAGTTGTGCTTTGTTCGCCGCAAGCATGCTATCAAACTCATCCCAATTAACCGTTACTGTCAAAGCCGTGTTACCACAAGCTTGCTGCATTTTATTCGCTGACTGTGAGATAACTTCATCAGCACCGCGCTTCGCCTTCGTTTCAGCTACGCCCGCCCAACTTGTCATCGACACACAAGTTAATACACCTGCTAGCATTATATTTCTCATTTACTTATTCCTTACCTATAAAAAGGGCTGCTGCGCTAAGCGCATGCAGCCAAAACACACAATGGGTATCATAAAAAAGGGAGGTTAAATTAGCGCCACTGTTTCACGCCAACAGTACGGTTTTCCATATCTTTGATGTAGTAGTCGTTAACCGAGAACGACACATTTTCAAATTCGTCAAAGAAGAAACGCTTACGCTTCAGCTGTAGGTTTTCCATCATTTGGTTATACATATTCGGTGTTAGGGTGATTTCGACCCAAGAGTCACTAACACCACGGATCATGCCCTCATCACCCGCCATTAACTTCACATTATGCTCAGGACTAATCACCTCAATACTGCGACCATGTGGAATGCGCCCCGGTAAAATAGCCAATAAATACTCGGCAGCTAACGCATCAATCTCAATATAAGCGGAGCTTGCATCGCTAACATTAAACAAGATTTTGCCACAAGGAACGCATTCCGTGTCTGAACCATCATTTTCAGCACCGCGACGTATGGCTTGCGCAATGTTTTCATTTTTCAAAATACTAAAACGGCCTAGGTCGACTAAACCAGCGGGGGTTTGATAAGACAGCACTTGCATGAATTTTTCCATGGTCCAACTACGCGCCGCCATGGCTTCATCGGCGGTAATTGGCATGACCTGAATAAATTCAATTTTGTCATCGCCATTATCTAACGCTTCAATAGCAGGGTCTTCAACAAACAACACCGTATCTAAGAAACAATCAACAAAGCTTACCAAGGGACGATTGATCGCCACCATATCTCCAACAACAAAGCCGTTGTCACGATTAAAAGCAAACTTAGCCAGCGATTTAATAAACTCTACCGCCCAAACTGGCGCTGCTTCATCATCACTTTTAACACGGAAGCTAAGCTCAAAGCCGTATTTTTTAAAACCTGTGGTTAAAAACAACCAGTGCGATTCTGGCTCACTCATCTTATAAGCCGCAATCATATCAAGAGGTTGGTCTCCCCCCAGTTCAAAGGGAATATCAGGTTTAAATTCTGTTGCCTGTAGTGAGCCGAGTAATACTTCAATGCTATTTTTAGTTGCCGTTGTCATCAATAGTCCTTATTGAATTTCACTTATTCAATTAATTAAAAAAAGGGTCAGAGAAAAAATCTCAATATATTGATTCTATTGCTAATTATGGGTCTAAGCCGCTGCATAGAACTGACTCTATTAACGCAATGGTCACAAAAAGGGGGTTAAAAAAACTAATAAAAAATACAAAAGTTATCATTTTCGAATAAGCTAAATACATCGTTGGCATCTCTCACCCCTTTCTCTAACCATAAATGGAAGTTAATAATGAACAAAAATATCCTGATGTTATTTACTGGTATTGCAATCATGCCCGCGTTGGCACTTGCCGCCAACGACTCCCACCACGCCGTAGCAGACAGCGTGATAGCACAGCAACGCGCCGCGCTAGCAGAGAGCACCAAAGATAAAGGCTATGGCCCGCAAGCACCGCGCGACATTGATACTTTAGCGGGTACCAATACCAGAGAATTTGGCATGGCACCGCCTTACACAGCAATGAACTTATGTAATATTCATTTTCATAAAAATGCTGAGCACAAAGGCGGCGAATTCAACAAATACGCAGGTAATGGTGACGGCCATGGTTACAACAGTGGTTATGTATACACTGGTAAGCTAACTGCTGCAGAGCTAGCGCCTTTTAACCAAGAAGTGGGCGCAGGAGAGCACAATAAACTGCAGTCAGGCGATACCATCGAAGTGCATTTCGTACACTCAACTGCGCAAGTAAAACCGGGGCCAACCCTTGGCTCATGTTTAAATGATGCGATAGGCAACCCACAGCTACGTGTAGAAACCCAAGTGTACGTAGTGGTCAATGACAAAAATGCACTCGATTTCGTTAAGCAAACTGAATACGGTCTAAAAGATGGCCTTTACCAGGCAATCAATATTCCAACCAATACAGGCGAAGCAATCCAATATGCAGGCTCTACCACTGGCCCTAGCTACAACGAAAAAGGCTCGCCATTTCAAGTAACATGGAGCGTTCGCCCACAAGTTGCTAAGGTAAACATCGCCACCGTAGCACAATGGCTTAAAGGTAATGACTTTAATGAAGATCACGCTCACGGCGTGCGAAATCTAGTTGTAAACCCTGATTTACTTTCTGATGGCCATTAATTGAAACGCATACTGCGATAAGCGATGGGTCTAACCCCCTAGCAACAGGCGTGTTGTACAAAGCAACACGCCCTAGCCTATTTTTTATCTCTAATAAATTGAGAAACAACTACCTAGACCAGATGAAACTGGCTTTGCATGCCCTGTTCGCGTAGCGGAATAATGGCTTGATATGCCGCACTGTTATACCAGCTTTTCGCCGTGACTTTATCGGGAAACTGGATCACCGCTTTTTTTGAGTGAGTGGCATCGCCATGCAACACCTCTACTTCCCCTTTGGCAATGAACTGACCGCCAAATTCAGCCACGATGACCGCCGCTTGTTCACTATATTGCGCGAGTTGTACCTTATCTAATGGTGTTAGATCGACAATCACTAAACTTGTCATTTGCTTTCTCCTTATTGTGATTAACTCATTAACTGTGAGCCACTTATTTGCACGACCCGATTCAGTTGACACAGCTTATTATTGTGATAAAAATTTAACAACAGACCAAAAATAAACTGATTGTTTAAAAATATGAACAGTGTAAAGCTAGCCCCGCTGCTGTTAATTTTTGTAGAAGTGGCGAATAAGCGCTCTTTTACCGCCGCAGCAAAAAAACTCGGTATGAGCAAATCTGCTATTAGCCAGCAAATAAAACGCCTTGAGCAAGCCACGGGGCAGCAGCTATTAGCGCGCAACACCCGTGGTGTAACACTCACCGCAGTGGGAGAAACATTGCTCGCCCGCAGTGAGCTGCTGAGCCAACAATTAAGCCTCACGTTAACCGAGCTGAATAGCGCAAAAGCACAGCCCAGCGGCCAGTTTAAAGTATCGGTACCGCCCTTTTTTGAACAACATATCGTTATTCCCGCATTGCAGCAGTTATGTGTGGAGTTTCCAAAGCTAAGCCCCGAAATTATCGTGACCGGAAAGTGGCAAGATCTGAGGGAGCACAACCTAGATGTCGCCATTTTTGGTGGTGATTTAAAAGACAGCAACTACCGCGCATTGTCGATAGGCAAAGTTGCTGAAATATTCTGCGCTTCACCACGCTACCTCAAACAACACGGAAACTTAACCAACCTCGAGCAATTAACTTCGCACCGATTTATTGCTACACCTTGGCAACATGATGAACTGCGGTTATTTGATAACAAACAAAACAATGAACAACGACTCAAAATCGCACATTACGCAAAAACCAATACTCTAAATACGGTATTAGAAATGGTCCAACATGATATGGGCGTGGCGCTGTTTCCTGCGTTTTTAGCAACTGAAGAACTAAGTAACGAAAGGCTAAAAAGGGTGCTACCAGAGCTTCAAGGTAGAGCATGGCAGTTTTATTTCTTGCACCAATATCACGGTGAAAAACCAATCCATATCGGGCGATTT
This sequence comes from Motilimonas cestriensis, assembly GCF_021295315.1. Taxonomy (GTDB): domain Bacteria; phylum Pseudomonadota; class Gammaproteobacteria; order Enterobacterales; family CBDFNC01; genus Motilimonas; species Motilimonas cestriensis. Next base: position 3,042 of record NZ_JAIMJA010000003.1, on the reverse strand, counting down.
CATCAGCTAATTAGCCATTATTTTAATAAAGCCAACAGCTAAAACCACAACTCCTGAATAAAAAAATGGCCGTCTAATGACAGCCATTCTGTACAGAAAAACATAACAAATTACTTTTTGGTCGCCATCACATCTTCCAAGGTTAGCCCAGTCAAATCACGAATAGCGCGCCACAAGTAATAAAAAACCCCTAACAACATCAACATAGATGGCAACGCAATCATAGGGTAACTGTATAAGGTTAATTGTCCCAATTGCTCATTAAATTCAGGCGTCCCCGCAGGACTCGTTACCAACCACTTAGCCAACACGTAATTCATTGTGGCAGAAAAAACGAAAGAGCCAGCGACCAAATAAGTGGCTTTCATTAAGCGCTTTTCAAAGGCGGCGGTGCTGTTATGCTCAACTAATTTCTGCTTAATTTTTTCCACATCCATTACATCAGGATTAAACAGCAAGGCTCTAACTAAAGGGTAAGGGGTAAAAGTAGACACCAACACCGCGATACCGATAATCGCAGGAATGGCCGCTTCTTTAATCGCTAGCCATTTTGTATCTAGTTCAAATAAGCCAATACCGCCAGTTAGCGACACACTCAGCAACCCTAACAGCGCGATAAAATTAAACTTACGATATTTAATTAATTCAAACAGACCCCAACCAAGTGGAAAGGCCAACGCAGCGACTAGGCCACCACTCGCGCCCAACTCACTGTCACCACTTAATTTCATTAAAATAAAAGACGGAATGATGATACTGACAATCAGGTCAACCATCGGGCGAGGTTTATGTGTCGATGCACTTTTCATAATACTTACTTTTTTATTACAAACTAATTGCGAAGGTTATAGCTAATTATCTGCCATAACACAACCAATCATGAGCCGTGCAGCATGACCGCACTCCTCGCACTTTGGAAATAAAGGAGCAACTTGGCTCAAGCTATTGAGCGCTCTGAGATTGAATGGGAAACTCAATCATAAACTCAGCCCCATGGCCGGTTTCAGACTCACATTGAATATGGCCATTTAGCTTATGTACCACCAAATTATAAACAATACTTAAACCCAACCCTGCACCGCCCAGCCCTCGGTCAGTGGTGAAAAAGGGCTCAAAAATTTTACCGATAATGGCAGTATCAATCCCCCTACCGTCATCACTCACCGTCAAATTAACCTGCTGTTTATCATAAACAAGTGAAAAATCCACATGGCCACTTTGAGCGCCTCGAGCAAAACCATGAATAAAGGCATTTAAAGCTAAGTGCGTCGCTATTTGTGCGATCACTCCCGGAAAAGTAAAAACCTCAGGCTCATCATCAGGCGCGGATACACTCACCAGCACGTCACCTTTATTCAATTCAGGCTCTAAACTCAATAACACATCTTTAAGATAAGCGCTGATTCGGATGGTTCTGGCTTCTTCAGCTTGCTGATCAACAGCAATTTGCTTAAAGCTTTTCACCAGAGCCGCCGCCCGCTGTAAATTTTCGAGTAAGATCTGATAATTTTCACGGCTTTGTTGGCAAAAGTCGACAAAAGTAGAACGCTTAATGTTGCCCGATTCAAAATGAGTTAGTAGCTTATTTGACTCTTCTTGCATGTACGAAGCGAGCGTGACACAAATACCTAAAGGTGTATTCACTTCATGGGCGACACCACAAACCAAGTTCCCTAATGAAGCCATTTTCTCCGACTCCACCAATTGCTGCTTGGTTAGCTCCATCTCTTTTATTACCGCTTTTAGCTGCTCCTGCTTTTCAAATATCTCACGAGTACGAAGCGCCACCTCATTCTGAAACCGCACCGCGAAGTGCTTACGACTTTGGTTAGTGCGATACAGGCTATACACAAGCACCAAAATCAACCCCAAAAACGAGCTAACCGCCAACCCAGAGTAAATATAATGACGTGATAGTTTCGCGGCTTGATTTGCATCGGTTAATGACTGATTTAAAAAGTAGAATTGGTTTATTTGCGCCATTATTTTTGCCTTGGCAATAAAGTACTGGTTGCTATAAAGCAGTTCAATAGCTTTCAAACGCGAAGGTGAGTGCTCAAAGTCAACCTCAGTAAGTGCCAAGCGGGTCAACCGCAGAGCTTGCAGCTCTATTTTACTTAAATCATTCGATGCCTTCTCAGCTGACAACAGCAAGCCGGATTCATCCTGACTTAAATGCAAAGGCTGCAGGCCCTGCTGAAATGACGTTACCTCGCCTTGGTAGGAAGGGGCCTTGCCATATCGAGGTAACAAGAAGTCCCAATAAGCCAAATGATAATTAGCAGGAAGAGGGGCTGATCCATCGCGAATAGCAAGAATATTCTGGTAATAATTGTCAAATTTTCGCTGCCCAGTTACCGCGTAACTTCTTGCCATTAAGGTTAAATGATCAGAGCTTTGTCGCAATTGCTCGGCCAACAAATATGACTGATCCTCCTCTGACTGAGATTGTTGCACAGCAGCTAAAGATAAGAATGATAGATACGTAAATAAACAGGCAGACAAGGAGAAAACAATCGCCAACAAGGGGGTCGAAGTCGAAAAAAATCGTTCAACAGGCTGAGCCTGATCCATCGAGCCATCTTGCATCAAATCTCAAAGCCCACTCTGCCTACACTACTCTAAGCTTAATAAAGAATACTTAACTTGCTCGATTATTCGCCGAGTACTCGCTCGCCGAGTTTTTAGCTAAATTCCGAAATTGTCATAGCCTAGCCAATTTTTTTCGTGGATATATCCAGAATATGCTCCAAAGAAGAACATCATGTGAGCCGCCTTCCTTTAGATGATGCAAGCTTGCACAAGATTGAATGGGTCCCCTAACTTTTTATTTTACAAAACGCCTCCCCTAGGATTTGCTTTTTATCATTCCATGTTAAAATCACAAAAAAATCAAACAACAATTAATATCAATCTGACCTGGTCAACTGAATTCGGTCACCCTAGTTAAGTTCGTTAAGCTACTTCTTTTACCGACTTATCCATACGTTCAAATTCATTAGGACTTTGATAATTTAGGTATGAATGCATCCGCTGGCTGTT
>NZ_JAIMJA010000039.1 GCF_021295315.1 Motilimonas cestriensis | reverse complement strand
AAATCTTAAGTTCGCGCATCTTTCTGTTTGGTTTTTTGTGTTTTGGCGAATTCATTAGATCATACGGAAAGATGCCATTCTACTTAAATTTATGATTTTTAATGAAATCATCAGGGGATTCCTCAGTATACAGTGGGCAATCTGCGAATACATACGGGTGATTCATCAAACAGCGATGCTTAAATTATGAGGGGATCCGTCAGGGTGAGATCTCACAATATATTTAAGGCGATTATGTTTATTTAATAAGCAAAATTAACTTTTAACTCTTGCTGAAAACTTGCCAACTACAAAACACTTGAACAATATATGTGCACTTCGATTACACATTTATCTGCACCTTTAGTTGCTGCTTATTTTCTGTTCAAAGTGGAATCCCGCCCTGGGGGATCCGTCATATTATTAACGGGTAACCCCATAGCCAACAAGTCAATTACCTTTTTAACTTCATGGTTAATGGGTAAGTCAGTCATCATCGAAAGTGAAGCTAAAAAAATGGCCTGATATTGCTTGGATTTAATAAAGGAGTTATTCAACACGCGCGATTCATGATTATCAACATACGACTGAACATCTTCACCAACAGCATAATAAATACCATCAACACAAACCTTAACTATTCGGCTAGCACCGAAGGAGCCAGAGGTTATATCTCCCTTCCCTTTCTCTAGTGGTGCAGCAATGCTTTGAAAAGTTCTGTACTGAACATCAGAGCCAACAACATTTGTAATTACTGTTGTTGTTCCAAATCCCAAGTCGATAGTTCGTGCAATTAAATCAGACATATTAATCCATCCTAGTTTTTAAAATAGAAGACAGCAAAACCCTGTGGGGCATAAACGTGCCCTACAGGGCTTCATTTTTAACCAAAAAATAAACCCTAAAACCCTGTAGGGCATAAACGTGCCCTACAGGGCTTAACGCCCTCGCGACAACCATTATAAAGCCGAAATAATCACAAATTTTGCATTACAAGCCCCTAAATCGCATGTCCCAGTGAAAAATTGCGCCAGTTACTCGTGGCAAAATACTTTTTAGACAACTCAACCAAATAATTACCAAAGGCCAAAAAAGACCAAAAAACAGCAAAATTTTCACTGGCACCGCGAAATAGCACCTCGCAGTGCGAAATTTGATGAAATTAATGTGCAAAAATAAGATTCATTGAAAAGTTGACGAGCCAGTTAATCTCCTCAAATTTCTCAAATGATGAGTTAACAAAAAATTACATTGATTTTGTGTAAAGGAAATTAAATAACTAAGAAATATCAATACTTGCCATAGATGTATTTTTACTTGCTTTACATTGAAATTGTGTAAAGAAATCATGCAAGCAAAGAGTGAGGCTGTGATTAATAAACATTTACATTGATGTTGTGTAAATAGATTTTAAAAAACTCGAAACAGGCCGATTTACCGCATATTGCAAATGCATTTACATTGATGTGTGTAAAGAATTAAAAAACATTAAATATAGGAGATATAACGCGCACTTAGAAAACATTTACATTGATTTTGTGTAAAGAAAAAATACGGATAAAAATAGTTGTTCAATCACACAAACTTTAAAAAGTTTTACATTGATTTTGTGTAAAGAAAAAAATTCAAAAAAATTAAAGTTTATATGTAAAGGAGTGTATTCCTTTACACAGATAAATAGGTAAAAAATATGAACAGAGAACCGATAGATGACAACATGGTGGAGGAGCTCACCGAGCGAGAGGCAATTATCCGTAATCAGGCGCAGAGCCTTATCGACCAATACTGGGCTACATGGAAAAGCCAAAACAATATTATCGTTTCAAAAGGCGACTTAACGGAGCTGGGGCGATACGCACCCATCATCCGAAAAACGGTATCAGGTCACGTCGATATTGATTGGCGTAATTTTGGGCCTAACCCGTTTCGCAAAAAAAATAAAACACTGTCGAATCGTTTGAAACCTTACGTTGATGGTTACAAGCTGACGCAATTCACTCGTGAGGGTCAACCTTGGGAGATCGAATTGATAAATGAATACCTGGAAAAAATTAACCAAGTGCGCAGCTTGTTAAAAGCTATCCACCAAAGCCGCGTCATCTTTAAACGTCACAACAAAAAATACAACCTAGAAACACAAACCCAACCAGAGGAAATAACCAATGAGTAATCCAACCAAACCCAAGCAACAAAAACAGAATCGCGCAGCGAAGCCGCGCGTCGTTCGCCATAAGCTTTTGCGGGTCGAGTTAAAGTTCAAATCGGAAATGCTTTTTGCGTTCATCAATCGCAGCACCACGCTGGGTATTCGTGCAAACACTGAAGCGGCTTTTCGTCGACTGGGGGTAATCATGCATATGGTTATTCGCGACAAGGACGTGAAACCAAAAATCGAAGGTTGGTTTAACGAAGTGATGGCCGATGCAGCTACAAGCCTGCAAGAAATCGAAGCTCAAAACGCAATGTTCGCCGGCGAGCAGCAAGACGATTTTCAAATCACCGTCCCCGATAACTTCCAGCTGATCATGGAAGCGAACCACCCTGCTTATTTGCAGCTGGTGAACCTCATTAAGATTGCTGACGAGCTTTCCGCGAATGCCGAAAACCATTGGTACTTTGGCGCGATGACTGATGACCAAAAAGAACATTGCCGAACTCAAATCGAGTATGTCTTTAATCGGATCTCAAATCGTGTCGCAGCGGTAACCAATATCTCAGGTCGCGACGGTGGAAGTTATTCTCCACAAGAATTCGTTCGTGCAGTGCGGGAAGACCGCGTTTCCTTCGATGAAAAAGTGTCGACAGTGCAATTAAACCAGCAGCTCGCAAAAGAAGCCAAAGCAGCACTTGCGGCTCAACAAACTGTCGACCGGGAAACCAAACCCGAATCTGAATCAACCACACCCGATCAGGTTGCTGTTGTGGCATCGCCGGTTGCCGTCGACGGGGAAACCAAACCTAACAACAAAGAGGAAGTAGCCGCATGAAAACAAGGGGGGAGCGTTTTGAGGAGTTTTTGTACAAAATAGGTCTAATACCCTGGATCGGGCGTCAGTTAGGACTCATCGAAATTGATAGCGGAGACTTCTTGACCGCGAAGGAGCTGATGGCGTTCCCCCCTGCAACACATGGCACGCCGACACAAAAGGTCGAAGAGATCTTGGCGTCGGTAGAGCCATTGCTGAAAAAAATAAAACACGAGGCAGGTATCGACGATCGCTTGCAAACTACGTTTAACTTTCACAACTTGTACCTTGATGTGATCAGAAACTATGCAACTTATATCCACTTGTTGCCAGCGAGCGAGAACTGGCACCACAGCGAGCACGGCGGATTATTGTATCACTCGCTAGAGACGTCACTCGAAGCATTAAAGGTTTTTAATAACGCGCATTTTCGCCGCTATCACACCGCTGATATCGAGGTTTTGAGAAAGCCACGTTGGAAATATGCTACTTGGCTAGCGGCATTGCTGCATGACGCAGGTAAGCCTATCTCAGATTGCCGAGTTATTTGCATGAAAAAAGGCATTGTTTGGCCACCGCACATGATGTCGCTTCTCGAGTGGGCTAAATTGCACAAAGTTGAGCGATACAAAGTTGCTTGGAAACCAGAGCGTATCCACAAAGGGCACGAATCCTTGGCAATCCACATGCTGCCGAAAATTCTAACGGAAGATGCCAAACGCTTTTTAACTGATGGGCCTGACGACGTTTATGAGGAAGTAGGCCGCGTACTGTCAAACCTAGAGCATAGTCGTTCTGATATTGCTGCGGCCGTGCGTACTGCTGACTCAAAATCAACGGCCAGAAATATCCAAAAAACGTGGGACAGACAGCTGGGCGAGAAGAATACTTCGACCGTGATGCTTATCGTCAAAGGCCTGCGTGCCAAGTTGTCCGAATGGGTCGTCAACGAGCCCAAAGGCCACGTTTGGATAATTAACAAAGAGGTTTACCTTGCTTGGCCAAAGGCCATTCAAGAAGTCATCGAATACCTGCGAAAAAAAGAAGTCGTCGTGCCAGCAGATACCAATACGGTTTATAACATGCTGTACGAGAACCACATCATTCGCAATCCTGATAAAGACTCTAAGACGACGCTATTCTTGCCAGGCGATTATTCTGAGGACGACGCAATTAAGCTACGCGATGGCAACGTGCCAGTGCAATGGGAGTTCCTTGTTCGCGTTGTATGGGCGGATTACGTTTTCGAGGGGGTACCCATGCCAAATACCATGAACGGCATCCTCAAGCTCAACAAAAATTTCGATATGATCTTGGTTAACGAAAAAGGCCCAACAGAAATACCTGCGCCCGCGCCCCAAGACAACGGCCAAGCACAAAACAACAATCAGTCTACGACACCACCTGCACAGTCACAGACCAACAGTAATCAGTCTGCGACACCACCTGCTCAGTCTCAGGCCAACAGAAATCAGTCTGCGACATCACCAGCTCAGTCACAGGCCAACAGAAATCAGTCTGCGACATCACCAGCTCAGTCTCAGGCCAACAGAAATCAGTCTGCGACATCACCAGCTCAGTCACAGGCCAACAGAAATCAGTCTGCGACATCACCAGCTCAGTCACAGGCCAACAACAATCAGCCTGCGACACCACAAGCTCAGTCACAGGCCAACAACAATCAGCCTGCGAAGTCACGCAAGAGCAAGCAGAAAGCAACGCCAGCGAACCAAGCCGTGACGCAAGTGAAGTCGATAAAGCAGCGCAAACCAAAGTCAAAGCCGTCAGAGAATGACACCAGCCCATTTAACCCAGTGGCCGGGACGAACTTTTCCGAATTGGTTGCTAATCCTCCTGTGTCACAGGTTAACAACGCAGTAGAAACAGATGATGACTATGACAATGACGTTGAAGATCAAGTAACCGAAACGGAAGTAAGCCAAGAAGCCGCGCAAGTTGAAATGTATTACCCGAGTGAGCAAATCAAGCAGATCAAGGATTACTTAGACGCGCACCCTGAAAACAAGAGCATCGTGATGGAAGCAGATGGCGTTCATTACATCTCGCCAATTACCGCACTCAAAGCCATCCCTGCCCTTGGCCAGCCTAAACAACTCATGGATGCGCTACAAAACGGCAATGAGATAGAGCGTCGAAATCCTGAACTCATCACTTCTGGCGGCATCACCTGCAATGCGATCCGCCTTACTGCGCAAGGGGCAGAGTATTTACTGTCCAAGCAAGACAACAAAAAACAGCCCAAAACAGCGACAGGGCAGCAAGTGATTACGAGCGAGCCGGTTAAGCAGAAAACAGCTCAAGCTAAAACGCCGTCAGAAGCAACACAAGAAGGCATTGATCTGTGTCAGGGTGATGAGGCACCTGTAGATTTAGAAGGGCTCATGGCTGCGCTAGCAAGCCTTTGTACACCAGAAACGACAGCAACGTTAGACGGTAGATTCTATGTCTCAATCGACATCATTAACCAAATCTGTCGAAACAATGGAAACGCGCGTGCGAACTACGATGCTATTGCTGTCGTGCTGGGGGCATGCAAAGGCCAAAATCATCAGGTTTACAACGAAATAAAACCTGAATACCTCGACCGATTTGAAATGACGGAGAATGACAATGGCTAATGCGGCGGAGAAATTACATCCCGGTTATGTCGAGAATTTGTACCGACCTATCTACGAGCTGGATGCGGGACACATTAGCCTCATTGCAGCAGGCGTCATGATTGCCGTCGGGGGAATGGAATTAAGCGTCAGTACCGGCTTGGCCGCAGGCGCGGGCGCAAATGCCATACGACGTTATGCGCAAGCGATGCCGATGTTGCGAAAGCAACTGCGGTTATTCAAAAACAAAATGAATCTTGTCTCACCCGTACAATTGCGAAAAATGAACCGTGCCGTGGCCACTCAAAACGGCAAAATTGAAATGGGAAAAGGCCAAATTTATCTTGGTGAAGGGTTTGAGTGGGATACCGTTTGTGCGCAGCGGGCCTATCAGATTTTGGACTTATCCAGCGATCAGCAAGAAATCAGGTTGCCATGGATGTTGCGCCCCTTCCAATACTACTGGCGAAAAGAGGCGAGAAAGCTAGGGGGGCGAACTTGGATACAAGGCATGAGCGAAGAAAAGCGCATCATGGCCAACGAAGATTGTTGGTACGGTCATACTCTGATCACCGGTAACGTTGGCACCGGGAAGACGACGCTACAAAAACTACTTTCCCTTGGCGCCATCCACATGGGCCATATTGTCATAATCTTAGATCCTAAGTCGGACAAAAGTTGGCGGAAATCCATCAAAGATGAAATGGCCGCATTAGGTAGAGAGAATCAGTTCTTTGAGTTCGACGTATCTCAGCCTGAGACATCGGTTTACATCAACCCGGTCGAAAATTATCAAAGAATTACAGAGGTGCCTGATCGAATTAAAAACATCTTCGCTAGCACAGAGTACGAAGATGCGTTTTCTAACTTTGGTTGGCAGGCCGTGTATCAAGTCTGTCTTGCATTGACATACACAAACGAAACGCTATCACTGGTTAAAATTTACGATGGCTTAACGAACGGCAAGTTTAAACTCTGTGAGCGGGCACTTGAGCGATTTTTCATCGAGCATATCGGTCCGGACTGGCGAGTGACACGCAACGGACAGCTTTCTAAATTTAAAGGCAACGAGCTTGAACGACTAATGGCCTACTATGAGTCCTTGGTGAACGCGGGCGAAATAGAGCGCCATGAGACGGTGACCGGAATCGTGCAACAAGTGGTACATGACCAAGCGCACTACTCAAAAATGATGGCGGGCTTACTCCCAACGTTTTCCAACTTATGTGCCGAGCCACTGAAAACACTGCTGTCATCCACTGACAGTGACCATAAAGCGCAGGTTAATTTTGGCTCACTGTTGGAGTCAGGCGGTGTGCTTTACGTTAGCTCAGATGCCGTCAGTGACATGACCACGGCAGGCAATATCTCAAAACTGCTGTTGGGGTCAATCGTCAGTGAAGCCGCAAGACGTTACAACTACGAACAAGACGATCCAAGAAACGTCAGCTTGTTTATTGATGAAGCGCACTCCAGCATTAACGATCCGCTCATAAATTTGCTAGCCACGGCACGCGGGGCGAATTTCTTACTTTACATCGCTACACAAACGGTAGCCGATCTGATTGCTAAGTCCTCCCCTGCGACAGCCGAACGGATACTCGGTCTATGCAACAACTTCATCTCAATGCGAGTGAATGACGTCACCACAAAAGAGGCCGTATCGTCCAACTTTGGCGAAACCAATATCAAATCCACCACCATTTCATCGCAAAGCCAGTCCAGTAGCGCCACCGGGTTAACGGAATACTCGAGCGGTTACGGTGAGCGGGTGGAAAAAAACCGCGAAGCCACGTTCCCGCAAGAGCTACTTGGCGATTTGCCCAAATTACAATTTATTGCTCGCCTTAGCGACGGCCGAAAAATCAAAGGTCGTTTAGGGGTGATCACAGGAGAAGCTGCATGATTTACCAGAAAGCCGATATCGCCAAGCTTAAAAACGTTTCGCCCGTTAAACAAATGATCGCCGTCCTTCCAATCAACACAAGGCGACGCATCAAGTCTGTGAAGTTATACAGTCCAAGCGCGACGGAAATTATCGATAAGATGGCGGTGCATATTGGCATCTACATAGTCGACGAAAATGGTAAAACACTACTTGAATCGTTACTAGAGCCAGCACTTACTGCGTGGGAGGCAAATCAAAGGCAAGACTTAAGGGGTGCTTATCATGCATTCACCGCGGCACTGGTGCGAAATTTACCCATCATACTGGGGTTTAAGGCCACGATTGAGCGGGTACAAGACAAAAGGCTCAAAGGTCATGAGATCGCTTGGGATTGTCTCAGTATGACATTTAAAGAATGGCTAGACCTTTCAGATTGGGTCAGTTTTGAAGTGTCAGGGCGAGTAGATCCAAAGTGGCTTGAGAATGAAAACTTAGGGTATGCGATGGCACACACCATTATTCCACACAGCTCATTCGCCTGCCTTGGTGTCCCAAGTGTCTCAGACCGACACGCATCGTGATGTAACAGAAGGACAATAGCGATGGCTGATAATATTTTTGAAGATGCGCTGATGGACGACCAGAGCGTAAGGGATGAGGACGATAAGCGTCATATCATCCTTTACGTTCTGTGCGCGATGTTCTTTGGCTCTGTGATTTTTAACGTCTTTGTGCGTTCCAATGAAAGCTTTAAGGCGGGCATTCGTACTGAAATGCGAGAAAGCTACCCGGTGCTGGGTGGCCCGGCGTGGAATGAAACAAAGTCACGATCTGACCGTTGGTATAAATTCCTCATGGTTAATACCGGGGCTGAGCAATATCTTGATTACACATTGGCGGAAAAAGACAAATGGTATGAGCGCAGTGACTTTAGCAAGTTCCAAAAGCTGACCATTAAGATCGTCGATAACATCAAGTACACCGTCTTCCAGACTACATACCGAACATCGATATTCGTTTACTGGCTGCATCTGTGTTTGCCGTTCTTTTTTGCTTTGTTGGTCGATGGCTACTACGAGCGGAAAATCCGCAAATACAGGGTTGGCGGGATCACCACGAAGCGGTCGAGATTGATACTGCACAGCGTCATCTTCATGTTTTCGATGATGTTCACCTATTTTGTCGTCCCACTTGAAATGACCAACATCTTTCAGGTGATCCCTCCCCTTGTGATCATCTTCGTCGCCATAGCATTGCGTCAGGTTATCGCGGAATACCAAAAAGGCATCTAGCCACAGGAGCATTAAAATGTCAGAGCAAGACAATCAAGATATAAAACTCATTGCCCGCCAGATGGCGGAAGGCCAAAGCAAACTCGACGGGACGCTGAAGAAGTTTTACCGAGTGTTCAGTGTTGGCGCCATTATCAAAACTACGTTGTTACTAATCGCCTTAGTGACGGTAGTATTCACCAGTGTGGGGGACTTTCTTAAACCCGAGCTACCTGAACGCCACATTGCAGTGATCCGCATACAAGGCCCTATTCAAGAAGGCTCTCCAACCGGATCTGGTATCGTGCTATCACAAGCCCTATACAAAGCGGCCAATAACACCGATGTCAAAGCCATCCTGATCTTGGCCGACTCTCCCGGTGGTAGCCCAGTACAATCAGAGTCATTCTATGAAACCCTAATGGATTATCGCCGCTCTGCCCCGCTTAGCCCGGAAGACCAAGCCTGGTTAAACCAGAAAATCGGCAAAAGCCTATTCAAAAAAGTCACAGACTTAGAATCCCAGGAAAGTAAATGTGAGACAGACTGTGAGCAGTACCGTAAGCCGGTGATAGTGTCCATTGCTGATACCTGCGCCAGTGCGTGCGTATATATGGCCTCGGCTGCAGATAAGATCATTGCTCACGGCACCAGCATTGTCGGCTCAATCGGTGTGCGGATGGATACGTGGGGGTTTGATAAGCTGTTGGACATGGCGCATGTAGAGCGTCGAACCTTGTCAGCAGGCAAATTTAAAACGCTTATCGATCCTTATCAGCCAATGAACCCCGCGGCAAAGCAGTTTGTTGAAGATAAGATGATCGTGCCTCTTTATCGCCAGTTCGTTAATGCCGTTAAAAACGCGCGTGGTGACAAGCTCGCAGACGATCCAAGTATTTATGAGGGATTGGTATGGACAGGGCCAGAAGCGATGGAAAAAGGGCTGGTGGACGAAATCGCAACGACGTTTCAAGTCTATGATGCACTGCGCCACAACTACCACCTTGATTCTTTTCGGGAATATAATCGACAGAAGTTCAGTTGGAGCTCAATGTTTGAAGCCAGTTTCACGCATGCTATCGAGGCGGTGATGAAAAATGTCATCGCTCAACAATCCACAGGCCAGTTACCAAAATACTAGCCCATAAGCCGCCGAACCCCACGGCGGCATTATCACCTGCAATACAGTCCATGGTAAAACCACCCATAAAGCCGCAATGGCGAAAACCGCTCATCAAAGTGAGAAGTTTAATCAAGCTGGGTGTCAGTGGACGTCTCGCCGTTGCCTGTGGTGTCACCAGCAAAGGGCCTTGTAGAAGTTCGAAAACCAAAGGGATAAATATTGTCATTGGCAATGAGTTCTTAGCAGCTCAAGGTCTAGTATCACTGAAGGACATTTGGATAAAGATTCATCACAGAGGATGAACCGCTCATTGCGGGCCAGCATGATGGGTGAACTCATTTTTGTCCAGAGGTATGTTGACTGGGTGGGCATGTAACACAAAAATGCCCCATTCTAAGCTAGAGCTGTTCTGTACCTCATTTCTAAGCGAGGTTATTTGACCTATTTTTTCTTATGTCACAAAGTGTCTATGGATTTGGTGGTGATTCAAACAAACTAAGGACTACAAACAATATGAAACGTATTTTCATTAGCCATAGTCACAAGGATAGTGCTTATATTGCGGACATTAAGGGCGTTCGATTGAATGACAATCACAGCCTCGCATTTCATGACCGTTCTCTTGAGGAGCCGGTGTATAACGATTTTGGCCACATAAACAGACGATCTCCAGAAGACTCTGCATCTAAGCTGGTGCGAGACGAAATACTGGCATTGCTACGACAGTCAGACAAACTGATAGTTTTGGTTGGTAACGATACCCATAGCAGTCTTTGGGTTCAGTGGGAGATTGAACAGTTCTCTCGTATCCATGGAGAACGATCGATAATGCTGATGCGCACACCCGATAATCATCGTGGAGGCGCACCAGCAACTGTGAGGCATTTATCTCTTGAAAGCTGGGACCTTCAATACCTCAGCAGATGGGCTAGGCGTTAATTATTTGCCTTGTTGATTTGGATTTAGTTGCTTTCCTCGATTACCGTGCACCTGGGAGTATTGCTTGTTGGTACCTGGTGTACCTTTGTTGGCGTTTGGCTGGTTTGCTGAATTGTTTGCGGGTGTGATTTTTTTAGCCATGATGTTTCCTTTTCATGTTGGTTAAAGTCAGGTTCAATATACGGCTTAAACGTGCGCTCTAACAGAGATCCTTGACGGGAAACTCCGTGCTTTTTAGGGAAAGTAATGAAAAATCAAAGTAAGTTTGTAAGAAACGCCGAAGAGCTCAGAAATGAGCTCCGCGACCAGAAGATCACTCAGCCAACCTTCGCAAATCGCTACTATCTCGATGAAGTGGATGAGAAAGCGGGTGAAGATAAGCTTTATTCACACTGTGAGCGCTTCAAGAGTCTGCTCAAAAGTACAGATCAACGTTCTCCTGAGCGCGTAGCGGCATACATCAATTATTTCAATCGCAATTACCGCAAAGAGGGAAAATACACTCAGGCTGATCGATATGCTGCTTGGGCAATGTATATAGAGTTGGATACTAGGATCGCAACAAAGACTTTGCAAAACGGTAAGACCGACAGTGCGTTGAAAAGCCTTGCATCACTGTTTGCCATTCATCGTTGTATCGCGAAAGAGAATGGACCTAATTGTCGGAATTACTTTGTGCTGGTCAATAACGTTCTAGACGCCGAACTTAGGCCTTTTACAAGCAAATGGCATGCAATATCAGATGACATTGAAAATGCACTCTTTCGTTCAGAGCTTGAGGCGGTGCAAGAAAAACTTACCGAACTCAAAGATAAGCTGCACGAGATATCAGATTGAAAAAATCTGTCCACAAATGTTTAGGTTCATGCTGACCGAATGTGATGACCGGACTTTATCGCTGCTGGAACAGTTCTAGTTGATCGCCAAACTCTATGTTGACCAACAACTTTGAGAAGGAGGTCAATATGAGAAAGTTAGCTTCGGGAAAATTCAGTGGCACTAAAAGACCATTCAAGCTGGAAGATATTTGGCGAATTAGAACTAGGCTAGAGCTTGAAAACGAATTAATGCAGCTTGCACTATTAAACCTAGTTATTGATAGCAAGTTAAGGGCAAGTGATCTGCTAAAGCTGCATGTATATGATGTTTCCTCGCAAGGAGTGATCTATGAGAGGTGTCAATGCATTCAGCAAAAGACAGGTACTGATGTGCATTACGAGATTACTCCGAGAACACAACAGAGTATCAGTCGGTGGGTCTACTCAGCGCACCTAGAGGCAAATAGTTTTCTATTTCCAAGTTGTCGTAGTAAAGGCCAATCCACTTATCTATCGACAATAATCGCGCTGAACGCGCAATTAAGCCGCTGGTTATTGGGAGAAAGAACTGGCTCTTCTCGACCAACCCTAACGGAGCTGAAGCGAGCGCGATGCTTTACAGTATCGTCGAGACTGCGAAAGCCAACGGACTCCTCCTCTATGACTACATGGTCAAGTGCATGCAGGAGTTAGCGAAAGCTGAACCTGATATCGATGCGCTCCTGCCTTGGAACTTCAAACATTAGCAACATCAGCCCGTGGGATCATGGGGCGTTTACTTCCTTTTTAAACGCTTCAAGAATATCAAATTGACTCATAATTTCCCTAAGTACCATAACGGGACTGTAGAATAACTCCAACAGCCAGATTTGACTAAAAACGGGGCCCTGCAATCAATCCTAAGCGCTTGTAAGACAATAGGTAATGCATTTGGAACCCATAAAACAGACTGTTTTTCTTAAAAAAGAGAAATTCTACAGCCTCTACGCCGCATTAAGCTGCTAAAAATAGTGGACTAAAATACAAGCGAATCCCAGTAGCCCACTGTTTTTAGTCCGATTAAATGCTTTGCTTACTTATTTGAGGTGCAACAGCAAAACTGCTTCTTTTTTGTTCGCGCATATTGAAATAGCATACACACGTCTGTATATTTAAACATGAGTGAATTACACTCAAATACTTGAGGAAATATCAATGGCTCTTAAACCTGGCCCAAAGCCGATAGCAAAGTCAACTGGAAAGCCTGATCGACGTCGCAGAGACAATAAAGACACACCCGGTAATACCCCAAGCTTGAAACCTAGCAAGTCTTCAAAATAGCTGTTTAATTGCACAAAATTTTAAAAAAGTTATCTACTTCGGTAGCTTTAATTATTTGATATTAAACCTAAATATAATTTACTAGTAAGCTAAGACTTCTTAAGATCCCATAATGGGGCGATAAAATGCCCCAAAACGGCTCCTAAAATATATTCACAATATTTGCACTATTTTTATCTAAGATAAACTGATGCTTACCGATTTAGTTATTGCATCTCTGTTATATTCCGATAAAACAGCGACTAACAATATTAGGTGACAGCTGCTAGCATATTTTTGTCCAGAGATGTGCTGACGTGAATATGTAACACACCTTTGCCCCAAAATCAGTTAGGGCAGCAACTTTACAAACATTGATAGCCTGTCTTTTTCCATACCTAATCTAATCCGTGAAGCAACGCTCAGCGCACAGTAACTCATACTAGTATGCTTACATTGATGGGCTGCACGGAACTGAGAATCATGAGAGTGGTTACGTGCAAAATTTACTCTGTGATGCCAATAGCGCACCGTAAAAAGGAAGTAAAATGACTCAGTTTCCAAAAGTTGGACATGAAGTGTGCTTTGGTGATTTCTGCAATGCAATGCCTGAAGAACTAAGCAATTTCCCAGAAGATGTCTTAAGGCAATGGGTTTACGAACATGGCAAAGGAGATGGCGATGTCGTTGACGCGCTTAATCTCATTCCAAACTTGTCAAAATGGGTTTTTCAGTTGGTAGAAATGCCTAATGCTGATATTAATAGCATCAAGCATTATCCTTACGATGAAAAGCGGCTATTAGATAAAGGGGAATGGTGGTTAAAAACAGGTCGCCATAATGCACCAGCATTTTGTGATTATATGCTTGAGCATGGTACAACCCCTGTTCCGCTTATAGTTGCTCAAAATGCCTCCGATCATAACCATCCCATCATAGAGTATCGATATCCTGAACGCGAAGGACCTATGCTTGAACCCTTACACTTGCTAGAAGGTAATCGTCGCTTTGCACTACTTAGAGCAATGATTAACAATGGTACAGCTTCACTGAAGGATAAACACTTAGTATGGGTAGTTACCTTGCAATAACAGGATATACATTGTGTAGTTCTAGATAAACTTGGCAACAGAGGTTAGTCATATAAGATTGATTTGCCATTTACTATGCTAACAGAGCATTTATATGATTTTAGGCTAGAGCTGCAACAGCATCGATCTCAGCAAATACACCTTTGCCCCTTTTTAAGTTACACCTAATTAATTCACCGTATTGCCGAGCTGTGATTTGGCATACTTTTTCCCATTCTAAAAGTGGATATGATACTTGTGTCACTTCAATGGCAGTTTCAAATCAACATCACTAATAAGTTCAATTTCCAGTTGGTATAGGCAGAATATGATTACAAAAATAAACCTTGTTGATGTAGCAAGTTATCGAAACACGACAACTCTCAACACAGATAAAAAAGTAAACATCATTTATGGCTTAAATGGTACTGGTAAAAGTACATTCTCAAACTACTTTTATACTCCCGATGCTCCTAAATACAAAGACTGCTCTCACACTAACGATGGATGTAAGGTTCTTGTTTATAATCAAATGTTTATCCAAGAGAATTTTTATTCCAAAGATTCTATTAATGGTATTTTTAGCCTATCCAAAGAGAACAAAGAAGCTAAGGAAAGGGTTGAGCAGCTTGGGAAAAATATAGATCAACTGACTGAAAAAAGTAAGAGCTACCAAGTTGACATTGACAAAGAAGGTGAGACGTTAAAGAAAGCGACAGATACGGCAGAAAAAAAGGTCTGGGAAATAAAGACGAACTACTCTGGTGGTGATCGTGTTCTGAAATTTTGCCTTGAGGGGTTAATGGGGGACAAGAAAGTTTTGTTCAACCATCTTATTTCTGTCCCTTTGCCATCCGTTAAACCAGCTAAAACGATTGTACAACTTAAAGAAGAAGTTGCAGCAATTGATGGTGACAAAGCCATTATTTACAATGTGTTACCTAAGGTTTCATTGTCAGATCTTTTGCCTGAGGAATTAGAACTGCTCAAAGAAATAGTGATTGGTAATGATGATAGTCCAATCGCAAAATTGATTACTCAGTTGCAAAATTCTGATTGGGTTAGCGATGGTTTAAAATTCCTTGGTGACATTGAAGATGAGACTTGCCCATTCTGCCAATCAAAGACGATTACGCCTGAGTTAATCACACAAATCAAAGGCTACTTTGATGAGACGTATGAAGAAAGCAAGCAGAATATCAGCAAAATACTTACCAAATATCAAAAGATAGTTGAATCTCTTACTGAGTTAGACACCTACAAGGAATCGCCTTTTTCTTCCGGTTTCCTTGCTGAAATGACTGAGACTTACGCGTTCATTACTGGAATGTTAAAGTCTAATTTACAGAAGATTGAACAAAAAAAGCAGACTCCAAGCTTGCAAGTAGAGTTAGATGAACTTGTTGAACAAATTGAAAAATTTAATAAATGTGTAGATGCTGTAAATGCAAGTATCGGTATCCATAACAAAAAAGTAAATAACTCTGCTGATGAGAAGACTAAGATCAAAAACCAATTCTGGCAAATTGTGCGCTGGGAATACGATCAGACTATTAAGACTTATGATGCATGTAAAACGGAATGCAGTGAAAAAACGACCAAGCTAACAGAAGCGAAGAAAGTTGTTGATGAAGAGATTACCGCTCTCGAAGTTGAACGAACAGAGAAGCAAAAAGAAACAATTAACATTGAAGAGTCGATTGAGAACATCAATAAGGGTCTGATTGATATTGGTATTACTGATTTTCATATTGAGAAGTACGAGGAAGACCTATATCGCCTTGTAAGAACAGGAACAGATGGACCAATCTTTTTGTCGTTGTCCGAGGGCGAAAAGATGATTATTAGCTTTTTGTACTTCCGAGAATTGTTTAAAGGTAAACAAACGGCTGATGAGGCACACGTTAAAAAAATTGCGGTAATTGACGATCCAGTTTCAAGCTTGTCTCATATATTTGTTTACAATATCGGGCAGATAATAAAGAACGATTTCTTCAATGGTGATGGGGTGGAGCAAATTTTTATTCTCACACATAGCCTCTACTTCTTTTATGAGCTCGTTGATTCAAATCACAAGCGAAGAAAAGAAACCCAATCTCTGTATCGGTTATCTAAAAACACGAAAGGTACAACGATTGAAATTATGAAGTATGAAGAAGTACAGAATGACTATCAATCCTACTGGTCAGTGATTAACGATAAGGCTCAACCAGCTGCTTTGATTGCAAACTGTATGCGGAACGTAGTTGAATACTTTTTCAACTTTGTGCAGAAATCAGATTTGAGTAACGTAATGCAAAAACAAGAGCTTCAAGAAGTTAAGTATCAGGCTTTCATACGTTACATCAACCGAGAATCGCACTCACTTGGTCAGAATATTATTGATTTTAAAGAGTTTGATTATGGGGCGTTTAGAGAAGGTTTAAAGTTACTATTCGAAATCACGGGTTATCCTGAACACTATCAGAAAATGTCTCAGATATAGATACGTTAAATAGTGATCTGAACCATCGAAACTAGGCAGTAAATTAAACAATTTTTCAATAGCTGAAATTGTATTAGTTCAGACAAGAACTGACACATCTACTTGAAAAAGTGAGAGTTACCCGTTTTGATAAAGGTGTCGAATCTTTTAATCAAAACATAAAAAGAGGTAACTCTCATGCTTCATACTAACAACCCAATCATCAAACACAAAGCTGGTTTACTCAATCTTGCCGAAGAGCTTGGCAATGTATCGAGAGCCTGCAAAGTCATGGGTGTATCACGAGATACATTTTATCGTAAGCGCATCATAAACCCCGCATTCTAATCCCCTAGCACGAAGAATAAGATCAAGTCTCCAACCATGAGGAGATTTGAGATGAGAAAACGACGCACCAACCAAGAATGGCAAAACCTTATTG
>NZ_JAIMJA010000038.1 GCF_021295315.1 Motilimonas cestriensis | reverse complement strand
CTAGAGGTTATGAGGCGGCCTGATTACGAGGTCAGTACGCAAGAACTACTAGCTGCGGGCATTATTTTTGCCCAACAGCTGAGAAAATATGGCTGTGCGCTGGGGGATTTATGAGGGGATCCTTCAGCACTACGTTCATTAGTTAAATATCCTTTGGCAGTATCAGTTAACTTTATTGTGCTAAGTGGCACAGGCTCCCCGTCTTTGGCAGCCAACCAAAATGCCTCAATAACAGCAGCGCCAACCTTTCCCTGCCAAATAAGGGCTGAAATTGATTCAATAGAGCCGGCATCAGGCCCATGACCTTGCCTATCACTCGCAGTCACTAAATCTGATTGCTGGCGGAATACCCAGTTTTCATCTTCTAGGCTAAATACGACATCCGCACCATTTAAGGCAAAATAGCAGCCAGTCAACAACTGCTGAAAACGATTAGACAGCTCACCTTGGGCGTCATTACAAAGCTTCTCAGTGCTCACTACCTGCGCACTAAAACGGTTACCAACCAAGGCATAGGACCCTGTAAACTGATTACAACCATCATTACCGCTAATATCCGATGCTTGAATACGTAACTGAGGCTGACTTTCCGCACTAAATCTTTGCTCACCTTTTTGGATCAGAATCCAACGCCCTTCGGGTAAGAAAAGCTCGCTTTTTTGCTCTATGACTAGCGACGGCGCCGGGGTTTGATTGACTAATTTATCGCAAGCTCCCAATCCAAGGGCTGCAAATATAATGGATAAACATAAGCTAAATTGACTCAAGGAAACCTTAGAAAACATAAAGCACACAACCTTACTTAGTTATAAACACCAGTCAGAGCCGCATAAATCACCCAGAAAATCACTAATAGCGTAATTTATTAAATTATCTGATAGCCAACATTTCGTATTTTAGCATTAATGATTGTCGCTTCTAAATATAGATAACAATGTTTAATTAGGCAGGGTGACAGGCTACTGACGGTGAATAATGAGAGACGACCTATCAGCTCAATGAGGTGTAAAGCCTTCAATAGTATTTGAACATGTTGTTTCAAGCTGAAAAAGACTAGTTATCGCCAAATGCTCACGATCAGTTGAATTTAGCAAACGTATATTGCAGCCATAAGCTAAAGTAAATAGAGAAAGAGCAGACAAACTGATGGCCCATTAGCTGGTGAGCGCTCCCACTAAGTGCGTAACACGCCAACCAAAATCAGCCTGCCTGCTCAAAAAACAATAGCCCGCAATTAGCTAAAAAAGTCGTTTCAATCGAATAATTATAATTAAATAGCAGAATAAAATGTCCAATATATCGATTACACATACAAAAAACAGAAAACGATTAAATAGATAATATCGATTTAAAGTGTATATAACTCAGTAAAAAACATTATAAAAACACTAATCGATTATTAAAAATTAACCATAAAATCTATCAAAAAAAGTTTTTAAGCATTTCCCTCTAAATACTTAAGAACTTGATATATATGGCGAATATTCACAAGACAACACGCTATTCTTGATAAGTAGATTAAACTCTATTCTACTCGTTATATTTGTTCGAAACTAGTTTTCTAGAAAGCTAGTTACACATAAAGGTGGTTAATGTGAGTAAAGTATTATTATCCTCGACCGAGGAGATAATCGATAAGATGAAAAAGAATTGGTTTATTTCAGAGCCCAGTGAAATAGCAGTGAAAATCCATCGGTTACATCATTTTCATTTACAAGAATTAAACTCAGTAATACAGCCAAGCCAGCTATCGGTCGCTGAATTTAATGTATTAATGGCACTAAGACGCCAGCCAGCACCGCAACAGCTAACACCAAAAAACCTCGCCCAATATCTTCTATTTAGCTCAGGGGGGTTAACCAAGGTCATCCACAAACTCATTGGCAAAGACTTAATTACCGATGCCCGCCATCCACAAGATCAACGCTCAAAAACACTTGCCTTAACCCCTAAAGGAAGAACTCTGATAGAGACTTTATATGATAATTTGAACTATGTGAGAGGGCAAAGCGTAGACGTAATGTCTGCAGACGAGCTAGTTGAGTTAAACAGGTTACTGAATAAAATAGTCAAACAAAAATCAAACATATATTGATTTCAATCATCTTTGACAAAATACTTAACTTAGAATGCAGTACAACTAGATGTTATTATGTCGTTTTGATTGAGGAATAGGCTGTGTTTTATACTCGTTTCAATACCCTTCAGGGTGAGATGTTGGCCTTTAGTGAAGCAGACCAACTGACAGGGCTCTACTTTAGCAATCAAAAGAAACAGCCCTATCTGCCTTCTTACCAATTTGTCACCTTAGAGGCAACATCCGCAACGACTGCATTATTTCAAGAAACAAGAAAGCAAGTTAATGCGTATTTTGACTTAGCCTTAAAGCAATTCGATCTTCCTCTTAATGCCAAAGGGAGTGAATTTCAACAGCAAGTCTGGCAGCAGTTAACCAGCATCCCCTATGGTGAGACGGTAACTTATAAATGGATGGCCGATCAGCTAAAAAAACCCAAGGCCGTGCGTGCAATTGCCCAAGCAATAGGCAAAAATCCGCTGATTTTATGCAACCCTTGTCATCGCGTTATTGCGACATCAGGAAAGTTAGCGGGATATTCTGCTGGAATAGAAAAAAAAGCCTTTTTATTGCACCTAGAATCATCGATCTAAAACAAAATAATACTTTATGTGGTTTTATACTATAATGACCGGCTATTAGCAGCTGTCTAGCAATACCGCATCTGTAATTATTAGCAAAAAAAAGCAACCTATCGCTTAGTTTGCGGTCTTAAATTAAATGTTTCGTTATCAGCAAATAAATAACGACTGTAAATTCAGCTGTTTACGCCTCAACATGCACCAATACAAACAGGATAAAACAATGAAAGTTGTTGATTTTCTTAAACAAAAAAAAGAAATTCTGGCACAAAACCCGTTTGAGCTAAAAGACTGGTTATCACCCACTATTCGTGACTATTGGATCGAGTTCCTTAACAAAGCACATAACAACCAACTGGCAAACTGGGCGAGAGAACATCAACTGATTTCTAACTCTAACAGTGTTGCAACCAAAGAAATTGAGTTGCATCCTAAGGCTGAAGCGGTGCTAGAAGATTTATCGCAGCAACTGGGTGAAGAAATTCACATAGGGCCTTGGTTTGATATCACTCAGCAAACCATCGATGAATTTGCCAAAGTGACCCAAGATTACCAGTGGATCCATACCGATCCAAGTCGTGCTGAAGAGCAATCACCGTTTAAAACAACTATTGCCCATGGCTTTTTAACCCTCTCTCTATTGCCGGTATTAACAGAGAGTGTCGATAGCGAAAAGCCACGTTATCCAACCGCTAAAATGACCGTGAATTACGGCCTAAATCAGGTGCGTTTTCCATACCCGGTTAAGGTGGGTAGCCGCATTCGCGCCCGAACACGTTTATGTAAGGTTAATCCCATTAAGCGTGGCTTAGAGTTAGTGAAAGAAATTTCAGTAGAAATAGAAGGATGTAGACGCCCTGCTTGTGTCACCGAGTCAGTGGTCAGACTCTACTTCTAAAACAATACAACAAGCCTGTTCATTGCCATTGAGCAGGCTTGCTCATCCTTTAGCCCTTATCACACCATTTTCTACGTAACCATGTATCAACAGCAATGGGCCCAGCTCCCCAAACCACATTGATTAAAATCATTAATCCCCATAGTTGATGGTCATAAAAGCCGCCATCCCACAATACCGGATAAGACACCACAGCAATAATATTAAACACGAATAACACGGCTGCCATCGGCCTAGTTAACAAGCCTAAAGCAAGAAATACCGGTAAGATCAGCTCAGCCGCCGTGCCTAAATATGCCGCCCACAGCCAAGGGATTATCGGCACCTGATATTCCGACTCAAACAAATATAACGTACTGTCCCAACTATTGAACTTAAGTAACCCCGAGCGAAAAAAGACCCAAGCGACCCACAACCGAGTCGATAACAACAGCAAGGGAACAAAATAAGCCAGCATCGCTGACATCGCTTTATCATAAGTTTGTATTAATGTTTTCATGCTAGCGCTCCTGGCAACTAAATCGGTTAAGTACCCCTTGAGCAATATAGGTTTGAATATAATGGCTAGGATCAATTCCCAATTGCTCCGCTATATTTGCTAGGGTAAGCCCTTGGGTACACCCTAAAAGAAACTGATAATCAGCTTCGCCTAATGGCTGCAAGCTAACTGTAAAATCAGGCTGCTTTTGCAATAAAACGTAACTAGGCATGTTTAAGTTGATGGCTTCAAATTGGTCTTGCTGCGCCATTTGATAAAGGGGATAAATAGCTTCTGCTGCACCGCATAAGGTAAATTGCGGCGCCAAATGAAACGTTAAAAGGGGATATAACGTGGCTGGGATCGCAGCTAAATCAGCAAAAGGAAATACCTTTGAAACAATTTCAGCCGACGCGGTTTGCTCTATCAGCCACTCCAATTGTGCAATACTGGCAACGTAAGGCAATGACGCTAATTGCGGTAATGCTGCTAACCAAGAGGCAAAGCCCTCACCATAATCGATAATATTTCCTGACTGCGGTGGATGCGCCAATACCCATTGCCTTGTCACACTGGTAAAGAACTCATCACCAACAAGTTTATGTGTCACAGGAAAGCTGGCTTGTAATGCAGCGCAACAAGAAATAACAAAGTTATTCCGGTACAGTTGGATCACTTGCTCGGCAGAAAAGCCGCCGCCCGACACATACTGCTCAATATCCGATGCCTGATAGCGCAGCGCTGCGCCAAACTCGATTTGCAGTTGCTTTAGAGTAATCTGCTTAACCATAAACGAGCGCCTTTTGTTGCTCTTCAAGCAGTACTGATAATGGGGGAATATCGCTATCCCACTCAATCAGTGTTGCCACCGTTGGATTCGCTTTAAGGTAACTTTGGTATAAATGCCAAACCGGATCACTGACACGACTGCCGTGAGTATCAATCAAGATCTCACCTTCAGGTAACACTTTGCGGGTGAACCCAGCCAGATGAACTTCTTGCACCGCGTTAGCATTAATTTCCGCTAAATACTCACTGCTACTGAAACCTAGATTCATAGCGCTGACATAAATATTATTTAAATCAAGTAATAAGCCACAGCCCGTTCGCTCTACTAGCGCATTCAATAATGCCCACTCAGGCATTTCTACGGTACTAAATTGCAAATAAGCAGATGGATTTTCAATCAAGATCTGGCGACCCAAAATGTCTTGAACTTGCTCAACACGAGCCGAGAAATGATTGAGTAGTTCCTGTGTATAAGGTAGGGGTAACAGATCATTAAAGAACTGCCCATTAATGGATCCCCAACTCAAGTGCTCTGAAATCAGCACCGGTTGGCAGTGATCAACAAGATCTTTTAATTGCATTAAATGTGAAGCACTTAAAGGATCACTACTGCCTAGAGATAAGCCAATACCATGACACGATATGGGGTATTGCAACATCAATTGGTCGAGGTAATAGCGACTTTGGCCATGTGGATTAAAATAGTTTTCACTGTGTATCTCTAGAAAAGCCAGCTCAGGCTTTGTTTCAAGGATCTCAGCAAAATGCGGATGGCGTAGGCCAATGCCTACCCCGCCCGTTAGCTTGGCAAAAGACATTACTCTTTAGGCTCTAAGCTGCCACCCGCTAATTTGTCACATAATCCTTTCGGAACAGCAATAAAAGCATCACCTTGGTTGTCGACCTTTGAGGTGCCCGCGCAAGAGCTGGATTTAGTTGCACAATCATTTTGCCCAGCTTTGGCAACGCCGTAGCATTTCTCTTTTTCAGCAGCCATTGCAGGGCTGCTAATCATGGTTGCACCTAGCGCTAATACACCAGAAATAGCGGAAGCTAATGCGATATTTGATTTTTTCATTGTCGGACCTTTGTTAATAGAAATAAGTGGAAAATAAGAATGCGCCATTGTTTGACACACTCTATTAACAAAACCGGACCAACCTGATATTTATTTCAAAAAACATTGATAAAAATTCAACTAATTGTTTTATATATTTAATCAGCACTCTTTTTGTGACACTCTCGCCGTAAGCAAGGTTTAAAGGGAGTTGCAAGGTCAAGCATATATTTAAAGACAAAGACTAAATATAATGGTGCAGATAAATAACCTCTTGCGAAAGGAATCTCGATGACCACTATCCACCTTATTGTCGGTACAACGATGGGCGCATCTGAATACATAGCGGATGCACTCATTCCTTATATAGAAGAATCAGGCTGTGCTTACCAACTTCATAACCCAGCCGACCTAGCAACACTTCCTATTAACGAAAAACAAATTTGGTTCGTTGTCACTTCTACTCATGGCGCAGGCGACTATCCAGAATCGATACAAGATTTTGCTCATCAACTCACCGTGCAAAGACCTAGTTTAAAAGGCCTACGTTACGGGGTAATTGCGCTCGGAGATTCGAGCTACGACACCTTTTGTGAGGCAGGGTTAAAAATAGATGCCCTATTACAAGATCTTGGCGGGGTACAAACAGCCGAACCCTTAAAGATCGACATTCAGGAATACCCGATACCAGAAGATGCAGCTGAAAGCTGGATCCCAAGTTGGCTAGAAAAGGTCAATAAATAACCGTTCAATAGAGCAAAGCCAAGAAACGACACTTGGTTTTGCCAAATTCTCCGCCCCGCTTACTCAAAAACAGCCAACTAACCTCCCAACGACCGATAAAAATCATCAACAAAGCGATCTTTTTTGTATTATTTTTTGTGTATAAGTGTAGATCTAAGCTCTTATTAACCGTTAGTTATCCTCTATATAGTTTATCCACAAACCTAGGTTGTGGATAAACAGCTAAGTTAAACTCAGCATATGCGGAGCAAGATCCCACCCTGTCCACACGAGATGATCATGGTTAAGATCTTGATCTCATGATCATAAAAGGGGTTATCCACGGATCTCGTCAGATCTAATATTAAGATCTAATAAGAAAGATCTTTAAAGATCTATATATATTTATTTAGATCCAAAGGGATTTTTTTAATGATCATTTGATCCTTCTCCCGAGCAACAATAAGGGTTAGAATGCGCGGCTGTTTTTTAGATCTATGCTGTTTTGAGGATATATGAATTACCACGAGTATTTTGATGTGATCGTTGTTGGTGGTGGCCATGCTGGTACAGAAGCCGCAGCCGCTGCTGCTCGAATGGGACAAAACACGTTATTGTTAACTCATAACGTTGATACCCTTGGCCAAATGTCATGTAATCCAGCCATAGGCGGCATTGGCAAAGGGCATTTGGTAAAAGAGATCGACGCCTTGGGTGGGATCATGGCCCAAGCGACAGATCTTGCCGGTATTCAGTTTCGCACTTTGAATTCAAGCAAAGGCCCAGCCGTTCGTGCCACACGGGCACAAGCAGATCGAGCGCTATACAAAGCCGCTGTCCGCAGCAAACTAGAAAACCAAGAGAATTTAAAGATCTTCCAACAAGCGTGTGATGATTTGATTGTTGAAAACGATCGCGTTGTTGGTGTCGTCACGCAAATGGGCTTGAAGATCCGTGCAAAGTCAGTGGTATTAACCGTAGGTACTTTTCTTAACGGGTTGATCCATATTGGTATGGCCAATCACAGTGGTGGCCGAGCGGGTGATCCACCATCAATCTCATTAGCACACCGTTTACGCGAGTTACCATTGCGCATTGATCGCTTAAAAACAGGAACGCCTCCCCGCATCGACGCTAGAACAGTTGATTTTTCGGAATTACAAATCCAAGCGGGTGATAACCCGACACCGGTATTCTCGTTCTTAGGATCTCGTACAGATCATCCAACTCAGATCCCGTGTTTTATTACACATACCAATGAGCGTACTCACGAGGTGATCCGTAATAATTTAGATCGCAGTCCAATGTATGCCGGTGTGATAGAAGGGATCGGGCCAAGATATTGCCCTTCAATTGAAGACAAGGTAATGCGCTTTGCAGATAAAGCATCACATCAGATCTTTATCGAGCCTGAAGGACTCACAACCCATGAGTTATACCCAAATGGCATATCAACTAGTTTGCCATTTGATGTTCAAGTGCAAATCGTTCGTTCAATGAAAGGGTTTGAGAATGCGCATATTACTCGTCCAGGTTATGCGATTGAATATGATTACTTTGATCCACGCGATTTAAAACAAACCTTTGAAAACAAATTTATCCAAGGCTTATTCTTTGCGGGTCAAATCAACGGCACCACTGGTTATGAAGAAGCCGGTGCGCAAGGTTTAATTGCGGGTATGAATGCTGCCTTAAGCGCACAAGGCAAAGAAGGTTGGAGCCCTGAGCGTGATGAAGCCTATATCGGCGTACTAATCGACGATCTTTCAACATTAGGTACCAAAGAACCGTACCGTATGTTTACTAGCCGCGCCGAATATCGTTTACTGCTGCGTGAAGACAATGCTGATATTCGTCTAACCGCTAAAGGGCGAGAAGTTGGTTTGGTGGACGATCATCGCTGGCAAGCATTTAATGAAAAATTAGAATTGATTGAGTCTGAACGCCAACGGCTAAAAGCCACTTGGGCACATATGGGCTCACCTTATCTTGATCAGCTTAATACTAAATTAAAAAATCCATTAACGCGTGAGCACTCACTGGAGGAATTATTGCGTCGTCCAGAGCTGACTTATGATTCTTTAATGGAAATTGAAGCATTAGGACCTAAACTTGAGCACGTGCAAGCGGCTGAACAAGTTGAAATACAGATTAAGTATCAGGGATATATTGAACGCCAGCAAGAGGAAATTAACCGTCAAAAACGTAACGAGCATACTGTGCTACCAACCGATTTTGACTACACAACAATTTCTGGTTTGTCTAACGAAGTGAAAGCGAAATTAGCTGATGCTCGTCCTGAAACAGTCGGTAAGGCCTCTCGCATTTCCGGGATCACCCCTGCAGCGGTCTCGATTTTGTTAATTCATTTAAAAAAATTAGGCTTATTACGTAAAGCTGGTTAAGGGTTGCTTGTGTTAGAACAAAAACTGGACAATTTGATAAAAAAGACTGATTTATCGGTGTCCGATCAACAAAAATCACAGCTGATTGCCTTGGTCAACTTGCTGCATAAGTGGAACAAGGCGTACAATCTGACTTCAGTGCGTAACCCAGAAGACATGTTAGTAAAACATATTCTTGATAGCATAGTGGTCAGCCCTTATTTACAAGGACAACGCTTTATCGATGTTGGTACGGGACCCGGTTTACCTGGCCTACCTTTAGCCATTATGAATCCCGATAAAGAGTTTGTATTGCTTGATAGTTTAGGTAAACGAATTCGCTTTATTCGCCAGGTACTGTTAGAGCTAGGCATTAAAAACGTCACTCCAGTACAAAGCCGAGTTGAGGAATTTCATGATGAGGCAGGGTTTGATGGGGTTTTAAGTCGTGCGTTTGCATCCTTACACGACATGTTGAAATGGTGTCCTCATTTACCTGCAAAACAAGGTGTATTTATTGCCTTGAAGGGGCTATTACCTGATGAGGAAATAGCAAGCTTACCAGATGGTTTTGAATTAGTGGCTACGCACAAGTTAACCGTTCCAGAGTTAGAAGGCCAACGCCATCTGGTTTTGATTAAAAAAGTGTAACGCCTGCTCCGGCAAGCTGTTCTATAGGGAACATCGTGGGAAAAATAATAGCGATTGCCAACCAAAAAGGTGGTGTTGGAAAAACCACCACCTGTGTCAACCTCGCCGCTTCATTAGCTGCAACTAAGCGCAAAATACTGGTTATAGACCTCGATCCTCAAGGTAACGCCACCATGGGCAGTGGTGTTGATAAATACAATGTCGATGCGACGGCTTATGATGTCTTAATTGACGAAAAGCCGATTTCTGAAGCGGTCGTGAAGGAAACCTCCGGTGGCTACCATTTAATTGCTGCTAACGGCGATGTTACCGCTGCTGAAATTAGGCTGATGGATTGTTTTGCAAGAGAAACTCGCTTGCGATCTATGCTGGAAGCCGAAGCGAATAATTACGATTATGTGTTTATTGACTGTCCCCCGTCATTAAACATGTTGACGGTCAATGCCCTTTCCGCTGCTCACTCTGTGTTAGTGCCAATGCAGTGCGAATATTACGCCTTAGAAGGCTTAACGGCGTTAGTTGATACCATTAGCAAGCTTGCTGCGGTGATCAATAGCGACCTTAAAATCGAAGGGATCTTACGTACCATGTACGATCCTCGTAACCGTTTATCTTCAGACGTATCGGATCAACTTAAACTTCATTTTGGTGAAAAAGTGTATCGCACCGTGATCCCGCGTAATGTGCGACTGGCTGAAGCACCGAGTTTTGGTACGCCGGCAATGTATTACGACAAAGGTTCAAATGGCGCTAAGGCATACTTAGCATTAGCCGGTGAGATGTTGCGCCGCGAAGAACAAAAACAAACTCAACTCGTTCATGCTTAGAGGCTGGTTATGACACTTCCTAAAAAACGCGGCTTAGGTAAAGGTTTAGATGCTTTACTAGGAACCAGTACTGCTGCTCGTCATGCACAAGTTCAAGCCGATATTAGTCGAGATAATGCGCAGCAGCGGGCCAGTGAAACGCAAGGCCATCTATGTGATTTACCTGTACAAGCACTGCGTTCGGGTAAGTATCAGCCGCGTAAAGATATGTCACCTGATGCCCTTGAAGAGCTGGCTAACTCGATTCGAGTGCAAGGTGTTATACAGCCTATCATTGTGCGTGTAATGGATGATGAGCAATATGAGATCATTGCCGGTGAGCGCCGTTGGCGTGCCGCTAAACAAGTGGGCTTAAGTTCTGTGCCCTGTGTGGTAAAAGATGCAACCGATGAAGCCGCTGTCGCGATAGCGTTGATTGAGAATATTCAACGTGAAGATTTAAATGCCATGGAAGAAGCGGTGGCATTGCAGCGTTTGATGCAAGAGTTTGAACTGACTCATCAAGAAGTCGCCACTGCAGTGGGTAAGTCGCGCACAACTGTAACAAATTTACTTAGACTTAACAGTTTGAATGAAGATGTTAAAACCTTGTTAGAGCATGGTGACTTAGATATGGGGCATGCTCGTGCTCTTTTAGGTTTGACTGGTGAACAGCAATCAGAAATAGCAAAACAAGTTGTTGCTAAAGGGTTGACGGTTCGTGAAACGGAAAAATTAATTAAGCTGCAACAAGCTCCAGCTTCGGAAAAACCGAAAAAAGAAGCGGATCCAGTCCTTATTTCTATTGAATCTAAGGTTTCTGCCTTTCTTGGCTCCCAAGTGTCTATAAAACAAGGAAAAAAAGGCTCAGGGAAGTTAGTAATTGATTATCAATCAGAGACTGAGTTAGACGATATTTTAGGTAAATTTATGCCAGAAAACGGCTGAAAGTCGTGTAAAATGGGGCTTTTGCAAAGTAATTAGCTTTTTGTGAAGCCCCGTTCATTTCAAATTCCCGCAAAACCCCTGTAATCAATGCTTTCCCGAGTTGCATTCAATCACTTTCCAAGTATAATTTGTGGCGTTTTTTGTACAGTTGAATGGGTGTGTTATCCAAGTGTTAATAATTCATTCACAAACAATAAACTAAGCTGGGAGAACTGAGTGTCTGGTAAGTTAGTGGATCAAAGCCGTCAGGCTGCACTGAAACATGTTGGCTTTCAGACATTATTAGTGTTAGCGGTAACACTTGTCTGTGGATTGGTATCGGGATTGGGTGCAGGATTATCTGCATTGGTCGGTGGTGCCGTTTACATTGTTCCGAACCTAGTTTTTGTTTGGCTCGCTTTTGCATATGCAGGCGCAAGACAATCAAAAAGTGTGGTTATGAGCTTGTACCTCGGAGAGGTGGTGAAGTTAATACTAACTATTGTGATGCTTGCCATCGCATTAGCATGGATGGAGTTAGATATTTTCTCGCTTTATTTGGCTTTTGCTGTGGCGTTGGTTGCGCAATGGAGTATTCCTTTCTTTTTTAACCATAACAGCGGGATGAAAAATGGCTGCTCAAGGTGAAGCATTAACAGCTTCCGGTTATATTCAACACCATCTGACCAATTTGGCAGTGGGTGAAGGATTCTGGACTTGGCACATTGACTCACTCCTGTTTTCAGTAGGCTTAGGTGCTCTGTTCTTGTGGATTTTCTACAAGGTTGGGCAAAAAGCAACGGTAGGTGTCCCTGGTAAACTTCAATGTTTTGTTGAAATACTAGTGGAGTTTGTAGACGGTGTGGTGAAAGAATCATTCCATGGTCGCAATCCGGTTATCGCACCACTAGGTTTAACCATATTCGTTTGGGTTTTCCTGATGAATACAATGGACTTAATACCGGTTGACTTTATACCTCATGCCGCCGCACAGATGGGTGTTCCTTACCTAAAAATTGTACCGACAACTGACTTGAACATTACACTAGGTTTATCCCTAAGTGTGTTCTTCTTGATTGTTTACTACAGCATTAAGGTTAAGGGAATCAAAGGGTTTACTAAAGAATTAACCCTACAACCTTTCAATCATTGGGCGCTTATTCCAATTAACTTTGTATTGGAATCAGTCACCTTGATTGCGAAGCCTATTTCGTTAGCGCTTCGTTTGTTCGGTAACCTGTACGCAGGTGAGTTGATCTTTATTCTGATTGCATTACTACCATGGTGGAGCCAATTCGTACTTTCTGTACCTTGGGCTATTTTCCATATTTTAGTAATTGTACTACAGGCCTTTATTTTCATGATGCTGACGATTGTATATCTCAGTATGGCTCATGAAGATCACTAAATTTTTTAATTAATTTTTTTACAAAAAAGTTTTATTTAAACGGAGAGAAAAATGGAAACTGTAATCGGCTTTACTGCTATCGCTGTTGCAATCATGATCGGTCTGGCTGCACTAGGTACTGCAATCGGCTTCGCAATTCTAGGTGGTAAGTTCCTAGAAGCTTCTGCTCGTCAACCTGAGCTAGCACCTGCGCTACAAACTAAAATGTTCATCGTTGCTGGTCTACTTGATGCGATCTCTATGATTGCTGTGGGTGTTGCACTGTTCTTCGTATTTGCAAACCCATTCCTAAGTCAACTTGGCTAATATTAGTTTCCTTAATTAAGGAGGTGTGTCGTTATGAGTATTAACGCTACCCTACTAGGCCAAGCGATCTCATTCGCATTGTTTGTATGGTTCTGCATGAAGTTTGTGTGGCCACCATTGATGAATGCGATTGAAGAACGTCAGAAGAAAATTGCTGATGGTCTAGCCGACGCGAGTCGTGCAGAAAAAGATCTTGTACTCGCGCAAGCTAAAGCTGGTGAACAGCTTAAAGCTGCAAAAGTACAAGCAGCAGATATAATTGATGCAGCGAGCAAGCGTAGAAACCAAATTGTCGATGAAGCTAAACATGAAGCGGAAGTTGAGCGTGCCAAAATTATCGCGCAAGGCCAAGCTGAAATAGAAGCTGAACGTCACCGTGTAAAAGAAGAGCTTCGCAAACAACTTGCGGTTCTAGCTATTGCGGGTGCTGAGAAAATCATCGAGCGTTCTGTTGATGCTAAGGCAAGTGCTGACATCATTGACAAACTTGTAGCTGAACTTTAAGGGAGCGGGGCTTATGTCTGAATTGACTACAATCGCTCGCCCCTATGCTAAAGCAGCTTTCGATTTTGCCGTTGAAAAAGGTAACACCGAAACTTGGGCTGAGATGCTGTTTTTTGCTGCGCAAGTAGCACAAAACGAAAGCGTAGCTCAGCTGCTAAAAGGTGATAGAGCCGGCGCAGAGTTGACTGAAATGTTCTTAACAGTCTGTGAAGGTCAACTCGATGAGAACGGTCAGAACCTAATTAAGGTGATGGCTGAAAATGGACGCTTGAGCGTTTTACCTTTGGTAAGTGAGCTTTACCTTGGCCTAGTGGCTGAGTTTAAACAAGAAGTAGAAGCAAAAGTTGTTTCTGCTACTGAGCTAACCAAGGGCCAAGAAGCCGATATTATCGCTTCTTTGGAAAAACGTCTCGCACGCAAAGTGAAGCTGAATTGTAGTGTCGATAAGTCGCTTATTGCGGGTTTAGTAATCACCGCAGGTGATTTAGTTATTGATGGTTCTGTTCGCGGTAAAATTGACCGCCTAGCAGACTCACTGCAATCCTAACGGGGAATGAGCATGCAACTGAATTCTACAGAAATCAGTGATCTGATCAAACAACGCATTGAAAACTTCAACGTTGTGAGTGAAGCTCGAAACGAAGGTACTATCGTATCTGTAAGTGACGGTATCCTTCGTATTAATGGCCTTGCTGACTGTATGCAAGGTGAAATGATCGAACTACCTAACGGTAACTATGCAATTGCATTAAACCTTGAGCGTGACTCAGTGGGTGCGGTTGTAATGGGTCCTTACCAGGATCTAGCCGAAGGTCAAAAAGTTAAATCTACTGGTCGTATCCTTGAGGTTCCAGTAGGTAAAGGTCTATTAGGTCGTGTGGTTAACACCCTAGGTCAACCTATCGATGGTAAAGGTCCTATCGAAAACGATGGTTTCTCACCAATCGAAGTGATTGCACCAGGCGTTATCGAACGTAAATCGGTAGACCAACCTGTGCAAACTGGTATGAAAGCAATCGATGCGATGATTCCAGTGGGTCGTGGTCAGCGTGAGCTGATTATCGGTGACCGTCAAACAGGTAAAACCGCTATCGCAATCGATGCGATCATTAACCAGAAAAATTCAGGTATTTACTCTATCTATGTTGCAATCGGCCAGAAAGCGTCGACTATTGCTAACGTAGTACGTAAGCTTGAAGAGCACGGCGCGCTAGCTAACACTATCGTGGTGGTTGCTTCTGCTTCTGAAGCGGCAGCACTGCAATACCTAGCGCCTTACTCTGGTTGTACCATGGGTGAGTACTTCCGTGATCGCGGTGAAGATGCGCTGATCGTATATGATGATCTGTCTAAGCAAGCGGTTGCTTACCGTCAGATTTCATTATTGCTGAAGCGTCCACCAGGTCGTGAAGCATACCCAGGTGATGTATTCTACCTTCACTCTCGTCTACTTGAGCGTGCTGCTCGTGTTAACGAAAACTACGTAGAAAAATTCACCAACGGTGAAGTGAAAGGTAAAACCGGTTCTTTAACTGCGCTACCTATCATCGAAACCCAAGCGGGTGACGTATCTGCGTTCGTACCGACTAACGTAATCTCTATTACTGACGGCCAAATCTTCTTAACGACTGAACTGTTTAACAACGGTATTCGTCCAGCGGTAGATCCAGGTATTTCAGTATCTCGTGTAGGTGGTTCTGCCCAGACTAAGCTGGTTAAAAAGCTATCTGGTGGTATCCGTACCGCACTTGCACAGTACCGTGAACTAGCAGCCTTTGCTCAGTTTGCTTCTGACCTTGATGAAGCGACGCGTAAGCAGCTTGACCACGGTCAAAAAGTAACCGAGTTGATGAAGCAACACCAATACGCACCTATGTCAATTGTTGAACAAGGTCTGTCATTGTTTGCTGCTGAGAAAGGTTTCTTACGCGACGTTGAGCTAAGCAAAGTATTAGATTTCGAATCTGCATTACAAGCTTATGCGAAGAACGAGCACGGCGATTTCATTGCAGCTCTTAATGAATCAGGTGATTACAGCGGTGAGATTGAAGCTAAGCTAACAAGTATCTTAGAAAGCTTTAAATCAACTCAAACCTGGTAAAGCTGAACTGCATTAGCAGTCAGTATTTAATCATATAGGAGTTACAAAATGGCCGGCGCTAAAGAAATACGTAACAAGATCGCGAGTATTAAAAACACTCAAAAGATCACTGGCGCCATGGAGATGGTTGCAGCATCTAAGATGCGACGTGCGCAAGAGCGTATGTCAAGCAGCCGTCCCTATGCCGAAACAATGCGCAAAGTGATCGGTCACATCGCACTTGGTAAGCTGGAATATCAGCACCCTTACTTAGAAGAAAGGGAAGCTAAGCGCGTTGGCTACATTATTGTCTCTACTGATCGTGGTTTATGTGGTGGCTTAAACATTAACTTGTTTAAGCAGGCCCTTAAAGACATGAAAGGTTGGCAGGACAAGAATACAGAAGTGGATATTGCCGTTATCGGTAATAAAGCAACTGCATTTTTTAACAGCCACGGCGGTAAAGTAGTAGCACAAGCAGGCGGTTTGGGCGATAGCCCATCAGTGAATGACCTGATTGGTTCGGTTCAAGTAATGTTGAATGCGTACAATGAAGGAAAGCTGGATCGTTTGTTCGTGGTGTATAACAAGTTTGTTAACACTATGGTGCAAAAGCCAACTATCGATCAGTTACTGCCTTTGCCAAAAGCTGAAGACGACGAAGAGTTAAGTAAGCACAGTTGGGATTACAT
Source organism: Motilimonas cestriensis (assembly GCF_021295315.1). Classification (GTDB taxonomy): domain Bacteria; phylum Pseudomonadota; class Gammaproteobacteria; order Enterobacterales; family CBDFNC01; genus Motilimonas; species Motilimonas cestriensis. Next base: position 2,386 of record NZ_JAIMJA010000038.1, on the reverse strand, counting down.
CTACGAACCAGCACCTAAGTCTATTTTAGACACGTTGCTGAATCGTTTTGTTGAATCTCAGGTTTATCAAGGTGTGGTAGAAAACCTAGCCTGTGAACAAGCGGCACGTATGGTGGCAATGAAAGCTGCAACCGACAACGCTGGTAACCTGATAGATGATCTCCAACTAGTTGCGAACAAAGCTCGTCAAGCAGCCATTACTCAGGAACTATCTGAGATTTGTGGCGGCGCTGCAGCGGTTTAAGCAAGGTTTAATGAAGGTTTTAGAGGAATTGACATGAGTACTGGTAAAATCGTCCAGATTATCGGTGCAGTTGTGGACATCGAGTTTCCACAAGACAGCGTACCAAAAGTGTACGACGCACTGAAAGTCACAAGCGAAAGTCAAAACCAAGGCCTTGTGATGGAAGTTCAACAGCAAATTGGTGGCGGCGTTGTTCGTGCCATTGCGATGGGTTCTTCAGAGGGTCTACAACGTGGTCTAGAAGTAGTAAACACAGAAGCGCCAATCGCGGTTCCTGTTGGTACTGCTACTCTAGGTCGCATCATGAACGTATTAGGCGAGCCAATCGATGAAGCGGGTCCTATTGCGACAGAAGAAAGATATGAAATTCACCGCGCTGCGCCTTCTTATGAAGACCAGTCAAGCAGCACTGAACTACTCGAAGTAGGCATTAAGGTTATCGACCTTATCTGTCCATTCGCTAAAGGTGGTAAAGTGGGTCTGTTTGGTGGTGCTGGTGTTGGTAAGACCGTTAACATGATGGAACTTATCAACAACATCGCAAAAGAGCACTCGGGTCTTTCTGTATTTGCTGGTGTAGGTGAGCGTACTCGTGAGGGTAACGACTTCTACTACGAGATGGAAGAATCTGGCGTACTTGATAAAGTAGCCATGGTTTACGGCCAGATGAACGAGCCACCAGGAAACCGTTTACGCGTAGCACTAACGGGCCTAACAATGGCTGAGAAGTTCCGTGACGAAGGTCGTGACGTACTGCTTTTCGTAGATAACATCTACCGTTACACGCTAGCGGGTACGGAAGTATCAGCACTACTAGGTCGTATGCCATCTGCGGTAGGTTACCAGCCAACGCTTGCTGAAGAGATGGGTGTACTACAAGAGCGTATCACTTCGACTAAGACGGGCTCTATCACGTCTATTCAAGCTGTATACGTACCTGCGGATGACTTAACGGATCCATCGCCAGCAACAACGTTTGCTCACTTGGATGCAACAGTTGTATTGTCTCGTAACATCGCATCGCTAGGTCTATACCCAGCAATCGATCCTCTAGACTCTACTTCTCGTCAGCTAGACCCACTAGTAGTTGGTCAAGAGCACTATGACACAGCACGTGGTGTGCAAGGTATTCTACAGCGCTACAAAGAGCTGAAAGATATCATTGCTATCCTTGGTATGGACGAGCTATCTGAAGAAGATAAGCTAATCGTAGCCCGTGCACGTAAGATCGAGAAGTTCCTAACGCAAGAGTACCATGTAGCAGAAGTATTCACTGGCAACCCTGGTTGTTACGTACCTCTAAAAGAAACACTACGTGGCTTTAAAGGTCTATTAGCTGGGGACTACGATGATGTTCCTGAGCAAGCATTCCTTTACGCAAGTGACATCGATTCTGTGCTGGAAAAAGCTAAGAACCTGTAATTAGGCAGGAGAGTGTTATGAGTAATCAAATGACCACGCATTTAGACGTCGTAAGCGCTGAAAAACAAATATTCAGCGGTCGAGTAGAGTCTATCCAGGTTTCAGGTGCTGAAGGTGAGTTAGGGATTTTACCTGGCCATACACCTTTATTAACGCCTATTAAGCCTGGTATGGTGCGTCTGGTTAAACAACACGGTCACGAAGAAGTGTTTTACGTGTCCGGTGGTATCCTTGAGGTACAACCTGGCGGCGTAACCGTTCTGGCTGATACTGCTATCCGAGGCGAAGACTTGGATCAAGCAAAAGCAGAAGAAGCGAAACGTGCTGCAGAAGACAAGATCAAAACATCACATGGTGATGTTGATTTTGCTCGCGCATCAGCTGAGCTACAAAAAGCGATTGCTAAGCTTCGTGTTATCGAACTAACAAAACACGTTAGACGTTAATACTCTGCAAATGAATAAAAGGCGACCTCAGGGTCGCCTTTTTTATGTCTTAAAAGCGCAATGTTGAGCGTTAAGTAGCCGTGTTGTTCTATATTTGTACGATTATGACAAAAGTGTGAAAAACTTCAAAAAAAGCCTTGCGCTGAGATCGAATCTCCCTATAATGCGCAATCACTGAGACGGCACAGCGCAAGGCGCAACGCAACATCAGGTGGTTAAGAAGCTTAGCCTTCTAACCAGAAAAGAAATCGATAATTTAATGCAAATTAACGAT
>NZ_JAIMJA010000037.1 GCF_021295315.1 Motilimonas cestriensis | reverse complement strand
GTGATCCGCCCGCGTGAGTCCAACTTATAGGTCCATCGCTGATTGTTTGGATCAGTGACAATCAGGGTTTCAGCGTCCGGTTTATCAAACCGGGTGAGTGTGCCATTATCATCAATCGTTTTTAATTGCGGCTCTGCACCGGACAAATCATAATCGAGTGAAACTTGGCTGCCATTACTCTGGGAGATGGTTTTAAGGAGTGGGCTGGCATTATCCTGATACGTATAAGTGGTTGTGAAAACCTGACCATCAGCAATGGATTTATCTTCCGGCGAGAGATCGACCGTGACGCTATCGAGACGCCCCTGACTATCGTAGTCATAATACACTTTACTGTGGCTGTGAGTCAGTTCGTCATTTTCAAGGGTGTAACTGTCTATCCGCTTTAGCTGGCGCTGGTCATTGTAGTAAAACGAAAGCTTTTCACCCGAGGCTGAAATAAGGCTGGCAAGTCTATTATCAATATACTCATACTGAGTGAGGTTCCCGTTCGCATCTTCACTGCGTACTAGACGGCCACTCTCGGCGTTGTAGTACTCTTTAATTTTGCTAGTGCCTTCAGTGTAAACCCACTCCCCATCCATAAGCGCGAGGGTGTCGTGAGCACCTTTACCTGCCGTGCTCGCATATTGGCCGTTTTCAGACAGGCTAAAGACAGCAACATGACCATCACCGGTAATGCGATGAAGTTGCTCACCTGAGCGCTGAATTTCTCTTTCGAACGAAAATCGCCAATTATCATTGGTGTGATGATTAAAGCTAGCTTGACTGTTATAAGTGCGAGCCAAGGAGAGATCTAAGCCTTTACTGACCATGTTGGCATCGGCGCTCCCCACCACAAGATTCCCCGTTGCGGCATTAATCCGAATATTACTGCCCGCAGCAGATATCTGCCCTTGACCCAGTGCATCAAAATTGCCCAGCCCAAAACCACCAATAACGTATGCCATGCCGTCTCACTTCCCAAATAAATTTATTGCCTGTATTACAAATGCGAAGAACAGACAAAAAATTTACTTATTTTTTTTATTTATGGGGAAAGCGTGACAAGATTCACAATAGTTAGCTCAATCTGAATGTGTCAGGCGCAATTATGCTCTTTTGAATTCTCAAACGTCTCTTTATCAGTGCATCACGCTTGGCAAGTTTAATTTGCCCTTGAATTTGGTATTAAACCACCTTTACGCCAAGGATATTACCATTAACATTGTCACAATTTTGCCAACACCCTATTGACCGCGATCTCCTACTTTGATCTATTACTGCTATTTAACGGTCGCTCACTATGTCTGCCCCTCAGCCTGTCATTAAACGCCTCGATCACCTCCGGTTAATTGCTGCTTTTTGTCACGAAATCGGGTCACCTCGTTTTATTGATCTCGCCATTCCCAAACTCTCGGAGCACCATGTCTCTCATGGTGGTGCTGTGCTGGCAATGGTGCTTAACGGGTTAGGCTTCCATAGCCGTACTTTGCATATGTTTGCTGACTTTTTTCAAACCAAGCCCGTTGCAAAGTTGTTGGCAAAAGACACTCAAGCCGAGCATTTAACCGATGATGTGCTCGGGCGGACCTTGGATGCGTTGTTTGAAGCCGATGTTTCTGTCATGTATCAAGCGATTGCCGAGCATGTGGTCGAGAAGTTAGGGCTACAAACCGATTCGGTGCACCTTGATATCACCAGCTTCCATGTTGATGGTGACTATGCTCAAGCCGCCCCCGATGATATTAATGCCATTAAACTCGTCCAAGGTTATAGCCGTGACCATCACCCCGATTTAAACCAAGTGGTGCTTGAGCTTATCTGTGAAAACCAAGCAGGATTGCCTGTTTACATGCAGGCGCTTAGCGGGAAACCAATGACGCCAAAGCCTTTTCCGAGGTCACCAAACACCATATTCAATGTCTGAAGGCCGCACAAAACAGCCGTTACTTTATTGCTGATACCGCGCTTTACACGCAAGACAGTATTCAGTCCCTTGATGAACAAAAGCAAAAATTCATTACGCACGTCCCGATGACCATTAAATCTGCCAAAGAGGCGTTATTGGCACTCGACGCAACTCAGTTAGAGCCGATTGGCCAGGGCTACTCTGGCCATTGGATTGAGTCAAATTATGGCGATGTACAGCAAAAATGGTTGCTTATTAACAGCGAGCAAGCTACGAAACGAGAAGAAATCACCTTCTACAAAAATCTAGAGAAGGGCCTAACCAAAGAGCTTAAGCAATTGAATAAATTGATGAGTAAGCCATTTGCTTGTGAAGAAGATGCTAGGCTGGCCGTGGATGAATTCAAAAAGCAGTCAGAGCTACTTGGTTTTGAGCAAACCAGCATTAGCAAAGAGCCTATCTATGCCAGCCGCGGGCGACCGAAGAAAGGTGAGAAACCAACGGGCTATAGCTGCCAAATTAATGCCACGGTATACACCGATTTAGACAAAGTAAAACTCGCCAAACTCAAAGTTGGCATGTTCATCCTTGCCACAAATGACACAGAGAGTAGCGACCTCGACATGGCAGCGTTATTAGCGCACTACAAATCGCAACAAAAAGTAGAGCGCGGTTTTCGATTCTTAAAAAGTCCCGAGTTTTTAACCTCATCCATCTTTTTAAAGAAGCCGCAACGGATTGAAGCCTTGCTGATGATAATGACATTGAGCTTGATGGTGTACGCTGGGTTGGAGCATAAAATCCGCGAAGAGCTAAAGCATACCGACGAATTCTTCCCCAGCATGGTCAAAAACAAAACGACCTCAAAACCGACAGCACGCTGGGTGTTTTTGAAATTCGAGGGCATAGATATGCTGGAATTTGGCGAGCAGCGATTTATTACAGGGATGCAAGATTACCAACGACGGCTACTGCAGCGACTTGGCCAGTTGTATGAATCATTTTATTCCTAAATTGGCTGCGGAATGTCGGTCCTAACTCTCTTTTGAGGGCCATAGCCGAAATGCCTGTTTTTGACTGGGTTAACAAATGGATCGCGAGAAACCATTTAGTTAAGGGCAGTTTAGTGCTTTCAAATAATGTCCCACTAATTAAAGAATGCTGGTGCCTGCAATGATTACACTGCAGTATTTTTCGAGACTTAAGCTTGCAATACGTCGTGTTTCCACACTCTCTGCATACATAGCCATTGGGAAATCTCCATTGAAACAAAGCATGCTCGCACTTTTCTTCACTACCATAATCATTTATAAATTCAAACATGCTGTAGCCACGCTGAAACTGCACTTGATTCTTAGCCATGATTTACCTCGACAAACAACTGTTTTTGTATACAGCTTAGTTCATGACTGAAGATCGTGGGTAATCAAGAATCAATTTAAAGTTGCCCAATTCACAAAGTTACCTATGGCCCATGATACGTCTGATCTGATACCGTGGAGTGTTGATCTAAGCCGACTGGAGTAGGATACCAAGTTCCTTGACCGCTTACTCTTTATCTGAGTCAAGCTGGATTACTTGCTTTGCGAGTAATTGTTCAAAATGCCTTTATAGTTGTAACTGACATACCATCAAAAAATGGCTGATCTATGGAGTTATTATTGTGGCAGTGCCTTTCCCCGGCAACTTCATCCCAAGCGACACAATTTGTGCTGCAATAGTGGCAACCATCAGACGCTGTTCGTCCATTGTGTACTGCTGCACAAAAACCGCTCCCTGTTCTATTTCTACTGAAAACTGAGGAACAACTATCCCGACACAGAGGGTTACAACGGCGGCGTAACACAGAATGATTAAGAGCAAAGATATTGCTATGATTCTAAACGGGCGCATAATACTTGACCACTACAGTTTACAGAAATATCTTAAATCAGCGTCTTCGAGTGATAGCGAGCACTACATGGAAAGTAACGAAAGCAGTAACCCCTACAGTAAATTGACTGACGGCTTCGAACATGCGGTCGTGCATATCGCTGTGGTTGTACCACCACGATCTACATCTAAGCGACCTCCTCTACGTTTGTTGTTCGCATCGGTATGGTTGCTGGCATCAGGTAGGCAAGCCCCATTGAGACCAGCCAAGCCTTACGTCAAAAAATTCAAGGAAGAAGGCGCTATTGCGGTCGACCGTATCGTCATGACCGCAGAAGAAGCCATCCGGTGGTACCGAACCGCATCTGATGAACTTGGTACACCCATTCCCCTTAGTGATGCCCGGAAGGATTCTGATGGAGTGCCCCTCTCCGCTGGCAGGCTAAGTGACTTTCCAACATGGCCTGTATTGGGCGTGCCCTTGGAAAGTGACGACATCACGCTTAATTCTGAACGTCCTTCAATCCCCTTCCGTAACCTTGGCATCATCAGGTACTCACGTCGAATTTCAGACAATCAAGAATGGCCGAGTTTCCTTGACCAAGACGGACAAAGCAAACATTGCCAAGAAGCTTTCAAATTCCTAGAGCACCACATGCATGTCGATTTTAGGGAGTACCCTGAATATATAGGTGGGATGGCGCTCGCTGTGCCTGACCGCGATGTTCATTCAGTCCGGCATTTCATTGATCCTAAAGAAGACGGTTCTGAATCGTTGTATATCCATTTGAAGCCCCACCCAGGCAGAAAACTTAAAGGTTTGAGCCTGGCCTCAATGGAAGGGCAAGAAGGGATACTCACCTCCTTTGATACAGTTCCGGTACCGGAGGATGGCTTGGTTGTGATTGAAAGACCGTCATCCATCCATGGCTCCGGTCTTGTCCTGACACACACAGAACGGGGAGTCTTACTGCAAACGCCCATGCGACAGTTCCTTCGACAAATGAACACGAGGATAGACGTGGTCGAGCAACGCATTAAAGTTTCGGTTCCCGAGACGGATAAAAAGAAGAGTGCAGTAGATGAGTACGTCACCGATAAAAAAACCTTAGCGTCCTCACAAACATTGGGGAAAGCACCTAATACAACAAGTGCTTTCCAGCGTTTGCTAGACGCAAAAAATGAGCGACTCCTTAATCACAGTGCCAAGGTATATGAGCAAATGTGGTTTACGGCTGACCAACGCAAGGAAGCGCTCGAACACATCAGGAAAAAGTTCAAGCACGCTCACTCAAGCATCTTCATCGCTGATCCATACTTCAGCGCAAACCAGATTCTCCAATATCTACTTGCTATAGAACGAGACGTGATCAAGATACAAATCCTAACTTCAAGCAGTGCTTTCAAACAGACCAACGAAGCAACAACTAAAACCGGAATTGATAGTGAGGCGACACAGAACACACACCAAAAATTGCTAGAAAATCTAGCTATCTTCCAAGGTAGTCACAAGAACAATATTGAAATCAAAGTCGCGAATACAGAAAACAGTCTGTTTCATGATCGATTCATCGCGATCGATGGTCGTGTATGGATGATCGGCAGTTCTCTAAACTCTATCGGTATACGGCCAACGCTTACCATGCGCATACCCCATGGCGAGAAAATCCTCGATCATCTTCTGCGCCTCTACAACAACGCTCTTCCTCTGGAGGATTTCAAAGTCCCGCGAAAGGCACTTAAAAAGCTATGAGTTCACTGTGGGCGTTACGTGAAGGACGCGAAATAAGTGCACTTTTGGATTGTTGTTGACAGCATGAGGAGCAACGGAACTGAAGCGCAGACGACGCAAGGAGAGCAGGATGTGAATAATGGCTAAGCTAACTTCACGAAACAGTGTCAATATGACCCCACAGGTGGTAGAGAAGAAATTCTCTCCACAATTACTCATACCTTTCGAGGCGACTCAGAGTGGCGAAAGGCATCATCATTTCCCAGAGTATGATGCCATTATGGCTCGATATGGAGTTGATGACGTACGTATAGTAAGAAAATTAGAGAAAGCTATCAGCACCGCGCAACGGGTGTGGATAATTGATAAGCATCTATTTTCTGAAGACGGTAAAAATCCTAGCCACGGTCGAAGAATAAAGAAAGTTGTGAATTGGTCCCTCACAAACCATATTCAAACTATAAGAATTTTAACAGGTCATCATGATAATCAAGCGGAAATCGAGAAAGAATTTAAGGAATTGGAAGACTTCGTAACAGATGATCGCGCAAAGGTCGATGCTCCCTTAAAAGTGGAGATCTCATTTGCCTTCAAAGACTTCGATTATATTCACGATCGCTTTGCAATCATTGATGAAGAGCTATAGCATTTTGGCGCTACTGTAGGTGGCTTGCACCGAGATGTAAACGCAGCGAGTAGAGGCTGAAGTGCTGATGCCCATAAAGCTGTCCAGTTTTTTGATACAGCTTGGAAGATGGTCAACGCCAACAGGAAAAAATAGTCATGAACAAAGAATGGCAATTGCCACCTTCTTATGAATCTGAAATGCAGAAATCATACACAATCGCCGAGTCGTTAATTGGAGACTTCGCAGAAGGTAGCTTTGCATCTCCCGATTCATTGATCACGTCTGTAACAGAATACTTCTGCATCCAGGATGATGCCGAGAATGCTCTTAAGAGGTTTACCACTCACTTGGACGATTCTCACGAGGACTTAGATGCGTCAGACGATCCTAGAATCCAGACGACTTTGGTGATCGGAATTGTAACAGCCTGGGCCTCTTCAGAAACGGAGAATCGGTACACAGCTTTCAGGGCTCTCATCCGAAACTCATGGTGGGTCGAGCATTTGTGGACGGAAGTGGCACTGGTCGTAGCTCTGAAAAATGATGCTTTCAAAGAGGCACTCTTAAATTTAGCCGAACAACATTTCGCCGATGCTGAAAAAAAGCAGCTTCAGGAATATGGGGGTGATCCATCGCATCCAATCACCCTCGATGAAATTTGGTACGGACATACTAGTGAAAGGCGAACCGATGATTCTAGTTGGCCATGGGTTAAATTACTAGCAAAGCTTGATCTCAACACATTGTTTAAATGGATGAACTCCACACAAAGCCTAGTCTTGATCAATCGAGTACTCAGCAGCCCTGAGTTTTACCGTAACTACGATTTATGGGAACAGTTCACATACAGGTCTCCAACAAGTTTCCAAAGCGATGGCTCATGGGATGGTGCCCTATTGCTACCTAGCTTGCTCAGGCACGGAAGTATGAAACTCATTCACATTGCTGATGAGCATGGACATCCTCCCTCTGTGTTAGAGCCGCACGTCAAATCTCTGCTTGCTTCTTTTGTTGATACTATCGCCAAAAGATCCGATTTCGAGGGTCTGTTTAAGCGTTGGGGCACATGGCTCACTCGCCAGTACCTTAACTTCCCTGATAACAACTCGGGTAAAAAACGCTCTCTGAGTAGCCAAGATATATTATGGGCATTTGCCGATAAACTCTCACGTGCTTGCTCCCCAACCGTTTCCGAACAATTGAATTTTTCTTGGGAGCCATGGGTTTATAAATCCATGCTCGCACTTCTACATTCGAACCAGCCCGACAGGTTTCCTGCACCGGACGTCAAAGATTTCATCAACGAATGGAACTTGACACCTACCGAGTGGAACTTCTCCAAAGGCCAGTCGATCCGAAGCCATGTTAGTGAATATCACGCTACTCAGCCCAACAACTATGCTTGCCGGGTGCTCGGGTATTCCGTCGCATTGAGCGATGACTTCACCAGCCACTGGCTGAATATGTGGAACTCTAGCGTTGCGCTGAGGGAAATTCTCGAATTCCGCCCCACTTATAAAATTTCCGAAGAATGGCATCCCTCAGATGTTTCAAGACTGATGCGAACATTAGTTGACGTAGGCCTAGGGATTCTGGACTGTTCTGCTAACGCACAGGAAACTATCAATCCCGAAATACTTAACCAATCCGCCGCGCTATTTCAAGCATTGTGGGAAGCTACCACTGAGATGTTAAGTATTGATTTCTATGGTAACGACTTCTGGCCAATCATGCAGCAAAACTTAGTCATTCGCCGGCTACAGTGGACAGTAGAAGCAAATAGCGCGAATGATGAACATTATAGTATATGGCTGGATAAGGCCGCTTACCCAACGTCACAGGAGATATTGGCCTTAGTCGCCAGCAATCCCTGTTCATTCATAAGCCTGCTTCCCCTGCTTGTGCAAAACCAGATCCCTAAGGAAAACTTGAAGGATTTGCTCAACCAGGCCGAAATTGACTTAGCTTCTCTCGCATCGAGTGCAGCCAGATACGAGAGAGGACCTAAGATGAAATTCAAGATACATCCCGGCCACGTCAGCTTGATTGAAGAGTTAGCTTAGGTCGGCATAGGAGAATAGCCCCCGATTTTCTGACCGCATCCAACAGACTCCTTTTCACTCTAAGCGGCCCCAGATGTAGCTAAATGGACTCTTAGGTAAAAATGCAACGAGTGTTAAATAGCTTGTAGTTATAGAGGCAAATTGGAGTATCGTTTTGCACTACCAAAACGTAAGCACGATCAATCAGGTGTTAGTACGGCCCACTAACGCCAAATCTGACGTTAAAAAATAATCGCTAAATTTGTCTTTCCAGTTCCTTGGCAGTAGGTCTGCGATTTGTGAATCGGGGTGAAGGCTAACGCGCTGTAGTACATCAACTAAGTAGATGTACTGGTTGACCCCTTGCATTCGGCTGGTCACCATCAGGCTGTGTAAGGTACCCAGTAGCTCTGCGCCCAATTCACTCCAGCAGAATAAGTGAATTTCCTCCCCATGGTAACCCGAAGTGCCCGCTCAAGTAGGTTAGGCGCAACGGGCAGTTGATGATTACTGTCCGTCGTCACCTTAAACTACAGAGCAGCCTTGGCTGCTAAGCCTTGACGTCTCATGCTGTTGCTAATAGTCATAATTCAAGCAGTTTGCTGATTATCTTCTAGTTGAGCTTGGATACGAGTGGCACCATAACGTTACTTGGAATCTGCAAAAATCTGTTGTATTTGCTCATCCCTATACCGTTGTTGCAATACTCGCTGACTCGGTAGCTCGCCGTATCTAAGCCAATGATAAAACCCACTTAACGATACATTAAGCACCGAAGCCATGCGTGATACCTTAAAATCAGCTTGGTGCATTTGCATGAATTTGAATCGCTTTATTTTTGATTCTTCGCGAAGTAGGTAGCCGCCTTTTTTAATATGGCTAAGTCCTCCGCTTACTCGGCTAATTGACGTTTCAGCTTGACCACTTCGGCAGCGAGTTCAGCTTCTCTTAGGCTCGAGCTTTTCTTTTGTTGTAGCTTGTTACGCCAATCGTAGGCTTGCGATTCATGGATGCCGAGGTCTCTAGCAGCCGCTGCAACACCAATCTTAGCAGCTAGCTGAAGGGCTTCTTTAAGGATTTACGTGGTTTATTTGTTTTCATAAGTACCTCAATGGTGATTGTACTTACTTAGTGGAGTATCTAAAAGTAGTGGTAGGGATCAAATAGCGTTAAGAACTCAATAATCGGCAGGCTTAAACGTTAGTCTGACATTTGTTCTGCCTGTTACTCCAAAGCGAGCGCTTAATTTTTATCTAACGTTTCGGCATTGGGTAGGCTTGTTGAGGGTACAGAAAGGCCTCAAAGTCATTTTCATTTAAGGTAAGACAACTTGCTGCATCAGGCGCAATCATAATTCAGTCCCGACAAAGGATAGCGAAATACGATTATCTCATTGTGACAATAACCGCGATACCCTAAAACCAATGAAATAGAAGCGCACATCGCGTGAATAGTTGAAGCGAGTCGCCGTGCGCAGATTCCAAATAGTAGGGAGCCACAAGCCACCTCGAATTACGCCTCGATTGCAATCGCCTATTTGCCAAGGACTGCCATTGCTGGGCGCACCTTGGTAATTGTTGTTATAGCAATCTTGCGTCCATTCCCAAACATTACCGTACATATCATACAAGCCCCAAGGGTTAGCAGAAAGAGAAGCAACAGGATCCGTTTGCAGCCAATCCCACTTGCTACCAAGTTCATGACAGTTGGTGTCCTTCTTTCCGATTTCGTTATCACAGTTATATTGCGTTTGATTACCAGCACGAGCGGCATATTCCCACTGTGCTTCACTGGGCAAGCTGAACTGAAGACCAGTTTTGGCATTCAGCCAATTTATATACTGCAGCGTATCCTGCCAACTAACATTGATAACAGGGCGTTCACCGCGTCCCCAGCCTTGATCTTTTGCCCTATGACTACAGCCACCATCTGCATAACAAGCATCCCACTGCTCAAAGGTAACTTCGGTAGCAGACAGCTCAAAGGCATCTAAAGTGACTAGGCGCACAGGCTGCTCATTGCTATTGCAATTTTTTTCTGAGACACACCCCATGTTGAAACTACCAGCCGGTATGGGCAACATAAGTGGCAAAAGTAAGCCATTATGTTTTTCAGTCACAGCTTTTAATTTGTCTTGGTCAGCAAAGACGGAAAACACAAAAAGCAAAGCAGCGGGGAATAATGTAATTATTGGTTTCAATGTACTTAATCCATAAACTCGAAACAGAGGCAAATATTATTCTATCACTGGTAAAGATATAGACTTAGCTTGGCAAGAACAATAGTGACCCGTTCACAGAACAATACACACCTGTTATTTGAGGGGGGAGTATAATCTTGCGAGAGTGTAGGGCGCAAAAATGGAGGTTTGTTACAACGGCATTGCTTAATTTGTTCACTCCCAAAACATCTTAGGACCAATAATTAATAAAGCCCGCCCAATTGCGGGCTCTTGTTATTTCGATGCTTTGATGATTCTCAACAATCGGTCAAGGTCTTGCTTTGACATTGCAGGTAATTTCACTGCCTGATGGTTGGCAATGCTCGCTGCTATTGATAGTATCTGTGCTACTGACATTTTGTATTCCTTATCAATGTTGGTATTGAGAGGGTAGGTGCCTAAGTTTGGTCGCGGAGGCGCTTACCCTTTTGCTTCTTAAATCTTTAAATTACTCGTTAACTTTCTTTTTCTTCCCTGAAATTCTTGGATATTTCAGTCTGAAATTATTTTCAATTACTTTTCAATTTCAATAACTTAACACCCAAAAAACCTTGGATAATTTTTTACGTATTTCGGGCTAGGACATCTTGTATTGCTTGGTCTAACTCAGCTTGCAACTCTTTGCTAATGCGATAAAACTCATAATTAATTTGGCGGCCTTTTTCTTTCTTTCGCGCATAGGCGAGTGAATCCTCCAGTTTAGCCAGTTTTGTTACTTTCGCTTTCTCAGCCTTTGGCTTGTTCAACATCAACTTACCGTGCTTTGCGTAAAGCTTAAGGATTTCATCCTTAGCCTCATCATTAGTCAGTTCATTGTTAAAGCTGTCTTTATCAACCATGACATGAGCTACTAGGTCATCCAAAGCCATTCCTTTAGCGTGGATCTCTTCATAGATAGAAAGTAATTGCTTGTACTCAGGATGAGACAATAGAGAATAGTCTGGGAACACGCTTAACATGACAGAAGGCACACTAGCGGCTTGCAGTGCACGAGTCACCTTGGCGGCTGATAAGCACCGCTCTAAGGCGATTTCTTTTTGGTTCAAGCCACTGTCTTTCAAGGACATTAACTCTAAACCCAGCTCACGTAGGTTATGCTCTTTAGCTGTTTGGATGTCACGCGCTAGCTGTTTGGCGTCATCGGCTGATATTTCTTCGTTGGCTACAAGGAAATCAAGGCCAACTTCTTCTATGAGCGCTGCTTTTCTGCGCCGAGAGCCATCAAGAGTATTTATTTTGCCGTTGCTGGCAACAAAACCAATTGCGGGGAAGAATTGTTGTACTTTGATAGTACGGCGAATGTCAGCCAATGACTCAGGTGTTAAGCCTGCTTGATCACGGCCATTGGTCTCAACTTCGACAAAAGTAGACTCCGATAACTGTTCCGCATCAATGTGGCGTTTTGTAAAATCAACTTTTTTGCCTGATTTAAGTGTAAAAGTTACACTTTGTGCTTCTATAGCTTCAGCAAAATTTGTATTACCAATTTTGCGTCCAATAGTTATTCTTTTTGATGTCATATTTAGTTAGCTCTAATAAATTCAATTCGGTCAAATACCGCTTTAGCAAAATCTTCCGCTGCTACTCTGGCCTTTTTTAACGCCTCGCTACTGCCCACATACGTCGTTGGATTCGCTGATATAACGGTATCAAATGATTCACCACAACGCTCAAAACCATCCAGACGGGGTAGGGATACATCCAGCATGTCGCCGCCGAATATCTCTTTCGCTAAACTATGACAAAGCTTGTGATCGGCTTTGTTAGCCAGCTTGCTCATAAAGCCAATACAACTTTGAACATTCATTTCACAGCCATCTTCTTCGAGCAGCTGTAGCAACTCAGGTAAACGCGTTAAGTATTTTAGTGTTGAATGAAAATCCACTTGGGCGGGGGGGATAGGAGTAAAAATCATATTTGAAGCTACAAAAGCGTTATTCAAGAATGCATCTAGATGCGGACCACTATCAATAAAGATAAAATCATAGTCTGATTTTATTTTATCTATAATATTTTCCTTCAACACACTGTGAATATTCTGCCCTGGTAAGTGCTCTGCGCATAGTTGTTCCCAGTTTGACGCTAAAAATGCATCATCAATGGATGCAGGCATAACATCTACACCATCGATTGCAGAGCTAACGATAAACTCATTAAGTAACTCTTCACGCGTTACGTTCTGAAGCATGGCTTGGGCGCCAGTCGCTTCAACATTACCGTAGCTTTTAGTGTGGTTTAGGAACATGGTACCAGATGCCTGTGGATCGAGGTCTATCACCAGTATCCGTAGATCTTCTTTTAGCAAGTTTGGATGTGTTCTGAGTCCGTGAGCAGTAGTTACTGTAGCAACAGTTTTTGCTACACCGCCTTTAAGGTTGCCCATATAGATTACAAAAGCTTCTTTATAGCGATCACGATACTTAGGTACTTGTCGGTGAGCGTAGATATCAACGATGTTTTGAATATTAAGGGCGTATTTCTCAGCGGTTCCCGCTTGTTTCTTTTCAAATGAATAACCAGCCTGCTCCATTTCAGCCACTGTTTTGTCCACCAACGCTTTGGTTAGGTTTGGTAGTTTAGTTAATGCCGCTTTTGAATAGGTTTGATGGTAGCCGTTGTCATCTAACTCATCTTTTTGTGCATTAATCTGTTCAGAAAGCGAGCTCAGCATCGTATTTGAGCGTGCAGCCAAACGGTGAAATTGTTGTCTACCTACATCCATCTTTATTTACCCTCAATATGCAGCATTTTTAGCGTTAAGTGGATAATGCTGCATTTTTCAGGATATGTAAATTTATTTTTCAATTATTGTCTAAGAATTACATTCTGTTTTTTTGTTTTCTTAATATACTACTATTGTTTATTTTTGAATCACTTCGACTCGAGTTGTAAAAAAGGGAGCTCATTGGCTCCCTTTTTTATGTTGCTGATATGTTCAGCTATATTAGATTGATAATGTATTCTTTAAGTGTGTCTGTATCATCAGCATCGATACATGCTAGGCCTCGTGCCCTTAACTGAAAACGCTGGATTAACGCAGATAACTCAATCTCGACCTTACTTCCGGTCTCAATTTCTGATAGCAGCGAGCGTAACTGTTTCGGTGTTAATGGTAACTTACGGTCCAACAAGAATAGATGAAGTGATTTAAATGCAGGCGCAACTCTATTTAATACTGTACCTGTATCATTTCCTGTTAACTTGGCGACGTCAGCAATCATGCCACTGTAATCATCTTCCGTCATATAGCGGTGAAACACATATTTAGAATGACTGGCTTCAACAATCAGTGTGTATTTACGCTTTCTGAGAACAAAAGGTTTCGCTTCTAACTGTAATGCTTTAAGTAGGGGTTGTTCAGGCGACGTTTGAACATAGTTATCATCCTCGACCCTTGAAGCAACTAAAGGGAGGGTATTAGAAAATTTAACTGCTGATTTGCTGCCCCTGCCAAGAGCTTCGAGCTTTGAAAAGTCGAATTCACCACCTGCCATTAATTGTTTTCGTATCTTTTCCGGCTGCGACAGTGCCAATATGTTTTTCTCACAAGCTTCAATTGTAACTTGCATGATGGGCTTCCGGCTTGAGAATTTATCACCAATAACTGTAAACTTGCAGCCTCCTACTGAACCAGTAGCCCGAACGGAGACTAACTTAGACCTTGCACTTCTTCCTGCTCTAACCTCTGTGGCGTTATCAGGGAACGCTTTTTTGAAATCTCTCCATAACATCTTTATAGCGGGACTTCTATCTGGATCAGTGAAATTGATTAGGGATGCTAATTTATCAAGGTCATAGACCACTTTTTGACGTTTACTTAGTACGATCCGAGTTTGTACATATAACATGAAAACAGTAAACGGCTGCTGTATGACTTCGACAGGAAAGATGAATAGCGAATTAGTGCTAAACATTTGCTTAAGTACATTTGTGTCCCACTTGATAAAGTATCGATAGGGCAGGGGAGCGGCAATGTTAGCTTTGGTTTTCCTTACTCTGGCATCGGACTCAACAATTTGAAACAAACGCTTACCGCGTTTATTTTGATGCACGAACTCTTCGTCTTCTGCTGTCAGTTCAAGTGAAAATTTGTTATTTTCTACTTGATGCAACTTGTCATGAACAAACTTTCGATTAGGCTCATTTTTGCTCAGCCTTAACCATGTCATGAGGTCATCGCGTGCAATAGGCGTGATATTTTTAATTGAACTCTGACCATTCTTTGAATAAAGATCACCATGTGCCAAATGGTAGGTGATTGTAAGGTTCAGCAAAGCGTAAATAAAACGGGTATCTGACACCTCAAGGCAACTAAGATCAGATTCGAGTTTTGCAGTTGCTATTAGCCGCTTACCGTCTTTATCTATCGTTTGTAACCGCCGCTCTAATGAACGGGTATTGTCACCATCAGCACCGAGAAAATTAGAAAACGACAGTTGGCCTGATGCACCGAGGAACGCATCTAAGATCTTTCGCTCTTCAAAAGCATGGAAATCATCTGCTTGAACATCAACCGTGTGGCTGTATCGCTTGGCTAATGCGACTTCTTGTTGGTAAATGTTGTTATGATTTGTGCTTGCTTCTTGTATGACTACTGCAGTGGGTAATTCTTTTACAAGAGGTTCGAATTCGTAAGCAAAAATATTTGAGCGATTTGAATGATGCTTAAAGTTTTCAATTTTACGAAGTACCCCTTTTTCAACAAATGCTTGAAGTAACCTTGTCGCAGTAGGCAAGCTTAGTTCAAGTAGTTTGGCCATCTCAGCCTTAGAGATCACTTTATCATCCACTTGTTTAGCATAATGGAGTAATACCTCTAGCCGACTTTTTTGTAATTCGGTTAAGGAAGCGAGGTCCAGGTCACTCATACTGTTGATGTTAAAATGGATTAGAGATCCTAACTTCCATTCTCTATCGGTTTCGATAAAGTTGTTTCCATCTTGTATTAGCACATTAACTTCCTTTTTACTTAATGTCTTTAGTCTTCACTCTAAAAGCTTATATCTAAGAGAAATATTTAGTTACTTCGATCAACGACTTAGACGGAACCATTCAACTCGATCAATCAAGCAGTACGACACGATCAATCAACTTACTCTACACGATCAATCAAACAGCTCAACACGATCAATCAACTTACTCGACACGATCATTCAAACAAGCCGACACGATCAATCATTACCTTAACAACATGCCCACAGGTTACCCACAGGGAGGAGTGTTGTACTGATAACAACAACCAAAGTAAAGATTAACACATAAGATCGGTTTAAGGCGACTACTGTTAGTGGCAGATAGAGAAATACATAAAATTATAAATTCATTGTAAATGCATGGATTTATATCTATTAATCAACTGCTTATGGTCTGTATGGGTGGTTTGATAAACGGATTATTTTCAATAATCTGTTAACCAGTTTACGATCTAAATGACAGTTACCCATTCCATAAGTGTTATCAGCACTGATATTACCAGTGTAATTTTAGTTAGATGAGCAGCAATTACCTTGCAACTAACTAATGGATCTTTATTGATCTACGCTTATTAGCTTTTGATTACTGTGGTCGCTGTGGGTAGCTAGAGTTTGGATCATTTACCAGCAGAATGGGTGGTTTCCAATTTGGACAGCAACGTAATGTTATGGGTGGTTTTACTTTGGACGGTAACGCAATTCATAGCTTAATAGTTAATACAGCCCAATGGCAACCGTGCGTTGTTAGGGTGGTTTCTTATTTGGACTCTGCCGCTAATCTATGGGTGGTTTCACCTTGGACGAATATGCAAACTACTTTTAACTCACTGATATGTCTGTCTTAGAATGACTATAACGGTGGTTTCACATTTAGACATTGCTGCTCATCTATGGGTGGTTTCTCACTTGGACGAGAGCGCTAATCAATGGGTGGTTTCTCACTTGGACGAACATGCAAACCACTTCTAACTCGTTAATATTAAAGTCTTTGAATGACTTTATGGGTGGTTTCTCACTTGGACGAGAGCGCTAATCAATGGGTGGTTTAACATTGGATGAACATGCAAACCACTTCTAACTCACTGATTTGAGTGCCTTTGAATGACTTTATGGGTGGTTTCTTACTTGGAAGTGAGCGCGAATCAATGGGTGGTTTTGCCTTGGACGAACATGCAAACTACTCTTAACCCCTTAATATGCTTGTCTTAGAGTGACTTCATGGGGGTGGCCTTACTTGGACACGAGCGCTAATCAATGGGTGGTTTTGCCTTGGACGAACATGCAAACCACTTCTAACTCGTTAATATTAATGTCTTTGAATGACTTTATGGGTGGCTTCTTACTTGGACGAGAGCGCTAATAAATGGGTGGTTTTTCCTTGGACGAACATGCAAATCACTTCTAACCCTCTGATATATTTGTCTTATAATGACTTTATGGGTGGTTTCTTACTTGGACGAGAGCGCTAATCAATGGGTGGTTTTGCCTTGGACGAATATGAAAACCACTTCTAACTCGTTAATATTAAAGTCTTTGAATGACTTTATGGGTGGTTTCTTACTTGGACGTGAACGCTAATCAATGGGTGGTTTTGCCTTGGACGAATATGAAAACCACTTCTAACTCGTTAATATTAAGGTCTTTGAATGACTTTATGGGTGGTTTCTTACTTGGACGTGAACGCTAATCAATGGGTGGTTTTGCTTTGGACGAACATGCTAACCACTTCTAACTCACTGATATAAATGCCTATATGGGGGGGCTTACTTGGACGAGAGCGCGAATCAATGGGTGGTTTTGCCTTGGACGAACATGCAAACTACTCTTAACCCCTTAATATGCCTGTCTTAGAGTGACTTCATGGGGGTGGCCTTACTTGGACACGAGCGCTAATCAATGTGTGGTTTTGCTTTGGACGAACATGCAAACCACTTCTAACTCACTGATAAGAATGCCTATATGGGTGGTTTATTACTTGGACGTGAGCGCGAATCAATGGGTGGTCTTGCTTTGGACGAACATGCAAACCACTTTTAACCTACTGATATGAATGACTCTGAATTGTAGGAGGACAATATAGATTGATAAATCTCAAAAACATTTTTGGACAAAACCTTGTCAGTGATTTTGCTAATTTAGCGTTTTACGAATAACCTCAGATATTGTGATGAACAGACCCAGTCTGGTAGAAAAATTCACTCGGCAACTACAATTTACAAGGACTCAGCGTTACATATTCAGGCAGTAGATCTGAGTGATCCCTCATCAGTACAGGATCTCTCAAGAAACGCCAACGCCAGAAAGCTGAATATGGATACTCATTTTGAAGCATTACTTTAAGTTGCTTTCTCGCTTTTTCAATATCATCTTCATCAGAATCTTCGTGACGGATTTTATAGGCTTGGTTTAAAAAATGCTGTAACTTGATTTCAATTTTCTCAATAAGAGCTTCTCTTGTAATTCCACGAAAAGCAGTGCCAGTTTCATTAAAACAACGCTCAAGTAGCTTTATCGTGTCGCCAACGGCTTTGTCATTGCAGTTCTTGTCCACCGTTTCAAAAGTTACATCTGAATAATTGGATGGAGCCATGTTCCAAATGATTTTAGTTATCGGATCAACTTGCGCAACATCGATAATGTTCTTATGCTTCGTTCCTTTGATACTGTTACATCTACGGCATGAATAAAACAGATTTTTCCAATCTACTTTAAGGTCTTCATCTTTGTTTTCATGAGGTTCCTTATGTTCGATTTCTGGAGCATCAGGGTTCAATGTTTCACAGAGATAGCATTTTTTATGACATATTTTCCAAAGAGCATGAACAACTTCATCGCAATTGTAGCCTTTTGTCTTAAGTTCAGGAGGCTCTTCTAATGGGCGAATAACTTTAAACAATGTTATTCCTCCGTTCCATTTTTAGTGCGCTCATCTATTAGCTGTATTTCAGCTTGCTTTAAAACATTGCTCGAATGTATATCTAAGTTGCGCTCATTTGGTTTAATTCTACGAATAAGATCGATGATAGTATTCCAATCAGGTTTCTTCACTTGAATTTGTGTTGCTAGTTCTTCTATCAATCCATCTAGGATGCTTGATTTGCTTTCAACTCCCAATAAGCCTTTTAGAATCGATTCGTATGAATACATCGAAAGGTCTTCTAATTGCTCATTCGCACTCAAATCATAGATAACGGAATTATTCACTGATTGGACTACGAAAGGTGAGTGAGTAGTAACGATGAACTGAACTTTAGGGAACGCTTGGTCAAAGAAAGAGAATATTTTTCTTTGGAGTGATACATGAAGGTGAGCGTCAATCTCATCAATGAAGACAACTCCAGATAGCTCTTGGGCACTAACTTCTTTTAATTCTACTTTCATCAAAAGGTCAGTATAGATGCTAAGAATTGATTGATAGCCTGATGATAGTTTGTCAAATCTGTATGGGTCTTTACCATCCTGTTTAATGTAGAAAGCCTGCTCTTCAGCATTGTAATCCAACTTGAGGGTTTCATCTTCGAATAGGTATTGTAATTGACTTGTTACGTTATCGAACCACGCATCTACTTTTGCACCCTCAGCCTTATCGTCAACACGAGCTAATAGATGACTACCGTAATTGTAGAAAGCAACTAAGTAGCGTTCAAATTGAGAACTTGAGTCTTGAGAAAGAGAATTTCGCTCGTCTTCTTTCTTTAAGCTAGCAAGACTGTCATATAAGCCAGTATGAGCCAGAGACTGATCCCTGACTGCTGGGAATAAACGAAGTAGTGCCTTTTTTTCATTGAATTCGGTACAGTATTTTTCCAAGCTCCCCAATGTTACATTTACCTTATCGATATCCGAAAGTTTTACTTCTAAATTTCTTATATGCTCCTTATGTCGATGATGCACCAATTTCGTCGGATTGGTGCTATTTAAGGAACGCTCATATTGACTTATTTCATTTTTAATCTGATCTGCGGTTTTATGACTCTTTTGCTCTACTTGAGCTGAAATGTTCTCGTATATTTGATTTAGGAGGCGAGTCTTTCCGCAGCCATTGCCACCAGTGATGATAAGGTTTTTGCCTTCAAGAGAGATTGTTACGTGTTTGTTTGAGTTGGGAATTATCGTATCAATCAGTTGAATCGAATTATAGTTTTCCATGCATTTCTTTCTTATATGAGATCTGATGTAATTCTACTTCTTTCACTACTATCAAAGAAATAGCTACATTAGATAATCTTAGAAAAAGGAAGGTTATTAGACTTGGTTGTGCTATGACTCTAACGCGTGTTGGGGCAAAACCTTCTCAGAGCGAAAGGAAAACGATGACAAAAGCATCGGAAAGTTCCGAACTGTATTGCCTTAGTTCTAGTCTTTGATGTTCGGCGGCAATGATATGTGATTTGTAGCTTTAATTTGTAAATTTTTCACTCTTGTTACGCACTTTAGTTGACTGTAATATCAATTTATATGATTGACTTAATTCAGGTTACCAATTGAAAATCACTCTTAAAGTCTTCGGATTATTGTTTGTGGTCATACTGACCACGACCATTTTTGTGCTCATTACCATGTATTACATCACCGGAATAGATGACGTTTACAAACCCAATGATGCCAGTAATTACGATGGCAAATACAATGTACCAATCAGCAATGATTTATGTGCAGATTTAGGGTTCTCTTTTAAACTGCTTCACCAAAGATCACAGGGAGTTGACACCAGTGACTACTTTTTCAGTAATTGTCATATGAACTCTTACAATGAATTTTCTGGTTACATCTATCCAAAAGATAGCCCCTCTCAACGTGTGTTTTGGGAACAATTTGATGGCGGTGTAGATTATGCACTTCCTGAGAAGTAGCGCCTTGCTTTGCAGTTGTTATGCTTACCTGGTATTTTCTCATGGGGTGTTCCAATGCTAGCTGATTTATTTAACCAACTCGATGCTCAACACCTTGAGCTGCAAGCCTTGGTACTTGGCGCTGAATTAGTCGAGGCTCGTACCTTCACCCTTCCCATTTATGACAAGGAGCAAACTAAGGTACATGAAACGGTTAGTGTTATCCCCAGCACCGGGGAAGATGCTCGGTCATTTGGTTGGCAGCGGATTAAATCCTATGTTGGTGACCCCAATACCAATCTAAAAATGACCCGTAAAGCCGCAGGTTTTATTTGGCTTGATTGTCATCCTGAGACATTAGTGGATTTGTGCGATCAAGTGAATGAGACCAAGTTGGCCATCAAAGCATTTCTGGCCGCGCAGCGTAACCGCCATGTGCGATTTGATATGGTGCATGAGCTTTGTACTAGCTCAGACTTGATCTGACAGTTACCCATTTTTAATGGTGCCGTTGTCAGCTTAGATTTGAGCTAAATTCTTTTCTGCCCAAATCTTTTTGCCATCAAGTAATGTTTCTAGTGGCGTTCTGCCACAGCATACTTTGCCCTGATGTGTGCGTTCATTATTGTAATAATTCATCCACTCGTCCAGATCCTTTTGCAGCTCTTCGAGTGAGCCATACAGTTTCTTACGGAATGTGACCTGATAGAACTCCTGTAGTATCGTCTTATGAAAGCGCTCACAGATGCCATTGGTCTGTGGTGACATTGCCTTCGTTTTTGTATGATCGATATCGTTAATTGCCAAATATAGTTGATAATCATGATGTTCAACTTTACCGCAATATTCGGTTCCTCTGTCAGTGAGAATGCGTAGCACAGGCAGCTCGTGTTGCTCGAAGTAAGGCAGCACTTTGTCGTTGAGTATGTCTGCTGCGGTAATCGGCGTTTTCGTAGTATAAAGCTTGGCGAAGGCGATTTTACAATGTGTATCGACGTAGGTTTGTTGGTAAATCCGGCCAACGCCTTTGAGATTGCCGACATAAAAGGTGTCTTGTGAGCCAAGGTAACCTGGATGTGCCGTTTCTATCTCACCGCATACTTCGTCATCATTTTTCTTCTTCTCAAGCGCGGCCACTTGAACTTCTGTTAAAATGATGCCTTCACTGGCTACTTTGGCTTCCAGTGCCTTTAAACGCTTTTTGAAGTTTTCTAAGTTGTGACGTAGCCATATCGAACGAACGCCGCTTGCAGAAACAAACACGCCATTTTTACGCAGCTCGTTGCTTGTTCTCACTTGGCCATGGGCAGGAAATTCAACAGCGTAATCCGTGACCGCTTGTTCCGTGGCTTCGTCAACACGATTCTTTAGATTGGGTGTTCGGCGAGACTTATCAATGAGCGCATCAATCCCGCCATCTTCAACCAACTCTTGATAACGATAAAATGTAAACGCCCCATGATCCCACGGGCTGATGTTGCTAATGTTTGAAGTTCCAAGGCAGGAGCGCATCGATATCTGGCTCCGCTTTCGCTAACTCCTGCATACACTTGACCATGTAGTCATAGAGGATG
>NZ_JAIMJA010000036.1 GCF_021295315.1 Motilimonas cestriensis | reverse complement strand
GCGCAATAAGGTTTTGCCATTCTTGGTTGGTGCGTCGTTTTCTCATCTCAAATCTCCTCATGGTTGGAGACTTGATCTTATTCTTCGTGCTAGGGGATTAGAATGCGGGGTTTATGATGCGCTTACGATATGCAAACGA
The DNA here is from genome assembly GCF_021295315.1 of Motilimonas cestriensis. Taxonomy (GTDB): domain Bacteria; phylum Pseudomonadota; class Gammaproteobacteria; order Enterobacterales; family CBDFNC01; genus Motilimonas; species Motilimonas cestriensis. The sequence continues at coordinate 26,679 of NZ_JAIMJA010000036.1, read as the reverse complement.
TTTCGCCACACTGAAGTCAGTTGACCATGATTGTCTCTGCTTATACTTGTCTGTCGTTAACTCAGTGTTGTGACAACCTCTATAGACAGTGACTAACTCACCTGCGCATTGGAACTCATTGATCTTCTGATTGATTATCACAACGGGAAACCAATTGTCTGTACCTCTATTTGTGTGTGCGTATAGGCATTTGATTAATTCAATGTCACTGTATACTTGCCAAGCTTTGAAACAGTCAAACATCGCTTGAAGAAACTCATTTAATTCAGGACTTCCAGATTCATAGTAGAGAGCGTTGTAGTCTGCGTCGGTTGCTTTTTTAGCCTTTACATCTGTCGAAACATTATATAACTGCGATAACCTATTGTAGATTATGTCTTTTTCATCATAAGTAAAACTGGAAAGCTTTTGGCTGAAGTGTTCCCAACATACTTTCATGCCTGACTTCAGGCAATCAATTACTTCTTGTTTCATAAGTGGTTTATATTTTAGTTCGGAGTGTGCATTATACATAATAGGGATATATCATGTCATATTGGGTAAACCACCTAATGGAAAATACTGATGTACTACTCACCCACGAATCAGAGTTGAGTCTATACAGGGCTATTTCTGGTCACTCCTAGCTCACTTTGGGGCAGAAGCGAGTTAGTAGTCCCCTCGGATAAACTTCCTCACAGAGGGAAAGTGACAGACTTTTTTGCAACCAACCAAACCCTGCTGTCTTCCTGTTGTAGTAAATTGTCATAAAAATTTTACCCTTGTGACTTATTAATGAAAACAAATGGTTGTGAGGGTTTTGCGGGGGCGTCTAGCCGCTGATTAATTCCGAGCATTGCAGCTTGCTTAAGCTGGTCTATTTTGAATGTTACGGCTTATTTCTGCCGAGGTGACAAGTGGCTTGTTTTAGTAAATGGCCGACTTGTTTAGGATCACTCTTTAGGAGCAGTAACATGCGAACAACACATAAGCTTTCCGATGCCTTAATCATGCTACACACACAAAAACAAACGAAACGAGGGTGGCTGCAAACCTATGTTATTCCTCATTCGTCAGTGAGGGTGCTGCAAATATGCACCTCTACACCGCAACAAGACCAAACGATGTGTTGCTTAAGCTGTTACTTTAATCGTAAAACTTTTCGCAATGGTCAGAGCTACGGTGAGATTGACCAAGAGCATTTTTTGATTCACTAAGGCAAGATCAAAAAACGCTCCGAACCGTGCATAGCACTATCAGGAGCGTTTTATGTAAGTAAACAGTAAAAACTAGTTAGCTACGGCTAGTTACTTCAAGTAGGTGATAACCAAAATCGGTACGTACTGGGCCTTGTACCGTGTTTACTGGCGCACTAAACACCACTTTATCAAACTCTGGTACCATCATGCCGGGGCCAAATTCACCTAATTCACCACCTTGTGCACCAGAAGGGCAAGATGAAAATTGCTTGGCCAAATCAGCAAAATCTGCGCCATTTTCAATTTGAGCTTTAAGCTCGTTACATTGTTGCTCTGTTTCTACTAGGATGTGTCTTGCAGATGCGAGTGCCATATATATTTCTCTTATGTTTGATTAATAACAATAAAAGTTTACCTGATGCTCGGTGAATTACCACCCCAGTAATACGAGTTTCTGCCTTAAGCTTAACTCGGTTCAAATAAACATATTCAACCATAGAACATAAATAAGGCGCGAATTAACGCGCCCTGCAAGTAGTTGAACTGAGATGCGCTACCTAGCTGTTAGTTAGACTTTTTACAAAAACAGGTCAAAATGACGATACGCGTACCGTTTACTCGGCCTTCAATATGCTCAGGATTATCAGTTAAAGAGATGCCGCGTACCGCGGTGCCACGTTTAGCCGTAAAGTTAGCACCTTTTACTTCTAAGTCTTTGGTTAAAGTAACCGTATCACCAGCTTGCAGCACAGCACCATTACTGTCGAGAGTCGGTTTTACATTTTCATCAGGCATACCCGCCTTGGCCCACTCAAGTACGTCGTCTTCTAGGTACAGCATGTCAAGCATGTCGCGCGCCCAATCAGTTTCATTAGTTAACCGTTTTAGCTGACGCCATGCCATTACTTGCACTGCTGGTACTTGACTCCACATACTGTCATTTAGGCAGCGCCAATGGTTGGCATCAGTAATTTCACCTTGGTCTACTTGGCTTAAACAGTGGCTACATAATGTAATGTTGCGCTCACCTAAGTTGCTGGCCGGTGTTACTTCATAAACGGCTAAATCAGTTTCAGAGGCACATAAATCACATTGAGTATTCATAAATATTGATCCTTACTGGTCATAAAAGTCAGCATCACTGACTGAGTAAATATTATTTTATTTTTGGTATTGCTGTTGGTTGTAATGTTTGCGGCACACCGAAATGTACTTATCATTACCGCCTATTTGAATTTGTTCGCCTTGGGTGAGTACTTCACCTTCATCGTTAACTCTAATCACCATATTCGCTTTGCGGCCACAATGGCAAATTGTTTTTAGCTCTATCAACTTGTCAGCCCAAGCCAATAGATAGTGGCTACCAGCAAATAATTCACCGACAAAATCGGTACGCAAGCCATAACATAAGGTGGGGATTTTTAAATCATCAACCACTTTGGTCAGTTGTTGTACCTGCGCTTTTGATAAAAATTGGCTTTCATCAACCAATAAACAGTCAATTTTGCGTGATTGGTGCAGTGCGCTCACTTGTTGAAAAATATCCGTCGCATCATCAAAAATATGCGCGGTTTGACTCAAACCAATACGTGAACTGACTTTGCCGACTTGATTTCTGTCATCAATGGCGGCGGTAAAAATCTGACTGTTTAAACCCCGTTCATAATAGTTGTATGCCGACTGTAATAAAGAAGTCGATTTACCCGCGTTCATGGTGGAATAATAAAAATACAACTGCGCCATAATGCTACCGTCAGTTTAAAAAGCGCGTATTCTACCGTGAATAGGCTGTTGGAAAAACTGATTCAGGGCAGGGAATAGGGATAAACTTTACCGTCGTGCTCAATTTGGTTAATCAAATTTGATTCCGCTGCTGATTTTTTCTGGCCAAAGCGATCAAAAGAGACTAATTCTTCGAGGGGCAATCGATTCGCCCAGCCTTTGCTTTGTAGCTCGGGTTGTTCGAAAAACTCACTCACATAGCCAACACATAAATAAGCGATTGGCACCACGTGCTCAGGAAGCCCAAGAATGTCTTTCATTGCTTGTTCATCAATTATACTTACCCAACCAACACCTAAACCTTCTGCTCGCGCCGCTAACCAAAAATTTTGTACCGCGCATACCGTACTATATAAGTCCATGGTGGGAATGGCTGTTTTGCCTAATACCACTGGGCCGCCGCGCTCGCGATCACACGTAATGCACAAATTAATCGGTGCTTCTAAAATGCCTTGAAGCTTTAATGCGGGATAAAGTTCGCGTTTCTTTCCTTCAAATAATGACTCAGCATGTTGATTTGCTTTTACAAACTCAGCATGGATTTGTTGTTTCACGGTTTGAGATTGAATGACTAAGAAATCCCATGGCTGCATAAAGCCAACCGATGGCGCGTGATGAGCGGCGTACAACACTCGACTGAATATTTCATCGGGAATGGCAGTGGGTAAAAATTGTCCCCGCACATCACGTCGATTAAATATGGCTTTGTAAACGCCGGATTTATGCTCAGCTGCAAAGGGGCCGTTGTCATTTTTCAAGTGTGAAGTCCTTATTTCTTACCAATGATTATTAGGTTCATTGTGCAGTTACCATTGAATGAGCAATTTTACCCTACAAAAGTGCGCATTTTTAAATGGATAACGATATAATGCGCCGATTATTGCAAACGAGTACAGAGCATGGCACAGACAGGTATTTTCAATTCATTACAGATAGTAAAAATGGTTCCATTTGGGATTTATTTAGACGCAGGCGATCTGGGTGAAGTGCTTTTGCCAAGTAAATTTGCCCCCGCTGATGTCAGTGTTGGCGATGTCATTGACGTGTTTCTTTATACTGATTCTGAAGACATGGTGATTGCAACAACACAAAAGCCTTTCGCTTGTGCTGGTGAGTTTGCTTATCTAAAAGTGGTTGCGAATACTCAGCCCGGAGCCTTTTTAGATTGGGGTTTAGAGAAAGATTTATTAGTGCCGTTTAATCAGCAACGTGTACCGATGGAAGTAAATCGCAACTATGTGGTTTATGTTTACCGTGATGAGAAAACGCAACGTCTTGCCGCATCGACAAAACTGGATCGCTTTTTAGATAAAAAAGTACCGAAATTTAAGAAAAATGAAGCGGTTTCAGTGTTGATCGCGCAGCGTACAGATCTAGGTTACAAGGCCATCATCAACAGTACTTTTTGGGGCGTTATCTACACTAACGAAATTTTTAAACCTATCCGCGTTGGTCAAACCCACACCGCTTACATCAAGCAAGTGCGCAGCGACGGCCGAATCGATTTAAGTTTACAGCCGCCAACACATGAAATTGTTGATGAATTAAGTCAAGCAATACTCGAGCACCTAAAACGCAACGGTGGTAATAGCACCCTGAGTGATAAAAGCGATCCTGCAGTAATTTCTCAGCATTTTGGTGTCAGCAAAAATGCATTTAAGCGCGCCATTGGTGGACTTTTTAAAGCAGGGCGAATTGCGCTAAGCAAAGAAGGCATGAAGTTACTCGATTAAGTATAATTAAATAAAAACAAAGAGTTAAATAGTTTAAAGGAGCCGAATGGCTCCTTTTTTATGCTTACACTTTTTTCAAATTGCCTGAGCTCGATTTAATGGGAGCATAGCCACGCCAAACATTACGGCATCTTTGTTGGTAACCTTCCGGAATATTTTTTGAGAAGGTTAGCTTATAATGACGGCCTGATTTAACGGCGAATATGTCACCTGAAATCTGAGTTTGTCCGCTAAAAATACGCTCAATTTCTGTTTGAAAGTAAGCGGGAAACATACCGCGTTTAATTATTATCTGGCCATTTTTTACGTTAACCCAAATCGGAGCTGTGATCCTAAGTAGCATGGTTTATCCCTTTACTTCAGTAAACTTAGGATAAGAAAACTTGTAACCAGAAACAAGCAGCATTTACCGAAGATCCACTGATGTATAAATAGAAAGCGTGGCTAAATCACTATGACCAGCATTTTTCATTACTGTTTGCAGCGGCTGGTTTTGTGCAATGGCATGGGAAATACCAGTATGACGCAAAGAATGGATACTGAATCCCCGCAACTCTTGCGCTTCATATGGCCATTCTTCTTCCATTGCATTGGCTGTTTTATCAAACACATCATTAACAATGCCGCGAATTGCTTCAATTCCTAATTGTGAATCTAGCACGCCGGCGTCTCGGCCATGAGTGCCAGCTTGATGACGCGTAAATAACGGAATTTTTTCATCAGGTAAAGGCAACGGGCTCAAACCAAGAAATTCACGATATGCTTTTAAAGCAATCATCACAGGCTCAGGGCAGGGAATAATACGACTTTTCCCTCCTTTACTTTGCGGAATACTAAATACCCAAACGCCACTGCGGTGTTTTTTAAAATTGCTCATTAATGGTGTAAAGCCGGGACGGGCAGCAATTTCGGATACCCGAGGATAAAGATAGTAGAGCAGGGTAAACAACAACTTCGTTCGCTGATGTTTGTTCGGGTCTTCCTCTACTAAATCATCTACTTTCGCCGTGACATATTGCCATTGCACTTCACTTAATGCTTTGTCGCCATCTTCAGACTCGGTAACGCGGGTATTATTTACATTAAGGCGGCGAAGTAAAACCGCCGCAGGGTTTTTTTCTGCGTATTCAACATCAGCTAAAAATAAAAAGAAACCACTCAGTAAAGAAAGCTGTGCTTTAAGGGTGGCAGTTTTACGAATATAGCCGCCAGCACCGCGCAGAACAAAAGGGCGCCACTTAGGGTTTACTTGTACAAGGTCCGTGTCTTTATCGGTGATAAAGTAAGGATAAGAAGTCGGGGCGACTAACTCTTCCGGAGGGTCGTTACAAAAGTCGATAAACTTGCGCATCATGATTCGGTCAACTTGTTTCAAACTGATTTTTTGCACAAACCAGATCCAATTAAACAGAAGGTTGAGCTCACTGCGAATTGATTTGAAGTTATTTGGGCTATAGCGATTTTCGGCCAAATATTCAAAAGCTAAGCTGTATGAATAACTGGCATCAGCAATTTGTTTATCTAACTGGGTCACTAATGCATTAACATCAGCAAGACCCATATCAAGATTTTCAGCGTGGGGGAACAAAGGTATAAATTGGTACTGCGATTCCATCAAATACACGATCCGTATAATTAGCGTTATACGGGCCATTTTAACTGTATATAAATACAGTTAAAAGCCACTTCGCGCAAAATGATGACTTTATATGATTTTCTTGTCTTACCATGGCAAGCATTCGCGAGATTGAAGATAGATTATGAGGCTAAAGCAGCCTTGGACCACTCGTTTAACCTTATGAAACCATGCAGTAACCAGCATAAAGCACGCTTCATCAACAATAACCAGCCTATAATCGATATAAACGATGCCGGCGTGGTTATTGTTTGCCCATTGTGTTCTCAATTTATACAAAAATGGGTATTTAGTGTGATCTGTATTTTTTAGCGTTTCTCTGTGAAATCTGATGCAGAATGAAGGTCAACACTCACATTTATAAAAGTGTTCGAGGCATCTTCGCACGATTTTTCTTATTCATGATGCTTATAATTCATTTAGCTTCAGCTAGATGTGAGTTCGAGATAAGAAATTTATGCATAGCAACGTAATAGATGCAGTTATAGCTGAGATTAATTTAAGATTTCAAAATACAAGTGCGATGGTTACAAGTGAGATAATTTCAATTGCTGACACAGCTGGAAAATTCATGGCAGAAGCTTGTCGATGTTGCTGCACGTTTTAAATATCGAGCTTTGCTAGTTACGTGGGCATAGTTTAGTTTAACAGGCAGATTATTTTAACATTAGTTAGAGTGCATTTTTGAAATCATTCTGCCGAACTCGTTAACTTGGCGATTAAGATTTTAAGCTTTGAGGAACATAACCATTTTCATAGTAGCTAGACCGCGACTTGCAATTGCTTAAGCAGTACTTAGCCATGGATCGATTAGCCACAGCGCAATAATTTATCTGAGTCGCTGCTGTGATTGTGAGCCAAACCCTGCATACATACAACTGCGCATTATGTAAATATTCGTTAAATAATCGCTTAAATTGATTAAAAAGATTAAATAAATAAAAGTGCCCTTTTTGAGCAGTTTAGGGAGCTTTTTAAATGAAACGGACAAAAAACGGTATTTTCATGTTTTATGAATGCGGTTTTTCACTCGAAGAAGTATCAAAACTTTGTAACAGAAGTGTGACGACGGTCAAAAAATGGGATAACGGAAAACCTATCCCACGAGAGCTAAAATTATTAATGATGCTGGCAAGTGGTAGGAAAATGCCGAGTTTATCGAGAGAATGGGAAGGCTGGCGCTTTAGAAATGACCGTTTAATGAGCCCCTATCAGGACGCATTAACGCCTAAAAGAATAATGGCCAATGAGTTTCTGGCCCAACTGCAATTAAAAGATCTAAAGGGATTAGAGCGCAGGACATACATTAAGATTTTAATGGGTACACGCTAGGAGTGTTTTTTGTCATTCGACAGTTACTGCAGTAACGTGCTTAAGCCGGAGCTTTTAAGAGCGGTTTAGCAGGAATGAGGGTAAAGATAATGCAGCGGCTGGAGTGGGTTCCGCCGCTGGTTATTAAGTAAATTACTTGAAGTTTTATGGGGCGGCTTGCATGGCTACGCCATCGAGTCAGCGTATAGGGTTAAGCGCAGCGGCAAAACACCATTTCATTTTGTCTTTGCCTTTGGTTCTATCACACTTAGCGTCAAACTCACGTTTAGCTTGCTTACGACAGTATTTACGCTCTAGTGTGCCCTTCTTGTAGTTATCACATACAGTCGAGATATCAACATGGCCGTTAGTCTCGTACTTATATTCTATGTGATACCACCTGTTTTTAGCTTCGTACTCCCCAGCGAACGCGCAAGATGTGAAGAAAAAAGCTAATAAAAGTATTTTCACTTTTCTACCTTTTGATGATCGGGCTTATTAATTATATGAACGGGTATCATTATTTTATTGGTTTTGCGCGTTCTCGTTCGCAAGTCTGCTACCTCGAAACGCGCTAACCGCTAAATGCTGAGACTAGTCCAGATGCTTCTTGCATGTCAACTTGTTGTGAATGCGCAAATTCTTGTTCTTGCTCCCTTTCTTCAAACTTTTCAGCCTTGGCGCGGGGGTCAAAAACTGCAAAAAAGGCGTCATCAGAAAAATTGTTCTTAACATGCACTAGGCCGTGTCGCTCTAGCCTGAATGTATAACCGAGGGCGGATAAATCATCGCTGTTTATTTGGTGTTGTTCACCGTTTATAACCAGTGTGAAAATATAAAGGCTTGGGTGTGCGTAACCCGATAACCATAACTCTTGTGCGCCGAACGGGAGCATAGTTACGTTATTATTGCCAACAGCAGCATTCTGGAGCAGTACATAACGACTAGAAAGAGGATTAGTGTCTTTAATAACCGTAGTATCAACTTTAGGGACATTTTTAGCAGGTACTTCAACGGCTTTAGTATCAGGCTTAGGAGCATCTGCAATCTTAGAAGTATCAGCAAAGAAAATATCATATACCGATTTAACCAAAAAGAAGATCGAGACCGTAACCAGTGCCATAGCGAAAAGGATTTTAGGTTGTTTAAGGGGGCTATCATCTTGACCACTCTTTGTATTTTCACCCGTTTGGGTAGATTTATAAACTAAATGTACCCAAAGTGGGACTTTAGCGCCTTTTTTAAAGTGTTTATCAACTGTCAGCCCGTTATTCATGGGCTTATGCTGAGAAACAAGGGGATTACGTTTAGTAAAAATAAAGGAATCACGGTTGCGGTGATGAAATGCCCACTCGCAGGCACCTCTAATAATTTTGGAAATATCATTGATATCTGGCGTACCAAATACGAGATCCCAATTGTATTTTCGATGACGTTTAAAAGCAGAGTTTAGAGAGACTGGATAATGGACGTTACCATTCTCATCGAACATAGTTTCACCAGTATCGTCCGAATCAGCTTCATCAAATTCAGTGACCGTGAATTTTGCTAATTGATGATCGTACAGCTCTAATATCTCAGAAGGCAGAGAGTCGGAAAAGTAAGATATAGGCTTATAAGCCGTATTAGATTCAGACCATTCTTTTGTGTTTGTATAAATATCTTGTGCTTCGTCAATAATGCACATAGAGCCGAGCGGGAGCCAACAGTACCAATGACGCCACATTTCCGCGCGCTTGGCCGTGTCTGTACCAATCGAATAGATACGCACTAGCCTAGCTGTATCGGGGAATTTTTTTCCTAATCGCTTTTCGATTGTTTCAAGGGTTGAACAACCTTCGAGATTAGTAACAACAATTCTTCCCTGCTCAAGTGCAGGTACTAAATACTTTTGGACTATACGCGCAGACTTATAAGAGCCTGGCGAACCGTGCATGATAATAGCAGCCATGTTACCAGCCTAAGAAGTTAAGTACGAAACGGGTTATGTAACATTCAAAAAGGAATGATACACAATCGGGAAAACGGAACTTAATTAAGAAATAGCCAATGTCAGGGGGTATAGAACTAAATGCGGTGTTGATATGGGCCGTTAAGTTAAGATCTAACATGATGTGTTTAGCAACATCAGTTGCTAACTCAAGCATGAAGACAAAAGAAAGAACTTTCAGATAAACGGCAAATTCAATAGCATAGGCAATCACTCGACTGACTAGGTCGGGTATGCCAATAGTAAAAAAGTCAGCAATATCCTGTAGGTTTTGCATGACTTGTTCAAGAGCAGTGACTTCATCGGCCGCGAACGCGCTTGCTGAGAACAGAAAAAGAGTAAAAAAGATGTACTTCATTAGTTTGACCTCACTAGTACGATAGAAACACCAGACAAGACAACAACCAACCAGATAACGTGTTGCACGCCTAAATCAGCAAACTGATTCATGGCTTTGGCACCGAGATCCATTGTCACGCCTTTTATCTGTACACTATGTTGGTCATAGGTAGCGCTAAGTGTGCCAACGTCTAAAGATAGGTAGCTTTTAAAGTCAGTAATAATCGTGTCTATTTCAGTGCGTTTTTCGGCAGTTTTGTTTTGTATGTCGGTAATTTGGGCAGTGCCTAGAACGTTATCGAACCAATCTGCGCTACCCGTTGTGGGCAAGGTGTAATCTGGTTTAGGTTCTTGGCTTGGCGTTGGCTCGCTGCCATCATCAGGATTGCTTGGCGTTCCTACACCTGCGACAGGTTTATCATTAATTGTTTTCTCAATCGACTTCATTCCTTGTAGTAGGCCTTGTGTCTGTTCAACCAATTTAGAGCCCAAGTTCTGAAAGCCTATTTGCTGATTAGAGTCTAACCGAGTTAATAGGCTGTTCATTAGGCCGTCACCCTCGCCAAAAATAGGATTATTATCGTATTCAGCATCTAACCCCTTATGCGGGTTATTTGCTATTCCGTCCGGTTGACAGAAAAAATCATCATTTATGAAGCCGCAACCAGAAGGGAAAGAACCATCAGGTTTTATAAAATCTTTTGGATCTTGAGGGCAGAAACTTTTGCCATTGATAGCCCTACACCCGTTGGCCGTTGAAGGCTTATCCATGTCATTAGGATCTGTTATGCCGTCGAGCTGGTTAGTGTCGTCCATTTTGCCGTCACCATCAGCGTCGAGGTCATCACCAAAGCAAACAAAGTTACCGTCAATTGTGCCGCAACCGGGGCGACAAATGCCGTTAACACAAGCATCGTTTTCGTTAACGATACAGTACGTAGTGTTCCAGCCTACTCCCGTATAAAGACCACAATCTTTATCAGTGTCAGGCTCGGGTGTGGGAAAATCATCAGGCTTATTGCATGAGGGCCATTCTGGCGGCGTTGTCATGACAAGGCCAGTTAGGCCACATTCGGGGGGCGGTGTTGGTGATGGTCTATCACAAACGCCAGCGATTAAAGAAGGATCACCGTAAAAGCCATCTGAACATATTTTTATTTCACAATATTTTTGGTCTTCAGTGATAAAAGGAAACTCTGGGTTTTCGCAAAAGGCACCTTCATCGATAAGATTGAATGTAACAAAACCATACGATTTATATGATGTATTTAGTTGTGTACCGTTATAGGTATAATAGTCATAGACGCAAGTTAAAGAGAATCTCTTACTTGTGCTAGTTTCTGAAGCAAGATTCATCGTAAAACGATAGTTTGAATTGCCTGGGTATCTTGACTCGCAATAGTTGATAATTTTATCACTGTATGAACCATCACCCAGACAGCCAAACGTCGGATTACAATAGTCATTTTTAACTTTAGCTGGAATATGAAAAGGACTGTTTTCAAATTGTGAAGCATGTGAATAAGAAGAAAAGGCCGCAAAAGCGGCCAAAATGTATTTTAGCATTTTACGGCCTTTAATTAAGCGCTAGGCAGATACAACGCCTGAATAAAACCCAATGCAAAAGCAAAGACTAATAATACAAGCGTATATCAGAGCGGGGAACATTATTTACGTAACCATTGGACGAGCATACCAACACCAAAAGAAATGGCAGCAAGTGTCAAGATGGCAGTAATAACGGCAGTTTGGTTAGCATTAGCAGCGGTTGAGGCTTCAGTGATTTTAGCTGTAAAATCTTCAGCCATTACACTAGTACCAACAACGGATAGAGCTAAAACAGAAACTTTAGCGCCGTATTTTTTGCAAGAATTGTAGAATTTCATATTGTTTCTCTTTTTAATTAATGAACATAGCGTTTTATACTTTTTATTTTCCAAGCCACTTAACCAAACGGCCTAAAGCGTGACCAGAAAAAAAGGCAAGTAATATAGCCGTATTGACTTGAGTAAATACTTCAAGATCAAATTCGGAAAAAGCGCCAAGTAACATTTTATAATCATGCTGTTCTAAAACGATTAATTGGCAGCTTTCTGTAAAATCTGTAACAGATACAAGCTCAGGCGTCACAGATAAACATTTCATTATTTCTGAGCCGTCTTAGCGGGTAAATTAACTAGATGAAAGCCGTTTATTTGAACGTGCTTACCTGCATCATTGCCAAATGACATTTCTTTGAACTCAATTGTGAATTCGTGATAATCACCGCTTAGTGCTCTAAGTTGGTTAATACCATCAGCCGCGATAATGTTTTCATTAATGCCAACATCTATCACTTGAGTTGGTTCTGTAACCAAAAGTTTTAACGTCCCCACTTTCTTAGCTTCACCACTCTTAGGGTTAACCTTGGAAACTGGTTGAACATCTGATTTAGATAAAATCATGCCTTTTACAATCATGTGTTTTTCCTTTTTTAAAAGAAGTTAGACTTATTGACACGAGTCCAAGGGCGGCTGCGCCGCCTAAAAAGACTCAGTCAACCAATAGAAACGCATATTTTCGATTTCTTCACATTGCTCTAGATGGCGTTCGTAATCTTCTTCAAGCATCGCTTGATAAGCTTCTGCTTCCATCATTGCATCAAATTGTTGTTTAACACCGCGCATAATGAGGCGTTCGCCTTGGGCATAGGCGGCCTTATCCCTTATTTGCCAATCTTTAAAACGAGTTGTGATAAATATCTTTTCAAACATCAAACCCGCTGGCGTTTTTGCTTTCTTTTCACCGTATTTATTAAGATCAAATATTTCACCCGTTAATCTATCTATTAACTCGGGTACAGCGTAATGAACTGATAATTTACGGTCTGCGCGCTTTACATATAAACCGCCCATAGCTTTAACAAAGGCATTCCAATCACCTTCATCAGCCGCGCGGCGAACATTTTCTAAAGCAAAGTGTTCTTGCTCGTTAAATAATGGTTGCATGTCATCGCCTTGATTAGTGATTGCGTTAGAGAATTTTCTAAGCTCGCGCCATACCTGTACTGAGGGTTGGCCGATTGGTTGGAACTGTCTAATGCCGTGATCACTTGCCCAAGTGCGTATCGCTTGTGCAGCGTTCACAGCATCTAAATCAGTGGATTTATCACTTGTGTGATATTCGCCGCTGATTCCTTTAGAGATATATTTAGCGATATAACCCGCAGCAGAGCCGCGCTTTTTATCTATCATGGTGTAATGAAAGCGTTTAGTTTGCGCACCTAGCTCATCGGGGCTATCGGCCAGTAAGCGGCGGCGGCATATCTTCAACATCATTCCAACTTTTGAAGGTTCAACAAACAACATCAAATGCCAGTGGGGCGTTCCGTCGTGATGAGGTTCAACAACTCGGAAGCCATAGGGTTTTATTTCGTGGCGTTCCCACTGCGGAAGCACTGACGCCCATACTTTTTTAAGCCAAGTATGAGCATCAGAAACGGTCGGCTTCCCTGCCTTAATCCATTTATTATTAGTGTTGCCGTGGGCTTTGGTAGCGTGAAAGCGTGAAGGCGTGGTGAATGTTAGCATTAGGCCAACATGGCCTAACTCGTCTGCGATTTCTTCACAGCCGCGCATTCTTACCATCAGTTCAGCAATTCGGTTTCTAGGGTTAGATACCGATTTTTGAACCACATCTATTAAGTTTTGCGATTCTTCTTCATCGTGATAATTCACTAATAAACAATTTTTCAAAATTGATTTATTGCGCTCATCTTGGGCTTTCTTTCTATTCACTGATAAATCAGCCGAATAGGGTTGGACGCGCTTTTGAATAATGCCTGTTTCACGAGCAATATTAGCCAGCTCTCTAGCCTGTAAACGTCGTAGTTTTCTGTCTAGCCAAGTTTCATCAACGACACGGGGCGCAAAGTATTGAACACGTTCAAATAGCCTTTGCTCGTAGTCGTCGCCAGAAGCGGGAAAGAGATCAATTCCCCAACTTTTCAACTTATAAAATATTGAAATCATTGGAGAATGGGTAAAGTTGCCCAGGGAGTAATTGAACGTTAATTCTGATAGCTCAGTTTCGACAAACTTATCTATCAAATCAATGTTCACTTGCTCATGTTTGGGGAGTGTTTCATTGTGTTTGATTTGGTTCTGATTGTTAAAATTAGCAATCACGTTAAATTCATTGAATTCAATGTCAGCTTGCTTATTAAAATCAAGAGAGTTAACCACTCTAAAAAACTTCTTAGAGTGCAACTTAGCAAAGTTGGTCACTTCTTCTAGTGACCAAGTAAGGTTAAAACCGTTTCTATCTAAACGTTTTTCTAGCTGCTTCAATTCACGATACGCAATAGAAGCACTGTATTTACGTGATATGTTCATGTGATGGCGATTAAGCCACAATGACACATCAGGAAATCTAGAGCATAGTTTAGAGCAATAATTCTCAGAAACTTTAGTTCTAAGAACAGGGAAATCTAGAGCGGGTTTAGGCGCTTTGATTATTTCTAATGGTAAAGGGAGTCCGTTACCTGAAATAGTCCAAGCGCCGTTTTCTAGTATGGCAGTGTGACGGCCAATACGGAAAGTCTGATTATTCATCATTGCTTTCCTTATTTTGTCTTTGTTGGTGCCTTTTCTCTAATTTGATTACAAGCTTATTAAGATATACACAAAGTAGATCATAAAGCTCGTTTGTTAGTCGTTCTGTAATTACAAAAATCACAGTACAAAAAACTACGAGGGTAAAAATAATAGATAGGGTTAAGCTGTTTAGTAATTCAAGCATGAGAAGCCCCCACATAAAAAACACCGACTCGTTCAGTGCGGCCTTTAATGAGTGCGTGAGCACCGTCAGCAGTGGGGACAACACCACCGCCAACAGTGCCCACGGCTGGACTCGCTTTAAAAAAAGGTAAATCAATAATAGAGATGTAAGTGAGTGCTATTGCGTAAAACACAATAGCTATAAAAAGTGCTGATGAAAGTGTCTCACTAAGAGGTACTTCAAGACCAGTAAGTTCAATCATTGAAAAACCCCTGAATAACGGCTTCTTTTGAATCAGGAGTAAATAACAAAGTATTGTAATTTATTGGTTCGGGAACAATCTCACGAGTAGAAGAAACAGACCAGTCAGCATGGCAACGCGTATAAAGGTCGTTAAAGAAATCAAAGATAAACTCACAGCTTGAGTAATCGTTAATCTCATTAGATTGAATTAAGAACTGAATAGTCTCCGCAATAACGTTTGCTTCGGCTACTAAGTCATGAGCAAGCAGCTCAGAGCCAGTGAACGCGAGCTGATTAACTCGCGTTGTGTAGATATGTTCGTAGTCTTCGTGAGTAGTGTTCATGGTGTCCAGCCTTGAATAAGTGAGTCAGGTAACTTAGGTACAAGTTAGTGACTTTATAAAAAGACATCAAGTGATAAAAATCCGGTGATTGCGGTACTAACGAATAATGGCTAAGATTTGGTGAATAAATAAAAAAGATATAAATAGGGTTAAAAATGTACTCAAAACAGTTAATTGATAAGTATAAAGCAGTAAAAAAGCTAAATACTGATAGCGAAGTAGCTAAAAGCATGAACTTTAGTAAGACTCACATATCAGAAATAAAAAGAGGTGTAAGAGAATTTACTGATGAAACAGCGATTTACATTGCTAAAGAATGCGGTCTAGACGTTGATCTTGTTCTAGTAACCCTAGCAATGGAAAGAGCGAAGACAAAAGAGTCTAAAAGTGCATGGCAGCACCTTGTAAAAAAGTTTAGTGAACAGCGCTATGCAGTACAGAGCCTTTTCGTGGCTGGTTTTGCGTTGTTCTTTACCGACTTCTCTAACTGCGCATTATGTATATTATGTTAAATAGGGTTTTAATATGGCCATAACAGTATCGCTTACTTCGTATAAATGGCCTATTTCCCAGCGACTTATAGTCACTGCCGTTGTTATCAAAAATTGGTTGGGTTCTTTAAAGTGATCAACCGCTGTTCAAGCTGTCGTGTTTCAAGCGTTAAACATTGGCAACGAAGACTTATTTTTTTCGACGACTTTTAAACAGACGTCAACGATTTGCTCATCGAAAAAAGTCCCTTTACGTGATGTTATCTCTTTCAATGCTGCATCGATGCCTAATGTGGGACGATATGGCCGATGGCTGCTCATGGCTTCAACAACATCGGCAACGGCAACAATTTTTGTCTCCTTTCATTCCTTTCAGATATATCGAGTACCGTTAAAGCTCCCTGTTCTTTTATATTATGCTTTGTGTGTGTCACCTTTTTCATTTTATTGATTGTTAATTGTAGATGGACAACTGTTCAATAAATACTAAACTAATCAATACGATATTATTACGTTTTGTAGAAATATCAGGTCCTCTCGCACAAGCTCCATTGATTGTGCCTTTTGGTGTCGGAGCAAACATGAAATCAGCTATTAAGCCTAGTAACGAAATTGAACGCGTCAAGGCATTGTTTGAATATGATATTTTAGATACCCAAGCCGAGAGCGTGTTTGATGACTTAACTGAGTTAGCGTCTGAAATTTGTGAAACACCTATTTCATTAATTAGTTTGCTTGACCCAAAACGGCAATGGTTTAAATCTAAAGTAGGTTTAACTGCTAATGAAACGAGCCGAGACATTGCTTTTTGTTCCCATGCTATTTTACAGGATGACGTATTTGAAGTATCAAATTCGTTAAAAGATGAACGATTTTTTGATAATCCCCTTGTCATTGGCGGACCTGAGATCCGTTTTTACGCCGGCATGCCTTTGAAAACCCCCGCAGGGCATAATATTGGCACTTTATGTGTAATCAGTGATAAACCAAAAAAGTTATCCCAACATCAAAAGAAAGCACTAAAAATTTTAGCTCGAGAGGTTATTTCACAGCTGGAATTACGTCTACAAAACAAAAAGCTCAATCTTGCCAATAATTTTAAAACGCAATTTTTATCCAATATTTCACATGAAATACGTACACCACTCAATGCCATTATCGGTCTATCAGATTTAATGTTACAAAACAATGAATTGAGTAATTTCAATACAAAATCGCGAGCGTATATTGAACAAATTTCCTTAAGTGGTGAGCAATTGCTTGGCATTATTAACTCGGTACTAGATTTAGGGAAGATTGAAGCCGGTAAGATGGAACTAGAACTCTCCCCAATTAATGTCGCAGAGGTTATTAATAATGCCGTGGTTTCACTGGAGTCTATTGCCCTTAAAAAAGGCGTCAACATTTATGTCGATAAATCATCTTATAGCCCTACTCTGGCTTGCCTTGATCGAACTAAATTCTCGCAGGTGCTGATCAATATACTAAACAATGCAATTAAATTTACTCCCGCGCACAAACGCGTCTGCATAAAGTACGTTTATGAAAATGAAAGTTTATGCCTTAGTGTCATCGATCAAGGCATTGGCATCTCAGCGGAACATCAGGCTAGGCTCTTCAATCAATATATGCAATTAGGCTCCAGTACTGGAGAAGGAACAGGCCTTGGCCTTTATATAAGCAAGAACCTGGTTGAGCTTATGGGAGGTAGTATTCACATTTGCAGTGAAGTTGGCCAGGGCACCCAAGTTGATATTACTTTACCTTTTATTCCACTTGAAGATGAGCACTTAGAGGCGCCAAAAGAGCAGCAACTAGCGCTTCCCCCTGTACAACATATATTGGTGGTTGAGGATAACAAAGTAAACCAAATGGTACTGGTCGCCATGCTTGATAAATTACACATTCGCAGCACAGTTGTTGATATAGGTGAGGCTGCTATTTCAGCAGTAAAACAAACAAATTTCGATGTTATTTTGATGGATATTAATTTGCCGGGAATCGATGGTATTCAGGCAACCCTTGAACTTAAAGCATTAAATTTCACAGGCAAAATCATTGCCTTGACAGCTGATATTTTTCGCAGCAATGATGAAAAAGCGTTATTCAATGAATTTTTAACCAAGCCGATCCAAATTGATAACTTAAGTGAAGCCCTTAATCAACAAATTAGCCCCATTGCGAATTAAAGTTAAGCCGCTTAAACCATTTAATTGTTAACACCTCCTCTAAACGTAGCGTTAACTACCATTAAGTAGAGGCTGCTATTCTCGCCATTATAAATGGCTTCAATGGTGTTTATTTAACTCTGCTTGTGCGATTAATGCCGTAAACTCTTCATTTTCATGTAACGAAGTAAGCACGACATCATGTTTTAAGAGTGTTGCTTTACTATAACCATTCCCCACTGCTTTTTTAAGGGAGCGCAGCGCCATATTATGGTCATTCAAACTGTATAGTCTGGCGCGATAAACGTTAAGGTGCGATAGCTTTACCCCGTTATTATTATATTCTGAGATTTGCGCTAAGCCTTGCTGCCTTATTTGTGCCGCTTCAATTGGGCGATTTTCTTGCTCTAAGCTATAGGCTAGGCTGCCGTAATAAAAAGCGCTACTTAATGCTAGTTGGTCATAAGAACGGTTAACTGTTTGTAAAGCTGATCGAAGTTTATTAATCGCTAATTTGTAGTTACCTGCATACATGGCAGAAATACCATAGATCGCCAATGTTGTAGGTGTTTCTTTTTGCTCTGAATGCTTTAATTGATTGTCTTTTACTAACGCCAATAATTGATTCTGTTGGTTTTGGGCTAAGTAGACCGCCTCATAGGCTGAAAAGGTTTGACTAATAGGCCGTTCATTTAGTTTTGTCAGGGCTGCCCTTGCCTCATCAAACTGACCAAGATTAGCTAAATTGATACTTTGATAAACCCAAATATGGTGTTGGTTTGGCGTGATTTCCAGCCTTGTTTTGCCCCAATGGTATGCCATTTCGCTCTGCCCAACCGTCGTTGCCGTAGCAATGGCTAGCGCTGAATAATAATAAGGCATGGGTTCATGTAGCAGCGCGTCAATCAGCTTTATGTTCTTTTTTAGCTGTCCACTTTGCAGGCCAATTATCGCTTTTAGAAACGCCAAACGATTACTTTTCCCTACCTGCTGCTGCGCTTCAAGCAACGCTCGTTTAGCGTGATTAATTTGATATTCAGCTAAATAGCTTTTGATAACCATCAAATGCGCAGCCAAGTTTTTTTGGTCGTTTTTTAAAACCGTCTCTGCGCTGCGCCTGGCTTCCGCATAGTCATCGGCTTGCAACTGGACGTTGGCTAACGCCATCAGTGAATCAGCTGACTCGGGCGTGAGACTTAATGAGCGATATAAATGCTTTTTCGACAATTTTAACCATATCGGGTTGTCATTTTCGCCTGAGTATTTTTCTAGATATAGTGCCGATAGTGCCGCAAATGCCCGACTGTCTTGGTCATCAATACTGGTTACTATTGATAGAATATCAATGGCTTGTGCAGTTGTTTCAGGTGTATAGTTACGCCAAACCTGCTGCGCCTTTAAGTATAATTCGTCGGTATTTTTAACAATAATTTGTTCATTTTTTAATTGCGCTAACATCTCTTTCAATAGTACTAGCTGAGTTTGTTCTAACTGCTGCCATGAGAGGTCGCTGCCACCTGACCAAATTTGTATCCCATCCTTGCCTCTAATTAATGATATTTCTAAATGGTAATTACCGGAAGGTAGGCTATCTACCTGCCCTTCAATCAAGTAGTCTGCGGTAAGTGCATCGGCAATCTCTATTGCTGAGAGATCTTTTTTTGCTAGCGCAGCACTTGAGGTGTGCGACACGATACGTAGGTTGGTTGAGCGATTTAATAAATTGCTTAAATCCCAAGCACTGGCCTCAGCCAAACTTCGTTGGCCCTCGCTCTCGGTATTATTCGTAAAGGGCAGTATTGCTATGGTACTTGCTTGAGCCATCTTACTGGTGCGATAAAAGGATTGAATGATAATAAGCAACAACACTACGAATGTAATGGCCATAAGTTGAATTTTTCTGCCGTGAAACATTGCACTGTTGCTAATGTATTGGCCCTTGCTTGCTTCGGTAGGTCCTTGGGTAATCCCGGCACGCTCTTTATTGGCTGCTTGCGCTGTGCCATCAACATATTTTTTGACCTGCGCGATGAGCTTATAGCCTTTTTTTGGCACTGTACTGATGTAGCGCGGATTACTGGCTTTGTCGGCTAATGCTTTTCGCAATTGTGCTATGGTTTGGTAGATCGAGGAGCCTGTCACAACGCGATTTTGCCAAACATTTTCAAGTAACTCGTCTGTACTGATCACCTGACCCGGTCGCTGACAAAAATAAATGAGCAAAGCCATTACTTTTGGTTCAATTGTTTTTTTTTGTTGCTGATTGATGATCGTATTTTCACTGGCAATAACCAGCCAATCGCCTATCTTGTATTGCATAACCATCCTTACACCGCCAACTTAACCTTTTGTTAGCAGCGTTAACTACAGGGAGAATCTCAACTCATTTTCAGTCGCCTTGCGCAACGGCAGTTTTACGTTAATGTTGTGAAACTTTTAAGTCAGGCATTGCCGACAGTTTCAGCTCAATGATTGCGTTCAGTTTTTTTTTATATTGTTAAGCATTATGTCTCAGTTAACTAAAAATACCTAAATATTTCCTCAGTACCCTCTCAGAAATGCATTTAATTCATTGTTTTTATTGATATAAAAATTCATTAGGCAACGCTTACATTTTCATTAGGACTTATAATATTTAACTCAATAAGATCAACTCGTTTGCTATGTAAACATACCCATTTAACTTTTAAAGGATTTATAAGTTAATCATAACCAAGGATGAGTAGACTGAAGGTATAACAATATGTCGGCTCAAAATGTTCATCAACGTAAACAGATCAGTGTCATTATTCCTACTTACAACCGCGCAGAGTTGTTAAGGCACACGCTTATTTCTCTGCAGCATCAAACACTGTCTAATGATTTTTTTGAGGTCATTGTCGTTGACGATGGCTCAGTGGATCACAGTGAAGCGGTATGTCAGGACTTTTCATCGCTGCTAGACATCAAATACTTCCATCAACAAGATAAAGGCTTTCGCGCCGGTAAAGCACGTAATATCGGAGCGGCAATTGCAGAGGGTGATTACTTAGTTTTCATCGACACCAGTGTCGTGCTTGCCAGTCACGCACTAGCTAAGCATTTGGCGACACATCAATCATCCCCTACTCCGATCAATATTATTGGCTATGTGTATGCGTTTGGTTTACGCGGCAATGATGTTGACCCCGTGATCCCAATGATGAGTAGCGATAATGCGGATGCTAGCTTAGCTTATCTTAAAGACATTTCTGCGCTGGATCAGCGCGAGCCCCAATACCAATTAATGGGCTCAGATTTAAGCCGCTGGCCAGCTGCCTTTGATATTTTCTGGACCTGTCATGTGTCCGTTGAACGTAAACTTTTTATTCAAGTAGGTGGCTTTGATGAGAGCTTTACCTCATGGGGCGGTGAAGATGTCGATTTAGGTATTCGCTTGTTTAAAGCCGGCAGTCAGTTTCATTTAGACCGCGATATTTGTTCTTTTCATTGGCCTCACCCTGAAGAAGGTGAAGAAAATAAGAATGAACAAGGCGTGAATATTGCGCAAGATTTACATAAAAAATACCAACTGTGGGAAACCAGCTTTTATGGAGATCTCTACGGTGAGCCTAATATGTCGTTAAACGAAGTGATTGCGCGTTTTGGTGGTCGCTCGCAATTGGAGTTGGTAGGTTAATATGGCCAATTATCAGTATCACTTTGTTTCTCGTCCTGATCAAATGGACGACAATATTGACTTATTAGTGGATAGGTTACATCAAGCAAAGGTGAAACTAGGAAAGCTAGGCTACATTGCTGGCATCCCCCGTATCGCTTTTAGCCAAGTCACCGATGAAGGGCTGCCAGACAGCCCGATTAACTTAGCTGATTTTAGTGAGTCAATTGAGTTAGGCAACCACTGCTACCTTGAGTCCACCTGCACGCCTGCTTTTCACAGCCAAGCGGTGAAGCTTACCGTGGTTAAGTGCAATCAAGGTGTCAGCGGCAAAATTGTAATAGGCGATAATGTGCAGTTACAAGGCACGGCAATTATTGCCTATGATCGCGTCACCATAGGTAATAACGTGGTGTTCGGCCCGATGGTTACTGTGATGGATTGCAGTGGCCACACTCTCACGGGTCGCGGTCAAGCGGGTGAAGTAGCTAAGCTTAAGCCAAAAGCCGTAAGCATAGGTGACAACGTTTGGATAGGCGCCAACGTAATGATTTTAAAAGGCGTTACCATCGGCGACAATGCGGTTATCGGCGCGGGCAGCGTGGTCTATGAATCCATTCCTGCCAATGCCATCGCGTTAGGTAACCCTGCCAAAATTGTAAAACATATCAGCCCTGATTATATTAAGGCCGCTTCATAATGGAATTTATTAATCAAATAGGCTGGTTTATTAAGCTACATCAGTGGCGTTATATATCGATTTTTATGGCGATCGTGGCCGCGTCAGTGTGTAGTTTAATTCCGCCTTTATTAATCGCCAGTTTAGTTGATCAACTGGCTAAATCACAGAGCGTTAACCTAGTTGACCTATGGCCGACATTAGCGCAGTTGGTTGCGTTAGCCATTAGCACCTACTTATTGCGTTTCTTCTGGCGTTATTATTTGTTTGGCAGTGCGTTAGAGTTAGAGCGCAGCTTAATGGTACAGCTTTATAGCCATTGCTGTCGTATGCCAGGCCCATTTTTTCAGCGCCATTCTAGCGCCAAATTACTTAACCACCTTAACTCAGATGTTAACGCGGTGAGTCAAGGGGTTGGCAATGGGGTGATATTCTTTGTCGATGCCTTTGTCATGTCTAGCCTCGTTTTAGTGGTGCTCGCGACGCAGATAAGTTGGCTGTTAACCTTAGTTGTGTTGCTGCCCTTGCCTATTTTGGCGCTCTCGATTAAACGCTATGGTCAACAAATGCAATCTCGACTTGAACAATCCCAGTATCAACTTGGTTTATTTTATCAACAGATACAGCAAACCGTTAATGGCATCAGTGTGATTAAAGGCCATGCTTGCCAAGGTGCCTCTCAGCAACAATTTGATCATCAGCTAGCGCAGTTAACGCAAGCAAACATTGATCAAGCCCGTGTTGAAGCTAAATACGAGCCGACCACGGCGATGGTCGCTGCCGGCAGTTTTTTTCTTACCTTGAGTGTGGGCAGCGTATTAGTCGCGCAGCAACAAATTACCTTGGGCGAACTGCTCGCTTTTAACCTTTACTTGGGTTACTTGATTTGGCCGATGAACGCGTTCGGCTTTTTGTTCAGCACCTTAACCATGGCCAGTGTTTCGATGAAACGCATTGATCAGGTACTCAATGACGACCAGCTCGGTTATGCCTCCCAATCGCCAACCGTGCCCACGCAACAAACAACCTTGATAAAGTTAGATGTGGAGTATTTTTCTCATCATAATCATCAAGTTGCCAATGAAGATAGCTTTGCTGAGCCAGACCAAGCAGCACTGTTATTTAAAGACGTGCACTTTTCGGCGCAGCGCGGCCAAATTCAAGCCATTGTTGGCCCTGTTGCGTGCGGCAAGTCGAGCCTGCTACGTTTGCTGTTAGGCTCTTCCATGATTGAATCCGTGCAGCGTTCATTACACCCCGATGCCAATATTGCCTATGTGCCACAAGATTGCGCTTTGTTTACCGGCACTATCCGAGAAAATATTGCTCTCGGTGCGCCCGATGCGAGCTTTGAACAAATCAAAAATGCCGCAAGCTTAGCCTGCTTAAGTAAAGACATCGACACCTTTGAGCTAGGTTATGACACTCAGGTGGGTGAGCATGGCAGCCAACTATCAGGCGGGCAAAAGCAGCGACTTGCCATTGCCAGAGCGTTGCTCACACAAGCGGATATTTTACTGCTAGATGACAGCTTATCTGCCCTCGACAACGCCACTTGTAGCCAGCTACTGTTTAACCTTAAATGCTGGATGGCGGGGACTAAAACGGTTATTTTAGCATCCAGTCGGTTTGATTTACTCAATCATGCAGATAAGATTTTATTACTGCGCCCTGAGCACCTCCCCTTGTATCTAACTCATTCAGAGTTACTCACTCGCGATAATTGGTATCAGCAACAATATCAACATGCCAGTGCGACTGAAGGGGGCATTAAGCCATGAACACATCAGTTATTTTGCGCTTATTGAAGTACGGCTTAAACCATAAAGCTATCTTAGTTCAAGCGTCTTTATTACTTCTGTTAGCAACTGGTTTAGATATGCTAGCCCCTTGGCTAACCATGATTTACATCGATCAGTTTGTTGCGGTTGATCACTACCAAGTAAACACATTGGTGGGAATTGCGGTTATCTATATTGGCGTGATTATCGGTGCAAATCTATTGTCATATTTTCAATCACTTAGCTACTTTGATCTGTCTGCTAAAGTCATTGCAGAGCTACGCCAAGCCAGTTTTCAGCACTGTCTAAAATTACCTATGGCTTATTTCCATCAGCACAGCAATGGTGAAACCATCAATCGAATGACGCAAGATGTGGAAGCTGTGCGCCATTTATTCAAAAACATTATTGGCCGCACCATACGGGATATTTTTACTGTGATTGCCGTTATTATTTCGATGCTACTGTTAAATGTACAGCTGGCATTGGTTTGTATTGCTTTTATCCCTGTATTTATTGCTGTGTTTGTTGCTTATCGTCATTTTTCACTGCCTTTGCATCGAAAAATTAAGCAACAGTCAGCGAAGATTAATGGTTTTTTGAATGAAAGTTTACAGCAGGTTTTACTGCTGCAAGTATTTAACGCACAGCCACGCTTCATTAAGCGTTTAAACGATAAAGCTCAAACCAATATTGCGCTAAGCCAGCGTAATGTCACACTAGAGGCCTTATTGTTACGGCCAATGCTAGAGCTACTGGCTATTTTAATGATGGCAGCGCTTATTTTAAGTTTAGGGGCGATGCCAAGCAACTTACTGGCTTTTGGCTTACTATTCGCCTTTTTTGCTTACTTAGCGCGATTCTTTGAACCCATTATTAATTTAATGCAAAGCCAAGGCGAATTGTTGCAAGCAGTGGCGGCCGCTGAGCGTGTATTTCAGTTACTGGACCATGACATTGAATCCTCTGGCGGCTCATTGCAACTCAATCATTGCCCAACGATTTGTTTTCATCAGGTAAGTTTTGCTTATGTTCAAGGTGAGCCGGTGTTATCAAATCTTGATTTAACCATTGCTCCCGGTGAATTTGTGGCATTAGTGGGTCCAACAGGCAGTGGCAAAAGTACCATAGCGCAGCTGCTTAAGGGCTACTACCAAGCAAACAGTGGTCACATTCAGTTGGATCAGCATCTGATATCGCATTATCAAACAGACGGCTTGCGTAAAGCCATCACCTTAGTCGATCAAAAGCCTTTTATTATGCAAGCCAGTGTTAGGCAAAATTTATTGCTGGATTTGGTTCATCCAGATGACGCTCAGCTACACCATGTTTTAGCACAAGTTGAATTAGCCCCCTGGTTAGCCAGTTTGCCACAAGGCTTAGATACCTCCATTGATAATAATTCGCCCCTTCTGACGCTGGGACAAAAACAGTTACTGTGTTTTGCTCGTGCCCTGTTACAAAACAGCTCGGTTATCATTCTTGATGAAGCTAGCGCCAGTTTAGATCCAGCCTCTGAACAAGCCATCCAACGAGTGATTGCACAATTACGAGGCAAGGTAAGCTTATTGGTGATTGCCCATAAGCTAAGTAACATAAAAATGGCTGATAAAATCGCTGTGCTACAGCAAGGCGTACTGATGCAGCAGGGAAAGCATGCCGATTTAGTGAAAAATAAAGGCGCATATCAGCAGTTATTAGCCAGCAATGACAGCCCGCCGAGTAACATTGTTGCTTAACTGCCTTTACTAAAATGAGTAAATTAGCTTTCAGCTATTTACTCATTGATTATTTCTCATGCTGCCAGCGATCTATAGCATTTAAACCAAATATAGCATGATGGCATAAATAGGGGTAAGTATCCCTAAGCAATCCTTACTCATCTTGATTGTGCCGGTAGCCTATCACTGCTAGAGATAGCTGTACATACATACAGGTTTATTGCGCATGAAGATCATTCCTATCAAAGCAGCTTGTGGCATTACTGGTTTTGAAAGCCCGGCAGCCACTTATACTGAACAAGGGTTAACACTTGATGAACTGTTAAAGTAGCACCCCAGTGCTACTTTCATTGGCCGAGCGTGTGGCGATAGCATGCGTAATATAGGCATTATGGATAATGATATTTTAATTGTTGATAGAGCGTATCGTTATGCTCATTTAGATGTGGTTGTAGCTAACTACAATGGAAATTTTGTCTGTAAAATCATTGATGTAAAGAACAGGCGCTTGCTCTCCGGCAATGAGTGCGAAGCCGATATTACAATCCAAGAGCACGACGAATTTGCCATTGAAGGTGTCGTCACCCGCTCTATTCGCCTACACAAACCCAGCAACTTATAGTTGGAAATTTTTTAGATCCGTCATTCCGCAGCTAATTCCAGATTTAAAATAGTGTGATCGCGTGATCATTTCTGCGCAATTTTGCAAACACCCTATTGACCG
Source organism: Motilimonas cestriensis (assembly GCF_021295315.1). Taxonomy (GTDB): domain Bacteria; phylum Pseudomonadota; class Gammaproteobacteria; order Enterobacterales; family CBDFNC01; genus Motilimonas; species Motilimonas cestriensis. Next base: position 164 of record NZ_JAIMJA010000036.1, on the reverse strand, counting down.
CGATCCCCTATTTTGATCTATTACTGCTATTTAACGTTCGCTCACTATGTCTGCCCCTCAGCCTGTCATTAAACGCCTCGATCACCTAGGGTTAATTGCTGCTTTTTGTCACGAAATCGGGTTACCTCGTTTTATCGATCGAGCCATCCCTAAACTCTCGGACC
>NZ_JAIMJA010000035.1 GCF_021295315.1 Motilimonas cestriensis | reverse complement strand
AACCCGGCAATTACGTTGGTCATACATTGACTGGCATCATGCACAAGTTCATTTGCCCGCCTCGATCACCAAAACGGCCACGGCGTTATCACTGCCATTAACCGATCACGCCATCGAGTTATTGCAAAGCCATAAACAGCGATTAGCCCGCCAAGGCTATCACGGCGATTTCCTGTTTTGCTCCCAAAAAGGAGGCCGAACAATCAGCCCAGAGCAAGCCAGCGAACACATTAAATCAATCAGTCAAGGTGAGTGGTCGGCCCATGATTTACGCAAAGTGGCCCGATCAGCTTGGCAAGAATTAGGCGTTGATTACATGGTGGCCGAGCAGTTGATTAACCACGCTATGAGCAAGCTGGATACCGCCTACATTCACACCCACGCAGAGACACAAAAACGGGCGGCGCTAGTGAAATGGCATGATTACATTTTTAGTCAAACCGATGATTTAAGCCCTAGACAACCCCTAGATCATCATTCAAACCCCATCGAGCGCCAAGCCAATGACAGCAAGGCGCTGGCCTAATTTAAGGCGATATTACACAGAGGAATATATTTAATGACCAAAAGACAGCAAGAGATAGACCAGATGACCAAGGAATTATTGGGCGATTTACCGCCCGATAGCCTACTTGCGCAAAGCCTAAAGGAGCTATCAAAGGCGGTGAAAAATGAGTGATTTCCGCCGCATTGATAAGCCGATTTTGCCCAGCGAACGCCAAGCGTTTTTGCTGCGCGAAATGGTCGGCGTGGTGCCATTTGGGGCCATTAATTTACAACGCGCTGGGTTTTTATGTCAGGGCCAAGCGCGGGTGATGATTAATCATTGGTTGTGCCAAAAATGGATTGAGCAGGTGCCCGATCTGGCTTGGCAATTTAAGTTAACTGATTTAGGTAAAGAGGTGATAAAGCAATGAAGAAAATTATTTTTGTAATGGCGTTAGCGGTGTCGGTTATTGCATTTGGTGGCGCAGAGCATGTGACATTAGATGCAGCGATGACGATGGATAAGGTCGGGTTTTTTAGTGGTCTATGGCATGGCTTTAGTTTTGTGTTTGCGTTTTGGTGCTCGATGTTTGCAGATAACACAGCTGTTTATGCAATTTATAACAACGGTGAATTTTACGATGCTGGCTTTTTTATTGGCATTGCTTTGTTCGTGATTTTCACGCAATCGAAAGTTTTTAAGTAGGCTGCCATGAGTAAATTGATTTATATCGCTGGCCCCGTTACGGGCATGAAGAACTTAAACCGCCGTGCGTTTGAAAACGAAGCGCATAAATTACGCAATCAAGGTCATCGAGTTTGGTGGACGCATTTATTACCACCGGGCATGACCGAAGATGCTTATATGGAATTTGGCTTAGCCATGGTGCGCCGTTGTGATGAAGTGGCCGTGTTACCCGGTTGGCAAAGTTCACAGGGCACTAAAACAGAAATGCAGTTAGCTAAAAAGCTAGGCAAGAAAATAACGGTGGTTGCATGATGGATGATAAAAAAGAAGCCGCAAGACTGCGCAAAGCCGCCGAGCGCGAACGCAAGAAGGCGCTAGGCAGTGTTGAGGTGCGGGTGGTGTTGTCGCAAAAAGAAGTGGAAAGGCTGGATGAGATTTGCCAAGGTCGAGCGCGGTTAGGTGCGGAGCCATACAGCCGCGATGAGTTGATCACTGTACTTATTAATAAGGACTATGATCGCTATCAAGTGCAATTGGCGAAGGTACAAAAGACCCCGTGCCCAAAATGCAAAAAGAGTTGGCCGGAAGGGTGTGAGCGGTTTTTTGCGGGTGATTCAAAGTGCCGCTTTCACTATGTTGGCTATCCGCTAGCACCGTGACGCGTCACAACGGGATGATCTGGCCTTTTTTTAAATGGTTTTACGTCATTTTGTGGTTTATTTGGTTTTTTACGTCTTTTTGTGTTGATTTGAAATGAGGGTTTTTGATAGTCTTTTTATCAACGTGGTGTTGCTGCGTTTGATAGACCATCTCCTCGCTGTAATTCAAAAGCCGCCTTATTTAGGGCGGTTTTTTTTCGCTTAAATTTTACTTGTTGGGCCACCGCTATGGACGAAAAGACCGATCTTATTACTCGCCTCATCGCTGGCCTAACTACGTTTTTCAGCATGGCGTCTCTTAACGACGTTGGTGTGATTTGCGGCATTGTGCTGGGCTTAGGCTCGTTTGCGTTGTCTTGGTATTACAAAGACAAAAACCATAAGTTATTGGCTGAGCAGTTCGGCGAGAAATTCGCGGAAAAGGTATCTGATGATTAAAAAACGTATTGTTTGTTCAGTGGCCGCCGCCATTGCGCTGATCGTGAATAGCTCGATTGGTAACGATGTTCGGGTATCTGAAAAGGGTTTGGCGATAATCGGTAACACTGAGGGCTGTCGGTTGAATCCGTATGTTTGCCCGGCTGGTTTAATCACTAACGGCATTGGCAATACTCAATTCAACCCGTCAGCGACGGTGACTATAGAGCAAGTGGCGCGCGACTGGGCTAAGAACATTGAAATCGCCGAAACGTGTTTATTAAACACTGCGCCGAGTGAGTTAAGCCAAGGCCAGCATGACGCGTTTACCAGTTTTATTTTTAATTCGGGTTGCCATCGTTTCCGATACAACCGCAACAAAACCGAAACCACTATTTATAAGTTGATCGCCGCTGGTCGTTATAGTCAAGCGTGTGAGCAGTTGCCGCGCTGGGTTTATGGCGGCGGTAAAAAATTAAAAGGTTTGGTGATACGCCGAGCCAAGGAGCGGGATTTATGCTTGTCATGAGTGTCTTGGCGAAATACGGGCTAATGGCCCTTGGTGCTTTGCTTGTTGCTAGCGCTGCATTAAACGTGGGCCAAGCGGTAAAAGCTAAGTTGCGCGCAGCAAAGTTGGCCGATGCTCAAGCCGAGATTGCCGAGTTAAGGCACGGGCTTGATCTGGCTGTAATGGCTAATAAAGCCAGTGAAAAAGCGGTGATGGATTTGCAGCAACAAGTTGTTTATGTGCAGCAGTCGAATGATTTATTGGTGTCTAAGTTCAGCAGTATTAACGCCACGGCGCGTGATGTATCGAGCGTTGTTAAAGAGGGATTGCAAGATGAAGCCGAACAAAGTTGCAGTAATCGCCCTTTGCCTTTTTCCGTTGTTAGCGGGATGCAGCACTACCAAGACGCTGATCAAGTACAAAACCATTAAGCTGGCCCCGCCAAGTGTCTTGCTTGCCCCATGTGTCATGCCATTTGATAAGCCCCCCGCGACTTATGGCGAGGCGGTTGAACGTGATGTGATTTGGTGGCAGTCAATGAGTGAGTGCAGTTATAAGATCGACCAGTTGCGTTTGTATTTTAATCACCCCTAGTTTTTCGTTTTAACGCCCCCTTTGGTATCAATGCTAGTGACTAATCGCGGTCGTCGTGCCGCGTCAGGCTTAGGCCATTTAACAGCAGCGCCAAAAGGGGGCGACCCATTTATAGGTTGCGTGAAATGTTTAAAGTTCCGTTTTCCGATTTGCCGTTTTCACGCAAGCCTTTTTCGTTAGTTAATGGCGAATTTATAGCTGTTAGTCGCTACTACACAACCTTAGATCCCGCCGCTGGTTCTCATTTTAGATTTGATTTGGTTACTGTCTCAGAGAGTGAGCCTTTTGAACTTGGTTTGACAGGCACCTTTTCAAATAGAGGTTTTTATATTGCTGCAAAAATTGAAGCAATCTCGGGCGATGGTCGCATATTAATCACTAGCGCCGGAGAAGTTTGGTTCGGTGAGTTTGTTCGTTTTGTAATCCCGCCTGATGATTTTGCATATTTAACCAACGGCTTTCTACATTCATTAAAAATTGTTCGTGTAGGTGTCATTGCATCACTGCGTATTGATGGCCGCATCGTTGATACATTGAATGATGCCCGCTTTAATTTTCAAATTAATAGCTTAGGCGCAAAATGGGCAGGCACTACTTCTGTATTGTTTTTTGGCGGAGTTGTGGCAAATTTTTATTTAAATGTTGATTCTCATATGAAAATTAAAAATAAATTTAATAGTAATGGATTGAGCAGCATTGAAGTTTCAGATGTTGGGCCAAATGCAACCAGAATTAACCTAACTTCCGAAAATACAGATTTATACACAAAACAACCAAATAACACTTGGATTGGATTAAAAGGAGGTGTGATTTGATGTGGTCAATGTGTAATAGCAGTTTATTAGCTGACGCTAGCGCGCTTTCTAATTGGTATAAAGAGCAAATAGATAAAGGCGTCGTTGGTGTTAGCCATGATGGTGTATTTAGTTTATTTATTGTTTGCCCTCCCGATGATTTGCTGGCGTCAAAGCGGGTTGATTTAGTTGGGGTTTCTGATGCCGAATTAATGCTCATTGGTAAAAACTTTATCACTGAAGATGACGGAAAAGTTTTGGTAGGTGATGCAGAGGTGTTCAGGCGAATGTATTTAACAGACGAATACCAAGCCAGAATAAAAAGAATCAATACAGTTTAACAAAGGTAATTATGATTTTACAAAACAATACGCCATTTACACATCACGGCGGGCCGATTCAACTTGGTATCATTGGTTCGGGGACGGCTCAACTAATGTGGTTGACATTTGACGGCCCTGTTAATGTTGGCGATCCATTGACCGAAGGCACTCACAAAGACACGCTAGCCGCTGGTAATTATCAAGTAGCGACTAATAATGTGACGGTTGTTAAATCTTAATGCCCCCTCGCACCCCTAAGCCTTGCCGCATCACTGGTTGCGGTGCATTGACCACGGCTAAGCATGGTTACTGTGATCAACACAAGCACACAGGCTGGGAGACACATCAAGCAGGGCGCACCACTACCCAGCGCGGCTATGGTCATGGCTGGCAAGTGTTACGTGCCAAGCGCTTAAAGCTTGATAACTATCTGTGCCAAGAGTGTTTAGCCCTTGGCTTTGCCGTGCCTGCCGTTGATGTTGACCATGTGATCAACAAAGCAAACGGTGGTAAAGACGAGTTAAACAACCTGAGATCACTATGCAAAGACCATCACAAGCGCAAAACCAACACCGAAAAGCACAAAAACCGATAGTTTTACGCATTAAAACGGCCTTTTGGTTGCCAATTTTCATTAAATTTTATTGTTTGTTTTGTTGGGTTACTCGAACCAAACCTAACCACGCTGTGCTTAAACGTGCGGTTGATTTGGCGGTTAAGCCAGCAGGGCTTAAGGCTAGTTCAGAAAAGGCTTTGTGATGCAATTCACACCCCTATTTTTTCACCCTCGTACACGGGGGGGGCGGGTTAAATCCCTACAACCCTACCCTTGCTGACCGTCCACCCAGAGACATTTTTTTTCGTGATAAATAAGGATCTTTTTTTTCGAGGATCTTTTTATCTTTGATCTTTGCATTGTGACCCGTCACAAAGAGGCCAAAACAATGACCAGAGCAGCAGGAGGCGGGCGCAAAACTGGCGTTAATGTCGCCACTGCGCCCGCTAAAGAATTATTAACCCGAGTCAAACCGCCCGAACAGTTGCGCGATGAAAACGCCATCGCCATTTGGAAAGACCGTGCCAAGATTTTGGCCGATAGAAAAATGTTAACGGCGGCGGTGTTGCCCATGCTGATCGCATGGTGCAATTCATTTAGTTTAATGATTGAAGCCGACACCATGATCACCGATGAGGGCTTGCTGTCATTCAGCGATAAAGGCGGCGCTAAAAAACATCCCGCTTTGACTGCGAGAAGTGAAGCGGTCAACCAAATGGCGCGCCTTGGTTCGTTACTTGGCTTTGATCCTATGAGCTACCAGCGCCTAGCTGGCGGCGGCAATGATGACGAAGGCGGCAACGAGTTTGACGACTTCTAACCGAGTAAAACCATGGCATATCCTCACACCAACGGGGCGAACAGATACGCCCGTGATGTGGTGTCAGGTCGGATTGTCGCTTGCAAATACGTTATTCAAGCGTGTCAACGTCACCTAGATGATCTGGAGCGCAGCAAGGATAAAAGCTGGCCGTACCGCTTCAACAAAAAAAAGTCAGAACGCGCATGTAAGTTTATGAGCCTATTGGTTCACACCAAAGGCGAGTGGGCGCGCAAGCCGCTAAAAGATCGGCGTATCAAATTAGAGCCTTGGCAGCTATTCCAGTTTGCCAGCATATTTGGCTGGGAGCGCAAAAGCGACAACACCCGCCGCTTTCGTACCGCCTTTGTTTTCGTGCCGCGTAAAAACGGCAAAAGTATCAAGGCCGCTGGCGTGGCCCTTTACACCTTCTGCGCCGATGACGAATACGGCGCAGAGATTTATTGTGGCGCTGCCACCGAGAAACAAGCGTGGGAAGTATTCAAGCCCGCGCGGCAAATGGTTAAAGCCCTGCCGAATTTACGTAAGCGCTTTAACATCGCCATGATGGCGAAAAAACTCATGCGCCCTGATGGTTCAATCTTTGAGCCCGTGATCGGTGAACCCGGCGATGGCTCAAGCCCTCATTGCGCCATCGTGGACGAGTACCACGAACATGACGGCCCCGAACTATTCGACACAATGCAAACGGGCATGGGTGCGCGCGAGCAACCGCTGATATTCGTGATCACCACGGCGGGCAGTAACATTGCTGGCCCATGTAAAGATTTATACGACGAATGTATCAAGGTGTTATCGGGCGCGATTGAAGATGATGAATTATTCGCGCTGATTTACACCATTGACGAGGGCGACGACTGGACAGATTCCGCCGTAATGGCGAAAGCCAACCCTAACTTGGGCGTATCAGTCAAAGCGGATTACCTCGCCAGTCAGCAACGGCGCGCTATTCGTAACCCGCGTTACACCAATATTTTTAAAACCAAGCACCTCAACGTGTGGGTTAACGCTAGTTGCGCATTTTTCAACATGGAGCACTGGAAGAAATGCGAAGATCTCAGCCTTAAAATTGAAGATTTCCAAGGTTCACCGGCTTGGTTTTCCCTCGACTTAGCCAGCAAGTTGGATGTGTGTTCGTTTGTGCAGTTGTTCACCCGCGTGGCCGATGACGGCCAATTGCATTACTACTGCTTTAGTCGGCACTATCTGCCGGAAGAAACCATATTTGATCCCGATCAGAAGAACGCCAAGATTTATCAGCAATGGATAAACACCGACTGGGCCAACAGTGACGGCGGCGCGCTCAAGCAAACCGACGGCGCAGAAATCGACTTTGGCGAAATAGGCGATGAAGTATTGGCGCTGGCCGATCACCATAACGTAAAAGAAGTGCCACACGATCCATGGAACGCCGCGCAATTGGCACAAGAACTTGCTAAAAGCGGGTTAATGGCGGTGAAGATACCGCAAAACACCGCGCACCTATCGCCGGGGATGAAAGAGCTTGAAAGCGCCATGAAGTCAGGGCGATTTCATCACGACGGCAACCCCGTTTTAACTTGGATGATGAGCAACGTGGTATCCAAAGAGGATGCCAACGAAAACCATTTTCCACGCAAAGATAAAAAAGACCAAAAAATTGATGGTGCAATCGCGCTAATCATGGCTGTTCACCGTGCTCAAACGGGTGAAGGCCAAGAAAAGCTATCTGATCACATTGAAAAACACGGGATGCGTCAACTCTAATGGGACTACTTTCAAAACTATTCAGCCGTAAAAGTTCGCCACCGATTAACACCCCCGAACAGCTAGCACAAGCACTAGGTATTGATTACGCAACAATTTCAGGCCGTAGCGTATCTGATATTAAGGCGATGCAGTTAACCACCGTTTTTGCGTGTGTTCGGGTGTTGAGTGAGTCGGTCGGCATGTTGCCATGCCACTTATACAAGGAATCAGCAAAACAAAAGAACAAGGCCAAAGAGCATTGGCTTTATCGCCTGATCAACACCGCCCCCAATGATTACATGACAGCCCAAGAATTTTGGGAATTACTCATTGTTAGCTTGTGCCTGCGCGGTAATTTCTACGCCTACAAAAACAAAATAGGGGATAAAGTTACCGAATTATTACCCATTGACCCGGGCTGCGTTGAAGCAAAATTAAACGCAAGCTGGGAGCCAGTTTATAAAGTCACATTTGCTGATGGCTCTCAAGATGTACTTTCTCAGGATGAAATATGGCATGTGAGAATCTTCACAAAAGACGGCTTAAAGGGGTTAAGCCCGATTGCTTACGCAAAAGAGGCAATAGGATTAGCGTTAGCAACAGAGGAGCATGGGAGCCGATTATTTACAAACGGAGCTGTCACCACGGGGGTTCTTTCAACCGAGCAGGTGTTAAGCGATGCGGCATTTAAACGCCTACAAGATGATTTTAAATCTCGCCATCAAGGGCTGGCTAATAGTCACAAACCCTTGATATTAGAAATGGGCCTTGACTGGAAATCCATTAGTTTAAGCGCCGAAGATTCACAATTTCTAGAATCAAGAAAGTTTCAGCGTGATGAAATTTGCGCGATTTTTCGAGTGCCGCCGCACTTGGTCGCTAACCTCGACAAAGCCAGTTTTAACAACATAGAGCACTTGGGTTTAAGTTTTATTAACTATTCGTTAGTGCCGTATCTCACGCGTATTGAAAATAGAATAAAAGTCGGGCTTCTACCAAAATCTCAACAAGCAGATACCTTTGCAAAATTCAATGTCGGCGCGCTGCTTAGAGGTGATATGAAATCACGGTTTGAAGCTTACGCCACCGCGATCAACTGGGGCATGTATAGCCCCAATGATTGCTTGCGTCTAGAAGATCAAAACCCACGCCCAGGAGGTGATGTTTATTTAACGCCATTAAACATGACATCAGGACCAGTCAATCCAACAGGAACATAGGCTTATGCTCACAAGAAAAAAAATACACGTCGAACTAAAAATCAAACAAGTGTCAGAGAGCGGCGAATTTGAGGGGTATGGTTCGGTTTTTGGCGTGAAAGACAGTCATAAAGATATTGTTTTGCCCGGTGCGTTTGCTAACTCGTTAGCCGAATGGAGCGGGAAAGGTCAATTTCCATCCATGCTATGGCAACACAAAATGGATGAGCCCGTCGGCGTCTATACCGAAATGCGAGAGGATGACGTGGGGTTGTTCGTTAAGGGCCGTTTGCTGATTGATGATGACCCGCTCGCCAAACGCGCCCATGCACACCTTAAAGCGGGTTCAATTAAGGGGCTAAGCATTGGCTATGAGCTGATTGATTGGGAATGGAGTGCGGATAAAGGCGCTTACATTCTTAAAGAGATTAAATTGTGGGAAGTGTCGCTGGTGACGTTTCCATCAAATGAAGAAGCCCGCGTGGCCGAAGTCAAAACCGCATTGGAAAAAGGGGAAACCCCGTCGCCAAAAATGATAGAGCGAGCCTTACGCGAGGTCGGGTTTAGTCGTTCGCAATCCAAAGCATTTATGAGTAAAGGGTTTTCAGCGCTTAATCAGCGAGAGGCTGATCTGGAATCTGGATTAAATGCACTAAGAAAACTGAGTCAACAATTTTAAGGTAAAAGTATGCCAATTGAACAAAAAGACATTGAACTGGTAGCCGAGGAACTAGGCCATAAGTTCACCGAGTTTACCAAAAAAAACGATAAGCGCATTGATGCTATCGAGCAAGAAAAATCCAAGTTATCAGAGCGTGTGGATACGCTAAACGGCACGGTTGATTCATTGCAAAAGCAAAAGGAACAGCTTGAAGAACAATTGAAAAAATCGCAACGGCCAAGTGGCGGCAAAGGACAAACGCCAGAAGCCGCCGAACATAAGAAAGCGTTTGAGCGCTTCATTAAAACAGGTCGTGGTGAAGATGAATTGCGCGACTTAGAGAGTAAAGCGTTAGCTACTGACACCCCAGAAGATGGCGGCTTGGCTGTACCGTTACAGTTAGACCAAAACATTATTCAGTTGCTTAATGACGCTAACGTGATGCGCCAAGAATGTACCGTTGTGCCAACGGGCGGCGTTGGTTATAAGCAGTTAGTTAACAAAGGCGGCGCAACGTCTGGATGGGTGGGAGAAACCGACGCTAGACCCGAAACTAGCACTCCGAAATTAGGTGAGCTTAGCCCGCATTTTGGTGAGCTATACGCCAACCCGTCGGCCACGCAAAACATGCTTGATGATTCGTTTTTTGATGTTGAAAGCTGGCTATCAGGCGAAGTGCAAACCGAGTTTAGCGAAGAAGAAGAAATCGCTTTTACAGTCGGCGATGGTGCCAACAAGCCAAAGGGCTTGTTTGCTTACGCCAGTTCGCTAGCCAGAGATAAAGATCGTGCGTTTGGCACGTTACAGCATTTAGTGTCAGGCAGTGCGGGTTCATTTAATGGCGACAACCTAACGGCGCTACTTTACTCGCTGCGCAAGGTCTACCGTCGTGATGCAAAATGGATGCTTAACAATGACGTGTTATTTAAGGCGCGCTTGCTAAAAGATAATGATGGTAATTATTTGTGGCGTCCGGGCTTAGAGCTGGGCCAGCCTTCTAGCCTGCTTGGTTACGGTGTGGCAGAAAACGAAGCGCTACCCGATGCAGTAGCAGATGCAAAAGCCATTGCGTTTGGTAACTTCAAGCGCGCTTATAAAATCATTGATGTGATTGGCACAAGGGTGCTACGAGATCCTTACACTCGAAAGCCTTATGTGCAGTTTTACACCACTAAGCGCGTTGGCGGCATGTTAACAGACTCTAGTGCAGTTAAGATCCTACAGCTTTCAGCTTAATATTTTTTCCTACCACCTAAGCCGCCGTTATGGCGGCTTTTTTATTTGGAGTAAAAACCGTGGAAACAATAGTCCAGCAAGATCAAGAAGAAGAGTTAGCTAAAGTGAAAGTTAAAAAAGCGTTCACCTATGCAAAAAATGGGCTCTATATGGTTGATATTGAAAAAGGCGACCAAGAGTTGCCCGCCGACGCGATCAAAGCGGGTAAAGCATTAGGGGTTATCTAGCATGGTGCCTCTATCACTTGTTAAAGCACAACTACGCCTAGAGCCTGAATATATTGATGAAGATGAAATATTAAATCTTTATATAAGCGCCGCTTTTACGTCGATAGAGGCATTTCTGTGCAGAAAGCTTTATGTCGATGTGGTGCCAGAGAGTGACGAGTCAGGCATGTTGTTTAATAGCGATATTCAATTAGCTAGCTTGTTAATGATTGATCATTGGTATAACAATCGCAGCTCAACCACCACCGAAACCGTTAAAGAAGTGCCGTTAGGCTTCCGTCATTTACTTGGCCATTATCGCTACCGCAAGGTGGGCTAATGATAGAAACAGGCAAACTAACCCAGCGCTTAAACCTATACGCCGCAACTACCACTAAATCACTATCAGGTGCGCCCATTGCGGCCATCACCCGCATGGGCGGCGCTTGGGCTGAACTGGTGATCGGTCGCGCTGATACCGCAACCAGTCAAGACCGAGATCGGGCCGTGGGCGTGTATCAATTTCGCGTGCGCTGGCTAACCACTGCGCCTGATTGGGTTAACTGGCGCGGTAAATGGTTTCGCGTCACGGGCGTGGACGATACCGACTCGCACCGCGCACAAATGTTAATCACGGGCGATTTAACCGACGCCCCACCCACTATTAAGGCGCAGCCATGATTGATCAATGGAGTGTGTCCGGCTTAAAAGAGCTGGACGACAAGCTAACCGAGTTGGGCGCGAAAGTCGGCACCCGTGTATTGCGTAAAGCAGGGCGCGAGGCCATGACGGGCGTTGCTTTGTCTATGGCCATGGGCGCAGGTTTTGACCCTGATAATAAGGGCGAGCACATGCGCGACGCCATTAAAATCACGGGCAAAAAGCAGGATAAAAAAGGCGGCGCTGATAATGCCGTCGCCATTCGCGTTGGCCCAAGTAAAAAACACGCGCAAAAGGCCATCGCCCAAGAGTATGGCCGCGAAGGCCAAGCCGCCGATCCCTTTATGCGTCCGGCCCTTGCTGAAAACCGCCATAAAATAGTCGGCACGTTTCGCACCGTGCTAGCCACCGAAATTCTAAAAGCCGTGAGTAAAATGAAATGAATTTAAACGCCGCTTTGTCAACGTGGTTGACCGATTTAACGGGCTTAGAGGCATATTGGCTTGAGCGCCCCGCCACGGCCACCAATGCCGTGGTTTATCGCGCGCTATCCGTTGGCATTGTGCCGGGCAACTTGGCGAAAACCAACTTAAGCGAAGATAGCTATAGCATCACGGTATATCACACCGCCCCCGACGAAGGCCAAGCGGCGGCTAACAAGATAATGCGCACGTTAGATTGCTACAGCGGCGAACTGGCGGGCTACAACATTGAATTGTGCATGTTTACGGGCGGATTTGATCAGCGCTTAAACGGCAACAGCGAAAACTGTTACCAGTTCAACCGAGATTTTTTAATTAACCACCACTTATAACCACTGGAGTTAACAATGAGTGAAGTAAAAGACCCCGGCACTTATGCCAAGTTGCCCGCAGGCACACGGGTATATTTTGGCGATATTGGCGCAGTGATGCCCGACGGCTTTAAATTGCTGCAAAGCGCCGATCAGATCGGCTCAACGGGTGAAAAAGCCCCTCTGGAAAAAGTCACCCGCCTGATCGACACCGAAGAAAAGTTTATGGCCGCGCTGAAAGAAGGCCCTGATAAAGAGTTTTTATTTCTTGATGATCCGTCAGATACCGATCAAGAGGTCTTTTTACTCGCCGCCGAAAATAACGAAGTTAAAGTGGTGCGGGTTGAATTTCCAAATGGCAGATGGGCTGAAATGACCATCGCGTTAGCGGGCTGGGAACTCAAAGATCTAGATAAAAACAAGCCAATGATGGTGAGCGTGTCGGGCAAGCAAAACGCCATTAACCGAGGCGTAACTGCCCCCGCGCCTTAATCTAAATCAATCGGAGTAATTTATTATTCCGGTTAATTGAATTAATTAAATTAACTAGGTTTATTTATGTCACAGAGTTTAAAAGGCTTGTTGCTAGCCGCTGAAAAGCAAAGCGACCGCACCATTAACGTATTGGGCCATGATTTCCCCGTGCGCCGTTTAACCGCCGCGCGCCTTGCTGAATTTGAGCAAGAACAAAAGAATGCCAGTGACCAAAACAGTGGCGACGCTGCCAACCGCGCCGCCGCTGGCTTAGTGCTAGAAAGCTTGCTTGATGAAAGCGGTCAACCCATGAGCGCAACCACCACCGTGGATGAGCTTTTGCAGGCTAAGTCGCCAGCCTCGATCAACAGCGCCATGTCAGAGCTATTAAAGCTTAACTTTATGGCTGAGGGGGCAAGTACCAAAGCGAAAAAAAAATAACCGCTAGCCCGCTATTACACTTTTGCTTTTCATTGGCCGAGGTATTAGGCGTGGTTGATCCGCGCGTGCTACTCGATCAAATGGACAGTGAATTAATGGCGCTTTGGCTAGCGTATTTTGAAATAAAGCACGAACAGATCACCGCCGACAATCCCCCCGCCCCCAACCAGCCGCGCCGCACCAAAACCATTGAACATGCCGATGTTGATCGTCAGGTCAGTGAGTGTGAGCGCATTATGATGATGTAACAAGGCCAGTCATGGATATTGCAAAGTTAACCGTGGCGCTGTACGCCAACAGCGCACAATTTGTGTCAGAAATGGATAAGGCCAAGAAAAAATCCAAGGATTGGGGCGACACGGCGCGTAAGTCGGCCAGTATTGCCGCCGCTACGACCGCCGCCGCTGCGACAACCATAGTGGCGGCGCTCACGCTGATTTATAAACAGCAAAGCGCGGTGATTGACCAAACCGCCAAATTTGCTGATCGCATTGGTATCACCACTGAAAACCTAACCCGTTTTCGTCATGCGTCCGAGCTAACAGGCGTTGGACAAAAAAACCTTGATATGTCTTTGCAGCGCATGACGCGCCGCATAGCCGAGGCCGCAGCAGGCGCAGGGGAAGCCGCGCCAGCACTCAAGCAATTAGGGCTTGATGCTGAAACGCTAGGCCGCATGACGCCAGAGCAGCAACTTTATGAACTGGCTGATGCGTTTACTAAAGTAGACAGTCAAAGCGCCCGCGTTCGCCTTGCGTTTAAGCTGTTTGATAGCGAAGGCGTCGGCATGGTTAACATGCTGGCAGGGGGTAAAGCGGGCCTTAAAGCCATGGCTGATGAAGCGGATATTTTAGGCATTACGTTAAGCCGGGTTGATGCCGCCAAGGTCGAGATGGCAAACGATGCCATGTATAAAATCGGCCTGCAAACCACGGCATTACATCAAAATATCACCACCGAGCTTGCCCCCGTTTTAGCGGGGCTATCAGAGGAATTTATACGTTTTAGCCGTGATTATGGCGGCATGAATAACCTCGTAGCTGACAGTCTTGAAAACATGGCAATGGGCGCGGGTAAATTTGGTGATTTACTGCGCGGTATACACTTAACTATTAAGTCACTGCAAGTGGCGTGGGTAGCCTTTAAAAGCGGCTTTTTATTGTCTACCCAAGCCATGATCACGGCAGTTAGCGAAGTGGGCCGCAAGATTTATAGCGTCATGGTTTACCCGACCATGAAAGCCCTTGAAGCCATGGGCAGCATGAGTGACGACGCGGCTAAATACGCCGCCGCATTAAAAGGTTTTGGTGAGTTTGAGCCCGTGGTTTTTTATGACCAAACCGCTACCAACCAAGCCCGGTTAGATATGAACCAAGCGATCTTTGAGTTGCGCACGCTAGCAGCCGAGGAAATGCCCAGCACGGGCATAGAAAAGTGGTTTGCAACCAATAAAAAACGCTATCAAGAGCTAGCGGAAGAATACGCCAAATCAATTAACTACAACCAAGCCAGTGATGCGGCATTGCCTGACGTCAAAGCGCCCGCTAAACCCAAGGCGGTGAAAGCCAGCACCGCTGCGCTAGATGCGTTTAAAGCAACCACCGCCGCTTTGCAACAAGAGCAGCAGCGCCGCGCCACGCTGTTAGCTGTGGGCGAAAATCAAGCCGCCGTGCAAGAGGCGTTTAATTATCAAGACAGATACAACGCCCTAAGCCAACAATTTCAAGCGGCTTATGAGCAGGCCAAGGGCAATCACGCCCTGATGAATGAGTTAGAGACCGGGTATTTTGCATCCCGCGAAAACCTTCATGCTATCCATCAAGCCAACCTAAGCCAAATTGAGGCTGACGAGGCCGCGCGCCGTCAGGAAGTGCAACAACAAGTTGCTGCCAACTTGCTGACGTTTACCCAGCAGCAAATGAGCATTACCACCAATGCGCTAAAAGACGCAGGTAAAGAAAACAGCACGGCTTATAAGGTGTTGCTGGCAATCCAAAAAGCCGCCGCCTTGCCACAAATGATGGTGGCAACTGAATTGGCGTCGGTGCAAGCGTTAGCCGCTGCGCCGCCGCCCTATTCCTTTGCGCTGGCCGCCGCTGTTAAAACCTTGGGCTATGCGTCCATGGGGGTGGTCGCGGGCCAAGCCATTTCGGGTATGGCCCATAACGGCATTAGTTCAGTGCCGCGCGAGGGGACTTGGTTATTAGACCAAGGCGAGCGGGTTTATACCAACGAATCAGCCAACCAGATCGACGCCATGTATATGGCGGTGATGAGTGGTCAAGGCGCGCGGGGTGAAGGCGTCACGAAAGTGGTGTTTGCCCCCGTTATTAATATGCACGGGGATAAAAATGAAGATCAGATCGCGCTGGCCGAACGCACGGCGAAAGCGGCTTACAACATGGTATTACAAGACGTTAGTGAAAACGGCCAAATCAGAAGAAGGCTTGGAATATGATCAGCAACATTTGCGCCAGCGAAATAAACTGGCAGCTTGATTTTAATGTAAAAACGTTTCCCAGCGTCTATTCGCGCAAAGAACATCACGTTAAATGGCCGGGCAATCAGTGGAAAGCCGAGCTGATTTATAACAACCTAACCTATGATGAAGTGTGCGAATTGCGCGCAGATTTAGCCGACTTGCACGGCGTCACAGGCAGCTTTACCTTGCACCACATGGGCTTTGATACGCTGCGCGGCACGGGTACAGGTGCGCCCGTGACCAGTGTGGTGACGCTTGGCGGTAAAGCCTTGGTGACAAACGGATGGGGCGCTAATCAAATCGTGCTGAAAAAAGGCGATTACTTTAGCGTGAACGGTGAGCTTAAAGTGGTCACGGCTGACGCCCAAACCAACGGCGGCGGCGGGGTGACGGTATTATTTGCGCCGCCTTTGCACCGCAATGTGCCCGCCGGAACGCCCCTTGAGCTTAACCGTCCAAGTTGCACCATGCGCTTAAGGGACAATAACCAGCTTAACTTTAGTTGTCGTCCGGGCCAGCGCGCCAATATTACGATCAGTTGTGTTGAGGTGGTCTAATGCAGCAAAGCAATTTAGACGCCCCCGCGCTATCGCCCGTGGTGCTGGTCTGGCTAGACTGGTACGACGGCGGCGTGTGGTTGCATAGTGGCCTTGGCGATCTGGTATTTGAGGGCGTCACTTATCGCGGCGTGGGCAATTTGGGGGCAATCAGTCGCGCTAAAGAAAGCGGCCAAATTGCGCCCCACACCCTCACGCTGACATTGAGCGGCTTAGACCAAACCCAACTGGCCGAAGTGCTGCAAGATAAAAGCATCGGTCGCCCCGCAAAAATCACCCTTGGCTTGCTTGATGACAGCAATCAGATCATGGATAGCTCAGTGTTGTTCGCTGGCCGCATTGCCAGCGCCCCGATCCGATCAGGCACGGAGAACGCCGTATCGGTGCGCCTGATCAGTCGCTTAGCAGATTGGGACAAGGGCGGCAATCAGCGCTACAACAACGCTAACCATCAGCAGCGCCACCCCGGCGACACCCTCTTTCAATATGTCGCGGCCATGGCCGAACGCCCAATTTATTGGGGCAGTAAAAAAGACGCCGCACCACTAAAAGCCTAGCAAATATGAAATTAGAAAATTGGGAAACCGCCTTAGCCAATGTGCTATTGGCGCGTAAAACTGCGCCCTTTGAGTGGGGTGAAAATGATTGCTGTTTGTTTGCCGCCGATTGTGTGCAAGCGCAAACAGGGCAGGACTACGCCGCCGCCTATCGTGATCGCTATACCAGTGGCCGTGGCGCGCTGCGCGTATTGCGCAATGAAGGTCACGCCAGCCTAGCGGATGCCGTTACCGCCGCATTAGGCGCGCCGATGAAAAACCCGCTGTTTGCCCAGCGTGGTGACGTGGTGTTGATTAACACCGAAGCCGATCCCGCCGTGGGCGTGGTGTTCGCGGGCGCGTGTCAGTTTTTAAGTGAGCACGGCTTAACCCAACGACCGATCACCGATATTAGCGCCGCATGGCGCATTGAATAACCAGATTTTAAAGGCGTTTAAATGGCATTTTTAGCAATTCCGATTGTCGCCCTTGGCGGTATCACCGTTGGCTCAGCCATTGCCATTGGCGTGGCGGTGGCCGCGTCGGGGTACAGTGTTTACGCCGCCAAAAAAATGAGCTTTGACACGGGCGCGGGCGTTACCGAGCGTAAACAAGTGTTTCGCGCTGCCGCTGCGCCGATCCAAATTATTTATGGCCAAGCTCAGGTGGCAGGGCCATTGATTTACGCCGAAGAACACGGCGAGCCGGACGAGTACGGCAACGGCGAACAGTTGCACATGATAGTACCGCTGGCGGGCCATGCGTGTAGTGATGTTACCGAGCTGTATTTAAACGACATTGCATTAACCGCAGACAGCGCCCGCGCCGCTGAAAAGGGTTGTGATCGGGCGTTTATTGGCGATAAAGCCGAGGTTTATATTTACCTTGGCAATCATGCCAGTGTGCCCACCGCAGGCGGTTTGCCAAGCTGGCAAAGCGAGATGATCGGTCACGATATTTGTTTTGCGCATGTGGTGCTAACGTCTGATCGCGAAGTGTGGTCGGCGGGTGTGCCTAACGTCAAGGCCACGGTAAAAGGTAAAGCGGTTTACGACCCGCGCGATCAGCAAACGCGATGGAGTGAAAACGCCGCGCTGATTAAGCTCGATTATACCCGCTACTTTGTTGGCGCGACCGATGACGAGATCGATTGGTCGAGCTTTATCACCGCCGCCAACGAATGTGACGAACAGCTAGAAGGCGAGCGGCGTTACCGCATCGGGGCTGCATTTGACGCCACCGCCACGCCTAAAACCGTGATGGCAAAAATGGACGCTGCGTGTGCGGGTAATTTGATTTGGTCGGAGGGGCGCTATGTGTGCCGCGTCGGCGCGTATTACGGCCCCGCTCCCATCACGCTAACCCAAGATGACGTGATCGGCGATCCCGATATTGCCGCTGGCCCTGACTTAAGCGAGCGCTTTAATACCGTCACCGGCACCTTTGTTGATCAGTTACAAAATTTTGCTGAGGTGGATTTTCCCGCCGTGTCTATCGCGGAATATGTCACCGACGATGGCGAAGAAATCGCCCGCGATTTAGATTTAACTTTTTGCCCATCGAGCAAGCAAGCGCAGCGCGTCGCGGCCATCCATTCCAAGTTAAACCGCCGTGGCATTCGGTGCAGCTTGTCCGTGAGCTATCGCGCGTTTAAGTGTCGCCCAGGAACAGTGATCGCCCTTGATTTGCCCGCGCTGGGCTGGGCAGGTAAAGAGTTTAGGGTATTGGATTGGTCATTTAGTTTAACCCAAGCCATCACGCTTGAGCTGGCCGAAGAACTGCAATCTAACTATCTAAATTATGTCACGGTAGAGCAGACAGCAGACACGGCGCGCACCCAATTAAAAGGCCCCAACGAAATCACCGCGCCGCAAAACCCGCGCTTTGTCGAATTTGCGGGCAGCGACTTAGCCAACGGCATGGTGCGATGGGACGTGGTGCCCGGTGCCCTTTTATATCACATTGAGATTTATCAAGACGGCGCGATCACGGATGTGGTGCAAAGTCGCATCAATCAATGGCGCGTCACCAACATGGCGGCGGGCAGTTACAGTATAAAAATTTATGCTGAAAACAGTTGGCAAGTGCGCAGCCCCGCCACCACCTTGGCTTTGCTGTTAACTTTACCCGGTGTGCCCGCTGGCGTGACAGTGGATGCTACTAACTTTGCGCTAACCCTATCGCCCTATCAAACCGGACAAACGGGCTTAGGCACTGAATACGATGTATTTTGGAGCAAAACCAACAACCGCACTCAAGCCAAGTATTTAGGCCGTGGCCGCGTGGTCAGTCATGTGGGCCTAAGCCCGAACACCACCTTTTATTATTGGGTGAGCGCGGTGAACCGCTACGGCCAAAGCGCTGAATTTGCGTTTAACGCTAAAACCTTGCTTAACCCGTCAGACCTACTCGACGTGCTAGAAGGGGCAATCAGTAGCGTACATTTAAACAGCGAAACCCAAGCGTTGTTAAACAGCATGGGCCGTGATTTGCCAAACATGCTCGCCAGCGCACAAGGGGAATTAACCGCCCTTGGCGAACAAATTTTAGATAACGCGGCACGGGTAATAGAGCAACAAACAGAAACTATTGGCGACAAAGCCGCGCTAGCGATTTTTCAGCGTGAAGTTGCTGTAAACGTGGATGATGCCGTTGCCAGTGCGCAGGAATATACCCGCAGCGCGATTGGTTACTGTGTTGACTCAGAGGGTAATCCCGTCGATGAAAATAGCGCTGAATCATGCGTGTTGGCTGGCTATGAGTGGGTAAAGGCCCCGCTCAGCGAAACGATCCGGCGCAACATAGTTAACGATGGTAACGGCGGACAACTAACACTCACGCAAATCGCGCAAACCTTTATTAATAAAGACGGTAAAGCCATTGGCCGTGGTGGGTTTTTGTTTGATAGTCATGGCCGCGTGTCGGGCCTCGCTGCAACGACCAACGGCGACACCACAGAGATTGCCATTTTAGCAGATAAGTTTTTGTTACTCGATCCAGACAACCCGGATCACGCGTGGTTAGCCGCCGTTGAAAACCCCGATGGCAGCAAACAATTAATTGTGCGCGGGCGGGTTGAATTAGGCGATGGCACGTTAAATAACTTATCTGACGTGCAAAGCGCCAGCATGTTTCGCATTGGCTCTAGTACCGGGGTTTTTCCGCCCGATCACGGCATTGCCAGCGCCTTGTTTAGTAGCGCCGCTGGGCGAGCACCATTAGGCGGTGATGTATTCACCGTGTTTAAAAATGACGATCACCGCGTCGCCGACACCCGCATTTTTAATGAAGATAACGCGCAGTGGGAGCCCGTCGAATTTTTGCTACATGGCGACATGCTAGCAAATGGCAGTGTAACTGCAGACGTATTGCGGGCCTTTTCCCGCATCGAATCCCCTGAAATTGTCGGCGGCATGTTAAATATCGGCAACGGTAAGGCGGTGATAAACAACAATGGCGATGTGTATTTTGCCAATGGCACGTTCGGCGGCAACCTTGTCGGCGGTACGCTAAACATCGGCGGCGGTCGCGCGGTGATTGATAAACAAGGCAATGCTTACTTTGAAAATGGCACCTTCGGCGGCACGGTTTACGCGGATAAAATCGTCGGTGATATTGTGTCGGCTAAGGCGATGGCTATCTATGAGTATCAATTCCCGCAAAACAATACTTGGCACAATTTATTCAGCGCAACATTAAAACCAAATCCATCACACGGCCGAACCTTGATCGTTGGCGGTGTGCTGGCTCAAGCCACTGCGATGGGGGAGTCTGGTGGTGCGAATGGCTCAGCAGGCGCGACAACAACAACAACGGTTAGCTGTCGAGTGTTAGTTAACTATGTCGAAGTTTATCGCTCGATAATTACCAGCGCGGTAAGTGGCAGTGACGAGTCAATGACCAGTCGGGCGAGTTCGCAAAATGTAACCATCGCTATTCCTGCCGGAAACAGCAACGTTAATGTTAGTTACCAAGTTTTTAGCGATGTTACCTACATTAGTTCAGGTGGCGCGGTGGGGGCTGGTTCAGCGCGAATACCTGCGCAAACTACTAGCTTGACGATCTTTAGGGATGGCAGCGAATTTATATGAGGCTTTATTATGTGGTTTAGTTTTACTAGCGCGGCTGTCACCAGCGGCGCAAAAGAAGTGACGGTAACGGGTGCTGATGCTTACGCGATACGCGGCCACGACGCGCTATTAATTTCGGGCTTTCCCCCGGTTGAAATAGCCGCGGCTGTTAACGCTAATACATTAGTGTTGCGCCAGCCGTGGCCGTATGACACCGCCACCGCTGAGGCGTCAGTATTGCCCACCTTTGGCGATTTTAATAACGCCATTGCAAACGTTAAAAACGTGGGGGATTTTGCCAACAAGTTTTTAATGCAATTGCATCATTGGATGACGACCACGAACCCCACTGCCCCGATTGAAGATCCCGTGGGCAATGTCACGCCATTATTGACGCCCGCTGCCATTGGCATGGGCGCGGCCACAGGCAACAAGGGCTTTAGTGTGCGCCGATGGACAGGTGACGACGTTAGCATTGGCGTCAGTGACCACGCCACTTGGATCATGGCTGACAGGCAAGGCCAAGCGGGCGAAGTTAACACTGTAAGAGTCGGCAGCGCAATCGCAACCCAAAACGAAGAAAGCTACCCCGCGCGCGGCACCACTATTTTTATCACACAGAACAGCGCCACCCCGCTGGTTTTGTTGGCTCAAGCGGGGATCACGATTGTTGGCGCGGGCCAGAAAATGGCGTTTGGCGAGGGGAGCACCATCACCCTAACCGCAATTGAAGGTGATACATGGGTATTAGGGGGCGACGTTAAGCCGTCTAATGTGGTGGTGTAATGGAGTTAACACCCAGTTTTTTAGCACAGTTAGCGACGATGCAATCCAGCATGGCCCCAAGGCGCGAGGGTAAGCGGGTTCATCAAGCTTCGCTACAGACGGGGGTTTATCCCCTAGAGAGTGGAGAAGGGGATTCAACTACCCATTTCGCGCCAACCGTGGCAAGTAGCGCCCTACGAAATGTACTCGTTCGCGGTATTGCGGAGGGTCGTTCAAACTGGATTCCTCCAGCGATAATAGGCGCTGGCTTGCGTTCGTTGGTTGTTCGTGGAACAGGGGCTGAAAGTAACCAATTCAACCCGCCAACTACCACATCGGTAAGCCTTCGTTCCATCGTGGTGAGGGGGGGCGGCGGGGCGGCTAACAGCTTTAACCCGCCCGCAGTAAGTAAGGTTGAACTTAGAAACCCATATAATTTAATAAGCCAAGCTGAAGGCGAAGACAATAATTTTAACGCACCGAGCGTAAGCGGTGCTGAATTAAGGACACTATAATGATTGAGTCACTGGGTACAAAGGTAAAAGGTACATTTGATATTTCGGTTCAAAGGGGGAGCGGGGAACTTGAAATAATAAGCGAAGATGCAGAAAACATTCTTCTAAACTCGTTTTTCGATTTGTGGTTACAGGCCACTGTGCCGTCCACAACGCATAATATAAGTATTTATGTGGGTACTGGAACTGAGGCTCCGCACGTAGCTCAAACAACGCTTGGTAATTTTGTGAGCAGTGCGGGTGCCAACGTCACTCAACCCGCTGGGACGCATGATGCAGGCACTAATATTTTCACACTTAAATCTATTTATGTGGCTGAATGGGCAACGGGATCGGTTCTTGGTAACCTTACAGAATTGGGATTGTCATTTGGTAACCTCCCGAACGGGGAAGTCCATACTCGCGCCTTAATTAAGGACGTTGGCGGTAATCCAACAACTCTGACACTAACCGCTACGGATAAATTAATAATCACTTACACGTTAACATTTTATCTAAACCTTGCCCCTACAAGTCAGGTCTTAAATGTGAACGGAACGGATCACACTTTCGAAATTAACCCAATGATTTATAGGTACATTTCACTTAGCACTATTTTGGGCACCCCCCCGTCTAGATGCCACGCAATGTATACAGCAGCAAAACCTGTTTTGGCTTCTGGTATACCTAGTGGAGCTGGCGGGGTTGGGCAGGTATCGCGGATAAGCGACCCAATAAATAAGGTAATTAAACAGAAATTTACCGTCCCAACTGGGACGGGTAACTACACCAATGGCTTAAATTTAATCAGTTTCACAGACTTTAGTCATTCGTCATTTACGGCGAATGGTCCTTGGTTTGTGTGGATTGATCCACCCATACCTAAAACAGCGGATCAAGAATTTGATATTGAACTTTCTTACCCTATGGCCCGAGCATGATAGTAGCGGATACAACCTTTAGTGTTGGCGATCTTTCCGCGCTGGTTGAGGAGGGGTTGCCACAGCCCAACCCGCTAACGTGGTATCACGCAACGTCGTTAGGGCCAATTGCGCTTTCGGACGGTTCACAGAACCTTAACGCGCGTTTTTGGCATATAAATCAAGTTAACGGCGAAGTGTTTATTTACGGGGCTGAAGGGGTTTCATGGGGTGCAGGGGTTAAGCTTTTTGATGAACCCGTTGCTATTGTCTCAATGGATTTAACATTCGATCAAAACGGTCGCCCCATTGTGTTTTATACGCTGGACAATGTGGATATAAAAATTCACTTTTATGACTCAAACCTTGGGCGAGTGGATACGCGAGTTTTCACTCAGGGGGCATACCCATTAGCCGCGTTTGACGTACCGCAAAACGCTAGCTCAGCAATTTCTGACGCTTGCCTGTTTTACGTGCGCGACAATACAGCTTACATGCGAGTACAGCGCGACCGATTTGAAATAGAGCACAATTTAGGAATCACCCATCCCGGCTTGATCTTACTTAGTGCGGGATTGAATAAAAATAACGCTTTTCAGATCAATTATGAATACGACGCCGATTAACAACCATATTTTACAACGGCTGCGTGATCACGGTTTGTTTATTCGTGATCGCGTAAAATGAAACTAGATCATTTACCTCGAATTGTGGTAAATTGCTTTTTACACACTCAGAGCGCGTTTGATATGGGTTCTAGGGATTTTTAAAAGATTAGAGTTTCAGAAGGCGCAAAGCCCGTACGCTAATACGGGCTTTGCAGAGTCTTTCGTAAGTAGCCACCAAGCTTCTAACTAGACAATAGTTAGTTTACGAAAATTACTCGATTTTGCAACTCATTGATGATAGATGAGCAAAATAAATGGACGTAAACCACAAAAAAAATAATCGCACAGGCAAAAAAACGCCTTATTCCGCAGCGGTTAACACTATTTTAGACGGACTCGGCAAAAAGAAGATCCCCGAGCCCAGCCGCCACACCATTGATAAATTGGGCGGTTACGAAGCTAAACCCTTTCTTTTAAAATCACTTAACGACGTTGATTGTCGCCAGCGCGACTCACAAAAGCGCGTCAGGGTGCGCATGATCCAAGTCTTGCGTACCATTGTGACGTATGTTGATTGGTCTACCTTTCGCGTCGGCGTCGCTAAACCTGATGAACTCGATCCCGTTAAACACACCGCCATGCGCCACCGTTATAATAAAATTTACGGCGAGCAGATAGCTGAATCAACGTGGTTTCGCTACATAGACAAGCTGGTTCGTGCGGGCTATCTCACGAGCCAAGCCATGTCGCTACGCAATAGCGAGGGCGTGATCCGTGGTGTGGCGGGCTATAAATGGTTCACCTTGAAGTTTTTCACTGAGCTGGGGTTTAAAAAGGGCTGGATCGATAACCAGCGCAATCTTGCCCTAGCCCGTCTTAACGACACGGGCCTGTCAAACCACTGGCCCACCTATGCTAGCAAAGTGGCGCGCCAGAAACGCGCTGAGGCCATCACGCTGGAGAACTACCAAACGGGCAGCGCCCAAGGAGAGTTCGATTCGTGGTGGGAAGTGCCAGAAGTGATCCCCCTCGCCCATTAACCCCCCTTTCTATTATTCCCCGATCTGTTTCGGGCGCTTTCGCGTACCTGCTTCATTTTAAACCCTGTTTTTGTCCTCATAACCCTATTATCAGCCTTGCTTTATCCCCCCCTTACAGCGCCATTGCGGCGATCTTATCGCGCCTTTTTCGCGCACCCGATCATCTTGTGCTTAAGTTTGTGTGTATCTCTTATTAAATGAGAGTTGATAAAAGGAGCCGGAAGTGGGAGTGGTAGTTTCACCCTTCGGGGAGATACCATTTATTTTATTAACAGGGCCCCTTGATCCCCATTAATAAAAAAAGAACTTATTATTAAGCAAAAATGAAATGGGCATTTCATAGCTGCGCTATGGCCCATCGAACAGCAAAAGCATAAATGCCAGCCCATTTCCTAGCTACGCTAGGGGGCTGATTTGGCGCACTCGGGTAGTGCTACTTGTCATGCGACAGCGTAGGCAGTCAATTAACTGTTAGCGGAGCTAAAAAGCAGCTTAGCAGGGACGTGAATGTGAAAGATCCCGCGCTAACCCTTTAGCCTTGATTTTGTGTTGATTTCAGCGTTAGATCAGTGCATCAAATCAAATGGAGTTACCCGCATGAACCTAAACCCCAAATCCCGCTTAGTGAGTCTTGTGCTCACTATTTGCCTTGGCCCCATTGGCCTGTTTTATACCAGCTTAGCCGGGGGCTTAATCCTGACGCTGATCGCCTTTGTGGGCCTTGCCACCGTGTTTGTGCCCGTGGCGTGTTGGATTTTAGCCATTGCCATTGGCGACCACTGCGCCCACCGCCATAATCGAAACATTGAAAATATAAAATCCCTCGTTAAACCCCAAGCCTAGCCCGGTGGCGGGGCATGGCCCCGTTTCCACGATTCCAATATCACTAGCATTTAAGCCCTTTCAGCTTTCAAATATCATCAAATACATATATATTGGAATAAGGCCGTTTAGAGGGTTTTAAGTTGGCAAGGAAAAGAGCAATAACACGGCTGTTTGCTGGCAAGAAAAAAGCAGCGGTGGTTGAATCAAAAAAGCAGCTCAAGCACTTGCTATGGGCTGCATCTAGGGGCAAAACAGGAAACCGAACTTTGTGTGTAGTCTGGTTTTTGTTTGGTTCGGGCTTGAGGGTTAACGAGGTGGCGCAGCTCACGGTTGCTGATGTGATACACGAAAGCGGCCAAATCAAAGACTCGTTTACGATCCGAGGAACAACAACAAAGACCAGTAAGCCAAGGGTCGGCTATATCGTTGCTCGCGGCCATAAACAGGCCGTTAGCGATTGGATAACTCAAAGGCTTGAAGAAGGTGCGATGACAAGCGGCGCGGCTGAATTCGGCGGTTTAAAGCCTGATTCGCCGCTTATCTTGTCTAAGCGCGGAAAAAGCTGGCGAACGCTGGCATTTAACGAAAAGCGATACAAAGACAAAGACGGCAACGAGCGCAGCACGTTAGTTTGTAGCAGTTTAGAAAACCTGATCCGCAACTTGTTTAAAAGCGCGGGTTTACATGGCGGCTCTAGCCACTCAGGACGCCGAACGCTGGCCACTTGGCTATATCGCAAGGGCTACGACTTGGAGCTAATACAAGATATTTTGGGACATGAAAGCGCTGATATGACGCTTGAATACATTGATGCCGATGTTAAGCAAATAAAGACCGCGCTTAACAGTATTTGGAGCGGCGTAGAACTGCCAACTAATAAAGAGTAAAGATGATGACAGCAGACGAATTTAAACAGTGGTGTGATAAATACGGGCTATCGAAAGACCAAGCCGCCATTGTTCTAGGTATCTCAAGAGCTAACGCATTTAAGTACGCCAACGGCTCACAGCCTGTTAGCGTGTTGGTGTCTAACCAGTGCGAGCTATTCGATTTATTAAGTAAAACAAAAAGTCTCACAGTGATACAAAAAAGGCTTGCAATAGTCTCACAGTGAGACTATCATTCGTTTCAGAGGTTAGGGGAAAGGCCGCTAACAAGTAAATTGAAACGGTGAACAATATGCAATCTAATCAACAAGTAAGCCAAGAAAATAAAGTTTTCGTTATCACAGAAACGTCAAAAAACACCAATGGAAACTTAGACACGCGGATAACAAAAGTGTGTGCATCGCATTCGTTGGCTCAAGGCTACTTAAACGACATTAAAGCTCGCTATAAGTCTGGTGCTGAGAATTTTAAAAATTGGCGCGCAAAAGCCAGCACGGATGCCTTAGAGCTAAGCGTGTTAGAGGGCAGTTTCTACGAGTTTAAAACCCGTTTTGAAATTCATGCTGAATCAGTGTTTGGGGGCTAGTTGATGGCGGTTAATTTGGTAAATCAAGATTACGATTTTGAAATGGTTTTGAACCAGATAGCCGCCGAGTCTAAAACATTTTCGAGCCATGTTAAGGGCATGGCCGAAAACTTAGATTCCAGCTATCAAACCGAGCGCGCTTGGTTAGGCACCATAAAGAACGATAAAGGCGAGCTGATACAGGTTCAGCTTGTAGCAACGCAAGACGCAACCCAATTTGTTGATGAGGACTAACAATGCACATTAGTGAAATGATTGATAATGCAAATGAAGCTGTAACGAATATCGCGGTTGTACATGGCAATGTGATGATGGAGCTTATGGCAACAAAAGATTTTACGCCTGAGCAGAAAGTTTATATATCTGATCAATTATTTAAAATTAGTGATGCTATCTCGATTGCACAAAATAAATTTTCACTTGATGTTGAGGTGAAGTAATGAGTAGTAAATACCCTTACATTGGCGAAAGTAGTCTCTATGGCGCTTGGGCGGTCTTTTATGGGAAAGACAATGGCATCTTGCTTTCATCAGGTAGTAGCTGGTTAAAAGTTGGATGTAAAGTCAAAGAAAATGGCTTTAGATTTGTGGATCAAACTAAGTAAATCCACATTGGAAAATCGGGGTGTAAAATTGAAATGAAATACTTCTGTCCGCATTGCTCGTTAGAGCTAAATAGTTCAAAAACAGGGCATGTTAACGATTCTCAAGCTTGGGATTGTTACGGCTGTGAGTTTGACAATACAAAGTTCTTCCACGACCACGGCCAATTTCCCGTTAGTGAATTGGCTTTTAATAAAAAACTGCTCAAAGATTTAGTAAATCGTCGTTCTGATCTCAGCAAAACTATAAAAAAAATTAAGCTTAATATTGTCACTCTTGAAAAAATCGGCGTCTAGGGGCCGTTGCGAAATGTGTAAATAACAGGCTTGGGTGAAGCTTAGCGCGGCGGGGTACTCCCCACCGCCACTACGCCGATCAGGCACTCCCAATCCACTTGCCAGCAGTATAAGCCGAGGTGACACAATGAAACAATCCGATCTTGAATACTTGGGGAAAATGGATGGCCGCGACGCGTGGCAATTTGGTGATGAGTATTTTTACTGGTCGCCCGGTGCCAATGTGGTGACGTATGATCTTGCGGGCCAGCTTAAGTGCTGCGATGTAGTGAGATCGGGCGAACGCGGCCAGCGCGTGATTAAGCCATTAACCAAGGCTGATGTTAAGCGCTGCATTGCCGCCAAGCTCAATAAATAGGGTTTTGGCGGTTTCGCAGTAAAAACCGCCCCTAGCTTATCCGTTAACATTTTAACAAAACACTAACACGCAAAACCCCCGCCTTTTTCTATTCCCGACTATCAAAAACACCGCTTAAGCCCGCCAATTTGCGTGAGTGCATTTTCGCTTATGCGCTTTTGCTTATTTATGTTAAATAGCCCCGTTTTTTTCAAATTTGAAACCCTGTTGAGATTTTTTATACAAAGTGAGGCAAGATATAAAAAATTAATGGCTTGTGACGTGTCACAAAGGGGTTGTATGTTAATTGGTTGGATTGGGCCTCAGCCTGATAAAGCGCTACAAGCTGCCCAGCTTGAAGCTATCAATGTGGGTGAATGTTTTAGTTGCTCACTGGATGATGTGCTAGATAAGTGTCATTTCGGCGACACCTTGGCGGTCTGGCGCTTAGATGTATTTAGTGGCCCTGACGAGATAAGCCGCACACTAAAAACGCTAAATAGTCGCGGTGTGGCGTTTGTGTCGGTGCATGAAGGGGTGAGGATTGA
This sequence comes from Motilimonas cestriensis, assembly GCF_021295315.1. Lineage (GTDB taxonomy): Bacteria > Pseudomonadota > Gammaproteobacteria > Enterobacterales > CBDFNC01 > Motilimonas > Motilimonas cestriensis. The sequence goes on along the minus strand of NZ_JAIMJA010000035.1, from coordinate 8,085 downwards.
CGCGGATTCAGGCGCGCTAGTGCGAGACTTGATCCGCGACGTTGCCAAGATGGCGGCTAAATATCAGTTATAAGCGTGGCTCATGGCTGCGATAAAGCACCATGATGATCGTCAATAGCGCCGCGCGCGCTTCCGGCGGTAGCGTTCGCGCCGCCGCCGCCACGTCCCACGGCGTTGTAGTGTCTACATCGAGTGTATCTAGCACAATATCTAGATCTGTTATTTTTAGTCCCCTAATTAGTGATGTGTAATTTTGCAGCCGGATGTCTGCCGTTCCGTTCTCAATTCTTTGATAAGTTTTTAATGATAATCCGGCCATGTCGGCGGCTTGCTCTTGGCTGTATCCCGCCACTTTGCGGCGGTTTATTAGCGCTTGTATTGTTTTTGGTAGCATAAAGACTGGCCCCCGTAGGACTGTTTTGCCCTATTTTAGTTAAGTATAGGACTGTTTTGTCTGTCGCTATTTACACATTGATTTTTATCAGTAGATTGACTGATAGAATAATTACTTAGTTTTGATATTAATTGCCAAGGAAGTACAAAAAATGGATTGTGAAGTAATGAAAAAACTCAATCAAGTCATCGCTATTTTACAGCTTTCAGCCGATGCGCTGCATTCGGGGGATGATTGCAGCGCGCAGTTAATACCCGCAAATGAACTAACGTTAGAGTTAATGGGGCAAATACAAGGCTTGTTGGCTGCTAGCCCTTCGCCCTGCCCGCTATTATCAGCTGCATAAAATGTGCGTTCGCGTAGTGCGGCTTTAACACAAAGAAGGCTTGCAGCAGCTCAAGTGGCGCGCTAGCAAGCTCAGATAGACGCATACGCGCGATTTTAGTATATTGTTCATGTGACATAGTGATTACCTCGTTAGTTGTTATTGTGTCGAGTGTGGCGGGGTCAGAAGCCGTCACACTCAATTAAAATAATTCAATTAGTCAGATTAATTGAATTAATTAAAATGATTTAATTCTCGTTTTCTTCTGCGCTCCTATCTTCTGCGCCGCATTCCTCGTTTAATAGTGCTAACGCCATGGTTTTAACGCCATCGTTCATGCTGCCTTTGAATATTTCGTTGAGTAAATAAATAGCTAGTTCAGCCGCTTCACTGCGCCCGCGTGTTAGCTCTAGGCCTTCCAGCTTAAGCCGCATTTCCAATTGATTCAGCTCATTGCTTTTGGCGTCACTAAAGTTAAGGCCCACCACTTTACGATCCACTATCGACTTTTTACGCCCCGGCTTGCCGCGTGGCTTTTTGTTGTCGATTTCGGCGGCTTGGCCTACTTCGTTTCCTTCGGTGTTGTTTTCGGCTTTGGTTATCCAGCTTGGGCCAGTGCTCATTTCAGTACCTCGTCTAATAGTTTGTTAATGTCTTTTTGCGCATCTTTTAGCCCGTACATGCCTTTTAGTTCTGGATCAAATACGGTTCGGCCTAATCCGGCGGTGCGCTCGAAAATGGCCCGATTGGGCACTAGCTTGATGCTGCTATCTTCTTTCATTTTTGCGCGGACAAAATCGCGGTGTTCGGTTTTGCGCATGTCGGCCATGCTGATCACTTGCACCACGCGGCGGCCTAGTTTTTTTAGTTTGGGCAAATGCTTTGGCACGACGCCATAAGCTAAGCGCGTGGGTTGGTACGGTAGCACGACCACGCCGTGTGGCTCGTCGGTGGTGCTGGGTGTCATATCCACGAACACCACATCAGCATCGGGTTTTTCTTTTGGCCAGCCTTTTGATACGTCAAACTGACAAAACCCATCACTGACAAGCCATGCACATGAGCCTTGTGGATCGTCATCGACTAGCAGCGCTTTTAAGCCTCGCGCCGCCGCTGCGCCCGCTAAGTTGAAGCTAATAGTGGATTTACCTACGCCGCCTTTTTCATTCCATATACTGACAATTTTCATGTTGCTACCTCGTTAGTTAGTTGCATTTAAATTAATTTAATTATTCCGATTAGTCAAATTAATTTGATTATATTAATTAATTCGATTAATCAAAATAAAGCTTGATAGTTAGGCGCAAAGCGCCTATTATCTCTTTCAACGGGGGCACACAGAAAGCCGCTCGTTTCGAGAGGGCTAGTTGATGCTCTTGGAGAAACGAATGAAACTTTCCGACATTGCGACCATAGCTACAAATCTTCAAGATGCTGATTTCTGGTTGGTGCGTAGAGGCTCTTTAAAAACTTGTGGCAAGCCTTCAACAACGTTCAATAAAGAACATATCGGCATCAAGGTGATTAACACCGACCTGATGCACCCACGATACCTTTATTACTGCTTCGAGGATTTACATTCTCGGGGCGTGTGGGAGCCGCTTGCTACAGGTACATTGAGCTTGGTTAATATCCGAGTTTCAGACGTTCGCCAAATCGAACTGTCACCGATGTAATTAAAAGGGGGCTTCGGCCCCCTTATCATCCGATAGTTATCATTAAGTGATAAGGGTTTAAAATATGAAAGTGCCAATGCCAAATATGCGCGAACAGTTGCGCGTGATCCATGAAAGAGCCACGCAAGCGGCCATTGAACAACTAAATGCCAATTTGAACGCGCCCGTGTTGCCAGGATTAACCGATCTCAATGAGGCGGATTATTCCCGTGCGCACTTGCTTATGCAGGGGCAAGGCTGGCAAGCGCCTGATGCTGATATTGTGGCGGCGTATTTTCGCCATTTTCAAAGCCATTTTAGTGAGTACAACACAGATAAAAAGCTGTCTGTTTTGCTGGGGTTGTCGAGTGATCGGCGGGTGCGTGAGTTTAAAAGCGGGGCTAAAAAAGTGCCGTATGATGTGTGGCGCAAGTTTTTGATATTGACGGGGCGCGCGCCGCAAGACGTGATCCCCGTGCTGGCGTTTATGGCTTAGGCAGGGGCTTTTATTTTTGGGTTAAAGTCGGCGGGTCTAAGGTCTGTTGCGGTTATTTCGCCGTTTTGTAGTTCATTGACTTTATATAACCAGTTTTGCGCAAACTCGATGGTTTCTTTGCTTGGTTTAAGCCCGCCGCGCGGTGATTTACAAATGTGTGATTGTTGCGTGTCGGGGTTGTATGTCATTAAACGTGCGCAGCCGCTTTGGTGCATGTAAATCAGCGCCCGCCCGCCAAACAGTTCACCCTCACTATCAGCCATTGTGAGCATGTTTGGCATGATTAAAATGTGGTCGTTGCCTTTGTGATAAATGCCGGGTAATGATTCGGCTATGCTTTCCACGCTGGTTTCATGCACTTTATTAACTGCAATGTTGCGCTCGCTTAATGCGTTGTCGCGCTCTTTTCTTAATTCTCGATTATCTCTAACTAACAGATCGTTTCTGGCGATTAGCCCTTTGTTTTTCTCTTTTTGTTCTTCTAAGCGTTTTTTCAGTTTTACGGGGTCATTGCCGCCTTTGTAGTCATTCAATAGCTTTCGTTGTTGCTGGATCGTGTCGTTCGCGGTGTCAAGCTGTGCTTTTAGGGCCATGGCTTTGATTGAGTTGCTTTCACTGATTTTTAATAAGTCGCGTTGAGCTGTTAGTTTTTGGTTGGCCTCATCAAGCTGGGCTTGTAATTGTGCGTTTCGGGTTTCGCTTTCAATCAGCTTTTCGGTGTTAAGAAAAAGCAAGGTTTGCTGGCCGTCTTTTTCATCGGCCATGGTGTTAAATTTATTTATAAATTCGCTAAGTAGTTCTTCTGGTGCGTATTGCTCTAAAGGGTTTTCAGTGTCTAGTGTTTCAGTGTTCATGCTTGCCTCGTTAGTTTACTTCTATTTTGATGGTGCCGTGGGGGCCAAATATTTTTATAAATCCGTCTAGGTCGGGGCCAAGGTAAGTGATCACGCTGCCTTTGGTGCAATTGTCGGCTTTGCTGCCATCGGCTTTGTGGTAATGCACACGGCCATTAGGGAATAATTGCGGATATTGCAAAAGCGGTTTAAACCATGTTTCTGAGCTGGAGCAAAAACAGATCATCACGGCTTGTTTGATGTAGCCGTTTTGATACTCGGACACGATTTTATTTATCCAATCTTCATTAGACGGGATCGGCTCGTCGATGTGATAGCCACGCTTAACACATGCCTTTTTTTTGCACTTGTCACGGTTTTTGGGGCAGGGTTGTTCGCCCCGGTGAAACGGGTGATTCATCCAGACGTTACCAAACCAGTTTTGGCTAAGGCCGTCAGTTTGTTGGGTAAAAATAGCCGTGGCTTGAATCGTTTTATTGGCGATCTCATTGCTGGCGGGGTCTAAATCAATTTGGCCCATCAGTTCGCGCGCCAAGTTAGGCCATAGTGGGGGGGTGTAGTATTCAAATTCGCCTGAAGTTTGATTGATTAAATTGGCGCTGTTTTGGCTCATGCGTTTAGATTCCTACCGACTGCGCCCGACTTAAGGCGTACTAATGATGATGGGGTGCGCGTTCTGGCGGTGCGCGCGGTTCTGATCGCGTTGTCTTGCGGTTGTAGTGTCAGTGCTGCCAGCAATAAACAAAGGGCTTTTGTGCCTAGTAACCCCACTTGCCAAGCGCGGTGGATCATGTGCGCGGTATTTTTGGCATCAAGTCGCGCTTGTATATCAAGTTGAATGCTGCGCACATCGGCTTGTGTCGCGTTAATATTTTGCGCGATCTTGGCGGTGCTTTGGCCGTGGGCGGTATCGTTTAACACGCGCTTTTGCTCGGCGCTAAATAAACTGGCGTAGTCGGTGGCTAACATTTGTCACCCCAAATGCTGATGATTTCAGCCAGTTGGTTTTGTTCGTTTCGCACTTCTTCGATCAGGTGGCTGATTGATTCGTTTAGCTCAAGAATGGCGTGGGCGTTGTGCTCGATTTCATCCGGGTGGCACATTTCGCTGATCTGCGCGGCCATGGCGCGGATTGCCACGGTTTTGGCAAAGGTGTGCTGGTTTTGCCTGACGGCTTGTGTGTGTACTTCTTTGATTGAGCTTCGAATGGTTAGTTTGTTGTTCATTATTCGATGAGTCCTGATGGTGTTATTTGTCAAAAATACCACATAAGAGGGTATATAAAGGCGTAAAAAAACGCAGTTATCCCGCGTTCTTGTTTAATTCCAGTGCCAGTGCCCGATCACTTGTCCGACAATATCCAGTTTTTTTAACTGTTCTTTAGTTAGCGTAGAGTCAGGGAAATGTTCTTTCTCATCACAATAGATGGTCACATCGCCGTTTATTTCTGGTCGCATCCAACGTAACCATATCTCACCACTATCGGTGGCAATGGCGAAAATAGCTGGCTTAACCACCTCGCTTTTAGACTTGTCGATTAATACTAAGTCGTTTTTAGCTATCGTTTTGTGTAGCGCGTCATCTTGCGATTTTAGTAATGCGATACAGCTTTCATTAATGTTGCGCTGTCCCAGTGAATCAACATTAAAAGCAAGTAAATCGCTTTGTGCGTGCCTGAGTTTTTCTAGTGCGCTGTTGGCAATAATGTAACGCCACTCGTTGCCTTTGCTGCCTTCGTGATCTGTAAATGTGGCAAGGTATTCCCCCGTTGTACCTAAGTTTGCAGCAATGCGATTGAGTATAGAGCTATGAATGCCTCTATTACCGGTTTCCCATGCGTGAACCCGCCGCTGATCTACTCCTACCATTTTGCCTAGTTCGTCTTGAGTTAGCCCTTTTCTGATGCGGCATTTTTTTATTCGTGCGCCAGTTTCTTTGTTAGTCGCTAGTTTTTCTATGTTTTCTTGGTTCATTCGTTAAACGCCATTGTCGATACGTTTTATCAATATAGCGCGATATTACCACAATATGAGGTTTTTTCTAGTGCGTACCTATTTTATAAACTGGTGTTAAATGTTAAAATTACCACAAATAGAGGTAAGGCGATCAAGAATGAATTTTGAACAATGGCTAATCAGTTGTTTTGGTAAGCGGGGGAACACTAAAGCCGCACGTTATTTGGGCGTGAGCGTCAATACGGTTCAGCAATGGGCCACGTTTAGCCGTTTCCCATCGCTGAAAAGCCAAGAGTTATTAAAGATTAAGTCAGACGGCGCGATCAACTTTGATGTGTGGCGCACCGATTTTTTAAATCAGCAAATGAGTAAGGCCAGATCATGATTATTGCGATTGTTGGCGGGTTAAGCCCGAAAGTTGAAGATGTCGCCGCAGAGTTAAGCAAGGCATTTGGCTCGCGCGCGCAAACCCTTAATTTAACGCATCATGGCGCGCCTGAGCGCTTGCGCTTGATTCAAATGCACTTGCGCCGAGCGGCGCATTTTAAAACCAGTTGCTTGGATGTGGTGATCGGGCCGCAAAGTGAAGCGGAAATGGAGGAAATACGCGTCCGTGGTGGTCATGTGCTGCATGTTTACCAGCCCGCATTAAGTCGCGTGTACGACGAGGTGAAAATAAAACGTGGTGATTTGTGGGTGCTGCCCGCCGCTCTTTGTGCCACTGCCCCAAGTTATGTTTTGAGTTCGTTACATGCGCAAAGCGAGTGCCTGTTACGGCAGCAAAAGCGCGCAGCCAAGGCGGCGTAATGGACGTTGCCCGCCGCCGCTTAGACCAAGCTTTTGAAATGTGGGCGCGTTGGGTGCATCACGGCCATTTAGTAGCGGGTTATCGCTCGTTAACGGGCGTGATGATGGAAAACAAAGGCCAAATGAATTTTGGCAGTGGTGGCAAGCAGCCCGTGATCGACTGCGTAGAGCTGCGCATTGAAACGGCCCTTTGTCAGCTTGTACCCACTAAGCCCCGCGCCGTTGACGTGGTGCGCGTGGAGTATGGCGCGTGGCGCATTCCATCGCTGCCCCTTGACGCTAAACGAATCGACAAAGCTCACAAAATGAATATATCCCTTGCCACTTATGAGCGCGATTTAGCGTTAGCCCGCGCCCATGTTCGCAATGCCATTAATCGAGGTTAATTATGTGTGATAAAGACCATTTTTTTAGACAGTTTCCCGCCCTAACACCTAATCGCCAGCGTTCGGCTAGTGGCAAGCCTGATCCCGAGTTTACAGCCCGCCGCCGCGCACAAGAAGAAGCGCAAGAGTTGGCCGAAATCGAGCGCGAATATAGCTTTGATTGAATGGAGATAAAATAAATGAACAAAGAAATGGTTGAGGAATTTTATCGAGAATGGCGCGGAAAATACGCTGGCTTAACGCTTTTTCAGTTGGCCTACAAAGGTAAAAAATACTTTCCTCCCGGTAAAAATCTAGGTCGATTTTCTGCACCGCCAGCACCTAACTTATCCACAAAAAAAGTGCAAAAGGTGTGTGTATGCCATCGCAAACCCTGAGATTATCAGACAGCGCAATCACTAAGGCGTTAGCCGATCAGGGCGTTACTGAGTTGGCTGATCCGCGTTACCCGCTGCGTTTGCGGGTGCGCACCTGCCGCACTAAGGCCAGTTGGTATTTAGTGCTAAACCAAGGCAATAAAACCAAGTGGCTCAAGCTGGGCGTGTGGCCGAGCCTAACCGCCAAAGCCGTGATCGCTAAGTTGCCCACTTTGCTGGCTAACCATGCCGCCGCCGAGTCGGTTAACTGTGACGACTGGCAAACGGTCGGTGAGTTGTTGGCGTGGTATCAAGAGCGCGCCGCCACCGATAGCAGCCTAAGCGCTAACCGCCGCATCAATGTTAAGTGCAGTTTGAGCAAGCATTTAATACCTAGATTGCAATTAATTAAATTAATTGGATTAACTCATGAAGTGATTGAAACGGCGCTGATCTGGCCGCTACAGTCACAATATAAGCTTGGCACGGTGCGCCAGCATTTTGCCCTGCTTAAGCGCGTGTTTAAGTTGGCCCATAAGCAAAAGCGCTTGGCTTATGATCCGCTGGCATCAATGACCTTTAGCGATTTTATCGACGCTAAAATCCCAGCAAAAGAGGCGGCGATCCGCTTTGGTCAAACTCATTTAATCAAACAACAAATAGAGAGAGAGTGTGAGCCCGCGCGAACCTTAGCCCTATTTATGTTGATGCACGGCACCCGCATTGGTGAAACCCGGCAATTACGTTGGTCATACATTGACTGGCATCATGCACAAGTTCATTTGCCCGCCTCGATCACCAAAACGGCCACGGCGTTATCACTGCCATTAACCGATCACGCCATCGAGTTATTGCAA
>NZ_JAIMJA010000034.1 GCF_021295315.1 Motilimonas cestriensis | reverse complement strand
TTGGGCAACTTCTAGTCGGAATTCTGGTGAATAAGTTGGTCTTGTACGTTTTGACATATTGATACCTGCTTAGTTATGGTGATCTTATCACCTCTAATCAGGTGGCCAAAATAGTTGTACCACTACACTCCATTGTACGTTGGTACGCGATTTCTGCATTTGAATATTTGTATGCTGAAAAGCGCCAATCCACGTTGACTGGAATATCGGGGCGAGAACAAGTGTGTTGAACTTCATGTGAAGGATGAACAACTTTGTCCCTGTACTCCATTATTGAACCTATATTTACTTTTGCGCCTTTTACAAAAGTTTTATCTAATTTGTAAACACGCCTGATTATTTCGACTATTTGCGCTGAACGAGGCGTTCTTTTTCGTTTCCAAATATCTATGTCTTCTCTAGATATTTTCGCAAATTCTTTTAGCTGATCGTAAAAAGCATCTAGTGCGCAGCCACACGCTACAAATACTTGAATAGATGGAGTAAGTTCAGTAATTAATAAGGACTTTTGAATTTCATTATCATCACACCAATTTTCAGAAACCGCTTTACTTGCCTTATTTGATGTAACAAGGTTTTCATATGCGATTTTCATCCAAATTGGCAACATATTGTATGATGTGGAGAGGGTTAAATTAGAGTCAGGGGTTCCATTCTCATCGAGACTTATCGAAAAGTCACCATCTTGAATTCCAACTTTCATTCCCTTGAATAATAGCAATCCCACTTGATTTAAACTCCAATATTTCGAAACACCTAACAGCGTTTTATACGGAATTCCGTATAGATCCCGCACGCTACCGCACGAAAATCGTCATTCCGTAAAAAATAAATTAATAATATTCAGCAAGTTAAATGCTCTTTTGTTAACCTTAACAAGCAACACAGGGGAAAACAAAGCGAGCCTAGTATTTACCGAGACCAAATTTGGCCCCCCATAAAGAATTCAGCTGATTAATTTTGTGATTATATATCAAAGTATTATAAATAAGGTGTGAACAAAGCGAGACTTTTGCAATTACTTTACCGCGCCAAATCCCGAGATATTGCCATTTATCTCATAACCATTGGTTTTATATGCAGAGCTTTTGAAATGAATCTTATCGACCCATCTTGTTTGGCCAACTCACCTTGTTTCTGAGGAGAAATCACACTATTTCTCTTATTCAGGTTAAATCAGACTGCTTAAGGAGAAACCTTTTTACAACTTACCTAACCAATCCCTAAGCACGGGTTGAACCTCTGGCCCAACCACTACGCCCATATGTGTTACATCGGGTAATAGCTTCACGTCTACTTTGGTGTATTCACTGATCAATGGCTGGTATTGGTCTACATACATGGTCTCGTCAGCAGTACCAGCAATCACCAGCAATGGCTGGTTAATACTGCTCAAATCTTGCTTATAATCTCGCGGCGCAAAAGAAGTATTAAGGCGATAAGAGTAAGCCAAGGTTTCACTGCCATTTCGCAGTGGCTCTGGCAGGTTAAATTGTATTGCCGTGAGTGAATCAAACCAGTGAACACCCATGTTATTTAACATAGTGAGTCCCACAATTCGTCCCGTATAAGGCTGTGCCCAACCGCCTGCATTTGGCTTTGTGGTTGGTGCGTTGTAATAGATAAAAGGGGCTAATAATACATAGGCGTCGGCTTGCCCAGCATACTGGCCACCAGCAAAACGGATAGCTAATCCGCCTCCCGAAGAATGACCGCCAACGATCACCTTAGTGTCGGGATGGCGGGTTTTGATCATTGCCATAAAATCGGCTAAATCATCTTCAAATTGGCCAATGTAATCGACATCGCCACGTCTTTTCGGATCATGCCCATGGCCACGTAAATCTGGTGTATAAACCTGCGCCAAACCTTGTTTGCTGACATAGTTTGCCAAGGATAAAAATTGCTGGCTATGCCAACCCGAGCCATGCAATAAGATGAGTGTTTTATTAGCCCGACTAGGATAATGGCGATAAGCGAGCGCAGTATTGTCTCGGGCCTGATAATATTGCAGTTCAGGTAATGAATTGTAATCCATCAACATTTCGTTGAAGTTAATGTTGTCAGCACTTTGCTCTGTGAATGTTTTTGGTTTGCCCAGTATTATTAACGCCGCAGCGATACCAAGATACATCAGCACAGAGACCAGCAAGAACTTTAAAATTATCAATAGGTAAGCCCTCTATAATACGCACGAATGTCCGATTGGATACTCCGTGCTGTTATTTTAGAAGTACGTCTCGGGACGACTCAGGAATAATATCAAATTGATACATCGCTGCCGCGGCCAATAATCCGAACCCACCTATGTATAATAGTATTCTGAACCAAGCGTGTTCACTAGCAAACCGCCATTTAATCACACCAGTTGCCAACAATAATGCGAAGATCCCAGCTATCAGTTTTCTTATTACAATCAATTCCATGTTACTTCCTTTTAATTAGACACCCGATACTGACACAGCTCAGGCGCTAGCAGCAACCCTTGGCTTTTCAGTAATTGAATGCGTTGTAGATACGCAGCGCCTGTCATTAAGTGACTGACCACGTCCACCACTTTACGGTTTTGGTATTCGGCTAAATATGTCCCTTTGGTCCATGCGTTAAACGCGCCCAGTGCTGGGCCGGCCCAAATTTGATAGTCCATTTCGCGCCCTACTTCGCCTTGGTTTGACCAGCGGCTGGAAAGGCCTAAATACCAGCGGAAAATTAACGCCATCTTTCGTTTCGGGTTATTTTGCGCGCGCTCGATTTGTTTAGGGTCGCGGCTATTAAAGTGAGCGACGGTGTTCTGCCACACCACTTCAAGGGGTTGACGAAATACTTGCTGTTCGAGCTTTTCACGCTCAGCGGCAGGAATAGCCTCAATGCTGTCGAATTGTTGATACAAGTCGTATAACTTTTGCGCGCGCATTGGGAACAAGGTGCCGCGTTTAACCACTTGTAGTTGTACGCCCATTTCAAACATATCGGCGGCTGGCGCCATGGTCACGTCGGCCATTTCCGTGGTCGCTAACAGCTTTTTGGTGTGTTCACTGGCACCTGCTTCAATACAGGCTTGGTTTACCGAGCCGGTAACAATAAAGTCTGCGCCCATGGCAAAGGTAGCTAACGCGGCACTTGGCGTCCCAACGCCGCCACCCGCACCTACGCGCACGGGCGTGCTAAATTGATATTCAGCTTGCAACTGGTCGCGCAAACTGATCAAAGTTGGCAATAAAGTGACTAATGGACGGTTATCAGTGTGGCCACCAGAGTCCGCTTCGGCGGTAATGTCATCGGCCATTGGCACCTGCTGTGCTAATTCAAATTGTTGCGCGGTGATCAAACCTTGATCTAGCAAGCTTTGCAGTAATTTAACCGGCGCAGGTTTAATGAACTTTTCGGCTACTTCAGTGCGTGATACTTTGGCGATCACTTTGTTAGCTATGTTGATCTGACCTTGCGCATTCACACTTAACCCTGCGGCGCGATAACGCACTATGTGCTCGGTTAAGCCCAAAAATGCCGATGCTTCAACGGTATGTACGCCATGGCTTAAATATAATTCCACGCAGCCACGCTCTAACGCGGGCTCACTGGGGCTGTGGATCAAGTTAAATGCATAAGGCCCATTGGGCAGCGCCGCTTGAATGGTGGTGATGGCTTGTTTAACACGATCTGGCACTAAACCCGCCGCGCCAAATGAAGCTAAAAAGCCCGCTTGGCCTAACGCAATTACCATTTCTTCTGAGGCAATGCCATTGGCCATGGCGCCCGCGTAATAAGCATAGTTAACGCCGTGACAGGCTTTAAAGGCGGCGCTGCCAAGTTCAGTGGCATCACAAGCAGGTGCAAAGGCTAATAGTGACTCGCCATTAACAGCATTGGCATCGGGGCGAATGGTGACGCCCTGCGCGCTATTAAATACAAAGCTATTTTGCGCCAGCTGACGCAGTGCCGTTTGGTTGGCGGTGGAAAATTCTAGTGTATTCATTGTCATTCTTCGTTAACCCTTAACTTCGGCATTAGCAGCGGCATTGGCCGTGTCTTGCTCGGTCTCTTTAATGCAAAGAGCAATATCTGTAACTTCATAAATGCGCAGACCGTCTTTAGACAAATCGGCATTGGCAATTAGCGTGACTTTATTTGGCTCGCGGATCACTTGGGTGATCTGCACGTTAATGTTCATCAAGGTATTGAGCGGGTTAATTTGCCCGCGATATTTCCATTTCACATTACTTAGCAGTGGCATAAAGCGCGGTGAAATAAGCTCGCCGCCCAAGTCTTGTTTTAAGGCAAACACTTGCATTACTTCAATAATGGCCTCAACGCCCAATGAGCCCGGCATCACCGGATCTTGATGGAAGTGAAATTGGAAGAACCAATCACTTGGATCAATCGTGCGCTCAGCGTAGCAATAGCCTAACTGATGCGTGCCGCTATTTGGCAGCAAGTAAACGGTATCAACAAAGTTTAATCGCCCTCCCGCCAAGCGGTAATGTGGCCGCTTCGGGTCAACGGCAAATAAAGGGTTTTGTTGATTGGTTAAATCAATGCGCTCAGGCATTTGATTGCTGCCAACGGTGGCGGCGTCTTGCTCTAAGTACCAAGCTTGACGCACCTTGCCGTTATCTAAGCCCAGTTGATGGGTCAGCGCCTCGGCTTTAAAATAACCAAATACCGCGCTGCCTTGATAAAACGGCGCGCCATCGGTGGAGAGCACAAAATCAAAGCTTTGAATAATGTTAGTCCCTGCGATCACCGTTGATTTCAAGGTCGATTCGTTGACGATGGTTTTACCGCGCAAGTCCACTTCACGCAGCAACTCGCCTTGACCGTCAAGGTTTCTAAAAAACAGCTCGGTGCCAGGAAAGCCTAATGTCGTGCCCATGTAGCCGGAGATAAAGCCATTAGGTTGCAAGGATATTTCCATCAAGATGGAATACGGCATGTAATTGTGGTGGCTGTTGCCCTGGAAGTACCAAGCATCAGCAGGCACATCATATTCCGCAATACAGCTAGCAGGATGTTTTAAATCGCCGCGTTTACCTTGCACATCAATCACTCGGGTGGTGAGCTGCAAATCACCACATGGGGTGCGCGGCGGGATCAAGCCATCGTAGATGCGATAGTCTTCACCAAAACACTGGCAAATATCGCCCGTGGCAAATTCAAATAGATGATAAGGGGTAAACGGCAAGGTATCAGGCGTGCGGTTTTCACCCGCCACTACTGGCGCGGGTACATGCTTTAATGGCACCACGCCTTTGATTTTTTCGGCGCTCAAATCGGGTACTTGCGCCATTAACGGCGCGCTGGTACAGGGCAATCTGGTATTAGGTAATTTCAAGCCTGCTTTGGCGACGCCTTTAATCATTACGCCAAGGTTTTTAAAGTCCACCACTACCTTACCATTTAGCACTATGTCGATGTCAGCTTTGGCATAAGGCATCGGATGCAAACCGATTTCCGTCACTTGCATGCGATATACCAAGGTGCCATGTTGCGGCAGTACTTGACCACGACAGCGCACTTTTTGCGGCTCGTTCGCCATCGGTTGAAAGCGCCCTTGCTCGACTAAGGTGTGTAAACCTAAATACATCATGTAAAACTGCAGCAGTTGACCACAGCCTTCAGCCATCAGTGAGCCCGCCATCACTTGATCGTCTTTAAAATGACACGGGAAATACCAGTGCTGCGGATCAAGGCATTTTTCACCTTGCAGTGAACCAAGCCCCCAAGGGCCGCCATGGATATCGATGTTGGACACTTGCTCAATCATCAAGAATTTTTCAGATGAGAAACAAAGTGATGAGTTTTTATCAGTGGCGTATTCAGCGCCAAAACAAGCCGCGACATCGCCTTGGATCAAATGGCGGATAGCCTCTGTGTTAAAAGCAGTTTGCTGATGGGCTAGCAGCGGTGTGAAGTGTTGTTTTTCAACTTGAGCCAGCGCCTTTAATTCATCTTGTGTTTTGATCACCCCTTTACCATCGGCTAGCTCTTGGTCGGTGAAAAAGCCGGCGCAGCCGCCGTCCATTTTCAGCACCATGGTATCGCCCACGAAGCACTCATAAGAGAAGAAGAACAACAAGGTATCGCCATTGCGCGCAAAATGATTGATGCTAATGTCGTAGCGCAAGGTCTCACCGCCTTTTGGCAAGTCAGCGAGGAAGGTTAAAGTACAATCAAGTAAACGATATACTCGCTCACCTTTGTTTTCAAAATCAATGCCTAAGTAGCTGATCAGCATTAAATCACATTGGCCTGATTCAACCGCCACCGCCCAAGGAATTTGTCCATCCACTAGATAAGGGGCATCCAGCGGAATATCGTATTCGGTGGTCATGGTGCAAGGCTTGTATTCGTTGACCTTGGCATTGAGCTTGGTCACCCGCGACACCAATAAGTAATCGGTAGTCGGCAAACGCACGCGGCGCGGATAACTGTCAATGATGGCGTATTCAGGGCCAAACACCTTAGCAATCGAGCCTTCTGAATACTCAACTAAATCGTCATAGTTCCAGATCTCGCCCGCTTTTGGCTGATAAGTTTTAGCTTGATAGGTTTCAGTGCGCTTAGGCAAAGGAGTCTGGCGCACCAGTCGAGCAAAATCATTTAAACCTTGCTGGCGCGTTTGTGCCACTTGGCTTGCTTGCTCATGTTGCGCCAAGGTGGTTGGCTGAGCGGCTGTGTTTAAGTTAACTGACAAGGCTGTTCCCTGTTCGATTATGGTGTTTGAAATAGAGGGGCCGCCGAGCACGACGGCTTTCACTAAGCCGACTTTCTCCGGCGTGGGCACCATGAATGCCTTGGACATCTTGGCATTAACGGCACTTTGCAACGTGACTTGGCTTAAGCTGCCATCAATACACTGCATGTAAGCCGCCGCTAATTGGCCTTGTGGTGCTGGACTTGGTAAAGCTGGGTTTAACTTGACCAGCACACTTAATAAACTAAACAAACCGCTGGCAGCATAAAGATGACCCGTCTGTTCGCTACTGGTTTGCACCGTGGCGTTCGGATGACGTTGTTGACAACGCTGTTGTAACTCCTGTTGCCCTTGTTGGCTATCACTGCCGGTGATGTCCACTAGGCGAATATCCGCGTCATTGCTTTGTTTATTTAACTCGTGAAGTTGGCTGTGCGTCGAAAAATTAAGGTCGGTAATTTGGCCATAATAGGGCTGAGAATTCACTTCATCACTGGCTAAACGCAGCACAATCGCGCCCGCGCCGTCACTGACATGTCCGTAAAAATCAGCGCTGAGTTGTTGGCGCAGCATAAAGTTTTCGGCGCTCGCGGCTAAGTCCACGGCTGCGACAACCACCGCCTCCACTTCACCTTGTACCAGCATATCGTGCGCAATTTGCAAGCAGTTGTAAACGGAGTTTTCTTCACTGGAAATAGTAAACGCTGGGCCATTGAAGTCCCACAGTGACGCTATTCGCGAAGCCATAATATTGCCAATAAAACTGGTGTATTGATTTAACTTGGCAGCGCCTAACACGCTGTCCATGGCAATGGCTTGTAACTTGGCTTGCTCAGCTGTCGTAAGCGTAATGCCTGCTTGCTTGAGGCTGGCAGGAAGTTGCGTTTGCAAATTAACTCGGCCACGAAATTGATGGGTTTCCGGCTCGGCCGACATGGCCACCAGCACAGCAACATTATCGCCAACTTTCACTTTGCCATCCTGCAAGGCTTGGTCGGTAACTTTCATTAACAATAACTGCTGAGGGATCAAGCTATCATCATTATTTGGCGGCACTTTAAATTGCATAAAGTCCAGCTCAAACTGTTCAATAAAACCGCCTCTCATTGCTTCAGGCTCTGCCACTAATTGTTGCTCCATGCCCTTCCAGCGCAGTGGCGGCAGAGGGACAAACACGTCTTGTTGCTCAGACATAATTTGCGCAAAATCAACTATGTTTTCAGCGCGACCAACATGACAAGCGACGCCGGTGATTGCCATTGCAGTGGTGCTTGACTCACGTTTGTTCGCTGCTATTGATTTAACATCGGTGGCAGGCGGTTGTTGTAATACTAGATGGGCGTTACAGCCACCAAAACCAAAGGCTGAAACCCCTGCACGCTTTGGCGCACTGCTGTTATTGGCTGGCCAAGGCTGTTCATTCCTGACTAATTGTTGCTCGCCCCACGCAAGATTACCTGAGCTAATAGGCGCATTAATGCCAATGCTGGCAGGTATTTGGTTATGTTGCATCGACAATATGGTCTTCACAATACTGGGCATACCCGCCGCAGTCAGCAAATGACCGATATTACCTTTGACTGAGCCAATCAGTGGTACCTGCTTGCCATCGCCAAAAAATTGCGACATCGAGTTCAACTCGACTTTATCGCCCAGTGGTGTGCCGGTGGCATGACACTCAATGTAATCCACGTCGCTGGGTTTAAGCTTCGCTTGGAGATAAGCACGCTGATAGGCCAGTACTTGGCCTTTACTGTTTGGGCTAAGCACAAACTGGCCGCGGCCATCATTAGAAAGGCCGACGCCTTCAATAGTGGCATAAATCTTATCTTGATCACGCAGTGCATCATCAAGGCGTTTCAGTACCAGTACTCCCGCTCCCTCACCGGCAAATAAACCCTGGCTTTGCTGATCGAACGGCGCTGAAATCCCATTGGCGGGATAAGCCTGAAAAATGGAAAATCCCATATTGATAAAAAAGGGGTCTGAGCCAGATACCGCACTGGCCAGCATCACATCACTGCGCCCCGCGATTAAGGCATCACACGCTAGCTTAACGCTATATAAAGAAGAAGCGCAGGCCGCATCTAAAGCATAATGACCACGGCCAAGCCCTAATGCATTGGCCACTAACCCAGCGGTGTAGCCGGCAATCAAGCCTTGTTTGGCATCGGCTTGCTGATCATTAACGTGATCAGTGGTGTGATAGTCTTGATCAAATGCCTCCAGTTTAAAGTCTTTCCCGAGTACTTGCTGCAACCCTGCTTCGACCGAGCGATGATATAGCGGCAAGTAAACTTGGTTTGAGCCTTGAGTCGGAAACGATAACGCGCCTAGGACTAAACCCGTTTGCTTTAACACCTCGTCCGTTAACGTTACCCCAGCGTCAAGCAAGGCTTGCTTGCAAACTTGTAAGATCCAGTGCTGGTGGCAGTCAAGTTGACTTAATTGCTCAGCAGATACTTGATAGCCAGTTGCATCAAAATCAAACTGCTCGATATACCCGCCGCGATGACTGTAATGTTTGTCATTGTCACCCTTACTGCCGGAGAAATCGGCAGGATCGGCACATTGGCGCGCGGGATTGACGTGTGTGCGTGAATCACGTTGCTGCTGTAAATTTTGCCAAAACCCCTCAAGATCATGACTACCTGGAAATAAATGTGCGATACCGACAATGGCAATACTGGTCATTAAATAGATTGATCCTGTTGTTGATAAAGAGATAGAGAAAAGTGATGGCCAAATAAACTATCTAGTTCGGGCTTAAGACCTAAACTGACCAGCTGAGCCAATAAACGTAATAGACTGCGGCTACTACTTTGCCCCTTGCCATTGGTGGCTAAACTCACATGAGGCTGATGTTGCAGTATTTTATCTATATGCGTGCAGCAACTTCGCCCCGCGCCCACTTCAATAAAAATACGCGCGCCGGCTTGATACACTTGCTGCGTTAAATGGGCAAAATCCAACGGCTGACAAAAGCAATCATGAATACTTTGGCTGATGGCATCACTGGATACCTTAACTGGTTGATAGTTCGCGCTGGAGAATAACTTAATTGCTGGCTGTCTCGTTGATGCCTGCAGCGCAAGCGCTTGGCCTTGCTCCGATAGCGGCAGGTGAAATATTTGCGCTATTTCGTCGCCATAGTATTGCGCCGCAGGTGTGTGCATCGCCGTGACAAATCCGACCTTAATCGCTCTTACGCCTGTTTCATTCAATAATTGCTGACATTGCTGCGAATCACCCACCAAAATACCGCTGTCGCCGTGGTTAATCGCCAGCCAAGCTTTATCATAATGGACAAGGTTTTGCGTAAAACCGTCGGGTAAACGCAGCGAATAACTGGCCCAATGCACCTCTTGCTCGGGTGTTAACTGCCAAAGTTGCGCGACGGCGTTTAACTCACCGGTAATGCCACTGTTGAAGGCCACTGATTTTGCTAGCCGCTCGCCAAGCACTTGAGGCGATTGCCATAATGACAAACCGGCCCACATGCTTACTTCGCCTAGGCTGTAACCGAATGCATAAGCAGGCGTGATGTTAAGCTGTTGTAATAAGTGACTGAGTAACCAAGCGCTACCCACGCCGGCTTGTGCCAATGTGGTCAGCTTGTCAGTGCCTTGCCCATCTGCTAAAAAATGACGCGCAGCTAATAGCTCAGCCAATTCACCGTTTGTGTCTAATGCTTGATACAAACGAGGAAAATACCGCGACAAATCATGAAACTGCCCGGGATAACAAGTGCCGACCCCCGGATAAACAAAACAAACACTGTCAGCAATAAACGAAGCTTGCTGATTATCTTTAACTTGGCGCACCACACTGCCACTGGGGGTTTGTATTACTTTAGCTTCAGTACCTTGCACAAGCCCATGCAAGAGTTGATGTATTTCGTTATCTAGCACACTGGCATCAGGGGCGACTAACACTGTCAAACATGATGCTGGACTGTTTGTTTTCGTTGCAGCCTGTTGCTGTTGATAAGCTTTTATATCCGCGAGCATCAGCTGATAACGCTGACTGATTGGCAAGGCTAAAATATGCTTAAGTGTCGCTGTTAACTCAGCCGTATTCTGTGCACTGATGGGCCAAAACACTTGCCAGATTAATTGCTCAGATGTTGATGGCGCGGCGCACAGCAGCGGCCAAGGCGTGGCGGTTTTATTGCCTTGTTCAAACACTAACGTTGCGTGATCAACTGGTGCCAAGTCGGTAATGGTAAGCTGCGCTTGGCGGCTTTGATGGATTTTTCCGTACCAATAACGCTGCTGCAATTGACGTTGCTTTAAGCTTTGGAGCAAGTTAAACAGGCATGGCGCTAATTCATTGTCATTGGTTAATTGGCCTTGCCAGACATCAGCCAAGGGATCACTCGGCTCAGTGGCGCTATAAGTTTGCTTGGGTAACACTTGGCTTAATCGCGCTAACATTGTTATGTTTTGCTTTAGCGCAATCGGCACTGGAATAAAGGTCAGCAGCAAGCCAAATGTTATATTTGACTCTGCTACTTGTATATCAGCAGTTAAGCGCTGCCTTAGCCAAGCAGGTAAACTATCACAATGCATTGGAATGATAATTGAAGATCGGGCTTCAATATTTTCCCTTGAGTGAACATCAATTCGCCTAGCCAATAATTGCTGACAGTAACGCAGCAGCTCGGTGCGATTATCGAGCCGTTGCACACTGTCTTGACCGTCAAGACTGCAAGCAAAAGGACGCCATTGCTGGCGTTCACCTGCTGGCAGCTGAGCTAAATTCAGAACAAACTCATCACTCAAATCAACAGCATGGGCATTTACTAAGTTGCGTGTTGCATGACTATTTGGCACCGCCACACAATGGAGCCCACACAGGCCCCATTTAGTGGCAATACCGTGAGTGATGATGCCGTGATTAGTAGTGGTACGAGTGGGCATCAGTTCTAATTCATGCCCTGTTTTTGACCTAAGGCTTGGCTTAACACCACTTTACCTTGGCTCATGACCACCAGCGGATGCCCTTCTTGATTATAAAGCGCAACATCAGCAATCAATTCAGTGCGCGTTTGCTTGACCACGTTTAGCTGCAGATATAATGGCTCATCGGCCTTTGGTTGCTGATAAAAGGTCACTTGCGCCGCCGCAGCAGGTAAACTTGCCATATCAAGTTGCTCTTTTGCCCACACCAACATGGCTTGGTACAACAGATCGTCTGCTAATAATGCACAGCTCGCATTGGCAAAATCGCCAAAATAACTCGCCGCGGGCGCCGGGATCTGCGCACTAAATAGCGCGCCATGTTGATCCATTTGCAAGCTTGCTGTTAAGCCTTGAAAGGTCTGACCATGAAACAAGGTGCCGTCTTGATACCAAGTTGGCTTACTTGCCATTGGCTCAGGCGTTTCTTGCTTGGCTAAACTAAGCAGTTCAGCATTTAACGGCTCGACTTTAACGCTCTTACTGCCTTTGGCAAACATGCGCAGCTGCGCGCCGTAATGAAACACGGTGCGACCATTTTGCTCACTGCTGATGCGCGCATCGATCACAGACTCAATATCCGACTGACTTATCAGCTCTAGCGTTAAGCTTAACTTAGCTTGGCCATCGGCCTTAGCCAGCACCACCCCTTTGAACAAGCGGTAATCTTCAACCGCGCTGACCGTAAAGCCAGATAACCAAGTTTCGGCTTGAGCAACCATCCAACCGGTGGCGAACACTGTGGGTAACACAGGCGCGCCAGTAATCTGATGATCGAGTAAAAACGGATGATTCGCGACCGTTATGGTTTTAGCGCTGACATTTTTGTCGTGCAACAAGCGCTTACTTGGCTGTTGCACCTGTGACTTTTTTGCTGCATCAACTCCTGACTCAGGTGCTTCACCTGCCATATCGGTGCCAACTAGCACTTGTACATTAGCTAATGCGCCGCAACTGATTTGATCGGCAAATAACTGTGCACCGCCAGCAATCGGGATCACATACACGCCGCGTTGCTCAAACATACGTTTTAGCTCAGGCGTAACCATGCCACCGTCCCAAGGGCCCCAGTTGAAACTGAGCACGCGCGTTTGCGGATGTTGCTGCGCTAACGACAATGCCGTTTTGTTAAGGATTTCATTGGCAATCGCGTAATCGGCTTGGCCTTTATTGCCATAAAACCCAGCAGCAGATGAAAACAGCGCGATGTGTTTTAAACTCGCTACATCTAAAGCCGCTAATAGCGCCTGCAGACCTGCTACTTTAGTGTTAAGGACGCGCTCAAAGTCGCTGAGTTTTTTGTTCTCAATAAAGCCATCGGCCAATACGCCGGCGCCGTGGATCAAACCGGTGATCGGCCCTAAGGTCATCTTAGTTTGTTCTACTACGCGCGCTATCGCTGCAGTATCAGTGACATCGGCAGCAACGTATTCTGCTAATCCACCGACTGCGCTGATCGCTTCAAGACCAGCGTTAATTTCCAGCTGCGACAAGATAGGTTGGATCATCTTTTTCAAGCTGGCTGGCGTAGCTTTTTCGCCAATCGCTTGGCAATACCCTAACGCCGCTTGTTGCAACTCGTTAGCTTGAGTTAAACCTTGCGCCCAAGCAGGAATAGTAATCGGCTCAGAGCGGCCGAGCAGAACAAATTTAGCTTGATAGCGTTTTGCTAGCTCAAGCACACAGGCATGAGTCACCCCTTTCGCGCCGCCACTCACAATAAACACATCTGCTGGTGTCGGCGTGCAGTCAGTTTGACGCTCAGCTGATACCTCAGTATTAGCTTGCGGCACTAAGGTAAAGCGGCCTTTTGAGTTGATTGCTACTTCACTTAGCACGACGTCACTGTCGAGGATCTCGTCGAATAACAGACTTGCTAATTCACTGCCTTCAATGCCGGGCGCGATATCCAGCGCGCGACACAAGGTTTGCGGCCATTCCTGCTTTAAAGTTTTACATAAACCTGACAATCCCATTTGCATCAGCTCGGTATTCGCTAAACCAGACGCATAACCTAAACCGCCATCTCCTCGTGCCACGGTAATAAAACAGTGCTCAGGCTTGGCGAGTTGTGCTTTTAAGTTTTTAGCGAATAAAAACACCGCCGCCAATAACTGCTGGCTTTGCGCTTCATGTTTTGCCACTTTAAAGTCGTTTGGTTGCAAGTGTACAAAACCTTGTAGCTCAGGGTAACTGGCGATTAAATTTTGGCAAAACGCGGCCACTGTGGCTTCGCTAACTTCATCAAGCGCGCGGCGCTCAATTTTGCTGTTTAATGCTGAGCTGGCTTTCACTAATGATTTAGGAAAACCAATCACCACGGGCACTAACCCTTTGGCTAATAGTTTTTCCGCGATGATGCCAGTGTTATGGCCATCATCGGTCAATAAAATCACTTTACCCTGACGCGTCTTAACATTAACTGGCTTTGGCGCAGTTACTGGGCTCATCAGGGCATATTGAAAAGGGACCTTTGTCTGCTCCTTGTCGGTGTTATCTGTTACATTAGCTTGTGGTTGAGCCGGCTCGCCCTCGCCTAACTTCGCCTGCATGTAGGCCACGATTTCACCTAAGGTGCGCAGCTCGGCTAAATCTTCTGGGTTGAGTGCCGGTAATGCTGGCAGTTGGTCTTGCACTGTGCCAAGAATTTCCACGCGCTTAATTGAGTCGATACCTAAATCCGCTTCCATGTCCATACTCAGCTCTAGCATATTAGCTGGGTAGCCAGTTTTATCGGCAACCACATTTAGCATGGTTTCATTAATTGCTTCTAAGCTTAGATCGGTGCTTGGCTGCGCAGAGGCAGGTGCAACATCACCTAGTTGCGCCTGCATATAAGCCACAATCTCACCTAAGGTGCGCAGCTCGGCTAAATCTTCTGGATTAAGCGCTGGCAGGCTTGGCAGTTGGTCTTGTACTGTGCCTAAGATTTCCACGCGTTTGATGGAATCGATACCTAAATCGGCTTCCATGTCCATGCTTAGCTCAAGCATATTGGCTGGGTAACCGGTTTTATCGGCCACCACGGCAAGCATGGTTTGATTGATGGTTTCTAGGCTGAGTGTCGCTGGGGCTGTTTCAACCGCCGCTTGAACAACAGCCACGTCGCCTAATTGCGCCTGCATGTAAGTGACGATTTCACCTAAGGTGCGCAGCTCGGCTAAATCTTCTGGATTCAGCGCGGGCAAGCTTGGCAGTTGATCTTGTACTGTGCCAAGAATTTCAACGCGTTTGATGGAATCTATGCCTAAATCGGCTTCCATGTCCATGCTCAGTTCAAGCATATTGGCTGGGTAGCCAGTCTTATCGGCCACCACGGCCAACATGGTTTGATTGATGGTTTCGAGGCTGAGGGTCGCTGGGGCTGTTTCAGCCGCTGCTTGAACAACAGCCACGTCGCCTAGTTGTGCCTGCATGTAAGCGACGATTTCACCTAAAGTGCGCAGCTCGGCTAAGTCTTCTGGATTAAGCGCGGGCAGGCTTGGCAGTTGGTCTTGTACTGTGCCTAAGATTTCCACCCGTTTGATGGAATCGATGCCTAAATCGGCTTCCATGTCCATGCTCAGTTCAAGCATATTAGCTGGGTAACCGGTTTTATCGGCCACCACGGCGAGCATGGTTTCATTGATGGTTTCTAAGTTTAGTGTCGCAGGGGCAGTTTCAGTTGGCGCTTGAACAACAGCAACACCGCCTAGTTGCGCCTGCATATAAGCGACGATTTCACCTAGGGTGCGCAGCTCGGCTAAATCCTCTGGATTCAGCGCAGGTAAATCGGGCAGTTGATCTTGCACTGTGCCTAAGATCTCAACACGCTTGATGGAATCAATGCCTAAGTCGGCTTCCATGTCCATGCTTAGCTCAAGCATATTCGCTGGGTAACCGGTTTTATCGGCCACCACATTTAACATGGTTTGGTTAACATCACTGGCGTTTAAGCTAACGGTTGGTGTCACTGACACACTTGGCGTGAGAATGGGCTCAGCTACAGGCGTAATCACAGGATAAGCCTTGGGCATAATTGGCTCATTGCTAACAGCCGTCGCTACTTGAACAGGCGCTTGCTCGGGGGCCGAGGTCTGTGGCACCGGCGACGCTGAAACAGGTGCACTTGAGCTAGAGGCAATACCAGATAACGAGTCTAACAATCGATTATTCAGCTGGGCTTGTTGCTCTAGAAACTGTTGCTGCAACGCAATACTTTGATTTTGCTGTTGCTGCAGCTGTTGCTGAAACTGCGCCATATTAGCAGCCAACGTTTGCTGCTGCTCTAGTAAGGCTGAGGCTATCGGGCTGATAGCAGGAATATGGGCCGTTTGCTCAATTGATTGCGCACTTGGTGCGGCTGGCACTTCTTTAATCACTTCTTTTACCACCTGTTTCACCACTTCAATGGTTTTTGGCTCGGGTTGGCTAACTTGGCCTTGCGTTAAAGCCTGTTGCATTTTTTGTTTGGTTGCATCGCTGAGATAATTTTGCCCGCCTAAACGAATGCTCAACGGCGAGCCTTTTTTTGGGGCCGCCTTTGGCGCAAGGGCGTATTTATCCAGCGCAGTCAGAGGCAAGCCCAGCACAGCAAGTTGTAGATGTGCCAATTGCAGCTGTTTATCGCTGCAATCGCTGCTGCCATTGAGGGCGATGCAAATCACATCTTCTTTGTCACTTAATGTTTCTTGCACTAAACGAGTCAGGACATTCTTTGGTCCAAACTCAACAAAGACGCGACCGCCCTGCTGATAAATCTCGCTGATTTGGTCGGTGAAACGTACCGAACTCAACATGTGCTCTTTGAAACTTTGCTTGATCTTAGCGCCCGTTTTAGCGTGGTTTTTACCGCTGCTATTGGCGGTTAATGTATTGACTGGCGCGTTGAATTTAACGCTGTCAATCGCTTCAGCAAACGGCCCTTGTGCAAATTCCACCAGTGGCGTATGAAACGCGGCTGATACGGGTAATTTAACGCCTTTAATACCTAAGTCTTTCAAGGTACTGACAGCCGCATCAATCGATTTGCTACTACCCGCTACCACAATTTGCGTTGGCGAATTAAAGTTGGCAAACCAAAGCTCATCATTGTTTTCAATCAACTGCTCAAGCTCTTTGACGCGAGCAATAAGCTCATCACCCGCAAGGCCTTTAAACACCACCGCCATCATGGCGCCGCAATCTTGCCCAGCTGGCGTATTGGCCATAGCAGCGCCGCGTGCGACACACAGTTTCAAATAATCGTCTTCGCTGATCACTTCACTGGCCGCCAGCGCAGTAAGCTCACCAAAGCTGTGGCCAGCGGTGAAATCAGAGTTAAAGCCCGCACCTTGCATTAATTTATGCAAACTCCAACTTAACGCACCAATGGCAGGCTGGGCAAAGCGGGTGTTTTGCAGCGCGGCAGTTTGTGCTTTCTTTTCTGCTGGGGTAAATACCGGGATCGGCATTACGACTGTCGATAATGGGCTTTGATTTTGTTCCGTTAACAGGGCATCGAATTGACTCAAGATGCTGCGATACTCTGGATAGTTCAGCGCTAATGACTGGCCCATATTGACATATTGAGCGCCTTGGCCACTGTAGAGCGCGACCACTTTGCCCGCCACGTCCTGGGCCGAAGGTCGGTAAAACAAGTTTTGCTCTTGCCAAGGCGACGCACTGTTTTGGTTTAGTTTACTGAGGGCTGTCTCAAGCTGCTTTTGAATCGGCGCATTAGCGTCAAGCCAAACGCCGAAACGGGCGTATTCATCAGCAACTGGTTTAACGCTGTAGTCATTAAGTAAATCCGCGACGGTGAGCTCACCAGACTCAAATTGGCTCACTACTTGGCGAACCTTTGCCACGAGCTCAGCAGGCTTAGTTGCACTAAATAAAAGGCTAATGCCTACCCGGTGCATGCGATACGCAGCTTGATGCTCTGGCGTGTATTCTTCAAGCGCCATGTGATAATTGGTGCCACCAAAGCCAAATGAGCTAATACCAGCACGGCGCGGCGTGCCATTGCTGATCCAAGGGCGCGTTTCAGTGCTTAAATAAAACGGCGTGTTTGGCAAGTCCATTTTGGGATTGGGTTCATTGACGTTAATCGTTGGCGGTAGCACCTTATGATGCAGTGCCAGTGCGGCTTTAATAAACCCTGCCGTGCCCGCTGTAGATTTAGTATGGCCAATCTGCGATTTGACGCTACCTAATGCAATGTGCTGCTTGTTGGGGTTGTCTTGACTAAATACTTGGCGTAGCCCTTCAAACTCCGCCACATCTCCCGCCGCGGTGCCAGTGCCATGAGCTTCAATTAAGCCAACGGTATGTGGTGCAAAACCGGCATCGGCATAAGCGCGATTTAACGCTTTGGCTTGGCCTTCAGGACGCGGCGCATAAATACTCTTAAATTTGCCGTCCGATGACGTGCCGACTCCTTTCACTACGGCATAAATACGGTCGCCATCACGCTCAGCGTCAGCAAGGCGTTTTAACACGACCATGCCAATACCCTCGCCGATCATCATGCCTTTAGAGTCTTTATCAAAAGGTTGGATCACGGAGTTTTCAGTAAAGGCAGGTGTTTTGGAAAAGCTCATGTACATTTGCGGCGAGTTATCGGTACACACGCCGCCGGTGATCATCACGTCTGCACGGCCTTCCCATAATTCTGATAACGCCATTTTGGTTGCGGCTAATGAGCCGGCACAAGCGGCATCCACCACGCAGTTCATGCCACCTAAATCGAAACGGTTGGCGATCCGCCCGGCGATCACATTGCCTAATGAGCCTGGAAATGAGTTTTCTTCCCAGTGGACATATTGGCTTTTGAATTTTTCGACCACCAGCGAGGCATCTTCCTCACTCACACCGCTATTAAGCAAAACCTTTTTCAGCACTGGATAGTGCAAACGTGCATTTAAGCTGTGGCTGATTTTTTGGCCACCGCCCACGCCGAGGACCACGCCAATCTTGTTACGTAGCTCGGGTGATGCGTCACTTAATCCGGCATCGGCTAATGCGTCTTTGGCCACCACTAGTGACAACAGTTGCGAAGTATCGGTTAACTCTAAAATATTCGGCGGCAGGCCATACTCCATAGGATCAAAGTCGATGTCTGGGATAAAACCACCACGGCGGCAGTAAACTTTGTCCGGTGAGCTTTTGTCACTGTCAAAGTAGTCATCGATGTGCCAACGGCTTGCTGGTACATCAATGATCGCATCCACTTTATTGCGGATCAGGTCCCAGTAAGCATCTAGATGTGCCGATTCGGCAAACAAGGATGCCATGCCAACGATGGCAATGGGTGATTTGCTGTCTTGTTCTGGTTTCAACTCTGATTTCAACAATGTTGTCGACATTAAGCTTCTCTTTGTTTTCTCATTCTAATTTGGTGCTTTAAACGCAGCGTAAACCATTAATTAAAAATGGTTTTATCGCCAAACTTTTGTTTAAACACATGGTAATTTTCAGCCAATGTACGCCGCATGTGGAATGGCGCATGACGAAGAACGTATTTCATATAACGAGTGGACGCGGCTTTTGCGCTATCGCTGTAAATATCGACATAGGCCCAATCACTTTGTGGGTCACTGGCCACAAACATATTAAGCGTCTCACCTTGGTTATATTGCTCAGGAACAGGCTGCGCCATGACATGTACAACAGGCTGCTTAGCATCACCAGTGAGCTCTAAGGCATGGGCTAACGTTTGATGGTTGATGGAAAAGTGCTGACACCGATCGGCTTCATCGCCAATGCGCAGCTGATCAAATTGGCCTGTGCTGACTTTAGGCGTGTCCGTTTCATCTATCTGCGACACGCCATGGCGTTTTAAGCAGCGAGCAAGACCCGAACGCGATACTTGCGGATTGATATGTTGTTGAGTCACCAATAGCAACTTATTGAGACTAAACTGTAAAATCAATTTCAGCTGTACGACTACGTATTCCTGCGCCGGAGTGAGAGTTGTGTTCAATTTTATGGGAATATTAGACGCATCATTAACGTTTTCACGTTTTTTCCATTTACGAACCGTGGCTTCACTGATATTTAAAATACGAGCAAGTTTGGCAACAGGCAGATCTGATGACTGAATAAATTCTCGCATTTCTGGCGTCGTTGTCGCATTAGCATGGCGTTTTTCTGTCATGCTTTATGAGTAAACCTGTTGATGAAACAATAATTTACCATTTATTCCTCAAATACAGTGAGTTTGCAGCTTCTTTGCTAAAGTTAACTTTAGGAAAATGATTTGATATTAAAAACGCTGCCAGATTACATGACTCGAGCAAACGAAACAATCTGCCGGAACAAGTGGAATTAAAATAAACCCATTTTTTGGGTTTTCAAGGGGACAAATAATGTCAAAATATGATCTGGATCGCGCCAGAGTTGAAGTGATTTACTCTGATATCAGTAAAATTTCCGAGCAAGCCTTTATGGAGCTGTCAAAAATATGGTGCACAGCAGAGGAAATTACCGAGCTTTCCCAGTCTAAAAACCCTGAGAAGAATAATTCCCGACTCCTTAGCCGTATGTTATTGCGCTATGCATTGAAATTGATGCACCCAAAAATTAATCATTTGCATTGGCACATCGAAAACAATGCTATGGGACAAGCCATTCTACAAGGCCGATTAGACCGCCTGAATAACCTCGTTTTACCCCGGTTTAGTTTCTCTTATAGTTATCCGTATGTTGCAGTGGCCTTCCATAAAGCCCTGATTGGTTTGGACATAGAGGTACACAATAAAGAATTAGATTATTTAGCCATTGCGGAAAATTACTATTCGATGAGTGAAGTGGCATTAATGAACTCGTTACCCAAAGAGGACAGGCAAACTTTTTTCTACCATTTATGGACAATTAAAGAAGCCAGCGCAAAAGCCATTGGCAGTGGTTTAAGGATGAAGTTATCAGATATCAATGTTGATCATGACCCAAAAGATTTATTAACCGAGTATGGACATGTTCCCGTGCGAATCTTTGATGTAAAAGAGGTGTTTGATCCTAAAAGTGGCATGAAACTTCGCAAACGCGTCCCCATGCGCGAGATGTACAGTCAATGGTTTATCATAAAACCTAACGTCCACTTTGCCATTACTCAAGATCACGCCAACCCCATATCTTTAGAATATGTTGAATGGGATTAATCAGTTAACTTTGTTCAGACGGCTCTTGTGGGCTCAACAAGGCAAGCACCTCTGGTGGTAACGGACACAGGCTGCGGGCTTTGTTCATGCAGACCATTTCAATTTCTGCCGTTACCGCAGCTTTGGTGCCGTTTGGCCGCCATATCTCTTGCAACCAAATTGAGCGGTATGGGCCGTCAAAATAAAAACGCGTACGCACATCGATAATGTCGGCGAATTCTACGCCGTCGAAACACCCCATATTGGTTTTGTAAACAGCAAAACCTATGCCTTGCTCTTGCCACAATTGTTGCAACATATCGGCGCCAATCACATGCTCGCGCGCACGTTCAAAGTATTTTAAAAAATTTGGATGATAAACCACCCCAGAAAAATCGGTGTCTTCATAATATATCTGCACCGGAAAATGAAACTCTTTACTTAACGTAACCTCAGTTTTACTTTGCATACTTTTCACTGCATCACCTGTAATATAGAAGTCATGGGTTATAAACAATCTCCGCTTCTGCTTCAAGTTGATTGGGTATATTTAGGTGATGAATTATTAAGCGATAAATCAAAGAAAGCCCATTTGCATGACATTAAACGGCACAAAACATTGCATCTTATTTTTTTTCTTGTTCCAATGAGCCGTTTTTTTTATCGACCGATTTATGATAAGGCTTTATCCACTCAGATGAATTACTCCAACGTCTACGTTAATAGCATTGCTTATGAGCTCGCACCAATTGCTGTTTCTAGCGAAAGCTTAGAAACCAGATTAGCGCCTATCTACGATAAATTTCGTATACCCAAAGGCCAATTAGCCGTGTTAACGGGCATTGAAGAGCGTCGTTGGTGGCCAATTCATACTAAGGTGAGCGATGGTGCGATAGCTGCGGCTAAAAAAGCGATAAGCGAAACCGGCATTTCATCTGATGATATTGGCGCTTTGGTTTATACAGGCGTGTGCCGCGATCAACATGAGCCTGCAACCGCTTGCCGCATTGCATCAGAGTTAGGTGTTAACCATAAAGCCAGTATTTATGACATCAGCAACGCTTGCTTAGGGGTACTCAGTGGTATGCTAGATATTGCTAACCGCATTGAATTAGGCCAAATTCGGGCGGGATTAGTGGTGTCGTGTGAATCTGCCAGAGACATAGTTGATACTACCATCGCAAAAATGGTCGCGAATCCAAGTATGCAAAACTTTGCTGCTGGTTTAGCCACCTTAACGGGTGGTTCAGGTGCGGTAGCGGTATTACTGACCGATGGCTCGTTTGACCTTAACACCCAGCAACAACACAAATTAGAATCAGCGACGACCTTAAGTGCACCCGAGCATTACGACTTGTGTTATTGGGGCATGGAAGAAACGGCCAAAGGGCTGTTTAAAGAAAACATGCGCACTGACGCGGTTTCATTACTAAAACATGGCGTGGCATTAGCTCAACAAACATGGGTTGAGTTTTTAGATAACGCTGGTTGGCAAGCAGAGCAAATAAATAAAGTTATTTGCCATCAAGTGGGCTCGGCAAACCGAAAAAATGTGCTTGAGGCATTGAGTATCAGCCAAGATAAAGAGTTTCCGAGTTATCAAAAACTCGGCAACATGGGCACAGTTTCGCTACCTGCCACCGCAGCACTTGCCAATGAGCAAGGATTTTTGCAAGCGGGTGATAAAGTGGGCTTTCTTGGCATTGGCAGTGGCTTAAATTGTATGATGTTGGGGTTAACTTGGTAATGAAGACAGCAGCAGACTACTCACCCTACCCAGCTAATTTCCTTGACCGCAACGGCCTAAAGTACCACTACATCAATGAAGGCAGTGGCGATCCTGTGGTAATGGTACACGGCAATCCCAGCTGGAGTTATTATTACCGAGAATTGGTCGCCGAGCTAAGGGATAGCTTTCAAACTATAGTGCCTGACCATATCGGTATGGGGCTATCAGATAAACCCGGTGACGACCGCTATGAGTACACTCTAACATCTCGTATCGATGACTTAGAAGCTCTGTTACAACATTTAGGTATCAATAAAAACATTACTTTAGTCGTCCATGATTGGGGCGGCATGATTGGCATGGGTTACGCCGCTCGCCATCCAGAACAGATTAAAAAAATTGTTGCCCTTAATACAGCAGCCTTTCATATGCCAAAGGCAAAAAAACTACCAAAACGCTTGTTTATGGGCCGTAATACCGCTATCGGCGAGTTTTTGATCCGTCGATTTAATGCTTTTAGCTCCCTAGCATCCTATATCGGCGTAAAACGTGCGCCAATGCCTGCCGATGTACGCCAAGCTTTTGTCGCGCCATATAACAACTGGCAAAACCGCATCGCCACGGTGCGCTTTGTACAAGATATTCCACTTGAGCCCGGCGATAAGGCATACGAGCTAGTCAGCAGTATCGAAGCCAGCTTGAGCCAGTTTGCTGATATTCCTGTATTTTTAGGCTTTGGCTTGCAAGATTTCGTGTTTGATAAACACTTTTTAGCGCAATGGAAACATCACTTCCCACACGCTGAAGTGCATGAATATCCAGATTGCGGCCATTATGTGTTACAAGACGCAGCCAAAGACATCATCCCATTGATTAATGAATTTATCCGTCGTGACTAAGACACAGAAAAATTCACAAGAAGACTTGGTAATACACACCAATATTGCCAATCACTTAACCGAAATGGCCAGCCAGCAACCCCACGCGCTGGCCATCGCCATTCAGACTCATTCTTTTTTTGGCAGGGTTGCTCATTATACTGAGCTTAACTTTGTGCAATTAGAAGACGAAGCCAATCTATGTGCTTGGGCGCTACACCACAAAGGGGTTAATGCTGGCGATAAAGTGGTGCTGATGGTTAGCCCAAGTGTGGATTTTTTTGCCCTTACTTTTGCCCTGTTTCGGCTTGGCGCTATTCCGATTTTTGTTGATCCTGGAATGGGAATTAAAAATTTAAAACAATGTTTTGAAGAAGCCAAACCTGATGTGTTTATCGGTATCGATAAGGCGCATGTCGCACGTGTATTATTTGGCTGGGGTAAGAAAACACTTCGTTTGAACATTACTGTTGGACAATTAGGCTATTGCTCTCGGCTGAGTAAATTAAAGCAGAAGGTAAAGCAAGATCTCGCTTTTGAATCGGTTACTCTTAAACCTAACGCCATGGCGGCCATACTATTTACCAGTGGCAGCACGGGCGTGCCAAAAGGCGTAGTATATAGCCATAGCATGTTTAATGCTCAAATTAGTGCACTAAAACATGATTATGAGATAACGCCAGGCGAGCGAGATTTAGCCACTTTCCCATTGTTTGCACTATTTGGTCCCGCCTTAGGCATGGCGTCAATCATTCCTAATATGGACGCCAGCAATCCGATTAAGGCACAGCCAGAATATATTTTTGCCGCCATCGAGCGTTATAAATGCACTAATTTATTTGCTAATCCAGCCTTAATGGATGTGCTTGGCCGCGCAGCAACGCAAAACAACCTTAAATTAAGTACGTTAAAACGCGTGATCTCCGCTGGCGCACCTGCCACTCCCGCTTCAATCGCACGCTTTGAGCAATTACTAAACGAAACGACTCAAGTATGGACCTCTTACGGCGCAACTGAATCGTTACCCGTGAGTAAAATTGGCAGCCACGAGCTGCTTAGTGACACTCAACATAGCACCGACCAAGGTGGTGGCATTTGTGTAGGTTTTCCAGTAGCTGATATCGACATCAAGATCATTAAAATTAGCGACCTAGAAGTTGAGCGAATGGGATTGGTGCAGCTTGCTGAGCCCGGTGAAATTGGTGAAATATGTGTTAAGGGTCCGGTTGTTTCACCGCGTTATTTTGAGCGTGAACAAGCAACAGCATTAGCAAAAATACAAGATGAAATACAAGGCGGGTTTTATCACCGAATGGGCGATGTCGGCTACTTGGACTCCCTTGGACGGTTATGGATGTGTGGTCGAAAAGGTCACCGCGTCACTTTAGCAAAAACAGAGCTGTACACGCTCTGTTGTGAACGGATTTTTAATCTACATCCTTTGGTGAATCGTACTGCTTTAGTAGGTGTGACGTGTGATGGGGTTAAACGCCCTGTGCTTTGTGTTGAGCTTAAAAAGAACGCTACTACAGCCGAAGATAATGAAATTTTATTTAGGGAATTAGCGTTAATCGGCATGCAACATTCGCATACTAAGTTGATTAAAGATTTCTTCGTGCACCCGAACTTCCCGGTGGATGTTAGACACAATGCAAAAATATTTCGTGAAAAACTAGCCGTTTGGGCGCAACAACAAACTGACCAAAAGCCACTTGTGTCTATAAATCAGGTGAATAAACAATGAAAACAGTGTTAGTCACTGGTGCCGGCGGGTTTCTTGGCCTTGCCTTAACCAAACTACTGATCAGCAAAGGGATCAAAGTGCATGCTTTGATCCGCCGTGATAACGCTGAACTATCGGCCCTTGGCGTGGTCATATTTAAAGGTGACTTAATTGACTATCAAGCCATTGAAAATGCCGCTCAAGGCTGTGACACCGTGTTTCATGTTGCTTCTAAAGCGGGTGTTTGGGGCGCGGAAGCTGACTACATCGCCAGCAATATCACCGGTACAAAACATGTGCTTGAAGTTTGTTTTGATCTTGGCATCCCGCGTCTGATTTACACCAGTACACCCAGTGTTATTTTCTCAGGCCAAGACGAAAATGGCGTCAACGAATCTACGCCTTACAGCGCTCATCCTCTCAATCATTATACTTCAACCAAGATAGCCGCTGAAAAAATGGTGTTAGCAGCCAATGGGTTTGAATTAAAGACAACTAGTTTAAGGCCCCACTTAATTTGGGGACCTGGCGATCCCCATTTGGTCCCTAGGGTGATCAGCAAAGCCAAACAAGGTCGATTAGCGTTGGTGGGTAAACAAGATAAGTTAGTGGATACCGTTTATATAGATAATGCAGCCCTAGCCCACTATCAAGCGGCCTGTGAATTAGAAAGCGAAGCTAAATGTGCAGGAAAAGCTTATTTTATCAGTAATGATGAGCCTGTAACGATGGCAGCCATGCTAAATGGTATCTTGTCTGCGGCTCATTTAGCGCCTGTATCCAAACGTGTCCCAGCTGGCGTAGCTTATTCGCTTGGCCTGTTCCTTGAAGGGGCTTATGGCTTGCTCGGGATTAAACAAGAGCCCGTAATGACTCGCTTTGTGGCTCGGCAGTTGTCTACAGCTCATTGGTTTGATATCAGCCCGGCAAAAACAGATTTTGCTTATCAGCCAAAAGTTAGCTTAGCGGAAGGAATGGTCAAGCTAGAAACTTGGTTAGCCAATAATAAATAATCGCTCAGTAGTGATTATGCATTTCAAAATCAAAGTTGACCTCCTCCGTTACATCACCTTGGCTCAGACCAAGGGTCATTTGCCAGATCATACTCTCGTTAATACATGCGCCCAACAAAAGTTCTCCTTGCCAAAGGTGATTTGAGTTATTTTTCTCAAAAATAAGGGGAATGGTCCCCATAAACATATCTTTTCCCACTAGCACTGCTTTGTCGATATTTACGCCAGCTGGCAGAGTCAGCGATAGAGGTAGCGGCGTTTCTGCTAGTACCTGTGCGTCAGGCTCTGATTGAATACTGACCTCACCACTTAGCTTCGTTAAGTTAACGTTACAACCCTTTGCAAAATCACATAAAGTTGATTCATCAAAGTCTGAAGGTGATGAGTCAGTACGTTCCTCTTGATTAGCCCCTTGGTATGTTCTGTATGAGAAGGCGATGCTTAAAACCACCAACACAAACACAATTTGCATGACTCTTTTTAACTCTAACTTCATGTCAGATAACTTCCTATTAACCCTATTTTGTGTAGGTTTTAATCAATTGCTGCTTTCTTGGGCAGATATAGTTAACAAATTTGTTCGCCATTAACAATTTAGCCTCACTCTGACTGTCATTGTATCGCTTTCTGCAGTAGAATTCGCACCGAATATCGTGTTTTTAAAACTCCTTAACTTTGACAAAGTGCCGGGTAGCCAGTTTTAATGTAAGGCACATATTTGCTAATTGTTTCGTGAATAACTTTTTAATTTACGTGGTAACAATGGACAGCAGCGGAAGCATAATAAAATGACAAGCCATATAGAAACTCAACCTGACTACAACTACGCAGTTGTACGCCAATTTACCGTGATGACTATCATCTGGGGTATCGTTGGCATGAGTCTCGGTGTGTTAATTGCAGCCCAATTAATTTGGCCAGCATTAAACTTCGAGACCCCTTGGCTAACTTATAGCCGTTTACGCCCTCTTCACACAAATGCCGTAATTTTTGCTTTCGGTGTCTGTGCTTTGATGGCAACCTCCTTTTACGTGGTACAACGTACCTGTCAAACAAGATTGTTTGGTGGTCCACTGGCACAAGTTGTGTTCTGGGGCTGGCAATTAGTGATCTTATTGGCTGCCATCACTTTACCTATGGGTTACACCACGAGTAAAGAGTATGCCGAGCTTGAATGGCCTATCGATATTCTTATCGCGGTTGTTTGGGTGATGTATGCGGTGGTGTTCTTTGGCACGGTCGTCAAACGTAAGACATCCCACATCTATGTTGCCAACTGGTTCTTTGGCGCATTTATCATCACAGTAGCAGTACTTCACATAGTTAACAGTGCGGCAGTGCCTGTAGCGATGATGAAGTCTTACTCCGTGTACGCTGGTGCAGTAGACGCCATGGTGCAGTGGTGGTATGGCCATAATGCCGTAGGTTTCCTACTGACCGCTGGCTTCTTGGGTATGATGTATTACTTTGTACCAAAACAAGCTGGTCGTCCGGTTTATTCATACCGTTTATCGATTGTGCATTTTTGGGCGTTAACCTCAGTTTATATCTGGGCCGGTCCGCACCACTTGCACTACACAGCGTTACCTGACTGGGCTCAGTCTCTAGGCATGGTAATGTCTTTGATTCTATTTGCTCCATCTTGGGGTGGTATGATCAATGGTATTATGACGTTATCGGGTGCATGGCATAAACTGCGTTATGACCCTATCTTACGTTTCCTGATTGTTTCACTGTCTTTCTACGGTATGTCTACGTTCGAAGGCCCGATGATGGCAATTAAGACGGTTAATGCCCTTTCTCACTACACCGATTGGACAATTGGTCACGTACACTCCGGTGCACTAGGCTGGGTTGCCATGGTGTCAATTGGTGCGGTTTATCACTTGATCCCTAACCTATTTGGCCAAGGCAGCATGTATAGCACTAAGTTAGTGAATGTGCATTTCTGGTTAGCAACGGTAGGTACGGTACTTTACATTGTAGCAATGTGGATCTCGGGTGTAATGCAAGGCCTAATGTGGCGTGCAGTTAACGCTGACGGTACGTTGACTTATAGTTTTGTTGAATCACTACAAGCCTCTTACCCGTTCTATTTCGTTCGTTTCTTAGGCGGCGCTATCTTCTTATCGGGCATGTTGCTTATGGCATACAACGCTTATAAAACGATTGTTGCACCTAAAGGCTCTTTGCAGCCTGTACCGCAACCAGCCTAAGGAGTAGCCATAATGAAACATGAAAAAGTCGAAAAAAATATTGGCTTAATGGCTATTTTGATTGTTATTGCAATCAGCTTTGGTGGCCTAGCGGAAATTACACCGCTTATTTTCCAAAAAGAAACCACTCAGCCAATCGAAGGCCTGCGCCCTTACAGTGCGCTTGAGCTTGAAGGCCGTGATATCTACATCCGTGAAGGTTGTAGTGTTTGTCACAGCCAAATGATCCGTCCGTTTCGCAGTGAAACAGAGCGCTATGGTCACTACAGTGTGGCTGGTGAGCACGTTTGGGAGCATC
The DNA here is from genome assembly GCF_021295315.1 of Motilimonas cestriensis. GTDB lineage: Bacteria > Pseudomonadota > Gammaproteobacteria > Enterobacterales > CBDFNC01 > Motilimonas > Motilimonas cestriensis. Next base: position 8,648 of record NZ_JAIMJA010000034.1, on the reverse strand, counting down.
CATTCCTGTGGGGCTCTAAGCGTACCGGTCCTGACCTAGCACGCGTGGGTCAACGTTACTCGGATGATTGGCATCGAGCTCACTTAATCGATCCTCGTTCGGTCGTGCCTGAATCTAATATGCCTGGTTTTCCTTGGTTAGAGAAAAATCAATTAGATGGCCAATTGACCGCTAAGAAGATGGAAGTCTTCAATATGTTGACGAAAGGTAGCTGGCATCTTGATGAACAAGGGAATGAAATCCCATTGTATTCTGCACAAGATATCGCTGCAGCCTCAGATGCAGTTAAAGGTAAAACAGAAATGGATGCCTTAATTGCTTACCTTCAGTCTCTTGGTCATGCACTTAAATAAAGGTGGTTAATATGGATTACGGAACATTCAGTGGCTTATATACCGGATTTTTAATTGTAATCTTTATTGGCATTATCGCCTGGGCTTATAGCAATAAGCGCAAGTCTTCTTTTGATGAAGCAGCAAACCTGGTGTTTGCTGATGATGAAAAGTTTGCCAATAAGCCAAGTGCCGACAATAAAAACGCAGGAGCGAATTTATAATGAGTACTTTTTGGAGTATTTGGATAACCGTTATCACTTTTATTGTGATTATTGGTTGTGCAGTTCTTTTGTATTGGTGTGCAAAAGACAAAATGGGTGTTGAAGAAGGTGAGTCCATGGGGCACTCCTTCGATGGTATCGAAGAACTAAACACTGGCTTACCTAAATGGTGGGTTGGCTTGTTTATTTTCACTATCGTCGGGTCGTTGATTTACGTATTAATGTTCCCTTCTTTTGGTGGCTTTGGTAACGGTTTACTTAACTGGACCAGTGCGGATCAAGATATCGCTTCTAAACAAGATTCGATTGAACGCGCTGAAACATCTAGCTCACAATACCAACGTGAGATGAACAAAGCAGATGAATTGTACGGTGAAGTATTTAAAAGCCTAACTCATGATGCCCAAGGTCAATATTTGCCAGTTGAAGAAGTGGCAAATAATACTGAAGCGGTAAAAGTGGGTCAGCGTTTGTTTTTGCAAAACTGTGCTCAATGTCATGGCTCTGATGCTCGTGGCGCGAAAGGCTTCCCTAACCTAACGGATAACGATTGGTTATACGGCGGCACGGGCGACATCATTAAGACAACGCTAATGGAAGGCCGTAAAGGTAATATGCCAATTCGTGGTCTACTGAGCGAAGAGCAATTAGATAAAGAAGGTTTAACTAACCTAACATCTTATGTGCTTAGCCTTAGCGGTCGTAAAGTGAACGCCATTGAAGCCCAAAAAGGTAAAGAATTGTTCGGCACTTGTATGGGGTGTCACGGCGCAGATGGTAAAGGGATGCAAGCTTTAGGCGCGCCTAATTTAACCGATAATATTTGGTTATATGGTGGCAGCCGTAAAGATGTAGAAGCCACTCTTTTACATGGCCGTAATGGTGTCATGCCAGCATGGAAAGATATTTTAGGTGAGGATAAAGTGCACATTATTGCAGCCTTTGTTTACTCTCTTTCAAACGAAAAAGAATAAACATTAATTCTTGCTCAAAACCCCGAATTTTCGGGGTTTTTTTTTGCCTTTTTGTTACACTCCTGAAGTCCAACTTAAGGAGTATCTTGGTGAAAAATAAATGGTATCAACAAGCCCCCGTGTGGCTCATAATCCTCTTGCCTCTTTCCGCTGTCATCGCTGGTATTTCGACAGTTTTCATTGCCCATAATAATAAAGTTGATTTGGTTGCCGAAGACCATTTTAAAACGGGCAAGGCAATTCATGCTGATATGTCTAAGTTAGAGCAAGCCGTTAAATTAGGGATTTCACTCGATCTGACACTTGATGGCACATCGGGCCTTATTTCTTTTAATGGCGGACAATATCAACCAGGACAGGTACTAAAACTGAGTTTTTACCATGCCACACTTGCTGAGAATGATTTTAACTTAATGTTATCGGCCGATGCCTCAGGCGTTTATCGCTTTGATTTAGACCAAGCTATTGATGGTAAATGGGCAACGCGAATTGAGCCATTCGATGGCAGTTGGCGGGTACAAGAAGATATTGAATTTCCTACGGGGAAGGTTACGTTAGATGGCAACCAGTAACCCATTAGGCTGTTTTCATTGTGGTGAACCCGTACCTGAAAACAGCCACTTTAGCGTTTCATTCGATGGTGAGTCTAAGGCCATGTGTTGCCCCGGTTGTGCAGCTGTGGCTGAAACCATCCTCAAAAGCGGTTTATCATCTTATTATACCCACCGCACTGAGCCGGCCCAAAAAGCCGATCAGTTAATTCCAAGTGCCCTTCAAGCACTGGACTTATATGATCTTGAAGAGATTCAGAACGATTTTGTGGCCCATAATAAAGACTTGCAAGAAGTGATGGTGTCGATTGATGGTATTACATGTGCAGCTTGTGCTTGGCTAATCGAAAAACAGCTTCGCGTGCTCCCCGGCTTAGCTTTTATTAATGTGAATACGACGCTACATCGCGCCATTATTCGCTGGGATCCCAACCAGCTAAAACTCAGTGATATATTAAAAGCCATTGCCACGGTGGGATACCGCGCTCACCCTTTTCAGGCGGATGACCAAGAGAAACAGTACCGTGAACAAGTAAAGTCCTACATGAAACGCATCGGGTTGGCGGGCATTGCCACCATGCAAGTTATGATGTTTGCGGTTGCGCTTTATGCCGACTTATTTACGGGTATGGAAGAACAATTTCGCCAATATTTCCGCTGGGTCAGTTTGATCATGGCTACGCCTGTTTTGCTTTATAGTGCCCAGCCGTTCTACTTTAATGCCTTGCGCAATATCCGAAACCGCACATTAGGCATGGATATTCCAGTTTCAATTGCCTTGCTTGGCGCCTATATCGCGTCAACCTACGCCACAATTGTGGGTACTGGGGAAGTGTTTTTTGAGTCCATCTCTATGTTTACTTTCTTTTTGCTCATTGGTCGTATGCTTGAATTACGAGCACGGCGTAAAGCATCGGAAAGTGGTAATAACCTCGCTAAACTAATGCCCAAAATGGCGTGGCTTAAGGAAGGTGAGGAACTGCAACATGTTCCTGCTAAGTTATTGCAAAGTGGCCAAGTCGTGCTAGTTAAACCCGGTGAAACCATTCCCGCTGATGGTATTATTATTGAGGGTAAATCGACCATCGAAGAATCGATGCTAACGGGAGAGCATATTCCGGTACTTAAACAGGATGCCGCTGTTGTTTATGCCGGCACCATCAACCTGGAAAGCCCGTTAACGGTTAAAGTAAAAGAGACAGGTCAAAGTACATTAATTGCCGACATCATTCGTTTACAAGACTTAGCACAAGCCGAAAAACCCCATATTCAAGTTATCGCTGACTTAGTTTCGCGCTATTTTGTCGGTGCGCTGTTGATTGTTTCTGCAGTCACCTATACCAGTTGGATGTTTATCGCGCCTGAACATGCTTTTTGGATCACTTTATCGGTATTAGTCGCCACCTGCCCTTGTGCTTTAGGTCTGGCTACACCAACTGCATTAACCTGTGCTACCGCCAGTTTAAATCGTTTAGGAGTATTAATTCGTAAGAACCACGTACTTGAAACGTTAGCTAAGGCCGATCATTTTATTTTTGACAAGACGGGGACGCTTACCCAAGGTAAATTTAGCGTGGTTGCAACCCATTTGTATGGCGCGCTTAACCAAGAACAAGTCTTAGGCCTTGCCAGCGCATTAGAGCATCACTCTGAGCACCCCATCGGCCGAGCATTTCATCCCTTTAAGCAAGATAAAGTCAGTGTTGATGCTGTGACTAATTTACCCGGTGAGGGTTTAACAGGGCAATATCAAGGTAAAACACTGCGATTAGGCAACCCTGAATTTTGCCAACAAACGAGCCCTATTGAGAGTCGGCTTCTCGTGATCATGCTGACGATAGACGCAGAATTAGTGGCTATTTTTGAGCTAGATGATGCCCTTCGCGATGATGCACAAGCATGTTTAGCACAGTTCCACCAAGCAAATCTTAAAACCACAATGCTAACGGGTGATGGCTCTTATCAAGCTCAAGCGGTGGCCGAAAAACTGCATATTAGCCAAGTTATTTCTGGCGTTACCCCCGCGCAAAAACTGCAAGCTGTACAGGGTTTCCAGCAGCAAGGTAGCATTACGTTAATGGTGGGAGACGGCATTAATGATGCCCCAGTATTGTCCCAAGCTCACGTTTCAGTCGCCATCGGCAGTGGCACTGATGTGGCAAAGAACTCAGCAGATGTCATTTTATTAGGCGACTCTTTAAATAAACTCGCGCAAGCACGCAGTTTAGCCATTAAAACACGCACTATAATACGTGAAAACTTAGGCTTATCATTAGGCTATAACTTACTTATTTTACCTCTAGCTGCGACGGGGCACGTACCGCCTTATATTGCAGCATTGGGAATGTCGTTAAGCTCTGTGGTCGTCGTTTCTAATTCACTAAGGCTGTTAAAAAAATGAGCATTATCTTTATTTTGATCCCTATCGCCATTTTATTTGTCTCGATTGCGATAGCCTTGTTTTTTTGGGCGGTCAAGTCAGACCAATTTGAAGACCTCGACCGTGAAGGGGTTAACATTTTGTTTGATGAAGACCAGCCCTCGGTAGAAAACGCAGCAAAAAAAACCAAGACACCTGAGTAAGATAAGCCCAATAATGACTGATTTTTACGCTGCTGTATTCATTGGCTTACTTGGTGCTGGTCATTGCCTTGCTATGTGCGGTGGTGTTGCCAGTGCCATGACCTTCTCTATTGAACAGAAACAACGCCCAGGTCGCCAGCTTTTGGCCATACTATTTTATAACCTTGGCCGGGGGATCAGTTATATCGTGGCGGGAATGGTTATTGCAGGAGGCGCAGCCGCATTAAGTCAGTTTTTTGAGATAAAATCAGCATTGCTTTGGCTGCGTTTACTTTCCGCAATAATGATGCTGTTACTGGCGCTTTATATCAGTAAGGTGTGGCAAGGGCTGCAAAAAATTGAGGCATTAGGCCAGTATTTTTGGCGCTTTATACAGCCCTTAGCCTCACGCTTAATGCCCATTAAGCACCCTTTAATGGCGTTACCTTTTGGCATGGTTTGGGGTTGGCTGCCTTGTGGCTTAGTTTATTCTAGCCTTTCATGGGCAGCAGTGAGTGGCAACGCACTACAAGGCGGATTAATTATGGCGGGTTTTGCCCTAGGCACCTTCCCAGCCATGTTTAGCTTGGGTTTATTTTCTAATTATTTAAAAAGCCTACTCAACTCTCTTTGGTTTCGATGGACTGGCAGTGCAATGCTCGCAATCTATGCCGTTCACACGGGTTACATTGCATTAAGTCAAATGCACTATCTGCAATAGGCAAAACCAACGCATTGAGTTTTAAAACTATATATCCCAATTTTCGTTACTTTAGCCGTCTTTTATACGGTCTGTCACAGAATCTTAAATCTTATTGGCTATATGAATTCGACCAATAAATGTTACAATATTGATATATATCAAGTGGAGATTTCGGGTAATTATGAAGTCCGATAGTAAAGGCGTAAAAAGAGTCCAATCCGGTGGCTGTGAAATTCATTGCCAAGACTGCAGTATTAGTCAACTTTGTATTCCAGTTAGTTTAAACGAAACAGAGCTTGACCAATTAGACAATATCATTGAACGTAAGAAGCCGATTCAAAAAGGTGAAGAGCTTTATAAAGCAGGCGAAGATATGCGCGCTTTGTATGCCATTCGCTCTGGTACGGTTAAATCTTACACCATTACAGAACAAGGTGATGAGCAAATCACAGGCTTTCACCTAGCAGGTGATCTCGTGGGCTTTGATGCAATCAACACGGGTATGCATCCAAGCTTTGCGCAAGCATTAGAAACGTCGATGATTTGTGAGATCCCTTACGAAACATTAGATGACTTATCTGGTCAAATGCCTAAATTGCGTCAGCAAATCATGCGCATGATGAGTAACGAGATAGTTGGCGATCAAGAAATGATTTTGCTGCTGTCAAAGAAAAATGCTGAAGAGCGGCTTGGCGCGTTTATCTATAGTCTTTCACAACGATTTTCTGAGCGCGGTTTCTCGCCACGAGAATTCCGCTTGTCAATGACACGTGGCGATATTGGTAATTATCTTGGCCTAACGGTCGAAACCATCAGTCGACTGCTGGGGCGTTTTCAAAAGAGTGAAATGATTGCCGTAAAAGGTAAATACATTACGATTATCGATCATGCACAACTTGCAGAGGTCGCGGGCGCAATAAAAGCTGAATAACTTATTTAAAAGCCAAATAATTGATCCTTATCTCGCCATAAGTCATTATTTTAGGCTAGATTTATACTAAGTACGTGACATTATATATCAAGTGAACCGGAGGGTTTCCATGGTTAAATTTCGCAATATTTTAGTTGTTATTGATCCCACAAGAGAGGAGCAGGCTGCGTTATCGCGAGCAGCCTACATCTGCCAAAAAGAAGAGAATGCGAAATTAAAGCTTTTTCTTTCGGTTTATGATTTTTCATTTGAAATGACCACCATGCTTTCTCTCGAAGAGAGAGAAGCCATGCGGTCAAGTGTTATCGCTCAACAAACAGCTTGGTTAGATGAACTTGCCGCTCCCTATCGTAATCAAGGCCTTTTAATAGACACTAAGGTTATTTGGCATAACCGCCCTTTTGAAAGCATCATTCAGGAAACCTTAGACTACGGTCATGATCTCGTCGTAAAAGGAACACATCATCACCCTAAGCTTCAAGCAGTGATTTTCACGCCAACAGATTGGCATTTATTACGCAAATGCCCAGAGCCATTACTATTGGTTAAAAGCCAAGATTGGCCAGAAAAGGGCACTATTTTGGCCGCCATAAATGCTACTGCGGAAGACGATGAGCACCTCGCATTAAACGACAAAATTACCCATGAAGCTTTAGATCTTGCAAAAATGATTAACGCTCAAGTTAGTTTAGTCAACGCCTACCCTAGCACCCCTATGACCATCGCCCTTGAGCTACCTGATTTTAATCCAGTGGAATATAGCGATGCGATTAAAGAGCGTCATCAACAAATGCTTCGAGAGCATGGTGAAAAACATGGCATCCCACTTGAAAGGCAGCATGTTATTGAAGGACTCGCCGAAGATGTTATTCCACAGGTTGCGCAAGAGCTCAATGCTGAATTAGTGGTGCTTGGCACGGTGGGTCGAACGGGCTTAAGTGCCGCATTGATAGGGAATACAGCAGAGCACTTAATTGACAGTTTAAACTGTGATTTGCTGGCTCTTAAACCTCATGATTATGTCTCGCCTTTGAGTCAATAGTCCCTAGTTAGTGGTTTAAAAAAAGGTCAGTTAATTAAAACTGACCTTTTTTATTAGAGCGATCAGAGATTAGTGACATCAATAAATAATGACTCGTCAATATTAGATGATGAAACCACGGCTTCTTCAAATGCGTACTCTTTTCTATCTTGCTCTCGGTCGATAGGCAAGTGAGCAAAATCAAACAAGTTCTTATCCGCCAGTTGACTCGGACTTACATTTTGAATGGACTTAAAAATGCTTTCTACCCGACCCGGTGTCTTTTTATCCCATTCAACCAGCATAGCTTTAATATTTTGACGCTGTAGATTCTCTTGTGACCCACATAAGTTGCACGGAATGATTGGGAAATTTTTATGCTCAGCATAAGTGATCAGATCCGATTCGCGGCAATAAGTTAATGGCCGGATCACCACGTTTCGACCATCATCCGAACGCAACTTGGGTGGCATGGCTTTTAAGCGAGCCCCATGAAACATATTTAGAAACAGTGTTTCAACAATATCATCGAGGTGATGACCTAATGCAATTTTAGTAGCGCCAATACGCTCAGCAAATGAATACAAAGTACCGCGACGTAAACGAGAACAAAGACCGCAGGTTGTTTTGCCTGCTGCAACTTTCTCTTTGACCACAGAATAGGTATCTTTATCGACAATGTAGTATGGAATATCTAGGCTATCAAAGTATTCAGGTAGAATATGCTCTGGGAAGCCTGGCTGTTTTTGATCCAAATTAACGGCAATAACTTCAAATTTAATCGGCGCAGATTTTTGTAAAGCCAACAATATATCCAGCATTGCGAATGAGTCTTTACCGCCACTAATGCATGCCATTACCACATCGTTTTCTTCGATCATATTATAATCAACAATGGCATTGCCTACATTTCTGCGTAGACGCTTGTTTAATTTATTGAGTTCAAGCGTTTCTTTTCGTATATCTTTTGAATTCATTCAACTTCTCACAGGCCGTTAAATACGGCTGCTGGTATGCTATGGGGATTAACAGAGTGCGGATTATACGGTGTTTTAAACTCGGTTGAAACACCGCAAAACGACTTGATTTTGCTTAATAGTTATCGATGACGCAGCTAAATAAGTTCGGTTATAAATATTCAAAACAGTTGTGTATGGCTACACAGCTTCGTTTTTATTGGCAAAAGCGAAGCGTTATGAGCACCCATTTATAGGCTAAACAAGTGACGTGGTTTAATTGATACGACTAACCCAGTTAAGACATAATTGATTTAACTGGAGATTGAAATGACAACACGTAAAACCTATTCAAAAGAATTCAAACTTGATGCCATTGCACTGGTACGAGAGC
>NZ_JAIMJA010000033.1 GCF_021295315.1 Motilimonas cestriensis | reverse complement strand
GTTACATTACCGGTTATTTCAATCGGTACAGGCCTCACCAGTTTAACAAGGGGTTATCGCCACAAAAGGCTGAAGCAGAATACTTCAAAACTTATAACGAGGTGGCCAGTTTTAGTTGACCACTACAAACCTCACCAATAATTAAACAAGAGTTTAAACCTTATTCGCCCTGCGCCTACCCATTGCATTATGTTGCTGCAATATGCCGCGGCCATAGTAAGTGATCATGCCTGCATCGGCCCAACGCCCCGCCATTTGCACATCGGCTACGGTTTCTCCCGCCGCTAACAGATCTTGGCAGGCCCCGACACGCGAGCTGTGTCCTGACCAAGGCTCGGGTGGCCGTCTGATTTTGCCAGCCAATGCACCTACAGGTAAATTTTGTCGATGAATGACGGTATCTGCATTTTCATCAGTGACTTTTTTGGGGTCATTGAACAACGCTAACCAGCCCTTTTTAAAGATCTCATCCACGTAGTCGGCATGAATATGAGGCCGCTGCGCCAATTGTTCAAACACTTCGGCGCCAGTGGCATCGACACCCACAGATTTAGCCTGAGTTTCTAACGTCGGGCGCTTGTGACGGACAAACAGAAAGCCGCGATCATCCAAGCTTCTGCCTGACAAGCTCAGGTACGCTTCAATCAAATTGACGCAACGAGGCGATAATGGGGCGAAGTCCATTTCCCCTTTTTTCTTCTTGGTTTCGTAGATCACCAACTTCCAATGCTCTACTAATTCACCGGCATCATTGTGTTCAACTTCACTGGTGATATGGGGTATTTTTATTCGTACTAACTCACTTTCTCGCAGCAGCGTTTCATAGGCCACTGTCAATAATGTCAGGTTACGCAAGGTGTAAATATGGCTGCTTTCGTGCCAAAGATCATGCAAGGCATCGAGGTAAATTTCACGAAAAGGCGAGGCTTGGTCGGCATCAAACACCTGCTTATTACGCACACCGACAGCACCAACACTTTCTTCAGTGCGGCGCTGAATTGCGATGTTTTTTAATAACTTACGGATTTCTATACTGGCGGTGGGGTCGGGTGCGCCCGCCCATTGGTGCGCCAATGAAATCATCCAACGATCACGGCCAAGGGTTGTCTTTTTGACGTGCTGGCCGCGATATGCCAAGTAGTTTTTCACCGTTCCCGTCGTTGCGGGTAACCATGGCAGATCCATTTCATCACAGTAAGTTTGAAACAAAGCCAATGCCGATTTAAACGCCCGCAGCGAGTTAGCTTCAAGGCCCGATTGGGTGATCGAGGCATCAAAATTACGTTGGAATAATGCAACAAGCTCAGGAATACTGCCAACATCGCCGCCTTGTTTGATGAACTCATCAGACATGATCCGCAGCCGTTCGACATTACCTTCCTCGGCCAACCGGGTCATTAACTGGCGATCTATTACACCGCTATTGTCCTGCTGTGACACTACCAATTTTGTCATAATTCTGACCTTATTCATTGAAACGTGCGTAACCATCGCTGCTGTCATACTTCCACATTACAGATAATGTCATAACGTGACAGTAGCGGGATGCAGTTGATAATGGGCTTGATGATTGGCCTCATTCACCTCAACCAATCCGACCTTAAACGAGCCAGAACCCTCAACTAAGTCCATAATTTCATTGTGTTTAAGTGACTCTAGCAGCACAGAAATAGGCGCGATCTGATTGCCTTCTTCATCAAAGCAGTGCTCAATATGCTCAGGTAACAGGTACAACACATCGGCCATTTTTGGGTGCTCATCGTCATGGACGAGATCGGATTTGATGCCATGGTTGGCTTCGACTTTGGCCAGCAATGAGTAGAGGTGATCAACATCATTTTCTTGCGTGCTCTGGCGGGTGATTTTATGCAATTTGGTCAACTCAGCTTCTGCATCACCGTTAAGGCGCCGACCATGAGCAATCAGTGATTTGATGTCTTTTTTGATTGGCCGATACACTGGCAGGGCCAATTGCCCTTTGAGGTATTTATTGATGATAGCGTTTCGTTTTGCCACCGGCACAAATCCGCTGCTGGTGGCCACTTCAAAATATAAATGAAGTAACGAGTGAGTTGAAAGTTGGGATAACAATCCAATTTGGTGATCGTTCACAAAGACCTCAAACGTGCGGGTGGAAAAGTTGTCATCATATCGGTGATTTCTTGCGAGCAAACGCTAGTGTCATTTTTGCGCCTACGGGCAAACTATTGTAAATAGCCAAGCCATTTTACCCGATACTGAATGATAGTACAATTTTACCCCTGATAAAGTTGATTATCAGTGGTAAATAGTAAACATAAAAATACAGGGTAGTCGCTCATGGTAAGTTTCTAGAATAGCCCTACACAACAAACTATACACCGTGGATACTTAGCGTGTGTTACCGGGCAACCAGTATTGACGGGGTGAAAGGACCAGCTATACACTGTGGATAGTTATGTCAATTCGCTAACTAAGAGTTAGCCAAAAATTTTAAACCGGCGCTTGACGATCAAAAGTAAAATAAATCACCTCAACGGTTGTCGCTCTTTTTAAGCTCCATATAGCGATCTTTTATTTTATTAATTCTCATTGTTAGCAACTTATTGTATGCGGGTACCATAATGCAGTCTTTAGGGGGGTGGTGCTGAACCTTGTAAAGTTTGACTGTACCGGCAATATCCTCAGCACTATTCGAAATATTACCTTTCTCCAATTCCTTAAGGAATGCTTCTTCATACAGGGGGTAGAACGACTTAACATTCCCTTTTTTTCTAGTGTCAACAAAAGGCGGTTCTAACATACTCAAAAAAATACTATCTATCTTAGATTTGTATGGATAGATTAGATCAACGTCTAAGCTTTGAGTATGCTCCCTATAAGATTCACAAAAATAATTCATTGCCAGGAAAGCTCCAGTTTCAAAAACAAGCTCTCTAATATCCTCTTTTAATTCAACATATTGAGCTTCAGTTTTGTCAGTTGCAAGCGCTAGGCCGCTCATAAAAACAGAAAAAAAAGCAATCAACCGAATCTGACAATCCATTATTAAATCCTATAGCCAAGTACGCATTGGCATAATTTATTTAAATAATTGATATTAACATAGAACAATGGGCTGGGAGTTATCTTTACCCCACGAGATTACTTCAGATCAGTGCCTTGTTCTACCTAATATGCGCCGCACCTACATTTTTCCCTCGTTCATATAATCACCTTTCAGAATTTAGCAGTAAAAGGCTAAAAACAACAATTTGACAATTATTGCGTGAAAAAAATCCATCCTCTATAGCGAACGAACAATGTTCGTTCTTGTTCTATGTTCGATTTAGCGGTATATTTACCGTCATAGCATGATTTTCTATTTTTTAAGGCTTGGCAGCGATGAGCGATAAACTGAACCCGGACACACTACAAGAACGAGTAAACGCCATTTGTAATGAGCTCTATTCGCAAGGCACAAAGGTGAGCGTGCGCCTTGTTCTTTCAATGATCCCGGAAGTGAATAGCACCAGTACCATTCACAAGTATTTCGCCAAATGGAAAGATGAGTTAGAAGCATCGCAAAAGTCGCTCTATGACAAACTAGGCTTTTCATCTACCTTTACCAAGAGCTTCATGGAAGAGATCTCACGCTTTAGCGTGGAAGCAGAGCAGCGCTACAAAAACAAAGCTGACAGTGCCATTGAGCAGCGCGATGAAGCGCTCGATGAGATGGAAAAAATTGAAGATAAATACATCAAGCAAACCGCGGTACTTGAGCAAAAATTGAAAGTCATTGCGGAGCTAGAAAAAGAGCTACAAATCACTATTACTAAGTCACAGCAAAATATAGAAAAAGAGCGTGAATCGACCCAAGCTGTCCTCAAAGAGCTTCGCCAACAGCTCAACGAAAGCAAAGCTAGCAACCAGGCATTAATTGATTCCAATGAATCTCTGCGCACCGAAGTGGCCAAGGCTGAATTGCGTCTTGAAGGCAACGAAAAGTATGTCAACGAAGTAAAACAGCAATCGCTTGCGTTGATCGCTGAAAACAAAGCTGCAAGTACCACCATCGCCACGTTGAATAAAGAAATAGCTAGCCAGGAAGCTACCTTGAAAGGTAACCACCAGCTGATCCGAAATCTTACCGAACAGCAAGAAAGCCTGCGCGCTTCATTAGCCCAAGCGGAGCAGTCACGTCAACAAACGAATAATGAACTGGTTTCCATGAGAAAAGATCTCGATGTCGCTAAAACGCATGTTGATGAACTAAAAACCCAGCTAAATAGCGAAAATAAGCAAGTAAATGAACTAAAAGTGGCCCTTACTGAACAGGTACGCACCACCGATAAGACCATTTCAAATTATGAATCCACACTCACCGGCAACCATAAGCTCATTGAGCAGCTAGAGCTTGCAAACGCAGCCGCTAGAGAGAAGATTGCTCAGTTAGAGCAGGAAAAAGACAAATTATCAGACAATAATCGTCAATCATAAAGGTGGTTTAACATGCACTATTGGCACGGTAACGGCAAATTAGCCATGCTCGACATTGATGAAATTGATGTCGCCAGTAGTATTATGCCTAGCGTACTGCACTCCATTGGGCCAAGACGCAAGGTAAGTGATGACCGCCAAAAGGTACGAGTCTATTACTTCAAGCCAGAATTCCGCTCTTCTAGCGAGTACCTGCAGTATGAGTTTCAAACAGAATTAACTGACGCTTGGGACAAATTATTGCAACTGTACTATAAGAAAAACGCTGATCAAGATACCGTCTCCTCGCAACTCGCCGTTTTCAATGAGTTGATTTACAAATATATGGAGATTGATGGCTGGCGCGATGTGCGTAAGAAAATAGCACGTAAAAAAGTCTCGCTAACTAAGAAAAAAATTGAAATTAGTGCAGACACATACCGCTTGCTTAACCAGCAACTCAAAGCCACCAACGAAGGGCGTGAAAAACCAGTCAGTATTGATGAATTTATAGCAAAACTTCTCAACTCAAGGATAAAATGATTCATACAACTGGTCAAGTCGCTGCAGTGTAAACGCCCCATGATCCCACGGGCTGATGTTGCTAATGTTTGAAGTTCCAAGGCAAGAGGGTATTTTATCGCCTTACCCAGCGGGCTAGACTCCATCACTTGTTGAGCATCCATTCGTACAACTCATCCAGTATCGGCTTGGCATGCTGCTGACGCTCTGCTTTTCTTTTTCCGCATACGCACCTTTTAAGCGGGATTCTATCCCATAAAGCTTCTGGATTTTGGCCATCGCTTTATCCGCTTTACCTTGAAGCTTCTTCGCATCCATGAACTTACGCCGTGCATGCGCCAAGCAGCCGACATTAGTGACTTGATGAAAGTTAGACCGTACTATTACAATGGCAGTGGCTTAGCACCAAATGAATCAGAGCTAAGATGCTGGCTAGATTAGCACAGTCAAATTAACTTCATTGACGCAATCGGAATGAGGAAATCAACAAGATTTCAATCATAATCGGCAAGAACTTAGCTATTTATTCTTCTTATTCAAGCCTAAAATAACATCAACCCTATTCATTAGCTTAGGTAGTTGAGAGTCAAATGCAATCTCATCGCCTAGTAATAGCAATAATTTTTGTTTATTCCCAACCTTTACTTGGTCACTGGAGAGTAATTCGGACCTAATATTAGTACCATTCCGCAAGCGTTCAGTATTCTTGTACTGATAATCATATACGCGCGAATTTTCAATTTTTTTCATCATTGCACCCCACGGAAAAGGAAGCAGTTATTAGGCTAGTAACTGTATATACTAATTTCTAGTTATAAGGGGTAGTATCTGACCTATATATAGATAGTATAGTTGAGTTGTCTGAATATGGTTCATGTTTTTCATTTTCATTTAAATTGTTTCCACTAAAATCCACCTCTAATTCTGAATTATCAGTAAAGTCTTTCCCTTGAATAGAAAGAAGTAAACGCTGAACATCACTATTAATATCTGGGTAGAGGGTGTTAGATGACATCCCTTGCTTTAAAAGTTCTACAGCTTTGTCCGTTTCTCCGTTAGCCAGGTAATTAAGGCCATCAACAATCGGTGTCAGCATATTCATATTTACCCATGTTGAAGCTGCAATGTCATAACTCGACCTGACGTAGTGAATTACCCCTAGCTGGAATTTTGCTAACAGATTATCAGCTTCTGCGGACAAAATTTCACCATACATTTCAATAGCTTCTTCAAACATTCCAACTTGAGCAAGGATTGAAGCATGCATTAGATTTAACTTATGGTCAGGTTTGACTATATTCCGCCCCTTTTTACAGGTTTCTAATGCTCGGTACAAATCACCATTTTTTAAATTATAAGCGGCAATATGAACGAGCTCTGAATAAGATATATCTGCATTAACCATACTTGGAGTCCTCTAAAATAAAGTGCTGTCTAAGGTTGATAAGAGCCTGTTTATGCAATTGAGACACACGCGCTGTACTAATTTGTAATATATCGGCAATGTCTTTTAGCTTAACTGCATAATAATAATGATAAACGAGTATTTTCTTTTGATTTGACTCTAATGACGTAACTAGAGATTTTATATTATCTCTTAAAACAGACAATTCACCTCCGTCTGCTACTATTTCAGAATAAATCTCGTGTTCTAACAAAACACCAATAGCAGTATATTGATACTTTTGGTACTCATCACCATTCGCCAAGCTTTCTATGTCGAATAAACGTTCCGAATAGATGAAATTGTTAACTGGCTTCTGCGTCGCAAATGAAATAACACCACCTTTCATGTATTTATATGCATAAGCACAAAAGTCACCATTATCGACATCATAATTATCCAGCGCCCGATACATGGAAATTAATGAAGTATGCATAAAATCTCCAAACTCATACTCACTTGATAGATTATATTTTTTGAACAGAGATACTGTCACTCGATTTACCCAAGGTAATAAAGCTTCAACAAGGATATTTTTTTTATCACGAGAATATTTCCAATCAAGGCTATTTAATAACTTTAATTGCTCAGATGTAAGCACATGACACCTTTCTAGAAGCTACTTACTAAGCCACCAATGAGTAGCGTCCAGCCGTCAACCAATATAAAAACTAAAAGCTTTACAGGTAATGATATAGACACGGGTGGTAACATTATCATTCCAAGAGCCATTAAAATACTAGCAACTACGAGATCAATTAGTACAAATGGGATGAATATAACAAAAGCAAACTGGAACGCAGCCTTTAATTCAGTAAGCATAAATGCTGGCGCTAGTACTATAAACTCTACATCATCATCTAAGTTTTGCTTGGCAAAAAGAGGATTGCTACCTAAAGATGCTACAAATTCATAATCTGAATAATCCGTTTTTGAAACTATAAAAGACTTAACTGAGGCATACGACTCAGAAATAAAAGTGTTGTAATCGTACTTTCCAGTCTGAAAGTTTTCATAGGGGCCGGTTTGAATTTCTACTAGTAATGGTGACATTGAAAACAAACTCATAAAAAAAGCCAAAGCAATTATAACAATATTTGGCGGGGTTTGCTGCAACCCCAGAGCAGTTCTCATTAGTGAAAGAACGATAACGTATCGGGTAAAGGATGTTAATGAAACTAGAATTATGGGTATAAAAGACAGTAATAAAATATATGAAAAATTCTGTACAACAGGGTGGCTCATATCAGGAAACTGCATTTTAACTATTCACTCTATCTTCAATTAACTCAGTACTGGCCTGTTGAGGTTTGTATAAATTTTTAACTGAAATTGAGTTGGCAGTTTTTATAACAACAAATTCAATACCTTTAACCTCAACTAAAGCTACTTTGGTTTTACTATCTATATAAGATACTTCAGATATTGCTATACACCCGCCTTTCTTAGATTTTTTATTTTTAAAATAAAAAATAAAAAATAAAAAAATCAAGAGGGCAATAATCAAAAAATAACTTATTGGAAGAGCACTCAATGCTTCAACTTGTTTAAACTCACTCATTTACAAGCTTAATAACTTGGATGGCAAAAAAGCCATCTTGATCAATTAGGCGACCTGTTGCAATAAGGTTAGATTTATAGATCAGGCTAACTTCATCTTTAATATTAACACCAGTAGCAAGGACATCACCTAACTTAATATTAGTAAGTTGAGAGGCTGTCATTGAAAGAGTTCCTATCTCCACGGTCAAATCAATGAGAATATCATTCAACACCTCAGCTTGTACCTTTGTTAATGAAGTACTCGGTTCCACTTTATTATTTTCCATTTATACTACCTATCGTGACCTTAAAGCCGTCAACATTTTTAGATAAAAGAGCTTTAGAAATAATTGTTTCATTACTATACAAAATACTCACTCCGTGCTGCAGTAATCGGTCTGTTTTAATTACACTCCCCACTGATAAATCTAGCAATTTTTTCAGGGGGATTGTCACACCCGACATACCAATTGAAAAGCCAACAACTTCATTATTAATCAAGCTATGAATATAGGAAGAGTTAGAACTTAACTTATCAACAGAAAAAAGTAACGGGTAAAGATAACTTTCAACTAAAGAATGCTCAAGCTCTACATCAACAGTTGAACCATCATCGAAAATTATATTAACATGATAAAATCGAAAATCATTAGAACTCTTATCATTAACCGTTACATTACTAAATATATTAAGAAAGATATCAGAAAAAAAAACATTAACAGAGTGGAAGACCAGGCTTTGATATTCGTTTGAAGACTGAACTACTTCACCGAATAGTTCTTTAATCAACTTTGATTCAAACAAACTATTATGACTAAAAAAAACCTTTCCATCAAAATACTCACCTGCACATTTTTCAATCGAGAACAATTTATCTCGTGTAACATTGACAGTAAAAGAATCTGCTTTAAAAAATGAAGATAAAGCATCATCTATGATGCTTTCTATTCTCTCAGAATATAAATCTTTAGCTAAAATAATTGAATTATCCATTTGTACTATTATAAAGTTGCTCTAGCATTTGATTGGAAACGCTCAGTACTCTAGAGCTAGCTTGATAAGAACGCTGAATAACAATCATATCACCAAACTCTTGAGCTAAGTCCACATTAGAGAGCTCCAAAGCCCCACTAATAACATTTACATCTAAGCCTTCTCCAGCCTTTAAATGCTCCGGCCTATCACCATTAGAACTAAGAATGTGGCCTTCCTTTACAGAAAAGGCAGCAAAATCGTCAACTTTAGCCAAGGCTAATCGACCCACGTCCACTTGCTTTCCATTTACGTATTTCAGTACGATTTCACCATTTGTTTTCACTTCTACCTGACGATATGGTGATTCAACTTCACCATTTATGTCACTAATAGAAATATTGCTTTCTGGGCTTTCGTTAAGAGATGTAAGACCAGCTAAACTGCCAGGCTCACCAAATGAAACTGTTACAGATTGTCCCTCGGGTAGCATAATTTGCAGTTCATTTTTCCCAACTTTTAATGTTCCATCAGCTTCAAACTCAACTAAACCAGACCCAACTTGTGAACCTAATGAATCTTTTACTGTTACCACCCAGTTCATATTATCTTCTGAATAAGAAAAATCTAAACTTAGGTCTTGCGACTCTCCTTTGGCATTAATAATAGATAAATCCCCAAAACTATAATTGGGGGTTTTATTTGTCAACTGACCTGTAATATTTACTAAATCAGTCATTTCAAATGGTAATGATTTATGTGGTGAAATGTTTATTGGAGCGAGATTTCCTTGTTTATCAAAACCAACAACTTTCATTCCACTGAGTTTGTCAACTAAATTATCTTCACTGTCAAATGAAAACAGGCCTGCTCGGGTATAATAGTAATCAGCTCCGTCTTTCAAAATAAAAAGTGCATTTCCATCCAGAAACAAATCTGTACTATTACCAGTTTGTGTAACCTCCCCGGGAGAAAAACGGTAGTCTACATCTGCAACTTTTGCACCCAAACCGTTTCCATCTCTCGTGCTCAGGCTTGTGAGAAAAGCATCCTGTGCTTTGTATCCAGGAGTTTGCATATTTGATACGTTATTACTCACTAGGTTTAAAGCCTTTGAACTTGTGAACATACCAGATAAGCCATTATAAAAAGCTTGAAACATGTTAACCTCTACTTGATATCGCTTTCGCTATCATAAATCGATTTAATTTGACCTAATGGTACATTGTTTAAATATGACCACTCTCCATTGATATCTTTTGTTTTAATAGTAACACTAGCTCCAGAGGGCTCGAAATTAACTGCGATAATTGTCCCCAAAGCGCCTCTAGCTGACGGCTCCTGATTATTATATACTTCTGCATATTTACCAATCATTCCAACAGTTTGCGATGAAATAACTAACTGTCGAATATCTTCTAAAGATTGATTTGTCTGTCTATTCGACTCAAGCAAAGAGAACTGGGCCATCTGAACAAGGAAATCTTGGTTGTTTACAGGTTCAAGTGGATCTTGGGCCTTTAGCTGAGACATAAATAACTTAATGAAATCCTCTTGACGAATGTTTGTGCTTACATTATTTTGACTTGCAAGGAGCTCACTTGAACTAATTGGGGATACAGCCATTATTTAAACCTTTTTCCATTTATATAAACTGTTGTTATTACACCAACATTATCAATCAAGTAGCGTCCTTCTGATTTTAATAATGATTCAACATTCTCTATCGAGGTTCTATCTCCTCGTAAATACACTGAAACACCGTCTGAATTAAAATTAATTTTCAAGAAAAACTTCTTATACAAATCAGAATGATATTGGTAGCCCATATTAGTGTTAGCGACATCTATATTGTAATGTTTAACTGACGTAATTTTGTTTTTTGTGCTACTGGCTTCATAGGACATCAATAATAAGGGATTACAACTGTTATTTTTCCCTGTGGAAATAAAACTATCTACACTAGTGAAGGTTGTTTTATTCCCGTGTTTAACAACACCAAGTTCAACTGGGATAATCTGTTGATATCCACCACTGGAAATCCTGTAAGTCAAAGAGTCAAACACACCTGTAGACAGCCCCTTCAAAACATTTAGTTCAGGACTAGCAAACTCACCACCTGGTAGTAATTGATATTCACCAGAATTTGAACTAATTGTTAGTATCAATTTTGAATCTTTAATCGGGAAGGTGTAGCCAATAGAATCTACTTTCGCTGAGCTATGAATTTCGGTTAAGCTTTTATTTATAAAGAATGAAAGTGGACTAATATCTTCTTTTTCAAATTTTCCGCCTTTTGAAATAGAATCTGTCATATTGCTATTAATAATTAGCCCCACATCTTCCAACTCAGTCTTTGGTTCTACCCAAATAGGATTTATCTTACTTACGTCACTGAATGACTCAATCCCTTCTATTATCGCTCTATCGGTTAAAACTGACAAGGAAGGCTCTAAGACTGAGGAACTGATAGAGACTGGGTTGCCGCTTAAATCGTCACTGAGCATCAGTTCATCAGTCAAAAACTGTTCGCTACTTAATCCGCCAGGAGCAGGCATTTCATCGTCTAACAGCGATTTAAAATCAGATGAAAATGGATTTGATTCTAAGTTACTCCGCAACTGGTTTGAATCATTACCCTTAATATAATCTTCAGTTCCAACACTCATACTCATAGCACAGTGGTCCAACATTCTTCAAGTTGCAAGGCAAGATCCCGATTGTGTTTATCTTTCAAACTTTCGTCTGTCAGCATTTCTATTTTAACTTTAATCGCTTTTTCACGGCATAGATATAGCTGTGATTTTTTTTCCAATATGTAGAGTTCACTCTCGATATCATCTAACAATTCGTTTATTTCATTTTTTTTATTATTTAAAAAAGCTGCATGGTTGACTAAAAAATCCGAGTTTACAAAGTACTCATCAACCATTCCATCCATTGACATTAAGTCGTCATTAAGCTGACATTTATTTTCTGACAATTTTTTCTTATGCTCATTACGTTTTTTTATCTCATTATTACACTTAGCTTTATCGAGCATATTACCAATACTGAGCAGATTAAAAGTTTTCAACATACCTGTCGATCTCTTCCCGTACATTATCATCAAACTGCTCTCCCCAACAATGAAGAGAGTCTTCAGTAATTTTTTTGATGCTAATTAGAGCATCAATTTTTTCGCTGGTTCCTTTTTGGTAAAGTCCTGAATCAATAACATCTCGCACTTTATTATAATCAGAATATACTTTCCGGATATTCTTTTCTATCCTTCTCTCATTTTCATTCAGGGTATAATCAACGACCCTTGAACGGCTTGCTAGTATATTGATTGGAGGGTATAGTCCACTATTCGCTATATTTCTATCTAGAATAAGGTGTGCATCCAATATCCCCCTTAAATAATCACTTACAGGCTCGTTACTATCATCTCCATCAACGAGTATGGACATAACAGCTGTTATATTACCATAGGAGTTAAAAGCTCCACATTGTTCAACAATCAATGATAGTTCACTAAAGACAGAAGGTGGATACCCACGAGCTACAGGAGCTTCTCCCCTACTAATACCTATTTCCCTCATAGAATGAGCAAGTCTTGTTAAAGAATCGATTACTAGTAAAACCTCTTTTCCCTTTTCGGAAAAATATTTAGCGTAAGCGAGACCGATATAAACACTGCGTCTTTTCAGAAATGGGGAATCTTCAGATGTAGAAGCAATTATAATAGTTTCACCAAATTGATTATTATTCAAATGTTTCTTTTCAAATTCAACCACCTCTCGAGACCGTTCCCCGACAAGAACAACGATCTTAATATCGACTCGAATATTTTTATAAAGCATGTTGATTAATGTACTTTTACCTATGCCAGAGCCAGCAAAAACACCTACTTTCTGGCCTGAGCCTATAGGTAGAACAGAATCCAAAATAGGGCATCCGGTTTCATACTTAACGGATACTATATCCCTTTCTTTTACAGGAACCTTTCTTGGATAAAGATGAGTAGCCGTTACGATAGAGCTAGGCCTTAAATTATCAATCAAACCAAAGCCATCTAAAGTTTTTGAATAGGGATCGACATAAATATTCAACATAGGCTCATGGCCCATAAACTCAACTTCATCGCCAACAGCTATCCCTAGAATTCCATTACATGGCAACAAAATAAACTCTTTCCCACCACCAATAACTTCACACTCTAGGACTTCACCATTACTTATTATCCTAGCTACATCACCCACGCGAGCCTGGCATCCAGAGGCTGTAACAAAGCATCCCGCAACAGAAGTAACACACCCAACAATCCTAATTGAACTATTATAAGATATAGGAAGTTGTAGCCTTTTTAAGACGCTATCAAACTTCATTAACTAAGCTCTTTAATTGTGTATTGATATCCCTAATCATTCGGTCTGGGGATATCTCGATAAAAAAATCATTTCCGACTAACCGGGCTGTGAAATCATCTATAGAATCAAGAAATACAATATCAAGAGGCGTACTATCGTCGTCATCACAGGAAAAAAAACTCCTCAATACAGAAGGTAATTCTAGTTTTACAAATGCATTACCATATTTTTTTTTCTGTTTATCAATCATTTCTTGTAAGAGATTTACCATGAAAGACTCATCCCGTAGCAAGTCATTAAACAAGCGGCAGAAAAAGCCCAGAGATTCGGTTTCAACTAAAAAAATCTCTTCTTCAACTTCAATCTTTAATCGCTTTACAAGATCAACGGTTTCTTTATAGAGCTCCCTAATTTTTTTACTCTCTTTTTCGGTACTAATTTTCAGTTGCTCTGCTTCTAAAAGGATTTCTTTTGACTTGATTCTTTCTTCTTCAATCTCAGCTTGTGCTTTCGCTATACCTTCAACAAACGCGTGATGCCTAACTTCATCAAAAACTTTTTTTAGCTCATCAGAAAAGTTTTCTTCAATAAATGATTTTGCTGCTGCTCCCTTCTCAAAAAAACTATTCACCTTATTCAACTACCTCGTTTGCTGACATTCTCTCTAAAACAGCGACAGCCGTTGGGGTTAACTGCTCTAGAAATACTGAGGCAGATGATTCATTTTTTATAGAAAAGAGAGTTGTGTCTAAAATAAATTTCTCGAGTAAACTTGGTCTATTGTTAGCTGCTTCCAAAGTTACATCTTCTGCTACATCACATATATTCAATTGTTTAAATAATTCAGCTCCTTTCCCCCTGATGATGTCTATCGGAATGATAGGGACGCTTTGAAGTTCAGATGTAAGATTCTTTCTATCGCTTTCATTTAAGCTTGATAAAATTTTCTCCCTCTGCTTAGATGAAGTAGATTTAAGATAGAGTAAAGCTAATAATTTTTTTTCTTTAACACTTGTCACTAGTCACGGCCCACTGCTTCAATTCTAATAAAATCATTTCTTCTTCTTTTTTACTCAGTAAATGAGTTCGACTGCTCCTGTTTTTAAGAACCAAAAGAAAAAGAAGGCAAAGGGCAAAGATTAGCGCTACAGAAATAACATTAATATTATTAACAACGATGCTATAAATCGGGTTTATAGCTCCATCTCCCTGCTTAGATGTCTCATCTATAACATCCTCATTTTTCACCAAATCATCGATAACAGGTTTACTCACATCAACTCTATCAGTATAAGTTAAACTTCCATTGCTAATTTCAGCCCTATTACCTAGGCTCTGTTGCGGTGGTAGTAAGTTTACACCTTCGTTTTTTGTAGCTTGAACCACAGAAAGCTGATCCCCCCTGTCAAAATTTAATCCTACAGCGGCACTTAACATTCTCTTGAAATCTTCTACTTCTGAGTAACCATATGGCACCACCACTGCAACAGCAATTTTTTCAATCCTACCTCGTTGGTATTTAGTTTGACGTTGATAAGTTGGGTATGAAAAGTCTTCATTAGTTACTTTTTCTAATGATTTTTTATTCCGTTTGGAAAATTCTGTAGTCTTCGACGTTACAATCGGGTCCTCTGTGCCATCAGTTCCCTGCTTAGTTTCAGTAACATCATCCATGTTAACGTCTACCCAAGCGGATACTGTCACCTCATCACTTCCAAAATAGAAAGTTAAGACTTTTTTCAGCTTTTCCTCTACTTCAGTCTCTAGCTGTTTTTTAGTAGAGACTAGGTCGCTCGCACTAATGCTATTTCCACCAGATGCTAAAGCTTTCCCGCTGTTATCAAGAACAGATACGCTTTCTTCGTCTAATTGGTTAACTGAGTTAGCAACCAACTTCTTAATGGCGACAATTAGTTCAATTGGAACGTTACTACCAGTAAGATACGATATATTCACCACCGCTTTCGCTTTTTGTTCTTGACGAGAAAAAGCTTTATTTTCAGGTAATGCGATATGGACCCTAACACCCTCGACATTTTCCATCCCTAATATTGTTTGTTCTAACTCCCCTTGAAGGGCACGCTGATAATTAATTTGCTGGTAAAAATCAGACATAGAATGTTGTGATTCATCAAACAGTTCAAAACCGACAGTACCATCATTAAAAACACCTTGATGTTGTAATAGTAGCTGAGCTTGTGTTTTCTGAGTATCGCGAACTAACAAACCCCCACCAAATTCAGGGTACTTAAATTTCAGTGATTCATTTTCAAATACTTGAACAGCATCTGATAGCACTTGGTTATCAGCCCCTTCAAGGATTTTAATATATTTAACATTAACAATGGAAAAATAAACAAACACTGAGCTTGTAATAATAATTAAAAAACCAACAGCAAAGATAATCTTATTTCTATTATTTATATTCATATTAAACTTGCATTCTACTAATTTCTTTGTAAGCTTCGATAAGCTTATCTCTAACTGCTACTGACATTTCTAATGTCATTTTTGCGGATTCAATATCAAGCATCAATTCGTGTACTTCAATTTTATCACCTCTAGCCATTGCCGAAATATCACTATCGATACTACTCAACTTTTGACTAAAACTATTATTCTCGACCCATATTTTGGAACCGCTAGATGCCTCTGTATCTAGAAGATTCAGGTTATTAACTGCCAAAATTGATTCTACACTCATTATGATTTCCCTATAGTCAAAGATTTACCTGACATTTCTTTATAAAGGTTAAACATTTTTATCGCAGCTTCATATCCACGAGTAGCATCATTAAGAGCTAACATTTCTTCATGCATAACAATATCTGGTTGATACCGAGAAACCAAGCTACCATTTACAATATCAATACTTTCTTTCACCGCTGCTTTATTATAGAGAACTGAAGAATTAATTTCACCTGGAGCGCCAAATAAAACTTCATTTATTGTTGGAAAGTTTTGGTTAACAACAACGGCCTTACCTTTAGCGTCAAGCTTTGAAGTAAAACTTTCATTGACACGAGATAAGTTATCAATCGCAGAGTTTAATTTATTTTTCTCTGTAGATAGTACCATGACCATTAAATCAACAGACTTTATACCTTCCACATTATCTTCCTTTAATAGACATTTTTTCTAGCGCAATTCTAGAATTAAGCACCGAAATCAGTCGTCCATGCTCGCTTGAGATTTCTAAAGCATTCAAAATTATTTCGTCTATTTCTTTCTTTTCTTTTACAAGTGAAACCGCATCGCCACTCTTTAAGATGTTACGAAAACCAGTATCACTCGCAGATTGCAATGTTTCATTGAAGCTAACCGAATACGTAGATTTATTATTTTGAATTGCAAGTAAATTATAGGCATTCACTTTAGCCTCTACACTTAATCTACTCAATGAGTTGGACACTAGGTCCATAACATTATCAACTTGCATGATTTCCCCTACTGCAATATTAATTCACCATTTATTGCGCCAGCTTTTTCTGCCGCTTGAAGTACAATAATTACATCCCTTGTCGTAAGCCCAAGATCTCTGAGCGCACTAACTAATTCAAAGATAGTTGTCCCATCTTCAAACTCAGATACCGAGTTTCTTGACTCTGAAGCTTTTATATCTGTATTAGGTACAATAGCGGTACGACCACGACTATTTTGGTCTCCAAACCCAATGTTAACTTGGTCTGGCTGACTTACTTCATACTTGGTTTTCATACTAAGCTGTAAATTTCCGTGCGCAACCGAAATAGACTTAACTCGAACAT
Organism: Motilimonas cestriensis; assembly: GCF_021295315.1. Taxonomy (GTDB): domain Bacteria; phylum Pseudomonadota; class Gammaproteobacteria; order Enterobacterales; family CBDFNC01; genus Motilimonas; species Motilimonas cestriensis. Next base: position 21,027 of record NZ_JAIMJA010000033.1, on the reverse strand, counting down.
TCCCGCCAGCAACGATGGTTCCTGTACGCTCATTGACAACAATAAGAGACTTACTATCGGTCACGACACTCAGAGATTCGATTTTTGCGATGGCCCTAACCAAGCTAGCTCTGCTGTGTGGGACATTTACTTGGACCTTGCTCGAATGAACAGCTTCCGCTTTGTAACCCGAAGCTGAGATAACATCAGCTACTTTAACTGCAGTACTGAAATCAGGAGTTTCCAGCACTATATTTAGCTTACCCTCATTGTCAGTTAATGAACCAGTTAGTCCTCTCTCTACGAGCCCGCCTTTTGGAACAACCCCCACAGTGGGGTGGTTTTTTTGCTCAGTATTGCCAAAGAGTTCAAATTTATAACCTCCGACCGATATTTGTCCTTGCGCAATGGCATACATTTTTCCATCTAATCCTTGTAACGGAGTCATGACTAATGTACCACCAACAAGACTTCGTGCGTCCCCCATTGCCGATACAGTAATATCAATACGATCTCCTTTTTCTGCGAAAGAATGTAAAGTTCCTGTAACCATTACAGCAGCTACGTTTCGGCTACTAATTTCATCATTGTCAACAATAAGGCCAAACCGGCTTAGTGTATTTGCAATCGACTTGATAGTCGATTTACTTCTTCGCGAGTCACCACTACCAGCCAAGCCAACAACTAGCCCATAGCCCATCATGGAGTTTTCGCGAACTCCATCAACCCTAGCTATATCTTTGAGGCGAGCAGATGTAGTTCCTGCAATCGATGGCAATGAAAATAATAAAATAAATAAAACAAAAAAATACTTCATAGTTAAAATCCGAGCCACCTAAACATTGATTGGAAGATATTTGGATTCCTATTAGCATCGACTTCACCTACACCACTCATTTCAATCCGGGCGCTATCTATTCGGGAGGATAAAATAGCATTTTCGGAAGTTAAATCCTCCTCTCTAATGAACCCAGTAATCAATATTTTTTGTTCTTCTCCATTTACGACTACGAACTGAGATCCTTCAATCTTTAGTAGTCCAAAACTATCCATTTCCGTAATTCGAGCAGTAATAGTAGCACTAATGCTACCATCTCGAACCGTACTCGCATCACCATTAAGTTCACTACTAATCTTACCTTTTCCACCATATTCATTTTTCTGCCATTGGCCAGAAATACCAACGCTACTGCTATTATCTGCGTCTAAACCTGCAGAAGATGAGGCTCGGGCTTTTTCTTTAATCAGAATTGTCACAATATCGCCTATTTCAACACCTCTTTGGTCTGCCCATTGAGCTTGATAATTGTCAATATCAAAGTTAATTTCAGCATATATAGGTAGGCTTAAACACCATAAAAAAATGGCTAATATCCAATCAGTTTTCATTTATAATTTCCCATATAGAACTGCTTGTCCTTTTCCAGTCGTGCTCGTAAACTTTTTCCACTTCCAGGAATCCTTACATGAGCATAATTTCCTATAAAAACATCGTCCATCACAATAACACTAACAAAAATATCAAAACCACCGTTGTTGTATATAAGTACGGCTTCTTCGCCTTTCACAAATACTGGTGCTGGCTCTAAATCTTCAAGGCATAATGCCTTATTCTTAGAAACTTTTCGAACTAGTCTCTGATTTGCGATTTGTTCTAAAGATGCCACTGAATCACACACAAATATATTAACAAGTTTTGACTCAAACATTTTTGGCTCAACTCTAGCTCCCCCATTTAAAGTGTATTTAGGGACGAATGCTCGGGCTTTCGCGCTCACCGAAAACCAATAGTAAATAATACTTTCCTCTTGAATAACTTCAACCAGACACCGACTTATTGTTCGGTGACAGTTAGATCTCATGCGCCCTTTCGGAGAATGCTGTAATTTAGGTTTTGAAATTGCTGAAAGTACAACAGATGAGAAACCTTGATCTTTTAATTCACCAAGTAAAAATAGTTCAACAATATTATCACCTTCAGCCCAGGCTAGTTGAGTTCTTGGGAAAAGAAAAAAAATGATAAAAATTAATATAATTTTTGCCACAACTAATAGTTATCGTCTTAAATTATTGATTGTTTCTAGAAGTTGATCGCTAATCTGAACGACTCTTGAGTTCAATTGGTATGCTCGTTGGGCCGACATAAGAGATACCATTTCTTCAATCATATTCACATTTGAAAGTTCCGTATATCCTTGTAAAACATACCCCGAACCATCTTCACCAGGCCGTGCAAAATTCAACTGGCCTGCGTCGTCTGTACGTTCCCACAGGCCACCTTCAAGTGGCTTCAAAGATTCATATGAGTCAAACATAGCGAGTTCAATCTGTCCGAGTTCCACTAGCTCAGCCTCGCCAGAGAAACGACCAAGAACTAAGCCATCTGATGTAATTTCAAACTCTGTGACATCTGATGGAATAATAATATTTGCAGATAAACGATGCCCAGAGCTTGTAGCGAGGGAACCATCTTGAGACTTAATTAGTGAACCTGAGCGGGTATACGCCACTTCACCTCCAGCTAACTCAACTTCAACTAACCCGGCCCCTTTAATAGCGATGTCAAGTGGATTGGCAGTTAATTTATATTCACCATCAGTAAACCGATACATTGCATTACTTAACTCTACTCCCGCCCCTGCAGGGTTTGCAGTATTATCAGTTGTAACACTCCCGATCATAGCATTAAAGACAGGCTTGTTAGTCTTAAACCCAGGAGTATTCACATTTGCAATATTATGAGAAATCATATCAATATGCTTTTGGTGAGCGCGTAAAGCCAACTCGGCATTTGCTAAAGCTTCAATCATTATTTTTTACCTAATTCTGTAACAGTTTTATTCATTATTTGTTCATATGCTTGCAGTGACTTTTGCATTGTTTGAACATGTCGACTTGTTTCCATCAACAAGAGCATTTCTCTTGCGGAATCGACATTAGATGACTCCAAAAAACCCTGTTTAATTTGAGTTTTTTCATCAATCGATAACCCTTTTGCTTCATTAAGATAGATCTTATCTCCTCGGACATCTGAAGGACGGATCTTAGCTGGCGGATTTATCATTAAAAAGGAATTCCTCTCTTGACCTTCAACCGTAATAATCCCATTTGCCATGACTTCTATTCTCCCACCCGAGATATCAATATCACCATTTCTTCCTTGAACGCGCTCCCCAGCTTGAGTTAACAAATAACCATCTGCACCAACACGGAAACTCCCATTACGAGTTAAGTAAATTTCTCCACCTTGTTTCACGGCGAAAAAACCATTTCCCTGTAATGCAAGGTCGAGGCTTCTACCCGTTTGCTTAAGAGCTCCTTGTGTTAAATTCAGCACCTTAGCAAGAGGTTGAAGATGATTATTCAACTCATTGTTTACTAGTAGCGATTTAAAACCATTGCTACTTACATTAGAAGTATTTTGACTCACAGTATTAATCTTATTGAGATCTCGAGTTATTGAAGCTGAGATCGTTTCAATCGCATCCATTATGCCCCCGGGAGACTCGTAGCTATATCAGTAACTTTTCCAGCAGTTCTAACATTTTTTACGCCGTTTATTTCTTGTGCAGAAATAACTGCAAGTTTAGGGATAACACGCTCAATGACTTTTCGTAATGGCGCGCGTAAAGAGCTAGTACATAACAACACAGGTTCTTTTCCCTCTGTTATCATTGCTTCAGTAAATTTCATTAGTTGCTTTATTGTTGAGTCCACAACCCTCGGGTCAACTCCACTTTCTCCACCTGACACTAGTAGCTGCTTTAGTCTCCCCTCAAGTTGTGGAGTAATAGTAATAACATTTAAGTAATCATCTTCATCTAAATATCTATCACACAACCTAGAAGCTAGGCGTTCTCTTACCCGTTCAGTTAACTTTTCTGCATCTTTACCTTCCGTAGAACTTTCAGCTAAAGCTTCTAAGATCAGCTCTACATACCTAATACTGACCTTTTCCTTCAATAATAATCGAAGTACTCGCTGAATATCTCCGGGAGTTAACGTATTTGGAACAAGTTCTTCAACTAAGGATGCATTATCCTTTTTAGCCCGAGCCAGAATCGATTCAACCTCTTTTCTAGTTACAAGTTCATACAGATTATTCTTTATTAATTCAGACAAATGAGTAAATAAGACCATTTCAGGCTCAACTAATGTAAACATTTTTTGTAATGCTAACTCTTTGTTCTCATTATCAACCCACACTGCAGGCAACCCATACGCAGGCTCTTTAGTTTCTTCACCTATGAGGGTTCCATCCAACTTTTGCGTGGTAATTGCCATTATCTTGTCAAGTTTTATGACACCTTTGCCGTATTTTGTCCCTTGTAAGTGAATCTCGTAAGCATCAACGCTTAATTGTTTATCAGCCTTGAATATAATTGAGGGTAAAATTAAGCCATATTCCAATGCGACTTGCTTTTTAAGCGCTTCTAGTCGTAAGTTAATAGTCCATTCATCAGAGTCTATTTTGGTTTTTAATTGCAACCCGGCACGAACTTCAATTGGAAAAACCTTTATCAAATCGCCAAGATCCTCTCTTTCACTCAGAGATTCTTTTGTTTCTGTAGGCTGTGTATCTTTCTGTGCTCTTATTGCCCACCAGGATGTTAAGGCAAAAAGAGAGCCAATAAGAATGATAGGAAACACAGGAAAGCCATCAAGAAAAAGAGCTACAAATAATGCAAACGTGACCATCAATAGAGTACGTGGATGAGCGGCAATTTGTTTACCTATTTCCCTACTAAGCTCAGAATCAGTTGCAGCTCTAGTAATAATAATACCCGTTGCGACAGCTATAATCAGCGACGGTATTTGTGTCACAATACCATCGCCTATAGTCAATAACGAATACTTGGCAAGTGCATCTCCCCATTCCATACCATTTTGCATAACACCAATGGCAAGACCACCGACTATATCAATTAAAATAATAATGATGCCGGCAATAGCATCACCTTTAACAAACTTAGTTGCACCATCCATTGAACCATAAAAGTTAGCTTCTCGTTCTATATTGGAGCGTCGTTCCTTCGCTTCCTCTGCATCAATCAAGCCCATGTTTAGGTCCGCATCAATGGCCATTTGTTTGCCTGGCATACTGTCTAAAGTAAATCGAGCCGCAACTTCAGCTACCCTTTGAGCGCCATTAGTAACTACAACCCACTGAACAACGATAAGTATAATAAATACAATAAAACCAATGACATAGTTTCCAGCCACAACAAATGAACCAATCGCGCCAATAACCTCTCCTGCATCGCCTTCGCCAAGAATCAATCTAGTAGCGGATATATTTAGAGCCAGCCGAAATAATGTAGCAATCAAGATAATCGACGGAAATGTAGAAAAACTAAGAGGTTTATCAATACAGAATGTCAGTAATAAAATAAGCAGAGCGATGCTAAAATTAAGAATTTGTAATACATCTAACAATGCTGGCGGAATCGGTAAAAAAATAACCATAAGGATCAAAACAACCCCTAAGATAAATAAGTTACTGTGCCAATTTTTCAGCATTTCCTGCTTAAACATCTATATTCCTAAAATTTGTGTCATTAATAGAATCGATTAGTATCGATGTAGCTAATGGCTATAAACCCAACGATAAAGTTTAGCTACGTCATCATACAATTCAGGTGGTATTTCTGAGTTAATATTTGTGGTTTTATAAATTGCCCTAGCTAGTTTCACATCTTGTTTCATTAATATTTTGTTATCTTTAGCAATACTTCGAATGGAGTGAGCAAAGCCCCCTTTCCCTTTTGATATTACTTTTGGGGCCACCATAGACTCTCTATCGAATCTAAGAGCAACAGCTAAAAATGTCGGGTTTGTAACAACAACATCGGATTGTGGCACAACCGCTAAAGAATTTGCTTTCTCTCTCAACTCGTTTTGTAATTTTCTGCGTTTTGATTTTACAGCAGGATCACCATCCTGATTCTTGTACTCGTCTTGTACTTCTTGCTTCGACATACGCATTTCTTTCAAAAAAAACCACTTCTGAAATATCACATCGGACAATACAAATGGCAACATAATTAATATATATAGAATAATTGTTTTGACCATTAGGTCATACATCTTAGCTAACCCATCCATAGGGTTTAGATTAAAATTTAGTGCTAATATTGAAATTTCTTGGTTAAACATGTAATAGATCAGTAGGGCGACAGCACTTAGCCTTAGGACATTTTTTATTAGTTCAACAAGAGACTTAACTGAGAATAATTTTTTAAAACCACTGATAGGGTTCAATTTTTTAATATCTGGGGTTAGTGGGAAAAAACTAAAAACTCCTTTTGTTTGTGAAAAATTAACACTAATACCTACGACTAATGCAAGTAAAAAAATTGGGGCGATCGCAATAATAAAAACTTCAGATAACGAATATACAATCAAGCCTAAATCTTCAATTTTAGCATAGGGAGCGGCTTTGAAAGTCTCAACTAACGCAACAGATAGGTGTAATAAAATCCCAGGGATAACAAAAACTACAGCAAGCAGAATAATGCCTAGTCCGGCTAAAGCACTAAAATCCATACTCCGTGAAATTTGACCTTTTTCTTTTGCTTTTTTAAGCTTATGAGGTGTCGCATTTTCTGTTTTACTCTGCCCTGAGTCAGCCATATTAATCCTTTATCAGCTACAAATTTACAAAAAATACGAACATTATATAAAACCTATGAATCGCTCTAATAAAGTGAATTCCAAAAGTGTTCTACTTTTAACAACATTGATTCACCAATACTTATGATATGTCCAGCAGAAAAGCTTAACGCTATCATAGCGATTGCAATTTTAAGAGGCAGACCTACAAAATAAATATTAATTTGAGGCATCATCTTGTTACATAGGCCCAAGATTAAATCAATCCAAAATATTGCAATAATAATAGGCAATACAAGCACGACTGCTAATATATATTGGGAACTTAATAACTGGCTTAACGTTGAAAGTTTAATTTCTCCATAGCCAGAATTAAGTGGTATTAACCTAACCGTTTCCGTTACCAAGGTCAAAATTTTGTAGTGCCCATCTAGAATGAAAAATAGTAGTGATAACAAAATTATAATCACTCTAGTTAGGATTGGGTCACTATCATTCATCGAAGGATTAAAAATCCCCATAGGATTAAAACCCACTTGCATATCTAGAGCTTTTAGCATTGTATAAACAGCCGCGTATACAGTAAGTAGTGCAAACCAAAAAGTAAGCCCTATAAGAAACTCAACACTTAGACTAAAAAAAAACTCTTCATACGTATTAAAGGAAAAGTTTCTAATTTCAATATCATTCTTAGTCGCAACCAGTATAACAAACGAAAAAATAAGCGTTAGATATAATTTAATTTGCGCTGGCAACATTGAAATAGGATTAATACTTTTAAATACTAATACAGGTGTTAGACGGCACATAATCAAAAAAAAAGCGACGACATATTTATCAAGATCAGGAAAGTTGCTTATAAGTTCCACAGAGCCCCAAAATAGTATATGCAGTAAGCATTCTCATAATGAATTATAAACTCGCTGCATATTCAAACATGCTTATGGTAAATCTATTTAATTCTGACAGCATAAAGTTAGATAGCAACATAATTACCAACGCAACAGCAATCATCTTAGGGACGAATGTTAACGTCATTTCTTGTATTTGTGTCACGACTTGGAAAATACTAATTAATACTCCAACTATTAACGCAACAGCCAAAACCGGACCGCATACAGTAAAGGCAGTTTCCAACATCGACGAAAGTAAGAAGCCTGCAGCATCTTTATCCATCCAAGGCACCTGGTGCAGCTTTATTCAACAAAATTCCAGCTATTGACAATTGGCTAACCTGAGACTGGTATGTTAGAAGTTTATCTATTATGGCTTGAGCCTTGGCTTGTTCGCCTTCATTAGCCAAGATCAAACTTTGGGCATACCATCCTGAGGGAGACTGAGGGTCCAGTCTAATTGCCCTTTTTGCTTTTTTGGTGGCTTGTGACCATCTTTCAAAGTGAGAGTCTACAACGGCAAGCCCACCATGCCCTTCGGCAAAACTCCTATCAATCTCCACGGCTTTGTAGAAACTATTTTCAGCGTGGTCAAACTTCTCTAGAGCAAACTGGCACCAACCTAAGTTTACCCATGTGCCGACGTGATTAGGCATCAATTGAACAGCTTTTAAAAAGGCTTGTTCAGCTCGAGCATATTGCTTTTGATATAGCAAAGATAAGGCAAACATCGCTAAAATCCGGCCATTGTTAGGATGAGATTGAAGTAGTGCAGTAAAACCAGCATCAGCCTTGACAATATCAAGTTCGTATAGCGCTAAAGTTGCTTGAGAGATCAATGCATCTGTTTGATATTTATCTTTTGCAAGTGCGGCTATGACAAGTTCATTTGCGCGTTCGTATTCGCCCGCATCCATTAACAACATAGAAAACAGTCCTTCCGCCTCAGCTACGCATTGTGGTTCACAATGAAGTAATAAGGATTCAATAACCATAGTTGCAGCGGCTATATCACCCTCGTTGTACAAGCAACGAGATTTTAATATATGATGTTCAGGAGCATCACTATTTGCCCGTTCAAGTAGACTTAGCGCATTTTTAAAATCATTTAACTGGTAATGAGCCAATGCTCCATTGACCAAGAAACTGATTTCACAAGATTTCGATTTCGTTAATATGTCATAATATTTGATAGCGGATTGATAGTCTCTCTTTGCTAAGTATAAGCAAGCAAACCAACTTGTAAGTTCTCTAACAATAGAGTCGTCAGCGTCATCATTGACTTCACTTTTAAATGGAGCTAGTACACTTAGAGCATCATCTATGGTTCCTTCTTCAGAAATCAACTTAACCAACTGCAGAGCTAGGATTAGATTTCCAGGGTCAGAAGACAAATAAGATTTATATTTTTCTATTTTTTCAACCATAAACAACTCATGTATTTTTTATGATGTAACTTTTGTTAATGAACAGAGTCTATCTCAGGCACAAGTTCAGCAGTATTAGCTATTTCATCTAGAACTTCTAGGGCACGCTCAACATAATAATTATCTTTATCAGCTACATCTATCAAATGAATTAATAATTGTTTAGCAGACTCAACATCATTATTTATCAGTAATAAAGTCCCTTTGTGGAATAAGACAGGGGGGTAATCAGGCGATAACTCGAGCACTTGCTCCCAGTATGATAATGCCGAAACGGTATCATTCATTTCACGATAAACCATTCCTAGCTGAAACTTCTCATGGAGGCGATCTGGAGAACGATCAAGTAATGCCCGATAGTGCCGAGCGGCCTTATCAAACAACTGTAGCTTGGCGTAAATACTGCCAAGCATGCTGTCAAGCTCATCAGATTCCAATTTCTGCTGTTTCAAGTAGTTTAATATTTCAAGTGCAGGGCCAAGCTCTTCCTTCTCTAAATTGATGGCGGCCAATGCGATCAATTCATCTGCTTCAAACAGTTCTAATTTCATTAACATAAGTCCTTCAAAAGTGCCCTTGATTTTTCCCGCTAATATACTATGGAGAAAGGGTAAAGAAAAACGTTAATAGCGATTAATCAAATAAAACTTATAAAATATCAAAGTTAGAGTCATCCAATGGGCTGATAAAACATAGTGAAAGGTTTGTTGTTCGGGCAAAGCATCCAAGAAACTCTGTCGCTTACGAGCCTAAGCTGTTAGAGCAGATGAACTGTATTGAAAACCGGAGCAACCGCATGAATGCATATATTTTGAACTGCTGACTTTATCCCGCACTTAACACAGCCTTTAAGACGCTTGTTTCATCCATGCTCGCTTTTGTTTTGCTGGGATACTGCCCTTGAAAGACTCAGCCCATAGCATATATCAATGATAGTTGGCGCAACATGACCAAGTTCTCAGCGGCGTGGTTTTGGTAAATTTGGCACTTATCTTCGTTCATGATGACATCCAATACCCAATGTAGACTATTTCTATGCCCAAATGAGCTAGCGAGGCTGAACTGATGTAATAGCGGAATGTAAGCTCAATTTCTTTCCCTTTTATCTGCCTGAAGTTCATGCTTAGCCCTAATTTTTTCAGCTGTGGTTAGTCAGGAAATCATCAGCGATAGTGCCAGCTTCTTTAACATGGTAGAAACGTCCTTTCACTCTGCCTTTATTAGCTTCAATTACAAGACCATCCAGTTGATAAAACATAGTCGAAACTGTTCGGGGTCAATCCTCGAAGCAATACGTGCTATCGTGTCGTCAACCGGTACGCAATCAACGAGAAAGCCATGCCCTTTAAACCACTTCAGCATAGTTGTGAATTTCTGACCACCTTCAGCACCAGCAATAACTCCATATAAGCTAAGGTCACAAACAGAACATCATAAAGAGGATAAGTTACTTTAGCAGATTGACGTTGGTCAGCGATGGAGCTAAAGTGAAAGCTTCAAGATACATCTCATACTCACGTAAGATCACGATCGTTCTTAGGCGTCAAATAAAACCGAGTGATTGCTTAAAAAAACGTTCGCGATCGTGCCCTGCCTTTTTCCCTCGTAATCTAGCTAATTATCTACAAGACATATGTTTAACTCAGCTATATTGCTTAACTTGATACGCCTCAGGCCAACGAGGTAAAATCCAGCGACCAGAAGCCTATAAAATTCATTTCCATGCACGTAGCGACGCGAAAAATAGTCGAAATCCGACTCAAAATGAGTAGAATGACGGTAATTAAAGAGTGCAGCAGACATGCGTTAGCATGACACTTCGTCACCTAGTTTCACTCGGTCAAGCCAATGTGCGGTAAGGACGTTCTGAATACCGAGTTATTGAAAATAGTTTTAACTCGGCGAAAGCCCCTCATATATAGGGGTTTTTGTTACATTTAGTCCCAATTAGCTCTTAGAAATTTCCGTCAGCGACTACTTGCTTTACCACGCTAACCTCAGATAGATCTTTCAGCATTTTAAAGTCACCAGTTTTATTCACATAATATGCAACAGGTACGCCTGGTGAACCAACACTTGGATTCTCTTTGAAGCTGGCAAACAAATAATCAAGACTTTGCTTCATTTGTTCCTGCTCTTTTTGTGTCACTGGGGCATTATTCGTCAAATGGCTAAGAGTATGAGTCATGATGCTGTGAGCATCTGGACCTCCTCTTAATACAGCTGCGGATAGTTTAGCCGCTTTTGGTGATCTGCCGAGTGCTTGCGTGGAAATCCAACGGACTGTCATACCCTTTTTGATATAAGGGCGTAGGTTTTCGTAAGCTAATTTACAATATGGACAACGGGGATCGATGGTGACGTAAAGAATTTTATTGGGATCGGTAGCATTACCTTCTTGCCAAGCAGCAAGATTATTCACTGTTTCAATAGAATTAATAGGTGACACTTTTTTTGAAATGTCAGGTTGTGTTGACTGCGCTTTATCCTCGTCGGTTGTCAACACATTTGCGAATAGATCGTTTAGAGATATTTTGACATTTTCCGCCATAACAGGGGCTGTTGCTGCCATGAATACAGAAGTGAACACAGCAGCATTTATAATGGTCTTTTTCATTACAGTTCCTGAACTCGTTTTAATATTTTTGATGGGTGAAGCTGTCATTATAATTACTTCATCATATGTTTACAATTAAGTGACACTCTAGAATTTATGCCGTCATCCCACTAAAGCACATTACCTACCCAACGCACCACCCTACTAAACAAGCTTTTCCCCCTTTTTTCCCTTCTCAATCTCAAGCTCAGCGTTTGAACGCCTTGCCCCAACCCAAAACAAAATAAATCCCAAAAGAGCCAGAATAAACCCCATGAGGGATTGCTATTGTCCCGGTGTGACCATGGCCTTACGCGAAAAATGAAACGGGAAGTGAGGGTGAAAGAGCGGTTTTGCATGGGTAACGCGATCGCTTTGGGTTTGTTTTTTGTGGGTGTGTGGCGTGTTGGTAGGAGTTCGGTATGTTTTGCATGATGGCATAATGATCGTCTTTCTATATCCATTTCTAACTTGTTGACTTTGTTATTTATATAGAATTTGTTTTGCGGTGAGTGAACACCCGACCTGCCACACTCGGTAAAACAAACTCTCAAGATTGTTAACTTTTTCTTTTGGCTGAAAGGTTTAGTGGCAAGCCGATGCCGTTAAAAGGAAAATTATTATACCTAACCTTAATCACCCCAATGTCACCGTAGTCAAGAAACAAGCTCAAGCTTTTCGTTTTAGCCTCAAAGAGTATTCTGAACATGCTCTACCAAAGTCGAGTGAAGTGCTTGACCTATGGGGGGCAAAGTTTGATTTTGACCACTGGCAACACTTTATCCGTCAGATCAAAGGGCGCGCTGAAAGTAAGCTCGACTGTGCAATTGTTAATGCCCATAACTTCGAGCTGTTTACAGATAAACTTCAAAAGCAGTTACCAGGTTATACCGAGCAACAAGTGAAACGGGCTACTGCAGTCGCATTGCTTGGCAGTGTCAGTGTGGATAGTGAATTGTTGAAACAGCGCATTATTCCATCTCCGCCACCCCCAATAACGGATGAATTATTGGAGTTGCACAAACTTGGCTTAATGGACCTTGAAACTCTCTTCACTGGATTCTCAACGGATGAGCAAATCGCTATCTGTACGACCTCTGGATTTGGGCGTTATATAGCCGCAGCACGCCATGAAAGGATGCGTGGACGTTTCTTATCTGAAATCGACTTAGTTGAATTTGGACTCTCAAGCAATCTCTGTAAACTTAAAAGGGTAGAGCGTACATTTATTGTTCGTTAAATTTACCCGGCTAAGCCTAGCTTCTGTCTCAATCATGGGATAAAAACCGAAATAGCTTGGGCTTTAGTGTTTCATATGTGGTCACTCATCTTCATTAACAGTAATGTCTACCAATGACATTAACAGGGTTCAGGTTACTCGTTGAAAATTATTCTAAAAGTTTTTGGTTTGGTTTCTTTGGTGTTGCTGATTATGACTATTTTTGTCGGCATTGCAGCCTATTACATCGGTGACAAAGGTGCTGTTTACAAGCGTATTGATTTTAACAATTACGATGGCACCTACTCAACGGCATTAATGAAGGGGAAATGTCGTCTAGGTAATGAATTTAAGCTACTACATCAGAGGATTAGCGGCATCGATACCAATGACTTCAATACGAGTTATTGCAAGTGGGGCTTTGACAACAATTTGTCTGGTTACATATACCCCAAAAACAACCCAAGATTACGGTTATTCTGGTTAGAGCAAAACGGTCAGGTGGCTTACGATTAACATTTTCGCCGTAAACCCTCGCCCGATCATCGCAGCGGTATATTTCGTAAGTGTCTCTCGATAGCTTCAATCATCGACTTGGTTAACGGTAGGTGCGCTTTTTCCTTCGCCCACACTTCATGAAAACCTGCTACTGTTTGCTTTGCAGTATCTAACACCAGCTTTTCCGGCAGCATGGCTTTAGCGGCTAAGTGTGATAATTCATCTAGGGTGAAGTCGCCGAATTTTTTGCTACGACTCACCTTTAATGACGCACTATCATCGGGGATATAAGGAATGGTCGAGACAAAATCATAAGCAGGCGCAATCGATGCTGTGCGCTTGTCTTTGTAAATGACAGACCAATTCTTCAAGTGCATATCAGCATTGCCTATGAGGGTATTGAACACCAATCGACGAGTAAACTCTGCTATATCCTCTTTTTGCCCTTCGATGCCGATAACCTGAGCAATATTGCGCATACTGGCTTTGTTGTATTTGTCTTGAGGGTACACGCCAAACACTTGGGCAAAATCTTCTATGTGTATTGCTTGACCATAAGCTCGATCAAAGCGCTTGATAGCAAACGCACTGCCACCAAATTTGCCAATCCCTTCTGGGATATTCGCTATCTCATCGATGGAAAGTAGTTGCACCTCTGGCACATCCATCCCCAACATTCGAGCCAATTGCATCATCGAATATTCATTTTCTGGCACAGCTTCAAATCGAAACGATGGCAACTTCACAATCCAAGAGCCACCTTGACCCGTCGCGGGGATGGTCAAACCGCCGTTAGCCTGTTGCACCGCAGAAAACTTCAACTGCACTCCCGCCAATGAAAAGCGCATAGGGGCTTCAATTTTCGATTCATCTTCAGTGCTTTTATGTGCATTAGGTGGAAACGATTCACCATCAGCAGGTTCAACCGTGATCGCCCCTGCCAAATCCTGTCCCAGCACCCACAATAGAAAAAACTCCCGCGCAGGGTTAACACCGGCACGCTCTGCCAAGTAATTGCGCATGGTTTCTTCTGGCAGAAGATTGGAGAAAAATGGGGTTAATTTAGTTTGAGTAGGCTTGAAGTTAGTTAGTAAGCCCCCTAATGCATCTTTAAAGCCAAGCCCTAACACGGGCCGATACTCGTCATTTATGTACGAATCCATAAAGGCAAAAAGCGTTCTGTCGTTGCCTACATTGGTGATTGTTGCAATAGCCTCACCATAGAGTAAAACATTAAGCGTAGAAACATGATTAGTCATCGTCATCTTCCTCTATCTTGTATGCAGGCGACATTTGCTCACCGTCATCATTAATGCCTTGGCTGCTGCGGATAATCGACTTGATAGCCGGCACATATTTTTTAGGGGCGACAAATAGCTCTAGGTCGAGTACACGAGAAAGAGTGATCAAACTCGACACTCTTAAATCAACATTACCAGATTCAATTTTCGATATATGGCTTTGCGGGACACCCGAAATTGCACTCAACTCTCTCTGGCTAAGCCCCTTTTGTATCCGAGCTTCTCGAAGGCTTTCTATTATCTGCTCTGTTACATAGCTCATTTCGATACACCTTAATGCATCAAGGAAGAAAAAATATACATAAAACTATATCAAACTACTTTAAAGAACACAAATATGATTCATTATTGCACATCAAAATGTATATATTGATATGCTTTTACATATAGATATTCTGAAAAATTGGTAAATGCCCATGATTGTTAAATGACATTAAAGTTTGAAACTTTTCTACTTCCGAAGCTCGTTTCTATTGTGGCTACCAGAGGCCAAATGTGACAATAAAGATTGAAACTTAGGCTAAATCTACGTGGCTATCTAAAGAAATAGTGACACAGTGACGAAATTCCTCTTAATACCATCAAAGAAAATATCGGACAGCCATCTAAATAATCAAGCTATTTGATGGCGCAAAAAGCCAGCGAAAAAGGCTAGATCTGCTGTAAGGATTCGCTGCTGATTCATTAATGGATGGAAGGTTTGGCTACAATGTTATTAGAAATCCGTAGTTCTGACTGGATGTGTGATTTTTAGGGGTGAGCAATCCTGCCTGTTAAGCAAGTTACGCAGTTAGTTTGTGCTGCGGAAAATATTATCCCAACCCACTCAGTCGATTACATGCCGTTTGTCCTCGCGTCCAGCAGTGGCCAGCCTTTCTACTGTGGGCAGTCAGATGCTCCCAACTGCCTGCGGCGCAGCCAAAACTTCGGCTAAAGTGACTGACCAGTTGCAACCAGCTATCTTGTTCAATACCCAGCTCTTGTAATAACTTGGGTTCATCGGCGGGAATATAGCCGCGCTTATCGTCTCGAATAGCACGCCCCGTCCAATCAACCAGTTGCAGGTATTCTTCAAAATAAAACGGGATCTTATGAGGTTGGCGAGTATCGAATTGGCGCTCAAAGGGTAACAGCTCGGATTTCACAATCTGGTCATTCTGCTTCGCTTTAAATTGCTGAATACGCTCATAAATCGAGGTAAATTCTTGCTCGGCACATATCGGCGCGGATGGGGTTTAAATCAACGTAAGTCATGCAGGTAAGCAGGGCCTTTTCATCCAGTAAGGCTTGGCTTTTAAAGCGCCCCTCCCAAAAATGCCCTTTGCAGCGGTCTTCTTGATTGGCCTTGCGCGCAATGTCTTCATTTAAACAGCGCATGTTTTTAAGGCGACTGCGCCATTCAGCAATTAATTCAGCCACTACCGCTTGCTCTGCACCTGTTTGCTCTTTTCCCATTAACCAATCATCTACCAGCATGGGCATGGCAAACAGCTGCTGCCAACGCGCTGCAACTTCACTATCAGATAGATTGCGGTTTTCAGACAAATTAATGTGCAATATCAAATGGTAATGATTGCTCATAATGGCGTAAGCGCAGACATCGATGGTGAGAATGTCCGCCAGTTGCTTTAGTTTATCCAACACCCACGGCTTGCGATGTCCGTAACTCTGCTGGGTGTAGTGATCGATGCCGCATAAAAAAGCACGGCGCACACAGCGACTGGTGACATGATAGTAAGGCGTTGATTCAGGGCAGATCAACTGCCCGCGAGGTAAAGTCATGGCCACATCCTGCTCCATAAGTGGTTTTTAAACTATGGCTCAGGATGTGAGTTAGCGCAAAAAGAGGGTCGCCGTAAAGCCCTGATCTAAAGAGATAACTCCTAAAGATCAGGCCTCCGGCACAGATCCGTACGTGCGCTACTAACGCATACGGCTCCTACATTGAGTCTAAGGTGACTGCATTATTTAACTACTAACCGTTGGTTCGGGTACGGGTGCCTCACTCGAGTATGCGGGATAAATAGCATCACTAATCCTTTGAGTCGGCGCCAACTGAACGTTCGTCCTTTTTGGCTCCGCCTTCTGAGGGTTCTCAGCCAATATTTGCAAACCTCGGTGCGTATCATGCCGATACGCGCTTGATTTCCCGGTATGGCAAAGTAGTTAAAGTACCCCGTTAGGATTTGCTTTAGCTTATTCCCCACCGCATAGGGTGAGTAGCAAATGCCATTGCGGATAAAGAGTTTTACCCGCGCAAGAAAAGCCCGCGCTTTCTTCTTAATGGTGTACCGTTTGAGCATGAACTTGCCACTTGATAGTGCTTCGCCACACACGTGGGTAAACCCTAAGAAGTCAAAGGTATCAGGCTTGCTTTGGCCGCGTTGCGCGCGGTTTTGACGGGCAAAGCGACCAAACTCTATCAGCTTGGTTTTCTGCTCGTTGAGACTCAGCGCAAATTTGGCAAAGCGTTGCTTAATTGCATGCAACAGCCCTTCTGCATCATCGCGATATTGGCAGCCAATGATAAAATCATCGGCATAGCGCACTATGTACACGTCACCACAGCTGCGCCGTTTACGCCATTGCTGTACCCATAAATCCAGCACATAGTGCAGATAGATATTGGCAAGCAAAGGCGAAATGACACCGCCTTGCGGTGTGCCAAGGCTGCTCTTTTGGCTCTGTTTACCATCCTGTACTTTCGCGGTTAACCATCCTTTGATTAACCGTAAAACACGCCGATCTGCAATACGATGCTCCAAGAACCTCGTCATCCAGTCATGGTTGAGCGTATCGAAAAAGGCTTTGAGGTCGGCATCAATGATCCACCCCACCTTTTTCACACAATGGCCATGTATACCGCATCGAGCGCTTGGTGCTGACTGCGATTTGGGCGAAAACCATAACTAAAGCCAAGAAAGTCTTGCTCATAAATGGCTTCGAGCACCCAGACCACCGCCTGCTGCACAATTTTGTCTTCGATACTGGTAATGCCAATCGGTCGCGGTGAGCCGTCCGCTTTGGGAATCCACACGCGTTTGATCGCCTATGCTCGATAGCGCCCCGATTGCACTTGCTGATGCAGACGTGGCAAATGCTGAGCTAGCCCTTCGGCGTAGCTATGCCAGTCCTGTTCGTCCACGCCCTTCGCCGCTTGTTTGTTCAGGTGGTAGAACGCCTGAAACAAGCAATCAAGGGTAATGCGTTAAACACTGACCATGATTGTTCGTCTGCTTCCTCACTACTATGAATGGATCCGACTTCTTGCCGTTAATGGCAACTAGCTATACACTTTCGCTTCCTAGTTGCTGCCTGCTCCGCAAGCTAACGACAAGACCTCCCGAGTTCCGCATAAAAGACATCACCACATGCGTAAGGTCTACGACTGCGACGTGTTAGCCTGAAACTCGCATAACGCCTCAGGTCTATATTGCTTTCCCCTTCATCCAACAAGGTCAACACACATAAAGGGTGATTACGCAGCACAATACTTAGCCTATGGCTTCCCCTGTCAACGCTTAACCGCGTGCCTCACGGCACGCCGCCCATGACTCGGGGTACTGGCGACTTGCTAGGTCTTACCAGTCAGAGGACTTTCACCTCCAATTTTCTACCGATTTAGCTCGGCGCACTGGATGTCCCGTTATTTTGGTATACCCTACCTATCCGCTATGGATACCCTGATCTTTTTACAGCCTACCTTTCCCTATTATATTTATAATCACAAAGCCATAATCAATATAAAACTCGTGAATCTTGATTATTGATAATACCCCACCCTTATTAACAACATCTGCAATCAATTTCACTTGTTCTATATAATTATCTTCATCATTGGCACCCAAAAAATTGCATTCGACTATATCCACAATATCATCCTGCAATATGGGCACCCCCTTTTCATCACCCTGTAATGAAGTTACATCAGCCTTGTTACCAATGAGCCTAAAGAGCCCTTCTATCTCAATACCTCTACCAGTACAGATAGAGCTTAAGTTATCCTTCAGGCATTTTTCCCGTTCCTCTGAAGGAATAAAATATTTATATTTACCATCAGCTACGATATAAACAATCTCGCTGATTTGGTCTATAAAAACTCTACCATCTTCAGCTATTATTCGCCCCCTAAGCTCACTCTCAGATGCAAACAACCAATCACCACCATACTGACATTCACAGGTCTTATCTAACCTAGAAAACAAAGAATAATCATGAATCTCCAGCCTATCATCAATTCTATCATCGCCATATAAAGGCACAATAAACGAGGTTTTTTCACCACCAGAATATAAGCGTCCCTTTACAGTTACTACATCACCATCAAACTTTTCAGGATGAATCAACACATCTCTAACATCTATCATTTTATCTACCCACTACTATCTTGGTTTTGTTGTTAATCCCCTATTACCCCACAAAAACTTGAAATTTTCCTCTGTATAAACATAAGATTTTCCAAAGGCAGGATCTCTCACCTTAAATAGACGACTTTGGCCAGCAGGCCTAATAATCTGGTCAAGTACAACTGCATGGCCAACTTTTGTACCATTTGCTCTTACACCAATGTCTAAACCAACAATAGCAGGGTGCCCTTCAGAAATAGCTCTTTCCAATTGATGCATTTTAACACGGCCCGGAGCCGCAATTGGCCTCGCACTAATATCATGTTGCCTCAACGCAATAGCAACATCAGCCAACTGTAAACCCGAGCCATCCGATTTGAACTTACTCCGTAAAGCACTTGAAAGCTTATCTGCGGACACACTTATATCCAATGTATCCGCAACCATTGAACCACAAGTGGTTGCACATGAAGCTCTTGGATATATCATGTTTCCCAGCTGATTCAGGTTGCGCCGCGTAGTATAGGCATCGCTTCGATTTTTATACTGCGGATAAAATTTAGTTGACGGATCATAGCCATCAAAAATGGTCCTAGCAGAAGCTTTTCCAGCGATATTCAATCTCTTCGTAAGGAAGTTATTTACTCCCCCTGCAGCACCAAAAACGCTCATTGCTACTTCGCCAAGCGCTTGCCCCTGCATAAAAGTTGGAAGTTTAGCATCAAAAGCAGAATACCATGTACTCAGCACACCATCCGCTATGTTGTAGGCTCCTTTACTCAGCGAGAAACCGTTCCCTTCCTTTTTCGCCATTTCGTAGAAATTGTACCCGAATGTTGCAGCATAATCATTTGCGACTGCTGCAATGCTATTGTTAACAACCCCCGATATATCAACATATTTTTCACCGCTTAGGATCAACTGTAAACCTTGCGAGACACCTAGATCATCATATTCACCCATTTGTAATACGAAAGCAGCCATCGCATCAGCAACATTCTGATTGTCATTGACCATATAAATATAACTTGATTCCTGAGAGTTCCCCCCCGTTTCTCTTAACTTCAGACTTTTCACCAAGTCAGGATCATCAATAATCGGTACACTTGGCCCTGGCCAGAACTGCTCATGCACATTGCTGCTTCGAACTCTAGCCAGCATTGCAGGATCAAATATGGAGCCTTCTTTTAAGTCTAAAATGTCAGCGTTTTTCCGCACGGCAGCAATATAAGCCATGAGCTCTTCTTCTGTGGCATTTGGTCCAACTCCACCTACTGTAGATACGTTATGCCCAAATTCAATTCCTGCTTCTCCTGCTAACTTTTTTGCTGTTATATTCGGATTGACCGTCGGCAATGACATCTGCCTAGAAATCATATTCCCCACCGCATTACCAAACGCATCCACCATAAACGCACCGGCATTGTCACCAAACGACTCGCCGCGCAAGGCCGATGACGCTGCCGCACCCGCGAAACCGGTTAAGGTATCGCCCACTACGCCCTGGAATGCTGTTGGTAAGTTTTGTGCAAGCCCCGTACTGAATGCCGAGCCCCCAACTGAAGCAGCTAAATTAGTCCAGCTAAATGAGGCATCCATACCCAGTGCCTTACTGCCCATGTAGTTCGTGGCGTAATTCGCGGCGCTGCGCACCATGCCATTGCCCATTAAACGCATGGTGTTATAACTTGCATCTTGACCCGCTTTAAACACGCCGCCGACCCCTGCCGCAGCGCCTAACCCTGCTGTTACACCTGCACCTAAGCCACCAAGGGCAACTTGCTGCCAAGAAAAATCGTCTACAACACCAAGGCCTTTACCAACCAGTTGCGAAGCGGCTGAGCCCACCGCACCACCAACAGCGGCAGCCGATACGGCCACGCCTGCAGACATTGGTGTGCCAACACCTCCTCCCAATGCTGCAAGCCCAGTAGCAAATGTACCCGTGCCTACTGCCGTTGAACTCCCGCCGATTAAGCTCGCTATTGGTCCCGACGCAGCCCCTGCGGTATACACAGCCACCACCACGGCCATCACTATCATCGCTATCGGGTTACAGCTCTTACTCGGTGGCGGCGGCGCAATGGCATTGGGGTTGATGTCCCCTAAAATGTCACTTTCATTATACGGCTTGAAGCTCTCTGCGCCGTTGTAGC
>NZ_JAIMJA010000032.1 GCF_021295315.1 Motilimonas cestriensis | reverse complement strand
TTACATTACCGGTTATTTCAATCGGTACAGGCCTCACCAGTTTAACAAGGGGTTATCGCCACAAAAGGCTGAAGCAGAATACTTCAAAACTTATAACGAGGTGGCCAGTTTTAGTTGACCACTACACTATGCCCTCTGCTGACTTCTTAATAATCATCAAAACATATCACTATGCTTTTAGTCCTACTGGACAATTATTAAGATCTCCCGAGGTAAGACGTTGCTCTTTCCTATGGCTATGCCTGATTTACAATGACACACTTCCTATCGAGTTAACGGGCTGATCTATATAGTGTTAGGTTACCCAAGTTGTCACCGCCTACTATCAGATTTCTGTTCGTCACAGCCATATTTTGCCATTTGCTTCCTTCAGATTTCACCTCGCGGTGAACACCCTTGCATAGGCTAACGGTTCTCTCTCGATTGAGCCCGTAGAGGACTTTCACCTCCTAGATCAACGCCATGCTCGGCGCACACACTTGAATATAGGGTGTCGGCTTCGCGACACCTATTCTTATCTGTTAGCCGACTTTCAGATCTAGCTTGAAATTACGAATAATCTTTTCATCCAAACAGCTTCGTAAAAACTTATTCATTTGTGTCATATCATTAGAAGAGTAAAAATCGAGCATGAGCGTATTAAACTCTTGCTGACGTTTGGCTTGCACAT
Source organism: Motilimonas cestriensis (assembly GCF_021295315.1). GTDB lineage: Bacteria > Pseudomonadota > Gammaproteobacteria > Enterobacterales > CBDFNC01 > Motilimonas > Motilimonas cestriensis. The sequence continues at coordinate 37,597 of NZ_JAIMJA010000032.1, read as the reverse complement.
TAATGATAGGAAAACCATTAGCCAACAAAATACCGTTCATCATGAACCGACCGGTACGTTTGTTAACATCCCAAAAAAATTGAGCGCGTGCCATTTGTAAAAATGCAGTAATTGCTTGATCGTAAAAATCAGATTCACTATTAACCTGACTCTCAACTTCAAGCCATTTATCGTCCAACTCATCTGGAGCGGGAGGTTCATACTCTGAACCCGTAATGGAAACGTAACCAGAGCGAAACTTACCCCACTCTAACGCCTCTTCTTTGCCAGCTATATTGTGAATTTTTAAAACGGTTTCTTTATTAAATTGAAACTCACCTTGATCAACTAAGCCAAAAATAAGCTCCCATGCTCGAGCTTGGTTCATTGCCATATTTTGATCACTAATTCGATGGCCACCTACGGTGATCCCATCCAGAATCGTTTGCACCTCAGGCAAAGTCATTGCAACACCCTCGAGGTTAACAGCGTCATAAACCAAAGCTGGTACATCTCTTTTGGCAAGTTGTTTAGCCAACGGTATATTTGGTTTCATATTCCACATGTTATCCGTCAATGCTGTCATGGTGGTCTTCTTCAATTTAAGTAAAACTTGGCTAAGTATACACTTACTGATGAGTAAGGTGGTAGAAGTCGGCTAACGAGCCTGTAGAATTACTCGTTTTAAGATATATTTTTATGATGCACCAAACCATAGCTAAGTTCTTTTTTTGACTCAATTGTTTAGTCTTTTTCTGCTGTGATGAAAATTATCAAGGTTTGGCGTTTTTATGGGGAGTTTCAGGCTGGTTTTGGGGTGAATTTCAGGCAATTGGGGGGTAGCCCTGCCTAATGCATCGTCTTTTGCAGCTTTTCAAGATTATGAACAAGGCAATACAGCTGCCACTGGGCATTCACTTTGGCTTGTCCCCGTAGCGTCAACTTATTCATGCCTTTATTCACCGTAATATTGCCGAACACCGGCTCGATACAACCCAGTCGTTTGCTATATTGCCTTCGCCCCATTGGGCTATCTATTTTAACTTTCATTTTATCGATATAGCTCAGCTGCTTGCGTGATTCATCATTTTTAAACTGAACTTGCCGCCCTGTTTTTATCGGGGGCTTTCGCATACATTGCTCTTGCAGCGGGCATACTTTGCAGTCTTTTAAGTAACCACAGAATCGCGTGTAGCGTTGATGATGGCTTTTCAAATTATCACCGCTGCACCACATTTCATTGCCTGCCGGGCAGCGGCAAATCTGAGTGGTTTCATCATAATGAAAGTCTGCTGAGGCATATGTCGCTGCCCGCCTCCCTAATAAAAAAATACGCTAGTGCTGCAACCGATTTTGCTTGGCAATATCTTTTTCCTTCAAGTCATTGTAGTGAGCACCCATACGATGGCTATATTTGCCGCCATCACCTCCACGAAACCGCATTTAGAAAAGCACTGCGTAAGGCGGTGATCGCCAGTCAATTAACCAAGCGGGTCACGGCACATACCTTTCGTCATTCTTTTGCTACTCAATTACTGCTAAACGGTACTGATATTAGAACAGTGCAAGATTTACTGGGTCATGAAGATGTTAAAACCACTGAAATTTACACCCATGTGATGGGCTCGCGCTTTGCCAATACACTAAGCCCCATTGATAGGGCAAGCTAACGCTTACGGTTCACTTAGCGATTAAACAATTGGCTAAGCTGAGTAATACCGCTTCATCATCCTCGCGGGTGACACAAAACCAACAGCTTTGGCTCATTTCTTGATAGTTGAGTAGCAAGTGCTTGTCAGCATCGTTGATCACCCAGCAATAGGAGTCGGCTGCCATATCTTGTTGTACCAATTTCAGGTTGAGTGACGTGGTAAGATGCGCGGCAAACTCAGGGAAGTTATCAAAGTGCAGGTCGAATTCAGGATTAAAGCACAGTTGCAGTTCATCGCTACGCATATGCAGCGACCAGTTACCGGGAAAAAGGGAGTTCATTGCTTACCTTAAGCGCAAATAAAATACGCTAATTAAATAAATGACGGGTTAATAATCATCTTCGTATTCTGCTATTGCTGCTAAAAAAGGACTGCCGTACTTTTCAAGCTTGGTATAACCTACGCCGCTTATTTCGAGGAATTCGCGTTCGCTGCGTGGTTTCAAATCAGCCATTTCCGCTAATGTTACGTCGTTAAACACCACATAAGGTGGCACATCGGCGGCGTCAGCTAGCTCTTTACGCAGTTTGCGTAAACGGGCAAACAACGCCTTGTCATAATCCAAAAACGCCAGCTTTGAGCTGCCACTTGATTTGGTGGTTTTGCTACTTAACGGCTGGATACGTGGCACCGCTAGGGTTAGTTTTATATCGCCTTTGAGTAAAGGACGCGCAGCTTCGGTTAGCTGCAATACCGAACCTCGGGTAATGTTTTGTTGCAAGAAGCCACAATGCACCAGTTGCCGTAAAATACTTAGCCAATATTCAGTAGATTGCTGCTTGCCTAAACCAAAGGTGGACAGTTTGTCGTGGCCATGCTCTTTTACTCGCTGATTTTGCGAGCCACGCAGCACCTCAACCACATAGCCCATGCCAAAACTTTGTCCCATACGATAAACACAGGAAAGCGATTTCTGCGCATCTTCGGTGGCATCAAACGACTTTGGCGGATCAAGGCAAATATCACAGTTGCCACAAGGTTTGCTTTGGTGCTCACCAAAATAATTAAGCAATACCTGACGACGACAAGTTTGCGCCTCGGCAAATGCCGCCATGGCATTCAGTTTGTGCATTTCTACCCGCAACTGATCGGGGTTGTTGTTCTTTTCTAATAAGCCACGTACCCGTGCAATATCAGCAGGATCGTACAGCATCATGGCTTCCGCTTCTAAGCCATCACGTCCTGCTCGGCCGGTTTCTTGGTAATAAGACTCGATGTTTTTCGGAATATCGTAATGCACCACAAAACGCACGTTTGGTTTATTAATGCCCATACCAAAAGCCACGGTGGCAGCCACAATATCAAGCTCATCTTTGATGAAGGCATCTTGCACCTCTTGGCGCTCTGCTAACTCTCGACCAGCGTGATAGAAATCCGCTTTATAACCTTGTTGCTTTAGCTTTTCAGCCACTTCTTCGGTACGTTTACGGCTGCCGCAATAAATAATGCCACCTTGGCCGTTTTGCGCCTTTATATAGGTGAGTAACTGACTAAGGGGTTTGAATTTTTCAACCAAGTTATAACGAATATTAGGTCGGTCAAAGCTGCTGATGTTGATCTTTGGCTGGTCTAAATTAAGCCGATGTAGAATGTCTTGTTGAGTGGCATGATCAGCGGTCGCAGTTAGGGCCATCATGGGCACTTGCGGGAACAAGGCTTTTAATTGCCCCAACATGGCGTACTCAGGGCGAAAATCATGGCCCCACTGTGAAATACAATGGGCTTCATCAATGGCAAAAAGTGCCAGTGGAATTTCATGAAGCTTGGCTTGAAAATCGGGCTGCATTAAGCGCTCGGGCGCCACATAAACCAGTTTAATTTCGCCATGGCGAATGGCTGATAATATTTGTAACTGCTGTGGTCGCGTTAAACTGGAATTAAGGTAAGCCGCTGGCACCCCACAAGCATTAAGTGCATCTACTTGATCTTTCATCAAGGAAATCAAGGGCGAAACCACAAAGGTAACACCTTCGCGCAGTAACGCCGGAATTTGATAGCATAAGCTCTTACCGCCACCGGTCGGCATAATCACTAAGCTATCGCCACCTTGGGCGACGTGCTCAATAACTTGCTGCTGGCCTTCGCGAAAACTGCTATAACCGAACACTTCAGTTAACACTGCTAAACTATCGGTTGGCCAAATTTTATTCTCGGCGAGCGAAAAAGCGTTCATACTTACCAGTAATAATCTCGGGGGCGCTTATTTTACGGCCCCTAACAAAAATTGCACACAGTAAAACGGATAATTGCTTATTTTGATCAACTTACAGTTCAATTTATTATCTATTAGTCTTTGGATTCAATCGGTTATTAAGCGTAAAAAAATACGCATACTAACTCGTTTAAGTACCTTACTATTCTTAACCACAACTCTATTTAGCGCATCTAGCTTAGCTAAACCGCAGCCTGACGTGTTGTTTATTAACCCCGGACAAACCAGCGAAAGCTTTTGGCATGATGTTGATCTCTTTATGCAAGAGGCTGCCAAGCAACTCGATCTGAACTTAATCACCTATCACGCAGAGCGTAATCCGTATCTGATGATTAAAAAAGTTAAGCAGTTGATTGATGATAACCAATTACCAGACTACTTGGTGCTAGTGAATGAAGACAATGCTGCAACAAAAATGCTGTATTTGCTCCGGGGGAAGCCCGTAAAGGTCATGATGCTATTTAACGGATTAAACGAGCATGATAAATCTCGATTTTTTAATCATACTGAAGGGCCTTTTTTGGTTTCTAGCCTTATGCCTGACAACTATAAAATTGGTTATGAAACCGCTCAGCAACTGCTTGAGAGTAAAACTGCAAACACAGAACAAGCAGCACAAATATTAATATTTTCCGGCAATAAAAATACCCCCGCCTCCAACCAGCGTGAATTAGGTGCCAGACAGTTCATCGCGCTACACGGCAAAACCGAGTTACTGCAAGTTGTTTACGCTAACTGGGATGAGCAAATTGCTTATAAAAAAACCAAGTTACTGCTACAGCGTTATAGTCGCCTAAGTTATGTCTGGGCCGCGAATGACGCTATGGCACTAGGTGCAATAAGAGCGGCAAAAGAATCCGGTAAAACGCCTGGTAAGGATATATTCTTCAGCGCCATTAACACGTCTGAGGCCACCCTCGATGCCAGAGCAGAAGGAACCATATCTAGCTTGGGTGGTAGTCACTTTATGGCTGGGGGCTGGGCTATGGTCTTAATAAGTGATGACATCCAAGGCAAGACTGTACCGAAACAAATTGATCAACCGATGTTTCAGCTTATCGAACCTAACACCCCCTTGTTCGATGTACTGGGCGCCAAGAACTGGCAAAAGGTCAACTTTAAGCAATATAAGCAAAATGACACGGGGCAGTACTCATTCAGTATTAAATAGTTTTAAATCAACCTCGGATCGAGTTTATTCCACACCTTCCATATTCTCCTTATTTATTTTTTTAAACGAACATTGCCGAAAAATAAACCAACAACACTATCGACAATCATTCTCACTAGCGTTTACAATCTACACAAATAACAAATGAGAGCTATTGCCATTTTCATTTAAAATGACGAATAGCCCAACTAAGATGTAAAGGGAATGAGATGAAAAAAACACTAACAGCACTATTAATTGGTTCTGCGTTAAGCAGTACTAGCGTTTGGGCAGCCGAGCCCAAAGCAGTGGTTGAGCATTATGCCAGCTTAGTACACGCGGTTTATAGCGACTCAGCAACCACTGCCCAAGCACTTGATAAAGCACTGAAAGCGCTCATCGCCACCCCTTCTGAAGCAACATTAAATGCCGCTAAAGAAGCATGGTTAGCGGCTCGCGTTCCTTACCAACAAAGTGAAGTGTTTCGCTTTGGTAATACAATTGTTGACGACTGGGAAGGTCAGCTAAATGCTTGGCCTCTTGATGAGGGCCTGATCGATTACGTTGACACTAAAAGCTATCAACATGAGCTAGGCAACCCAGGCGCCACAGCAAATATTATTTCTAGCACTAGCCTACAAGTAGGTAACGACAAGCTAGATACCACCAACATTACCCCCGAGTTATTAGCTAGCTTAAACGAATTAGGCGGCTCAGAAGCCAACGTGGCCACGGGCTACCACGCCATTGAATTTTTACTTTGGGGCCAAGACTTAAATGCCACCGGTGCAGGTGCTGGCGCACGCCCTTACACTGATTTTGTACAAGGTGAAGGCTGTACCAATGGTCACTGTGATCGCCGCGTGGCTTACTTACAAGCAGCATCAACCTTGCTAAATAACGATTTAACTTGGATGACCGCGCAATGGGCTGAAAACACCGACAACTACCGCCAAGCGCTGACGGCTAAGCCGGCAACTGAAGGCCTGCGCATTATGCTATTTGGCATGGGATCTCTTTCTTTAGGTGAATTGGCGGGTGAACGCATGAAGGTTGCGTTAGAAGCTAACTCACCAGAAGACGAGCACGATTGCTTCTCAGATAACACCCATAACTCGCACTACTACAACCAGCAAGGCATTAACAATGTATGGTTTGGTAGCTACACCCGCGTAGATGGTAGCAAGTTAACTGGCCCTAGCTTAAACGACCTAGTTGCCAGCAAAGACAAAGCCGTGGCACTGAAAACATCTGAAGCGGTTAAAAGCGCAACCACCCAAGTTTACACCTTGGTTTCATCTGCTGAGCAAGGCCAAAAGTTTGACCAACTGATTGCCGCCAATAACGCAGCAGGCCACGAATTAGTGAATAACTCCATTCGCTCTTTGGTTTTACAAACCGGTGAAATTGAAAAAGCATCAAACGTATTAGGTATTTACAACCTAAATCCAGATACGGCTGATCACGAGTTTTAAGCTTTTAGCCTAGCAAGCAATAACTTTCAGGGCGGTTCTCCGCCCTTTTTTGACAAATGAGCAATGAGCCTAACCTTATAATTTAGGCGTAAACAAAGCCACATAGATGGTGAGTAAAAACAATGAAATCAACTCGATTCAGTGCTGCCTTAAAAACCACACTTTTACTGATGATTAGCCACGCTAGCTGGGCCAACCCAGCCAAGCCCGGTGGCGACACCACCACCAGTAAAACCGGCGCCAATGCCTTTTCTATGCCCGCCAGCAATTTGGACATGATGAAACGAATGGACTTTAGTGTTGGTAACAGCTTTTTTCGTAACCCTTGGGTGATCGCCCCCGCCACTACCGATGCCCGCGATGGTTTAGGGCCACTTTTTAACACCAACGCCTGCCAAGGCTGCCACATAAAAGATGGCCGCGGCAAACCCAAAGAGCTTGGCGACCCAAATGCGGTGTCAATGTTAGTCCGCTTAAGCATTCCCGCGACCACCGCCGAGCAACAACAAGCTTTGATCCAACAAGGGGTGATAGCCGAGCCGGTATATGGTGGCCAATTGCAAGATATGTCGATCCCAGGTGTTGAACCGGAAGGTCAGATCAACATTAGCTATGAAGATGTGAATGTCACTTTTGCCGATGGCGCTGTGGTTACCCTACGCAAGCCAACATTAGCCATTACCGATCTAAAATACGGCGACATGCATCCTGATGTAATGATGTCAGCACGCGTAGCGCCAGTGATGATTGGACTCGGTTTATTAGAGAGCATTAGTGAGGCTAGCTTACTGGCTAACGCTGATCCTGACGATAGCAATGGCGATGGTATTTCAGGCCGACCAAATCGAGTTTGGCACGCAGCCGAACAAAAAAGCACTATTGGTCGCTTTGGCTGGAAGGCAGGACAGCCCACGCTAATGCAACAAAATGCCGGTGCCTTTGCCGGTGACATGGGCTTAACTTCTAAAGTGAATTTACAGGACGATTGCAGCGATAAACAAACCGCGTGTAAACAGGCCCCTCACGGTGGCAAGCTAGAAGTAAGTGATAAAATTTTAAATTTTGTCGAATTTTACAGCCAGCATTTAGCTGTCCCCGCACGCCGTAATATAAACGACAAACTCGTGCTGCAGGGTGAAAAATTATTCCAACAAGCTAATTGCCAAAGCTGTCATGTTGCGAGCTTTAAAACCGCGAAACGAGATACTTTACCTGCGCTTTCTGAGCAATTGATATTCCCCTATTCTGATTTGTTGCTACACGATATGGGCCCCGGTTTAGCCGACAATCGCCCTGAGTTTTTAGCCACAGGCAGTGAATGGCGCACGCCGCCACTGTGGGGTTTAGGCTATCAACAAGAAGTAAACGGTCATACTTTTTTACTGCATGATGGCCGCGCTCGCAACATTATGGAGGCCGTACTGTGGCATGGCGGCGAAGCGGAAGCGTCAAAACAAGTGGTGCTAGGGTTTGATCAAGGGCAGCGTGATGCCTTGGTGAAATTCCTTGAATCACTGTAAAGCGGGTTGACGCATAACTAGAGCTCAGTGTGCTAGCAAATCAGCACACTTGAAATTGATAACATTCCTTTATTTAAAGGCAACACTATGAAATTTTCTTCTCTTACTGGGTTTAGCTGCTTCGCTGCATTTCTATCTATTGGCGTTTTCGCCAGCGCCATGGCTGAATCTCAATCAACCATTGCCGCCCAGCCGATAGCGGCACAAGCCATCAGCCTGAAACAACAACAAGCTCAGCAGCTTTTATTGCAAAGTCAGCGCTTGAATCAACAAATTAGCCAAGCTTGTCTCGCCAAGCCCAACCAAGACAATAGCAAACGTGCACAGCAAGCTTGGCAAAACACCATGACCGCTTGGGTGCCTTTTCAAGGTGAAACCATTGGCCCCATTAACCAGCTCGACCTTGCTTGGTCAATGCAGTTTTGGCCCGACAAAAAGAACATTACCGGTCGCAAAATTAAAGCCATTCAAGCCGATGATTCAGCGATAACCGCTGCAGCTATTCAGCAGTCGAGTGTCGCCGTACGTGGCTTAGGCGCTCTAGAGTTACTGCTATTTGAACAAGGCCTTAATCGTGAAAACTGCTCCCTTAGTCAAGCTATCGCAGCCAATATCATGCTTAATAGTGAACGTTTACAGCAAGCATGGCAGCAACCTAAATTGAGTTATAACGCTGCCACCGTGCGCTCAGAGGTAACGCTAAATGCGGAAGATATTGCGTGGATCAGCGAGCTATCTCATCAACTTAGCTTTGCCAATAAGAAGTTTTTTATGCCACTGGGTAAAGGCGAGCATATCAAACCATTTCAGGCCGAATCTTGGCGCTCACAAACCTCTATGGCACAGCTGCAAACCAGTTTCACCAGTTTGCAGCAGCTTTATCTTAGTGGCATCAACGCACTGTTAATCAGTAAAGGGCATCCCAAGCTCGCCGGTGAAATTGAACAAACCTTCGCTGACATGCTCGCCAATTGGCCCACCGAGCCAAGTATGGTTAAGTTATTAAAATCTGACCAAGGCTTAGCCAAACTGTATCGCATGCGCATTGATGTGGAAAAGTTAGCTTACCTCATTCAAGAAGTCTTACCGGTGAAACTTAAATTTGTCATTGGCTTTAATGCCACCGATGGTGACTAAGTTGAATAATATCAAACAGATAATTACCATGGATCGACGCAAGTTTGTCAAAGGTGTGACTGGGCTTGGATTAAGTGTGCCACTAGGGTGTTTTAGCCTAAGTGCGGCACAAGCGAGCAATAATGAGCAGCCAAATCCAAACATCGGCCGCGTTTTTTCTTGTGCCCAATTAGCGCAGCAAAATCATCTTGTTTGCAGCGATCTACAAGGCCAAACCTTGTTTAATATTCCCCTGCCCGCGCGCGGGCACGGCATGACGCTGGCCCCCAATAATGAAATCGCCGTGGTGTTTGCGCGTCGACCGGGCCAGTTTATGCTGAGTTTTGAACCAACAACAGGACAATCCATAAATCAGCATCAAATGCCCAGTGGCCGCCATTGCTTTGGCCACGGTTGCTTTGATAACAGTGGCTTACTTTATGTTAGCCAAGGCGTTACCCGAGACTCTTCTGGCGTCATTGGGGTATATGATGTAGCAAATGACTTTAAAGAGGTTCGCACCCTAACTGGATTTGGCACGGGTCCCCATGAAATTTTGTTACACCCTGATCAACAACACTTAATTGTGGCGGTCGGCGGTATCCAAACTCATGGCCGCGATAAGGTCAACCTCGCCACTATGGCCCCTAGTTTTGTTTATCTAGATAAACAAACCGGCGCGGTCGTGCAACGTATTAGTCTGCCTGATCATTTACTTAGCATTCGCCACTTGGCGGTGGACGAGCAAGGCTTAGTGGCTTTAGCTTGCCAATATCAAGGCGATGAGGCTATCAACCCCTTGCTATACACCCATCAGCTTGGCCAACCCCAAGCAATGGCAGTGGCTGGTGAAGAGGAAGAATGGTTAAGGTTTAACGATTATTTAGGCTCGGTGGCTATCTATCAAGACCAGATCATCGCCACTTCACCGCGCGGTAATTGTTTTGCCATTTGGCACAAGGCGACAAGGGAGCTAATTAGCATTACTCCCCTCACCGATGTGTGCGGCGCAGCGGCGCTCACCGCGAACGGCTTTGTGTTAACCACAGGGCAAGGCAAATTAGCGAGTAAAAACAGCGCGGTTAATACACAATGGGCTTGGGATAATCATTTAATGGCGATTGGAAGTTAAATTTATAGCGCTTGTGGGAGATGTATGGACTCCTCCCCACTCGGGAGATACGGTATAAATAAAGTGACGAAAAATTACTTTACCAAGGGAGTCCATACATGAAGAAATCTAACTTATTCGCCATCGACATTGCAAAGAATGTTTTTCAAGTTGCACACTTAGTTGGCAAAAAGGTGAAAAGCAACCGGGCCATGAGCCGTAATCGATTAAAACCCCAAAGAGAGCCCGTATATAAGCACGCATCTTATGCTATGACATCGCAAAACTATTGAACAATACGAGGAGTCCATATAAGCGATATTTATATCGCGAATCAAGCACGCTACAGCCAATTTTCGCTGTATAAATACAGCGCCTACAGGTGCATAAGGCAAGCTATGTCACTGTTGCAAACAATGTGTAAAAAATATCAATAAACCTTTTGACATATTATGTCTTCAGGTATACCTTGAATATATCGCGACATAATATGTCTTAAAGGGGTTTTAAATGGATTTTTTAACAGAGATTTTTGTTCTTGGTATGCCTGTCATTGCTATAGCAATTTACTACTTTGCTTTTTACAACAAGTCTAATGATGACTACTGGCGTAAGCTGCCAACCTTGCCAGAGTACCTCGCTGAACATCCAGAATGCGTGACCGATGATGATGAAAATGCCCGCTGTTGCCACTGTCATTCAGATAAGGTTATTTTTCAGCCTCTTACCTGCCATGAAGACCCTCGCTATAAGCACTTTTGCCTGAATTGTAAGCGTGTATTGTTTCGTAGCAAGTCTATTTTATAGTCAGAACACAGACTCAGTGGACGCACCCCATTGACTCTGTGCCACAAACTTAATCAAACAAGCTTATAAAAATAGCTTTCATGCCAACTAAATCAACGCCAAATATCTATCAGCTGATATTTTTCACTAATAATGAAGCTGAACCGACAACACAACGGTTAAAGGCGGTATAAGCAAGATAGGGCAAGCGAAACAGATTAAAGCGGCAATAAGCCAGCGCCATGCTGGCTTACGCATAAATCAAATTAAGAAGTGGGTCGTGAAAAGTGACGCCTAGCCTTTAAATCCATCCAAAGGCTACGTACGGTGGGATCAAACAAGCGACTAATACTGCGCTTTAAGCTCCACAACAAGCCAAAGCCAACCAATAAGTTAAGCCATAAGTTACTGACAATAAATAATAACGCCATTAAAACACCTGCCGCGATCAGGCTATTTCGCGCCGAGCGAAAGCGGCTAAAATTATGTGTATTAAGAATCAAGCGCTGAGGTAAATAATCAGCTAATTGAGCCAATGCATGTGCTTTAACCGTTGGATTTAAAAACTCAATCACCGCCGATTGGTCGGTGTCATATTCAACGTAAAACACATCGCTGTAATGATCACTCTTCACTCGGGTAATGTCTTCAAATGGTATTTCTTTTAATTTACCATGCGCCGCAGCCAAAATTTGCTGCCAAGAGCCCCCTTGCTGATACAAGTGCTGTACATCATCAATGTGCTTTTTATGAATCGATAAAGCTGACAAATGGTCGCTGTTGTATACCACTAAATAGCCATCTTCAACATCTAACCAGCTGTTCTCGGTGTAAAAGCCTTCCGGCAAATAACCTCTCGGCTCGCGCGCAAAAATCAAGGCCAGTAAATAATTCAACACCACCGCAACCGGCACCACAATCAAGGCCATATGTAGCGCTCTACGCCCTAATGACTCCTCTGCAATTTCACTGGCGAGTTTAAATTCAGTTGTATTTATATCCGGCCTGTCAGCTTGATACCAAACCTCTAACTGAGTTTTACCCGCTAGATCAGTATATTGCTCGGGGTCAATTTGCAGTTCACCAAAATACAGTTGGTCGCCAACCAGAAAATCATAACGCACAAAATACACATCTCGGGTTTTGATCTGCCCCTGACGACTACGGTATTCTTCTACATCCAAATATAAATCTGTAATATTGCCTTGCGCGGTTTCATGCTGCTGATAAAACGACCGGTGCTGTTCTAAAGCTTGGCCTTGTAGGAAAATACCCACCGCTATTACGACCAATGCCGCGATAGCAATAAATAGTTTTATTAGACGTTTTCGCTTTTGCCCAAGAGTGAGCATTTTCTTCGCCATTGCGTTGCCCATGTAATTTAGAATTAATTTATAAGCACACATTTTAATCAATCGATGACAAAAAGCAGTTTAATGCGACGAACGGTAACGAAGTAAATGTTACAAAACAGTATAAAGTGCCATTAATCCTAAGCTGACAATAGATCATAAACCTATTGTCATTTAGTTAATTCTTTATAATGGTTAATAGCACTAATTTAGTTAAAATCGCCATTTGAATCAAAAGCGTGAAACCAAGACATTGATCACATTATGATTTAAATAAGTACCTCAGAGAAACTAGAAATAACCCGTACTTTTGTAATGTATTGATGGATCACACTATCAGGTGCAATAAGACCAAGCTCAGCGGGTAAACGAGTTGCATACTGTAATGTTGGCACTAACAGCGCATCGGCAAAACTAAAATAGTCTGATGCAATAAATGCTTGCTGAGTAAGCTGTTGTTCTACTACTTTAACGGCTTGCAGTGCATCCGGCTTGCGACTTGCCATGCGCGATAAATTAGGATTTTCAACTAAGCCATGCATGTTTACAAACTCGAGTAAATAACGCCTAATAATCGCCCTATCTATATCGCCCACCGCCAAGGTCGCCCACATGTCTTGCTTAGCTTGTTGCTTTGGGTCAGCATCGAGTAACACTTCACCGAGTGGTTTTTTCGCCAGATAACGACAGATAGCCAAGCTTTCCGCCAGCACAAAATCTTGTTCAAACAAAATAGGCATCCGGCCAAACGGGTGTAACGAGAAGTGCTCGGCACTCTTCCACTCTATCGCTTGGAGCTGATTTTTATAACCGATTTGATAGTCGATTTCTTTTATGCGGCACACTAGCTCAACACTGCGGACAAAATTGCTGCGCTGATCGCCATAAATGATTACCTGACTCATTGGCTTTCCTTATATTAGACGTTGAATTAAGAGTAGATGCCGATGCATCTTTCATCTTCATCAGGGTAAAAGTTGTGGCAATATGTTCAAGAACATATTTTATTGCTGTGGCACTGTAGTCGCGGTAATACAATTAAAGGAGGCACTATGGCTTGGCAGCAAACTCATAAAGAGCAAACACGACAACGAATTTTGTCTAGCGCCGGCAAACTTTTTACCGCACAGGGCTATAAGCAAGTATCCATTGATGATGTGATGCAAGATGCAGAGCTCACGCGTGGCGCTTTCTATCATCATTTTAGTTCAAAGCAAGCCTTATATAGCGAAGCGATTGTTTTTGCCGCACGTCAAGCTGGGCAAAGCCGTCAGCAAAAGAGCCTGTCTTTGCCCGATTTAATTCGCCGTTACTTATCGATGGAACATGTTGTTGCAGCAGAGGATCCCTGCCCACTGGCCTTCTTAATATCGGATATTGGTCTGCAAGAAGAAGCGGCGAAACAGAGTTATGGCAAGGTATTGGATGGATTTGTGACTCGGCTTAGTTTTCATTCAGGTATTGACGAGGCCAAGGTGCTGCAAGCTGCTATTACTATGATTGGTGGCGTTGCCTTAGCGCGCTCAACAGCATCAACACAACAAGCTCAAAACATCCTAGATGCAGCCTACCTAAATGCACTTCAAGCTCTTGAAATAAAACAATAAAACCAAGTAACCCTAGGGTTGAATAATCGCACAAGCTGGCACTAACAACGGTTTTAACGATATTAATCATCGGTGAAAACAACAAAAAACCAAAACATCAGAAAAACTGATAACACTAATCAGTAAAGCAAGGTAATTAAATTACTACTTTATTGACCTAGAGGGGTATTTTTGTCGGTCAATAGACAGGGTTCGTAACTAAGTAACAAACAAAAAACCTTGACCAACTGGCCAAGGTTTTTAAATTTCACCTATTGGATAACCCAATAGTTGTAAATTCAGCGATTAAATCAGCTTAGGAATACCTGGTAGCATCCCTACCGCTGCCATAGCAAGAGTACATATTACAAAGGCAAGGCCAGGCACGATGATACGGTCAGAAACCGATAACGTCTTAGCACGGTCTTTATCACCAATCAGGCCATTGTTGTCTAGTAACATAGTCAGTGCCCATGCAAACACAGGGTTAGCCACGAATGCCGCGAAGATACAAATACCTGCCGACTGGCTGCTCTTTGAATCTTTAACCATTTGCATGCCCGCCTCTAGTAGCGGTAAGAATACACCTACTAGCAATGCAATTGACATCACTGGACGCCATACCGTTACATCCATTGGGTAGCCCAACACTGCCACTATGATACATAGCGCACCTAGCAAAATGGCACCAGCTGGGATTGGACGCTTAGCAATAGCTGCAGGGATCATGTATGTACCCCAGCTTGATGTGATGTTACCACCACCTAATGCTGTACCGACCATTTGACGCACAGAACAAGTGGTCATGGTGTCATCAACATCCATTAATACTTCTTCAGTCTTTTTCGGGTAGTTAAGCTCTTGGAAGATACGGTGACCTAAGAAATCAGGTGACCACATTGCAACAGCTAAGATGGCAAATGGTAATGACGCAATAAAGTGCTCTAGATTAGGTAAGCCTAACTGCCAACCTGTTTCAGTTGAGCCCCACCAGTAAACTGGGCTTAAATTAGGTAGGCCAGGCGCGGTCACAAACTTAAGATCTAAGCCTGCACCCAATGCAAATGCAATAGCAATGGCAGCTATCGAACATAAGGGGATTGCTAACCAACGCTTGCCAATACGAGCCAAATAAGCATATAAAACAACGTTCAAGGCCAATATAATAAAGGCAACATGACTTAAGCTGTAATCCAGTGCGTGACTACTTTGTAAGCCACCAGACCAGTCAAATAAGGAAGTTATTTGGCTTTTCGCGCCCATGAAACCAAGGAACACCAGCAGACCACCGGCAACCCCGTCACTGGTGAGGTTAACCAGTTTCGAGCCGCCTTTAAAGTAGGCGAGGATTAAACCAAACACCCCCAATAAAATAGCCAAAGCCAGTGGGTGAGCACCCGCTAACGCAATCGCGCCAATCAAAGGAATCATTGGACCGTGGTTACCGGCAAGGTTGGCTTTCGGGTTAATAAAACCTGAACTGATAATACAAAACAGTAAGGCTGGGATCAGCATTTCTACGCGCACGACTGCAATTGCAAAGTCAGCGCCTAAGTTTACGTGGTCCCATTTTTCCGTTAGGCCAGCAGCCCAAGCCTGCATTACTGCAGAGTACATCACCGTAATACCAATCGTACCGGCGATAGCGGGTACTAAGTCTTCCCACTCAAAACGGAAATCACGGCCCGGCAGGTTTAAGCCCCAGCGGCGTGGTTTCATTATTTGTAATTCATGATCTAAGTAATCTGAGCGTGAAGCAAATTCAGAAGCCGGTTTGTGCCGTTCCTGATAAGTGCCCTCTGCAGCAGCGTCCTGTTTTGCTGTATCAGTCATAACGTCCTCGAGTATTTCAAGATAAAAAACTGTACTATCGGTAACGAATTAAAGTATGTTGCCAATTCGCTGCAAAATCCTTTGCAGTGCCGATGTTCTATGACTAGAGAGACTAAGGAGACGAGGTAAATTAGTTAAACCAGTTTTACTTATTTACTTTATCATTTTTTCTTATATGAAATTTTCTCTGAAACAAATTGCCATCTTTGACGCCATTGCCGATACCGGCAGTGTCAGCGCGGCTGCAGCCCGTGTTGCCATCAGCCAATCAGCCGCTAGCATGTCGCTACAACAGCTTGAACAACAGGTTGGTACGCTGCTATTTGATCGCCAAGGTAAACGCTTGGTATTAAACTCATGGGGACTTTGGCTTAGGCCCAGAGCGAAAGCGCTATTGCAAGATGTGCATCAAATCGAAATGGGTCTCAATGCCAAGCATTCTTTAAGCGGTAAGTTACAACTTAGTGCCAGCCAAACGGTGGCTGAAAGCTTGATCCCTAAATTGATTAGCAACTTAGACAGCAACTTCCCGCAAATCCAAGTGAAGCTTCAGGTTAAAAATAGCCAGCAAATCATCCAAGATGTACGCAGTTTCAATATTGATTTAGGTGTGATTGAAGGACGTTGCGACGACAGTAAAATCAATCAAGAGCTTTGGTGTGATGATGAACTGATCATCGTGGCTGCTGCGTCTCACCCTTATGCGCGCCAAGATGAAGTGTCATTTAGTCAATTGGAAGCCAGTAAGTGGGTACTGAGAGAGCCCGGCTCAGGCACACGAGATGTATTTGATGCTGCCATTTTTAGCAAACTTGAGCACCTTGATGTCAGTAAAGAATATGACCACATTCCGACCTTAATCGCTCTGATTGCTTCCGGTGAATATATCAGCTGCCTGCCAGCACGCAGCTGTGCAGATGGGATAAAACAAGGTGTACTACAAAAACTCAACATTAAAGGCTTGAGCTTGAAGCGTCATTTTTCTTTTATTTGGCATAAAGATATGAACGATCATGCCCTGCGCGACTGCCTGATTAAAGAAGCAAAGCGATTGATTAGATAGTCAACGTCGCACTAGGCCATAAAATCAAACAAGGTGCCTACTTTTTTCTCTGAGCCGCTACTATCAAAACCAAATAGTTCATTGGTTTTGTTGGTAGCAAAATCTTTAATCGCGAATTGCATCGCGCTCACCAACTCGTCCAACTCATTTTGTAATGGTTTTAGTTGTTGGTCTTTGTCGTCTACAGCTATCTCTGTGCTGTAGCGAATGTCGTTCATCGACTGCTTAACCCTTTGTATACCTTCTAAGATAGTTTCCTGCGTTGCCGGTGCTTCTGGCGTCTCTTCGGTTTCAGAAGCGTCCGGCGAGACCGTTGGTTTATTTGAGTCTTGCACATCCTCTGCTGTTTTATTCTTATCCGGCAAACCATAGGTAAGGCCGGGTTGATTGTAAGCATTGAGTTTCACCACATCCCCCTTAACGTCAAAATCTTAACGATCACCAAATTAAATGACCAATATTGCTCTCTAGCAATGAATTAGGCAAAACTCATGCAAAACCTGCACCAACTAACGTAAATAAATACGCTGAATCAACAACTCAAATAACAATCATTGTCGATTGACATATAATGTCACCCAGCTATGATGAGACCACCTCAACCAATTAAAGAAAGACCCTATAAATGAAAAAGTTTTTTATTATGTTCGCGATGATTTTTGCCGTCGGCTTGGTGAGTAGCCCAGTTGTTGAAGCAAAGAAATTCGGCGGCAGTAAATCAATCGGTAAGAGCCATAAAACCGCGCCCGCACAACCTGCTGCGCCAAACAAGCCAGCTGCAGCGCCAGCGGGCACACCGGGCAAAAAAGGCTTAATGGGCGGCATGCTTGGTGGTCTACTAGCGGGTGGTCTATTAGCTGCGTTATTTATGGGCGGCGGTTTTGAGAATATTCAAATTATGGATATTCTGATCATGGCCCTAGTCGCATTTGTGTTGTTTAAAATTTTCCGTGCTGTGATGGCATCGAAAGCAGGCGCTCAGCAGCGACCAGCTTACGCCAGTGGCAACCAACAAAACCCAAACCAGTTCCGCCAACAAGCCGAACAAACGGGTTTTGCCAATAATGGCAACAACGGATTTGCACAAGCGGCAAGTGATGTCCCATTTGATTTGCCACCGGGCTTTGATTTAGCAGGCTTTTTGGAAGGTGCTCGTAGCCACTACAAAACCCTACAGCAAGCTTGGAATGAGAATGACTTAAGCAAAATCCAAGAATACGTTTCGATTGAGCTTTACAACGAGCTAAGTAGCCAACGCCGTGAATTAGCTGGCGCACAACACACAGAAGTGATGTTTATGGATGCCGAACTAGTACGCGCTACCCATAATGCCAGCCTAGCGGAAGTCAGCGTTAAGTTCAGCGGTCGCTACCGTGACACGGTTGAAGGCATAGAAGAAGACATTAAGGAAGTGTGGCACTTAGAGCGTAACGCAGCTCAAGCCGATGCCCCTTGGTTAATTGTCGGCATCGAGCAGTAAAAATCAATTAATATTAGCCTCTTTGCTTAGCAAAGGGGCTATCGTCCCCTCTTGCTTCCTTATCCACCAGCACCAGCCAAACATACTACGAATTAAGCTAAGCTATTATTTAACGCCTTGTTTATAATAAGGGGAGATCCCTACTCAAGGAGCCAAGTTGCGCCAAGTTAATATAAAAAGTCATGAAAAACTCTCAGTTAAACTGAAGCACCAGTTAAACAAAGGTGAGCAGCGTCGCCTCGATTTATATTTCTCATTACCTAGAGAGATGGGCATTAACAGTAATACGCTCTCTGAAACCGAATACTTTAACTCTGCAATCACTGGCCAGCGCGCCTATTTTACCAAAGGCTTACACTTACCCTTGTTACATACTCGGTTTGCCAGCCGAATGAAACGCTCCCCTGATGAGTACCGAATTAACCTCAACTTATTTGCTTATCAATACCTTGTCGCCCTTGATACTGACATTGCTGAAGCCTTGATTCTGGAAGACAGTGAGTATACCCATGCCTTTTACGATGCCGCCTTAGTGCTGGCCTCGAACAGTTTAACCATATTAAAAAAACTGCGTCGCAACGCGCCCAACGATGTAAAGCTCAATGCAATATTTGAAAACGTTGATAACTACCTCTCTTGGTACACAGAGCAATCATTACTCAAAATGCTGGCACAAAAGCCACGTCAATCGGATTACAGCCAACAACGTAATGAGTTGCTGCAGTTTTGTGAACAAGAAAACCAATACCGCTTAAGCCTTAATTACAACTCAACTTCCACACTCAACGACCCTAACCGCATATCCAATAAAATGCGTTTATTACGCCGACTCATTGAGCATGGTGTGGTATTTCGTGAGCAAACCACGGCTTTGGGCAGCATCACCCGAAAAGTGGTGACCGGCGTGGCGACTGCCTTGGTGATGACGGTGGTACTAACGCTTATCATCAAAACCCAAGGGGCGCTGAGTGGCATTACCTCGGTGATGATTCTGGTGCTTTCCGTTATCTATGGCGTGCGTGAAGTGTTTAAAGATGATTTCAAAAACATGCTTTGGCGCTGGATCAGACGTGGTAAACCGAAGTGGCTACGCACCTTAAAAGACACAGTTAACCAAACAGAAATGGCCAAACAAAAAATTTGGCTCGATTACATACGCTCACGCAAGTTGCCAAAACAAGCACAAGAGCTATTAGCTAGACGCCACACCCAAAACCAACAAAGTGCCGAGCTGCTGCATTATCGGTTGGAAACCCGGGTCGCTAATTCCGAGTTTCAACCGGGCTATGAGTCATTAGAAGAAACCATTATTTTTAGCTTACGGCCACTTGCTCGTTATTTAGAGCGAGGCCAAGGTAAGCTTTTCGAGCTCAATGGTGAGAAGATTCAAAAAACTGCGATCGAGCGACGCTACCAAATAAATGTCGTCATCGCCCTCAACCAAGGGTTTGCTGATGAGGAGTTTGAGCGTTATAAAATCACCCTCAATCGCTCCGGTATTATCGACATAGAGCACGCCGGTACATATCAAAAACCGTTAGCCAAAAAGCCCGAACAGTAGTGGCCTACTCATTGTTATTTAACCTCAGTTCTGCGTAAGCCTTCTATCGCTTAATTAGGGTTATTTAAGATAATATTCCAATAACTTCATAAACAAGGGTTTAGCTTGGTCAAACAGAGGGTTCATTTCTACTACACCGGAGTTTTTCAAATAGCGCCCCACGGTTTGATGGTTGGGGCGAAACACTAAGCTATAATGACCCTCTCGATCTTCGATGCCAAATTCATCTTCACTTAAATGCACCATATTATCAGAGTAAATTTTGAACACATTGAGAATTTTCTCCATGGTTGGTGAGACCAGCTCAGAGCGCGCCATGGTGATCCCTTGGGCATTTGAAATCAGTACCTCAAACACGTTAGAACGATAGGCTACCAGCGAATAAAGCTTACGAATTTGACTGCGCGTAGGTGGGTTAGCGGCATGAATCTCACCTTTTAGACAAAAGCGCAGCAAGCGTAGTTCTGCCATTAAAGCGATCAGGTCAACCTCATTCCATTGTTTACCCGAAGGCGGACGGCCATATATCACCGATACCGCATCGACATGGTTACGTCTACGATCAGGATACCAACGCTGTAAATTGAGCATTCTACCGTCAGGTAAAATAAAGCCCACATCCTTAGCGGAGGTGGACAGACCAAAGTGATCGATGAGTATTTGCGTTTTCTGCTCTGCCGACATGTCATTCATGTTGTACGCTCACTTATAAGAAACTCTCGTTACGCTATAAAAGCCAAACCAGAAAAGCAAACTTGCTCACGAATAATTGTGAATAGTCGCGCCTTATCGGCAATATTTGACTTAGCACAGCGTTTTCAACGTCTAAACTGTTTAGTGTGGCGTTAACCCTTTATTCAGTTAAGGAAATCTTATGAAAGGTGCTGAAATAATCTCCGTTGAACTGGTCAACGATTTAAAAATTCTCTCTTGCTTTAATACTGACAACCACGAACAGGGCATTAAAATTCACAGCGAATGTTCTCCTGAACTGGCCGTGGCAGCTAAACGATTATTCGACAAAGGTTTAATTACGCGTGATGACGGTGGCTACCTCACTGACATTGGAGCCAAAACAGCTGAAAACTTAGAAGCGTTACTTATCTCACTACGCTAATACATGGATTAATTATTACGCGCCGCCACTTAGTCTAAGTGGTGGCGTTTTTTATTTATCCATCTGATTTCACGAGGGGATTATTACTTTTTTCGAATCGACAAAATAACTTCGCCGACGTTAAAACCCCACTTTTTAATTTTACTTTTGTTGATGATTTCAGTGTCTGACACTTGATACATCCAGTCATCAAACTTGACCTGATAAACGCTACCATCCACTTCAATCTCTAAGTCATAAACCCACTTTAGCGCATTACCAGTGCTTGCACCTTCGGCGGTGCCGATAATATCGCCAGCAGTCCCAGTATATTGGCCATTGCCCAAATCATTAATACGCCAAGTGCGAGTGGTTTTTTCACCATCATCAAATACAAACCATTCTTCTAATACCCCTTGGTTATTTTGCCAAGTGCCCAGTAACTCCACCGTAAAAGTGCGCGTCACTTTGCCTGTTGGCCCAATCACAATGCCAGACGCTTCCAACTCACCGGTAAAGAAAGCTTGCAAGTCCAGCGTTGGTTGCTTGTCTTGATAATCACTCAGCTGCTGACTGCTACAGGCTAATAGCAAAAAGCTGCTCATTAATAAGGTGAATAAACGCATTACAAGGCTCCTATCAATTGCTGGCGTAACTTAGGGCGACTGGTGTTCTCTGACAACCAAATAGCGAGAAAGGCCGCTGAAAATGCGCCATCTTCAATCTTGCCAATGGGCTCATTATTGAAATAAAACATATTACTGGCATCAGCTTGCACCACAAAAGTCAGCTCATCGCCACTGTTTACGTCAGGCCAGATCTGATTTAGTAGCATCAACCAATCGTTCTGCTGTTTATTATCAATTCCAAGGTGTTGCCACTGCTCCTGAGTCGCTTCAAGTAGATGTTTTTTATCAATCTGTTTGTGATATTTGATTTGCAGTGCGATTGGAAAACGGTTGGACTGATAAGTCCCCGTTTCACTGTAGAGACTGGCATCATAAAGCGAAAAAAATAACCACTCCATTTGCCCTGAGCCAACTTTTTTTAAATCACTTACGGGAGAAACGGCAAATGCAGCGTTAATGCTAAGCAAAAACAATAACCCTAGGACTCCTAGCAACTTATGTTTCATATCCAACCCTTAACCTTTACTGTTAAATAAGATACGAGCCGCTACAGATGTTAGATCGATAATTAATCATTAAGCCCACATGCGTTGCCACCAACGAGATAACTGATCTAACCAATAACTGGTGTTTTCGCCATTAAAATGAAATCGCACTATCACGGGTAAATTTTCAATTTGAGCATCAATCAACGTTAATGGCTTAATTGTCACTTCAAGGGCTGCGTTATCACGCTGAAAAGCGGTGCTTAGACTTTCCGGAATAATTGCCGCCATCACGGTCGGCGCACTAACCCGCCCTAGCACCGTATCGCCATTAGGCAGGATAATGGTCACCTCTTGGCCTATATCGGAATAGTCTAAAAATTTTGGTGGTAAGTAACTGATCACCTGCTGGTTTTCTATATTACTCAATAGCAGTAGCGGGGAAGTATTAGTGACAATATCACCCGGTTTAACAAACACATGATGCACCGTACCTAAACGCGGAGCGGCTAGATTAAGCGTGCCTTGCTCAAGCTTTAATAAATTAATTTGCTGCTCTAAGTTTCTGATCAGGCTGGCCATGGGGCCGGTCACTGATTCAATATAAAACTGACGTTTGGCGTTATCGAGTGCGTACTGCCGGTCTTGCACTAAGATCCTTGCTTGGGTGTGTTGGTTACGAATTTCGGCCATTTCCGCTTCATTTAACACCCCTTCACGGCGCAATACATTGTATTTTTTTAGCGTTGCACTTTGATCCGCTAAGCCTTCCTGTGCGGCAACTAAGGCCCGCTCTAAACTACGCAATAGCACACTGTTTCTGTTTTGACGTTTATTATGCAGACTGGCTAATTCAGTGGTAAGTAACTTTTCTTGCGCCGTTAACGACTCACTGGATAAGTTAATAAGTGGCTGACCGGCAAAAACGCTTTGTCCCGGTGTCACTAATACCTGCTCGACACGCGCGCGGTCGCTGGCATAAAGCACTGCCGCATCGGTATTCAATAACCCTTTGGCTTTCACGATAATGGTATCGTTGGCCAGTTGATAAAGCATGAATGCCACCGGGCTAAGCACCACAATTAAAATGGCGTACCAACGTAATTTAAATACCTTACGTTTGTCTGAGGCATAAATAACTTTCGCGCCATCATCAACGTCAGGCTTACGTTGCTTTGATGAAGAAAATTTTATATCCATTGCCTCTCCAATTAATCAATATCGACGATTTTTTCGCTGTGCATATAAATACAGCTCCTACAACGTCCTGTGGCAGTGATATTTATATCGCAATCCCATCACATCGCTGTATCAATACCGCGCCTGCAACGTCCTGTGACAGTGATATTTATATCGCAATTCCATCACATCGCTGTATCAATACCTCGCCTGCAACGCCCTGTAGGAGCGATATTTATATCGCGAATCAAGCATTTCCGCGGAATCAAAACTTGGTGCCGCGCTTTATTACCCACCAAGGCGCCATGCTCGTTTCCTCATGACCACGTCCGACAATTTCATAAAGGGCGGCGACCATTGACCACATTTTTCTAAAAAAGGCGAATAAGGGATAAATAGGCGACCAAAGAAAAATCCAAAGCTCTTGCTCGCGTCGCTCTGAAATCAGAAAATAATACAAAGCCAACATCAGCACGGCTTGGCCTAAGTATAAAAAGTAGACAAACAGCAATACCCCCCAAGCATAGCCCGCGGGATAAATCACAAATAGCCACAAGGTGAATAAGAAAATTAAGAATGGCAGTATTATTTCTTGCAGCACACCGTAAATGACAGTGAAAATAAAGTTCTTAATGCCTAGTAAACGAACACGAAAGCTCTGTTTGTGCTTTCTTAAATAGAGGAACAATAAGTCACCATCCCAGCGTAAACGCTGCTGACGAAACTCTTTAAAAGTCGCTGGCGCTTCCGTAAAACCAATCGCATGAGGCTCAAAAGGGATATATAAATTGGGGTGGCGACCAAAGTACGCTTTGATCCGCATGGTTAAATCTAAATCTTCCGCGGTGTGGGTATTCCAACCGCCTATTTTGCGTAAAAAATCACGACGAAATGCGCCAAACGCACCAGAAATATTATTCACCATATTCCAACGTGCCAAGCCCGTTTTCGCACATTGAATCGACATCATGTATTCCAAAGTTTGCATCCGCGTCACCCAACCATCGGTCTGGTTACGCACTTTAAGCGCCCCGGCTACTGCCGGCACATTCGGGTCTTGAAAATGGCGCACCATCAAAGCCACTGTGACATTATCGAACGAAGTATCACCGTCGGCATTAATGATGATTTCACCATGGGCGACATGCAGTCCCGCATTTAAGGTAGACACTCGCCCCCCGCGCTGCCATTTGGGCAGCACGCGATAACTGCGGTTGGGGTAGCGCAGCGGCTGATTACGATGGCGACGTTCAAACCAAGCACGGCAAGCCATGGCGGCAGCAAAGGTGTCAGCATTTTGCTTCGCACCATCCACCACGGCGATAATTTCAATATGACCGGCATAAATTTGCTCGGCAAAACTCAAAATGGTTTTTTCAATCTCACGGCCTTCGCCATAACACGTTATGATGATCGATACCCGAGGGTGATAGGTGCTTGGCATGCTCAAAAAGGCTTGGCGATGGCGATACCAGTGTAAAATACCAAACACGATCACCAATAACAGTGACAGCTCGATAAAGATAAATGCCGGCAACAAGAAAGCGGTGCGCTGGCCATCAATAAGCGCACTAAGCCAAATTTGCCCCAGTAAACCAAATACGGTGGTCAGAAAATCAATCATGGCCACTCGCCTCAGCCAGCAAGCGAGCGATTAAAAACTCGCCATTCTCACCTTCAACAAGCTCGCTTGGCGCATGATAATAAGACACCGCCATATCAAGCGCACTAGATCCTTCCACCAACTGAGATAGTTGACGCATCTTCTGCTGTACCACGGTTAAATGATCGACTGGTAAATTGGGCAATAGCAACAAGTAACTGTGATCTTCATATTGGCAAATCACATCGGTAACCCGTAGTCGATCTTTAACCTGTGTACCTAGTTGCCCGATCATCCGATACACCTGAGCGGCCCCCAACTCATCAACCGCTTGCTCAACCCGGTTAAAGCTTAGACATAACAAAGCAAACTCTATTTGATGACGACGGCTTAAGCCGAGTTGCCAGTCCACCAGCCAATGTAAATAGTCGCGACTGACCTGTTCACCCAGGTCTAAAGAAAAACGTTCATCTAACGCGACACGTAACCGAAACTTGGCTTTATCGGTAATTCGAAAAGATTGGATTTGAGCAATATTCAGATCGCTCGGATCATTTTCATGGTCACAGTGTAAACAGCGCGCGACTACTTTAGCTTCAATAAAAAAAGACTGGCAGCTATTACACTCCATGTTTTCTAACGGACGATCATAATCCGCGCCGATATGGCGCAAAGCGGTTAAACAATTAGGGCAAACTAACCGCCCACCATCCATAAATCTTTGCTGTTCACCAACATGGCCACAGGTAAAGCAGTGAATAGCCGATTGCTGCTTAATATCTAGCGAGCTACATTGAGGGCACAAATCGACATAGTTCAGCTTGTTATGACCACAATGGGTACACTGGCGCACCCGATCAACTAAGCTCACCGGCGACATTAATTCATCCCGCATCGCTTGCTTAAGAAAATACTGACTGTCGCCCAAATCAAATAGCTCTAATACTGGGTAGCGATAGCTCAAGGCTGACGATAAGTCGCGCTCAGGGGTAAGTAAGCAATCACCTCTTAATGCTAAATAGGCTAATAAAAGATCTTGTGGATTATGGGTTTTGCCTAGTTCAGGATAGCTCGCATACGCTTGCTGCCAAGCTTGCCATGCTGACGTTAGCTGCTGCTCGGTAGGTATATTGCCATCATGAGGGTATAGACAAGGCTCATCACAAAATACCAGTATTAATGCGGTATTAGGATGCTGACGGATCACCGGTAACGCCTCATCAGCAGCATGTTGACAGAGCAAGATCGCCGCTAGATTTTCATATAATGGTAACGCGTCATAAAAAGCGGCCAAATCAAACAACACCTTGACACTATAAGCCTCGGAATAGTGAACATCAGGCTTACCTAAGCATAAAATCACCGGCTTTTTGTCATCAGAATCATACGCTTCGCCCGCCTCATTAAAGTTGAGTAATGCTGGCTTTCCATTAGAGTGATTGGGCATAGGCGACTTCCTTTCTGCACTGGGTGACCGGTTCAAACAAGCACGAACAGGTAAGCTATTTAGCTAGGTTTTCGGTTGCGCTCATCAATAAGTTTAGGTGTATTTTCTTCATTTAGTCGGCAATTTTGCTGGTAACTAATTATAAAAATAGGGTTTTTCACGAAGAATTGACTTAAAAAGCAAAATCAAATAGCATTTACGTAACTAGTTACACAAATAAATATACTGATGACAGATCATATGCAAATACTCGGCAGCCTTTCATTAGGTAGCCGCACTAAACGCTTGTCAGATTTGCTGATGCAACAGGTTGATGCCATTTATCAACAACAAGGGATAGCGCTTAACCCAAGTTATTTTCCGCTGTTTACCTTGATTAACAATGAAGGCCCTGTCAGCGTTACTCAAGCCGCACAGCGCTTATCCGTCAGCCACCCTGCCATCAGTAAAATGACACAAAAAATGATCAAAGAAGGCTTGTTACACAAGCAACCACACCCGAGTGATCAACGGGTAACAGTCGTGGCCTTTACCGAAAAGTCACTGAAAATTAGTCAGCAGGCGCAGCCCATTTGGCAACAAATACAATGGCAGTTAGAGCAAATCATGCAGCAACAGCAGCATCCGTTATTAGCAGCGATCGATGAGTTTGAGCAGTTGCTGGCACAACAAAGCTTAACCGAGCGAGTGGTAACGCAATTGCCAGCACCGCAAGATGCAATAACCATAGAGCCGTGGCAAACCGAATACAAACACGACTTCACCGAGCTTAATCTGGCTTGGCTAAATCAGTATTTCAATGGCGAATTAACCGCGATTGATCAGCAAGCCCTTTATCATCCCGAACAATATTATTTGGCCAGTGGCGGCTATATTTTCTTTGCTCGCCAAGGCCATCATATAGTTGGCACCCTCGCCTTACGACTTCATGATCAACAGACCATGGAAATATCCAAAATGGCAGTGCAACCGAACCAGCAAGGTAAAGGCATTGGCCGTCAACTAATGCTGACCGCGATTAATAAAGCGCAACAATTAGCCATGACACAAGTATTTCTAGAAACTAACTCGGCACTTACGCGGGCCATGGCCTTATATCAACACCTCGGCTTTCAAGTCGTGCCACATCCGCAAGGACAGTCAAGTTACCCTCGTGCCGATCGTTATATGACGTTAGCACTCAATACCTCAAGTAAGGATTAAGCCATGGCAACGACCAACACACTTGAATTACACATGCTACGCCGGCGCGAATTTAACGCCGGAGCAGTGGCGACCTTACCCTTGATTTTAGGTGCGATCCCCTTTGGCATATTATTCGGCACCCTCGCCCCCGCCAGCGGCCTATCCATTGCCGCCACCATGGCAATGTCGATCATCGTCTTTGCAGGCTCAGCGCAATTTATTGCCTTAGGCTTGATTGCCGCAGGAGCCAGCCCAAGCATTATTATTTTCACCACCTTAGTGGTTAATTTACGTCACTTACTTTACGCCACAGCTTTAGTGGAACGAGTGAAGCACTTACCGTTGCCCGTGCGCGCTATCATGGCGTTTGGCTTAACCGACGAAACCTTTGCCGCCGTCAGCCGCCGCTACCAAGGCGATAATATTAAACAAGCACATTGGTTCTACTTAGGCTCAATGTCAGCCATGTACGGTAACTGGGTTTTATGCACAGTGATCGGTATTGCTTTGGGCAGTGCCATTCCTAATATCACTGACTGGGGACTCGACTTCGCCATGTCTGTCACCTTTATTGGCATGGTCGTGCCTTACCTAAACAGCAAAGCTATGATCAGTGCGGTATTAGTGGCTGCAGGTATGTCACTGCAATTTGCTCACCTACCCAATAAAGTTGGCCTGTTGATCGCCGCCCTTGCTGGCATCAGCGTTGGTTATTTGGTGGCGAAATATTTCCCCCTTGCGAATGCCACAGCTACGGCTAATAAAGGAGTTTAATCATGGCGATACAACAAGAAATTTGGCTAATCAGTGGCATGTTTGCTGTCACTTTTTTAATTCGCTTTATCATGTTTGCGATGGCGGGTAACTTACGCTTACCTGCCCCTTTACAACAAGCCTTAAGTTATGTGCCACCTGCAGTATTAACCGCCATTATTGTGCCCAGCGTGGTGCTGCCTCATGGCACGGTTGAGCTAAGCTTTAGCAACAGTTACTTGGTCGCTGGGGTGGTGTCGTTTTTTGTTGCCCTCATCAGCCGTAACCTGCTGTTAACCATAGGCTTAGGCATGGCATTTTTTATGGTTTATCACCACTTGCTCTAAAAGTGGGCCAAATTAGGCAACGCACGTATTCAACCCTATCGTGATTCGATAGTAAGGACAAAAAATGGCAACTTGGCAAAAATGGCTACTCTCTTGTGGCGCATTACTACTTAACGCTTGCACTGGCTTACCCGAGGGCATTACACCTGTCACGCCTTTTTCAAGTGAACGTTATTTAGGTACTTGGTATGAAATAGCACGACTCGACCATTCTTTTGAACGTGGTTTAAATCAAGTGTCGGCAACGTATTCGATGCGCGAAGATGGCGGCATCAAAGTGCTAAACAAAGGTTTTAATACGGCAGAGCGAACATGGCAGGAAGCCGAAGGTAAGGCCTATTTTGTTCGCGATGATAATGAAGGGTATCTAAAAGTGTCGTTTTTTGGCCCTTTTTACGGCGCTTATGTGGTATTTGATTTAGACCAAGAGAACTACCAATACTCATTTATTGCCGGTAACAATCGTGATTACTTATGGCTATTATCTCGTACCCCCACCGTAACTGACGCCGTGAAACAAGACTTTATCCAGCAAGCCAAGGCATTAGGCTTTAATACCGATGCGCTGATTTTTGTTGAACAATCCGCTACTGATACAAGTGCGCCTTAAAAGTCCCTGCACCTTGGCTAAAAAGGTGCTAACTTATTGACTCTTCAATAAATGACAAGTTAGGCTCAAACAATGAAAACCTGCCCCTTTTGCGCCGAAGAAATCATGGATGCGGCGATCAAATGTAAGCATTGCGGTGAATTTTTAGCTGCGCCAACCCAATCTACGCCAACCAAGCCAATAACGCCCACCGTAACCAACACTAAGCCTGAACTGCCTTGGTATTTCAAAACCAGCATCTTAGTGGTGTTATTTTTATCGGTTGGGCCATTGGCACTACCGTTAGTCTGGTTCCACCCCAACATTACTCGGTTATGGAAAGTTGCGATCACCCTAGCAACCAGTCTACTAACTTGGGGCTTGATTGTGGCTACGCTGCGCGCGTTAGAAGTGCTGCAGCAATATTACGATATGCTTAATCAGCTATAGCATTTATAAACAGAGCCCTGACTCTGGATAAGAAAAACCATAACCAAATTTAGCAAGCTTAGACTAGGGCGAGATAGTGAATATCTTTTTAAACAATAAGTGATAAATCATTAGACGAATATCAGCCGCATGGATGCGGCGGTTAAACCATCAAGGATGATGTTACGGCGCTTCGTCGAGGAAGATATCACTGAGTAATTAAAATTCACTCACTCATCCGTTCACCCTGAGGCTTAAACCGAGCTAGAGGTACTGTTATGGCATCGCTTCTATAGGGATAATCGCGCCAGAGTATTGGATCACGGTACCAGCAAGTTGATGGCCAGCTTGGGCCGCCGCAGATGGGCTAACACCTAACAGCCGCGCCGCCAAATACCCCGCACTAAATGAGTCGCCTGCCGCGGTAGTATCCACTATGTTAGTCACCGGATGAGCAGGCACCGCTGTCACGCCCTCTGCTGTAACCACCAAACACGGCTCTGCCCCGCGCTTAATCACCACCTCACTTACACCCGCAGCAAGGGTGCGCTTAATAACCCGATCTTCATCTTGTTCGCCGTATAACAACTCTTCATCGTCAAAAGTTAAAAATGCCAGATCCGTTAACGCCAACATCGCCTGATAACACTGCTGAGCCCGCGCTTGGCTAGGCCAAAGTATCGGTCGATAGTTATTATCAAAGGCAATTTTAATCCCTTTCGCTTTCAACTGTTTTAACACTGTAAACAGTAACTCTCGGCTATCGTCGGGCAAGATAGCCAAACTCACGCCACTCAAATAAAGCCAATCAAATTGTTCTAGTAAACCGGTTAAGCTCGCCACACTGTGCTCGCGTAGCCAATATTTTGCCGCCGCATCACTGCGCCAATAATGAAAGGTTCGCTCACCTTTTGCATCGGTGGCTATCGAATATAAACCGGGCAACTTATCTTTTAAACGCGCGACAAACTGTGTGTCGATGTGCTCTACCTGCCAAGCTTGTAGCATTTGCTCACTAAAGGTATCAAGCCCCAGCCCTGTTAAATAAGCAGTACTCACACCATGGGGTGCGCTCAAGCGAGCCAAATACAAAGCGGTATTTAAGGTATCACCACCGAAGCTGGGCTGATACAAATCGCCTTTTTGCTGCAGCTCCACCATGCATTCCCCAATGACTGCTACTTTTGTTGTCATTATTACGCTTCCTTGAGAAACCAAATCAGGATTGATTATGCGGCATCATCCGCCAAGCAAGCAAACCTAAAAAATCAAATTGCAATTGATAACCATTATCATTATTATCTAGCTGTTTTTTGCAGCTGGGTATTAGCAATATGGATAATCTTGTTTCTTCGCTTTTTCGTCGCCGCTGGTTAGCCTCAATGTTATTGAGCAGCTACGCCTTGATCACAACCGCTAGTGCTGCGACAGAGGCCCCTGTTATGGTAGTAACAGGCACCAAAACCGAAAAGGCCTTACTCGATGTACCGGTGCGCACAGAAATAGTCACCGCTGCAGAACTCGCCAACAGCCATGCTCGCGATCTCGCTGAAGGGCTAAAAAACGTCCCCGGACTCATGTTAAAGCCAATCCACGGAAAAAGTGGTCAAGAAGTTTGGCTACAAGGTATTAACGCCGACCGCGTACTGATTTTGATTGATGGCCTGCCCGTCACGGCCTCGACTGGATCCAGTGTCGATTTAAGCCAGATAGCCGTGGCTGACGTGCAACATATTGAAATTGTTAAAGGTGCAGTATCTGCGCTGTATGGCAGTGAAGCCATGGGCGGGGTGGTCAACATTATTACCAAACGCGCAACCGCTGGCACACGTTACCAATTCACCCTCGACGGCGGCAGCTACGGCGGCCAACACAATGTCAGCAGCGCCCTTCTAAATGATCAACACGCCAATCTATTACTCAGTAAGAGCTCCGATACTTGGCACGCACAATTAATGGCTGATATCCGCCACAAGGGTGGCAGTGATCTTGATCTTAGCGACTGGGATTTTGCAGGCGATGCCGGCGATAAAACCAATCTCTCCCTTGAGCTAGGCTACCGATTTGCTAATGGCGGCGAGCTAACCGTCAAACCCAGTTGGTACCAAGAAGATATTTACAAAAACTTTGGCTCTTTTGTCCCCGGTATTGGCAAAATCAAAAAAGTAAAAGCCGAGCAAGCCAGCCGTAAAAATATTCTACTGGCTTACAATCAACCCCTTGCAGATCATATTGAACTGTCTAGCTGGTATATGTATGAAGAATTTGAAGATAAAACCTCGCAAGATACTTTAAGTACCCAAGCATTGGATCAAAGCCGTATTGGCCTAAGCAAGTTTGACAAAGTAGAGCTACAACTCGACAGCGATTATTTTAACAATCACTTGGTTACCTTTGGTGCAGTGGCTTATCGCAGCAGCTTAAACCAGCAGCAAATCAGTCGTAGCCAGCAAAACCAAAGCGATATCGATGAGCTCAACGGGACAAAACGTCGCAACAACCTAGAGTTTTACTTACAGGATGACTTCTTCCTCACTGATAATTTAGAGCTGCTGCCCGGTATTCGCGTGCAACACGACTCGGACTTTGGCGTGCATGCCGCGCCCAAATTTAATCTGATGTATCGCCCCGACACATTAAGCCAGTTTGATGGCAAAATTCGCAGCGGCATCGGTACCGGCTACCGTGTCCCCACCTTAAAAGAACGTCATTATGTATTTGATCATAGTGCGTTAGGCTACATGATTTTGGGCAATCCTGACCTAGTCCCTGAAACCTCAGTTAGCCTGCAACTTGGTGCCGAGCTGCACCCTAATGCCGACTTAATGTTCGACATTAACCTGTTTCATAATGAGATTAAAAACCTGATTGATACGGCCTATGATCAGCAAGCATCGGATGCGCGAGGCCTGAGTATTTTCAACTACAACAACGTTAACCAAGCCATGACCCAAGGTGTAGATATTAGCGCCAGTTATCAATGGCTACACAATTGGCAAACCAACCTTTCTTATAGTTATTTAAATAGCGAAGACAAAACGACTGGCCAGCAACTCACTCGTCGCCCGGCACATTTAATTAAGGGCAAGCTTAATTATCACTTAGCGGCGATCAATACAGACTTTTCGTTATACGGCAATTACCAAACCAAAGAGTACTTAGATGCCGAAAACCTACGTCAGTCGCCGGCCTACAGCACCTTTGACTTTAAGGTGAACTATTTTATTCAGCCACAAACGCGAGTCTTTTTTGGCATAGATAACCTTACTGACACCGTACGCGACACGCCCGCAACCGGCACAGATTTTAGACCGGAAGTCGGTCGTTTTGTTTACCTTGGACTGCGCATAGAAGGCTAGTCCCCACCCTCTGTTTGATCTAAGAAAGGAAGAAACCAAGATGTACCCTAATAAAAAAATACTCGCCCTTGCTATCAGCTCTATTTTACTAACCGCGTGTGGCGGAGGCTCAGGCGGATCTGCCACAACCGACACCGACCAACCAGTGCCGACACCAACACCTACTACCGCTCCCGAGCCGGCACCGACTTTTACTGATGCTAACTTAGATGCCACCAATGCTAGCCAACCAGCATTATTCGATCTGCTATCAAATGCCACCGTAACCGACCAGAGTTGGCAGATCGGGTATCAAAAATACAGCGGCTTCATGCTAAATGGCGGTTTATCTGGCCAAGGTAAAGTCAGTGGTTGTATTGCACACCAATACAGCAGCTTGTTTGATGGTGAAGGCAACGCTGTCGAAGCCGAATTTGTTAAGCTAAATCAAACCAACACGGTTACCGATTTTAACACCGTGACCGCTGACGCCTGCAGCGAATTTGTCAGCGACAGCCTAATCACCCAAATTAAAACCTCGGACTGGCTTGAAGCAGATTATAGCCAAGGCGCACCGGTATATTCCGCTAAAGCAGACAATGGTTGGATCATTCGCTCAGCCAGTGGCGACCAGTACGCGCGCGTTAGCGTAAAGCAAGTCACCGTCGCCTTTGGTCCAAGTACCACGCGCAAAGCGGTATTAAGCGTGGCGAACTGGGATGCCAATGCGCAGCAATTTAGCCCTGCGGTAGATTCACCAGCGTTAGATTTTTCTAACGCGACAGCTTATTGGGATTTAGAAACGAATGCCCTAACAAGCGCAGATCAAGCTTGGGACTTAAGCATTAAAGTAAATGGCCGCGATTACCCACTGCAAGTGAATGGCGGCGCATCGGGCTCAGGCAAAGCAGGCGTAGGCGCGGTGATGGTAGCCAATGTAAATGCCGTGACCGATCCCACCGACAACAAGCAAGTGTATAAATACTTTTCCGATCGCGCCGAAGGCATTTTAAGCAAACCTGGCAGTTACGGCCCCTTGGAATACAGCGTTCAAGGCCAGCACAAAATGTGGCCAACCTTTACCACTTATTTAATCAAAGACGAAAGCCAAGGCGATGCCCGCTTGTTTAAACTGCAAGTAGTGAGTAACTATGGTAGCGATGGCGCCCTAAAAAGCGGTAATTTAGTTTTACGTTATCAGGAACTTAATTAAGACTGCGCGCCAAGCCATTGCTGGATTAAGCCGCCACGAGCCGCCGTAGATACCTCCCTGTAAGCTCAAGCGCGGCATCCTTGCTGCGCATGCTCGTGGCCACTTAATCAGCATGGCTAAGTGTAACTGTAAACATTATAATTTCATTTATAGCATTGATTTTTAAGACAATAAATCAGCATCAAGCTCTCTAAAAAAATAATTTGTAGTGGATACACTAAAAAATGGAAACCTAGAAAACCAAAGACAAAAAAGGAGAAGCTTAGTGCCTCTCCTTTTAATCATTAGTTTAATCCGTTCGGTTAATTTACCGGTAACCGGATTTTTATTAGCTACCTTTCACGGTTTTAATTAACAGCTGGCCCACATCAGTGTGATGCGAAAGCTGTGAAAACGGTGCGGTGACAGCGTCTGGACCGTAGGCAATAACAGCAACTGGCGTATCAGTATGTGTACCCGTGCCCCAAACAATATTTTGCTCTTCACCCATCGCGCGGCCAATTAGGTCGTTACGAACTTCTTCACCGTAAACATAGAAAGCTTCAAAATCATCAACCTTAGGGAAGGTTTCAGCGCTTAAGTACTTATGTTTAGGGTCATGAAAGTGATTCGGCTCAGTTTCCAAAATAGCCTTAGCTTGCTCTAATGTAATATCAAACTCGCTGTTTGCATTAACGATTTTTTGCAGTGTTTGTGGTTTTTTATCACCGCTATCATCAAACTCAATCAGCATGTTCGCAAAGCTGGTTTTTTGCGCGTATAACTTATCAAGAATAGCTAGGCCACCAAAGTTAAAGTTAGGCTGGTAAGCGTGATCTTTAAATGCGCTACCCGAACGATTTTCTGGTTGAACGATACCAGCGCGTGAATAACTAAAGCCAAAACCACCGGTTTCATGGTCTGCCGTTACCACCACTAGGGTATCGTTACGATCTTTCACCCAGTCATACACATATTGAACTGTTTCATCGAACTTAAGCATTTCATGCAACATGGTACCGGCGTCATTATTATGTCCAGCCCAGTCAATTTGCCCACCTTCAACCATTAAGAAGAAACCATCAGGATCTTGAGCTAATACATCTAGCGCTTTCTGAGTCATTTCTTTTAAACCCGGCATCGAGCGTTTCGGATCGTTTTTACTATTACTGTATTCAATACCATCTTGCATGCCTGAATAAGCAAATAGACCAAGCACTTTATCTCCCTGCGCCGCCGCTAAAGCCTGACGAGTATGAACAACGCTATAACCTGCAGATGCAGCTTGAGTTAATAGGTTTTTCTCGTCGTTACGCTTCGACTTAATTTGAATATCACCACCTGTTTGCTTAACCAGCTGCTGATACAACTCGCCTTTATCGTTAGCCGATTTAGGGATCCAGTAACGTAAGCCACCCGATAACATCACATCAACGCCAGTCGCGAGCATTTCTTCTGCAATTTCATTCTCAAATGAACGATGTGGTTGGTGCGACGCAAAAGCCGCAGGGGTTGCGTGGGTTAAGCGCGTATCAGACACTAGGCCTGTGGCTTTACCCATTTTTTTGGCAATTTCTAAAACGCTTTCAACCGGGTTGCCATCTATGTCTAAACCAAGCGCTTCAGAAGGCGCATCCACACCAGAGGCTAAGTGAGAAGCTGAACATGCAGAATCAACCACCAAGGCATCAGCCGGGCTATGTAGCGACATGCCAAGCACGCCATTATCGATGAGGGTTTTAAGTGCAGTGTCATGGCCCTTGTAGATAGAGTTTGGTGCTTTACGGGCATATTCTTCAAGTAAACCCATTTGGCCAGGGCCCATGCCATCGCCAATCATTAAGATGACATTCTTTACGGGTGTTTGCGCAAAACTTGCGTAGCTCGCTAGGGTTAATGAAAGCGCTAAAACAGATTTTTTTGCCAAGTGCATCGGTAGCATGGATTTTCCTATGAAAAATGATGAAATAAGTATTAGGGTGAAGATACTAAGGCAGATTTATGACAAGAATAAGACACTCGAATAACTAACAAAAAGCATTAATAGTACTATCTAGCTACACTAACTACAGAATAGTTCGCTGATTAAATCGATTATTCATAGCGATACCAAAAAATAATAGTAACCAACAAAAGCACAGCGGTTTGGAACGTCAATACTCACCTTGCTCCAACCGATCGAAATATTCCTGATAGCGGCCACTTGCAATGGCTTGCTCTAATAACTGGTTGAATTCCACTCTAAGCCTGTCTGAATCAGGCATGTTACGTGGAAACATAACAAAACTGTCATTACGTAAAAAAGGGACTTTGCTGTATGTAATCAGGGCAGCACTTGCGGGATCAAGTTCACTCCGCAGCTCAGCCAACCCAATGTGCATTTCCTGCGGGTAAAGATCGATACGCCCCCGTAATAACTTACTGAAATTTTGCTTCACACTCGTCACTCGTTGCTGGCTCACCTTACCATCAGCTACCATCTTATCTAGCTCTGGCCCGTAGCTGTAGGCAATATCTCCACCAAGACGCATGCCAACAATCTGCGCTAAATTCTCAGCCTGCAATTGCCGTGACTTAAGGGAAAAGAATACGAACTGCTCCTGTAACACTGGTGCACTAAACAAAAAATCGCGTAATCGCTCCGGCTTGTACATCCAAACGGCGGTAGCGTCATAAAGCTGGCTGCTCGCCGCCAATGAATAAACGCGGCCCCAAGGCGCAAAATGATAGTTAACCTGATAGCCAGCGTCTTTAAACAAATCACTAATAAGATGTGCCACCGGGCCATGATGTTTCGATTGTTCGGAAACAAAAGGCGGCCACTCACCTACCACAATATTAAGTACCCGAGCCTGGGTGGCGAACGCCAATGAACAAGATAACGCTAGCCACAGAGCCATAATCATGAACAGTTGTATGGCTAAGATACAAGCACCTTTAAGCGCACGGAGAGAAAATAACTGGATTGTCTGCACTAGCATTTCTCCCCCCCCATACTTTACTGCAAGCCTGTATTAAACCGCTGCGGTTAGGGAGTGGGGTAAAACATACCACCCCTAGCAACAGATATTTTTATCAATTATATACGTAAACAAGCTGTAATTCTCTCAAGTCTGAATTGGAAAGTGATGGCTGTGCCAAGCATTGCTTGATTAAGCCACCACGAGCCGCCGTGAATACTTCCCTGTAGGCTCAAACGCGGCATCCTTGCCGCGCATGCTCGTGGCTACTTAATCAGCATGACTTAGCGTGGCGGCAACTTTGTAGTGGTACAACTATTTTGGCCACCTGATTAGAGGTGATAAGATCACCATAACTAAGCAGGTATCAATATGTCAAAACGTACAAGACCAACTTATTCACCAGAATTCCGACTAGAAGTTGCCCAA
>NZ_JAIMJA010000031.1 GCF_021295315.1 Motilimonas cestriensis | reverse complement strand
CGCAGCAGATATCTGCCCTTGACCCAGTGCATCAAAATTGCCCAGCCCAAAACCACCAATAACGTATGCCATGCCGTCTCACTTCCCAAATAAATTTATTGCCTGTATTACAAATGCGAAGAACAGATAAAAAATTTACTTATTTTTTTTATTTATGGGGAAAGCGTGACGAGATTCACAATAGTTATGAAAGGGCCTCCTTGCAGGAAGCATACTATTTCACTTATATCAAAGTTCGGGCTAATTCACATGATGGGGATAATGATATTAAAATGAAGTAGAGCGTAATCATTATCTCAGATTTGTCATATCTACAATCGACTCATCAAAACAAGGCATGGACAAGATAGACAAAAAATGATCATGCAAGACATGCTCGGAATTGGCGATATTTCTATCTTGGTAGTCTTCATTACTGTAGGTCCCCCAATTGATCAATCGCGAGAAGCTACATGAATCTGCAAGGTATTTTTTACTTAAGCAAACGAAAAGAGGCATTTCGATATAGTTGTTTTTTTGCACAACAAAACTAAACCGTAGATAACCAATGTAACCATTCTTTCTCAGATTAGATATAAAGGCTAGGTTGTTGAGTAATCTTTCAAAGCTGCCGCCCCTTCGGTTCAACTCATAGGTATCACTCAAAGCCGCATCAATTGAAATTTCAACCATACTAACCCGTTCGCGAACAAATAGCGGTAGCTTTTCCCAAGTATGAGCATGGAACTGCTGCCCGTTACAGTGAAGATAAATAACATTTAACTGAGGGAATTTCTCTTCGCTCATACGGTTTAAGAAAGCTCTAGAAAACGGAGAGCCGAAAGGATCACCTGAGCCAGAAATGGAAATTTCTTCTAAATCTGAACTCGTTAACTCTATTTGCTCTTCAATATGCTGAAGTCGCAAAGCCTCATCGCCAGTCGCTATTCTCAATTCACTGCGACAAGAGGGACAAGATAAATTACATGAATAATCATAACCACAGTTCAAAAAACGATATTTGCCGCTATAAGCTCCACTTCTCAATCGAATCGCTTGTTTTATATCTTCATCTAGAGCATTAAAAGGCCTTAAATTATCTTCAGGGTTAACCAGTTTAGGGCAAATATCTTTTCTGCAATAGCGATATGAGCCATCAATTATTGAAGCTCGAAAATCATTAGCAATATCTCCATGCCAAAGCTCATCCATCGATGATTGGCTAGGATCGCCAAAGCTTTGCCCTCCGTGCCAAGCAGAGCAACAGCTAAAAGAATCCGTTTGGCCAAGTATTAAATCTCGAAATGGATTTTGACAATACAGCTGCTCACCAGCCGAATTATTAATAGGGTTAGTTGTGCAATTATTGACTTGGTAATGGGGCGCATCACGCGTATAAATGCGCAGTAAGTCGCCCACTTTAAACTCATCGATGTGGCCCTTATTGTTCCATGCTAAAATAGATTTAACGGGTACATTAGTTGCGCGTAGTAATTGAAACAACTCGTAATCACTTTCCAAGCGATGGTCAATATAATTACGCTCTTCGTCTTCCAATATTCTGCCAGCGAATAACTGAGGCATGAAATCAAAGCCGTTATTTTTTAACCAAGCAAAGACACCGATGCTGCTTGAATTATGCCAAATGCTATATAGTGACTGGCTACCATCAAAAAAATGCTTTTTATTTTTATCGAAGGGAACCATTGCGCAATCAGAAGGCGGCAACAATTTAAAACCTCTAAAATGCAGCTGTAGTTCCGTCTCTAACGCAGCTCTCTCAAGCTGCCAAAGGCGACACAAGGCGGAAACCATATCGTCTTGAACCGTTAAGTCCGCTTTAATGTCGATAGTTGTATTAAACGTAGCCATACATCCTATGTGTACCTTAAGAAACAATGAGAAATGACACAATTCGCACTTATCGCAAGGCAAAAGCGCGACCACTTTTTTAACAATAAGTGATAAATTATTAAACGAATATCTGCCGCATGGGAGACGACAGTTAAGCCATCATACAGTGATTAGAGTTCACTCATACATGCGTTTGCCATTATCGAGTTAACCAGTTTTTCTTTTTTCCTCTAAATTCATCAACATAACCTAGCACATTGGGTAGCCAAGTAATGGCATCTAACATCGACGCATAAAACGGAACATTTGCCACATCCCGTTTCGTAATATTCGTTTTATTACCATGCCGACGAAAATATAGCGCTGTAAAAACAAGATACAAACATAACGTCAATATACTTAATAATACTGGCAACCAAACCTGAAACATCATCAGCACAGGTAACATAATCAACTTAGGTGGAAAGATAAAGTTCATCGCCGTCATCAGAAACCAAGGCGTCGACTTAACACCAGATAAAAATGAAACCTTCCAGGCTTCAACATATGCTTCTACTCGCCCCCTCGCCCATCGTCTACGCTGCTTAAATAACGCGTTATGGCTAATAGGGCATTGAGTGGTTGCAACCGCATTAGCGGCATAGCCAGTACGATACTGATGTGCTAGGGCTTTCCATGACCATGATATATCTTCTACCAGCCATTCACTCCAGCCGCCTATTTCTCTAACCACGCTGGCGCGATGGGCCACAAATGCCCCAGCAAGCACAGGCACAGTGCCCATTAAATCTTGCGCTGCTCTTATTGCACCATAAATACCAATATGCTCATAATACTGAAGCTTGCCAATTAATGAATCGCGATAATTTTCGGGCACAACATAGCCGCATACCGCGGCATTATCGGGATGACTCCATAACTTAGCCACCAACTCCGCAATCCCATCAGGTTCAACATAAGTATCGCTGTCTACAATCACATACGCGTCGCCGGTGGCCACCCCTGAGTCAAGTGCAAAGTCTAATGCAAAGCCTTTTCTTCCCTCGTTAGACTGACGCGTTAGAATAACAAATTGCTGCTTGCGCTCACTCGCAACCCACTCTTTAACACGCATGGGGGTATTATTATTCGAGCCGTCATCAATGATAATAATCTGTAATTGTGTTGGATATTGTTGCTGTTCAAGCTTGTTTAACGACGCAATCAAAATATCAGCATTTTCATTGTAATAAGGAATAAACACACTCACTGAAGGCAACTCTTGCACAGCCACAGGGGCTCGCCAGCGGATCAAATAGATGATTAACAAAGTCAGTGTCATTAAACACGTTAACAAAAAAGGCAGGGTAAACAACCAACCGAGTGCATTTTCCATAATTAACTCAAATTATTTACAATTAGGTTCACGTTCAAAAATTTTATCTAAATGATTAAACGCCGTTTCGATCACAGCATTAAAATTAGCTGCAACAGGGTGCCCACCTAACGCTTTTTCACTTCGTACCGCCTCATTTAAATGCGGATCATTAATGACAGGGGTTCTATCCATACAAATCCGTTGGCAGGCCAAAATTTGCTGCTCTGAAGCTTGATGATTTAGAGCCAAATACGCTTGGTTAAGCGCTTCAGAGGAGGTTGGCTGCAAATATTGAACTAACGCAGGAAACTCGTGATTAAAGGGTAGCCCAACCCATTTAGGCGCATCGCGTGCGGCATTGTAGCCACCAAATAGGTCATATTCAACCGTATCAACTTGAATGTAACACAGCAGAGCGGCTTTCAACTGCTCCACTTGTTCAGAAGTGTATTTTTGATCTAATTCACCTGCGCTAAAACCCAATAACAATGGCATCGCATTTAAAAGAGCACGTTGCCAAATTCCTTCTACCGCATCATATGTACAAGCTATCAATTTAACCGCATGATTTATATCGCTAAACTCTAACGCGCCTAGATAATCCATTAAGTAGCAGGTTAAATCCTTTAACATTAATAACGGCTCATCCCAAATCTTTATGTTATCGGCCGACACCCAACAATTTCTAAAATCTTGTAAAAATGAACTCGAAGCAGTATCAAAAGGCACCCCATGTACACTTAAATTACTCATAGCCGTGGTGCCAATTGCAAACCGATTAACAAACAAGGTTGCTAAATTATTTGCGACTTTTTCCAAATACTGTGGATAAAACACATAAGCAGAGCGACTATCTAACTCAGGGTTATGCTGCGCTAAAAAGTCTAATATTTTTTGGGGATCTGGCTCCATAGGATACAAGTGAGCAATCCTAATGGGGATATCACGAACAAATAGGGCGCCATGGTCTAATTGTCGGTCTAGAGGAATATCCTCTAATTTGGCGCCACTCTTTAACGCATATTCAAGGTTGGTTTCTTCTTCAAATGGGGTTAAGTATACAGCTAACGGCCTTATGGCATTTTTAAGCAAAGCATAAATGGCCTCAAGGTGGATTGTTTCAACCACAGCATCCGTAATGGTTAAACTGCCCGAGGAATAATAGGGACGACTATTATCCACCAAGGATGTTTTACCAATCCCTTTAACGTAACCGAAACCAATAATCGCTGCACGCCCTGAACCAAACACCCCATAGCGGTCAGCTTGCGCTGTCAAGGAGTCCCCGGTGCCATTTACATGGTATTGGTAGGTTTCAGCATTTACATTATGGCGAACCCACACCACTTGGCAGGCTACTTGTTTTAGTTCAACATCAACAGTCAACATAGTAAAATAATCATGAACTTAAATCATCTAGATGGGCAAAATGCTACCATAAAACGAGTTAAGTTAAGTAGCTTTTTGTATCATCTACCCTGCTTTAAGAACGAAGTGCACCACCATGCACAAACCCCTTTTTTTAAAAGGCGTGAGGGTCACGGTACTCCATCACCACGGCACTGTATCTTACTTCTATTTAGGTGTGGAGATAGCCAAACATACTCGCTTTAACTTTTCGTTTAAGTATATATGTTTGGCTCTATCAGGCTTGAAAGCACAAGCCGAGGCAAGTTTTCGGTGAAAAGGCTGTCCAGTTACTCTCTTTCAGTGGTAACCAGGTACTTTTATGCCTCAACTTCAATTTTAAAGATACATTTTATCGGCTCTTTAAAGTCACCCATGGGAATTGGCAAGAAAGTAATTCTCATTTTTTTCCCATAAAAGTCTTCGATATTTCGTGATAAAACCATATCAAGACACCCTTCCCCACCACTATATATTTTTGGCGCAACTCTATTGAAATAAAATTGCTCACCACTTTCCGACGTAAACGAATTAACCTCAATTCTATGTGAGTAGTCGCCCTCTATTTTCAAATCACTCATGTAAGAAATTTGTGAACTATTTAATATACCTTCAACACGGTTCATTCCTCCTGAAAGGTAAAGTTCATACCTTTCATTTAAAGTACTCCAGCTTTCGAAATGTTTAAATAAAAACATCGAGAAAGGAATAGCTATGATATATAACGGCCACTTTATTGGAAGATTGTCTTTATTTTGAAACGGTAGTGTTAACACCCAAATAACAAAAACGCTCAAAAGAACCATAAAAAACAACATCTTAATCTTTGTGAAAAATGGGGACACCTCATATATAATTTCCATATATCTCCTTTTTTATTTTTACTAGCACAGCCCCTTAACTAAGGGGTTGTGCTTATAATCTAAGTTATTTACTTGAATTCACCGGATAAGAAGGTTTCTCAAACTCAAATTTTGCAGCTTCATACAATGCTTTATCAAAGCCGTAATAGAGTGCTTCATTCGTTGCTTTAACTTGAATTTCAGATATTCCCCATATCGCCTGAGCGATAACCCCTCCATTAAATGTTATCTGATTCTTGCCATATATATTTGAACTAGATTGCAAGGTTACATCCAAACCCAACTTGCCTTTTCTTCCGCCGTAGCCTAGACCAAACTCGTAACCTCTAACCCCAACAGGTCCATTATCAATGAAGGCAGCACCAATCTCATAATCAAAAGAAGCTGTTGTTCCTAATGGCCCCTTAAATAAATCAGCATTCGGACCACCCGTAACAACAATGCCATAAGCAAGATCTTCAGCTTTTAACCCAACACCCCGTAAAACTCCAATATCAAGACTTATACCTTTTTCCATTTCTCTCATATCTTTACTAAAGTCAAATGCTGATGGGGCGATAGCCACTCCTCCGTCGTTATCAACAGCAATGCTAACACTATACCCAATCTCTAAAGAAGGGGTTGAGAAATTAATACCAAATAAATCGAAGCCAAAACTTGGTAAATTACCAGCAATTGTAAACTCTGTTTCTATGGCTACTGGCTTATCATCGTGCAATATGGCATCAAAAAATTCTCTATCCTTATTAAGTTCTTCATGGCGAAGCGCTCGAATAGCTTTTTCTTCAGGACTTAACTTATTCGCTTCTGCTATGGTCAAGTAATCTGACTTATTTTCGCTACCTTTGGTTTTATCAATAATATCAATCAGTAACTTAATACTCTCAGGCCCACCCTCTGGAATCGTTAATCCCGCGTCCTCAAATCTTTTGTTAATAATTTCAACCTGTTCTTGTAATGTATAATCAGCTTCTCCTACAGCATTATTCGAAGCTGTAATCGAACCTGGTTTTGACTTCACGATAAATGGGTTATTTTCCTTATCTGGTAAGCCTGAGTCAGAGAACAAGAGTGAAGCATTTATTTTATCTTGCGTGTCACGTTTAATTGCAGCGGCTTCCGATGCCATCATCTGCCCAGAAATTATATTGCCCACAGCATTACCAAACGCATCCACCATAAATGCACCGGCGTTGTCACCAAACGACTCGCCGCGCAAGGCCGATGAAGCCGCCGCGCCCGCGAAGCCCGTGAGGGTTTCTCCCATCATATTTCTCATTGAGTCTGGCAAGTTTGCACTCATCCCCGCCCCCACTGCCGAACCCGCGGCAGAAGCCGCTAAGTTGGACCAGCTAAATGAGGCATCCATGCCCAGTGCTTTACTGCCCATGTAGTTCGTGGTGTAATTCGCAGCACTGCGCACCATGCCATTGCCCATCAAACGGAGGGTGTTATAACTTGCACCTTGGCCTGCCTTAAATACACCACCACCGGCACCTAGCGTTGCCCCAAAGCCAGCCGTTGCTCCTGCTGCCAAACCACCGAGGGCTACTTGTTTCCAAGAAAAATCATCTACAACACCAAATGCCATGCCAACCAATTGCGAAGCGGCTGAGCCAACCG
This sequence comes from Motilimonas cestriensis, assembly GCF_021295315.1. Classification (GTDB taxonomy): domain Bacteria; phylum Pseudomonadota; class Gammaproteobacteria; order Enterobacterales; family CBDFNC01; genus Motilimonas; species Motilimonas cestriensis. The sequence goes on along the minus strand of NZ_JAIMJA010000031.1, from coordinate 32,408 downwards.
CGCCACCAATGGCCGCTGCGGCAAGCCCCGCGCTTGCTGAGCTAGCTACTGCAGCACCTCCGAGCACACCCGTTCCTGCAGCACCGATTGTCGCAGCACCAGCCACGCCAGTCCCTGTCGCGCCCATCGCACTGCCAATAACCCCTGCCGCAGCCCCTGCGGTATACACAGTCACCACTACGGCCACCACGGCCATCACTATCATGGCTATCGGGTTACAGCTCTTACTCGGTGGCGGCGGAGCAATGGCCTGAGGGGTAATGTCCCCTAGCACATCGCTCTCGTTATAAGGTTTAAAGCTGTCTGCGCCGTTATAGCTGTTGGACGCCATGTTTGGCGTGACCAGTGATTTACCCGCTGTCAGAGGCTCATCGGGCGACAGTGCATTGGCGTCTGCCAACATAAACCAGTAACGGCTATCTCCGTACACTTTCTGTGCAATGCTGTTTAGCGTGTCTCCTGCTTGCACGGTATAAGCACCCGGCTGGGCTGAAGGGGTGCCTTGACTGCCACTGATTAAATCGCCGTTCAATTTCTCTGCCGATAAATCACCGAGCTGGTTGCCCGCAACGCTGATTTGCGCGGTCAGCTTACCATCCGCTTTTTGCAATGCTATTTGACGGTTAAAATCCGTGGTAATGCTGCGGTCACTGCTGTCGGTGGTGCTGTCTACGCCAGTTAGATGACCAAATGCATTGTAATTAAAGGTACTGGTGCCCGGTTTGTAGCCGCTTCGGTTACTGGTTGTGGTCACCTTGCTCTTTTGGTAGTTTTCCCAACCACTAAATTGATAGTCGGTCACCGTTTGGTAGCCTTCATCATTAACCGTTTGTTTGGCTAGCTGTCCTGAATGATGATACGCCATGTTTACTTCCGTACCACTGCTTTTGCCTTGACGGGTTAGCTGGCCGGCGGTGTATTCAAACATGGTGGTCACTGTGATATCGGCTTTGCTTTTACTGCCATCTTTAATCAAACCGTTAGCAAAATGATAATGCATGGTTTTATCTGTTTGCACCCGCGCATGACCGGTTAACGAGTTTTCGCGGGTCATGATGCTAGTGACATAGGCTTTCGCGCCGTTGTATTCTTTCACAACCACTTGGTCAAGGTGGTTAAAGCGGTCATAACCATAGGTGGTTTGTTGCTTAACCACGGGTTTATGACCATTGCGATCAACGGCTACATACGTGGTTTCGGTGTGCTTGCGGCCAAGCGCATCGTAAACAATGTGTGAACTGCCCGCTTTACCCGCCACTATGGTGCCATTGCTTTGACGCGCGCCTTTACTGATCACCATGCGGTTTTCGCTATCGTATTGATACCAATCCGTTATCGCTGCCGCACTGCCTTTTTGGCTGGTGATGCTGACACGGTTGCCCATCAAGTCATAACCATAGGTAAGGGTAGAGTTCTCTAAGGTTTGGCCAAACCCTTTAACGCCAGACACGGAGACACTCTGAATACGACCTTGGGCGTCATAAGTTGTTTTCGTGGTGATGCTTGAGTCGCCTTGCGTCAGGGTGCGAGCGGTTTCACGACCGGCGTTGTCATACACAAAATTTTCGGTTTTTTGCCCTTTTACAGCTTGGCTCTTAAGAAGGCCATTACTGTAATAGGTATAGTTGATTTCGTGTTGACCGTCTGCGCTGTGCTTTTGCTTCAATTGGCCATATTGATCGTAGACAAACTTGAAGGTAATCCCGTCAATCGTGGTCTGAGTAGCTAACCGTCCAACGCTGTCATAGGTTGAGGTAACTTTATCAAGCTCACTGGCTGTGTGCTGTTTGGCATCCAACCATGATTCTGTCAGTTTATTACCATGGTTATCATAACTAAAACCACGGCGTACACCTTGGCCAAGCGTTTCAAGCACTTGTCCTGCTCGACCAAACCGAGTCCATTGTTGGTAACCTGACTGTCCATGGTACTCCTCTTTATAACGTTGCCCAGCTTGGTCATATGAGAAGGTTGCAAAGATATCAAATTGTTCATTTACCGCATCATATTTTGAACGATGAGTAATTTGCCCTCGGGCATTATAGTCGTACGCCTCGCCCTGACCTTTTTCATTCATCACGGCGATTTTATTGCCCGCTAAGTCATAGAAATAGAGACTACTTTGCCCCAAAGAGTTGGTGTCTTTAACTTTTTGACCCGATGCATCATATTGACTGTAATACCAGCTACCATTGGCTGTTTGAGTCGCTATTTGATGACCCTTGGCATCGTAGTAACGCAATGTCACCGCAGATTTAGTCTGCCCCGTGCCAGCAATTGCGGTTGGGGCTGCGGTTTCTTTTACCAGTTGGTTGCTGCTGTTGTAGTCATAGTATGTAGTTTGAGCGGCAATGGTTTTTGTTTTAACGTTACCCCAGCGGTCAAAGGTTTGTGATGTCACTGCCGCTGAGCTTCCTTGACGCTCAGCTAATACCCGACCTAGGTTATCAATTTCGCGGTTGACAACACGATCACCACCGATGGTTTCCTTGCGCACCCCGCCCTGCCAATCATACTCAAAATCATGTTTAACGCCTTTGACTGTGCTTTGTTTGACCTGGCCCAGGCCATTGTATATATATGACTCTTGCAGCACATCGTTATTGTATTTGCGCTCTATCTCACCGTATGCGTTATAGACGGCCTTTTGTTTATTGATCTTTCCGTCACTGTGGATCCAGGTCTCGGTTTGACGTCCCGTTGCGTCATATTTGTACTCTGTGACGGCGCTGTGACTATAACTAAGCTGATCTTTCACACTAATTTGCTGTGACTCGCGGATCACCCGATTCATTTTATCCACTTCCACCGCAGTAAATTGACCAGCAGCATCACGACGACCAACCAATCGGCCTTGAGCATCAAAATACTGATAGCTAGATTGACCCGATGACTGTTGCGTAGCCACTTGATTACCCATGGCATCATAGAAGATATCTACCACTTTACGGGTTTTTCGTGCGGTATTTTGCCCCGCTAATAATTCAAGGTGGCTATTTAAATACTCACTTTCTGGTGACCAAGTGCGAATTAAACGCCCCATCGCATCATATTCATTCATCACGCTGTCATTGGCCGCTTTGTGATTAGCTACGTTTCGCGTGCCAACCTCGTTAAGAGAAAGGGTCACTCTACCACCAAGATCGTAATAGGAGCTGGCGTGTAAATTCGCCACTTTTCTGACCGCTTTACCATTCACATTTTCGTAATACTCAACTTGATGACGTGTCACTAACGTGCGGTTACCCCGAGCATCAAATTCATACGTTTCACGGCGCATGTCTTTCTGGTTACTGGCAACGGCTTTCCATGTATTTAAGCTATTAGCGGCCCAAGTGCCAGTGTATCGTTCAGCATACTCTGTTTTACCCGATAACTCTCCATAACCATTGTATTCATATAGGGTGACATAGTTTTCTGCATCACGCGTAGCATAGAGCCGACCAGCACTATCAAACAATTGCGCGAGTTTAGTGACATTGCTATTTTTTGTTGGTGAAGTGTATTGCACCGTCTGTGATAACTCATCACCAAAACGGTTAAAGTTATTTCTATCAAATAACGAAGTACCATCAGCAACGTGTTTACTTTCAATTTGGCGCCCAGACTGGTCATAACGATACATAATTTGACGCTGACTGCCCGCTGTTTTAACGAATGTTTCCATTTGCGCAAGACTGATGGTGCCGGTGCCAACTCGAGCAAATTTACTGTAGCGAATAACACTTTCTTGTTGGCCAAATGCGTTATATCGGTATTCGGTAGCGTGACCTAATTCATCAATTTCAAAACGCAATTGTCCTGCAGCGTCATAAATCCGGTCTCGCCGTCCACCTTCTGCGTTGATATTTATAGTGGCTCGGCCTTGTGCATCTAGCATTACCTCACTGCCAGCTAGTCCTATCGCTTTGGTTTGCACCCCCTGAACGGTGTGAACGAATTGTTGCACACTTTCCATGTGTGTCCCTTTGGCGGAAGTTATTTTAACCACGTTACCGAGACTGTCGTATTGGTTGGTTGACTCCAAGCGGCCATAGCTTGATGTCATGCCACTGTTCACATTCGTCTTAAAGTACGAAACGGCTGGACTGAATGTTTTCTCGAGCAAGCCTCGCGCGTTATAAACAAAGTCGGTATCTTGACTAACGGTATTGCTACGCAAGTTATGATTTAGCGATTGGCTAGCTTCTACTGCTGCTTGTTGTGAGGCATCGGTGTAAGATTTTGCCTGCGTAAAGTAATACCGTGCAGCTCTTAGGTAACGATTTACGTCGTTATGCAATATGATGGCTGTTTCAAGCTCTTTTTCGGCCACACCTAAAGACGTTAAACTACCGTCTAAATCAGCGCGAGCTAACTTCAAGCCGCTCTCGGCTTTATCTAGCTCGGCGCGAGCACTGATAATATGCGCTTTTGCGTTAGCCTCATCGGATTGTGCCTTAACCATTAGCTGGCGCACCGTCTCAGCATTTTTCTCAACACCATCAAGGTGAGCTTTAGCGCTATTTAGCTTAGTTTGAGCATCTGCTAACTGTTTGTTTGCATTAGCCAAAGACGTTTTTGCTTGCGCGAGTTTTATGTCGGCAGTGGTCAACGCTGTGCTGGCATTATTTAGGTTTGTTTTTGCAGCACTGTGCTGCGCATTAGCGGCTAATAATGAATTATAGGCATTTGTTTTATTTTGATTTGCGGTCGCTTTGTTGGCGACGGCTGTATTAATTTTACCTTGCCACCAGTTGCGAGAGTTAATGATCGAGCTTCGTGCGTTTTGTGCATTACTTAAAGCAGCGGCAGCACTGTTGCGCACTGTTGTGCGCCTACTGATTTCAGCTGAGCTAAAACCACCACCATACTCTTCTGCTCGATGTCGGTTCTTAACCGCATAATCTAAGTCATGCTGGGCACTATTTAGATATGCTTGCGCATAAGCAATATTACGGTCAGCTTGAGGAATTTGAGCATTGAGCTTATTACGCTCAATAGTGGCTTGGGACTCTTGACTGTTCCAGTAGTTAACGTCATTAGTACGCTGATTAAAAGTGGCTTGCGCACTTTGTTGATTGTTAAGGGCAGCGTTATATTGCGTTTGTCTGGTCGCTAAGGTTGTTGTTGCATTTTTTTGGTTAGTCGTTTCCGTTGTGAGCTGAGTTTCGGCCCCCTTCACCGCATTTGCGCGGGTATTTAACACGCCTTGACTTTGCACTACCGCGTTATTTGCATTCCCCACTTTTTGTTGTTCAGCGGCATACTGTGCTTGCTTACTGGTTAAATCAGCAAGCTTACTCTGGTGATTTTGTTGACTGCTTTGCCAAACACTTGCTTGTTGCGCAACTTTAGCTTGCTGTTGTTGCACTTTTTGATTCAACACATCCAGCTTGCCTTTGATGGCATTGACTTTACCTGTGTTTTCAACAATACCTTTTTTTGCTTGTGCACTATTACTGGTAGCTAGGGCAAGGTAGCTTTCACCTTTGTCTAGCATGAAGTCTTCACCAGCATTGGTCGCTTGATTTGCAATGTTCAGGTCACTGCTAATTTTACTTTGCTCAGCGGTTAATAAAGCTTGTTGTGCTTTTAAATTACTTTGCTTAGTTTCTGAATCTCGAAGCAAAACGACTGCACTGAGAAAAGCTTTTTCCGCATCGGCTAAGGTATTCCTTGCAGAATCTACCTCAGCAGAGGAAACATTGTTTGCAGCCTTAATTTTGTCAAAGTTAACTTGTGCAGCATTATAGCTTACCACATTGTGGTCATATTCTGTTTGCGCTTTGCTTAGATCTGTCTTGGCTGTAGCAAGCGTATCATTAGCAAATTTTAAAATGCTGGTATAACTATTCACTAAGCCTTGAGCACTGTCCTTATCAGCAAGCGCGGTTGAGTAAGCTTGGTTAGTTTCATTTTTAGTTTTGGTATATGCACGAATATCGGCCTCTGCAGCCTTAACCGCACTCTGAGCACTCGATTTAGCAGCGTGCGCACTGTTCAACGAATTGGTAACCGCATTACGATTAGCAATAGAAGCATCAATTTGTGCTTGTGTGTAGCCGCCAACTTCTTCATTGCGGTAGCGATTGGCTGAGCGATAATCTACTTCATTATTTGCAGAGACTAAAGCAGATTGGAACTTAGTGATATCGGCTTCGGCTTTTGATAATTGAGCCAGTGCAGCTTGATGCTGACTGTTTGCAGTATTGAATTTTGATTCTTCGGCTTTATAGCGGTTAAACGCGTTTGATGCTAATTGGCTTTTAGACGCTAAATTTGACTTAGCTGTATTTAGTAATTTGTTATTAGCATCAACTTCGAGCTGATAACGAGCTACCTCTTCTTTCGCAAAATTTAAGTTACTAAGGGCAAAAGCTTTGTTAGACGCTGCCGTGTCGAGTGTTGCTTTAGCGTTATAATACGCCTGTCCTTTTGACGCGATGGCATCGTTATATGCTCGCTCGGCAGCATTTAGCGCAGCTTCAGCATTGTGATAAGTTGTCGTAGCTTTAGTGACGAGCGACTTATTTGAATTAACAATGGATAACTGAGCACTAATATCACTATTAATGTCTGAAATTTTAGTTTTCAACGTTGCAGCTCGTTGCTGCAAGCTGCTCACTAGTTCTTCCGGAGAGCTATTGCCTATAGAGAAGCCTGTATCATCCGTCGCTCCCCCGATCACAACAGTGGCTGTTTCACCCGTTGCCAATTCAGCCACTTTTTCACCTAACGCTTTAAGTGGATCATTAATGCCTAACTTAACTTCATAACCCGAGACCCGCATATCTAAATCACTGATCACTTGGCGTAAGCGGTTATATCGCTCTATTTCACTATTGACTTCAACCTTTAAGGCTTCTAAGCGATCAGATGTTTCGATAATGCCAAAACCTAACTCCGCATTAGCAGCGGTGCTATCCGAGATGCCTTTTTCTAGTGTAGCGAGCTCCACATACAATGAGTCAATTTTAGTTTGTGTGGCATTGAGCTCTTGAATGAGGTTATTTGGGTTTGCCGTAGTTAATGCGTCTGAACGAATTTTGTCGGTCGTTTTTACAAACACCTCTAGTTCGCTCGCGTTAGGGTTGGCGGTGCGAATACTATCTAGTACTTGGCGTGCTGCTATATTATCAACAAACTCTCGTTTTCTAATTTGTTGTGACTGACGGTTGTATTGGTATTCAACGATGTAGCCATCACCATCTTGAGTAAAACGTAGCCGCCCTAATGCGTCGAATACGCGAGTATCTTGTCGATGTGTCGCCTTGGAAAGTTGAGCAGGTAATTGACTAAGTGACACATTTGAAAAATCCCCACTATAGCGAATGGTGGCGACAACACGCCCCTGGGCATCGTAACGTTGCTCACTCACTTGCCCTTTTTCATTAATACTTAGCCATAATTGACTTTGAGAGTTATAAACAGTTTGTGTCTCTCGATTGCTAGCATGATTTGCTTGCCAAGTATCACGTGCCACCACCGGGTTATAATGGCGTGTGGTTTTGACAACGCGGTTGTTCTTGTCATAGGCATAACTGGTGGCATAGCCTTGGCTATTTATTTCGAGAGAGAGTCGACCATCTTTATCGTATTCGTACTGTGTCGCGCGATCTGCCGTTTGCGAAGGTTGCAAGCTTCGAGCAACTTCTGTGTGAGTCATCACCTCAGGGAGTGTAATGGCTTTCGCATAGAGTGTTTGCGACACCGTTTTACCCGCATTGTCGTATACAAATTCAGTCACATAGTTAAGTGGGTTAATTTGGTACTGCAAACGGCCTTGCGCATTGTAAACAAAGTACGTAGTTGCGCCGCTGTTATTTGTTTTAGACAACATTTGGCCAGCGTTATTATAAATAGATGAACTAGTTTGAGAGCTTGCCGTCCCCGCCCATTTGGCACCAGAGCGCACTCGCTCATGACTAACGTTACCAAGCTCGTCATATTCATATTCACTAATACGCGCTTCTTGAAGCACTCCCCCCTTTATTTCACCTTCAACTTGACGAGTTACTTTACCATTAGCGTCATATTGATAAGATGTCGCAATGCCAGCTTGCTCAATTTGAACTTTACGACCGTCTTTATCATAACGAGTGTAAGTACGGACACCTTCAACATCCTCCCAAATGCGCTGCCCCCGGTTATCATAACCGTATTCAGTTGTTTTTCGCTCTCCAGCACTATCTTCGATTACTTTCCAACTACGACCCACACTGTCATAAGTGAATGCGGTTTTTATACCATTAGCATCGGTTGACCAAACTAATTGCCCCGCATCGTTATATTCTTGTGCTGATAGCACTTTAGACTGGCCGCCTTTCGCGATAAATGTAGTGCGAGTGAGTAGCCCTTTTTCATTATATTGAAACTGGCGTTGGTGCCCTTCACCATCGGTAATACTGACTTTTTCACCAAACTCATTTTTTTGTGTTCGAGTGACAATGCCAGTGGCTGTCGTCATGGTCGTTATACCGTTTACATCATCGTACTGATAGCGAGTGCTGGATTGGTTACCGTTAGTAACGGTTAGAGCGCGTCCCTTGCTATCAAGCTCAATTCGCTCGGTCAGCACGCCTGCTACTCGAACCTCGCTAACTCTTCCACCTAATAAGTAATCCGTTTGTGTAACAAGGCCCTCGCCATCTATTTGCCTGATCACTCGCCCTAAGTGATCATAACTCGTTCGCTGTTGTTCGTTGAAGGCTAATCCAGTATCGAGCTGCTGTTGTAAATAAGCTTGCTCCGTTGTGTTACTTGCGCTAACCGGCGTAAGTGTTTTAACTGTTGCAATGCTCACTTGCTGACCACGTTCGTCATACTCATAACGAGTGATAAAGCGCTCAATGACATTTCCATTTCCCACTTGGGTAAAGGCTTGTTCACGGATCGCCTTTGTCAAGGTGTAACCTAATTCACCTTGATCGTTGTAAAAATAGTGTGTTTCAACCCCTTCAGCGGTTTCTGTTTTACTAATTCGACCCGCATTATCAAAGGTGCGAGTTAAGATAACTGAACCCGCCTCTGTTGCGACAATGGCTTCACCGAAAGCGCTGTATTGCGTTTCACTGACATCCCCATTATGTCGTTTAGTTGCGATTAAGCGGCCAGCTTCATCATATTCAAATTGCGTTAACCCTGTGGCACTATTATATTCACGTACTACGCGCCCCATCGCATCAAATTCTGATTGCGTTCCCTTTGTTGCAACTTGGTTGGCGACATTTACTTTCGACCAATGGGTATTACCCGATAAGGTGACAGCACCAATTTTTTCACCGAACCCATTGTATTCTAAGTAAGTACTGCGTTTATCGTTTACAGAGCGCTGCATCAATAAACCGGTATCAGCATCATACTCAAACCGTGTTTGTGTCCCACGCGCATCTTCGCTCAATAACACACGACCCGCGATATCAAGCTGCTGGCGCTCAACTAATTGAGCCGTTCCAGCTTGGCTGATCAAGTCTGCGATCCCACCGGTTGTACTGGTCACCACTTGACTGTACCGATAAGTTTCTTTGCTACGGCTGCCTTCGAGATAACGAATTTCCGTTAAGAACCCTTGACTATCTAATGCAAACTGCTGACGACCTTGGCCATCATAGAAAAGCCGATTACTATCATAGCTCCCCACTCCTTGTGGACTTGAAAGCCTAGCGGTATCCGTATCATGTAGCTTTATTTGTCCAACGCTACCTGAGCCCCGAACCAAAAAGGCATTTACACTGATTAAGGTATTATTAGGTTCAACCGCTGCGAGATCGGCGGCTAAATCGCGCGTAATTGTTTGCCACTTGCCATCATTAGCTTTGTCCAAGGAATGAAAAATATATCCGCTATCATTGATTACAGGGGCATTACCTGTGTGGTTGTATTGTATATAACGGTGACCATTAGTCGTTTTCAATGAAATATACACGACTGAGGCACCAGTAAATTTCATGTCCCAAGTGATTTTATTCGCACTCGCATTAAACCCAGTCGAACTTTCACCGTTTAACCTAAAGCCATTGTCAGTTCCTCGCCCTTTTACTGACATCACCTCAGCGCCATATTCAGCATCGAACTCTGGGGTCATGGTCGCGCCAGCGGGGATGGGATCATAAACAACCCAATGCGCCGCATTGACACCATGATTGCCCTGCATTAGTTTTTGCGAGGATGCTTTATATTGACGCGTTTCAACTTTACGACCCGCTTCATCGTAATTTATTTCCGTGACATAGCCTTTAGCATCAACCGTTTTTACGACGCGCCCTGCGTTGTCATATTCAGTTAACGTTTGTAGGGCAGTGCCTCTAGCGTCTTTATTGAAGATCAGAGAAGATGTTTGACGGCCTAAATTATCATATTGATATTGCTTAATTTGACCTTCACTGTCTTGCACCTTAACTAATCGACCGTCACGGTCAAACTCACTGCTAATGCTACGGTTGAGTGCTTTTTGGCTGGCTGTTGCAGTGTTCAATAAGGCAGAAACATCGGTCAGTTTCTTTGGTACTTGACCATTCACTAGCCAACCCGAGGTATCAATAATTCGTGCATGGACTGTTTCTGAGACTACCCGGCCCTGCACGTCTCTGGCATAGGTTGTTGCAACACCGACGGCATTGACGGTCGCAGCCAGTCGGTTTTCATTGTCATAGAAATAGTATTCATGAGCCCCATCAGGGCGAATGCTCGCCGTTAGTTGCCCGGCAGTATTGTAAATACTTTGAAATACTCGCGCCCCATCACGCTCATAACCCACACCTTGGTCTGCATAACGAGGGCCATAATCTTGATACAAGCGTTGCCAGCTACCCCCTTGCATTTGAGCAACTAAAACATATGAGCTACGAGAAGCCGCACTGTTTAATATTGTCTCAGAGCCACCCAATTTAACCAATGCTTGTTTGCCATTAACACCTAGCTGGCTAGTCCACTCATCAGAGGTAGAAATAACAACCTGCACACCTGAGGCCTGAGCGCTTAAGCTATTTATATAACTGACAAAGGCGGATGTCGCACTCGCTGACCCATATGTGTCAAACGTTTTCGTCGAGAGTAATGAGTTATCAGAGTTAAGTAAGGTAACGGTAACACCTCGTCCGTTACCTCCGACATGAGCTCCATCAATCGTCACGCCACGATTGCTGGCACGGTATAATTTATCGTCATAGCCCATGGATCGAACGGTAAACTGATGCTTATTTGCATTAGCACTTACTTCTTTACTAAGCTCGTTACCTTTTCGATCATAGGTTATTTGAGTAACCGTGCCATTTTGCGCCGTCATGATCACTTGACGAGAGGCATCTTGATACTGAGTCGTCGTGGTTAAACCCAGAGCATTTGTAGTGGATAACAAACGGTTCAGGCCATCGTATACATAGTTTGTACGGCTTTGAACCTGAAAACCTGGCTTGGATAAATCGCCCGTTAGCTTTTCAGTGGTCAGTAAGTTCCCGAAGGCGTCCCAAGTATTACGCAGATGAAGCGAGTCTTGGTTAATGATGCCTTCACCAACTGAATTAAGATGGCTGTGAACCGTTTGTGTATGCAACAACCCTCTTTGATACGTCATTTCGGTCAAGATACTGGCTTGTTTATTTTGCTTACTCGCCCAACTATTAAGCTCAGCCAAGCTCAGGTTTACGCCAGCAGAGAGCTTAGAAGTTAATGCCGATGCATCGGCTGAAGTATATTGACGAGAGCGAATCAGTTGCCCATCAGCATTGTATGCAAATGCTGTTACCTCTGACTCACCATTGACTGAATAACGCAGTAAACCCGCAGGGTCGTATACGTTGTAGCTATTCTGAGGTAAGCTTTGCGCTGAAAACTTGGTCGAAACAATAGCTTGATTAAAACTATTATATGTAACCTGCTCTGTTGTCACACCATTCAGCTTGGTGGTGGTGAGGTTGCCTTTGGCATCATAGGTATAGCTGAGTATTCTCCCTTGACCATCTCTCACACTCAGTAAGTTATCCTGACTGTCATAGGTGTAGCGGGTAGATGCGCCTTTTGGTGTTAACGCTGACGTTAAACGGCCTTGCGGATCATACTGGTAATACCACTTCTCACCTGCGGCATCGGTTACTTCTAGTTGATGTCCGTTTGCTCTGGCGCCATCATAACTAAACGACGTCACCGAGCCATTGTCATCTAAACGAGAAAGCCTTGATTGCCCAGCTACCGTTGTATAGCCCAACGTGAGGACACTGCCATTACTTTGGCTAATTTTATGGATTAAGTTACTGGTTTCGCTAACATAGCTATACTGCGTCTTAAAAACATGGCCATCAGAAATTGATTTATCTTGTGGGGATAAGTCATTAACAACCGCAGCCAGACGGCCTTTTGCATCATATTCGTAATGTAATTTAGCGGCAAGGAACTGACTTTTCCCTGCATTATCTAATTCATAAGTATCAATGCGAATTAACTGACTTTTACTATTGTAAATAAACGATAACTGGCTGCCGTCAGCACTTTTGATGGCGCTAACCCGGTTGCTGCCATCGTAAGTATATGTGGTTACTTGACCATTTTCATCAACACTGCGTAAAAGCAAACCATTGGCTAGGGAATAATATTCCTTGGTTTGACTGCTACCTTCTGTGTAAACCCAATTTGAACTGGTTTTCTCTAACGTATCGTGAGCACCTTTACCCGCGGATGATTGATAAGTGGTATTAGAGATTTTGTCAAAAATACTGGTATGCCCATCACCTGTCGTACGACGAAGTTGTCCACCGAGCATTTCTACTTTACGCTCAAATGAGAACCGCCATAAATCATCTCCGAAAGAGCCTTGACTGTTATAACTGCGCGCAAGGGATACGTCGGTTCCTTTACTTACAAGGGTTTGATCAAGATTAGAAAGCAATACATTACCACTATTTGCGTTCACTTGAACATTAGCACCTTTAGACAGTGCTATTGCACTTTGACCTAAAGCATCGAAACTACCTAACCCATTGCCACCAATTATAAAAGCCATCTCTATTCACCAATAAAAAATCTAACTAATTAGTAAATGCGGAGAATTAAAAAAAAATTAAGCGGCAATCGATAAAATGACATATTTGTGACAAAATTCACTCAAGCGTAGTGAGTGTTATCTGAGTTGATGAAGGCAGGGGGGCTGAGATGGTCACCTCGGCATCGCAATATGCCATGATCTAGGTGAACATAATCTGACTCGAGGTGACCACTATGAAATATAAACTCATTAGTATTGATTTGGCAAAAACTGTCTTTTAAGTCGCTGCCTTTAACCCTGATAATACGATCGCTTTTAACCGCAAACTCAAGCGTTCTGAGCTACTCCATACACTCAGGCAATGCGAGCCTACATTGGTCGTGATGGGAGCCTGTTACAGCGCTAACTTTTGGGGGAGAGCCATTGAAAAGCTCGGTCATCAGGTTAAGCTTATTCCTGCTAGAGCGGTGAAAGCCATGCTTGTTGGCAATAAAAATGATGCCAATGATGCTATCGCCATTGGTGAGGCGGCCGGTCGGCCAAAAGTGAGTCTGTTGCGACCCAAAACCGTCGAGCAACAAGACATTCAATCCTTGCTCCGCATTCGTGATCGTTTGATTGACAACCGCACTGCAAACGGTAATCAACTGCGCGGTTTCCTTGCTGAATATGGCCTGATTATCGCGAAAACCCGACACAAATTGATGGTCGTCATCCCCTTGATTTTAGAGGACGATGAAAACGGCCTAACCACTGTCGCTAAGGGGTTTATTCGCCGTCTTTATGAATTCCAACTGCATTTGGATACACAGATCGAGCAAGTTACACAGGAAATATCAACCCTTGCTCAATCTATGCCACAGTATCCTTTGCTACTGACTATCCCAGGTGTAGGCCCAATCGTGGCATCGACATTATTGGCCAGTATTAATGACATCAATGATTTTAAAAATGGACGGCAACTAGCCGCATGGCTAGGGCTAACGCCCTTGCAATATAGCAGTGGCACGACCAATCGACTCGGTAAAATAACGAAACGCGGTAATCAAACATTAAGGCAGTTACTGATCCATGGCTCTAGAGCGGTAGTGAATTGGTGTGATAAAAAAGACGACGCACTGAGCCTATGGCTACAACAACTCAAACAACGCCATCACGTTTGTAAAGTGACGGTTGCCTTAGCCAATAAAATGGCTCGAATGGTCTTTGTGGTGATGAGTCGTGGGGAAGCGTACGACATGAGTAAGGCGTGCAAGGCCGCGAACTAGATGTCGGTTTATTAAGGTATGAGTTTTGATACGTAAAGAGCAAGCACAACAGCGGTAATGGTGTTAATGAGTTAAACGGTTTGTCTTACTCAAAACCTGAACGGGACAGTGACCTTCGAGGTCAGGTGGGTGCCTAGGAGGGTAAGACGTCAATTTGGATCTCATTAGGGCGCAACTGACGCCGGATATATGTCGCAAGACCGCGAACCATTAGTAGCTAAAACCCTGCTGTGAAAGGTGAAAAACGACAAGCGCATTTATTTAGTAAAAAACAACAGTAAGAGGACGCATTGGCCTTGCTAAAACCGAGGTGACCATATATGTCCCGTTATTTCCTCCAACAAGGTCAACACACATAAAGGGTGATTACGCAGCACAATACTTAGCCTATGGCTTCCCCTGTCAACGCTTAACCGCGTGCCTCACGGCACGCCGCCCATGACTCGGGGTACTGGCGACTTGCTAGGTCTTACCAGTCAGAGGGCTTTCACCTCCACTCTTCTACCGATTTAGCTCGGCGCACTGGGTGTCCCGCTATTCACTGGATGTCCTGTTATTCCGCCAATTCGCGTCACCCACAAACTAAGTAGACCCTTAAACTGTGGGTGACGATGCGAACTTGAGCAGACAAAAAGTAGACCTAAACAACTAAGGCACTGTATTTACTTGATATAAAAAGTGCCTGTCCTCTTAATTTCGCGCACTGGATGTCCCGTTATTTCGTCCTATTATTTGCTGTATTTTCCTTTATTCCCACTTATTATGCTGGCTCCGGGCACGTTTCGGCCAATAAAATACAAACTGCAACTTCTGGGGTCAAAGCGTCACTACAAAACTCGACTTTTTTGTATGGATCTGGCCAAACAAAGCGGAAGTCTCGAACTAACGATATTAATGCATCATCTAACATCCCTCCATTGCTAAGCTTGACAACTATTTTTCCATTCATTTTGAAATCCCAAGACTGTGACGTGTCTATAATCTTCTCAGGATCATTGTCAAGCATCCAGCCATGGCTAAATCGACCAATGCCAACCTTATCAATAGCAATGACATCTGACTGAATATCAAAGTAATTAATTTTAGCTATACACTTACTACCTTTATACAAGCAATAAGAATCTCGAGAATTGGGGTTAATTATATAAAAATTTAACTCAACATCCGACTCAAGGTAGTATTCCCTACTTGATTTTGTCCGCGCTTTACTTTTAAAAAAAAACTTAATGAAATTCACTACTTTCTACCCTCTAAAGTAAAGTAAGGTTTGAAGCCGAAAAGCTCAATTTTGCTGGACACTTTATAATTTACAGCTCCGCTTAACCTGTGATTGTTTGAGTAATCGATTCTTGTCCCCAAGTTAAGCTTACCTTCCATTCTAATTCCTCTTACAGAGAACATATGCTCAATTGATGAAGAGTTTATCTCACCTATTGCATGGAATGTGGGTATGTCACCACTAAATAACGAATTAAAGTTATCCCAACGGTGGTGAAATGCCACATTACTATCAAGCCCTTGGTAACTTCTTTTAGCACTGGGGGGTTTATAAGCATATCCAACCTGATTCGTCCCAACAACACCAGCGTAAAGTTTAAAGTCAACGTCTAGTTTCTTGTTTTCTACACCTATCCCAAAACTTAACCTATTACTCGACTCAAAGAACTCATTCAGCTTATCACCATCTATTGTCTGGGATAGATTATATAACTCATTCGTGATTAACCCAGCGTTTACCAAAGCCATGTTTTTAGATATTGCTCCTGCTACTGGTATCACAACCCTTGTTGCGCCCCACCCAGAAGTGGCATAAAGAAGCCCATCTGAGGTACTCTGAGATGCCTTATAGTGAAAACTACTCTCTCTTACATCAGGGTTAAGGAAGGCGTCCTGCATTTTAGCTTGCTCATATTGCAATGCTTCATATTCATAGTTTCGAGACTGTAACTGCGGCCCCTCTAGCGTAGCATTATACTTATCCCTTGCTATTTCATACGTTTGCCTTTGCTGTTCCGTCATTTTTGCAAAAATCTCTTGATTTCCGCTAGCAAGTGGATTTCTCACCAAATAGTCAACCTCTCTCATTTGGTGCTCTGGTAACCCCCAAATATTATCTTCGGTACAAACACCATCAAAAGGCGAATTTAACATGACATCCGTGCGTTCGATAAAACTCGTGTTTACTTCCAAATTCAACTCATCCATCGCCCTTTGGCCAAAGAAGCGTCTGTTTTCAGCTTCGATTTCTTCTGTTGTCATGTAAGCATATTTGCTCTCTTCCTCCACAGCAGCCGCATCACCTGCGCGATGGCTGCCAACACCTTCGGATTCACTCACCAAATTTCTTGGACCAAGGTAATTCATACGACGACCTTGGGCATCCACCTCACCGGCGCCATCCGATGATACATACCTCGTGCCGCTGCTCGAAGGAGCAATACTTGCCAATAAAATACTCGAATCATCCACCGGGTTTAGCATATCCCAAAGGTAATCATTTACCCCTTGGGCCACCTCATTTACAGAGTCTAACCCTGAATTGGCTAGCTTGCTGCCGATGGCATTGCCAAACGCATCCGCTACAAACCCACCAATATTCTCACCAAACGACTCACCGCGTAATACCGAAGAGGCCGACGCCCCCGCTATGCTACTAAAAGCGTTGCTAACCTCATTGCTTGGCATATTTGCCAGCAAGCCACTGCTCACACCGCCACCGGCAACAGAGGCGGCTAAGTTAGTCCAACTAAACGACATATCCATACCCAGCGCTTTACTGCCCGCATAGCGCGTTGCATAACTTACACTGGCATTTATCATGCCCCGTCCAACCTGTGACGTCGTATCGGCGGCCTTAGCAAGGCCTTTCATCCATGAGGCTTCACTCAGCCCACTCATGACGCCGCCAGCCAATGCACCTAAGCCAACTTGCTTCCAAGAAAAATCGTCGACCACGCCAAACGCTTTGCCAACCAGCTGGGAGGCCGCAGAGGCCGATGCACCAGCCACCGCTCCGGTTGCTGCTGTCGCTGCCATTCCTGTGCCTAACGCGCTGTTCATCATTGGGCCAACTAAAACAGGTGCATAAATCGCCACCACCACGGCCACAACCGCCATCACTATCATCGCTATTGGGTTACAGCTCTTACTCGGTGGCGGCGGCGCCGTTGGGCTGGGGTTGATATCACCCAGAATGTCGCTTTCATTATACGGCTTGAAGCTCTCTGCGCCGTTGTAGCTTTGCGTATGCTGGTTCGGAATAATCAGGGATTTGCCCGGTGTCAGTTCACCCTCTGGCCCCATCGCATTCGCATCCGCTATCAAATACCAGTAACGGCTGTCACCATACACCTTCTGGGAGACGGTCTGCAGGGTGTCGCCCTGACGTACCGTATAGGCGCCAGGCTGGGTGCCCACCTCTGCTGCACTGTCGTCCAGCAAGTCGGCGTCCAGTTTATCCGCGGTCAGGTTGCCCAGTTGATTGCCACCCACTGATAATTGGGCGGTAAGCTGCTCTCCTTCCACGCTCAGTGCAATCTGGCCATGGCGGTCAGTCATCACATGGCGTTCGTTTTCACTCTGGCTACTACTGGTGCGTTGCAAGGCGCCTACCGCGTTGTAATGGTAGGTAGTAGTACTGCGGCCCCAGCCAATACCGGTACTGCTGGCCACCGTCTGCTCGCGTTGATAATTTTCCCAACCAATATAGCGAGTTGCATTGGTATCGGTTCGTCTTTCTTTTAGGTAGTGGGTAGCCTGCGCACTGACCTGACCTGAAAAATGGTAATTAAAGCTAATATCAAAGCGGTCTTCCCCATTTTTATTTACCTGCTGGCGCACCATCTGGCTATCAATATAAGCAAATTGGGTGGTGTCCGTGTCGGTGCTGGCGGTGTTACCAAGAAGCCGGCCATTGCTGTCATACTCGTAGTTGATTGTTTTGCTTACCTGGCGCTGCGCGTGCCCAGTAAGAGTGTTCTCTCGGCTCATGCTGCTAACCACAAAGCTGTCACCAAAGTGATAACTGGCTTGCGGGTCATTGTACTCGCGCACCACCGTGCTATTGAGGTGACCATTACCGTCGTAACCCAGTGTGGTTTGCTGCTTGACCAGTACCTGCTCTAACTCATCTCGCTTCGTGTTAAACCAAGCGAATTCTTGTTGACGCCGCCCCATGATGTCGTAACTGATGACTCGGCTGCCATCGTTACCGCCTCTGATGCTGCCCCCCACCAGTTGACCTTTGCTCACTGTCATCCGGTTGTCTACGTCGTAGTTGTACCAATGCACCTCACTGTTTTGGCTGCCATCCGGTGCCGTGCGCATACTCTCGATGCGGCGGCGGTTGCCCACTTCATCATAACCGTAATGAATGGTGGCTTTCCCCGCACTGTGCTCGCCCCAACGGGCCTCGCTGGTCGTCAAACTGCTCAGGCGCCCGGCAGCATCATAAGTACTGCTGGTATTCAGCACTTTACTGCCGTCAGACGAAACAAGGCTACGGCCAATTTCGCGGCCATTGATGTCGTAACGCAGCTGCTCGGTTTGCTCACCGCTTACCGCCTGTGATTTGAGCAGGCCGTTGGCGTAGTAACTGTATAAGGTTTCATGACCCTCTCCGTGCTGACGCTTAAGCTGGTTGTAACTGTTATACTCAAAGTTCAGCACCAAGCCATTAATCAAGGTCTGGGTTTGCATTCTGCTATACCCATCAAAGGTCGCCGTCTTCACGCCTTGCTCATCCCCCTGGGTATCGAGCCAAGCTTCCCGAGTTCGGTTACCATTGATGTCATAAGCAAACCTCTGGTGTACACCTTGCCCTTTGTTTTCCACAATCTGACCAAAGCGGTCATAGCGAGTTAGGCTGGTATAACCCGTGGCACCATACAGGTCTTCACGGTATCGCTGACCGGCCTGGTCATAGTAGTAGCGTTGGGCCACTTCACTGTAACCCTTAGCGAGGTTGATGCGGGCCCGACTTTCCAACTGACCATTGCCGTTGTAACGCATTTGCTCACCGCGCCCATCTGCTCCTATCACCCCAATCAGGTCGCCACGGGCGTCGTGGTAGTAATGCTTCACGGCGCCACTGGCACTGACGTCTTTCAGTTTTTGACCAGCTGCATCATAGAAGCTGCGGTGCAAACCGCCGTTAGCCATCTTGGTTCCAATATGATTGCCGCTGGCATCATAGAAGAAAGACGATACCTGATAGTAATGGTTAATCGCGGTGCCGTTAGCACTGTATATCGTGGTGGCTGGCCCCGTCTGTTTTATCACGTTGTTATTGCTGTCGTATTTAAAGTAGGTTTCGACGCCGTTGACGGTTTGTTTTTTCGCATTACCCCAGCGATCGTATTCAATGCTGGTTTTTGGCTGGTAGATGGCATTGCCATTCCAGTGTTGATTAAACACCGCGCCCTGCTCGGTTAGCAATCGGCCTAGGTTGTCGTAATCACGCACCGTGGAGCGTTCACCGCCAACGGTTTCTTTTGCGACATGGCCTAAACTGTCGTATTCGTAGGCATAGCTAACTCCCTGCTTCACCGCGCCAGTCACCTGTCCCAGCCCGTTGTAGCTAAAGCGCTCTTGTACCACGCCGTTTTGTAGCTTGCTTTCTACCTCACCAAAGGCGGTGTAAATCGCTTTTTCTTTACGAACCCGCCCTTGGTCACCATAGTGCCAGGTTTCGGTCTGACGCCCGGTCGCATCATACTTATATTGCACCACGCGCTCGTAGTGATAACCCAGCTCACCACTGACGCTTACCTGTTGACGCTCTTCAATTACTCGGTTCATCGCGTCTACCGCAACGGCAGTATAGTGACCTGCTGCGTCACGACGACCAGTTAGGCGCCCTTGCGGATCGTAATATTGGTAAGTGATCCTATCTTCGTTTTGAATGAATACCTGATTGCCATGGGCATCATAGCCATAGTCTGTTTGCACTCTGCTGCTGAGCCTATCGGGCTGCACAATCTTGCGCGCAGAAGGCGAATGCAGCGATGCTGAAGAAACCAGATAATCCCGCTCTTTACCCCAGCTCGTCACCAAACGGCCAAGGGCGTCGTACTCGTTAATCACCGCGTTCGGGTTGTCGCTGTGGCTCGCGTATTGGGCATTACCTTCTTCCGTCACGGTAAAGTAGACGCGACCGGCAAGATCGTAATACATGCTAGACACTAGATCGCCAGTTACGTGCGCCACGGTGTTACCCGTGTGCACAGCATAAGTGACATCATGGCGGGTGATCTGGGTTTGATTGCCCCGATTATCGTAGGCATACGACTCAGTGCGCACCGCTTTATCACCCGCTAACCATGCTCTCACCTCATCGTTTTTCCAGCTGCCACCGTAGCGCTGGCTCGACTCTTTCTTCGATACCCGCTCACCAAAGGCGTTGTAGTCGTAAACAGTCACGTAATTCTCAGCATCACGACTGACCAACAAGCGACCACTGGCGTCGTAGATATTGTTAGACAGTACGGTAACCTTGCTATAGCTAAGGTTGTCAGGATTAATCCCACTCTGATAAGTGCGTGAGCTCAATACGGCTTCCCCAAAGGCGTTGTAGCGCACGTTATCGGTCACCCGCTCAGCCTTAGCATCAACGAAGCTGGCTTGCACGGTTGCGGTGCGCTGCCCCTTCTTGTCATAGCTGTATGCCAGCTCTCGCACATCTCCGCCGCGCAGGATAAAACCTTCCAGTGCATCGAGCTCAAGGGCAGTATTAGCCTTGCGAGCCAAATCAAAAGCATATTCGTAACGCAGCAGTGCAACTTGCTCACCAAAGCGGTTATAACGGTACTCCGTTACATAGCCCAGCTCGTCTACCTCAAAGCGAAGCTGACCTGCTTGATCGTAAACCCGATCACGGCGGCCTCCTTCAGCGTTGTAGTTAACCACCGCCTCATCACGACTGTTGTAAACCACGCGGCTGCCCGCCAACCCCGTTGAACGGGTTTGCTGGCCTGTCACCGTATACTCAAACGTCTTCTGGTCTTCAACCTGAGTGCCCTTAGCGGTGGTAATTGATACCACGTTACCCAGGTTATCGTAGTCGTTAACCGTCTCCATACGGCCATAGCGAGTCTGCATTTCACCTGTTTCGGAGCGCTCACTGTAAGTCACCGCAGCCGACAATGTCTGGGTAAGCTGGCCGCGAGCATCATAGCTGTAATCGGTGTCGTAACTGACCGCATTCATACGCAAGTCTTGCGCAATCTTGGCGGCTGCATCGCCAACGGCTTTCTGGCCTTCACCTACTTTATCACGGGCATCGCGATAATATTCACGGGCCAGATTCAGTTGTTGTGCCACTTCCCCACGTAATTGGTATGCGTCAGCCAAGTCTTGGCGAGCACTGCTAAGGTGCCCATTACTGGCGTTCAAGTCTTTCAGCGAAGTCGCTAACTCAACTTCCGCGATGTCCAATTTACCGCGCGCTTCAATAATTGGCACTCGTGCGTTGGCTTCATCTTTATGCGCAACAACCAGCAGATCTTCAACATCAGCAATTAATGCCGCAACGGTATTCAATGATGTCGTTGCGTTTTCCAACGTTGTCTGAGCGTTATTGAGAGCGTCATTTGCTTTTTCTAACGCTGTAAATGCTGCTGCCAATGCCTGCTCTAGCTGCGTTACTGCAACATTGGCATCTTTAATAGCTTGCTCTGCAACAGTCAGTGCATTATTTGCGTCAATAAGCGCTTGATCAGAGCCTTTTTTATCCTGCAGTAAACGGGCTTTTTCCGATTCAAGTTCAGCGCTGTTGCCACGCACATTTTGGTAGTTTTCAAGGGTACTTATCGACGCCCCCATAAACGGGTCGAGTGCAATCGCGGTGTTACGGGCGCTTATAACGGCATCTATCTGAGACTGTGTATACAGACCAGGATTTTCTTCATCCTGATAGCGATTATCAAGCATGTGGTCCAGCACTAAGCCTAATTGTTTGTATTCATCATCAAACTTTGTTCGCAATTGCTGCAGTTCAGACTTCAAGCTTGAGTTATCGAAGTCAGGGATCGGACTTTGCCCCCCCACGTCATTCAGCTGTGCGATAACAAGCTCAAGATGATGTTTAGCGCTAATGGCATTGTTGCGTCGATTTACTTCAGCATCAACCTCTCCTTGACTAGGAACTGAAGTTTCTTCTGATGCAAATTTTTGCACCATAAGCATATGTTTCACTTCTTTGTCATGCATTTCAATGCGAGCTTGAAAATCCGGTAAAGAATTTTGCACGGTTTGCTGAGCACTTTGTATTTCTGACAGGTTAGGCGAGATATGGCTCAGACGAGTATAAGCGGCTAACATTTTGGCAGCATCGACATAGTGAGCTGCATTCATCAAAAGTCGGAAGCCGTTGGTAAAATTCGCATTCCCGCGTAACGCTCTAACATCGTTTCGCGCGCTTAAGCTTTCCTGTGCGCGAACTCCTAAATCAATATCAATTTGAACGAGGCGAGCGTCGATTGCATTCTTCGCACTTTCAGCCTGCTGCTGAGCAAGCTTGGCGGCAGGTAAACCTTGTTTTGCCTGTGCAGCCGCGCTTAGCGCATCGTTAAGCGCAATGCGTGCGTTACTTTCGTTGATAGCCGCTGTCGATTTATCTTTTGTTGCAGTGTCAATCCTCTCTTGAGCGTCGTTTTTATCCTTAATAAACCCTGACTGTTGACTAACATAATCCTCTTTTGAGCCCTCAAGGCCATTAAGGTGTTGCAACTTCTCTTCGTGTGTTCGTTTATGACCTAGCCATTGCTGCGCCAACTTGTCCATGCGCTCTTGCTGACCGGAAATATCTTCAGCAAGCTCATTAGTGGTTTTCACCAATGTTGCAATCAGCGCTTCTTTTTCAGCAATCACTTGATCATTTTCAGCGTGTTTAGCAATGGCATGGGCAACGATATCATCGCCTTTGCTGCTAAGGTAGCCCCCGAAGTCACGGTACGGGATCAGCAGGCTTTCAAGCTGTTGCTGTTTCGGCGACAGCGAGGCGTTCACCGCTTGGTGAGAAGTGAGGGCATCCTGCAGTCGAAGGCTCAAGGCGTCGACGTTTTGCTGCGCCCGATCGCGGGCAGCAGCGATGGTTGAAGTCTCCTCCTGCGCCGCTAAATAAGCCCCGCGGGTATTGTCGACAGCAGATTCCGCCAGCAACTTGGCCACCTGTGCATCAGCCAATTGCAGCTGCGCCTCGACCAGTTGTGCCGTTTTTTGCGCGTAGTCAGACTCTGCCTCGCTCAACTGCTGAGAGGCCTCGGCCAGCGCGGCAGTACTTTGCGTCAGTTGCACTTCAATCTGTGCTTGTTCAACGTCGTTGCTATGCTGCAGTGCTGCCAGCTTATCATGCAATATAGCTGCGCTTTGCTGCTCAATACGCTGACGTTCAACCGTCGTGGC
This sequence comes from Motilimonas cestriensis, assembly GCF_021295315.1. Lineage (GTDB taxonomy): Bacteria > Pseudomonadota > Gammaproteobacteria > Enterobacterales > CBDFNC01 > Motilimonas > Motilimonas cestriensis. The sequence continues at coordinate 8,780 of NZ_JAIMJA010000031.1, read as the reverse complement.
TTGGTCATCCCGCGCCTGTTGCGCTAGTGACAGTGCCGCTCGAGCCTCATTTAGCGCTTGCTGAGCATCCTCAACTGGGCCAGCAGCCATACGCATCATCATAGGTGAAGCCATCATGCTGGCCATTTTTGGCTGCGGACTTAGCATTGCGCTAAGCCCCGCCAGTGCTTGGTTCAGTCCTTGCTCCGCTACAGCTATGTTACTAAGTGCACGATCACGATCGCTTTCAGCAGCTGCGATCCGCGCGGGGAAACTATTATAGTGAGCAGTCGTTTGCGCCAGTGAGATATCGGCAGTTGTTAAGTCAGTCTCAGCCTGTTCGAATGTTTGCTGCTTACTCGCCTGTACCTTCCGTGTATCATCTTGTGCTTGCTGCGCGCCGCTCTGCAATACGAGGGCGGCATCAAGGGCCTCACTGGCTCGCTGCTGCGCAGTGGTGGCACTGCTCAGCGCCTGTTGTGCCTGTGCCAGCGTCATTGCAGCCGTGTCGAAACGTTTTTGTGAGAAAGCGGCTAGAGCAGTAGCATTATCTACTTCTGACTGTGCGATATTCAGCGCTTCCTGCGCTGCCGAGCGCGGTGCACTTAGACGAATCACTTCCTGCGCCAACTCATCGCGGCGATTCATTGCCCCGTCTACCCCAGATCTGGCTTGCTGCTGCGCAGTGATGGCTTCATTGCGGGCCACCGTCAACTCAAAGATAGCAGAATGGTCACCAGCGTCAGTGGCTGCGGCCAGCGCCGCTTCTACCTCTGTAAGGTGTAGATTAGCCGCATCAACTTCGGCGACGGCTGCGTCACTGTCTACAATGGCCTGCTCATGCGCAATGACCACAGCCATATAGGCATCATCGGTATGATCATAGTCAACGCGTCTGGCATCACGCTCCTGCACCGCCACAGCAATCACCTCAAGGTGCGGTGCTAAAGCATCTGTGGCGCTATGGTGCTCAGCTTCGGCGGTGGCTCGCGCCGTCAGAGCCGCGGCCAGGGTTGCGTCAGTCTCTGATAAATCTGTCTGAGCCTGTGCCGCGCTAGTCTGTGCCTGTGTCAGCTGTTGCTGCGCCAGCATAACGGCATCATCACTGTCTGCCAGTTGTTGCTGCGCCAGTGCCAACGCCGTTGAAGCCTGTAACTGCGCATCCGTTGCATCGACCTGCGCTTGCGCTGCCGTATCACGAGCCGCAGTGAGCAGTTCCAACTTATCAGCCGCGACGCTCAAATCAACAAAGGCTGCACTGAGTTGTGCGTCATGATGGTCAATCGTACTTGTCGCTTCGTTAACAGCCTGTAGCAACTGATGGTATCGCGTATCGGCCTGTGCCAGTGCTGTATCAGCCTGTGCCAAGGCGGTATCAGCCTGTGCCATATCCGTGGCCAGTTGAGCCGCCAAAGTCTGCGCCTGCATCAGCGCCTGCTGATGCTGCTGTTGTTGTTCAGAGGTGTAGACTAAGTGCTGCTGTGCCTCGTTACGTGCCGCCAGTGCGGCTGCATTTGCCGCAGCACTGCTCGCCTGCATAGTTTCATGTTGCTGTTGCACTTTAGCAGCATTGCCAAGCACCAGCTGTGCATCAGTATGTGCTTTACCTGCATGCTGCTGCGCAGCCGTAGCATCTGCATGCTCTTGCAACTTCTGCGCTAGAAACACTTTCTGTTCATCCAACGTCAGCTGCTGGTCAGCAATATTGCCACTCAAGTCACTAAGCACCTGCTTAATCACGCTAATTTCAGCCAGTACTGCTTCAATTTCAGGGTCTCCAAACTGAGCACCGTTAACACCGGCCTGCACCAACTTCCATGCTTCATACCCCACCATGCCACCATAAGGAGCTAACAGGGCTTCCAGTTGTGTTTCCTGTTGAGTAAGAGTATTGAGGGCATCCGCCATGCGGTCACTGGCGTCATCCAGCCTTGCCTCTAAGGTGCTTACACTTTCACGAGCCTGGTTGCGCGTCAACAGGGCGCGAGCTTCAGCGTTTTGCGCTAGCGTCATTGCGCTCTCAGCATTAAGCTGAGTGGCCAGCGCCGAGCTGTGACGCTCCGTAGCCATGCCTACCTCGGAGCTCGCCGCCTCAAGGGCAACAGACGCATCGGTCAGCATTTGCGCAGCATTACTGCGCTGCTGCGTGGCAGTCGCAAGCGCCGAGGTGGCCTGAGCCTTCACGGTGCGGGCGCCATCAAGAATCTCCTCAGCATGTTGGTGTGCTTGGATAGCCTGATTCACTTGCTCGCCAGCGTCCACTTTGGCAGTGTTTTGTGCATCACGCTGTGCGATCATCTGTGCGGTACGGGTTTGAGCATCACTCAACGCTGACTGCGCCGCCTCATAGTGAGTGGTGTAACGGTTTACGTCAACTTGTGCTAAGTGTTGCGCCTGCTGCGTTTGTGATAGCAAGTCGCTCAGCGTTGCCTCCTGCTTAGCTGCGTCCTGCTGTAAGGTACTGGCGATAGCAAGTTCAGTCTCTGCGACGGTTAACAGTTCGCGAGCATCGTGGTCAGCGGTCACGGCTTCGCCATATTGAGCATAGGCTTGCTGAGCTTGCTCGGTTGCTTGCACCTGTGTTTGGGTGGTACCACTGAGTATTTCAGTGGCCTGCGTTTGCTCATCAAGGGCAGCGGTGAGCGTAGCCTGCGCCCATTCAAATTCAGCCCTTGTGTCGGCTGCGCGCGCTACAGCACCGTTGAGCTCGGCCTGCGCCTCTTGGTAGGCTGCCAGCGCTTGCACCTCTGGCGCATGTAAGCGTTGAGCGACTTCTCCCTTTTGATTCAGCTGGACAACTTGGTCAGCTAATTGCGCCGCTGTGGTGTTGCGAGTGTTCATGGCAGCATTTCGAGCTAAAGTCAACTCATGCCATTTCGCTGCCTCGCCACCGGCGATAGCCTTGTCCAGCGCTTCCTGAGCATTGGCCAGAGTCATTTCTGCTGCCGCAGCTTGGCCACGGGCATTCTCTGTTGAAGCGATGGCAGCCTGATATTCGATGTCAGCATCCCTCACAGCCTGTGCGGCGGCTTGCCAACTGGCAAGCGTCTCATCGTTCGCTTGCTGTAACGGAGCCAGCTCTTCAAGATAAGGGGCTAAAGCTGACTCTGTGATACTGAAGGCCTGCTGCGCCTGCGCCAGTGCCGTCTCAGCGGTCGCCTTGCGTTGCTGTGCTTGCGCAAGATCATTGTTTACCTTCACCAGCTGCGTGTCAGCAGCGGTTTTTGCCGAGGTTGCCCGCTCCAGAGTTTGTGCCTGCTGCACAGCCCCTTTCGCGGCCTGCATATCTTCCTGCTGCGCCTGCGTCAGTCGGGCATCTGCGTCATTCAAAGTTGCCTGCGCATTTTTCAATGCATTAGTTAATTCATCGACCTGTACATTTAGCGCATCCAGCCTTACCTGCGCCTCATCAAGTTTTGCTTTTTCAGTATCACTTTCCTGTGCGGCTTCTGCCACGTCTATCTGCGCCTGTGCCAACGCAGCCTGGGTCACCTCCAGCGCAGCACTAATGTCGACAAGTGTCTGTCCGGCTGAATCCGCTGCCACACGACGCTGCACCACATCGGTTTGCGCTGCAACAAGGGCTTCACTTGCCTGCGTAAGGGTATCTTGCGCTTGCTCTTGTGCCAGCGTCGCCTGATTCAGAGCCAGGGAAGCGGCCTGCTTTATCTGTTCGCGCTCAGCCAGAGTGGCCTGACTATCACGCAGTACATCTGCCGCATGTGCCAGCGCCCCATTGGCAGAAGTCAGCGCATCGGCACGCCCAGCACGCTCAATGCCAGCCGCTAAGTAAGCCTTCTGCGTCTGCTTAAGGAAAACTTCCTGCTCAAGCAACTGCGCCTGCTGCCGCTCAATGTCATTACTCAGCTCACCCAGCAAAGTGCGTGATGCGCTAATTTTTGCCATCAGCAGTTCAATTTTAGGGTCTCCAACGGGGGCAGTATTGTCCTCCGCCTGCGCTGCTTTCCAGCTTTCGTAAGCACTTAGACCACCATACGGAGCCACTGCCACTTTAAGTTCATCTTCACGCTCCGCAAGCAGCGCGACCCGCGACGCGAGCTCTGCATTGGTCGCATCAAGCAAGGCACTGATAGTCACCAATGCCTGCTCTGCTTGCACCTTCGCATCGCCTGTGTGCGCAGCGCCAGTGGAGGCCTGCATCAACACCGCGAGTGCATCATCCGATGCCGCCTGCGCCTGATCCAGTTGTTGCTGCGTCTTTGCCACCACATCAGCTTGCGCATCACGCAAACTCAAAGCCTCTTCCTGCTGCGCCGAGCTAGCAGACAACTCGCTGCTAGCCTGAGTCAACGCGACTTGTGCGGCAACTTCCTCTTGTGCTGCAGCAAACTCATCCTGCTGCGTTTGTGTCAGCTGGGTCTGTACCTGTTTCAGGTGCGCCTGCCCCGTGGCAAACTGCGCTTGACGTGTGGCCACGGTTATGGTTTGAGCTTGAATAAGTTGCTGCGTATCCGTGAGCGTTTGCATGACTGTTGTGAGTGCGTCATTAGCAGTCGCTATGTCCTGCTCAGCACGAGTCTGCAGCTGCTTCTGCTCCATCAACGCTGCTTTTACATCATTCAAGGTATCCGCCGTATGAGCCGCTAACTCATTTTTTTGCAGATGTTCCTGCGATGCATGCTCCAGTGCTTCTTTCGCCCCCAACAGTGCCGCTTCGGCTTCATTAAACACCTTCTGCTGGGTGTCTCGCGAGCTCACAGCCTGCATTTGAGCCACACTTGCTTGGTCTCGAACACCCTGGGCCTGTGCCAGCTTCTGGTTTGCCTCTTTCAGAACGACATGCGCTGCATCATAAATATCCTGTGCAGGCTTAGCATCTTGTTGCGCTTGGGCCAGACGAGTATCTGCCGCGGCTAGCTCTTCTTCCGCTGCGGCCTTCGGTAGGCTAAGTCGGAGCATGTCCTGTTCAAGAATATCCCGCTCGTGCAGCGCAGCATCCAACTTACTAGTGGCTAAGTTGTGGGCATCTTCCATCGCATCGCGGTACAAGCTGAGTTCATGCACTTCCGCCTCTGGTCGGCCGGCGGTAGTTGCTTCATCGAGTGCCAGTTGTGCCGCCTGCAGCCGTGCTCCGGTGTCATCAACACGCAGTTGAATCTGTGTCACCACATCCACCGCGGCGAGGTATGCATCATGTGCAGCTAACCAAGCCTGCTTGGCTGCATCGAAACTGGCCTGCGCCTCATCACGTAGCTCCTGTTGCTTCGCGATTTCTGCTAGGTATGGCGCCAGTGCCGCCGAGGTCTCATCAAACGCCAGCTGAGCTAACGCCTGACTATAAGTTGACTCACTCAACGCTGCTGTCGCTGTAGCCAAAGTTGCATCAGCCAAGGTCAGCCCCTGTTGTGCCTGCTTTAGCGCTGTCGTCGCGGTCTTCGTAGCCGCTTCAGTTGACTCTAACTGCTGTTTTGCCCCGCTAAGCGCTACTCCTGCCGCATCAGCGGCTCGCTGCGCGCTAGCGTAAGCCAGCTCCGCCTCCGTGACGCTCTGCGTCAGCGCCGCGACCGATTTCTGCGCTAATTGTAGTCGGCCAGTGGCGTCCACAAGTGCCACTTCATTATCTTGCTTATTTTGCTGCGCCTGCGCTAATGCCTGCTGCGTTTGTACTAAGATTTGTTGTGCCTGCCCCAGTGCATTGTCAGCATCACTCAGGGCAGTAGCCGCCTCATCGTGCGCCTGTGCAGCATACTGGTGCGCCTGCTGCGCCGCTACATGCTTTTGTTGCTGTTGCTGGTAAATGTTGACCGCATCACGCTGGTGTTGTTGCACTTGGGCCAACGCATCAACGGCCTGCTGCCAAACCGAGCTCTTGTCCGCTAGTGCCTGTTGCTCTTCTAGGTGCTCGGCCTGTGCTTGCGCTAATAAGGCTTGCTTATCAGCGGCCACCGTCTGTGCAGATTGTTTCTCCGCCAGTGCCTGTTGATGCAGTGCAATGCTGGTCTGCAGCTTCGTTTCACGCTCGCTCACCTGCTGTTGCTGCAGTCTGATTTGATCGCCCAATTCACTCAGTTGAGCTTTCAGTAAACGGATTTCCGACAGCTTCACCTCGATCACTGGGTCGCCAAATTGGACCTCATAATTTTCCTGCTGCTGCGCCTTCCAGGCTTCGTAGCCACTGATACCGCCGTATTCACTTACCGAGGATACCAGCACCGCTTCTTGCTTCTCCAACGTCTGAGCCTGGTTTTCCAGCGAATCAGTAGTCGTCTGTAATGCAACGTTCAATTCAGCCAGCTCAGCATTAGCATCCGCCAGGTTTTCCGCCGCTAGAGTCTCTGCTTGCTCTGCCTGATGATACGCCGCTGCGACCGTGTCATATCCCGCCTGCGCCATGCTGTGATCAGCATGGGCGTCGGCAGCTGCATACTGAGCCATGCTCAATGCATGTGTTGCCGTGGCCTGTTCTGTATCAGTCTCTGTAACCTGAAGCTGCGCCGCCGCAAGAGCTGCGCCCACATCTGTCACCAGCTGACGGGCCACATTCAACTCGCTAGTAGCCTGCACATATTGCGAATCTGCATCAATTTGCTCTTGCTCCGCCTGAGCCTGCATAGCAGTTAACCGTTCAATGTCCTGCGCTGCACTCACTTGTGCAGCCTGCGCTTGACTAAGTCTCCCGCCCTCATTACCGAGCGTCAACTCAGCAACCTTCCGTTGCTCAGATACATCATCATGGGCCACATAAGCATCATTGAACTCAGCACTTAGCGCAGCATGTGCCTGCGACGCGTGTTGCAGTTCGGCCGTAATCTGCACCAGATTGGCATTAGCGTCGGTCAGCGCTAGCTGCGCCGCATCATCAGCTTGTCTTTTCTGTACAAGTGTATTCGCTGCAGCGGCTTCAGCAGATTCGGTCGTCGCGTGCACGGCCGTTGCATCCCTCAATTCAGACTGCGCTAAGGCCAACGCCGTATCAGCACTTTTGAGAGCCTCGGTTGCGGTATCAAAAACTTGTTGCGCCCCATTGGCCCTTGCAATGGCGGCATCCAGTGCAGCCTGCTCGCGCATCAGTATACCTCGAGCTTCTTCCCGAGGCCCCACCAAACGTTCAGCGGTTACCTGTAATTGCACTTCGTTGGCAAGTGCTTGTTCCAACTGCGCCGCCGTGGTGTTACGGGTGTTAATCGCGGTATCTCGTGCCAACGTCAGGTAACGAATAGTTTCAGCGTCAGCACCTTCGGCCAGTCCTGCCTCCAATGCCGCAATCGCCATCTCATATTCAGTCAATGCAACTTCGGCATTACTTTGCGCTTCCTCTATCAGCGCCAAACCACCTTGATGTTCCTGCTCTGCGATCGCCACAGCGCTAAATGCATGATCAAATACTGCCTGTGCTACATCACGTATGCTACGCAGGCTCACCTGCTCTTCGAGATAAGGGGCCAAAGTCTGTGTCGCTTGCGCCATTGCTTCCGTAGCAACTAGTAATGTAGCCTCGGCGTCCTCCAGTGATCGCGTCGCAGCGACGAGGCGCTCCTGCGCTCCTTTCAAGCTAGCCATTGCTTCATCGTGAGCTTGAGTGGCTGCAGTGAGTGAGGCCTCTGTGAGCGCCGCCGTGTCGCTGGCTTGCGCCTGCTCAGCTTGGGCCTGATTCAGGGCCTGGTCACCTTCACTTAAAGTCCGTGCCGCCGCAGTAAGTAACCTCGTTAAGCGTTCCACTTCCTGCAGAGCATGAGCTTGACGTGCCAGTAAATCGCTTAGCACTACCTCCTCAGCATCAATCACTGCTTGCGCCCGAGCAATTTCTGCAGAGGCCATATCATGATTGCCTTCAGCCGACGCCAGCATTGACTCAATTTGTGCCAGCTGCGTCGCTGCATCCGCCTTTGCGCTCAGTGCACTGGCGTACGCAGCATCTGCCTGTAGCTTAGTGACACCAGCTTGTTGATCTGACTTCTGAGCTGCGCTTAAGGTGTCATACGCCTGCTGACGGGCCGAATTAACTACATTTAGTGCCTGTTGCAACCTATGCTGCTCTGCCGTACGACTGTCCACTCGATTCGCAGCCTGCGCTAACGCTTGCGCAGCACTCGCCATCGCCTCACGACGGCTTTCCCTAAATACCCGCGCTGCTTCCTGTGACTGGTTATATTGTGCCACCACCGCCACTTGGGCAGCTACTGCATGTTGCTGCACTGTTAGCGTCTGATTCAGCGTATCCAAAGTAGCCCGGCTTTCAGCTACATCTTGGAGCGCCGCTTCAACCAGTGGATCGCTAAAACGGGAGTCTAACGCCCGCTCATTAGACTCCGCACTCATCATCGGCGCACCGAACGCTGCTGTACGTGACATACTTGACATGGCAAATAGGCTAGCTTGCCGCATAGCTTCTGGCTCTCTGAGACCCAGTTTTATTTCGTACGATTTTACCTGTTCATCCAGACTTTTTACTTTGTTTTTTAGGGTATTATAACGCTCAAACTCATGATTCACCGTCCCCTGCAAAGAGGTCAATCGTACTAGGGTTTGTCCCAACTCCGTGTCCAGACGGGCACTATTTCCTTCACTATGACCAATACGCTGTTCAAGATCGGCCAACTCGACCAACAAATCATCAACCCGTTTTTGTTGTTCATTGAGCTCACTGAGCTGCTCATTCAGCTCTAGGTTCGCCTCCCCCATGCCCTGTAATGCCGCCGCAAGCTCTACAAATGATTCATACAAGCTCTGCTCTGTCTGCCCAGCTTGCACCTCTTGCAATGCCTTACTCACCGCCTGATTATCAATATACTCACGCTTGCGTACCGTCTGCGATAAGCGGTTATATTGGTACTCCACCA
>NZ_JAIMJA010000030.1 GCF_021295315.1 Motilimonas cestriensis | reverse complement strand
TATGCTTGGCGGCAATAGCGCTGTGGAACCACCTGAATCCATGCCGAACTCAGAAGTGAAACGCAGCAGCGCCGATGGTAGTGTGGGGTTTCCCCATGTGAGAGTAGGACACCGCCAAGCGCCAAATAAGAACCCTCGTCAAAGACGAGGGTTTTTTTCTAAATGCTGATATGGCTCAGTTGGTAGAGCGCACCCTTGGTAAGGGTGAGGTCCCCGGTTCAACTCCGGGTATCAGCACCATCTCCTTCTTCGTTACACAAGTCCTAATACCTCCTGTTATTTTGATATAGATAGAGAAATGCTTTCTTTTACTCGCTATATTAAGCTTCAATAAACATATTTTTATGTACTGATCTGGCAACTATTGCTGGGTTATAGAGAAGTGAGGTTTCAATGTTTACACAAAGCGCAGTGCTAACAGATGCTAGCCCTTTTGCTGACTTTATTACTATTACACTCAATGATAATGAAGCTATTTCAGAGCAATTCCTTCCTTTACTGAAGCTCGTTCCCACTTTAATTAAAACAGTCAATCAAGCTGATAGTTCATGTAATATTGAATGGCTAATCGCATTCTCTGATTCGGCTTGGGGTAAGTTATTTAATACTGAAAAACCGACGGCTTTAGTCCCGTTTACTGAGATGAAAGAAGGGAATCGCCATTTCCCAGCGACAGTCGGTGACGTGTTTATTTTCATTAAATCAAGCCGCATGGATTTAAATTTTCGCATTGCTAAAGGCCTTGCCGATTTATTCGCAAGCTGTGCCACTGTCAGTGAAGATATTCAATGTTATGAGTATCTTAAAGATCGAGACATGATTGATTTTGTGGATGGCACCGAAAACCCAACAGATCAAGAACGTGCTAAAGCGGTACTCATTGGCGAAGAAGATCCAGCCTATCAAGGTGGCAGCTATATTACTCTGCAGCGTTATGTTCATAACTTGAATAAGTGGAATGACCTTAAAGTCTCACAACAAGAGCAGGTGATTGGGCGAACTAAAGTAGAAAATATTGAATTAACTGGTGCAGCAAAGCCTGCTTATGCACATGTTAATAAAGGCAAGGCTACCGACGCCGACGGCAAAGAAATCCCTATGTATCGCCAGAATATGCCCTATGGAAATGCCATTGAGCACGGCAGTATGTTTATTGGTTTTGCCAATACGCCAGAAGTAGTGAATATCGCGCTACGCAAAATGATTTATGCTGACAGCGAGGGCCATTATGATCGCTTATTGGATTACACCCGAGCGGTTACGGGTGGTATTTTCTTTGCACCGCCAGCAAGTTTTCTCAATAGTTTATAGAGTTACCTCCTAACATTTGCATCTTAGGTTAAGATCTTTCACACTCGGTTTTATCTGCTCTTAACCTGAGTTTTGCACTTGTTTAAGTTATACCATTCCAATCGTCTCGATTTTTTAAAAGAAATCCTTGCCCATTTGATCCAAAGTGAGCCATTAGACCATCCCTTTACTGCTGAGCAGATACTAGTACAAAGCCCAGGCATGGCGCAGTGGCTTAAATTAGAGCTGGCCAAGAAAACGGGGATTGCGGCTAATATAGACTTTCCATTACCAGCCAGTTTTATTTGGCAGATGTTTAAATTGGTGTTGCCTGGCGTGCCAGAAAAGAGCCCCTACAACAAAGAATCGATGGCGTGGGCCTTAATGACCTTGCTGCCTAGCTATCTTGAACACCCCGCATTCGCGCCATTAAAAATCTATTTAGATAATGATGAATCAAGTCTGAAACGCTACCAGTTATGCCATAAAATTGCGGATATTTACGATCAATATTTAGTTTATCGACCTGAGTGGATTAATGCTTGGGAGGCGGGTTTAGCTGGACCTGAATGGGAAGAACAGCAAGCTTGGCAACCTATTTTATGGCAAGCCCTATATCAAAAAATCAATCAAGAATTCAATACTAATGAGGGTGTAAAGCCTTATCATCGCGCAGGCTTGTATGCCGATTTGATTAGCCAGTTGCAACAACACAATGAGGTCGCAGGGTTGCCTAAGCGACTGTTTGTGTTTGGCATATCAGCTATGGCGCCAGAGTATTTAAAGGCATTGCTAGCATTAGGTCAACATGTTGAAGTGCATTTGTTTTTAACCAATCCATGCCAAGAGTTTTGGGATGATATTGTTGATGCCAAATACCTCGCCCGCTTAAGACAAAGGCAGCGCACCGAGTTGTCGCTACAGGATAATCAACTAGTCATTCAAGGCTCTAAAGCCTTGGTTCCCGATAGTTTTGAGCTGGATCCTGATATGGGTTATCAATTAGGTAATCCACTGCTAGCTTCCATGGGTAAGCTTGGGCGGGACTTTTTATACCAATTGCATTCGTTACAAGTCGATGATTACGGACACTTTATTGAGCCCGCAGCTGACAACCTATTAGTTTGGGTTCAATCGGATATTCTGTCTTTACACAATGCCACTGCGCAACCTCATCGTACTGTCGCGCCAGACGACAACTCACTGGCGCTAGTAGGTTGTCACAGTGCGATGCGTGAAGTGGAAGTGTTGCACGATCATTTGTTGTCATTGCTACAGCAAGATCCTGAGCTTACACCAAAAGATATCATAGTGATGATGCCAGATGTTAATGCTTATAGCCCTTACATTCAGGCGGTATTTGGCAGCGCGGCTCATGCTACCCATATTCCATTTTCCATTTCAGATCGCAGTGCTTGCCAAGAAAACCCAATCCTGACCAGTTTTATTCAACTGCTGCGTTTACCACTTTCGCGCTGTACCAGCAGTGAATTGTTAGAGCTGTTGGCCGTGCCTGCGGTATTGGCTAAGTTTGAAATTAGCCAGGGCGAGTTTGAACAAATTCGCCAATGGGTGATTGAGAGCGGTGTACGCTGGGGGCTGGATCATCGCGATGGCGAGAAATTCTCGTTACCTGAATTGCCGCAAAACACTTGGCTGTTTGGCTTGCAGCGCATGCTATTAGGCTACGCCATGGATCAACAAATGTTCCAAGGGATCTTGCCTTACACTGAATGCCAAGGTTTGGCTGCCGCACCGCTTGGTAAATTGTGCCAGTTTGTTAACCAGCTGATTGAATTGAGCCGTGAGTTGCAACAGCAGAACAAGGTGGAGCAATGGAAACATATTTTGTTCGCCTTACTTGACGATTTCTATCAAGTTGATGATGCTGACTTTGAAGCGCTCATGCTAATTAAAGAGCAGCTAAATCAACTACATCAACAGGTGGATGCCAGCGGCTTTGATGAAACCTTGAGTCTTGCGATTATTAGCGATTACTTACAGCAAAAGCTTAACCAGAGTAGTGGTGGGCAACGTTTTCTCGCTGGGCAGGTGAACTTTTGTACCTTAATGCCGATGCGCTCTATTCCCTTTAAAGTCGTTTGTTTATTAGGCATGAACGATGGCGCTTACCCGCGCAGTATTCCGCCATTAGGCTTTGATTTGATGGCGGAAAAAATGGAAAAAGGCGATCGCTCTCGTCGCGATGACGACCGTTATCTATTCCTTGAAGCCCTTTGTTCGGCGCAGCAACACTTATACATCAGTTACATTAGTCGTAGCATCAAAGACAATACCGAGCGTACGCCTTCGGTGCTGGTCAGTGAGTTATTGGATTACTGTGAGCAAGGTTTCCATTATGAAAGTGATGATTGGCGTAAACAGCTAATGACTGAATATCCGTTACAACCTTTTAGCCCGCGTTACTTTAATGGTGATTACACTACCTTTGCCCAGCAGTGGTGGTTTGATGGCGAGCGGCAGCAAAAGCTTAACTTTGTTGAGGTAAATGACGGTAAGGTGCTAAGCCAAATTTTGCCTAGTGATGACGTTGATTTTAGTCAGCCCATAGAGCTGGATTTACAGCAATTAATCCGCTTTTTTCGTCACCCATGTCAGAGCTTTATGAACCAAACCTTGAAGGTTTGGCTGCCATTAGAAGAGTGTGGGCAGTTTGATCATGAGCCGTTTAGCTTAAATGGTTTAGATAATTACTTGCTGGGTAACCAGATCTTAATTAAGCAGTTAGCATCCCAAGACACTCAAGCTTTATTTGAAGAAGTGCAAGCTCAAGGTGTTCTGCCTCAAGGCCAGTTTGGCCTAATGGCGTTTCAGCGCCAAGTGGATGAAGTGAAGGCTTTAGCGCAGCAGCTACAGCCTTTACTTGAGCATAAGCAACAGGATTTAGCCTGCGAATTAGGGTGCGTTTCTCGTTATGAAGAAGACGGCGTTGATATAACGGTGAATTTAGTCGGCTGGTTGAAAAACCACTATGGCGCGGGCCTAGTGAGATTTAAGGCAGGCGGCTTAAACGGTAAAGATTTGCTACAACATTGGATTTTACACTTGGCTTATTGCGCCATGGGTTATCCCGCGCGCGCAAGTTACTTATTAGGCAAGGTGCAAGGTGTGGAGTTTAATTCGTTAGAGCAGGAATATGCCAAGCAAAAACTCACCGAGTTAGTTGGTCTATATCTTAAGGGCCAAACTCAACCGCTGCCTTTGTTTCCTAACAGTGCTTATGAATGGGCGGCTAAAATTTGTGAGAAAGAGCCGACGCATATCGTGCAAAACAGTTTTGATGATGCGTTGGCAATGAAAGCGAAGGAGCAAGCTTTAAAGCGTTTTGAGGGTAACTTTGTTGCACAAGGTGAGGGACAAGACCCTTATATTGCGCGTTGTTACCAAGATCTTAACTTAGTATGGGCTGACTTTGCCGCCAACAGTGCAGTATTGTTTGGCCCGTTAATGGCCAACATTAGTCCTTTTGAACCTTAATGGAATTCTTGGTGTACGCCTCAATCTGGCAGGATAATATTTCGAAATCGCCGTGAACACATCCGTGTGGGCTCTGCATCAGCTTCCATGCTGATGAAGTTTCGAACCATTACCCTGCCAGGATCATCCAACCTCCAGCACTGTATAACCTCAATTCTGGTTAATATTTCTACCGCTGGATAGAGTATTTTTTTCCGGCAAATTTCGTTTTCAGGGATGAAAACGCAAAGCGTATAGGGATATATTCACAGCGTTTTGCAGGGAAAATATACTCTTTCCTTTATCTATAGCCAAGACACCTCAAGATGCAGGATTCAGAGCCGCTTATTCAGTTTGAGGCAAAAAGACTAAGGAATTGTCAACCCTTTCGAGGCTTGTTAACGAAAAAATGGGCATAATGAGCGGCTCCCAAAGGGCGAGTTTTGTAGGCTGTTATGCTTTGTTGCTGATTTTCAACGTAGAATTACTATGTCTCAAATCAGCGTCGCGCCTAACAGCCTAAAAATTCTCGCTGAACAAGCATCTTGAGGTTACTTGGGTATATGATTCGGGTTAACTAGTGCTTATCTTGGTAATTTAAGAATTCTTTAAATTCCGTTTCATACAAGTGGAATAAGACAAAAGTAGTGGCAATAATGATAGGTCCGTAAATTAACCCCATTAAGCCAAAGGCGTGGATCCCGCCCATTAAGGACAGAAAGATCACTAAGGTGTTCATTGATGAAATGTTATTCATCAGCACTGGCCGTAAAAAGTTATCGATAGAGCCTACCACCAGTACTCCCCACACCGCTAAAAAAGCGGCCCATTGCCATTCACCAGTCAATAGTAAAAACAGTGCAGCTGGAACCCAAATTAGCGCGGTGCCCACCACCGGAATTAATGAAGCAAAAGCCATGATCGTGCCCCAGAATAGACCAGGGATCCCAACAATCCAAAAGCCAATACCACCAACAATACCTTGGCATAATGCGGTAAGAAATGAGCCGAGTAATGCCGATTTAGATACCATCTGAATTTCTTGGAGCAGGCTATCCTCTTGGCTGCGTGATAATGGGATCGCATGGCGCAAAAAATCGGTGAGTTTGTGATAATCACGTAAGGTAAAAAACAGCACAAACAGCATCAGTACAAAGCTAAAAATAAAACTGGAAATACTGCCAGCAAATTGCGCACTCAGTGATAACGCTTGTTTACCTGAGCTTGAGGCTAATGCCATTAAATCTTGGTTGATCTTCGCACTATCAAATACATCGACAGGTAACCATTCTCTGGCTAGCTGCAGCACTTGGCTTACCCAAGGATGGGCTACGAGTTGTTCGATGCCGCCTGCCTGTATCCAAGCTAACACGCTTTTAGAGTAGCTGGCCGCTTGATTTAAAATGGCTAAAAAGATGAAAAACATCGGTAATAAGATCACACAAGTGATTAAAGTACAGGTTAGCGCGGCCGCGACATTTTCTCTGTGTTTGAGCCTGTTATTAATCCAGCTATGCAGCGGGTGGCACAGCATGGTAAAAATTAAGGCGATGATCACCGGCTCAATATAGGGGGAAATTAACGAGTAGCTGGTATAAGCCGATAGACAAAGCGCCAAAAGGAGTATGACGCGACCGGGGTGTTTCTCAAAATTTAACGCTTTCATTGTGATTAACTGTATGAATAAAATAAACAAATACTCTACTCGTGCGCTGAACCTCAAGCAAGGCAATTTGCCCCTTTTTACACCAGCTTGAAACAAGCTTTTTTGCCTTGATTCGGTATACTAAAGCTATTCTTAATGCTCTTAGTTTGGTGACCCTCCTTTATGGCGCAACAGCTTGATGCAATTACTTTTCCTTTACATGGCCCGCGATTAATTGAAGCTTCAGCGGGTACGGGTAAAACCTACACCATTGCCAGCTTAGTACTGCGCTTATTACTGGGTCATGGTGATGATACCTCGCGTCGCAATGCACCTTTGACCATAGATCAAATATTGGTGGTGACCTTTACCGAAGCCGCAACCGCTGAATTAAGAGATCGTATTCGCCAACGAATTCGCCAGCAGCGGCAGTTTTTTATCGATGGCATCGCACCTGATCATGATCCGGTTGGACAAGCGTTATTAAGGGATATTAGCGAGCATCAACGCGCCGCCCAAATATTGCAAGATGCCGAGCGGCAGATGGATGAAGCGGCGGTTTATACTATTCATGGTTTTTGTCAGCGGATGCTGAAACAACATGCGTTTGAGTCGGGCGCACTGTTTGAAGCGGAATTAATTCAAGACCAAAGTCATCTACTGTATTTAGCGGTAGTGGACTATTGGCGCATTCATTTTTATCCCCTTGATGTTGAGCTTAGCCAAGTTATTTATAGTATTTGGCCCGATCCCAGTGCGCTGCAAGGAGATTTACAAGGCTTGCTGAGCAAACCAAACCTGACGGTCTTGCCGGCGCTAACCGATGCTAGCTTGGCAGAAAAGCACCAACAAATTATTGGCCAAATTAAGCAAGTAAAGGCGGCATGGCTTGAGGTCGGTAGCGACATTTTAGGTATTATTAGCGACTCAGGTGTCAGTAAACGCAGTTACAGTAAAAAGAACCTGCCGAACTGGTTTGCCGCTGTTACGGATTGGGCGCAGCAAGACACCATCGATTATCAGATTAGCGATAAGCTAAATAAATTTAGCCAAGCCGAGCTGTTTAATAAAACCGACAAAGGTGCAGCGCCAGAGCATCAGGTATTCGTTCTCATTGAAGATTTGTTAAGTGCGCCTTTATCCATTAAAGAGCATGCCCTGCAGCAGGCGCTAAAATGGGTCAAAGCGCGCTTATCCCAAGCTAAGCAGCAAACTAATGAACTGAGCTTTGATGACTTACTGTTAAACCTTGGCGCCGCATTGGCTAGCCCAAGTGGTCAATTATTGGCTGAGAGTATTGGTCAGGCTTACCCGGTGGCGATGATCGATGAATTTCAAGATACGGACCCAATCCAATACCAAATATTTCATCATATTTATGGCGCGAGAACTGATGCTGGCTGGTTTATGATTGGCGATCCGAAACAGGCGATTTATGGCTTTCGTGGCGCGGATATTTTCACTTATATTCAAGCGCGCCGTGAGATTAGCGATCATTACACCTTAGGCCATAACTATCGCTCATCGGCCAGTATGATCAATGGCGTGAATCAGGTGTTTTTGCACGCCAATAAGCCGTTTATCTACGATCAAGATATCAGCTTTCAAGGGGTGAGCTACCCCGAAGGCAAGTCTGCCAAGCAATGGTTATATGATGAACAAACGCTGCCTGCGTTACACATTTGGCTCAGCGAGCCTGAAGCGGGTTTACTTAACAAGCACGATTACCAAAATCAAATGGCGCTGACCTGCGCCAATCAAATTAATCGCTTATTGCGTGCGTCGCAGCAAGGGCGCAATTATATTAAAGATGCTAAAGGCATGATCAAGGCAATTAATGCCGGCTCTATTGCGGTGCTGGTGCGAACCGGACGAGAAGCGGCGCGGGTAAAACAGGCGCTGTCGGAGCAGGGCATTAAAAGCGTGTATTTATCGAATCGAGACAGTGTTTTTGCCACTCCCCAAGGCGTTGATCTGTATCGCGTGCTGGCTGCGTGTTTAACACCAACCGATGATCGCTTATTACGGGCAGCGTTGAGCACTTCTTTGTTTAACTACAGTGCCAAGGCTTTAAATAAGCTGTTCGAAGACGAAAACGCGTGGGAGCAAAAGATAGCCGAATTTGTCGATTATCATACTCGCTGGCAAAAGCAGGGCGTGTTGGTGATGATCCGCGAGTTGTTATCACAGCAAGGGATCAGCGCGCGTTTACTGGGTGAATTAAATGGCGAGCGTGAGCTGACTGATTTACTGCACTTAGCCGAGTTACTGCAACAAGCCAGCTTTGAGTTAGAAGGACAATTTGCCTTAGTGCGTTGGTATATGGAGCAAATTAACAACGCCAATGGCAACGCTGATGAACAACAATTACGCTTGGAAAGCGATCAAAATCTAGTGCAGATAGTCACCATCCATAAATCAAAAGGCTTGGAATACGATTTTGTTTTCCTGCCCTTTGTCTGTAATTTTCGCGCCGAAACCACCGCCTTATATCACGACGAGGCAACTGGGCAACAGTATATCGACTTAAGTCGCGCACCTGAGCATATTGTAGCGGCCGATAAAGAGCGCTTAGCTGAAGATTTACGCTTGCTCTACGTGGCACTCACCCGCAGTGTGCATGCTTGCTACCTTGGCTTAGCGCCGCTGAAGTCGCGCATTGGTAAAAGCCCTATTTCCGACTTACATCAATCTGCTATTGGCTACTTGATCCAGCAGGGGCAAGAAATGGACTTAGCTGGCTTAAAGCAACAGTTAACGGAATTAGCTCAGCGTTGTCCCGATATTGCCATTAGTGCGCCAGATGATAGCCCTGAGCCCTTATATGAAGAGGTTAAAGACTCACAAGCGCGCATTGCGCCAGCTATTTTTAATGGCACCATCGAAACCAACTGGTGGGTCACTAGCTATTCTGCGTTATCCCGATTGCATGAGCATGCGCCGTTACCACGTAAGGAAGAGTTACCCGTCGCGGTAGAAGTGGAAGCCGAAGAAGGGAAAAATGTGTTTAGCTTTTACAAAGGCGCACGTGCCGGTACTTTTCTACATACCTTGTTTGAAAATATTGATTTTGCTAATGCAGATCGTCAAAGCTTAACTGAGCTTATTTTGCAACAGTTGGAGCAAGAAGGTTATGAAGTGGAATGGCTGGATGTATTAGTTGAGTGGGTAGAGCAAGTATTGGCGAAAGACTTAGGCCAAGGTTTTGCTTTGGCCGATCTCACGCAAGATAAAAAGCTGGTTGAGATGGAGTTTTATTTACCCATAGCCGCTATTTCCGCGTCGCCTCTAAATCAATTACTGCTGCGCTTTGATCCGCTATCACAGCAGGCTGGGGCGTTGAAGTTTAACCAAGTACAGGGCATGTTAAAGGGTTTTATCGATTTAACCTTTGAGCACCAAGGCAAGTATTACGTCTTAGATTACAAGTCGAATCATTTGGGTAATCAGCTCAGTGATTATCATCAGCAGGCGATGGCGCAGGGCATGATAGCGCACCGCTATGATTTTCAGTATCAGCTGTACAGCTTGGCTTTGCATCGGTTCTTAAGGCAGCGCATACCCAATTATGATTATGATCAGCACTTTGGCGGCGTTTATTACTTATTTTTACGCGGTATGCAGCCTGGTGGTGATGGTGTGTTTTTTACCAAACCGGATGTTAACTTTATTAACGCCCTTGATCAGCTGTTCGCCGGGGAGGAAGTGCTATGCTAGCCCTACTTAACGAACTGCATCGCGCCAATAAAATTCGCCCGTTAGATTACTACTTTGCGCAGTTGATTAATGAACTGAGTCAGCAAGATGATGACGATACCCAAGCTTTAGCAACATTCTGCGCTGCATTTGCTAGCTATGAATTAGGGCAAGGTCACGTTTGTTTCGACTTAGCGCACATCGATAAACTCTTTGCCTCGGGCGGACCGCTGCAAGGCTATGAACTCGATAAATTAGCACTGCCACCACGCGCCAGTTGGCCACAGCATTTAGCGGCCAGTCAGGTTGTCGGTGATGGGCGGCCGATGCAGTTTGAATTAGGCCGGGTTTATCTATCTCGTTACCAGCAGTTTGAACAGCAAGTCAGCCAACGTTTAGCGGTACCTGCAAACATTAGCAATAGTGCAACATTAGCATCGGCTTTAGCAGAGTTATTTGCTGAACGTGGCAATAGCAATGAGATAAACTGGCAAAAAGTCGCGGCGGCGGTGGCGGCAACATCGCCCATTTCAGTGATATCCGGTGGCCCCGGCACGGGTAAAACCACCACTGTCACCAAATTATTAGCCTTGCTTATTATGCAGGCCCAACAGCAAGAGCAAAGCTTAGATATTCGCTTAGTAGCGCCAACCGGAAAGGCGGCGGCACGTTTAACCGCTTCCATTGGCGGCGCGCTGGCGTCGTTAAAATTATCTGAACAAGTTACACAAGCGATTCCGGTGCAAGCCTCGACCATACATAGATTGCTTGGCGTGATCCCGGGGCGCAATGAATTCAGGCATCATCAAGAAAACCTACTGCATTTAGATGTATTAGTGGTAGATGAGGCATCAATGGTGGATCTTTCCTTAATGGCAAGACTACTGGCGGCATTACCGGCATCCGCCAAGCTCATTCTACTGGGTGATAAAGACCAATTGGCCTCCGTTGAAGCCGGCTCGGTATTAGGCGATATTTGTAGCTTCGTAGAACAAGGTTACAGCCAAGGGCGCGCTAAGCAATTGGCGCAGCTCACTGGTTTTGATTTAGTTCATCACCATAAGGTGAGCGCGGCGCCTTGTGTAATGGCGGATAATATTTGTCAACTGCAAAAAAGTTACCGATTTAATGAAAACTCGGGCATTGGCTTTTTAGCCAGAGCGGTCAACGTGGGCCGAGCGGAGCAGATTCCGCCATTGTGGGATAAGTTTGCTGATATTGAGTTATTCGCCCTCGACCAACAAGAACAGCTCAAAGCCATGGTACTAGCAGGTTACGGCTGTTATCTAGAGCTGTTAAAACAAACATCAGCAACAGGTGCCCGCTTTGATGAACATGTACGGCAAATTCTTGAATCATTTAACCGATTTAAACTGCTGGTGGCGCTGCGTGAAGGATCTTATGGTGTAGCAGGATTAAACGAACAGGTTGAGAACTGGCTGAGTGAGAAAAATCTAATCAGCCTTAATCAAGATAATGGGCCTTGGTATATCGGGCGGCCGGTGATGATCAGTCAAAACGATCACCAAGCGGGTTTATTTAATGGCGATATTGGTGTGTGTTTAGCCAATGAGTCGGGAGATAAGCGGATTTACTTTGAACTGGCCGATGGTAAAGTGCATCACTTTTTACCGAGTCGTTTACCTACTCATCAAACCGTGTTTGCGATGACAGTGCATAAAAGCCAGGGGTCAGAGTTTGATCATACAGTGATGATGCTGCCTGAAGCGATGAATCCAGTATTAACCCGAGAACTGGTTTACACTGGCATCACTCGAGCGAAAAAGAAATTAAGTTTGTTTGCCCCTGTGCATATATTAAATCAAGCGGTGCGACAAAAAACGCAGCGTGCGAGCGGGTTAATCGAGCGATTAGCCGCTAAATAATCGGAGTAATAATGAAAGTATATTTAGATTTATCCACTGTGTATGGTTGGCAAGACTTTCATGGCGAAAGCTTCCATGTATTTAAATTCACAGGCTTTTATGACCATGACATGGAGTCATGGACTAATGCGATGATCAATATGATTGAGGATGACGACGAACTAACGGGTATTTACCTAAGTGGTGATGAGCATCTCACCATCATGTTGTCAGGCGTTGAAATGGTCATCAACAATTGTCCTGAAGTGTTGATGGGCTTTATGGAAGGGGTGGCATTGGTAAATCAACGCTTTGCTGACGAAGGTGTGAACAGTCGCATTCGTATTATTGCTAGTTAGAAGGAATCTTCGATGGAACAAAATCTGAGTTTATTTGAAACCCGAGTGCTGGGATGTTTATTTGAAAAGGCGGTTACCACACCGGATTATTATCCGTTAACGTCCAATGGTTTGTTAAGTGCCTGTAATCAAAAAAGCAATCGTGATCCGGTGTTAGCAATGAGCGATAACGACCTGCAAAATACCTTAGATGAGCTTAATAAAAAGCGCTTGGTGACGGTAGAGTCAGGTTTTGGTAGTCGAGTTAATAAGTATGCTCATCGTTTTTGTAACACTGAATTTGGTGAATTAAAGCTATCGGATGCGGAGCTGGCGATTATAGGTGTGTTGTTCTTACGCGGTCCGCAAACACCGGGTGAGCTGAGAACGCGCACCCAGCGACTACATGAGTTTGCGGATGTTACTGAGGTTGAAGCTTGTTTAGATGCAATGTCACAGCGCGCAACACCGTTAGTGAAAAAGCTAGCAAGACAAGCCGGTAAGCGTGAGAGTCGCTATGTGCATTTGTTTAGTGAAGTTAATGAGGCTGAATTTTCGGTGGCGAGTGTAGCAAGTGAAAATCTGGGCAATGATAATAGCCGATTGGATCAGTTGGAATCAGAAGTAGCGGCATTGAAACAAACCGTTGCTGAACTGCAGCAAAAGATATCGGATTTGTTGGATTAATTAACTGAACTAATACAGATTAACGGTTATTCAGTGCGACTAGGCTGCCAAATGGCTTAGTCGAATTTCATTAAATTCGGTATACAATTCTTGTAGCTGCGCTTTTTGCTCTAGATAACTCAACTGGTTGGCCACAGCTAATTCAGTAATGGCTAGATCTGCACTATTTACATCATTTAAATCCATATAGGCCATCGCTTTGATGTTTAATCCCGCCAACTGCGCCATGTATTCATTCGTTTTGATCGCGCGATTAGCAAAAAACAACGCCTGCTCGTGATGAAATGCTCTGAGTTCGAGTTGCGCTTGCGCGACATCTTGTCCGAGCATTTGTGTGGCGGTTGCTTTACCGCTGGACAAAGCAAACAAGCCAAGTAAGGTTCCGGTGATGCTTCGCATAATTACCTGCAATAGCCTAATCAGTTAGACAATAAAACTAAATATTATTTAGTTAATAGTCACCCTCAGGTGAATAAAGCGCAAATTAGAAAAGAAGGGGGTGTGATCTTGACTCTTGTTTTTATCAGCTTTGTTACATTATTTGTTAACAGGGTCAAAAGCTGTTAACAAGGGGATTAAATAGTGATCCATTCTAGGGGAGGGTTAGAAAGCCTTCTTCCTTTGATGGGGGCGCTACATGGCCTAGTGTAAGTGGACTGCTTGGCGATGGTTTGCACTGAGTCAATCACTTTAATCTGCCGGAAGAAGGCATTTTTTTAAACGCAATGTTCATAAAGCTACTAATTAATAAAAGTTACTCTTCGGGTCTATTATTCTATTTGCAACAAAACTGATATGAGCTTGCTTGCAAAAACACCGAACGCTGATACTTTTTCATCACTATGTTACTGGTGTCAAAACGCTTAACTTGTAGCATCAGCTGTGTTCATAATAGATACGCTTTACACTGACTCCTCTGTTGTTAACTAGGTATTAAGTTTTACTTGTTACTCAGTTACTAACACTGGTGTTGCTTACTATTTTTACTCTGTCTTTCACTTTTATATGTTGTCGCTATAACAATTTCGATATTACGTTTGTTTCATTTGTCTTCATTTTCTAACAACTGGCTGGCCTTGTGGCTCTGCCAGATCCGATATGCGATGGGAAGCTTTTGCATATCTCAAATTAATTGTGGAACCAAAACTCTTATTGAGCAAATACAAATTAGAAATATATTTGTACAAGTTTGAGATTTATCCTGTGAGTGTGCGACAATTCTGTCAGTATTTTCAGGAGCCTTGTTATGGAATCAACGTTAAAACAGAAATTTACCGAGCTTAGCCGCGGTGTTTACTTTATTGGCACGACGCCACCGAAAGAAAATACTGAGCTTGATCAAGTCAGCACTATTGCCGCAAAGTTGTTGGCGAGACTCGATGAGATTGAGTTCGACGGTTTGATCGTCTACGACATACAAGATGAAACCTCGCGGATTGATAAGCCACGGCCATTTCCGTTTAAATCAACTCATGATCCCCGTATGTATAGCCAATTATTACGAGAGCAATCTGGTCGTGAAGTGATTACCTATAAAAGCGTATCGCAACGTGATGAGGCTGATTTTTCTGCGTGGTTAGAGCAGGCTTGGCAAGATTTTTCTATTCGGGATTTAGTGCTGGTGGGAAGTCCTTCTTCTGAGGGAGATATTAAACTGCCTTTGGCAGGTGCTTATCAAGTGCTGGCCAATAACTCTTTAGACTTCCAATTGGGTGGCGTGACGATTGCAGAGCGCCACGCTAAAAAAGGCGATGAGCATTTACGTTTGTTAACCAAAGGTGAACAAGGCTGTGAGTTTTTCATTTCCCAAGCGGTTTATGATGCCCAGGCTACCATCGATTTGTTGACGCGATACGCCCATGAATGCCAGCAGCAAGGGAAACAGCCCGCGCGTATTATTTTAACCTTTTCCCCTTGCGGTAGTGCTAAAACGTTAGAATTTATCGAATGGCTTGGCATTTCAGTGCCTGAAGCGACAAGTTTGCGCATTTTAGCTGCAGATAATCCATTGGCTGAGTCGATCAGAATTTGTCACAATAACCTACAGCAAATTCTATCTGCTTGCTTACCATTGGGGATTCCATTGGGTTTAAATATAGAAAGCTTAACCAATCGAAAAGAAGAGATAGATGCCGCTATTTTGTTGTTCAAACTCCTTAAAGCTACTTTGGAGCTATCTCTGGCTGAACAGCAATTAGAAGAGCTTTAAGTATTAATAATCATAATAGCGACTTGAGTAAGGTGCTATTAGCAATCATCATTGTTCTGATTGTTTCATGATTGGCGAAAACCGCCCCCTGAAGCCGTTAGTAAAGTTAACCTGATGGGGCCAGTACTATTTGATTTCGCCCTGCGCTTTTAGCTTTATACATGGCTTTATCAGCTTGTTCGATAAGTTGTTTCGTACTGATTTCAGGCGTTGGCGTTAATGCGGCAACGCCAATCGATACAGTTAAATAGGGCTTAACCTTTGATTCCTTATGAGGCAGTTTTAAATCGCGGATCGTCTGCTGAATTTTCTTTGCCATCACTTGGCCTTGCTCTGCGTTGGTGTCGGGCGATAAGACAATAAACTCTTCGCCGCCAAAACGAGCGCAGCAGTCTGTTGCCCGGTGGCACACTTTCTTTAGTGAATCGGCAACGTCTTTCAAACATGCATCACCACTTAGATGGCCGTATAAATCGTTATAATTTTTGAAAAAATCAACGTCTAGCATGATAGCGCATAGAGGCTTTTTAAGCCTTGTCATGCGGCTCCATTCATTTTCTAACGTTTGTTCAAAGCTACGTCGGTTATGCAATCCGGTGAGGGGATCTTCTGTGGATAGGGTTTCTAGCTTTTTATTGAGGGTTTCTAGCTCATAGGTGCGTTGCGCGACCTTTGCTTCAAGTTCAATATTAAACGCAATCACTTGTTCCTCAGCGCGGCGTTTTGAGATCATTTGTGCCACGTTAAGACCGAATAAACGGATCAATTCTTTTTGTCCTGAATTTAATACGCGACGGTGGGTAAAGTTATCGGCGAACAGGTATCCCATGATGGCGTCTTTACTGCGTAGACACACCACCATATTCCAGCCATAGCCAATTATTTTTGCATCTTGATAAAGCGGCGCTGGGTCCATAAAGCAGTAATTTTTTCCAGAGGTGGTTGCCAAACGCATTATTTCAGTATCAGGCTTGGCCGACTCATAGTAAGACTCATCCACAACTTTTCCAGTCATGTCAGTACCATATGTTCCGGTTAGCTTAGTGTTGTCACTGTTGCTGAGCATAATCGCCACTCGGTCTAAATTCATTTTAGTGCGGGCTAATTTAACAGCGATGTGGCATACGTCTAGTACACTACTGGCATCAGACATTTCAGAAATAGCATTGTTGAGAAAAATCAAATCACTTTCACTACGCCGACGAATGAGCTGTTGAGATAAGGCTGCGCCATAGTGCTGCAGCAGCTTTTTTTGATATTCATGTAAAGGTGCTTTGTTAATTAAATTATCGATGGCAAGCCAGCCAATCGCTTGCTCTCCATCGCGCAAAATTAGCATAGCATTCCAGCCCTGCCCGACAATCTCCTTGAGAGTATAAAGTGGCGCATTTTCTAGTATCACTAGGTTTTGTTTAGGATTACTTAGGGCTTCGAAAAACAGTGGGGCCAAGCTAGACAGTTTAAAATTAGCTTGATATTCATCAGTGGTAATCCCTCGAACATCTGTGCCATAAGTACCGGACATTGACTGAGTTGAATGATCTATTAAATATAAACTCGCGCGGTCAAACCCTAGATCTTCACGAACACTGGTGACGGCGTTAAGATATAAACTATCTAAATCTAAGCAACTGCTAAGCTTTAGGTTTACTTGTTGCAATTTACTCATGTGCTCGATAAACACTTTTTGCCTGCTTATTTCATCTTTTAAAAAGCCTTCTTTTTTATCTCGCTCAAAAGTCTGTTGGAAGATTTTTTGCTTTAACTCGAACCCCTGCATAGCCAATGCACTTTGATTTAATATGTTGAGTAGATTGGGATCTTCTTCGCAATTAGTTGGCGCTTTAGCTGATTGCGGCAGCTCTACCAAAAGCAATATTTGCTCTTGGTGTATTTGCAGTAAATTCACGCCGTAGAAATGTCTATAAGCTTGGTACTTTTCTTTGTCTAGGCTGAGTTCAGGTATTTGTTCGAAGTTATAAAAAGGGGGAAGCTGGGCCCCTCTTTGAAAAAATAACCAAAGCATCTCCTCTGGTACTTCAAGCTCTGTCTGATTAAGAGGCGTGCTTTCATGCCGAGCTGGATGCGATTTTTTTTGTTGGCAGATAAGTTGAAAGTGGGGGTCTTGTGCCAATAAATAAGCGTTAATCGCTTCGGTACGCTTAAAAATAAATTCAAATAAACATTCGCGTAATTGGCGGCCATCTTGCAAGCTGTGTAATTTCTGCTTTAGGGTAAGTAATTCTGCATCACTCATCGATCGCATATGGTCTCGCCTTCAAAGTCCCTTCTTTTTAACACTCTGAAGTATAGGCTAACTCGCCTATGGTTGTGATTTATCTATTGTCGTCGCGATCAATAATTAAGAGTGGATCTGGGCATCACAAATGATGCCCTTAGTTTAGTGTTGATGAGATGAATTAGGGTAGTTATTGTTATTACCGTGGTTAACATAACCTAACTTAATCATTCTACGAACAAAGGGGTCGGCTTCACTGTCCCCGATGTCTGCAAAATCCAATAGATCATACTGGTCAACTTGCGAAAAAAAATCTTGGCTTTGTTTGCTGCTAAACAGCTCTCGTTGTTGAATGCGCTGTTTCTTTTCTAGGTTAACGATTAATGTCGGTACATTTAAATCTTGGTTCCAAGTGAGGCTTAATTGCCCATTTTGTTGATAATGTTGGTAGTGGAAACAATTATCTTCTTGCTTCGTTGCTTTGCCAAGTTGTGAGCGACGATTTGGTGGTAGCATTTGATTGACTTGTTGCCAATCAGGACTTTGATTGATGGATCTTAAGTCACCGTAACTGTAGTAAATTCCTCTTTTTTCTTGGCTAAAGACACGAATAAATTCAACTTTTTCTTGTTTTAATTGCCAGATCTCAATTAACCCTTTACCGGGGTATTCATAAGCAATGCGGTTTGGTTGGCGCCAGACGCGCCAGCTGGCTTGGCCAAAGCCTTTTTGGTTTACATATTCAATGCCTAATTGGTCGGCAGACACGTCTGGGCATGTTGCGCCTTGCGCGAGTCCGCTAATTAGGCTTAATAAGATTAGGTATTTCATTTGTAAGGTCCTTGCCATGGGCGTCGCCCCATGGCGTTATTGATACCCAACCAACTTGAAGATACATGTTTCAGAGCGCTGCCGTGTTCTTAATACTAGGCTCGCTAATGCAGGAGTCTTGGCACTTTCAAATTAGCGTAACAACTCAGCTGTGTTCCCGAAGGGCAAGTTTTACACGCGTTATACTTCGTTATTGATTTTGGTAAGGTGAAAGCCATTACCTGCAATCAATGCCTTGTTTAAACGCGTGTAAATCCTTGCCGAAAGCAAGCATCTCCAGATTGTTTGGGTATAGTTTAAAGGTTTGCTTGTTGTGTAAGCTCACCAGCATGGTTCATCACATGGAAAATCAGGTTTTGCTCTAGAGTGCCTTGGAATAAGTGCGCCCAAGGCCCGACGGCATAGATACCAACATCTTCACCAGCATGTGTTTCAGAGCCAAGTGGCACAAGTGCTTCTTGGTTAAAGTCTGATCGACTTGTATCTATTTGGCTCAAATCCACTCGACCATTGTTGTTTTTCTCTAACTTAGCGCCATCTAACCAAGCGCCAGGACCATTGGTGTAACCTACTGTGGTGTATGGCATACCGTTTAAATCCAAAGATGGATTGAGTTCAGGGTTACCAGCACTGTCGTTGGTGATTACTTTGCCCAAAATTGGGTTACCACGAGTAGGATAGCCTGCAATGGTAAATACATGGCTATGGTCTGCAGTGACGATAATAAGCGTTTCCGACAGGTCTATATTTTGGTGTTTTACCGCCGCTTCAATAGCATTAGAAAACTCTACCGCATCGGTTAATGCGCGATAAGCGTTGCCAGC
The DNA here is from genome assembly GCF_021295315.1 of Motilimonas cestriensis. GTDB lineage: Bacteria > Pseudomonadota > Gammaproteobacteria > Enterobacterales > CBDFNC01 > Motilimonas > Motilimonas cestriensis. Next base: position 24,329 of record NZ_JAIMJA010000030.1, on the reverse strand, counting down.
ATGGTGGCCATGGTCTATGCGACCAGACTCCACCATTAAGAAAAAGCCCTTATCTTCATCTTTGGTTAGCATGTCCAAGGCCTTGTTGGTCATGTTCGTAAGCGATGGCTCCGTGCTTGGTCGATCTGTTTCATAGCTCATATGTGAGCTGGTGAATAAGCCCATAAGCTTATCAGTGCTCGCGGTATCAACTGCATCAAGGCTAGCTTTGTCACTCACAAAAGCACGGTTTGCGCCTTTATTTAACCAAACTTGGGTGAGGTCTTGGTTGTCTTTACGTTTGCCCCCCTCGGTGGTCGGAATAAATTGGCGTAAGCCTCCTCCTAGTACCACTTCAATACCATCGCCATAGTTGTAATCAACGAGTTGTTGTGCAATATCGACGCAGCCTGCTGCTTTCTCTGAACTTGGTATATTGCTATCACTTTCCCAGTTTCGTTCTGGAGATACCGCATATGTAGCTGCTGGTGTGGCGTGAGTAATACGTGCTGTCGAAATAATCCCGGTTTTTTTCCCAGCCAGTTCGGCTAAGGTAAGTGCAGAAGTCAGTTCATTACCTGCTACCGAAGCGCAGTTTCCACGAATGACTTTTTCACCCACGCTGATTACGCCGGCTTTTGATTTTACACCTGTCATCATAGCTGTCATGGTACCAGCGCTATCAGGCGTTTGTTGGTTGGTATTGTAGGTTTTTGATAATGCGGTAAAAGGGAATTGATCAAAGCTGAGCATGTACTCTTCACCTGTTTGTCCCTGCTTTTGTCCAGCAAGGATTCGTGCAGCAGTGACAGTTGAAATCCCCATGCCATCACCGACAAAAAGAATAATATTTTTTGCTTTTTTAGTGCTGATTTTAGCTGACTTTACTGGGTCTAATGTCATTGATGCTAAGGCATTTGTTGTTGTAAATACTTGCTGTGCTTGAGCTAGTTCTGCTTGCCCCGCCTCATACCATGTGTTGATAGCTTGCTTTTGGGCATTGGTACGTGGGGTTTCGTAAAGTTTTTCTAATGCCGATTTAACCGGCTCCGGCGTTACTGGAGCTGGAGTTGCCGGCACAGGCGTTACCGGAACAGGTTGCTCTGTTGTCTCTTTATTATTTGAACTGCCACAACCTGACAACACTAATACCGCAGTAATGGCAGTACTGATAAGTGATAATTTCATGATTATATTTCCTTATTAATATGCTTTGGCATCAAGTTGAGCGGCATGGTTGATAATGTGGAAGAGAGTGCTTTGTTCTATCACACCTTGGAACAAGTGCGCGCTTGGGCCTTGCGCATGAAGCGAAATATCTTCACCAGCATGGGTTTCTGATTCTAGTGGTATTAATGCTTCTTGATGGTAGCCTTGACCTTGAGTATTGATATTGGTGGTATCTTGACGGCCTGTCGTTGGCGCTTCATTGTAGCGAGTGTCGCCGCCAACGCTTAAGTCAGCAAAGCCCAAACCATTGTTATAGCCTAGGGTGGTATATGGCAGGTTATCACTTGCTAGGCTTGGCGTGCCAGTACTGCTGCCTGTTGCATCATTGCTAACTACATGGCCAAGTATTGGGTTGCCCTTAGTTGGATAGCCGGCAATGGTAAACACGTGACTGTGGTCAGCTGTTACCACAATTAAGGTCTCGTCGAGGTTGATTTTGTTGTTTTCTGTTGCCGCTTTGATTGCATCGGAAAAAGCCACTGCATCAGTCAAGGCGCGATAAGCATTACCCGCATGGTGACCGTGGTCAATACGGCCAGCTTCAACCATTAAGAAAAAGCCTTTATCGTTATTTGCTAGTACATCGATGGCTTTGGTTGTCATGTCAGCAAGTGATGGCTCGCCAGTGCCCGTGCTATCGCGGTCAGCTTCATAGTTCATGTGTGAGCTGTTAAATAGGCCTAACAACTTAGTTGTTTCTTTTGCATCAATCGCCATTAGCTCTTGACTGTTATTTGCTAGTTGCCCTTGCGGAAAGCGAGTTTGCCATTGACTAATTAGATTGCGGTTATCAGTGCGCTTTCCACCATCTTGTTTTGGTATGAAATGACGTTTGCCACCACCTAGAGCTACATCAATACCATCGCCGTAAGGAAACTCAACCAGCTGCGTAGCAATGTCTTTACAGCCTGAGCTAATCGCTTCTGCTGGCATATTGTTGTCGCTTTCCCAATTACGCTCCGGGCTGTGAGCATAAGTAGCAGCTGGCGTTGCATGAGTGATACGTGCAGTCGATACAATACCTGTTGCTTTACCTAAGTTTTCAGCCAGCATTAGGCTAGTTACTAGCTCATTGCCTTTACTGCTATTGCAATCCCCCCTCACTGCATTTGCGCCTAGAGAGATAACGCCTGCTTTGTTTTTTACCCCTGTCATCATGGCTGTCATTGTGCCTGCACTGTCTGGGGTTTGTTGGTTAGTGTTGTAGGTTTTAACTAATGCTGTATGTGGGAATTGTTCAAAACTAAGGAAGTTTTCTTCACCTTCTGCACCGTTATTTTGCCCTTGTAAAATACGGGCAGCAGTTAGGGTTGATATACCCATGCCATCGCCTACAAATAGAATTACATTTTTTGCTTTGTTGGTGTTTGGTTGTTGAGCAATTTTTTCGGCAATAAGCTGTTGGCCACTCGTAAACCAAGGGTTTTGGCTTTGAACCTCATTGAGTGATGCGGCGTTAGCCGTTATAGCTGAGCTAGCAATTACGGAACTAATGACTGTCGCCACTAACGAGGGGCGAAGCAGTCCATTCATTTTATGGCCCATACGAAAATCCTTGAAGTTATTGGAAAAAATTCATGGTGTAAACTAGCGATCTTCGATGACGCTGATGTTACTGAAAATTTAAGCTTTTAGTTTTGTTATTTGAATCATGAGTCGTTGGCAAATAAACGAAGTGGTTAAACTTGATGGGAGTAAGGTTAAGATTTGTTTGGATAAAGCGACTTCATCTGCTTATCTCGTATCGTTTTAAACGGCTCTTTGTTAAAGTCTATGTATTGATTGATGGAGCGCTCAATATGAAATGGTTTTTGCTTAGTTCTGCTTTGGTTTTTTCGTCTTCTCTTTTCGCGCAAACTCATTTGGCACAAGTCAGCCCGCGCATTGTCGGGGGAGAGGAAGTAACACAAGTTGTGCCTTGGATGGTCAGCCTTCAGCTGGATTATAATGATAGCTTTGCCCATATATGTGGCGGCTCATTGATAGCCTCTCAATGGGTATTAACTGCTGCTCACTGCACTAGAGGTATAAAGTACAGTGGTCAGTTAAATGCTCGACTTGGCATCACCGACTTAAATCAAAAGGGTGAACTCATCCGCGTAGACAAAGTATTTGTTCATCCAAACTACAGTGAGGCAACCTTAGCCAATGATATTGCCTTGCTGCATTTAGAGCGTGCCACGAGCGCAACACCGGTTCCGCTTATCGCGTCACTTGAATTCGCGCAACTAGCCTATCAAACGCCTTTTAAAGCCATAGGCTGGGGGGCGATTAATACCAAAGGTGATGAGTACGGTAGTGTATTAAAACAAGTACAAGTGCCTTATGCTGACTGTAGTAACTTTAACTTACCCGACGGTGTTATTTGTGCTGGTGGAATTGCTGGAGAAGATGCGTGTTTTGGTGACAGTGGCGGGCCGTTACTTTATCAAATGGGTGCGGGTTATCAGCAGGTTGGGCTAGTTAGTGCTGGTTATGGGCAAGGATGTGGTGAGGTTGATACGCCAGGTGGATATAGTAGCACTAGTTTTTTCAATACTTGGCTACAAGCTAATTTAAGTCAGGTTTGGTTGGCTGATAAAGTGGTGAATGATGTGCCCTCGCTTGGCGAATATCGCTTTAGCATCACGCTACATAATGATTCATCGCAAGTTGTTACTCTGGGAGATATCATTACATCGAATGAGGATTTAATGGTGCAATATGGTGAGTTTGATAGACAGATCTTACCTCATTCTCGTTTGTTCATTCCTTTAATCTATTATCCTTATCTTACTCTTGGCTCAACCTCGAATCGCTTTACTTATCAGGTGATTGCTAGGTTGAATGAAGATTTAGACAATAATGGCTCTAATGACTTTATCTCGTCAGAGGTCGTGCTTACTGTCGCGCCTGCTTCTCCTGAACCCATACCAGCGGTGACTCCCGTTCCAACTCTTGAGCCGACACCAGGGGTGACAATAGCCCCAACGCCTGTTCCTACTGTTGTGGTAACCCCTGCGCCATCTTCGGGTGGTGGCAGTCTGTCTTGGTTCAGCTTGCTTGTTTTAACTGGATTAGGACTGAGAAAGCGAGGTTAACAAATAATAAAAAAGCGCGGTCTCCCGCGCTTTTGTTACTTGGTTATTTGTCAGCCACTTTAGGTGATTGCGTCAGTAAGGTGTAACCAATCACACCTGAAATAATAGAGGCAATCAGTACCGCCATTTTTGACGTTAACTGATTAACTTCAGCAACGAACGCGAGGTCGGTAATAAATATCGACATGGTAAAGCCCATACCGGCAAGAAAGCCTGCACCGATAATATGACGCCAAGTGATCCCTTCTGGCAGTGAGCCTATTCCTAATGCAACCAGTGCGCGAGTAAATAAATATATACCCAAAGGTTTACCTACCAGCAAGCCTAACCCGACCCCTAGCGCAATAGGGCTTAATAATTGCGACATAATTTCTTGGTTAATTGGAATGCCCGCATTGCCTAACGCAAACACCGGGACAATAAATAGGGTCGCGAAAGGGTGCAGTGCTTTTTCTTTAATCTGTAGAGGGTTGGATGCTTCATAGCTTAAGCGTTTTATTTTTCGCAGGGTTTTAATTGCGTGTTTGCTAAGTACATCCGCTTTATCGTGACGGTCGGCTTCTAAGCTATGCATCAGCTGTTTTAATTTATCTAGGTAGTCATTCATTGCCATGCCGCGACGTGACGGTACGGTGAACGCAACGGCGACCCCGGCGATTGTGGCATGAACACCTGAAGCTAAAAAGCCCATCCAAACAATACCTAAGCCTGCAACATAGTAAACCCAAAGCTTGCGCACACCGAAACGGTTGGCCACCCCAAGAATGGCTAAACCAATAAGGCCGTATAGCAACTCATTAAAGTTGATTTCTGAAGTATAAAATATAGCAATGACCAGTACCGCCATTAAATCGTCACCGATCGCCAGTGCTGATAAAAACACTTTTAATGCTAGCGGTGCCCGACTGCCAACAAGGGCGAGTACGCCGAGGGCAAAGGCAATGTCGGTGGCCATTGGCACACCCCAACCGCGCGCGGTGTCGCTGCCGCCATTGAAGGCAAGATAAATAATCACAGGAAGAATAACACCGCCTAACGCAGCGACAACAGGTAACGCAGCTTTTTTAACAGATGACAGCTCGCCATCGAGTAACTCACGTTTGATCTCTAACCCGATAAAGAAAAAGAAAATCGCCATTAAGAATTCGTTGGCGATGGCATGTAAATTAATGCTATGTACACCTTTAGCGCCTGCACCTACTTGCCAAATAGTTGCGTGCCAAAAGTGGTGGTAATGTTCAGGGGCAAGGTTTGCCCAAAGTAATGCAGCTAAGGTGGCGGCTACCAATAGAGCTCCACCTGTGATGGGGCTATGTAGCCAGGCCATTTTCTTTCCGGCCATAGAGAGTGCTCCTATAAATAGAATGTAAACAATATGTAAGGTTACAGTAAAAAATTGAAATTGATAAAGATATTTGTACTCACTTAATTGCACCTTTAAGGTTGGCAGTCGAACTTTTTTCACTGCTTTGTTGGTTGCTCTAACCCCTTTTTTTGTTTTTTTGTTGATAAGTTTCAATCCTATTAATTGCAAGAATAGGCGTCAATTTGCCAATGTGCGTTATAAAATTTTGATGCTTAGAACATTCTGTTGGTTTGAGGCTAGGATTCGTAGTGTTGATTTGCTAGCCTCTGCGACGTTAATTTTCTTAAATAAGGTTAAACATGAAAAAGACCCTGATCGCAGTTGCTGTTTTAGCAGCCGCTGGCGCTGGTAGCGTTTACTATGTTGGCGAGTACACCCAGCAGCAAGTAATTGCATTAATCGAACAAACGAATCAACAAGAGAATGGCGTTAGTGCAAAACTAGTGAACTACGATAAGGGCTTCTTAGCTGCGCAGTCACAAATTGAATTAACGTTTGAGCATCCTGAAAACGCCGAGCAAAAATGGGTGTTGATGGTGGATGGGAATACCCAGCACTGGCCTTATAAAGCGGTCATTAATTCTAAAGTATCCGTGACAGATGAAACCAGTAAAGAAGTGGTGCAGAAGTTGTTTGGTACCACAGCTCCCTTTACCGCAAAGGATGAAATCAATTTACTGGGGCAGCTACAAGGGCATGCGCAGCTAGCACCTATTGACCTTGCTGACGGCGGAAATTCAGTGAAAATGACGCCTGTAAGCATGACCTATTCAATGAATTTAAACGAGATGTCAGGTCAGTCATTAATTGAACTGGCGTCGCTGGACATTAGCAGTAAAGACGGCGAGCACTTTATGTTTAAAGGCTTGGAGGTGGATGGCGATTTTGCGCAAATAGCCGATTCCAGCCTGATGACATATGACTACTTATTTAAGATAGCTGAAGCAGAAGTGAGAACCGATGATGCTAATGCTGATTTCACCCAAGTTACGATGCAGACTGCCTTTAAGCAAGGCTTGCAAGCTAACACGTTAGATACGTTAGTTGGGCTCACTGTTGGTAATTATGTGTTAATGGGTGATGAGTTATTGGCTTTTTCAAATACCGCGGTTGAGCTCAATGTGACAGGTTTAGATGAAAGTGCGTTACTTGAGTTATCTCGCTTGCAGACTAACCCTGAGCAAATTGATGAAGCATTGGCACAGCAGTTGCTGTTTGATCTGGTAGGAAAAGGAGCGAATGTATCGGTATCTAAGTTAACCTCGCAAACTCCTTGGGGAGATGTTAATGCCGATCTAAACATTAATTTACCCGCAGGCGTCATTGATGAGACTATTTTAATGCGCGGTCCACAAGCTGCATTAGCTTATATTTCGGGCTCTGCTAATGCGCGTTTGTCTAATAAGTTTCTTGAAATTCCGGGTATTGGCGATCAACTTAATGTGGCCATTATGATGGGCGTGTTAGCACAAAAAGGTGAAGAATTAGTGCTAGAGGGATCGTTAAAAGACGGCCAATTAGTGGTGAATGATAATACTTTCCCTGTTATGTAATTACTCTGCTATGCAGCGACTGAGTCTGATGGTTTAGTCGCTGCTGACATTTCTTAAGCTAGCCTTTAGTTGCGCCAATTTAAAAGGTTTAACCAAAAAATGTCGATATTTTATCCCCGTGCTCTGCAATGCCCGCTCATCATCTAAATGGCCACTCATAAAGATAAATGGGATATGGTCTGGAATACTCTGCTTCAATTTAATCCCGTCCATTTCTGGCATGCGAATATCTGAAATAATGAGATCGGGAACTCGGTGCAACATGGTTGCTAATGCCTGCTGGCCGCTTTTGGCTGTGTCCACTTGATGACCAAGAAGTTCCAAGCAATCCGTTAGGCAGCTAACAATGTCTGGCTCATCATCAACAAGTAGAATGTTCATTTTTAATTAGTTTCCTTGCGTAAATAGAGTTTTAAAATAATCTGATATTCATTTTTCAGTTGGCTAACGGCTTGTTAACATTTCGGACACTAAATGTATTATTAGTCTTAATTGTCGGAAAATCCGATATTTCGTGTTGCTAAAAGTGATTTTCTTATGCAGTTCACTTCCCTGTAGACTGAAGTCCGTTATATCCATTTATACAGGTTTTGTTTCATATGGCACTTAAGCAGTTTTTCAAACAAGAGTCTGCACCCGGCATTATATTGATTTTTGCAGCCCTCACAGCCTTACTGATCGCAAATTCGCCTCTCACCGCTGTTTATCAAGATTTTCTCGATATGCCGGTGCAGTTACGCATTGCGGCATTAGACATTGATAAGCCATTATTGCTTTGGATCAATGATGGTCTGATGGCGATTTTCTTCCTACTTATCGGTTTAGAAGTAAAACGAGAGTTAGTTGAAGGCGATTTATCAACCCGAGAAAAAGCCATGCTACCGGCGATTGCGGCCATTGGCGGCATGGTGGTACCTGCTGCGGTATTTTTATTGTTTAACTTTTCCGACCCTGTCGCTAGCTCCGGCTGGGCTATCCCCGCAGCCACAGATATTGCTTTTGCGTTGGGGGTATTAGCGCTCTTTGGCAAGCGTGTCCCTGTAAGTTTAAAAGTATTCTTACTTGCGCTCGCTATTATTGATGATCTTGGCGTTATCGTAATTATTGCACTATTTTATAGCTCAGATTTATCGCTGACCTCATTGCTGGTGGCGGCGCTAAGTTGCGCTCTATTATTTGCGATGAGTATTCGCGGTGAGCGCCGTATCAGCTTGTACATGGTAGTCGGGCTAGTGCTATGGGTGGCGGTATTAAAATCAGGCGTGCATGCCACCTTAGCCGGCGTGGTGCTTGGTTTTGCTATTCCGCTGCGCAATCGTGATGGTGAAACGATGGCAGCTAAGCTTGAACATGGCCTTCATCCTTGGTGTAGCTTTATGATTTTACCGTTATTTGCGTTTGCTAATGCAGGGGTATCCCTTGCTGGCATCCCATTTAGCGCGGTATTACAGCCATTACCAATGGGCATTATTTTGGGGCTGTTAATAGGTAAGCCATTAGGTGTGTTCACCATGAGTTACCTTGCGGTGAAAATGGGCTGGGCGAGTTTGCCAAAGGGAATTAACTTTATGCAAATATTTGCAGTGTCTATTTTATGTGGTATTGGTTTTACCATGTCTATTTTTATTACCTCTCTAGCGTTTACTGCAGAAGCTGCTGCGTTAGGTGACATTTCACGCTTAGCTATCTTAATTGGCTCTGCTATTGCGGCGATATTAGGGTATATGACATTGCACTTCTCGCTCGCTAGCGAGCCTAACACTCAAGTTAATCGCTCAGAATTGAGCCTGAACTAACACTATTTTTAGCTTTTATTATGTAAAACACCTGCTTCCTTTGCGTGGCAGGTGTTTTTTATTACAACTTATATTAACCTCTGAACAATATTGTTTCTTTACTGAGAACAACCATGTCCCATCTTAACTACAATCACCTTTACTATTTTTGGATGACCCAAAAGAAAGGCTCAGTGACGAAAGCTGCTGAAGCGCTGTTCTTAACGCCACAAACGGTTACCGGGCAAATTCGTCAGCTAGAGCAGCGTTTAGGCGGCCGCTTATTTGTGCGCAAAGGCCGTAATTTAGAAGCCACTGACTTGGGGCAGCTGATATTTAAGTATGCTGATCGCATGTTTACTTTAAGCTATGAAATGATCGACATCGTGAATTACACCAAAGATAAGAACATATTATTTGAAGTTGGAATAGCGGATGCGTTGTATAAACGCCTGGCTAGCCGGGTGTTAATGACAGTCGTTCCCGATGATGGCTCAATCCACTTATGCTGTTATGAATCGACTCATGAAATGTTGCTTGAGAAGTTAAGTCAGCATAAGTTGGATATGATCTTATCAGATTGTCCGGTTGACTCTAGCCAAAACCCGGGCTTGTTTAGTAAGCAAATCGGTTACTGTGGCGTGAGCTTCTTTTGCCATAAGCCTGTGCCTACTTCACCTTTCCCTGCATGTTTAGAAGAGCGTAAGCTGTTAATGCCGGGACGCAGAACATCTCTGGGCCGCAAGCTCATCACCTACTTAGACGAATTAGGGGTGTCGCCGCAAATTCTGGGCGAGTTTGATGATGCCGCCTTAATGAAGGCGTTTGGTGAATATAACAAGGGTATTTTTGTTGCGCCAAGTATCTACAGTGATGAAATCACCGCCTCTGGTAATGTTGAGTTGATAGGTGAAACCCATGAAATTACAGAAGAATATTATGTGATTTTTGCTGAGCGCATGATCCAGCATCCAGCGGTAAAACGTCTGTGCGAGAGTAACTTTTCTGCGTTATTTTCAGGTTTAGAAAGCCCTGCTAAAAGATAGGTTTCCGGTTGAGGCATAAATAACAGGCAAAAAAAAACCGACCTAGGTCGGTTTTTTCAAATACTTAGCTTAGCAACAAAAATTAAAGCGCTTTAATTTTCGCGTTAAAGTTGCTCTTATGACGAGCAGCTTTGTTTTTGCTGATTAGGCCTTTAGTTGCGTAGCGGTCAAGGATAGGTTGAACCTTCTTGAATGCTTCTTGTGCAGCTTCTTTGTTACCTTCTGCAATAGCGGCAACAACTCTTTTCATGTAAGTGCGCATCATGGAGCGACGGCTAGCGTTATGCTGGCGGTTCTTCTCAGCTTGGATTGCGCGTTTCTTAGCAGACTTGATATTAGCCAAGTTCTAACTCCTAAAATCTGTCTAAACAGGGTGTATTTAAAGGCCGTGGAATATGCCTTATTGTACGTGTTTTGTCAAACCTTTTGTGTAATTAAACACCACTGCATGGTATCTCACCCGCAGCACGGTTAAACTAGTCGGCGGATTTTAGCAGCATTCGCGCTGCACTAACAGTTCTAATGAGGCAATACTTGAGTAAAAAGCTACTTAAATCGGGCGCAGTCGTCAGTGCCATGACCTTGATCTCGCGGATCTTGGGTTTAATCAGAGATATGGTGGTCGCAAATATCTTAGGGGCAGGCGCCGCTGCAGACGTATTTTTAATGGCCAATAAGATCCCCAACTTCTTACGGCGCTTGTTTGCAGAAGGGGCATTTGCGCAAGCATTCGTACCTGTTTTCTCCGAGTATCAGCAAAAAGAAGACGAAACCGAATTACGAAAGTTAATTGCTGCGGTATCTGGAACTTTAGGTACCATTGTCACGGTGATTACGCTGATCGGTGTGCTCGCTTCGCCTTTGATCATTGCGCTATTTGGCTTTGGTTGGTTTGTGGATTGGTGGCAAGGTGGGCCTGATGCAGAGAAATATACTTTAGCGTCAACCTTACTTAAAATTACCTTTCCGTATTTATGGTTTATCACTTTTGTCGCCATGAGTGGCGCCATTTTAAATTCATTGGGTAAGTTTGCCATCGCCGCATTTACGCCGGTATTTTTGAATATTGCGATTATTTCTTGCGCTTTGATTTTTGCTCCATATGTCGAGCAGCCCGAATATATCATGGCATCAGGGGTGTTTTTGGGTGGCTTAATCCAGTTCTTGTTTCAAATTCCTTTTTTGAAACAAGCGGGTGTGCTGGTCAAGCCGAAATGGCAATGGCATCATCCTGGCGTCGTCAAAATTAGAACCTTAATGATTCCCGCTATGTTTGGGGTATCCGTTAGCCAAATCAACTTGTTATTGGACACTGTTATTGCCAGTTTTTTACAAGATGGCGCGCTGAGTTGGCTGTACTTTTCGGACCGTTTATTAGAGTTCCCATTGGGGTTGTTTGGCATCGCCATTGCTACGGTGATTTTACCTAGCTTATCGCGCCTCCATGCGAGTGACTCGAAGCAAGATTTTGCCCAAACTCTAGATTGGGGCTTTCGACTGGTGTGCTTGTTGGGGGTGCCGGCGATGTTTGGGTTGATCTTACTGGCGCAACCTATGCTGGCGGTGCTGTTTATGAGCGGGAAATTCGGCCAAAGTGATGTACAAATGGCATCAATGAGTTTAATCGCTTATGGCTTTGGTCTGCTTAGTTTTATGTTAGTTAAAGTGCTCGCGCCAGGTTATTACGCGCGTCAAGATACCAAAACACCGGTTAAATACGGCATTATCGCCATGGTCAGCAATATGGTGTTTAATATTATTTTTGCTATTCCTTATGGTTATGTTGGTTTAGCCATTGCTACTTCTTTGTCGGCTTCATTAAACGCCTTTATGTTATGGCGCGGTTTAAAAAATCAGGGCGTGTTTGTATTACAACCAGGCACGGTTTGGTTTTTGACTCGTTTACTGCTTGCGGCATTCGCGATGGGGGCGTTTTTAGTCTATTTCACTCCCGATTTATCAACTTGGGCTGAACAACCTAAGTTAAGTCAGGTTTGGTTGTTAGCGGCTTTAATTAGTGCGGGGGGCGTGATTTATTTAGTCATAAACTTAGTATTCGGTTTGCGTCCACGCGATCTTCGTACCTCGGGGGGCTGATTACTCAAACTGGCTGTTATATAATCCGTCAGTTTTGTGGCTATTGGTAGAGAGAATGGATCTAATCCGAGGCATCAAGAATATTAAACCTGAGCATCAGGGCTGTGTTCTTAGCATAGGTAATTTTGATGGCGTCCATAGAGGACACCAAGCGGTATTGCAGCAGCTATTGCTTAAGGCTGCTGAATTTGCGGTGCCTGCGACAGTGATGACCTTTGAGCCTCAACCCTTGGAATTATTCCTGGGTGAAAACTCTCCCGCTCGATTAAGTCGCTTACGAGACAAATTTAGGCGTCTCGAGCAATTTGGCTTAGACCGGTTGCTATGTGTTAGATTTAGTCGTCACTTTGCTGCCATGGATGCCAATCAGTTTATTGAACAGGTGCTGGTGAATAAGCTAGGCGTAAAATTCTTGGTGGTTGGCGACGATTTTCATTTTGGCTATCGCCGCCAAGGTAATTTTGAGCTGTTGCAACAAGCGGGCAAAAAATATGGTTTTGATGTGATCGCCACGCAAAGCTTGCTGCACGGTAGCACTCGGGTGAGCAGCACACAGATCCGAGATGCCCTTGCTGCAGGTCAGTTACAACACGCTGAACGCTTACTGGGCCGGCCATATAGCATTAGTGGACGCGTAGCCCACGGCCAAAAATTAGGCCGCACTATCGGCGTGCCGACCGCCAATATTTGGTTAAAACGTTTAGTAACCCCAGTGAAAGGGGTGTATGCCGTTGAGATTAAGGGAATTGCACAAGCGACCTATAGCGGCATTGCGAATATTGGTACTCGCCCAACACTTAATGGCGAGCGCCAGCAGCTAGAAGTACATATTTTCGACTACAGCGGCGATCTTTATGGCCGCCAGCTTGAAGTCGTGTTAAAACAAAAAATACGAGATGAACGCAAATTTGAAAATTTTGCGGCACTAAAACAACAAATCGAACTAGATGTCGGTCAGGCGCGTGATTATCACGGCTTGGCTGTTTGAAAATTGACCTTCCCGATAATGGAACTTGGATTAAATGAGCGACTATAAAGACACCCTGAATCTTCCTAAAACAGGGTTCCCGATGAAAGCTAACTTAGCTAATCGTGAGCCAAACATGTTGAAAGAATGGTATGCAAAGGATCTTTACGGCAAGATCCGTGAGGCAAAAAAGGGTAAAAAATCCTTTATCCTACATGATGGCCCTCCTTATGCGAACGGCGATATTCATATTGGTCACTCAGTTAACAAGATCCTAAAAGACATTATTATTAAGTCGAAAACCCTAGCGGATTTTGACTCGCCTTATATTCCAGGTTGGGATTGTCACGGTCTGCCGATTGAACTTAAAGTTGAGCAGAAGGTAGGCAAGCCAGGTCAAAAAATCAGTGCGGCAGATTTTCGTAAAAAATGCCGTGAATACGCGGCTAAGCAAGTCGACGGTCAGCGCAAAGATTTTATCCGTTTAGGTGTATTAGGTGATTGGCAAAATCCCTACTTAACCATGGACTTTTCAACGGAAGCCAACATTATTCGAGCCTTAGGTAAAATTATCGATAACGGCCATTTGCATAAGGGCTCTAAGCCGGTGCATTGGTGTACCGACTGTGGCTCAGCACTGGCGGAAGCGGAAGTGGAGTACGAAGATAAAACCTCTCCAGCCATCGATGTGCGCTTTGCCGCTAAAGATGAAGCGGATGTGGTATCTCGTTTCGCCCTTGAAGGTGATGCAGGCGAAGGTCAAGTATCAGTATTAATCTGGACCACCACGCCTTGGACCTTACCGGCTAACCGCGCGGTAGCATTAGCAGCTAATCTTGATTATGTGCTGGTTGAAGTGGTTTCAGCGGCCGGTAAAGAGCGTTTGATTTTAGCTGAAGAGCTAATGGAAGCGTGTTTGGCGCGTTACGAGATCACTGAGTTTCGTAAACTCGGCTTTGCCAAAGGTGAAGCATTAGAGCTCGCGCAATTTAACCATCCATTCTATGACTTTAGCGTGCCGGCTATTTTAGGCGAACACGTTACTACCGAATCTGGTACAGGTGTGGTGCATACCGCGCCGGGCCATGGTCAAGACGACTTTATCGTTGGTAATAAATACGGCCTAGAAGTGGCTAACCCAGTGGGTGATAACGGGGTGTATAAAGCGGATACTGAGCTATTTGCTGGTCAGCACGTATTTAAAGCCAACGACAGCGTAGTGGAAGTGTTAAAAGAAAAAGGTGCGTTAATGCACTTTGTCGCGTTCCGCCACAGTTACCCGCATTGCTGGCGCCATAAAACGCCGATTATCTTTCGTGCCACGCCGCAATGGTTTATCTCGATGGATCAAAATGGTCTACGTGACACCGCCATGGGCGAAATTAAGTCGGTGCGTTGGATCCCTGAGTGGGGCCAAAATCGTATCGAGAAAATGGTTGAAGGGCGTCCTGACTGGTGTATTTCGCGCCAACGTACTTGGGGTGTGCCAATTGCTTTATTTGTCCACAAAGAAACCCAAGAGCTACACCCGAATTCATCTGAATTAATCGAAAAAGTAGCGCAGAAAGTCGAAAAAGAAGGGATTCAAGCTTGGTGGGATCTTGACGATGCTGAGCTGTTAGGTGGTGAAGCCGACCAATACCGCAAGGTACCTGATACGTTAGATGTGTGGTTTGATTCTGGTTCAACTCATGCCGCTGTTGTGGCTGCTCGCGCTGAATACAATGGCCATAAAGCGGATATGTACCTTGAAGGTTCCGATCAGCATCGTGGTTGGTTCCAGTCGTCTCTAATGACCGGTACTGCGATGAATGGCGAAGCGCCTTACAAAGAAGTGCTCACTCACGGTTTCACCGTTGATGCTAACGGCCGCAAGATGTCAAAATCTATCGGTAACGTGGTATCACCTCAAGTGGTCATGAATGAGCTAGGCGCGGATATTTTACGCTTATGGGTGGCATCAACGGATTACACCGGTGAGATGACGGTATCGGATGAAATCTTAAAGCGCAGTGCTGATAGCTACCGTCGTATTCGTAATACCATGCGTTTCTTATTAGCTAATTTAAATGGTTTTGATCCGAAAACGGACATGGTGGCACCAAGTGAAATGGTTGCCCTTGACCGTTGGGCGGTTGGTAAAGCCAAAGAGCTGCAAGATGCGCTAGTGGATGCCTACGATAACTATCAATTGCTAACAGTTACGCAAAAGATGATGCACTTCTGCTCGATTGATTTAGGTAGTTTCTACTTGGATATTATTAAGGATCGCCAGTACACCGCTAAGTCTGATGGTTTAGCTCGTCGCAGTTGTCAAACGGCCATGTACTTGATTTGTGAGTCTTTGGTGCGCTTAATGGCGCCGATCATGAGCTTCACCGCAGATGAAATTTGGCAGCGTATGCCGGGAGATCGTGATGAGTTCGTATTCACTGGTGTGTGGTTTGAGGACTTATTTGCATTAGACGAGAACGAAAAACTGAATAACGAATACTGGGATGAAGTGATCCGCATTCGTGGTGAAGTGAATAAATCGTTAGAGCAAGCGCGTCGTGATGGCAAAATTGGTGGTGGTTTAGCGGCGAATGTAACGCTATATGTAACCCCGGCTCAAGCTGAAAAATTGGCCTTAATTGAAAACGAATTACGTTTTGTATTGTTGACCTCTAAAGCGTTGGTCAGTGTCGAAGCTGCGCCAGAAGCGGCAATAAAAACAGAAGTTGAAGGCTTGTCGGTATTGGTTGAAGCGTCAGAGGCCGCGAAATGCAGTCGTTGTTGGCACCACATTGAAGATGTTGGTTCAATTGCTGAACACCCAGAGCTATGTGGTCGCTGTGTTACCAACGTATCAGGTGAAGGGGAAGTTCGCCACTATGCCTAATCCATCGCCGCAAGAAGCGATGCAAAAAACCGGACTGCGCTGGCTTTGGCTTGCGATTTTGGTGTTTGCTGTCGACATGATCACTAAGGCTTATGTGCATCTGAACTTTGATTTGTATGAATCAATTCAGGTGTTGCCGTTTTTTAACTTCACCTATGCCCGTAACTATGGCGCCGCTTTTAGCTTCTTGCATGATGCGGGTGGTTGGCAACGTTGGTTTTTTACCAGTATTGCAGTCTTTGTGAGTGGCGTGTTGCTTTACTGGCTGAAAAAGTCGCCGTATCAAGAAAAGTGGCTAAACGCTGCTTATACCTTGATCCTTGGTGGTGCGATTGGCAACTTGGTTGATCGCTTATATCACGGTTTCGTGGTGGACTTTTTAGATTTCGATTTTGGCTTTTATCGCTGGCCTGCATTTAATATTGCCGACAGCGCGATTTGTATTGGCGCGGTAATTATCATTATCGATGCGTTGCTCGTTAAACGGCCAGAGCAAAAGGATATTAAGAATGACTAAGGCAATTACGGCGAACAGTGAAGTGGTGATGCATTTCACCATAAAACTGTCAGATGGCTCTGCGGCTGATAGTACAAAGGTAAATAATAAGCCGGCAAAGTTTCGTATGGGCGATGGCAGCTTAACCGTTAACTTTGAAAAATGTTTATTAGGTTTAACCGAAGGCGAAAGTAAGTCGTTTGAACTTGAGCCAGAAGATGCTTTTGGACAGCCTAATCCAGATAACATTTATTACGTTGAACGCAGTAAATTTGGCGCTGATGCACCGGCAGAAGTGGGGGCGATCATTGCTTTTACTCAGCCTGATGGTAATGAGCTACCGGGCATTGTACGTGAAGTCACGGGTGAATCGGTCACGGTGGATTTTAATCATCCGCTAGCAGGGCAAGCGTTAACCTTTGATGTTGACGTGATCAGCATAGACTAGGAGCTAATCATGGAAATTTTATTAGCTAACCCGCGTGGTTTTTGCGCTGGCGTTCACCGTGCTATTAGCATCGTTGAGCGAGCATTAGAGCTATTTGAACCGCCTATTTATGTGCGTCATGAAGTGGTGCATAACAAATACGTGGTTGATGGCTTAAAGGCCCGTGGTGCGGTTTTTGTTGAAGAGCTTGATGAAGTGCCTGATAATTCGATTGTTATTTTTAGCGCTCATGGCGTGTCTCAAGTGGTGCGCAAAGAAGCGCAGCGCCGCGCGTTAAAAGTATTTGATGCAACCTGCCCGCTGGTGACTAAAGTGCATATGGAAGTTACCCGCGCCAGTCGTCGTGGTCATGAATGTATTTTGATTGGTCATCAAGGTCATCCCGAAGTGGAAGGCACCATGGGCCAGTACAACAACGAACAAGGTGGTATTTACTTGGTTGAGTCGGTTGCTGATGTGGCCGCGCTAACGGTAAAAGATCCGGAACATTTACTGTTTTGTACTCAGACCACTTTGTCTGTTGATGATACTTCAGAAGTGATTGATGCACTGCGCGAAAAATTTCCGCAGATTGAAGGGCCGCGTAAGAAAGATATCTGTTACGCGACGCAAAACCGTCAAGATGCAGTGAAAGACTTGTCTGATAAAACCCAAGTGGTGTTAGTGGTTGGCTCTAAAAACTCATCTAACTCTAATCGCTTGCGTGAGAAATCAGCAAAAGCTGGGACCACAGCGTACTTAATTGATACCGCGGAAGATATTCGCTCAGAATGGCTGGAAGGTGTGAGTCAGGTTGGCGTGACTGCGGGAGCATCAGCGCCTGAAGTGTTGGTGCGCGCTGTGGTGAGTCGCGTTGAGGCCTTAGGTGGAACAGCTGTGATCGAAAATCCAGGTGTAGAAGAAAATGTGATATTTGAGGTACCCGCAGAATTAAGGTAATCAAGTTTGCTTTGCTTTGCTTTGCTTAGCTTAGCGCCTTGAATATTCAGAAATATTTTATCACAATGAAGGTACAGTATGGCCTTTGGGCCCCGATACATAGGTAAAGGTTGAGTAATGAAAAAAATCGAAGCGATTATTAAGCCGTTTAAAATGGATGATGTACGTGAAGCGTTAGCTGATATTGGCATCACAGGGATGACAGTATCGGAAGTAAAAGGTTTTGGCCGTCAAAAAGGTCATACTGAGCTTTATCGCGGTGCCGAGTACATGGTGGATTTTTTACCTAAGGTAAAAATTGAAATTGTGGTGCAAAGCGAAGATGTTGACCGTTGTATCGAGGCTATAATTCAAACTGCTCAAACCGGTAAAATCGGCGATGGTAAGATTTTTGTGACTGATGTAGTGCGTGTTATCCGTATCCGTACTGGTGAAGAAAACGAAGAAGCAATTTAATTGTTCTTATTTCGCAGCTTAGGATTAAGGTAAGCAGCAGATACTAAAAAGGCTCATATTAATGAGCCTTTTTATTTGCGGTTAGAAAAGTCTGTACCTTAGCGAACCCACTTATTGTCTGGGAAGTTGGCTTTCATCACGGCTAACGTACGAGCTTTGGGTTGATCAACTTTTAGCTCTGTATAACCCGTTAGCATCACTTCTAGCGCCTGCTCAGTGGCGGAAGTGTCTGGGAAGTGTTCTAAAACGTATTTACCACGATTGATCGCAGCAACAAAAGCATCGCGTTTGATATACCATTTAGCCACTTCGATTTCATAGCGCGCTAGGCTATCTTTGATACCTATCATCCGAGCTTGCGCATCGGCGGCATAAACACTGTCGGGATAACGTTGTAATAACCGTTTGAAATCCATAAAAGCATTTTGATAAAGCGAGGTATTGCGGTCAAAGCGGTCGATGCCGAATACACTGTGGAAAAAGGTTGAACTCATCGCCATATGAGTTAAGCCGCGCATATAGTATACATAATCAATATCTTTATGGGTTGGGCTTAAACGCAGAAAGCGTTCGATGTTAGCCATGGCCTGCGCCGATTCATTGCTTTTGTAATAAGCGTAAATCAGGTCAAGTTGCACTTGTTCTGAATGAGGACCAAAAGGATAACGAGCATCTAGTGCTTCGAGAACTTCTGCAGCTTGGGTATAATTGCCCGCTTGTAAAGCCTGCTGTGCGTCTTCGTATAAAACAACAGGCGCTTTATCTGGCACTTTTTCTGCGTCATCTTTTGA
Source organism: Motilimonas cestriensis (assembly GCF_021295315.1). Lineage (GTDB taxonomy): Bacteria > Pseudomonadota > Gammaproteobacteria > Enterobacterales > CBDFNC01 > Motilimonas > Motilimonas cestriensis. The sequence continues at coordinate 5,225 of NZ_JAIMJA010000030.1, read as the reverse complement.
TGAGCAGCCTAAGGTAAATATAGCGGTCAATGCCACCGCTGAAATTAGCCGTACGCTCTTCTTCATAATACCTATTTGTTTCGTCTTTTCGTAAAAGGTGAAAGTATCCGTTATGCTGAGACAAAAGAAAAGTTAAAATAAATGATATAGTGAAGCAATTCAGCTTTTACACCCACTAACGATAAGAAGTATATGAGTCAGGAATTAGAATTACAGGGTGAGGTAGCGCCTCATCAAATTGGACAGCGATTAGATCAAACGTTAGCGGAGCTTTTCCCTGATTACTCAAGATCGCGTATTAAAGAGTGGATTTTGGCCGATCGCGTGTTTTTAGATGGGCGGATAGCGAACAAGCCAAGGGAGAAGGTATTACCAGGACAAGAAATTGTGTTGAATGCCGTATTGGAGGACGAAGTGCGTTTTGAAGCGCAGCCGATCCCACTGAACATTGTTTATGAAGATGACGACATCTTAGTCATCAATAAACCTGCTGATCTTGTGGTTCATCCCGGTGCTGGTAATCCAGATGGCACGGTTCTAAACGCCTTATTACACCATTGCCCGAGTATTGTTGAAGTGCCACGCGCCGGTATTGTACATCGCTTGGACAAAGACACGACCGGGTTGATGGTAGTAGCAAAAACCGTTCCGGCACAAACTCACCTAGTTACCGCGCTGCAAGCACGTAATATTACGCGTGAATATGAAGCGATTGCTATTGGTAAGCTGACTGCTGGCGGATTAGTGGATGCGGCGATTGGTCGTCACAGCACCCATCGTACTCAAATGGCAGTCAAAGAAACAGGTAAACCCGCGGTTACACACTACCGTGTTGCTGAAAAGTACCGTTCACACACACGGTTAAGGTTGCGCCTAGAAACTGGGCGTACCCATCAAATTCGCGTGCATATGTCTCACTTAGGTCATCCGTTGGTCGGTGACCAACTTTATGGTGGGCGTGCCCGTTTACCAAAAAATGCTGGTCCTGAACTGGTTACTGTGTTGCGCGGCTTTAAACGCCAAGCACTACATGCCGCGATGTTAGAATTAGAGCATCCAATTACAGGCGAGTTGATGCAATGGCATGCACCGATACCTGATGACATGGTTGAACTGGCGGAAATTCTGCGTCAAGACACTAAAGATAATCCAGAAGAAGAGTATTAATCCTATGCGCTTACTCAAACCGAACTGGCCAGCTCCTGTTAACGTAGTGGCTTACTCGACTACGCGAGAGGGCGGGGTGAGCCAGGCGCAATATTCAAGTCTGAATTTGGGATTGCACGTTAATGATAATGCTGAGCATGTATTAACTAATCGGGCGTTACTGCAAAGTGAACTGGGGCTTGCTAATGAGCCACTATGGTTAGAGCAAGTACATAGCACCGATGTGATTAAGGCCTCTTTGTCTACCGCCGTGGTGCCCGTTGCCGATGGCAGTTGGACCGATATTCCTGAGCTAGCATGTGTTGTCATGACGGCTGATTGTTTACCGGTACTGATAACAGATCAGCAGGGCTCTTTTGTGGCGGCGGTTCACGCCGGATGGCGCGGCCTTTGTAATGGTATTTTAAAGCAAGCTATTATGCAGGCCCCCGCTAATAATCAAGATATATTAGTGTGGCTAGGCCCTGCGATCGGGCCAATGGCATTTCAAGTTGGCAGTGAAGTGCGTGATGCTTTTATTCAACAAAGTGACGATTTTGCGTCAGCATTTACCACAGACAAAGAAGGTAAATGGAAGGCTGACCTGTACCAACTCGCGCGATTAGCGTTAGCTGAGCTGGGAGTCAGCCATGTCTATGGCGGTGATCATTGTACATTTTCAGAAACAAATACCTTTTTTTCATATCGAAAAGAAGGGGTTACCGGGCGCATGGCCAGTTTGATTTATTTAACAAAATAAAAACTTGAAACTCGTGCCAGTGCACCTATCTATATAATCAGAAGATGATTAATTTTAGGATTGTTGTATGCGACTCGATAGACTTACCAGTAAATTTCAACTTGCTATCTCTGATGCCCAATCCCTTGCGTTAGGGCGAGACCACCAATTTATTGAACCCGTGCATTTAATGACAGCGTTGCTAAACCAAGACGCGGGCTCTATTCGTCCATTGTTAACCGAAGCTGGTGTTGATGTTAGCGCATTACGCTCGCAACTTTCGCAAGCGCTTGACAAACTCCCTAAGGTAGAAGGCATTGGCGGCGATGTGCAACTTGCTAATAACTTGGGTGTACTCCTTAACTATTGTGATAAGTTGGCGCAAAAGCGTAAAGATAAATACATATCATCGGAGCTATTTATTCTGGCCGCTTGTGAAGATAAAAGCGCTTTAGGTGATATTTTGCGTAAAGCTGGCGCAAACCAGAAAAATATTGAATCGGCGATTGAAAAAGTACGTGGTGGGCAAAAGGTAGATGATCAAAATGCCGAGGACCAACGACAAGCCTTAGAAAAATACACAATCGATCTGACTGAGCGCGCAGAGCAAGGTAAATTAGATCCTGTGATTGGTCGCGATGACGAGATCCGCCGCACTATTCAAGTGTTGCAACGCCGCACCAAAAATAACCCGGTGTTAATTGGTGCGCCCGGTGTTGGTAAAACTGCAATCGCGGAAGGTTTAGCTCAGCGTATCATTGATGGTGAAGTGCCAGAAGGATTGAAGCATAAACGCGTGCTTTCTTTGGATATGGGCTCATTGGTCGCGGGCGCTAAATATCGCGGTGAATTTGAAGAGCGTTTAAAAGCAGTGTTAAACGAATTGGCTAAAGAAGAAGGCCAAGTGATCCTCTTTATCGATGAACTTCATACTATGGTTGGCGCGGGTAAAAGTGATGGTGCGATGGATGCGGGCAATATGCTTAAGCCTGCATTGGCGCGCGGTGAGCTTCACTGTGTTGGAGCCACCACGTTGGATGAATATCGCAAGTACATCGAAAAAGATGCTGCGTTAGAGCGTCGCTTCCAGAAAGTGTTGGTTGAAGAGCCATCGGTTGAAGATACTATTGCTATTTTACGCGGCTTGAAAGAACGCTACGAGCTACACCATAAAGTAGAAATTACCGATCCTGCGATTGTTGCAGCAGCCCAATTATCTTATCGCTATATTTCTGATCGACAGCTGCCTGATAAAGCAATTGACTTGATTGACGAGGCGGCATCAAGTATTCGCCTGCAGATCGATTCGAAACCTGAGCCTCTTGAGCGTCTTGAGCGCAAAATAATTCAGCTTAAATTAGAGCAGCAAGCGCTGACAAAAGAAGAAGACGATGCAAGTAAAAAGCGTTTGCAATTACTGTCTGAAGAGTTGGTCGAGAAAGAGTTTGCTTTTAAAGAGCTCGATGAGGTTTGGAAAGCCGAGAAAGCTGCTTTGTCAGGCACTCAACATATCAAGTCTGAATTAGAGCAAGCGCGTCTTGACTTAGAATTTGCGCGTCGTGCAAGTGATTTAAGTCGGATGTCTGAATTGCAATATGGGCGAATCCCCGAATTAGAGAAACAGCTAGATTTAGCTTCACAAGCTGAAATGCAAGACATGACATTATTGCGTCATCGCGTGAGTGAAAATGAGATTGCTGATGTGTTGTCACGTTGGACCGGGATCCCCGTCAGTAAGATGCTCGAGGGAGAAAGAGAAAAGCTGCTGAAAATGGAGCAGCAACTGCATACTCGGGTGATTGGACAAAATGAAGCCGTTGAAGCTGTGTCTAATGCCATCCGCCGCAGTCGAGCTGGACTTGCGGATCCGAATAAACCCATTGGCTCGTTCTTGTTTTTAGGGCCAACAGGTGTGGGTAAAACCGAGCTATGTAAAGCGTTAGCCAATTTCTTATTCGATACCGAAGACAATATGGTTCGTATTGATATGTCCGAGTTTATGGAAAAACATTCTGTTGCTCGGTTAGTAGGGGCACCTCCGGGCTACGTGGGTTACGAAGAGGGTGGCTATCTTACTGAAGCTGTCCGGCGTAAACCTTATTCAGTGATCTTGTTAGATGAGGTCGAGAAGGCACATCCAGATGTGTTTAACATTTTGCTACAGGTGCTAGATGATGGCCGTTTAACTGATGGCCAAGGTCGTACGGTTGATTTCAGAAATACGGTAATCATTATGACCTCGAACTTGGGCTCAGATGTGATCCAAGAGCATTTTCAACATGCCACTTATGCTGAAATGAAAGAGCGAGTGTTAGGTGTGCTAATGCAAAGCTTCAGGCCTGAGTTCTTAAATCGCGTCGATGAAACGGTCGTGTTCCATCCATTATTTGGTGAGCACATCAAGTCAATCGCCAAGATCCAGTTGCAGCGTTTGCAGGCACGTTTAACGGAAAAAGATTACCAGCTCAATGTTACTGATGCGGCATTGTCGCATATTGCGGAAGCTGGGTTTGATTCGGTATACGGTGCTCGTCCTTTGAAGCGGGCTATCCAACAAGAATTGGAAAACCCATTAGCGCAGGCCATTTTGTCGGGTAAATTGATACCAGGGGCATCAATCAATGTAGATATGGAAGGAGATCGTTTCAGTTTTACCCAGAATTAATCTGCTAGGCGGCTTAATACTGCTTACAGTAACCACCTTCAGATGTCATCTGAAGGTGGTTCTGCTGTAAACTTGCTCAACTTGGTTGGTTTTTGTTCGTTAATGTCTAGCTTTTATAAATCTGCGTAAAACCCCTTGCACCGAAATTGAATCTCCCTATAATGCGCAACCACTGAGACGGCACAGCGCAAGGCGCAACGCAACATCAGGTGGTTAAGAAGCTGCGGTTTCTAACCAGAAAGATAAATCGAAAATTTCTCGAAATTAACGATTGACTTTCAAATCGGCTAGCGTAGAATGCGCAGCCCTGACGAGGTAAAGCGAAAGCAATCCAGTCAATGTTCTTTAACAATTTAATCATGCAATCTGTGTGAATACTCATGTTGAAAGCTACGGCTAACAACGCAATGGTAACGAATCGCCAAAACGATTTATTTATCAATGTAATTTCTGAGTGTTCATATAGAACAAATCGAACTTCATTTATTTGAGGTTCAAAAACAGAATTCATTGAGCAGAGGAAGTTCGCTACTTGTAGTGGATGGAATCAAAAAACTTTAATTGAAGAGTTTGATCATGGCTCAGATTGAACGCTGGCGGCAGGCTTAACACATGCAAGTCGAGCGGTAACAGAGAGAAGCTTGCTTCTCTGCTGACGAGCGGCGGACGGGTGAG
>NZ_JAIMJA010000002.1:350881-369031 GCF_021295315.1 Motilimonas cestriensis | reverse complement strand
AGACATGCTGGAGTTTGGCGAGCAGCGATTTATTACAGGGATGCAAGATTACCAACGACGGCTACTGCAACGACTTGGCGAGATGTACGAATTATTTTATTCCTAAATTGGCTGCGGAATGTCGGATATTAAAGTGTGAGGTAAGATGAAATGCAATGGTTTTTTGGTTTTAATTTGACCTTTTTGTCTGTATGGTGAGCGAAAATGTAATTTCTCAAGTTTTAAATTTGAGATGTTTAATTAAACTTAGGGATTGTTCATATGGAAATGTTCTTATCGAAGCAGGGAATTGCTGACATCCAAAAATGCACCATTGCATTTTTGTTGTTCTTTACCTTCGCTTTTTTTTCGTCATTAGTAAAAGCAGATACAGAAAAAGGCTACCTTTGGTTAGCTTCTCAACAGTCTGTTTCAGGTCACTTTTCTGATCAAACTACTTTAGCCTCTTCATTCCAAGCGTCTAGTGAGGCTGTTAATGCGTTACTTCAGGCAAATAAAAGTGAATTATTCAGTTTAAGTAATGCGCAATCGTATCTAAATCTTCAAAACTCTGTAAATACAGAGTCAATTGCACGGCTATTGAATGCTGGAGTTACTGATGGAGCTAAGCGTGTTGAACTATTAAACCAGTTGCTTGCAATGCAAAATGAAGATGGGGGGTTTAGTTTTAAAGCTGGATTCGATTCATCTGTTCTGGATACTTCATTTGCTTTATTGACGCTTTCACAGTTGCAATTTGATGACTCTCAAGTGCTATCTAAAGCAATGGGGTACCTTTCTGTTAATCAAACGTCTGGAGGTGGCTTCTTTTTATCAAATAGTAACCAGCCATCTATATACCTTACTGCCATGGCATCCAAAGCGTTGCAAGGATACATCTTTAAGTATCGTGTCGGAGACATTATTGATAAAGCGAGTGACTTTATTCTTTCAGATCAAGCTAGCTTAAATAACGTTTGGGTATCCAGTATTGCTTTGCAAGCCGTTATTCCCGTTGTTACAGACAGTACTGCATATGCTGGAATAATTGAAAATATCATCGCTCAGCAGCTCGAAAATGGTTCATGGGAAGACGATGTATACGTAACTGCGCTTACATTAAATGCTTTGTATTTAGCCAAAAACATAAAGTTTCCAGTTGATCCTTCTAGTGGATCATTTTCAGGCTCAGTTACCGATGCATCTAATCAATTACCCTTGTCAAAAGTAGAAATAAATGTTGTTGGTAACACAAATATCAAAGTGTTAACTGATGAACATGGAAAATTTCATATAGAAAATTTAGCACCTGGTAATTACCAAGTTACATATTCGTTATTAGGTTATGGCATTGGCACAATAAATGCCAATCTTGAAGCTGGACAATTGATTAGCTTAGGTCAAACACGTTTACAGGCCGTATCAACGGAAAGCGTACTTTACGGTGTGATAACTGATGCCACTACTGGCTTACCTCTTTCTGGTGTTTTAGTAAAAACAGAAAATGAAGCGACCACAGAAGCAATAACTGGAATTGATGGTAGTTATCGTTTAGTAACGAAGTCTGGTGAAACTTCAGTTTCAGTATCACTAGCTGAATACGACAGTGTAACAATCATGACCAACTTGGTTGCTGGAGTTACTTCTCGTTTATCCCCTAGTTTATATAAAGCAGGTACAACGCCAGATAATCTTAATACGATTATTAAAGGTATCGTTATTGACGATATATACAAACAGAAATTAGCAAATGTATCAGTAAGCATCCAAGGCTATGACGTCTCTGTATTAACGAATTCGCAGGGGGAGTTTACTTTAGAGTCTCCACAAGCTGAGGCTGTATTATCCTTCAATCTAGCTGGATATAGCCCTATATATTTAAATGTACTTTCGCCTCTAGGTGGCATGTCAAATGTTGGTGTAGTACCACTTTCAACTACCACTGCTGGAGAGTCTAGCTCGATATTTGGCTTAGTATCAGATGAGGTTACAGGTACACCAATTGCTGGTGCACTTGTTACAGCAGAAGGCACTGGTGTTGAAGCGAGAACTAATGCCGATGGTGTATACGAATTAGTGAATATTACTACGTTGGATTTCTCCTTGTTTGTGAAAGCGACTGGATTCATGAGCAAGCTTATTGCAGTGAAATTGGCGCCCTATGATCGTATCCAACAGGATATAAACTTAACTTCTTCTTCTAACGGAGGTGTTGAAATTACTGAGTTAGTAAGCGATCAAACGAGTTACCCTGCATACACAGGTGTTGTTTTAAATACTGCTTTATTCAATGCGTCAGCAGAGGCTAAAAATGTAAGGGTGGTCACTGAAATCTTTGATGCTCAAAATGAGATTATTAATAGCAAATCGAACTCTAGCGCGACAGGAGGTTTAGATTCTGAGGATTTAATTCCAGTATTACCACAGGAAGTAAAAGACTTAACGACTAATTGGTATACAGGCATTCAAAAGCCTGGTAGCTACTCTGTGATTGTGAAAGTTTATGATGGTTTGTCTACTCGCATACTTTCTGAGAAGAAAACTGTTTTTTCTATCACAGCAACTCAAAAAATAAGTAAGTTAAAAATCACGCCAAAACCATTGTTTGCACATGTTAGTGAAACAGCAAATGTTGAACTTAATAGTGTTTTATCAAATCGTTCAAATGTACCTGTAACAGTTAAGCTTGGTTATAACTTTATTGATTCAAGTAGTGTTGTTATTAAGTCTGGTGTCGTTGATGTTGTTATTGACCCCGAAGAAATGACAAAAACAATTCAACTAGCTCAGCACACTCATACATTTTTAGAAAAAGGTGAATATAACCTTTCATTTGAAGTGATGAGTGAGACTAAACCAGTCGAAAGCGAAATTGGCTTAATTATGGTATCACCAACAACAAGACTTGAAGTACAACAGGATATTTCACCCAAAGTATTGATCCCGAATGGAAACAAGCGGATCTCAGTGAAAATTAATTTACAAGGAGTTGAGCAATGATTAAATCTTGCCCAAAGTTTATATTAAGCCTGCTAGTTATATGGGTAGCTTTCAGCTTCTCATATAGCGCTCACGCTGCACTAGATAGTAAAGGAACTGAATTCGTACTTTCATTCCCTAAAAACTATTCTAAAAACGGTAAACGCTCATTATTTATTTCAAGTGAAATAGCAAGCTCTGGCACAGTATCTGTAAGTGGCTTGAATTACTCTGTACCATTTTCAGTTGCTGAAAATTCAGTTGTAAGAATTGATTTACCACTTGGTGTTGAATCAATGCCTGTTAATGCAGTATCCAACCTTGCAGTCAGAGTGGTTGCTGATAATGAAGTGACAGTTTATGGGTTAAATCAAAGGCTGAACACGACTGATGCCTATTTAGGCTTACCAATTGATACACTTGGCTTAGAATATTATATAGCAAGCTACACACCGATTAACAGTGGTGTGCCATCACAAATAGTAGTTGTAGGCGTGTACGACAATACTTCCGTAACCATTACTCCCAAATCAAATATAGGGAGCCACTTAGCTGGTCAGCCATTTACAATTAAGCTAAATAAAGACCAGACTTATTATTTCGAATCAAATGGAGATCTAACGGGGAGTAATATTAAAGCAAGTGTACCTGTAGGTGTATTCAGTGGTGTTAAATGTGTAAATATACCAGTCTCGGCAGGGGCATGTGATCATATTGTAGAAATGTTACCTGCAGTTCCTACGTGGGGGGAGAGTTTTTTAACCGTACCGCTAGCAACAAGGAAACGTGGTGACTTCTTTCGAATCTTAGCTTCTGAAGATAGTACCGAAATATTAATTAATAATGAGAGTGTTAAAGTTTTAAATAAAGGGGAGTTTTTTGAAACTGTCTTAACTCAATCATCAATTATTACTTCAACATTTCCAACGTTATTAACGCAATTTTCAGCTGGTAGTGGTTATGATGGTGTCACTTCAGACCCCTTTATGATGTTAGTACCACCTTCCGAACAATTCTTATCAAAGTATTCTTTTACAACGCTTGGTCAAGATGTTGGTTTTGTAAATAGCTTTGTAAATGTAGTGATTCCTACAGAATCAATTGGCTCATTAGAACTTAATCAAATTGTTATAGAAGAAAATTTGTTTTCACCTATTGGACAATCTGGCTTTAGTGGTGCACAAATTTTAATTCCCGCGGGCTCTCATTCAATAGCAGCAGATGTTCCCTTTGGTATCTATGTATACGGTTTTGGTAGCTATGACTCATATGGCTATACAGGCGGTATGGCATTCGAATTCATCAACCCTAAAGGCGATGCTTTTGTCCCAAATGTAAAACTATCGCAGCTAGGTGAATATGCACAAGGTATCGCTGGTGACTCTGAAGATTTAAACCTCAATGGTTTATTAGATTCTGGTGAAGATTTAAATAATGATGGAGTAATTGGTAGACGTAACGAAGATATTAACGGCAATGACATACTTGATGATGGTGAAGACTTAAACCAAGATGGCCTTATTGATGTTGATACAGGTATCTTCAATATATCATTATCAGAAGCTTCTGCTAACTTACGCATAGAAACGGATAGCTTTGTTCCTGGTTCCCTTTCAGTTAATTTTAGAATCTACCTTGTTGATACTAGCGCGCCTGGTGTTGGTACGTTAATCGTGTCGGATGGTGCGGGCAATACAGTTGAAAAAGAAATTTCACTGTCAAACATGCCTATTATGACGAAAGTGAAAGTTATCAGCACAATATCGAGTAATGATATTGATTTAGATAATACCTCTTTCATGAAAGCGCCTGATAAAGTAGACATTCTTGCAGATAGCACCGTTGTTGAATGGAATTTTGCAAGCTTCTCTGTTGCTCAAAGTGAGAATCTTGATTATGAATTAGTATTTAAAAATCCAATTCCCGATGAGACTAGGCTCGTCACTCACAAGCTCGAACTAGAGTATACGAACTTTGATGGAACACTAATCCGTAAAGTATTAGGTGAGCAAAATGTTAATGTTGCCCGTTCTACTTTTGATTTAGATGCCGTTACTGATAAGCCTATTTATATCAGTGGTGAAAATGTGCTTATTGATGGTAGCGTATTAAACCTAAGTAACTTCGCAGCAGATGCAACGGTTAAACTTTATATCAAAGATGCAGATGGAAACTTAGTTACTTCATTTTCTGAGATTACCGTTTCGCAAGTGGCAGAAGGTATTTCGTTACCTATTGATACTAATATATTTTCAACTGCTGATATCTTTGTTGGTGAGTACACGTTAGTTGCAGTGTTAACAGATGCAATTAGTGGCGCACCTGTTGAAGTTACGCAAGTATTCACGGTTACTACTGAAAATGGTTCACTGGCTAATGTTCAATCTCGTGTAACGACAGACAAAGCAAGCTATGCACCTTGGGATTTAGTGTCTCTAGAGACTCTCGCTGAAAACATTGCAGATAGATCGATGGTTGAAGGCGCTAAAGGGTATCTGAAAGTATTAGCACCAGATAATTCAGTTTTACTCGAAAAAGAAGTTACGCTTAATACACTTTCTGCAAAATTACAGTTAACAAATCAATTTACTAATCAACTTAGTGATGCGCTTGTTGGTAACTACGGAGTAGTTTGGGAAGTTCGTAATACATCAAATGAAGTGTTATCCGCAGCTGCTTCAAGCTTTACTGTTACGTCTGAATTAAAAGACGTACTACTCGCGAGTGTGAAAGTAGATAGCGACGCTGTTTATTATAGCCAAGCTAATATGTGTCATTTTGATTACATTAACAGGAGCTCTGTTACTACTGGTAATGTTGCAATGAAGTATCAATTGATACGTATGGCAGACGAAGTCGTCATTTCTGATACTACTGTAGATACAGATATTGCAGCTAAAACAACGCAGAACTTCAAACTAGCCATCGATACAAAAATGAATAGTGGCTCTTATGCGTGTATTGCCCAAGCTAAGTTTGATGATAAATGGGAAACATTAGCGTCAGATACATTCGAGTTAAACATTGATGTCGATATTGTTGAAACCTTAGGTAAGGTACTTGTGCTTCAAGATGTAAGTACTGATGACAATACCGCTGACCCATTTGGGCCAAGCGCTGCTAAGTTGGCTTCTCAAAACGCGGTGTTAACTACATTACTTGAATCAGAGCATTTTGGTTACAAATTTACAGATAATGTAAGTGACTTTGTTACTGAACTAAACAGTAGTCAATATGATGCATACCTAGTGCTTCCTGAGCTTTTAGAGTTAACTTCTGAAGCGCAAACATTACTGAAATACTCAGTGTTTGTTGGTGATGGTTTATATGTTTCTAATAAATCACTTGCAAATGCGGCAGAGCTTGAGAAAGCGTTGGGCATTGAACTTGCCCAAAAGCAGCCAGTCGTTAAATCATTAATATTGAATGATGTGTTGCTACCGCTTGCAACTCAGCAACCATTTACATTCAGTGATAGTGCATATTCATTCCACCCAGTAACAGCCTCTTTAATCGGCTTTTATGAGCAGGTTAATAGTACTGAACAATGGCAATATGACGATGGAATCCAATGTATTGTGACTAATGAGCCTCCTGCAATGTCGTTAAATTCATACGGTAAAGGTATTAGTGTCTACTCTGGGTTTGACCTAATGGCTCAAGCAAATACAACAACGAGTTATTTATCTGAATTGTTAACAGGGGTGATTAAGCAGGTTCATCAAGATGTGCGAGTTGCAGATGTATACAAAGTGACATCATTAACTGTGACGGTTGAATCAGATAACAGCCCTATTCCTGGTCGCTTACTTTTAACATTACCAAGTGGTCTTGAGTTGATTGATGGTGGTGCTTTTGTAACGGCAGGAAGCGAAACAGAATGGTTGTTTGATTTAGCAACGGACTCAAGCCAGCAAACGACAATTCAAGTGATGGGTACTGTCGCTGGGAATTATGAGCTGGAAGTAGCACTAGAGTCTGGCATTACACCGAATTATCAAGCACAGCAGGTTAATGTAATAGGGCTAAGTATTATTGCTGATGACAGTTCTATCGCTAAAGCTAGCTCATTAGTTCAAGCTGAATTGCAATTAAACCCACGAGATGCTCGCTTGAAGTTTGTTTTACGCGCATTAGGTAAAGCGGAGCAAATGCAAGTAAATGGTGCTATTTCAGGTGCTGTTAAACAACTGGATATTGCTATTAACCATCTAGAATATGTTGACATTGATACTGCAGAAATAATGCAAATATTGATGCAACTTCGTCTTAACCTAGTTCAACTTTAATGTGGGGAAATGATATGAATTTTAAAATGAAAACAATAATTCCATTTGCTTTATCACTTCCTTTAATGGTTGCTGGTGTAAATGCAGAAGAGCGTGATGTAAGAGTCAGTTTAGGCGAGGCAGGGCAATATAATGCCTTTGTATTTAATGACTTTAACGCGCCATCCTCTAAAGTCGAAGGCCGTATAGCTGTAGGCGGTAACTTAAATATTGATGGTTATAGTGTCGCAGATAAGTTGCCAATGTCGGATGATGGTTTTTCGGTTGTGGTGGGGGGGGATGCTACTTACCCAACTGGGCGTGTTTATGCTGGGCATGTACTTGTAGGAGGAAGCGCACAAAACATCGGTAATGCAGTACGCTTTGGTTTAACCCAAGAACAGGTGTTATGGGACAACATAGATCTGCCATTTAATTTTGATAATGTTAGGACAGAGCTGTTAAATAAATCAGCAGAGCTCTCACTACTAGCCAATACTGGAACTGTTGAAATTAAATGGGGGGGGCTTTATTTAACTGGCGATTGTCAAAGTGACTTACAGGTATTTAATGTAAATGGTGCTGACATCTTAAACTCACATACATTCGATGTGTCCTGCATTCCTGACAATGCAAGCGTGATAATCAATATTTCAGGTCAAGCACCAGGGTTTAGTAATGTTAGTTTAAGCACATTAACTAAACACAGAAACCGAGTGTTATATAACTTTTATGAAGCAACATCGCTTACCTTGAGAGGTGTTTATGTTGAAGGTAGCGTACTAGCACCTTATGCCGATATTAGTAATCCATCGGGGACAGTTAATGGAACACTGATTGCAAACTCATGGAATGGCACAATGTCATTTAGTTTGCAGCCGTTTGAAGCATATAACGAAGGTTATAAACAGTGTGAAGGGATAGTTTTACCACTTTAACATTTTTATTAAATTATTTAGATTAAACCAGCATTATTAAGGGAATAAAAATGCCTTTGTCATTTTTGGAAAATTTTAGAGTTAGTCGTTTTTTTAGTAAAGCGACAGCAATGTTATTAATATTAACGTTCATCGTTACATTATATCAGTGCTCGTATACTACGCAGACGAATCCTAATGTCGTTATTACTAAAAGCGACCCATCACCTCTTTATCAACCAGCAACGGTAGAGCAGAAAGTTGCCTTGTCTTTAGATGAGTTGGCACTGAGTACTGAAAGTGCACATCTTACTGTAAGTACTGAGATTGCTAATAGCACGGTTAATGATGCCGATAAAAACCTTGTTGATAAAGTTGGTTTAAATGATTTGGCAGGGGCTGATTTAGCGGTATTTAAAGCTTATCGTGAACAAGCTGAGGCTGATAAACAAGAAGCATTACAAAGTTTTGAAACGGTAAAAGACCACTTAACTAAAAATAACTTGGCACCTGTTATTTTTGAACGTCATGAAGCAGCTGTTGAGCAGTATAAAGCCAAGCATACTGAGCTAGTTAGCTTATTAGATGAGCTATTAGCAGCCAAAAGCTTGCAAGAGCAAGGTACTTCTTTAAATTCGTTAAATAGCTGGTTAAAAGAAAATCAAACTCAAAAAGCACATCAACAAGAAGATTTTGAAAAGTTACCTTTTAATAGCCCTAAGCCTAAGGTTAGAGAGCCTGATTTAGATTACGTAGCTCTGTATGACCGTGTAACAACACCTCAATTATTCGTTTCTAATTCTATTGACTCTTCAATGATTGATCCTGGTGTAACGGATTTAGCAGAAACAATTGATGCACCACACACTGATGCCATCAAGGATTTAGCAGCAGAGTTAAATCACGACCCAATTGCTATTTACGACTGGGTGTATAACAACATTAAATTCATCCCTAGTTACGGCTCTATTCAAGGCGCTGAGTACACATTAAAGCTGCGTCAAGGTAATGCGATGGATACATCGTCGTTATTAATCGCACTACTACGTTCATCTAATATTCATGCTCGTTATGCCTACGGTACGGTTGAAGTGCCGATTGAAAAGGTAATGAACTGGGTCGGTGGCGTAAATTCTCCAGAAGCAGCTGCTAACTTAATGGGCCAAGGTGGCATTCCGAATACCATGATGACTTCTGGTGGTAAAGTTGTTGCGCTACGCTTCGAGCACACTTGGGTTGAAACCTTTGTTGATTATGAACCAAGCCGTGGTTTAAAAAATATTGAAGCGGATTCATGGATCCCATTAGATGCTTCATTTAAGCAATATGAGTTTTATTCATCTAAAAATATCATCGATAATATTGATTTTGACCCTATGAGTGCTATTCAAACTCTCTATTCTTCTGTTGTGGAAGATAAAGTGCAGGGCTGGGTTCAAGGCGTTAACTTACTTTCCTTAGAAGCGGAAATTCAAGGCGCGGTAAATAACTTAAAAGCTTACTCTGAGCTAGATTCCTCAAACACCTCAATGAAAGATTTACATGGAGAAAAGGCAACTAAGATTATTCCATATGGACCTTTAAGCTCTAGTCTTCCGTATAGATTATTGGCGAAAAGCGAAAGCTTCAATGAACTTCCAGATAAACTTAGAAATAAATTTATTTTTAAATTACATTCAGGATTTGGTCGTGATATTGATTTTAAGCAAGCAACCGTTAGCTTAGCAGGAAAGAAAATATCATTAAGTTTTGTTCCTGAAACTGCTGATGATTTAGCCTTAATAAAGAGTTATTTTCCTAGCAATAGTAATAATATGAATAAAGCATTACCTGCTTATTTAATAAAAATGTCAGCTAGATTAACAGTAGATAATGTCATTGTTGAACAGGTTAGTGGCTTTACAATGGGTAAGCAAACTCTTACAAATATGGGGTTTTGGTCTCCTTCTCATGGGTGGCTAACAAGTTCTAATAAGCCAACTGTCGGAGAGACTCATGCTATAGCATTAGATCTACAAGGAATTGCCTCTGTACAGCTTTTAAAATTATCAGAAAAAATGGGAGGCAACGATACTGTTCTTCGTAGTAAAGCGCAAGAGAGTACATCTGACCTATTATATTCGATTATTTTAAGTTATTTTAATACTAATAGCTTTTATGACAAATTAGATGAGCGAAACACTGGTGTTGTTAGTTATCGAGCACCAAGTTATGGTGTGTTTCAGACATCTACGACAACAGCCTATTGGTTTGACATACCACGTGAACTAAAGTTATCTGGGTTAGTCATGGATGTGGATAATATATCTACGATATCAGTGCACACTGATAATGATAAAAATAAACTTTTAGCTTATCGCTCTGTCTCTGGCTCTAGAATGAGTTTGTTAGAAAATGCTTTGCCTGAGGCTGTTTTTAGCACTAAAGAGAAACAATTGAATGGAGTAAGTACTACTAGAGCTTTAATTCACGCAATAGAAGAAAATCAAAAAATATACACCCTTACTTCTGATAATGCGAAGAGTATCTCTCTGGTTAATATAAACTCCTTAGCCAGATCAGAAATAGAGAATGCCTTGCTTGCAGGGAAAACTGTTGTGGTTCATGAAAAGCCAGTCAATGTTGATGGGTGGATAGGCAGTGGTTACTTAATTCAGGATAAAAAGACTGGTGCCGCCGCTTATAAAATATCAGGAGGGCATAACGGTGGTGCCATACCTTATGATGAGGCTGAGGCATTATTGTCTTCGTTTGATAATGATACATGGTATTGGGATGTTATAGATGAAGCAATATCTGTTGGTGATTGGGTTGTAAATCACTCAGCTGAGGGGCTTGCTGATTATTATGGTGAAGACTCTATTGAGTATCAATTCTGGGACTTCTTTGTTGGTGGCTACGTTGATGCCGCTAATGCAGCGCAAGATGGTGATTATGGTCAGGTTTTAACTGATGTTGCTTTGGCATCTCTAAAATTAAAGTGGCTTGATCGAATTCTCACAGGTACTAAAAAATTCTGTTTTGTAGCTGGCACTATTATTCATACTAAGGATGGGTTTAAACCTATCGAGGATATAGTGATAGGTGACTTTGTTAAGTCAAAAAATGAATTAACAGGTGATATATCTTGGAAAGAAGTAACACGGTTATTTAATAACAAAAATAAAGAAATACTAAATATTTCTTTTATTGGGAGTTCCACTGTATTAGGTGTTACTTATGAGCACCCTTTTTGGGTTGATGGTAAGGGGTGGGTTAACGCAAATTCTTTGCAAGAAAATGATAGAGTAACTTCTTATACAGGTGATAATTTTACAATTAAATCGGTTAAGGCTAGTGAGTTTAATCAAGATACTTTTAACTTTGAAGTTGCCGATTACCATACATATTTTGTTGGTGAAGAAGGGATATGGGTTCATAACAAATGTCTACCAAAAGTAAAAAAAGCAACCAATGCAAATATGCCACATGCCAGAGAACGAGCGGTAGAAAGAGGGGTTTTTCCTGATGCTGAATCTGCATCTACAGGGCTTAAAAATCTTTCATCTGAAATAAGTAGCAATGGATTTCCAAAAGGTAGTATTATCGACCCTGCCCATGCTGATAGAGTTTTAGTTCCAGTTGGAAATAATGGAATGGCTGTATACCAAATAGCTAAAAATGGAACGGCTAAATTGAAAACAATTTTAATTGCGAAATAATAATGACTGATAAAAAAATGAATTTTGAAGTAAGTAAGTATGACTCAGAAATTGCATATCTAAGCTTTCCTGCTCACCCAGGAAAAGGCAAAAAGGGGATAGTTATGAAACAAAAAGAACTATCTAGCTTAATTGAAGGTTATAAGGGGCCTGAAGTATATTTAGACTTTGACGAAAATGGAGAGTTAATCGGAATGGAAATCCTTCTTTAATTACCTTACCTTCCTAAGTAATTAGGAAGGTAAGGTAATGGGGGCTTTACAAATGTAAAGCCTTTATCATTTTTTATTAACAGGCCCCCTCTTTTATTGAGTTTTATTCTAATATCACGAATTGTTATTTAATTTGCGTATAGCTTGCTGCCAAGCTACATGGGAGGGGTTTATAATTTTTTCGACTTTAGTGCTGAAATTAAATCTTGGGCTACTTGAATATTATAAGCCTGAAACAAACTTTTTTTGTTATGTTTTGAATCGAGCTGTTGCGCTTTAGAACTAATTTTTTTACCTTTTTGTTCAATGTTGCTTATTGAAGAACGTAACACTGAAAGTTGATTTTTCGATACGCATAAATAATGCACTACAACGAAGGTTGGTAATACAAAGGCTAATCCAAATTTTAAGAAGTAAGTGGGTATACTAAAAAAAATTAGCCCTGTTAGCAGCTTTTTCCAAGCTGGCCATGCTTGACGGCCAGAGAAAGTGATTTTGTCATCACTGATTTTTACTTTCCCTTTACCAACAAAACCCCATTTATCAATAGAAAAAGCACTTCCATATTTAATATCAAACTCCATTTTATTATTTCCTCTGTCACTACCAATTAAGAGGAGTATTGTAGCAATAATTGTAAAAATAATATTTAGATAACTCAATTAAGGTGATGGAAATTATCTATTTAAATTGCTCCTGTATTACTCTTGTTTGCAGCTCGATAACGTGGTGACTACATGATCAAACACATATTAATCTACTGAAGTTAAGCTGAGCTGTAATGACTCAGCTTAAAGTAAATCATAAGGCTATTCCTTTGCGGGAATAGCCTTTTTTATTGCCTGCCTTTTAGTAGAGGAAAATAATGTGCAAATATTTAATCAATTACCCCCTAAAAAAGTACTCCCTATTTCCATTGCTGAGAAGCTAATGGATGAGCTAAACCCCAGCAACGATATCGCTGAAACACAAGCTAACTGGGCTGAAATTAGTTGTCATTTATTGATATTGGATGAGTGGGATAAACCCAATAGCTTAAGCTGTTTATCAGATAGTGTGCTGCGTAAATTATTGCATACATTGGACTATCCCGAATATGTTGATGATATTGGCCGATATACGTTATCGCTTGGTATCAGTGGCGATGATGGCTCTGGCTTATTCCTGCTCTGTTATCAAAGCATCAACTTGAATCAGCTTAAGGAGGTGCTTAGTGAGTCAAAGCGTCTCTAAAAATGAGTTATGGAAAAAGCTAAAGCAAGTCAAAGGCACTAAAGAGGTAAGCATAAAAGCCTTATTGTTGTTTTATGTACTCAGTGATGACGATACCCCGATATGGGTTAAAGCAATTGTTGTGGTTGCACTGGCTTACCTCATCAACCCTGCAGACCCCTTAGGCGTTGACCCATTTGTACTGATTGATGATATCGCTGTTATGTCTACTGCCATTACTTCTATCTCCAGCAACATTAAACCCAAACACCATAAACAAGCCACTCTTCAATACAAAAAACTATAAGGAAACCATGATGTCTAAATCAACCAAAAAAGGCGCAGATAAAGCACCTGTGCTAACGGATAAGTCAGAAACAACAGAGACTAAAGCGCAAGTTAATGTCAGTGAAGCTGAAACAACTGACGCTAAAGTAGATGCAGTAAATGTTGATGATGTTAGAGCAGATACCGTTAACACAGATAAAAACATAACTAATACCAAAGCCAAGAAACCTAACCGCCTTGAGTTGGACGCTATTGGGTTTACGATGATAATTACCGATGGTAAAGCGCCTAAGCTAAGCCCTAAAACGAATGGTGTTATCTTCTATGAAATCGCCATGAACGATGATGAACATAAGCTGTATCTGCGCATGACGGGTAATGATGGTGGTGGTTTACATACTAAGAGCTGGTTAAGCTTAGATGCGCTATTTGAGATACTGGATAAGCAAGCAGATATCGTCTTTAAAAGTAATGTGCTTAAACCTGCTATTCACGGTAAAAGTGCTAATAACGCTTCTTTTCTGGCAGCTGTTTTACGCTGTGATGATATTGGAGTATTGGGCCGAAGTCGAGATAACCAGTTCTTGCATGTTTTGTCTGAAAAATACCAAGCGAATTTCAGTGATCTGATCTTCACTATTTGTATTCTTGAGTAAACTCTATGACTCTTTTTGAACGCCTAAGTCGCATACCTGATCCTCGTGCTGATATTAATGTTAAACACGATTTAGTGGATGTTGTTTTTCTTGTCTTTTCTGCGGTACTTAGTGGCGCAACAGGATGGAAATCCATCCAAGAATTCGGTGATAGTCAACTGGACTGGTTAAGACAATACCGACAGTTTGAAAACGGCATCCCGAAGCGTCATTGCATTGCAAATATAATCAGTATGTTAGATAGCGATGCATTACTTGAAGCCTTATTTGAATGGCTTAATGTAGAACGCAGTCGTGCGGAAAAATCGGTTCTAGCAATTGATGGTAAAACCCTCCGGGGAACCAAAACGGATGGCAGCAAAAGTTTTCTCCATGTCGTTAATGCTTATGATGTCGAAAGCGGCTTAATGCTTTATCAACAAGCAGATAAGAGCAAGGGTAAGGAAGTCAGCTTGTCTCGGGATGTACTTGACGCCCTGATTTTAAAGAATACGATAGTCACGTTAGATTCGTTGCATTGTTTAGCGCCGACAATGGCGCAAATAGTTAAAAAGAATGGAGATTTTACGATCCAACTGAAAAGGAATCAGCTTAAGCTTTTCGAGCATGTGACTCAGGCTTTTGCTGAAGTGTATGAACAGCCTGATGGGATGACGGAATGTGTTCAAGAGAACCAAGGGCATGGTCGAAAAGAGTGGCGCAATATCATGCAGATAGACGCCAATTTACCACCAGAGCTAAAAGAGAAGTGGCCACACATAAAGACGTTTATTGAAGTGGCAAGTGAACGCAGTAGCAACGGCAAAGGAACCAGAGATTCTCGCTGGTATGTTAGTTCGCTAGAGCTTGATGTAGAGTTAGCTGCTCGCACAGTAAGAGAGCATTGGAGCGTCGAAAATCAGCTTCATTGGGTACTAGACGTTGTATTTAGAGAAGATGAATTGAGGGTGAAAGATCCGGATGGAGCGAGTCATTTGGCTGCATTTAACCGAGCTGCACTCAACGCTATAAAGCAGGATATTAGCGAAAAAGATAGCTTGGCAGCCAAGCGTAGAAAGTCAGGTTGGTCCGGCGAATATCGTTCAAAGATTATATTTGGTTAAATGTAAAAGTTGAAATCCGAATGTTGGGAGTTCGAATCTCTCCACCCCTGCCACTTTCTAAAAGCCTGACCTAGTGTCAGGCTTTTTTCGTTTCTCCCACTGGCTTTTATTAAGCACTAACATAGCTACTGGAAACACATTTCGGTAATATTCCCTTTCTTATTTTTTCTGTGCTAAATGAGCTAATGAATCGATACCAAGCTTTTATATTAAAAGAGATGGGCATCACGGTGTGGCAGTTAAATCAAGGTAGTGATGCCGCGTCTGCCAAGGCAGAATTATCAGCAGTTGATGCGCCGCTTTCACTTCATCATGATACTAAGATGCTAATTTTGGCAGAGCATAATGTACTGCAAAGTGAGTTTGTTATCGCGGTGCTGAAATCCATAGGCCTTACTTCAGCGCAAGCACAGGTGATGGATGAACAAAGCTTCAGGCAATACCGCGGTCCCCTACCATTGTGGGTTTGGTCTACTCAGTCAACACTAGCGCCTCGCAGTTCCACCCAAGTATTAAACAGCGCCAGTATTGATGAAATAAGTCAAGATCCGTTGCAGAAACGTAGTTTATGGCAGCAAATAAAATCGTATAAAATACAATAGAGAAAAAAATGACGGACTCCTCAGCGCTTTGCATTATGCCTATGGCTCTTAATGATTTACCCCAAGTAAGTCGGATTGAGGTACTGGCCCACGCCTTCCCGTGGAGTGAAAAGTTATTTAGCAGTAATTTTGGTACCCGATATTTTAATCATGTGTTATCACAAGGTGAGCAGGTACTCGGCTATTATGTAGCGAGTCAGGCGGGTGTTGAAGCCACTTTACTTAACATTGCCATAGACCCAAGTGAGCAAGGTAAGGGGCTAGGACGTAAACTACTCGAGCATTTACTTCAACTTGCGAGAACCAAGCAGATTGAAGAAATTTGGCTTGAAGTAAGAGAGTCAAACCAAAGCGCTCATTACTTGTATGATGAGTTGGGTTTTGTTGAGGTAGACCGAAGGAAAGGCTACTACCCCACTGCAGAAGGACGCGAAGATGCGATTGTTATGTGTTGCTACCTTGAGCCTGCCGCTTAGATATCTACCGGCTGCCTGTTTGGTGATGATGGCCAGCCTGCCCTGTTGGGCAGCTCGTGATGTGTATAAATACCAAGATGATCAAGGTCACTGGGTATTTACCGCCATTAAGCCTCAAGTCGTCTTCGAGGTAGAGCATGAGCGAGTGGCCGAGCCTGAGATATCACCCGTGCGAGTTTTGCATAAAGTCATCACCGGAAAAAACCAAGCGGAAGTGGTTGCTGTTAACAACTATGGTATGCCAGTGACAGTGAAATTAGCGTTTACTGAGCTGACTAATACAAAAACCTCTATGTCACTCCCTGAGGCATTTGCCCTCGCGCCCAACAGCCGACAAACTTTATTTACTATTTTCCCTGAGCAGCCTGGTCAATGGCGCTTTCAGTATCAATATAGCTTTACCCCCGGTAAGCTCGATCCTGAGTTTTACGCTGACTATGCTTATCAGGTTCCATTCAATCTGCCCCAACCTGCATACATTTCCCAAGGCTTTAATGGCAACTTCACTCATTCTGAGCCTCACAGCCAATATGCTATTGATGTTCCTTTACCTGAAGGAACTGAAGTTGTTGCTGCCAGAGACGGCATCGTGGTGGAAGTCGTCGAAAATAATAGCGGCGCCGCAACGGCTGATTTTGCCAAAACAAAGGCTAATGTGGTCCGCATTGCCCATGCCGATGGCACGATGACCGTTTACGCCCACCTTAAAACCTTTTCTGCTAAGGTGAGAGTAGGGCAACAGGTAAAGCGGGGTGAGCCGATTGCCTTATCGGGCAACACGGGCTTTAGTACTGGCCCGCATTTACATTTTGCGGTGCAGATTAACCAACAATATGAATTAGTAGCAGTGCCATTTTTACTGCAGATAAATGGGGCAGTGGTGGAGCCTAAACCGGGCCTTAAAATAGCACCGCAAGGCTAACCTATAGTTTTGCTTAATGGTGGTTTTAGTGGAATAATCCGCGGCTGCATAAATAGGAGCAATACTCGATGATCACCAAAAATCAAATTAAGCTGATTAACTCTCTCGCACAGAAAAAATACCGTAAGCAACACGGTTTATTTATTGTGCAAGGCGAAAAAAATGTCGTGGAGTTATTTTCATCGAATTTTGAAATTCATCAGGTTTTTGCTACCGAGTCTTTTTTAGCTAAATACCCAGCTGAACTCAGCACCACCCACTTTGTTGCAGCCTCGCCAGAGGAGTTAGCTAAAGCGGGCACCTTCAGCACAAACAACACCGTCATTGCCTTAGTTAAAACGCGACAACTTGCCTTACCTGAAAACAACCTCAATGAATTGGTGTTGGCTCTTGATGGCGTATCTGATCCCGGTAATTTAGGCACCTTGATCCGTCTTGCTGATTGGTACGGAATAAAGCAGATAGTGGCCAGTGAAGATTGTGCGGATGTTTATAATCCAAAAGTGATCAGCGCTACCATGGGTTCGTTTTGCCGAGTTGAAGTGGTCAATACTGATCTTGCTGCTTATTTGTCACAGCAAACTGTGCCCGTGTATGGCGCTTTTCTTGAGGGTGAGAACATCTATCAGACCACATTAAGTAGCCAAGGTGTGATTGTTCTTGGCAGTGAGTCTCATGGTATTCGTGATGAAGTATCGAGCTTTATTAGCCACAAAATAACCATACCGAGTTTTGGTCAGGCTGAATCGTTAAATGTGGCCATGGCGGGGGCGATAATTTTAGACAACTTTAAGCGTGCATAATGACGGTGAAAGTTAATTACTGCGTTAATAGC
>NZ_JAIMJA010000002.1:0-350784 GCF_021295315.1 Motilimonas cestriensis | reverse complement strand
AGCCAAGACGTCCCTTGGCTTACACCAAACTGTGTAGCCTGATCATATTTTTCTTCAGCATGAGTAATTTGTAAAATATGCTGTTGCGCTAAGCTTTCAGCTTGCTGCTTAATTTCTTCACATGTTGCCGTCGCTGGTAATTTTAGTATCGACTTTTCAATCGCCTGCAGTGCTTCCACTGCAATTTTTTTATGGCCATCAATGTGGCCATGGCGGGGCGATAATTTTAGACAGTGCGAAGCGTGCATAATGACGGTGAAAGTTAATTACTGCGTTAATAGCCAAGACGTCCCTTGGCTTACACCAAACTGTGTAGCCTGATCATATTTTTCTTCAGCATGAGTAATTTGTAAAATATGCTGTTGCGCTAAGCTTTCAGCTTGCTGCTTAATTTCTTCACATGTTGCGGTCGCTGGTAATTTTAGTATCGACTTTTCAATCGCCTGCAGTGCTTCCACTGCAATTTTTTTATGGCCATCTAAATGCATAAAAATACCTTGATAAAAATCTTCCCATTTCAGTTGTAGTGATTGTGGTGCACTTGCTTGGTCTAGCCAGCGAGGTAATCGGTAATCAATTTTTATCCAAGTGTTGACGTGGGTAATTTTACAGCCAGATGGAGACTCTTTAGTGATCAGTACCCAGCCTTTTTGCCAGTTGTTATCATTATGGAATACTTTGGTTTTCGTAAAGTAGGGGTTCTGTTTACTCACTTGCTCATTAATTGCGTTCTCTGTTTGACCATAAAAGCCAAGGTGCTTGTAGTGAATGGTAATTTCAGGTGTGGCCCAAAGTTGAAATGAAATCAACACCGAGAGAAAGCTAGAGGAAAGTAAAAATAATCGGAGCATTCGGACCATATTGTCTTCTTTGTTATGTTTAAGAACGATTTCTATTTAGCATGTTCGAGTATTATAACGCCGAATCATAGACTTTTCTTAGGTGATGAAGACGTTACTTGGTTTTATTAGATTAATTTGACAGTGGGATGATTTATATGAGGAGAAAATAAAAAGGCCTCGAAAGAGGCCCTAAGGGTAACTTGCTTACACCCAGATACTGCTTCCTGCATTGTATCTAAACTAGGTGTAAGACCGAATCGATTACCACGATTAAACTTATTTAAGGAGCTATTGACTAGCTAAAGATTGCTTTCAAGGTGCTGAGTCTATTGAGCATATCTGTTAGTTATGACCGGATATTTTTGTAATGGTTCAATCTTTTTTCTCTTTTTTAACAAATATTTTTTAACTGGTTTAAAAGTCGAGTTAAATCAATATCTGACACCTGTTTTAGTTGCTGTGCTGCTGATTTACTTTGATCTAACTGTATGGCGATATTGGCTTGAGAGGCAAATACAATCCAGTTGCCAGAGCTGACATGGCAGCCATATAAGTAGGGAAAGTTTGCTCTTAAGGCAGCGGCAAAATCATGATTTTCACTGTGCTCATGCCAACAATTCAGCACGAGTATGCCATCCGCTTTTAACTGGGAGCGACAATGTTGCAAAAAGTCATTTCTTAACTGAGCGTGATCCACTCCTTCTGCGTGATATATGTCGGCAAACAATAGATCTACTTTCTTGTGCTGATTTTGTTGGATAAAAATGACTGCATCGTCATTGATTAGGGTTATCTTTTTACCATGAGGCAGTCGAAAAAATCGTTTTGCAATATCAATCACTGCCGCCCTTAACTCTACTGCTGTTATTTTTATACCGGGTACAGCATGGTGTAATGCGCTCACTAAGCAACCCGCGCCTAAACCCAGAATCATGGCATTTTTTGGCTGTTTGAATAACAGCGCCAATAGCATCCCTTGAATATATTCATGCTCCGGTAAGTGGGGATGACGCTTGTCTTGGCGGCTTTGTTCGTCACCGGGGCCAAATGACAGCTTACGAATCGCACCTTCTTCACTGACTTCGATGGGGCCCCATGAATCTTGGGTTTGAAACAGTAATTGCGCAGACATATAACTTGGCCTTAGGTTAAATGAGCGGCATTATCCTGACTATTTTGCAAAGGGTCAATGTAGCTTGCTGTTGTAAGGAGGCTAACACTGCTCGAAATAGTGAGTTAGCAATGGTTTTTTCGTTTTTGTGATATTTTCTGCTCGCGCCAAAGGGTTCGCTTGTTTATATTGTTTTGTTTTTATATAGATGATTTAAGTTGAGGGTAAGATGCAAGGTACGGTTTTAGATATTAATGAAGCAGCTCAAACCGGTCTGATCAAGTGTGATGAAGGTAATCGTTATGAGTTTGCATTAGCAAGCTGGAGCGGCAATATTCCACCAAAAACCTTAGATAAGGTGGAGTTTTTTGTCGAAGATGAGGTGGTTAAGCACATTGTTCCGCAGGGGCAGGTACACTCAACTGCAGCTAATCAGCCTAACCTTGCGGCTGCAACCCCGAATAGGCCTGTTGAAACGTCTCCTTTAGCGGTAGTGAGCCTTATTTTTGGTATTTTAGGTATTTTTATCTTTGGTTCACTTATTGCGATTATTTGTGGTCATATTGCACGCAGTAATATTCGACAAAGTCAAGGCAAGCTAACAGGAGATGGTATGGCATTAGCGGGATTAATAACCGGCTACATTGGCATTGCCCTTACCGTAATAGGGATAGGTTTAGTGGTGCTTGGTGTCGCTTTTGAAAATATGATGTAATACTGAAAATATATTTAAAAATAAATGCTTTAAGTGTTATCTCTCTAACTTTATTGGCCTTAAATATGCTAGTCCTAGCTGACGCATTTGCTGCCTGATCCATTGTTCACGTTTTATTTGATAAGTACTCGGCGCCGCGGCGCTGAAACGATATGGGTTAGGTAGCACTGCGGCCAATCGTGCACTTTGAGCCGCAGAAAGTTGCTTAGCGCTTACGCCAAAATAATGCTGACTCGCCGCTTCTACGCCATAAATACCGGGGCCAAATTCCACGATATTGAGATAAATTTCTAAGATCCTTTGCTTATCCCACTGCCACTCAATCAATAAAGTAAGCCAAGCTTCAATGGCTTTACGCGTGATACTTTTACCCGGCCACAAATACAAATTTTTTACGGTTTGCTGGCTTAAGGTGCTGGCACCGCGAAAACGTTTGCCAATGATCATATCGTCAATGGCTTGTTTGGTTGACTCAATATCAATCCCATTGTGACTTAAAAATAATTGATCTTCGGCCGCGATCACCGCCAATTGCATTGAGCTAGAAATGTTATCAATAGACACCCAGTGATACTTGGCATCTGCGGGATAGAGTGCCGGTGGGTTGAACTCACGCTGTAGCTGCCAGCTCCAAAAAATAGGATTGATATACTTAAGGGGGAAAGTGATCAGGAGTGAGCTGACAATAATAAAAACTGCAACCGTAAAACAGGCTTTTAATAACCATTTCATATTCATTCCCCCTGACGTTAGGGCGATAATATATAAAGCTTTGTGAGGGATTGAAAGGGGCTGGGGCCAGAGGTTGGCCCCAGCAGTAATTTATGAGTTTACGGGCTGTAGAATACTGCTTGTTAAATAATTCGCGACACCCAACTGATGCGCATGACCAATGATTTCAGCGTGAGGTACTGCGGCTTTAACACTTTCAGCGGCATTTAACATCACTTTAGGAAAGGCTGCATATTGCAGCATTTCAATGTCGTTTTCGCCATCGCCAAACGCCATCACTTGGTGAGCCGCTAAGCCTAAATGTTTACATAACGCATCAACAGCGGTGGCTTTTGAAACACCTTTTGGCATCAATTCTAAACAATGGGGCAATGAAAATAGGCAATCTAGTTGGCCTTTGTATTTGGCCATGAGTTCTGTTTGCAGCGCTAATAGTCCCATGCGGTCGCCCCACAGAAAAAACTTCACCGCTTGTTTTTCTTGTATAAAGTGAGGCGTCACTAATTCGCACTTAAACCCTGCTTTGTCACTGTATGCTTCTAGCTTGGCATTGGTTTCGGTGGCATACCAATTAAAGTCGGTGTACATGTTTAAAAAGACACCTTCAGGCATGGGGTGGTGTACCAACTCTTGAGTGATATGGTCTGGAATGTAAGCACTGGCGATTACCTCACCATTTGGCGCAATGGCCATGCCACCATTACAGCTGATCATGCCAATAGGGCGATCAATTTTTTTTGCTAAATCAGCCACGTCAGTGTGGTGGCGGCCAGTGGCGATTGCAAATATGCGTCCTGCATCATGTAAGTTACGAATAGCGGCTAAGGTTTCAGGCGCTAAGGAATGATCTTCTTGCAATAGGGTTCCATCAAGATCACTAACAATAAGCACAGGCATGGCATCTCCAGTAGATAATAGGAAAAAAAGGAATTGCACTAGTAGTTTATCCTTTGCCAATGGCTAAATAAAGAGCAAGCGTGTTACTAAATGTAACTTGCTCTTTAATCGGCCAATTTCAACATAGTTGATTTAAGGAAAATTAGTATTGTTGATAAATACTCAGTTTATCCTCAGAAAATGCAATCACCTCAAAATCTTTATAAGGCTGACCAGGTTGAGCCATACCGGGTGAATGCTGCGGCATACCAGGCGCTGCTAAGCCTTTAATATTGGCAGGGCGCTCTTTTAATAAACGGGCAATATCAGCTTCCGGTACATGGCCTTCAATAAGATAGCCATCAATCACGGCACTGTGACACGATTGCAGTTGTGGCGGCATAAAGTGGGCTTTTTTCACGTCGGTCCAATCAGACTGGTGATGCACATTAACGGCATAGCCTTTTTGCTCCATGATGGTGGCCCACTCGGTGCAACAGCCACAAGTCGGCGATTTATAAAGTTCTATGGTCGGATTGGCGTAAAGCCAGTTGCTCCACATGAGTAATACAAAGCTTGATACATAAGCGCTTTTTTTCATTGTTAATTCTCTTGATTAGTTGGTAATGAAGCTCCAAGGTTAATTGGCGCTTATTATTCGTTGAGATTAAAGTTGAATGTTTTTCACCATTCCCGCTTCAGTATGGCCGGGAATATTACAAGCAAACTGAACTTGAGTTGCACCATGGAAATGCCAAAGCAGTTGCTGGGCTTTACCGGCTTTAACGGTAACGGCATTGGACATTTCATGATTGTGATCTGCCATGGTTTTCATCATTTCACGGTGCTCTAGCATTTCCTCTATTGAGCCAATTGCAAATTCGTGATCAATTTTACCCGTGTTCATCACCACAAATTGCACCACATCATTGGGCTTGATAGTGCCTTCTTGCTTAAAGGTGATTTTCATATCATCACTTAATATTACATGCACCACTTTGTCTGGCTTAGCGCCGGGAGCGGGCATACCCACCGCGGTCATGCCCGGCATACCGGCCATGCTGGTGGCATCCATTTGTGAGTGATCCATGCTTGAGTGATCAACAGCTTCAGCGGGCATTTCCATCTGGCTGTGATCCTCCATTTGTGAATGATTCATATTCGAGTGATCCATTGTTGAGTGATCAATTTTGTCTGTCTCCGCCCAACTGCCGGTGGCTGTAAGTGTGATGGCTAATGCCAATAATGATTTTTTCATGGTCGTTATCCTTTCAATTAATTTAGTTTGATGTTGTTGTTTGATTCATAAGCGCGCTGCGCTTAATTTCTTGGCTTTTCCATAGTTTGAAAATGGCGGGCAGTACCAGTAAGGTCAGCATTAGCGCTGAGGCCATGCCGCCGATCATGGGCGCGGCAATGCGTTGCATCACTTCTGAGCCGGTACCTGAACCGTACATGATCGGGATTAAACCTATGATCACCGTCAGTACCGTCATCATCACCGGGCGCACGCGCAGACCTGCGCCTTCTTCGATGGCTTGGCTTAAATCTTGCGCCGAGATGGCTTGCTGATTTTCTTCGGCATGCAATTTTTTGTAATGCCACGCTTGGTTTAAATACACCAACATGATCACGCCAATTTCTACCGCGACGCCTGCCAGTGCAATAAAGCCCACACCCACGGCAATAGAGAAGTTATAGCCAAGCACATGCATTAGCCATAAGCCGCCGACCATGGCTAACGGCAAGGTTGCCATGATGATCAGCACCTCACCAACACGGCGAAAACTTAAATAAAGCAGCAACATAATGATGGCCAGCGTGATCGGCGTCACTATGCTCAAGCGTGCCTTGGCGCGCTCCATATACTCATATTGTCCAGACCACGCGAGGGAATAACCTGCGGGTAAGTCCAGTTGCTCGGCCACCGCTTGCTTAGCTTCTGCGACATAGGAGCTAAGATCGCGCCCTTCAATATCGACAAATACCCAGCCATTGGGGCGGGCATTTTCGGTTTTGATCATCGGCGGACCGTCTTCATAGCGAATATCAGCGACATCGGCTAATGCAATGCGGGCACCATTAGGCGTAACCAAAGGCAAGTTTTGCAGCTTCACTACCGAATCACGGTAATCCTGCGGGTAGCGTACATTGATGGGATAGCGCTGTAGTCCTTCAATGGTTTCACCGACATTCATGCCGCCCACAGCAGTTGAGATCACTTGTTGCACCTCATTAATGTTAAGGCCATAACGCGCGGCGTGATGACGCTTAATATCAATGGTGACATAGCGACCGCCTGCTACGCGCTCGGCGTAAACCGATGCCGTGCCTGCCACTTGATTTAAAATTGGTTCAAGGGCGGCGCCAATGGTTTCTATTTGCTTTAGATCTGGCCCTGCCACTTTGATCCCAATCGGCGTTTTAATCCCCGTGGCGAGCATGTCAATGCGGGTTTTAATTGGCATGACCCAAGCATTGGTGATACCGGGAAATTGAATTAGCTGATCGAGTTCTTTGCGCAGTTTTTCCGGTGTCATGCCTTCACGCCATTGAGCGCGCGGCTTAAATTGGATCACCGTTTCAATCATGGTTAATGGCGCTGGATCGGTCGCAGATTCGGCGCGGCCGACTTTACCCCAAGCTGTTTTCACTTCTGGCACGGTTTTAATCAGCTTATTGGTTTGTTGCAAGATCTCACGCGCTTTACCAATGGATATGCCGGGGAAAGTGGTCGGCATGTACATGAGATCGCCTTCATCGAGGGGCGGAATAAATTCACCGCCAAGCTTAGTGATGGGGTAATAAGCCGAGGCCATTAACGTTAAAGCCACCACTATCATGGTTTTAGGGAAGGCCAAGCTGAGCTTTAACAATGGGCGATACAGCGCCACTAAGCTGCGGTTCACTGGGTTTTTATGCTCAGGTAAAATTTTACCGCGAATAAAATAGCCCATTAATACCGGCACTAAGGTAATGGCGAGGCCCGCCGCGGCGGCCATAGCATAGGTTTTAGTAAATGCCAATGGCGAGAACATTTTGCCTTCTTGACCCTCTAAGGCAAACACCGGCACAAAGCTTAAGGTAATGATTAGCAATGAGAAGAACAGCGGCGCGCCTACTTCTTCAGCGGCTTTGCCGATCACCTGCCAGCGGTTTTTGTCGGTCAACGGCGTGCGCTCAATGTGTTTGTGCACGTTTTCTATCATCACTATCGCGCCATCAACCATGGCACCAATCGCAATGGCAATACCGCCCAATGACATAATGTTGGAGTTAATCCCTTGCCAATGCATGATAATAAAAGCCGACAGTATACCGACAGGTAAACTCAGTGCTATGACCAGTGATGAGCGAATATGGAATAAAAACAAGGCACAAACCACCGCCACCACAATGAATTCTTCGGCCAGCTTGGTCCAAAGGTTATCGACCGCGGCATTGATCAAAGTCGATCTATCATAGGTAGTGACAATTTCGACGCCATCGGGCAGGCCTTTTTGCAGCTCGGTAAGTTTGATTTTGACATTGTCGATCACTTCACTGGCATTTTCGCCAAAGCGCATCACCACTACGCCGCCTACTGCTTCACCTTCACCATTGAGCTCCGAAATACCGCGGCGCATTTGTGGCCCTAAGCTAATATCGGCAATGTCGCCTAACAATAATGGCGTGCCTTTATCGGTGACCTTTAACGGCAGCGCTTTAATGTCTTCGATATTGGACAGGTAGCCAGTTGTGCGCACCATGTGCTCAGCTTCGGCCACTTCAATCACCGAGGCGCCGGACTCTTGGTTGCCGTTTTTGATCGCCATGTTCACTTGCTGCAAGGTTAGGTTATACGCGCGCAACTTGGCCGGATCGATTTGCACCTGGTATTGCTTAACCATGCCGCCGACGGTGGCTATTTCCGACACGCCATCAACGGTTTGTAGCTCGTATTTTAAAAACCAATCTTGCAAACTGCGCAGCTCTGCTAAATCGTGCTGGCCGGTTTTATCTTGCAATACATAATTGAAGATCCAGCCAACCCCAGTGGCATCAGGGCCTAAGGTTGGCTTAGCGCTCTCCGGTAATTTCGGGGCTACTTGGCTTAAGTATTCCAGTACCCGTGAGCGCGCCCAGTACATATCGGTTTGATCATTAAAAATGATGTAAACGTAAGAGTCGCCAAAAAATGAGTAACCACGCACCGTGACTGCGCCGGGTACCGCTAGCATCGCGGTGGTAAGTGGATAGGTCACTTGATCTTCTACCACCTGCGGCGCTTGGCCGGGATAGCTGGTTTTGATGATCACTTGTACATCGGATAGATCCGGCAAGGCATCAACTGGCGTGTTTTTTACGCTGTATAAGCCGCCTAAGACCAGAAATACTGTGGCAACTAACACCAAGAAGCGGTTGTTAATGGACCAGCGAATAATCAGTGGGATCATAATTTATCCCCTTTATTAACCACTTGGATTAACTGAAATGCTTGCCCCTGTTTTTGCAGTAAAAATGTCACCTCTTGCCCTTCGGCAAACTGGCTGAGATCAATCTTGTTTGCTGCGCTGTCGTTAACACTAAAGTTCATTTCGCCCGCTTGCCAATTGAGTTCGTTCACGGCTTGATGCGCGATAGTGATCATGCCAAAGTCTGCCATCAGCATCGAAATAGTGCCACTTGCCCAAACTTCAGTCGGGGCTGTGCTTTCGCTCACTTGGTAATTAATGATTTCATAGCCACCGGCAGCAGTTTTTTGCATTTCAAAATCAATATTTTGACCTACTTTTTCATCTTTTAACTGCAAACCATCCGCCAAGGTAAAATCCATCACCATCCCCGGCCAATCCCATTCCTTTACCGGCTGGTGGTTGATAGTGAGCATGTTATGCCCCGCCATCACTTGGGTGATTTCGCCTTTGGCCCATACGCTGTTTAGCGCCGGCTCAATACTATTGATACGCGATAAATCGGCGGTTTGACTGGATTCTGAATCCAATAAAAAATGCGCCGAAGTAACCACTAAATCTTGCTCGGTTAAGCCCGCTAAAACTTCAATTTGCTCGCCCGCTTCTCGGCCCACTTCAATGCGCGCCGAGCGGTATTTGCCATTACCTTCAGATAATACGACTCGGGTCATACCACCAGAGCGGATCACTGAAGATCTCGGAATGGTCATCACGGCTTGCTGAGTTTGTGGTTGTAAGGTGATGTTGGCAAACATGTTTGGCTTTAGGGCGTAGTCTGCGTTGCTGAATTTTAAACGCATTCTCAAGGTGCGCGTTTTAGGGTCGAGGATCGGATAGACGTAATCCACTTCTCCTTGCCAATTTTGCCCTGGCAGTGCGTCTAAGCTCATGCTGGCTTTTGAGCCTGCTTTGATCCAATGGGCTTGGCGCTCAAACACTTCGGCATCAACCCACACTTCATCAATCGGGCCGCCACTGATCACCGCTTGCGCCGGTGAAAGATAGCCGCCTTCACGAATGTTTAAGCTAGCGATGATGCCGCTGTCTAAAGCTTTTACTTGGATGTTTTGTTGCGCTTTGCCTTGGCGCACGATTTGTTTTATTTGCGCGCGATCCACCCCTAAGGTGACTAAACGCTCGGTTGCGCCCTTAATCAGTCCTGAGCGCTCGGTGCGATAGGCGTTGAGTAATTCTTCTTGGGCTTTGACTAGTTCAGGTGAATACAAGGTAAATAGGACATCGCCTTTATTGACTCGCTCACCGACGGCGTTAATGTTGAGTTTTTCTACCCAGCCACTGACGCGCACGTTGGTTTGCCAAAGACGACTTTCATCAAAGGCGATGTAACCGACGGTTTCAATTTGCGGGGTTAAGGGCGCAATGGTGACGCCTTGGGTTTTAACACCGAGGTTATTCTCCACTGCAGGATTAATTTTAACGGTGCCCGCAATGTCATTATTACCCGCTAAATCTTCAGCATAAACAGGCACTAAGTCCATGCCCATAGGGGATTTACCCGGCTTGTCGCGCTGATAGTTGGGATCCATTGGCGCGACCCAATAAAGGGGCTTATCACTGGCGGCTGGGTTTTCTTGGTTTGCTGCTGCGCCAGTCAGTGCAACAAGATAAGGCTGACCTGCATCACTGGCGACATAACCTAGTGCAACGCCCACTAATAAGGTGATGGTGGCAATACTAAATGTTTTCATTGTTATTATTCTCTATTATTTTCTTGCACTTGGGCGCGCAACCTGAGGCTGTTCAACTTGATAATCAAAGCCACCTAACAGGGCGGCAAGATTGCTTTGGGTGATATTCAAGTCGGTGACTAATCGCGATTGTTCGAGAGATAAAGCGAGCTCAGCTCTGACCGCGCCGATGACGTCATTAAATTGCGCGGTGTTATTTTCATAACCGCGCTCAACCGCCTTAGTGGTGGCCTTGGCTTGTTTGAGCAAGGTGTTTTGATAGAGAGCAATGCGCTCATTGAGATTATGTTTGTCTACCAACAAAGCATTCACTTGGGCATTCATTTGCCGCAGCAGTTGATCGCGCTGCGCCTTTGCCGCGCCCAATTGATATTGCGCCGCAGCGTGATTGCGGTCTTGCCGGTTGCCAGTAAATAAAGGCACATCGACCGTTAAGTAAGCGCTGATTAAATCGGAGGCCGGTTTACCGCCCATGCCGTTTGCTTGGCGATTGGCATACATCACTTCAATACCAAATTCAGGCTTGTAAGCCTCGTTGGCGATAGCCACTTGGGTTTGATTTCCTGCAATACTGGCTTTGGTCATGGCAATCATAGGGTGTTTTTCTAGCAGCGGGTAATGTTCGTTATTGTGCTGATTACTTGACAATAACTCGTCAAGTCTAGGCCATTCGAGCTGGTTTGAAGTGGGCAGTGGGCGGCCGTCTTTAAGCCAATCTGCACCTAACCATTCGGAGAGCTGTGACATAATACGGCGCTGCATTTGTTGGTTAGCTTGCAGCTTTTCATCAAGTTGGCTGACTTGCAGTTGCGCTTGCAGTAGGTCTTGCGTCTCACCTTTACCAATGGCGTAGTTGGTATCAATAAAGCGCACCATCTCTTTCATTAAGCTGCGGTTTTGTTGCAATATTTTGGCCGCTTGCTGTTGGAACCCCAGCTCTAACCAAAGCTTGGTCATGGCATTAGCCACTTCTAATTCACGCAAGCCAAGCTGTCGTTCAAGTCCCTCTGCTTGTTGATTCATTTTTTGCTGTTGCAGTGCAAGGGTGTCGCCACGGCTAAATTGCTGCATAAAACCAATGGAAATATTGGTCATGGGGTCGTCGTCGAAACCCAAGGTATCAATGGGTAAACCACCCACACCCACCTTGATTTTGGGATCCATCAAGGTGGCACTGGCCACGCCAGTTTCACGCATGGCGAAAGACTGGGCCATTAACTGTTCACGATTAGCATCGCGATTAAGTGCGTATTCAATCAGTTGCTTAAGGCTAAGGTTTGCCTCAGCAGGCTGGTTAACTTGTATTTCGTTCGCCCACACCGGGGTGAAAAATATAGGGCTAGCACCGAGTGCCAACACTAACATCGTAAGTTTAATTTTCACGATACATTCCAATCTTGAGTAAAAAACAGGGTAAGGCGCGGCAAAGCCTAAGCCTTAACAGAAACAGGTTTTTTTTACTTCGACATATAGTGAGCGCCGTAAGCTAAGCTCGGGCGGTATTCAATATGTGTTGGAATTAACTTATAGGGGGGCGATATAAAGAGGATGCACGGGCGATAACTTGGCCTGCGCTCTCAAGGGCAACCAGGGTACGATGAGGTTGACGAACAATGATTTGCTCGCTTGGGGTTAGGGGCACTGCGAGGCTAATACATACTGCGGGACAACAATCATTTGCGGCCATTTTGTTACAATGGTCGGAGCCATTAGCTTCAGTTGGTAAGGTCTGATGACTCGGCATTTGCTGTTCATTGCAGTGTGGCATTTGTGCTTGGTGTTTTTGCTCACTGGCCATATCCATGTCGGTTGCAGACGTGCGGAGTATGGTTGCGTTGCTGGTCAAGCTAGCCATTTGCATATTCATCATCGCGGAACTGGAGGCACTGCTCGACATCACCAAGGCGGTGAGGGTGAGTAGGCAAATCCAAATTTTGTGAATGCTACTTAGCTGCATCACAATATCCCCAATAATTATACGTTTTGATTATAACCACTTTTTATAAGTAAGAGTCAATTACATGGCGACTTAATATATGGTTAAATTTAGTTAATTATTGATACGGCATAGGTTTTACGGTTTTTAACTTAATAAGGCGATGTTTGGGGAATGATTATGTGTGAATAACCAAGCCACAAAGTCGTCTTCAGACATGGGTTTAGCATAGTAGTAACCTTGATAAATATGACAACCCAGCGCGGCTAACCGATTTGATTGCTCTAGGGTTTCCACACCTTCGGCGATCACACTGAGATGCATACTCCTGCCGATCGAAATGATTGATTCAGTAATCGGTGAATGATCACTTTTGCCGAGCTCGTCGATAAAGGTTTTATCTATTTTGAGTAAATCGAGCGGGAGATCTCGCAGGTAAGCCATTGATGAGTAACCAGTGCCAAAGTCATCCAGCGCTATTTCAATACCAAATTTACGAATTTGCGAAAGCTTTTGGATCGTGTCGGGTATATCAATAAGCAAGCCTGTTTCTGTCACCTCAAGCATCACTGAGCTTGGTTTTATGCCTTTATTATTTACTGCTCTGATAATGTCGTCGGCAAATGCGGGTAGTGCAAATTGCCAAGCCGATACGTTAACGGAAAGGTGTCCTTTAAAGGGAATAGAGTTTTTCTGCCATTGTTCTATACAGTGCAGTGATTGATTAAATACCCACTCGCCAATGCTGTGGATCAGTCCGGTTTCTTCCGCTAATGGTATAAATTTAGTGGGGGAGACGAAACCAAAAATGGGCGAAAACCAGCGTAATAGCACCTCGGCGCCAAATTGCGAGCCATCTTGCCTAACTTGAGGTTGAAAAAATAACAACAGTTCTTCGTTGGCGATGGCATTTTTCAATGCTTGCTGCATTTTCATGCGCTCTTGGGCCACTTTCTCTAAGCTATGCTCATATACCGTATAGCGCCCTCGACCATTGCTTTTCGCTTTATACAAAGCCAGTTCAGCGTGACGTATGACATCAAGTGCGCTCTCATCGGTTTTGGGAAATTGACAAATACCAAAGCTCGCACCTATATCTATTTTATGCTCACCTATTTGTAGTGGTTGATTGATTATTTTTTGCAGTTTATCGAGCGCGACTTTGATTTGACTGTCATACAAGCAAGAATGACGGCTGATTAAGGCAAATTCATCACCGCCTTGACGGGCAATGAAAAAACCATCAGAACAATGCTCGCTTAAGCGTTTTCCGATATGCCGTAAAATATCATCACCCACATCATGGCCCAATACATCGTTAATGGTTTTAAAGTGGTCGAGATCCATCACGATCAGCATGGCTTGTTCTTGGTTCAATCTTAGTTTGGATATTTGTCCATTTAAATGCTCAAGTAGCAAAGCGCGGTTAGGCAAGTGAGTGAGATAATCCTCAAATGCCATTTTTCTAATGTCTGCTTGCGCTTGGCTTCGCTGCATCTCGGCTCCTGCACGAGACGAAAAAATGTCCAAAATATCTCTAAGCTGTACATCATCAGGCATTTTTTCGTTATGCATTAAAACTATCAGCCCTTTTGCTTTGCCGTTTTCATCTTTTATCTTGGTACAAATATAGCTTTCTATGCCCTTTTCTTTAATTAAGATGTCATTGGGAAACAGCGTTTGGGCATGAGCTGGAAAATTACACACATCACATTGAGATAAATGGGTACAAGGAGACTCGGCTAGCTCATAATTGAAATTACTGACTATTTTGTCATCTTCTACCACAGAGCAGGTTCTAATTATGTTTTTGTTTTGCTCTGAGATAAAGCCAATAAATCCGTACTTGGCATTAAATAGCTTGGCTAAGTTGGCGATAAGATCATGATAAAAATCGTCACCTTGTGCTGAGGCGACTCCTCGAGCAATGTGGCGAATCGCTTTTTGCTGTTGCTCTTGCGCGGTGACATCGGAGCAGGACACAATAATTTGTTTTGCCTGATTGTACTCACGGGTGATAAAAATTTTGAATGTTAAAATAGACTGTTTACGATGATTAGCAAAATAAGGGGTGCTGCATTCACTGAGGTTGACAGGGGGCAGCTGAATGTTTTCTTTGTGGCTAATGTCGGTGATTTCTCGACGTTTTTTGGGGTAGAGTTGGGATAAGAAATCTAAAAAATTGACCCGTTCAACAGCCAACTGGCGGTGCCAAAAAATATCACAAGCTTGGTTACATTCAACGACAAAACCGTTTAAATCTAAAATCAATAAAGCAGAAGGAGATTGGTCGACGACTTGAGCCATCATATTGAGGCTTTTCTGCGCGATTAACCGCTGACGGCGTTCTGCTGTGAGCTTGACGGTTTGCGCGACAATGCGTCGGCTAGTTGTTTTAAAGTCAAGGGCCAGACTAAAGCTCATCAACATGACTAAAATAACAAAGGCAAAGCCAACGGTGTAGAACATCTTAACTAAGCCTGCATCTATCATGATACCTAGGATGGCAGAGCTCAGCTGAGCCAAAATATAAAGGCTAAAAAAAATAGCTATTCTTGGTTCATTTTTTTTAAACAGTACCCAACTGCGATAGGCCACCCAGAAAAGTAAAACCTGATAGAAGGTATGCATTAATTTCCCCCAAGGCGAAAGGTCGCCTTCTATTAAACTAATGCTTTGTTGCCATGGTAGCCCTATGTTTACGCGCTCAATTACCTGTTCAAATCTTATCGTGAGTGGCTGTTCATAGTTAATAAGCATCATTAATAGGCAAAATAACGTAATCACTTTGAAGGCAAATGAGTAATGCTTCTGTTGGGTATAGATTGCAATAAAGATAAAAAATGAAGGTGTTAGGGCGAGTATAGAAAAAACTTGCCAGCGTAACTGCTCAATAGCGGTATGGGTATCAGCGGCAATCAGGTATTGAACCGAAAAGACTTGATAACCGGCTACGCATAGACAGACCCAAGCAAAGTGAAGAAACAGTTTCGACTTTTGTGTTAGCAAGGCAACGAAACCACTATAACTAGCGGCAAAAATACAAATTCCAGCGGAAACATAATACAGAGCTTCTAACAAGCGCCACTCCTAAATTCTAAATCAGCATACTTTTCACTGGTAAGTTTAGTCAAAAGAAAATCATATTGAGTTAAATGTTTATTGCGAGGTTAATTTTGCAAATAGGAGGACTCTAGGCATAATGCTGTCGAGTGAGTTTAAGGAAGTATAACGTTGGAACTTTTACACCTGCAATTTTTCGATAAACCATTACGCCTTGAAGGCTCAACCTCGGGTGAGCAGAAACTATTTTGGAATGAGCAGCTCGTATCGCAGCAACAAGCGTCTGACGGCTCTCAACGTCAATTCTCTCATACTTTTCAGTTGCAACCAGACGTTACGACTGACTCAGTGCTGAGTGCTGTAGGGGCCATTAGCGTAACACTAGAAATTGATTTAACGTGGCAGCCCTTTAGGTTGATATATTGTTTAACCCGTGATGATGTGATTGAAGCCCAAGGCGAGCGCACTGAGCGCGATATCGAGCGTCAGCAAGTAAGCCAACCCATAGTGGCAGAAAGAAAGTGGAGTACGCTGGGTCTAATGTCACTGGGCTTTAAGCTGTTCAAAAGTGCCAAGCTGATTAAGGTGGCTTTCGCTGGAGCCAGTTTGGCGGCTTACTCTTGGCTGTTTTCGCTGCAGTTTGCGCTCGCGCTGTTGGCTTGTTTGGTGTTCCATGAGTACGGCCATATTCGGGCCATGAAATACTTTGGAATGAAAACCAAAGGCATCTACCTGATTCCATTTTTAGGCGGCTTAGCGCTCAGTGATGAAAAAATAAATACCCGCTGGCAAGATGTGGTGATCTCTATTATGGGACCATTTTTTGGCTTGATCATGTCGATCGCCTGCTTAGTTGTGTATTGGGTAACGGGAAATATCTTTTTTGCTGGTTTAGCGGCGTTTAATTCCTTATTGAATTTATTTAATTTGTTACCCGTTTTACCCCTTGATGGTGGCCATATATTGAAAAGTATTAGCTTTTCGATGAACACTAAAGTTGGCCTGATTGCTTGTTTAGCGGGGGCGGGGTTAGGCGTTTGGGTAAGTTACTCTTTTGGTCTCGCGTTACTCGGCTTTTTGTTGCTGATTGGCTCAATAGAGATTTTGCTCGAATGGCGCATGCGTCATCAAAGTCATTTATTGCCCCTGAATCGCTATGCTCAAACCGTGTCGCTGGTTTGGTATGTGGCAACGGTTGCCGCCTTTGTTAGCATTATTTGGCACCTAGCGGGTACAGGTGATGCAATGTTGGGTTTACCATTACAAATATTAAGTAGTTAAACTAAGCAGCTTTTAATCTACTTATTTCAATACTAAGGTCGCTGTTGCTGGTGGCCCCATTACTTTTACAATTGGAAACTACCATGGCCATTGGCGCTACAATAATTAAAGCAAGGTTGCAACTTGCTAATATGGATACTCACCTTTACCAAGACTTTAATCTAACCTTGGCGCAGCACCCTTCAGAAAACGAACAACGATTGATGGTGCGTTTATTGGCATTTGCGTTAAACGCCAGTGATGAACTGATGTTTACTAAAGGCCTTTCATCTGACGATGAGCCTGAGCTGTGGGCTAAATCCATGACCGATGAAATTGATCTTTGGATTGAGCTGGGCACACCGGAAGAGAAACGTTTGAAAAAAGCCTGCTCTCGGGCTAAAAAAGTCGTGTTATATACTTATGGTGGTGGTACCGCAGATGTTTGGTGGAAGCAAAACCAAAAGCAAGCCGGTAAGTTGAGTAAGCTAACAGTGGTTAATTTACCATTTGACCAAACTCAAGAGTTGGCTGCTATGTGCCAAAAAAGTATGGACATTCAAGTTTCGATTCAAGACGGCGAAGTATTAGTCAGCTCTGAGCAAGGCAGTGTTGCGGTGACGCCGATGATCTTGCAATAACCACAGCAAAGGAAACTAAGTCATGATTAAACTAGCAATTATAGGTACAAACTGGATCTCGCGTCAGTTTGCTGAGGCCGCGCTGCAAAGTCAGCAATTTGTTATTGCTGCTGTGTACTCGCGCGATATTACCCGGGCTCAAGATTTCGCCCAAGGTTTGCCATGTGCCCACTATTTTGATGACTTAAATGATCTTGGTAGCAGTGATGAAGTGGAGGCTGTTTATATTGCTAGCCCTAATTCGTTGCATTACGAGCAAGCGTTGCAGCTGCTCAAGCAGGGCAAGCATGTTATTTGTGAAAAGCCGCTGGCGGCTAATCCGATGCAAGTAGCGACGCTATTGGCTGCAGCAAAAGAGCATAACGTGGTGCTGTTTGAAGCCTTTATGACCCAGCATAGGCCAAACTTTTTTCAACTAAAGCAGCACATTGAGAAAATTGCCCCCTTGCGTCAAGTGCTACTCAGCTATTGTCAGTTTTCGTCGCGTTATCCTGCTTACTTAGCGGGGGATAATCCCAATACATTTAACCCCAATTTTGCCAATGGCTCTATTGTGGACATTGGCTATTACTGTGTTGCCACTGCTGTTGCGCTATTTGGTGCGCCGCGTCAGGTGTTGGCAAGTGCTTACTTGCTTCCCTCTGGGGTGGATGGCCAAGGCTGTGTCATTTTGCAATATCCTGAGTTTGAAGTGATACTGCGCCATTCGAAGATCAGCGATTCTAAATTGGAAAGTGAGCTTCAGGGAGAGGGCGGCAGATTATTAGTCAGCCATCCAGTGTCACTGTGTCAACAGGTGCAATGGATAGACCAAGGCGGCGTCGTGACTGATATTTCTTTAGCGCAGGCAGATAACCCGATGCTAGAAGAAGCATTTGCCTTTGCTAAACAAATTCACTCGGGCGCCATGGATGCTGATATGTGTGAGCGCTCGCAGCAGGTTGCAGATATTTTATATCAAGTAAGGCGCCAGACCGGGGTGGTGTTTCCAACGGATGAAGGTTAAACCATTAGCCCCCGTTAAGGTATCAGCTATATTGGCACTCGGTGATATGGCTGTACCTGTTTAAAAAATAGTATTTTCTTTGCTGGTTAAGGCATCATCACTGGCTCCCAGCAACGACATCAACTGCTTTAATACTTGGTGTTTCTGATAGACCCAGCGAGTGTAGGTTAAAGGGTACAAAGTCAGCCCTGCGCGTTGAAATATTTTGTAGCGGCTTAAATGATAGTAATCTTGTGATTCACCCGGATAGCCAATTAAATCAAGGGCAACGGTATTTTCGCCATATTGACAGACCAAATCTAACTCAGCGCCCGCAATCGGGTAGTTTTTCCAAGTATTGATACCGTTCAAGGTTAATAAACGCGAGACCTCTGCCTGAAACGCATCAAAGTCACTGACATCATCTAATGAGTAACTTTGGTTGCGCTCTATGCTATGAACATATTCAAATAATAGCGACTGGGATGGCAGCTTGTGTGGACGAGTAGAGAGGAATATATACTGTTCATCTCGCGCCCGCGTGATCGCCACGTTAAACACGTCTTCACGATTCATATAGCGATATTGCTGGCCTGAGCTGTTTTCATCAACACACATGCTGATCAGCATAATGTCGCGCTCTTCTCCTTGAAAGCCATAAGGCGTTTCTATTTTAACTTTATGGCGCTCTATTTGGTCGTGAGACAAGTATTTGCCAAGTAGCTTAGTCAGTAAGATAGTTTGTTCACGAAATGGCGATAAAATGCCAATACTCGAGGTCAGGCCCATTTCCGTGAGATTGTGGATCTTGTTGCGTAAAAACGCTAATAATGTCAGGGCTTCTTGGTTGTTTTTACCGCTGTTATATTCGCCCTGACATTTAATGATACTGATTGGATAATCGCCTTGATTACCGGGCTTATGACGCATTATTTTAA
Source organism: Motilimonas cestriensis (assembly GCF_021295315.1). Lineage (GTDB taxonomy): Bacteria > Pseudomonadota > Gammaproteobacteria > Enterobacterales > CBDFNC01 > Motilimonas > Motilimonas cestriensis. The sequence goes on along the minus strand of NZ_JAIMJA010000002.1, from coordinate 331,522 downwards.
GTTGGCGATGGTAAAACTTGCGGTTACTGAAATCAATTAACGCATTTTTACTACGAAAGTGCTCATCTAACACCACAATAGCGTATTGGTTTTGGATGCGGCGATTAGCCAGATCTAACGCACTGACGTTACGATAATTAAACTCGTCCCCTTGACTGGCTAAATCATATCTATCCTGTAACTTACTTTGTTTTTTGCTGGATAAAAAAGAGATAAATCTGAGTTGTTTATCATCACCAACAATCACTAAATGCTTAGCCCGATAGATCGCGGGTAATACACTGGCTATGTCACATTGGCTTGCTTCATCAATGATCACTAAGTCAAACAGCTCTGCTTTAAGGGGTAAGCTGCGGTGTAAATCGCCCAAGGTACCAAGCCACACCGGCATGGCTTGCAGTAGCACGCTGTAATCAATCTTGTCAAAGCTGGCTTCTTGTTGCGCCGAATTATTGGCATTAATTGCCTCGCGAAAGCTATTAAGCTGGCGACGGTGATGAGTGAGCACGGTGTGTAAGCGCTTACGTCGGCTTTCACTAATGTAGTGGCTTAAAGCCACATGGCGAATGCGTTGTTGCTGGGTGATCTGCGAGAATACATCGAATAAAATATCTTGATTCAAGGTGAAACGTTTCGCCCACCAAGCATTAAAGCGGTTAAAAAAATTCGCATTTTGCTGCACTTTCCAAGTCGACATGCCGTAGCGAATCGCTTTTTTACAACGCTTGGCAAATTGTCGCTCTAGCTTATCCATTTTTAGCTTTTGTTTTTGCAGGCTATCTAACGGGGTATGGGTTTCATTTTGTTGTGTCAGATAACCACTCAATAGATCTTTTAAGTAGCGCTTTAACTTTTTGTGATAGCTTGCATTACCGACGCGCACTACAAAGTCTTGCTGACCTAACATAGATTCAATTTTATCGCCAACGATGTTAACGCTTTCATTGTTTTGACCAACGACAAGTACAGACTCGCCCTGTAAATAACGCTCTAGCGCGAGGCAAGCAATGGTGTATGACTTGCCTGTGCCCGGGGGCCCAACTATTTGACTAACAGTATGGCGTGAAGCGTTGTGTAGTGCTTGGCGCTGGGCTTTACTGAGCACGGCTGGAATATTATCTGGCATAGCTGGCGCAAGCTTAGGCGCGGGGCGCTGATCATCCGGATGGCTTGGCTCATATTTCGTGTTAGGTAAGTACTGGTCACTTTCGCTACTTTTCTCACCGAGTAAAAATTGTGTCACCGAGCTCGGCATATAAGAGGCCACTGCCATGGCTTTTAAGTCATGAAGAATGCCTCGAGAGGCCACCGAGTAGTTAATTAAGGTAACCGCAGACGCAGCAATTAGACTAAACTGGTCGGTTTTGATTTGTGTCTGTTTGGCGTCTATTTGTTCCGCCGTGGCCAACTTTGGGTAATGATACAGCTCTAAACAGTTAATATTATTACTTAATGAACTGATCCAGTGGCTCAGTTTTGCAACATCGCGTTCGGTAATATCTTTATTGATAAAGTCGGGCTCAGAGGTTTGACTTGATTCCGCTAAGATCCAGCGTAACAAGGGCCAGTTAACAATAGGCTTGCTTTTTTCAATGGTGAGATAATATTCGTTGTTTTCTAAGCTAACCTGCGCCTGATAATACAGTAGGGGAGCGCAAACCGTCCGTTTACCCGGGTAACTTGGTGGTAACTTTCCGAGCAGAAAAAAGCTGCCGTAGAGTAAGGTCTTTTCGCGTTTGTACAGTGCTTGCGATTGATATAAGCGCTCACCATAACTGCGCGGTAGCGGGTAGCGTGGCAATTCACCAGTAACTAACGCTTCTCTACCTTGAATAAACCGGGTAAATTCGCAATTACGATGAAATACGTTAAACAGAGTTAAATCTCGGTTATCTGCTTGATAACAAGCGCGATAATATCGAATGAGATTGCGACAACTCCGGTCTAACATAATATTCCCTGAGATAATAAATCATGCTAATGCATTAGCATGACATTCTGCAATGCTAGGCAAAAAAATTAAAGCTGCTAAATAGTAAAATTTGAACTCGGCGAAGAGAGAAGTTCTTCGCCGTGTAACATATCAAGTTAACTCAGGGGGGAAAACCGATATTTCTATTAATTATTGTTAAGAAATCAATCGAGCTAACGATTGCAGGCCATTAGCCTAATTTGGTCCATAGCCGCTCAAACTCATAGCTAAATGCTTGCACCAACTTAGGATTATCGGTGGTTGCGATGTTTTCTTGATTAAATTTAGAAGCGCTGCGGGTCCAGTTAAAGCTGCCGTTTAACAGTACTTTTCTATCAAACAAGGCAAATTTGTTGTGCATGTGGTGCTCTGTGCGGTCAACTACCACCGGAATACCTGCTTCATCGAGTTGGTAAACATCTGAGCCTTTGTCATTGCGCTTATCATTATCAGAGATGATGCGTACATTGATCCCGCGCTGGTGGGCCTTGAGTAAGGCGGCAGAGATTTCATTACATGAAATGGTAAAGACACACACATCAATGCTATGGCGTGCTTGGTTACACAAGCTAACAATGCGGTTTAAGCAATCGTTACCTGGGCTAAAACAAGCGTCAGCGACAATACTGGGCTGCTGGCTATTTTTGTCTAAGGTTTTGACCACATTTTCTAGCCATTTGATGGCGCGAAATTGCGCTTCGTTAAAATCACCTTGCTCTAATAGCACCGCAAACGCTTTATTGCGAATAAAGCTAATTTTGTCGGGTTGATTTTGTAACTCTTGAGTCAATTCAGCCAGCTGGTTTTTCTCGCTTTGATCGAGTTTGTTGTCGGCTAAGCTCTCCACTAAAGCTTGTTCTATTTCTTGTTGATTCATATTTATTTACTCTGTTCGTGTTTGGGCTTTTTGCTAATACTCACCTGAGTTTTACCTGTCTCTGTGGTGGTACGCTTAAAGCGATAGCGAGTTTGACTCAAGGTATCGTTGATGCCGGTTAAATTGGCATTAATGTCGAGTAGTTGCGATACCGCTTTGAGGGTCATGTCGCCATCGCCGCCTAAGGTTTTATGCTTAATAAAGTCGGCTTTAATCTGCTGCCAGCGCTGAGCTTGTTCGGCGGTCATGTTGCCGCGTAACTCGGCTAATTTAAGTAAGTTCTCTTCGGCTCCCGCAGCTAACATTTGCGCTTCGCCTAAATAGTGATCTTCAATTAGTTGCATCAGCTCATCCTCGTTCATGACCGAAGAGACCTTTTCTGCCATTTTATTCATGTTACGGTAACTGCCTTGTAACTTGAACGGTGGCTCTTGGCGGTATTTATCGGCTTGCGCAGCAGAGGCGATATAACTTTGGTTTACCGACAACACAACTTCTTGAATACGCAGTAACTTGGTCAATACACCGGTAAGTTCATTGAGCTCAGCGCCGCTATAACCGTGCTCTAGTTCACTGCTATCTACTTGGTTGCCTTTAGCCATATTCACCAGTTTATAAATATCTTGCTGTGAGCGTGTTGCAAGCGGTGCCAATACTGGATTTGAGGTCATGGCATTTTCCAAGTAACTCAAGGCAAATGCTTCGTCCATGCCACCTAAAATATCGCCTAAGTTATAAATATCGGCGCGGTTAGCCAGCATGTCTGGAATTTGGAATGCTTCACCTGATTCGGTGTAAGGGTTACCTGCCATAATGACGCAGAATTTTTTACCACGTAAATCATAGGTTTTCGGTTGCCCTTGCCAGATACCTTCAATGCGGCGAGTACCATCACACAGCGAAATGAATTTTTGTAGGAACTCTGGATTGGTGTGCTGAATATCATCAAGATACAGCATCACGTTGTTACCCATTTCTAGACCTAAGTTAAGCTTAATTAGCTCTGCTTTTGCCGTCGCGTTCGGTGCTTGTGCTGGGTCGAGCGAGTCAACTTCATGACCAATTGATGGACAGTTGATCTTCATAAAGATTAAACCTAAGCGACTGGCAATGTACTCCATCAAGGTGGTTTTACCGTAACCCGGTGGTGAAATGAGCATTAATAAGCCCATTAAGTCTGTACGCTTGGTGTCGCCCACTGTGCCCATTTGTTTGGCGAGGTTATCACCAATAATAGGCAGGTAAGCGTCGTTGATCAGTTTGTTACGAACAAAAGAAGACAACGGACGCGCTTTAAATTCAGATAGGCGTAGTTGCGCTTTTTGGTGTTGCGCCACTTGGCTACGAACTTGTAAAAATTCATTATAACCGGGCAAGACAACTTGCTGATGGTGCTCAAGGCGCTGCAAAAAGTTATCAAGTGATAAGGTTAAGCTGCGATCTTTGATCCGTGCATGTTGCCCCATTAAGCCGTTGACGGTGAAATCAAGATTGATATCTAATACGCGACGGCTAACTCTACCTTCACTATTGATGAGGGCAATTGCTTCCGGAATGTAGCCTTGGTATGGCTGCATTTTCTTGTTGCTGACTAAGGCTTGTAACCAAGCTTGGGTGAGTGCCCAGCGTTGTCCTATTTGTCCTTTAAGTTTCTCTAAGGTGTGCTGATAAGAGTTCCACGACGCCGTGTCCATGGCGCGTTTTAGCTCATCTGCTAGATGGGTGGCGTATTTACTACTGGAAAATACCACGGGCTCTTTAGCGAGCTCTTGCACTAAATAGCGCGAAGCTAAGTCAATCGCAGTGTCATCAACCGGTAATTCAAACTGCTGAGCAAATGCTTGCTGCGCTTGTTTTATTTCGCGCTCAAGCAGTTGCTTGGCATCACTTGAGCTAAACAAGGCTTCCATGCGCAGCGCCGATTTGGCGCGCTCAACCCAGGTTTGTTGCTGCGGCTCTTGTTGGTTGTTGGCCCAATAAATCGCGGCAAAACCACGGCTGAGTGGTGGATACTTGAGCACATCTGCACCGGTTAGAGCCGGTAATAATTGCGCCAAGATCAAACTCGCATCATGATCATGAATACCCCGCTCGTAACCCTCTTTATAGCGCGGTGCGGCAAAGTCTTTAACCAGCTGGTTAAGCTGTTGCTCATCGGTTTGTGCTAATCTTAGGGCTTCTAACGTTAGCCCATTTTCGTTGCGCTCAGCAGCATCTAAAATTTGCTTAACAAGGTATTCGGCGCGATAAACATCGGCGGTTTCTGATTCAATTTCTTGTGGCCAAAAGGGTTTAAGGCGGTTTAGTGCTTCATCATCAGCAACGTCAAAGTAGTCGGTGCCGGTTAAGTGAAACACCAGTTTGTCGTCTTTTGGTAATAAGGTGAGGTCTAACTCTTGAGTGTTTACGGTAAACTTATGACGCGGCCCCAATTTGATGACGTTACCACCGTCTTCAAATATTTCCGACTTATCGCGCAATGAGCGTACGGCTTGATCTTTGCTATTTTTAAATTTGGCTTCAATGTCATCGGCTTTGACCGAATCATCGAGCGCTCTTAACTGCGATACCAAATCATAAATTTTAAGCGCTAAGGCATCGGAAGCAAAAAAAGTATTAAGCTCGTCAAGCTCGGTGAATTTTTGTACTCGGCGGGTAATACTGGCCAGAATTCGCTCGGCAGCATCTTTTAGGGTGCTGGCTTTGCGTTGCCGCGTTTCCACCATGCGCTGGCGGTGCGCTTCAAAGCTTTCGATAACCTCTTCACGTTTGGTCAGAATATCGGTGAGAAACTCTTCTTGCTCACTAAACTGGCTCTCCAGCTCTTCTAGCTGTACCAGCAAACGAGACAATTGTTCATCGGCTTTTTCTGGGGTATTAGCTAAGCCTAAAGCGTTGGTAATACTTTGGCTAAATAGCTTAAATTGCGCTGAAAATTGCGCTAAGGATTCGGCACTGCCTAAGCTGCTTTTTTTATGCTTAGCGCTGGCTTTAGTTTGATTTAAACGGCCATAAATTTCTGAAATGGTGTCGATGATGCGGGTGCGCACCGTGGCATCGTTAACTTTTAAGGTTGCCATTAACTCGGACAGTAAATCGAGCCCTGAAGCCATTAACTCCAGTTTTTCGGCAACTGGCTCAAGCTCGGCGACGGAAACGACACTCTCTAACTCTTGATTAAGTTGATCTAATTTGTCGTTATAAGGCGCTAATGAGGCGTCTTTCGCCAAGAAATCAACGGTCTTTTGGCTTAGTTGCGCTTCTTCTTGCTCGAGCTTTTTGCTCATCTCGGCAATTTTTTGCTCATCCATGTAGCGCATGGATTTAATGGTTAGTAAATGCCCTTTTTGTTTGCGCAGTGAATCTAATCCGCCAACAAACAGCTCGGGAGTTTGCCAAGAGTCAGGTGTTAACGCGCTAATAATGCTGGCTTGCTTTTGCTGGGCTTGTTGTAGCGCTTGTTGCGCTTGCTGACGGATGGTTTCAACTTTTTCAAACTCATCCAAAACCAGCTCGGACGTTTCTGATATTTGTCGTAGTAACGGATCAATTCCGTTTACTTGGGGGGCGTTCATCCAGTGATAGCTATCAAACATGCGGTTAACATTTTTGATTAATTCGCCATAAAGCTTAATAGACACCGCTTGGTTATTAATGGCTTTCACTGTACTAAATAGCTCAGAAATACCGCGGACTAATTCAGCATTACCTATTTTGCCAAAAAAGCTTTGCTTACTGGGTTGAGTGCTGGCGTAAAAATCACTGCAATAAGGCGTTTGCCAAATTTGCATTGGGTGCACGCGTGTTGGCTCGTCTTCAGCATAAAACAGTACCACACGACCATCGGCGAGGGCGGCGTAGCCATGGCCAAACAGTGGGTTTTCCAGTGATTTATTGATCAGATTGTAAGAATATAAGCCGACTTTACCTTCAACGGGTTCATAAAATACATACAGCACATCTTCGCCATTGGGGCTTTTGATGGTTCGCTTATATTCAAGGCCTGTGATGTCGTCATCAAAGGTTTTGTATTCACCATTTTGTAAATAATAACCACCGGGGAAAATAATGCCGTGGTTTTCAGGTAGCTGAATGCAGGCGTGGCCAATATTATCAATGCGCACCACGGTTTCGGTATTGCGGTTATAAACTAAATAACGCCAAGTTTCTTCGCGATAGGGCAATATTTTCAATAAGATCAACGAACCAACTTCGGCATAGCAAAAGCGCGCATCATCCAGTGATTGGTTATCATCAACCACATCTTCGGCGTAAATACCAAGGCCTGAGTTAGTGTTGTTTTCGATCTTGATGGTTAAGTCACCTTGGGTGGTTTCCACAAACAAGGTGTCTAAAATATTCATGTGCGGGAAGCGTCCCGCCACTTCATTTTCTCGCGTACATTCACGCCATTCAAAATCATATTGATTAGGAGGCTGAAGATCCCGATCGCCGCGATTATCAATATACTCGATGGTTTGGCCATCGCTGCTAATACTCCAACGGAATACTCGTACGTCAGACAGCTTTAAACCAATTTGAAAACTGGCCAGTAACTTGCCATCACGTACCGCCAGGCGCAGTAGGCGGGCTTCTTTGTAATAGGTGTAAAGCTCGGTGAAATCTTGCTCAAAGCGTCCGTTATCTAAGAAGCTGCCAGCCATGGGCTCGGCATGCATCTCATAACCGGCTTCGGTTTGATTTAACTTATACAGGCCGAATACATCAGAAATTTTAATTTCTTGTTTCAGGCCGATAAAAACGTTGTAGCCAAATAACAGGTAATCGCCCGCACAAACAATATCACGTGCTTGGCAGTTATTTTCAGTTCTGACTCTGACTCGCCCCAGCACATGCATGTCTTCACGGCCAAATTCTTCTAGGCGTGCTTGGTTGAGTTGCTGGGTTTTTTGTTCAAGCTCTGCGCCTTGCTGATTAAGGCGTGCTCGAATAACTTGGTAAGCTCCGCCTTGGGCGACGGCGGCTAAATCTTGTTCATTTTCTGCAACAGTTTGATCCGACATCATGCATCCTTTTCAAATACTAGGTGTAAAAACCGGCTCAATCGAGCCGGTTTGTAAACAATGACGTGGTTAAACGTTATGCTTCAGTGGACTCTGTTGTCGGTTTTTTCGCTTTGGTTTTTTCGTTCAACAGGCCACCTAATACATCAGATGAGTCTTTAGTTGGCTCTTGAGTGGCCTCTTCACTGCCTATAAACTTGTTCAGTAGCGCCGCTACCGACGGGCTTTTACCCACTAAGCCGTTGATCGATTTACCAACCGTAAGCGCTTTACTGAGTGAGTTAAAGTAGTCGCCTTGGCCACCAACAATATCAATGTTGGCTTTTTCAAGGGCAGAAGAAAGTACATTCGCTTGTTGCACGGCAATGTCTTTGTTCACCGAGATGGCTTCCATCGCTTGCTCGAAGTCTTTCTCTAGCTGCATACGGAACTCTTCATGTTCACGCGCATCTTGCGACATCGTAGCCATGGCGCTGAATTTCTCTACTAGACCTTGCGCTTCCGCGTGGAATTTCGCGCTCAATACGTCTGCTTCGGCCATGCCTTGCTCTTTATCACCTTTGGCTTGAGCAGACAGTTTCATTGCTAATACATCCGCTTCAGCGGTTCCCACTTCGCGAGAAGCAAGGGCTTTAGCCAAGCCAATGTCTTTATCACCTTTAGCTTGAGCAGACAGTTTCTCTGCCAGTACCGCCGCTTGTGAAAGGCCGATATCTTTATCACCTTGGGCTTGAGCGGTGAGTTTTTCTGCCAGAACCTTCGCTTCTGCTAGACCATCTTTTTCTTTCGCGCTGGCGTTCGCTTCTAGTACGCGGGCTTTAGATAGGCCAATTTGCTCATCACCTTGTGCTTTAGCAATTAAGGTTTCTTGTTCAACTCTCGCTTTCGCTAAGCCTTCTTTTTCTAAGGCATCGGCAAGGGCTTCTTTGACCCGTGCTTCTGCTAGGCCTGGTGCTGATTGCTCAGCCTCAATGCCTTCTGCAAGTTTCTTCATTGCATCAGCATTTTTCGCTGATGCTTCCAGATCCGCTTGGGCCATGGTGATGATTTTTTGTGCTTCGTGTTTCGCTTTGATTTCATCTGCTTCAGCTTGTTTCACTTGCTTAACAAGCTCTTCTTGCGCTTCTGCCTCAGCATTTAAGATCACCACTTGGCGATTACGATCAGCTGCTGACACTTCACGAACTTCTTTAATTCGCTCTTCTTCTTCCGCCACGGTTTTCTCAACCGCAATACGCTCACGAACCACGTTAGCGATTTCTTTTTTCTCTACTTCTAGAGCGCGTTCTTTCTCAATGGTTTGCAGCGCCACTTCTCGTTCACGAGAAACCACTTCTAGGTCTTTCGCGCGTTGTACCCGCTCTTGCTCTACGCCAATGGCGCGTTCGCGGTTTTGTTGTGCCACTTCAATTTCACGTAGCTTGTTTTCTTCTTGAATAGAAATTTCTTGTTCCGTTGTAATGCGGGCTGATTCCGCTTTTAAGCGCTCTTCCTCGCTAACACGCATTTGTTCTGATTGCTCACGCGCTTGAATGTTAGCTACTTCACGCTCTTGTTTCGCGCGGGCTTCTTTTTCTTGGCGATCCAGTGATAACAAGTGTTCGATGGTTTCAACGTTTTTCTTTTTAATTGCGCGCTCTTCATCGCGAATAAATTCGTTGGTTTTTACATTTTCTCTTGAAGTCACTTCGGTTATTTTACGAATACCTTCAGAATCCATAATGTTATTTGGATCCAGAGCCGATTTTGGTGTTTGCTCTAGGTAATCGATTGCCACGTCTTCGAGGGCGTAACCATTTAAGTCATTACCGATGGTTTTAACAATTTCATCGCGGAAAAATGCACGCTCTTCGAATAACTGTAAGAACTCCATTTTTTTACCCACGCTTTTTAGCGCTTCAGAGAACTTAGCGTTGAAGAGCTCGTTAACAGCATCTTTATCTGACGCGCGATCGGCGCCAATCGATTTAGCTACTTTTAATACGTCTTCAGCGGTTTCGTTTACACGCAGGTAGAACGCTACGGTGATGTCGGCACGCATGTTATCCAAACAAATTAGGCCGTCTTTACCACGACGGTCAATTTCTAAGGTGATTAAAGAAATGCGCATTTTTTCCATTTTATGGATCACTGGCACAACAAGGGCACCGGTAAAGCGAACCTTTGGCACGGCTTGAGTGGTGTTAACAATCAACGCAGTGCCTTGCGGAACCTTAATGTAGAAGGCTTTAACGAGCATTGCCATGGCCAGTAGGCCGACAAATGCAATGCCAACAATGATGAGAATGGTAGTGATATCTAACATATTTTGTCCCTAAAGAAATAATTACGAATGAGGGGTTACGTGGTAAATGTCTTGCTCTGCTTGGTATTCCACCAACAAAACAGTATCGCCACGATTAAGTTGGTTAGGTTGTTGTGCTCTTATTTTTATAATGATACCGGCTGCGCCATTGTTAAAATTAGCTTCACCAAAGGTATCGGTCACTGTGTTGCTGCGGATCACCGCGGTTTGACCAACAAGATCTTTTTTACTTAAGACTTCTTGGTCGCGAAAAACTTTACGTAGGGGTTTAACACATTGGCTAGCAATTAGGTCGCCGACGAAAAGGCTGATGAGCATTGCTACCAAGCCAACTCCTATTTGCATTAGCAAAGGAAGGTCCCATTGATTGATTTGATTTTGCATCATCATGCTGACTATCCATGAAAAGTAGAATAGCAGTGACAGCGCAATGGTGGCAGGTACGCCATCGAGTTTAAGTTTGGTCAGTATGCCTGTCATGTCTAAAAATGAGTCGTCGACATCAATATCAAGCATTTCAATTTCGGTCATGCCAATCATGGTCGTTAACCAATATAAGGTAAACAAAATAACAAAGCCGGTATAAATGGCAGTTGGCAAACTAAATGCAAGACTGAAAAACATGCTCATTGTGTCTATTCCTACCTGATGATTAGCATTTTTATTGTTATTTGATGATCAAGGCAATATTAAATGCTTGTTTATATCAGTATTAAAAAGCCAGCGCAATTATGAGTTTGACTATTTTTTGCTATTTGAGGCTGACATTGGTTTCAGCTGTACTTATGCCAAGCTGAGCCCTAAATCCATGCTGAAAAAACAGTCAATAAACTCTAATTAACGAAAGTTAATGTTCTAAACACCGGATATTTACCAATGGGGTTATAAGATAGCGACAAGTTTTAGACAGTTACCTTGTTTTCCACTAAATAGCGATTTGTTGATCCGTGATGTTTTTACCCGTCATAGATAGACGTTAGCTTAGTAAAGGTAAAAAGGAGCAATATGAAGTCTTATTCGTCTTACGTACAGGCTATTCGTTCACAAGCGGGGGCTAATGCGTCTGCTAATGGTTTTCCGGCAGTGCTACGAGCATTTATTCTCGTGTCATTATTTCTGTTAGCACTGCCACTTCTTTTCGTATTGCTGGCACTGCAGTTAGCGATGGGCGTCGGTTTACTTATTACCGCGATGGTGATGAAAAAGCGTCAACCCCAGCATGTCAAAGCTAAATGGAGTAATGGAGAAAAGGTCATTAATCCTCTTTAGTTTAATTTGTGTCGTGTTTTGAGTGTTTTAGTTTAAATGTGTTCCATGTTCCACCAGCTCCATCCGTAAATTGTGTTTCTATTGTGCTTGTCACCATCCCTTTTGCCCAACCTTGAGTTGGGCTTTTTTTTGCCAGTATAAAATGTGTGTGCTTATCCGCGCTTTTGTCTAAGCAATGTCTTTTGCCCAACCTTGTGTTGGGCTTTTTTATTGCCAGTACAAAATGAGATTACCTGAAATCAAGCATCTCTAGGATAGCCGGACTAGTTAGGGATAAAACAAACACAGGAAGGGGCATTAACGGCAAACTGCGCCTCAGTTAAGGTTAGGGTGCCGTTGTGGGGATCGCGGGTTAATAGGCGAATGTTGTCACTCTGCTGATTCGCTACCACGAGCACGTCTTGGTTTGGCGACAGCGCAAAATGACGTGGGAATTTCCCACCCGTTGGGCAACTTGAGCTAAAGCTTAAGGTTTGGTTGTCGGGGGCTATGGCAAAGCAGCTAATACTGTCATCACCGCGATTACTTAAGTAAACAAACTTACCTTGTTGGTCCACCACGACTTCGCCAGGATAGCTGTGGTTGGTATTATTAGCTGCCAAGGCGGGCAGGGTGTCGAGTAAGGCTAGCTCGCCTGTGGCTGGATTAAATTGCACTTGAGTAATGGTGTTGTTTAATTCATTGGCGACATATAGGCTTCGACCATTAGGGTGAAATGCGCAGTGGCGAGGGCCGCTGCCTGCGGGCATGTTTAAGCTAAATACTTGCTCAACCGCACCCGCTGGATTAAAACCATAGCTTACGAGCTTGTCTGCGCCTAAATCGGCGACAACAAAAAAGGCATTATCGGGTGAAGTGGTAGCACTGTGCACGTGGGCTTGGCTTTGACGATCGCTTATAACACTAGAGCCTGAATGTTGAATGCAGGCTTGTGCGGTGGTTAATAGGGCTGGTTGCGTGACATGAAAATCGGTAAAGTTACCGCCGCTGTAATTCGAACAAATTAAGTGTTGGTTTACCCACGTTAGATGGCAGGGATCGCCGCCTTGACTTAATTGTTGCGTAACCAGTTTTGGTTGTTGTGGTTGAGTTAAATCGTATTGCGCGACCCAACCACTGCTTTCTTCGTTGGCGTTATTTATCTCACTGACGGCAAACAATTGCTTGATGCTCGCCACGTAAAGTAAATAGCTGGCATTGTCGAGCTGATTGTCAGTGACGATGGGGTTAAATTCAATGTTTCCCGCTGATTGAATTAACGTTAGCCCTTGAATGCTGGGGGTGCCTGTTGGATTGTAACCGCCGACGTATAACAACATAGTTTCCTCGATTCAGTCAGAAGATAATTTAGGGTAAAGGCAGCTGCAACATAAATTGCGTTCCCTTCCCGAGTTCGCTTTCTACTTTTATTTCGCCACCATGTTGTTCAATGATGGCATGGCTAATGGATAGTCCTAGACCCGTCCCTTTGCCCACTTCTTTAGTCGTAAAAAAGGGATCAAAAATTTTATCCATGGCTTCGGGCGCGATACCGACGCCTGAGTCATAAACCTCAATATACAAGCGGCGATCTTTTTGAAACGCTTTGATGCCGACCACTTTTTCATCGCAATCTTCGACCGCATCACGGGCATTGACCAGTAAATTAAGCAGTACTTGCTCAATTTGTACTTTGTTGCATTTTATTTGTGGTAAAGCAGGCGCTATGTTTTCTCGTACTTCTATGTTTTTACTAAAAAATTGGCGCTTTAAGAACATTAGGCTGCTATTGACCAGTTCATTTGAGCTAATGGTTTGGTGCTCATCATGAGCCGAATCACGGCCGAAACAACGCAGCTGTTTTATGATACTTTGTGCGCGATCGACTTGTTGCATTATGTCAGTAAAAGCTTTGACCACGCGGTTATGTTTATTTTGTGCTAAGTATTCCGGCCCCATTTCGGCATTCATACTAATGACTTGCAGTGGCTGATTAAGTTCATGGGCTATCCCAGTGGCCATTTCACCTAAGGACGCGAGTTTAGTGGAGTGAACTAACTGGGATTGGGTGTTTGCTATCTCTTTATTCTTTTGCCTTAGCTCATCATTTTTCGATTCTAATTCCACCTTTTTACGTTCAACTTGACGTGCAAAGTAAAATGAAAAAGATAAGAGTAAAGAGATACACAAGCCAAATGTCAGCACCATGTTAGGTAGCATACTGGTGTTTTTATTCAGTAGTGATTGCGATGGCCAGTTGTAAATTTCCCAATGTCGACCATAAACCGTGATTTTTGTTTGCAACATATTTTGGTCTATGCGGGTATTTTCTGGCACTTGTTGATAAACAATTTGTCCGGCTTCCATCATGGTAATTGGAGTATCAAAGTGGCCGTTTTCAAGAATTAAACTCAGCAATTTGTTAAAGCTAAACACGCCTACGATATAGCCGTCAAATTCACCTTTAAGATACAGTGGTAAGAAAACCAAGAAACCTTTGCCGCCATGAGCAAGCTTGACACTTTGAGATATCGCCACTGTGTGTGTGGTACGAGCTTGTTGTAAGGCATTGTTATGATATTGATTTATCTCATTGAGCAGAAGTTTGCTTTCGCTTTTCTGTTTAATCGGAGCAGCCCACTGGATGGTATTATACCGGTCGACCCAAGCAAGGCTGTGGTAAGCCTGCTCATAAGTCATAAAATTAAGGGCGTCAAAGTGCCATTGGTCAAAAGGGGTGCCATTGTTATATTCCCAACGCTTCGCCATGCGTTTGAGAGATTGCACCTGCTCGGTTAACTGAACTCGTATTACCTTAGCGATATTGGCACTTTGATTGGCGACTTCGTTTTGAATAACTAGGGTTTCATGCTGTTTTAAATGATGCCATGAACCAATAGAAAGAGTTGCGCCGAGACACAAGATTAAACAAGCAATGATCTGGTACTTCAAAACGCTCTCCTTGGCCTAGGAGCAAGACCGGCCATGCTCATGATAATTTATTGGATATTTGCTGATTTTTTTTCATAACGCTCTGTGATTGCTGTAAATTGTCGCTCAATAATAATTTTTAAGCTGGGCGCCAGTTTATCATTCTCTCAACATGAACTCACGACCAAGGGTAAAAAATATGTCACGTAACGGATTTACTACGCAATTAATTCACAGTGATCGTCTTCTCGGTTTAGAGCATGGTGCTATCCATGCCCCCATTCATCCTTCAGTGCCTTATGGCTATCAGGACGTGAATGATTTAGTGGACGTGTTTCAAGGTAAAAAAGCGGGACATGCCTATGCCCGCCAGTCAACGCCAACCATGGATGCATTAGGCCATAAAATTTGTCAGCTCGAGCAAGGTGTCGCTAGCTTGGTGTTTGGTACCGGTATGGCGGCTATTTGTGCGACTTTTCTCACCTTGTTAAAGCAGGGCGATCACCTTATTTGTAGTCGCTTTGTGTTTGGTAATACTTCAAGTGTCATGGGCACGTTGCGTGGCTATGGCATTGAAGTCACCTTAGTGGACGCTACTTCTATCGAGCAAGTAAAAAGCGCCAAGCAAGCCAATACGAAAATGGTGTTTGTTGAAACTATCGCTAACCCCGTAACACAAATTGCGGCATTGGCTGAAATCGGCGCGTTTTGTCGCCAAGAAAAACTACTGTATGCGGTCGATAACACCATGACATCGGCTTATTTATTTCAACCTAAGACGGTGCAAGCAAGCTTGATTATTAGCTCTTTATCTAAGTATTTCGGCGGCCACGGTAACGCCCTAGGTGGCAGCGTGACAGACACAGGTTTATTTGATTGGTCTGAATATGAGAATATTTTTGACGGCTATAAGAAGGGTGATCCTAAGTTATGGGGTATTAGCCAAATAAAGAAAAAAGGCTTACGTGACATGGGCGGAAGTTTAAGTTCGGAAGCGGCGCATTTGCTTTCGGTGGGCTCAGACACCTTAGCCTTAAGAATGCAGCGCCAGTGTCACAACGCCATGAGTTTAGCCAAGCTATTGGACGCACACCCAAAGGTTGCCAAAGTATATTATCCAGGTCTAGCTGATCATCCTCAACATCAGAGAGCCAGTGAGTTATTTCGTGATTTTGGCGCGTTGTTGAGTTTTGATCTTGTTGATGGCATTGATTGTTGTGCATTTTTAAATGAACTGCAATGGGTTATTGGTGCCACTCATCTCGGTGATAACCGCACGTTGGCCTTACCGGTTGCGCCGACAATTTATTTTGAAATGGGTCTTGCAGCGCGTCAAGCCATGGGGATCAGCGAGAACATGATCCGTTGTTCGATTGGCATTGAAGATACCCAAGATTTACTTGATGACTTTACTGGTGCATTAGATAAGTTTTAACACCAGATTAACCGAAAAAATAACAAGGCATATTTAATGAATATCGTGTTTTTGGCCTTTGCCATTTTAATCACTGGGTTGTTTTTATTTCTACCCGTTTATAAAGACAAAAAAGCAAGGTTTGCGGATTTTCCACAGCAATGGCGGGATATTTTAAGTACAAATGTCCCTATGTATAACGTGTTGCCTGAGCCGTTAAAGCTACAACTGCATTTGTTAATCAATAGCTTTTTGCATCGTAAAACGTTCTACCCCTGTCAAGACTTAGTCATGACCGATGAAATTAGGGTCACCATTGCAGGCCAAGCTTGTATCTTGCTGCTCAACCGAAAAACCGATGAGTTTGCTAAGCTAAAGTCAGTCTTAGTTTATCCCGCTGCCTTTATTGCCGCGCACACCAGTGTTGATGAAAATGGCTTGGTGAGTGTTGACCAAAAGGGCTTAGCGGGTGAATCATGGGGCATGGGTAAAATAGTGCTTTCTTGGGATGATGTGAAAAAAGGGGCGATGGATGTAGCTGATGGCCATAATGTAGTGTTACATGAATTTGCACATCAATTAGATTCTGCCGATGGTTCAGCTAATGGCGCACCCATTTTGAGCTCTGCGAATGCTTATAAAAGCTGGGCAAAAGTAATGAGTAAGGAGTTTGCTGCTTTGCAACAGAATCAACTGCACCATGTTCGCAGTGTAATGGATGATTATGGCGCGACCAATCCCGCTGAGTTTTTTGCCGTTGTGACGGAAACTTTTTTTGAGAAACCAACGCTGCTGAAACAGCGTCATCCTGAGTTATATCAAGTGTTGGCGCAGTACTATCATGTAAAACCCGACGAATGGCAGCATTAAGCGACCAACGAAACCTCGCTTGATGTTTTTTTGTTTAAACTGAATTTATAGCAAAAAACATCAAGGGGGTTTACATGATTTCGTTACTGCATTTTCTAAAAAACGTCGGTGGGCTAATTTTTGTCAGCCTGTTTTTACTTTATACCTTTATGACTCAGGCGCAGCCAACGCCAGATATGAATGTTGCTGATAATACAGTGGTACATGTTAATGAGGTAGCTTTACATTCTGCTTCTACATCAACAGTTAAAGAGTAATAATATCATTGATTAATTGGTGTTAACGCTATGGATACGCTTATTGATCACGGCAAGGATTGCCAATTGTCCGCTGTTAGTTAATCTGTTTTTTAAATTTTTGCTGCGCTATTTTCTCTCTCATTCCTTATTCCCTTAGTTCTATTTGCTCCTTTATTTATCACTTGAAAGCGAAACGCGTTGTCTATCTGCTCAAGTGTTATTGAATGCGCTTTATGGTCTCAGGGGGTTTTTGACTTGGCGTTGTCGTTTGCTGCTCAGCTAAATTTTGCGCTACCTTTAACGTCTCACTAAGGGCTAAATTAAGGGTGGTTTCTGATAGTGGCGTGTAGTTACCCCGTTTATAATCTGGAATGGGTAGCCAAACTTGTTGTAAGTCCATCAGCACATGTAAGCGAATCGCTTCGCTGTGAGGGTTGTGCTTGATCACCACCGCTGGAAAACGAAGCACTTGGTAACGTTTAAGTAACCCTTGGGCCTGGGCGTCGTCAGACTTGACCGTAATACTGATTTTAACCATAGGTCGGATTTGTTCGCTGATGCTCGGTAGGGTTAGGTAATCGGTTTCAAAGTCGTCACAATCTTTACAGGGAGAACGTTTTAGATAAATGAATAAAGGGCGCTGTTGCTGAATGGCGAGTTTTTTTGCTAAGGGGAGTTGCTCAATACCAAATAGCCAGCCATCTTTGCTTGATACATGGTGCTGTGTCTTAACGTGGAAAAACAACAAATAAGCCAACGCCGCCAAACTAAAGGCAGCGACTACAGCAAGTCTGGTGAGTAAGGTTTTATTCATAGTACCCTTTTGTATCACTTAGTCGTTCGGAAAATGAAGCAAGAATCCTGCGCCGCCTAGTTCGCTGTCAAATATCTCTATTTTTCCTGCATATGAGTGGATAATTTCATTGCTAACAGCCAAGCCAATTCCTTGTCCCCCAGAGCTATCTGCTCTAACACCTCGTTGCAAAATTTTATCTCGGATAGCGGTATCAATACCGAGTCCATCATCCTCAACAATAATGGTCAAACCTTGTACTTTATTAAAGCTAGCCGTGATGGATACCAAGCTTAATGTAAATTTACAAGCGTTATCGAGTAAGTTACCCATTAGCTCCAACAAGTCATCTTGCTGACCAAAAAAAATAGCGTTATTAGGGTCATTAAATACAAAACGAATTTTTTTATGTCGATAAACCTTATCTAAGGTATTAATCAGTTTAGTAATTTCCGGTGCGATGGCAATGGGTTTTCCCGTTATATTCTGCCTGCCAGATACTGCTCGACGCAATTGATAGTGCACAATTTGATCCATCTGGCTGATTTGCTCATTAAGAGCAAAATTGATCGCTTCATTACTTGAATTTGTCTCATCGCTGACCGCTTTTAGTAAGGCTAAGCGAGTTTTCAAGCTATGAGCAAGATCGTTCATTGAATGTTGATAGCGCATTTTTTGTTCTCTTTCACTGTGTAACAGCTGATTGAGTGCGGATGTTAACCCTTGCAGTTCGGGCTCGTATTGCTTTGATAACGCATCCCGCTTTCCTTCCTTAATGCTTTTTAACTCTCTCGTTAAGCGCGTTAAACTCGATAAACTCCAATGTATGGTGAGATAAAATAAAGCGGTAAAAAAGCAAAACATCATTACACTGCGGCGCAACACTTTTTGCTTAAACTGCATCATTGCTTGCTCTAAATCTTGTGCGTCTTTGGCGACCGCTATCACATAGCGTGTGGTGTAGTTATTGCGGCTACGCTGCAGTTGAACTAACTGAATAATGACCGGCTCTTTGTTAATTTTTAATTCGCCATAGCGGCTTTCTATGCCATCAATATTGAGCGTCACTAGTTGCGAAACTTTTTCGCCCATCACATTCACTAAGCGGGTACAGGCTGTGCCATTGATATCAACATGTGAGGCGGAGCGCGATCGCCATAGCATGGCTTTGGTGTCTTGATTACAAACAATCCCAACTAAGTTGGCATTGGGGTTATTGAGCTCGCCATAAGAGACTTCTTCAGGCATGGAGATGGTGTCTTTAAGCATTTGCCCTTCAGAAAACAATCCGGTCACAATGTTTTGGAGTAAATTTTGCTGTTGTTGTAGTAATTGTTCTCTGTGGTTACTGATTTGATAGTGGCTGAAAGTGTACAACCCCAGCATTAAAACGCAGAGGCTGGTGGACAGTAACTTAAACTTTAATGAGCGAATTATTTGCATGATATGGTAAACATGTAGCCTTGGCCGCGAATGGTGTTTATCGGCTTTAAGGTATTACTTTTGTCCATTTTTTTGCGCAATCGACTCACCATCACCTCGACCACGTTTGGGTCACCTTCGTTATCGCTGTAAAGTTGATCCAGCAGTTGTTGCTTGGACACCACTTGGCCATGGTTGCGCATTAAATATTCGATAATCTGGTATTCAAATGCGGTAAGCTCTACTTCTAGGTTGTTAATTGCTAAGATTTTTTTTGCGAGATCTAACCGGTAAGGGCCGGCTTCAATTTGCGGCTTGATAAAACCGGCGCTGCGACGAACCAGTGCATTTAAGCGCGCCCACAATTCATCTTGCTGAAAGGGTTTAACTACATAATCATCGGCGCCCGATTCCAGTCCAATGACTTTTTCTTGCCAATTGCCACGCGCGGTTAAAATTAAAATAGGAAAACTTAGCCCTTGCTGGCGAAACGTCTTCACCAATTCAAGACCGTCCATATCAGGTAAACCTAAATCAACAATAGCCACATCAATTGGATATTGGTTGGCATAGTAGTCACCCATTTTTGCATTTTCTGCGTCGTAAACATGATTACCTATGGCTTCAAGTTGAGTTTTTAGGTGGTGACGTAAAATGGCAGCATCTTCAACTAACAGAATTTTCATTCAAACCTCATTTTTGTTTGCCAGGGTAGTTTACCTTGTAAAGGCTAAATCTAAACTTAATAAACAGCAGTAAATATAGTTTAGCTAGCGCAGGTCCCACCGTTGACGGCTATTTGTTATGACGAGGTCATAAAAACATAAAGTTAAGTCTACCCAAAAGGCAGAATCTTTGCCAAAGTTGATAGTTATGTGGCGGGTACTGTCGGTCTGCCCCTCATGGCTCTGCGTTTTCATCTTTGAAAGCGAAATTTGGCGATAAAAACAGTTTAAATAGCGCATATTCTGGCTTAAATCGAGCGGAGATGACTTATATTTCTGGTAGCTAGCGCAGTGAGCTTTTAGAATGAAGCGTTTGTATGATTAACAGTATGATGAACATTAACTCTAGGTTGCGATAAAGGTAGTGATAAACATGGAACATGCATCTTTGCCGGAAGAACAAGCTTTGCAGGCACAATTACAGGCTAAAGACGAGCAAATCAAGGTTTTAGAAGCTAAAGTGGCAAACTTAAATAAGCGAATTGATGAGCGAACGCTCACGTTATCGCAACACTTAGCCAGTTTACGAGGCAATAATGCCCAAGTATCGCCTTTAAATACGCTGTTATTGCAAATTCGAACGCGGGTGCTAAACGATGTGACACGCAATATCGGCATGCCTGACAGTTTAGCGGCCAAGCGAGAGTATAACTTACTCGTTATTGCGGCTACTGAGTTCATCAAAATGCTCGAATTTGGTGCGACGCGAATGGCTTGCTTAGCCGCTGATTTTCTAGATGACTGCGCTGAAAAAAAAGACGTTGAAGGCGAATTGATCATTGATCTTTCCGAAGGGCTGCGCACATTAGCCGATGGTTTTAATGAAACCATTGAGACTGCCTACTATTGGGTGCCTGATCGCATTGATACCCTAAAAGCCGATAGCTTCTATGACGATGAAGAAGATACCGTTCCTGCGCCAGACTCACTACCTGCGTATATCACCCTCATGCGCCATCCGCAATTTAGCGCAGATAATAAAGAGCTCAATGTATTGCTCACCCATGCTTTTGATATTGAAGACTATTTAGTGGAGTAAGTCGCTATCATCACTTGTTGCTGACATGACCATAAACATAAGGGATGTCAGCAACAAGTTTATTGCTACTGCGACCGCCCATCATTTTTTCTTTTGATGCTGCTGCAGTAATGCTAGTAGCACTTCTGGTACAAATTTACGTTGCGCTGTAATGGCGTAAAAATGTTCGAAAGCGTTTGGCAGGCGTTGGTACTCTTCTAATATTCCTTGCGCTATCTCATCTTTTACTACTACCGTTGGTAATACAGCGAGTGCGCCACTGTCACGGGCGAGTAGGCGCAGCATTGCCATATCATCAGCTTCTGCTTTTACATCGGGTTGGTATTGCCAACTGGCGCAGAGAGAGTTGAACGCACTGCGAATTTCGGTTGCTTTACCAGGCAAAACCCAGCGCACATCATCATAACCTTGAGGGAAAGTGGTGTGAATTTTGTTGGCTTTAGGTCCTACTATTGACAATGGTTGACGAGAAACCAACTGGGTTTGCCATAAGGCATCATGGTTATCTAGCGCAACGGGCCGGTTGGTGAGCACTAGATCTAGCTCGTGATTGGCCAGCCCAACCAATAAGTTATTCATTCGTCTAGCGGTCAGTGAAAAGCTTACCTTGGGGTCGGCTAATAGTGGGGTAATAAAACTCTCAACAAAGTTTCTTGATAAGGTGGTGAGTACGCCAATCGAAATATGCTGTATCTCAGCTTCCACACCTTTAATCAGAAACGACTCTAACTCTTCACCTTTGCTGAAAATATCATTGGCATAAGCCAACACCCGCGTGCCCATATCGGTCAGCTTTAGGCTACGGCCACTGCGCTCAAACAAGGCGACATCCATATTGTGTTCAAGTTGTTTAATTTGTACTGATAATGCAGATTGCGAGATATGTAGCTCGCGCGCCACTTGGGTTAAGTTGCCAACGACAGCAACGCGCCAAAAATAAAATAAGTGATGATAGTTTAGACGGCTCATTTTTAGTTAACTTATATAGAACGGTTTGTAGCATTATATCTATTTTTTTAATGTTTACAGCTCTGACATACTTGCTTCGTCTAAAACAGGGAGCAAAAATGATTATGTTGGCATCTTCACTTTTATTTATCAGTATTCCACTGAGTCTTGCACTCGCGGGATGGTGGTCTCAACAAGCACCAAGGGAAAAGACAGGGCCTACATTACTTCGATTAAGTGTCATCTTGATCGCGGTATATATTGCAGCGGTAGCCCTTCGACCAACGCTATCAACTGACATGCCAGTCGCGCACTTCATTAGCTTTTCTAACCTCAGTGCGGTGATGTTAGGGCTGGTGTTATTCATGACATTAATTCTAATTAAATTTTCTAATAACTATATGGCGGGGGAGGCGCGCGTTGGCTTTTATTGGCGCTGGCTCCTCAATACGCTGGCGGCAGTCACCTTGGTGTTGATCAGTAATCATCTGGTTTTGTTTTGGCTGGGTTGGGTCGGTATTAGCTTGTCCTTACATAAACTGCTTACTTTTTACCCTGATAGACCTCGCGCGGTGTTGGCTGCCCATAAAAAGTTCTTATTAGCGCGGTTAGCAGAATTGCTGCTGTTAGGCGCCTTTACCTTACTTTATTTACAACATGGCACCTTATTTATTGATGGCTTACTGGCGCATTTTGTTCAAGTTAAGTCCGATAGTGCGCTGTCGTTAACTGCCTTTGACCATATTGCTGGTGTGCTGATTGCCCTTGCAGCACTGATCAAATGTGCACAGTTACCGGTACATGGTTGGTTAATGCAGGTTGTCGAAGCACCAACGCCAATCAGCGCCTTGTTACATGCCGGCGTGATAAACCTTGGTGGTGTGTTACTTATCTTATTTGCCCCATTGTTTGTGCAAGTACCGCTGGCGCAATGGCTAGTGCTGGTGGTCGCGGGTTTAACTACCGTGATATGCGCACTCATTATGGCAACGCGGATCAGCGTTAAGGTGCGGTTGGCGTGGTCAACTAGTGCGCAAATGGGACTCATGCTGCTGCAATGTGCCCTTGGCTTGTTCGAGCTGGCATTACTGCATTTGGTAGCCCATTCAGCCTACAAAGCTTATGCCTTTTTAAATGCAGGTAATGCGGTGAATGAAGATATGCAGCGTCGCCTAGCGCCCTCAAAAAATCCATCGCGTCTAGATTGGTTACTGGCGGGGTCGTTTGCCACGGCTTTCGTATTAATCGCTATCACGGCACTTGGATATCAAGGTGTTTGGAGTATCTGGGTACTCTTGATAGCAGCATTAACCTTACTCATTGCTCAGCGCAGCGGCATTAGCAATAAAACCAATTTATTAACCATTTTAGGTTTAGCTGCACTGGTTGTTATCAGCTACAGCTTAATGAAAACGCTGATAGCACAACTTATCCTACTTTCATCTGGGCTGAGTGTTGCAGCGCTGAGTGCGGCGGATATTTGGGTGGCAGCCTTGTTTATTAGCTTGTTTGTGATGAGCAGTTTGCTGCGCTATCAAGGGCATAAAGCCGCCATGCAACGCATTTCCATCGCCTTGTATGCGGGGCTGTATCTTGATGAATGGCTGACTCGCCTTACCCTTAAGCTCTGGCCCGTGCGGTTACCACAAAGAGCGAACATCAAAGTGTTAGAAGCCGAGCAAGAGAATAACCTAAAGGAGCTTTATCAATGAGTAATGCAAGCGCATCAATTATCAACCAGCCATTGTCGAAGCAGCCATTATCGGAGCAGCAAAAATCGATATTACTTGCCGCAACGCAAAAAATTGCGCCAAGTTGGCCTTTAGATCAAATGATCGCGGTAAATCCATTTTGGCAAATGCGTGAGCAACGCATCGAGCAAGTTGCCGCGAATTTAGGGGTATTAGGCAGTGTTCATTTACAAATGCCTAAGCAATATTACCTCAACTTATATCAATCAGGTGCAATAAGCCAAGCGGCATTGCAGCAAGCATCAGTTGAGTTAGCGAGTGATTTATCCGCGCAACAGTTAACAGCGTTTTTAACCCAGCAAGATGAAAGTGTGCACTGGCATAATATTGCCGATTTGTTAGACAGTCAGCGTGACCCACACAAAATGGCGTGGCGCGACGAAATTATTCATCAAATCAGTCAATTTTGCGCCGCGCATTATCAAGAGTTAGAGCCATTATTACGCCGCGGCGATACCAGTAAGCAGCTCGATTTATATCGCCACTGGCTTGATGTAACGCGTTGTAATAAAGGGCTGAGCATTGTCATGGATGAGCCCGGCTTGCATCAGTTTTTTGCACAATTGCCTGATACGCATGAGGCCTTATTAGCAGAGGCCATCGAGGCATTTTCGCTAGATAATGACACCTTAGCCGCCTATAGCCATGCATTATTATTAGATGTAAACGGTTGGGCGTCTTGGGTCGCTTACTTACGTTGGCAGGGCGATCTCAATCAGCAGCCTAACGATGAAATGCACCAGCTTCTCGCTATTCGCATGGCGTGGGACCTAGTGATATGGCGCTACCTCAAGGCGCAATTACCAATCCATTTTGCGCAACTGAATGTGTCATGGCAGCGCGAGAAGGCGCAGCTGTCGTCAATGGTACAAGCGTATCAGCAGATGCAACGGCCCATTTGGGTATGGGTTAAAGCCGCAGAGTTGAGCTATCAACATCAGCTTAACCAACAGCTGCAAAATGCCATCCCTCAGCCAGTTGTAGCGCCTGAGTTGCAAGCGGTGTTTTGTATTGATGTGCGCTCAGAAGTGATGCGCAGAGCATTAGAGTCACAACATGAAAATATTCAAACCTTTGGCTTTGCCGGTTTCTTTGGCTTGCCACTGGAGTATCAACCTAGTCCAAGTGAGCTGACGCGACCGCAACTGCCCGGCTTATTAAAGCCTGTTATTCGCGTCACTGAGCGAAGTGATAATAAAGGCGAGAAAGCAAAATTAAATTTACGGGCACGTTGGCAAAGTTGGTCACAAGGGGCCCCCTCTGCTTTTTCTATGGTTGAGTCCACCGGCTGGCTCTATAGCTTAAAAATGCTTAAGCAATCATTTTTTGCCAAAGGCGAAGCTAACCCAGTCAATCGTCTTTCACACCAAGGGGATTGGGAGATGAGCGCGCAAGGTGAGGCGTTGTCCATCGCAGATAAAACGAGCTTGGCAAAAGGTGTGCTGCATGGCATTGGACTGACAAGTTTTGCGCCAAAGGTACTGTTAGTCGGCCACGGTAGCCACAGCGCTAATAACCTGCACGCCGCAGGCCTTGATTGCGGCGCTTGCGGTGGCCAAACCGGTGAAGTGAACGTGCGCGTATTGGCGCAGTTATTAAATGATCAAGAGGTGCGCCAAAATCTGGTTAGCCAAGGGGTGGTGATCCCAGAGGGCACACGCTTTGTCGCGGCGCTACATAACACCACCACCGATCATATTGATTGCTTTACGCCATCGCTAAGTGACGCGGTTAGCAATTGGTTAAAAGAGGCGACAACAGCGGCACAAAGAGAGCGTGCGCCGTTATTGGATACCAGCTTGGAAAATGCAACCGATGAGCAACTTGATAAAGCCTTGATTAAGCGCAGTCAAGACTGGTCGCAGGTTCGCCCTGAGTGGGGGCTAGCCAACAATGCCGCCTTTATTGTTGCGCCGCGCAGTTGGACTCGCCAAGTAAACTTACATGGCCGGGCATTTTTACATGATTACCAATACCAGCAAGACCCCGGTTTTGCGGTGCTTGAGTTGATTTTAACCGCGCCGATGGTGGTCACTAACTGGATCAACACCCAGTACAACGCTTCTGTGACAGACAACAGTAAATACGGCAGTGGCAACAAGGTGTTACATAACGCGGTAGGCGGGCATATTGGCGTATTTGAAGGTAATGGCGGCGACTTACGCATTGGTCTGTCCATGCAATCAGTGCACAACGGTGAAAAATGGATGCACCAACCACAACGCCTAGCCGTGTATGTTGCTGCGCCTCGTGAGCCGATTGAGCAAATCAGTGCCAAGCACGACAACGTGCGCCACCTCATTAATAACGAATGGCTATATCTGCTGCGTTGGGATGAAAGTGGCGTGATTGAGCGGTTTTATCAGGGGCAATGGTTACCACAATAAGGGATTTAGGATGACGCATTTTTCACATTTACAACAGTTAGAAGCAGAAAGCATTCATATCATTCGTGAAGTGGCTGCCAGTGCTGAGCGACCTTGTATGTTTTACTCAATCGGTAAAGACTCAACGGTGATGTTGCATTTAGCGCGCAAAGCGTTCGCGCCAGCGCCAGTGCCCTTTACCTTGTTGCATGTCGATACCACTTGGGAATTCCAGCAAATGGCTGAGTTTAGGGATGCCTTGGTCGAAAAACATCAACTGAAGCTGCATGTCCATACCAATGAAGAAGCATTGGCGATGGGGGTTCATCCTATTCGCTCCGGCTCCGTTATCTATAACGATCAGATGAAAACGATCGCGTTAAAACAAGTGCTAGACCAGTTTAAGTTTGATGCGGCATTAGGCGGCGCGCGCCGTGATGAAGAAAAGTCGCGCGCCAAAGAGCGGGTGTTTTCCATTAGAACGGCTAATCACCGCTGGGAGCCCAAATCACAGCGACCAGAGCTGTGGAATGTGTACAACGCTAAGGTCAATCCCGGCGAATCGGTGCGCGTGTTCCCACTTTCTAACTGGACCGAACTAGATATTTGGCAATACATCCATCAAGAGCGAATTGACATTGTGCCCTTGTATTATGCCGCGCCGCGCCTAAGTTGGATTGATGACAGCAGTGGCCAAATATTAGCCCTTGATGATGAGCGAATGTTGCCGTTTTTAACGCCGACAGAGAAAAGTAGTTTAAAAGAGCGCTGGATCCGCTTTCGCACCTTAGGCTGTTACCCGCAAACGGGGGCGGTAGAGAGTCGAGCCACCACGGTATTGGATATTATCTCGGAGATGTTAATTAGCAATACCAGTGAGCGCCAAGGGCGCCTGCTCGACAAAGACCAAGTCGGCTCGATGGAGAAGAAGAAAAAAGAAGGGTACTTTTAAATGCCAAGAGTGGTACTGGCAACTAAGCATGAAAAAGCGCGTTTGATCGCTCCGTGTCTTGCGCCTTTAGGGTATTTTATTGAAGAATCTTCAAGCTTTGATACCGACAGCTTAGGCACCTTTGCTGGCGATATTAAACGCACCTTAACGCCGCCACAGGCGGCGTTAACCAAAGCAAGAAAAGCCTGTGAACTAACCGGTTCAGATTGGGGCTTAGGTAGCGAAGGCAGCTTTGGCGGGGGACCCGCTCCCGGTTTAATCAACTGGAACCAAGAGGTGCTGTGTCTATATCAACATTCAACGGGACTCTCGGTTTATGCTAAAGCGAGCGGTCCCACTTCATTGCAAGGTTTCCATGGCCAAGATGGACTACTGGAACATTTAAATCAATACCCCAAACAGCGTTGGATCATGCGCCGTTTCGAGCAAATCGATAAAGGATTGTCGGCTGATGAAATATTTGAGTTATGGCAATCACATGAGGCAAATGTCGATAACATACAGATAGAGCCAGACTTGCGCGCCATGCACTGCCCCGAGCGTCAGTTGATGATCGCCAAGGCGGGGCAAGATTTAGCGCGCCGACTTAGTGAAAAATGTCCACAATGCCAACAAGTTAATTTTGTGATCAAAGAAAAACAGCCGGGACTGCCTTGTGCTATGTGCAGTTTACCGACACATCAGGTAAAATTGTCGGTTCGTATTTGTGATGGATGTGCTTACCGCTCGCCAGAGCCGCAGCCCGTGTCCAGAGCCGACCCTAAGTATTGTCAATTTTGTAATCCGTGAGAATAAAAAAGCATGAGCCAAAACTATGAAACCTTATTGCTAAATGGTGATGAAGCAGTGAGCCAAGCTGTGCAGCTATTACAACAAGGTGAGTGTGTGGCCTTGCCCACGGAAACCGTTTACGGCCTAGCGGCAGATGCCGCCAATGCACAAGCGGTAGACAAAATTTTCGCCGCCAAAGGTCGGCCTAAAAATCACCCTTTAATCGTCCATATTCCTGATGTATCACACCTTGAAAAGTGGGCCGCAGATATTCCTGCAACAGCTTATGCATTGGCCGAGCAATTTTGGCCGGGGCCGTTAACTTTATTACTGAAAAAAGCGCCTCATGTTGATGACGTGGTGACCGGCGGCCTTGATACCATTGCCTTAAGAGTGCCAGCTCACCCGTTGTTTTTGTCGGTATTAGCGCAGCTAGATAGCGGACTGGCGGCGCCGTCAGCTAATCGTTATAAACAACTTAGCCCAACTATTGCAGAGCAAGTCAGTAAAGGCTTACATGGGCGTATTGCCGCGGTACTTGATGGCGGGCCTTGTGCGCACGGATTAGAATCTACTATTTTAGATTTAGTTAGTGAGCAACCGCGTATTTTACGCGCCGGCCCCATCACGAAACAGCAGCTGGATGTTGCCCTAGGCTGTGATGTTGAGATGCCAAAGCAGCATGTTGAAGTGGTACCGGGTAATGTTAAGGCTCATTATCAGCCTATTACCCCGGCTCGATTAGTGACCACTGAGCTGCTGGTGGCTGATATGGCTGAGTTGCAAGGGCAAGCTAATTACCTGCTATTATGGTCAGAACAAGCCATTGTGCAGGCGAAAGCCGCTGGGTTAACTGCCTCGCAATGGCGCGAAATGCCAACCGATGCCGCTTTATATGGCCAGCAGTTATATGTCACCTTATACCAAGTTGACCAACTGGGAGTTGCGAACATTTTGGTTGAGCTACCACCACAAAGTGATGATTGGCGTGCGATTAACGATAGGTTATCGCGCGCGGCTTCTTACTAGTGCCAAATGATTGGCGAGCGATTAAGAACCATTGGTTGTTTAACGCCCAGATCAGCGAAAATAGCGGCCAATTACGGTTAACACGACGGATTTGACAAGCGAAGAACTGAAAAGAGTACTTCCAAAAGTGTGTACAAATCCGTGTACAAACTAAAAGAATTTATACATGGCAAACCAAGATTTTCTCAATGAAATCAAAAATCGAAGAACTTTCGCTATCATCTCTCACCCCGATGCCGCCCAGCCTTTCAACGCTTAAAATCACCTTTCATTGCACACCACAATCACATCTCTACGTACTGAGTTTAAAGACTTTTTGTCTTTTTCTCGTTTCTATTCTTTTCAATGATGTTCAAGCGTAACCTCGGAAAGTGTGTACAAACTTGAGTACAAATTCCGTTTTAGAGGCCTTTGGCGAAAATCCCATGATACAAATCTGGCTGTAGGGCTTTTGTTTACTGGGTTTGGCGTGAAAAGTACTGCCGTTAAAAAGGGTTTCTTTTTTGGTAAATATTTTCTTCTGTACCAAATTACAAAACTCAATGAAGGGATGTATTCTTGGTGTGATTTTTGGTTTAGTGTCTATTTTGGAAGATTATTGAAGCGAAACAATACGATTATTGCTAATTGAGATATCGGACTTACCTTCAAATTTAATTGCTGTTTACACCATCATTTTGTACTCATTTTTTCGGCCTGTGTGTACAAAATTTCCTGCGACTGTGTACAAACTTCCTTTTTTGTTACACTTATCCTTCGGCTATTTGACACGAGTTCTTCTGTAGCCCTTGCTGTATATGGGCTGAGCGGCAAAAGTACTTCGGGGATTTGATGCGTCAGTTCGCGATTATCAGCTAGGGCATCTCTCTTTTGTCAATTACAAATATCTGCACCTGTCTATGTGTAATGATATATCAATTTTTGGTTTTTGATACATAATAGCTAATCATTCTTGTGTTTGCGAGATTTGGGTGATATGTTTTTGTATATATTTATTCTTAATTGATGCATTAAGGCGTATCGAAATGAGCTATGTAACAGAGCAGATACTAGAAAGTCTTCGAGAAGCTCGGGTACGAAAGGGGTTTAGCCAGAGAGAGTTAAGTGCTCGTTCGGGTGTGCCTCAAAGCCATATTTCTAAAATCGAGTCTGGCGGTGTTGATTTAAGAATATCCAGTTTGATTGCACTTGCCCGTGTACTCGACCTAGAGCTATTGGTTGCGCCTAAAAAATCTGTACCTGCCATCAAGTCGATCATTCGAAGTGGCCAAGGTATTAACGGCATCAGCGATGAGCGTGAGTCAATGTCGCCCGCATATCATTTAGAGGAAGACGACGATGACTAACAATGTCTCTACGCTCAACGTTTTGCTGTACGGTGAGCCCATCGCAACGATCACCAACGTGGGCAATGACAGAACACTTTTTGCCTTTATGGATTCGTACATTAATGACGAATCACGGCCCGTATTAGGACTTGGCTTTAAAGATTCGCTAGGTGGCTTGCTGACTGATTTCAAACCTACTCAGACCAAGTTAACCCCGTTTTTTTCCAACCTTTTACCAGAAGAAACCATGCGTAATTACCTGGCTGAGCGTGCCGGTGTGAACCCAGCACGGGAATTTTTTCTATTGTGGGTGCTAGGGCAAGATTTAGCAGGCGCGATCACGGTTGAACCGGCGGATGGTGAAGCGCTGCCGCCTAATGTGCATCAAGACATTGACGATGAAACGAAAATAGATGTTCCAATGCGTTTTTCATTAGCGGGTGTACAGTTGAAGTTTTCAGCCGTACAAGAGGCAAACGGTGGTTTGACTATTCCTGCAACCGGTCAAGGTGGCTCTTGGATTGTGAAGTTGCCGTCATCTCGATTTGACGCGGTGCCAGAAAATGAATATTCGATGATGGAATTGGCTCGCATGTTGGGAATGGATGTGCCCGAGACTCAGTTACTTTCCATTGATCAGATTGCTAATATCCCAAATGGCATTGGCAAATTTGGTGACAGTGCGTTTGTGATCAAACGTTTTGACCGTGCAGATGGTCAAGCTGTGCACATTGAGGACTTTGCGCAAGTGTTTGGCGTTTATCCTCAAGATAAATACAAAAAAGCCAGTATGCGCAATATTGCTCAGGTTATCGGTATTGAAGGGCAAGACGATGATATTGCAGAATTTACTCGCCGATTGGTGTTCAACACTCTAATTGGAAATGCTGATATGCATTTGAAGAATTGGTCTGTGATCTACAAAGATAAGCGCACAGCGTCTATTGCACCTGCTTATGACTTTGTTTCAACCATTCCTTATATCCCAGATGATAGTGCGTCGCTTAAGGTTAGCCGTAGCAAGAAATTCAGCGATTTCACGCTGGATGAGCTATCACACTTAGTGGCTAAAGCCATGTTGCCAGAAAAATTGGTGTTAGATACCGCAAAGCAAACTGTAGCAGGCTTCCATGAGGTATGGGCGAAAGAAAAAGCGCATTTACCCCTTACTAAGTCAGTGATTGAAGCCATCGAAACGCACTTACGAAGCATACCGCTACGCTGAATTCCTAGTAGGTAGAACGGTACATATCGAGATGGTTTAACTTCACGCTATTTTACGGCGCTTTGCGCCGCAAATTGGACGTTTGGTAAACTGAATAATGATACCAGTGTTTTCATAAGGCAGATCTTCTGAACAAATCATGCATCTTTCTGACCATCAACCGGTGATGAATCAGGCGATGATAGCTTTACATTGATTTTCAGGAGAATGCAGATGACAGCAGTAGCTTACCAAGTAACCCCTTTTCTAACGTTTTACGAAGTGATGGCTCGTTACCACATTAGCTATACGACGCTCTGGCGAAGAATTAAAGATAGCAGCTTGCCACAACCTCGTATCAACCGAAATACACGAAACAAGCTGTGGCACATTGAAGACTTGGAAGAGTATGAGAAGAAAGAGGACTGAGCTGAGCCTCTTTCTTTTATTGTCCAAAACGCCAGTTGAATGGTAAGCCTGTCGGCTCCCAAAGGGCGAGTTTTGTAGGCTGTTATGCTTTGTTGCTGATTTTCAACGTAGAATAACTATGTCTCAAATCAGCGTCACGCCTAACAGCCTACAAATTCTCGCTGAATAAGCATCTTGAGGTAACTTGGATATATGTTGCTGTTTGCTTCTGCCAGTATTATGTTTTTGCTCCCAGCGACGCTTGGCTTCAAGTCTTTGTTGGCGACGCTCATCGGCACGATTGGCCACTTCTACAAAATGTAAGCGCTGTTCTTTTGTAAGGCCTTCGCCAAACGCTTTTATAGGTGCTCGATTAATATGGACGTGACCGCTTGATTTTGGTGATGAACACATAGTGATGATCCTCATAACTTAACCTTGTATCTAAATAGACGGATGGAGCAGCATATTTCTTACACATTTTTTTTGCTTGCATATTTGAAAACCTCTGGAAAATGGCAAGGCACAGCAATTAGATTAGAGAATCGATGGCAACGGTTCCTAATTGCTTTGCTGGTGCTATCTAACTTGTTGCTTGCGGTAGCGGCATGTTCTCGTGTTACTTTAAGAAGCTTTTTCCGCGCTAAGGTAACCAATCTGGGACTTTGCGTAGCCGGTGATTTCAGTTTCATGAGCTCTCGCCGAATTCAACTCGAACCATTGTGCTGCGCCTTTTTTTACGCTTTTTTTACGCGAACCCTTGTTCCGTATCTGATAGAGTCGCCGATAAGATTCTCTTTCAAATGATTTATATGACAATGAGTTGGCTACAGAAGCGTTATTTCTTATCAGCATCGGTGCTTATTCTCGCTCTTGTCGTATCTTTAGGGCTTGATCACTGGTCAGGCTCAACCATCGCGGTGTTACTGATACTACAACTTTCTATCGTTGTGATTGCGCTCCAATGTGACTCGCGGATAGCTTATGTGGCTGCGATTGCCGAAGCCGTCAGTTTCAACTTTCTCTTTACCACGCCTCGGTATTCGCTTCAGATGTTCCACTTGGATGACATCATCAACTTACTTGTTTTTATTGTGGTTGCCTTTACTACCAGTCAGCTCGCTGAGCGATATCGACGCCAACAAAATGCGCTAGAACAAGTTCAATTGCGCCACCAAATTTTGCTCTCTGTATCCCATGATTTGAGAACGCCGCTCGCGGGGATTATTGGTAATCTTACTACCTTCAAAGAATACCAGATGCAACTGCAAGCCAAAGAAAAGGATGAACTGCTCGACAGTGCAATCAAAGAAAGCCATCGTTTACACCAATACATAGAGAACCTTTTGCAAGCGACGAAATTGCAGCACGGCGTGGTTCGTATCCAGAAGCAACAAGAATCCATTGTGCACATTGTAAAAAGCGTCATTGGCCGTTTCTCTTCATCCGCCACAAGTATTGAGGTGGTCGTCAATGGGGCGGTTTCATTGGTTGAGGTTAGTCGGGCTTTGCTAGAGCAGGCGTTATTCAATGTGTTGGACAATGCGTTGCGCTATTCCCCCAAAGATAAACAGGTTAGTGTGACGATTTATCAGAGTCAGCAGAATGTGGTGATTGAGGTTTACAACCAAGGGCAATCACTGCAACCCGATGAAGCAGAACGAATGTTCGAGCTGTTTTATTCAGGCAAGGAAAAAAGAAGTGACGATTCTGGCTCAGGCATTGGATTGAGTGTGGCAAAAGGCGTGGTCTCAGCCCATCAAGGCCATATCGAATGTGTAGAAGTACAACAAGGTTGTTTAATTCGGATTTCGCTGCCAAGCAGTCAACAGGGAGAGCAGTAATTGAACTACAAAATACTGGTGGTGGATGATGAGCCTCAAATCCAAACCTTTATGCGCATTTCTTTGGCGGCTGAAGGCTTTGATTACGTGGGGGCAGACTCGTTAGCGACGGCAGAAGTGCAATTTGATCGTGTTCAGCCGCATGTAGTGGTGCTCGACTTAGGATTGCCTGATGGCGATGGTATCGAGTTTCTATCGATGATCCGTCAGTCAAGTAAAACACCTGTGCTCATCCTAACGGCACGCGATCAAGAAGAAGAGAAGATCCGCTTGCTTGAAGCAGGAGCTAACGACTACCTCAGTAAGCCGTTTGGCATTAAAGAACTTATTGTACGGATCAAGGTACTGCTGCGAGACTTGGTCAGTAACCATTTTAGCGACGATATCGTTACTTTTAGTGGGGTCAAGCTACAAAAAAGTACCCATCAATGTTGGCTGTACGATACCGAAGTGATTCTGACCAAAAAGGAGTTTGCGTTTCTTGAAATGCTCATGATTGCACCTGGGCAACTTGTGAAGCAAACAGACTTGTTGAGAGAAGTGTGGGGCGAAAGTCATACCGACGATACCCATTACCTGCGCGTACTGGTTAGCCAGTTGCGTAAAAAACTCAACGACAGTGCAGACGAACAACAACTCATTAAAACCGAATCAGGGATTGGCTACCGTTTAGTTTCGATGGAGCCTCCCTGTGATTAATATCAAGAATACACTTCGATTATTGGTCATGCCTATGCTTTGGATGGGGATTGTACAAGGCACGTTTGGCCTGTTATCGCTGTTTGTATTTCAAGATCGTATATCCAGTGACTTTTTATCCCCTTCGGTCGTGATGATAGTCAGCGCCTTTTTATTGTCCGTAATGTTGAGAAAAAGTGAACTGCATAAAGTCACTTTTCGAGATGCGTTGATTTTTGCCAGTTTAACTTGGGTTTTAACTGGTTTTTTAGGTGCATTACCGATTCATTTCGTTACTCAGGTGAGCATGACAGATGCGGTATTTGAGTCCATCAGCGCCTTAACGACGACGGGAGCAACAGTTTTGACGGGATTAGATGAGATGCCGAAGTCTTTTCTGCTGTATCGTCAATTTCTTCAGTGGATGGGCGGGCTGGGTGTGGTGATTTTTGTCGTCGCGGTACTGCCCATGCTCAATGTCGGTGGAATGCGGCTGCTTAAAGCAGAAACGCCAGGTCCGATTAAGGATGATAAACTTTCGCCACGTATCAATAAGACTGCGCACTACCTTTGGGGCGTGTATCTTGCGATTACCGTTGCGTGTGCGTTGGCTTACTATTTAGCAGGAATGTCGGGTTACGATGCCATCGCACACAGTTTTACCACCGTTTCAACAGGGGGATTCTCGACACATGACGCCAGTATGTGGCATTTTGAAAGCCACCTCATCCTTATGTTGTCCAACATTTTTATGATGTTGGGGGCGATAAGTTTCGGCCTTCATTTCCGTGTGTTTCGAAATGGCTTTAAAGGGTTACGTCTGTATGCTTCCGATGAGGAGTCGAGAGTCTTCATACTGACCGCGATTGCGCTCTCTTTTGTTTTAGGCGGGTACCTCTTTAACCATTCTGCTTACGATGATTTTTTTACCTCACTCAGTTTTGCCATTTTCAGTGTTATCTCATTTATGACCAGTACTGGATTTGGGGCGGCGGACTTGGGCAGTTGGCCTGCGGCAAGCGCATTTTTTTTGGTTTTTTGTGCCTATCTTGGTGGTTGCTCAGGCTCAACCGCAGGGGGCAACAAATTCGTGCGTGACATCATCACTTTCAAAGTCATTCGACGAGAAATTCGCCAGCTTATTCATCCTAGAGCCATTTTACCTATTCGCTATCAAGGGCGTGTGGTGCCCTCCGACGTGACTAATGCTGTGATGGCTTTTATGTCTCTTGCTGCGCTGAGCACGGTAGTGTTCACCTTACTGATGATGGTAACAGGGCTTGATTTTTGGTCGTCCTTCACGGCGGTGGTTGCGTGTATCAATGTACTTGGCCCTGGTTTTGGCGTAGTGGCAAGCAATTTCCAACCTGTCTCTGATACTGGCATCTGGATATTAAATTTGGCAATGATTCTTGGTCGGTTGGAGTACTTCACAGTATTAGCCATGTTATTGCCACACTTTTGGAAAAAATAATTAAGGTATTGTTATGGCACATTTTACTGTTATTGGACTTGGGCGATTTGGCATCGCAGCCAGTCTGGAATTGATCCACCTTGGGCACACAGTGACGGGGGTTGATCGTGACCCCAAAATTGTTGAGAAATATGTCGAGGAGTTAACGCAAGCGATTATTTGTGACTCCGCGGATGAAAGTGCGCTGCGTGAGTTAGATCTTGGCAATAGTGAAGCGGTATTGATAGCTATCGGTGAAGACATGCAGTCGAGTTTGCTTTGTACCTTGGCGTTGAAAAACCTCGGTGTTAAAGAGATTTGGGTTAAGGCCAGTACTAAAGCACACCATACCATCGTATCGAAACTTGGTGTTCAGCGCATTATCCATCCTGAAGAGGAGATGGGCGTGCGTGTCGCCCAAGCATTAAACTATCCAATGGTGAATAATTACTTGTCTTTAGGTCATGGCTTATATGTGGTTGAAATTCATATTAGAGCATCGTTACACGACACTCCGATGGGACAAGTTCTTGGTGATGCCAAAGGCAGTGTGCAAACTGTCCTCATCAAACGTGAACAAGACGTGCTTAATCAGATTGGCCATGATTTTGTCTTGAAAGCAAATGATATCATTCTGTTGTGCGGCACTCGCGCTGAGCTAAAGTACCTTGCCCCAAGGTTGGTGTGACATGGTTCAGTGGCATCCCTCTATCACGCCGATAGAACGTAAACCCAAGTCAGGAAAAAAAATAGTTGGTGCGCCACCGCTGATTTTAAGTGGCAGCTTTTTACTGCTCATCCTGCTGGGTACGGCATTACTCAAACTGCCTATTGCTGTTCATGAGCCTATTACTTGGATACAGAGTTTGTTCACGGCTACCTCAGCCGTAACGGTAACAGGGCTAGTGGTGGTTGATACAGGCACTCAGTTCACCTTATTTGGGCAAATTGTCATCGCTTTACTTATCCAGTGTGGTGGCCTCGGCCTCATGACCTTTGCCATTGTGACCTTGATTGCTTTGGGAGGGAAAATCGGCTTTTTAGAGCGTACCGTAGCAAGAGAAGCATTTAATCAAACCGACTCCTCGACGCTTGTTGCGACCGCTAAATCGGTGCTGATGTTTGCTCTGACCGTCGAATTGGTTGGAATGACCATACTGGCTTGGTATTGGAGTGATGAACTTGGCTGGGCAACTAGCTTGTTTCACGGTTTCTTCTATACCATCAGTGCGTTTAATAATGCAGGGTTTGCCTTAAGTGCTGATAGCTTAATGCCTTATGTGGATGACCCCGTCGTCAACCTGACGATTACAGGACTATTTATCATTGGCGGGTTAGGCTTTTCGGTTTGGATGGATTTAAAGCGAAACCGTCGGTGGTCAAAGCTGACAGTTTATAGCCGCATGATGATAACGGGAACCGTGCTTATCAATGCCGTTGCTGTGGTAGCAATCTATCTAATAGAGCGTGAAAACCCCAACACATTAGCGCCACTCAGCGAACTGGGTAAGTGGCTGGCCTCGTGGTTTCAAGCGGTGACCCCAAGAACCGCTGGCTTTAATACGCTCGCTATTGACCAACTTGAAGATGCCACCTCCGCGATTATTCTGGTGCTGATGTTCATTGGTGGTGGCTCGTTAAGTACCGCAAGCGGTATCAAAGTCGTGACCTTTATGGTGTTGATTTTATCGACTTACGCTTACTTACGTCGTGATGAGCAAATTCATGTTTTTAAGCGTGAAATTGCAAAAGACACGATCAGTAAAGCCCTTGCACTGACGATGATTTCGGTTGTGGTGACGTGGCTAGCCATCTTTGCATTACTCTTGACGGAAAATGCCCCGATGATAGACGTTATGTTTGAAGCGGTTTCTGCATTAGGTACTGTGGGGTTGTCTCGCGGCTTAACAGGGCAACTCTCCACATCGGGTGAACTGATTATCATCTTTATGATGTATATGGGGAGATTAGGCCCACTGACTGTGGTGTATTTTTTAGCCAGTCCAAGACAGAGAAAATTGCGATTTGCTGAGACGAAGCTGTCGATAGGGTAAGAGCTTTACCCGCTTAAGCAGGCAATAAGACTCTATGCCGTTACAGTTGCATTTTTGTTATTGAATTTTAAGGTTTTTATCGCGGCGAGCAGTGTATCGCTTAGCATTCTAAGCAAATACTGCTTAACAAAGAGAAAAACGCTTTTAGCCGAACCCTTTGGGCAGCGTTTGTTGGGTATTTCTACTGCGTTATCGCCTTTTCGTGTAGCCAGCTACACCACAAAAGCGCTGCTTACGACAACGTCTTGCATAAATACCCAACAATTCGCTGCAAAAATAATCACGAAAGATCAACAGACCCTAGTGCAGGGAGTAATTAATAAATGATGTTTAAGATTAAAGATAGCGTGAAAGTAAGCTCTCGCTTCACCACGATTATTCACCTTTGTAGCTTCTTAATTATCATTTACAGCTTTACCATGCTGGTTCCAATCATGGTCGGGCTGTTTAATCGCGATGGTTACATTACGGCATTCCTTCTTACTTTTTTACTCTCACTTTCCATTGGAATCGTTGGCTGGAAATCAACCAAGGGCGAAGACAAATATCTACAAAAGCGCGACGGCTTTATGGTGGCGTGTTTATTTTGGTTAATCTTTTCGGCGATGAGCGCACTGCCTTTCATCTTAGATAGCCGCTTGAACATGACATTGACGGATGCGGTGTTTGAAGGCGTCTCCGGTATTACTACAACCGGAGCTTCGGTTTTTTCTAATATTGATACACTACCTAAATCGATTTTGTTTTACCGAGCCCAGCTGAATTTTTTAGGCGGGTTGGGAATCATTGTATTAGCGGTGGCGATTCTGCCATTTTTGGGCATTGGTGGTGCTAAGCTCTATCAATCTGAAATGCCTGGACCGATGAAAGAGGAGAAAATGACGCCTCGACTTGCTGATACAGCACGAAACCTATGGGGCTTGTATTCCGCACTTGCGTTTGCTTGCGCGCTATCGTTTAAAGCCGCGGGGATGAATTGGTTTGATGCCATCTGTCATAGCTTATCAACCGTCTCATTGGGCGGCTTTTCTACTCACGGTGATAGCTTAGGTTTCTACAATAGTGCGTCGGTTGAGCTGGTTGCTGGTGTATTTTCTATTCTCGCGGCTATTAACTTTGCCCTATATTACGTTGCGTTGGTAAGAAGGAGTGTGCGCCCCATTCTTAAGAATGCGGAATTTCGCTTTTTCATCTTTATCCTCTCTTGCATCGTTGGGGTTGCATGTCTTGAATTGTATCGAACGCAGACTTTTGGCTTACAGGACTCGCTGGTTCACGGTTTTTTTCAAACGGTATCAGTGATGACAGACAATGGGTTGGGCGCAGGAGGTTATCCAAGTTGGCCGAATCATGTTGTATTGCTGCTTTTAGGTGCGAGTTTTTTTGGTGGATGTTTTGGCTCCACCTGTGGCGGTATCAAAGCCGTTCGTTTTCTCTTGCTCTATAAACAAAGCAGCCGAGAGATCAACAATCTCATCCATCCGAAGGCCATATTAACCACGAAAGTAAACGGACAGAGCGTATCCGATCGTGTGATTAGCTCTGTATGGGGGTTGTTTTTTCTTTATATCTTTTTCACCTGTGTCTTCATCTGGGGATTGGTGGCAATAGGGCATGATATTATCACGGCGTTTGGTACTGTGGCGGCATGCATTAACAATATGGGGATTGGATACGGTGACACAGCTTCAGGGTTTGGCACACTAAAACCGGAAGGAAAGTGGTTAATGTGTGTTGCCATGTTGTTTGGCCGTTTAGAAATTTTCCCGATACTGATTATATTTTCACGTGCCTTTTGGCGATATTAGAAAACGCTCCACTGACGGAATTTGCATGTATCAATGCTGGCTAGTTATCAGAAGGACATGCTAAACCAAGTTCAAATGCTCAAGAGGGCTGCATTATACCCAATCAACCTGGAGTGGATTGATTTCAGAAAAATTTTACGCACGTTTAGGCAAGGCATTAATTTTAGGTAATGGCTTTTCCCTTATCAAAATCAATCACGCAACATAAACGCTTGTAAAGCTTGCCCTATGGGAGCGCAGCCATCTTTCCACTACGTTGTTACGCTTATTAAAAAGGTGCCTACATTCCTGTATTAGCGTGCCTAGTGTTGAAAACACGACCGGGATCTGAATCCTGCATCTTGAGATATCTTGGGTAAAGCTTTAGTTAGATCAACAGTTAAAATTGTTGAAAGTCTACAGTTTTATTTGTAGAGTACGGGCTTATGAAAACTTTATCCGAACGACTAAACCATGCCTTGCAGCTTACTGGGGTGACTCAGTCGGAGTTGGCTCGTCGCATTGGTATCAAACAGCAGTCGATCAGCCAGATTTGCTCTGGTAAATCGGCTAGGTCTCGTTACACCATGCAGATCGCGGAGGCGCTTCGCGTGAATGCTCATTGGCTCGCCACAGGTGATGGCGAGATTGGCTTGGGGGTCGGTAATGTAGAAGTAGGGCCTGACATTAAAGGGAGTATTCCTCTTATTAATTGGGTTCAGGCTGGGGATTGGACTGAAATAGCGGAGGGATTTGCCTTTGAAGATGCAGAGGAGTGGCGTGAAGTCACTGGGAAAGCACATGAAGGTTGTTTCGCACTGCGCGTGAAAGGCGACAGTATGGAAAATCCAAGCGGCAAAAAATCAATACCAGAAGGTGCTGTTATAGTTGTAGATCCTGATGCTCCTTACTCATCGGGTTCATTGGTTGTAGCGCGGCTTGACGATTCAAGAGAAGCAACCTTTAAACAATTAGTCTTGGATGGTGAGCAAAAATATTTGAAGCCTCTTAATCCACAGTATCCAGCAATACCGATCAACGGCAACTGCTCAATTATAGGCGTTGTTAAACAAGCTATCATCGATTTTTGGTAGCGAAGGAATTTGTGGTTTAGCCACAGTTGTTCATGAGCTGAAGAAGCAACGATTGCAAACAGCTACAACTGAGCATTGGCGCACGCTGAGAGTAAATGGTAACCGATTAGATAACCATTGATTGTTTATAAAGTCAAGATCAGCGAAAATAGCGGCCAATTACGATTAACACGACGGATTTG
Source organism: Motilimonas cestriensis (assembly GCF_021295315.1). Classification (GTDB taxonomy): domain Bacteria; phylum Pseudomonadota; class Gammaproteobacteria; order Enterobacterales; family CBDFNC01; genus Motilimonas; species Motilimonas cestriensis. The sequence goes on along the minus strand of NZ_JAIMJA010000002.1, from coordinate 290,814 downwards.
ACTAGCGAAGAACTGAAAAGAGAGTACTTCCAAAAGTGTGTACAAATCCGTGTACAAACTAAAAGAATTTATACATGGCAAACCAAGATTTTCTTAATGAAATCAATAAGCGAAGGACCTTTGCTATCATCTCCCACCCAGATGCGGGTAAAACAACAATCACTGAGAAGGTATTATTACACGGGCGTGCTATTCAAACCGCCGGTAGCGTAAAAGGCAAGGGCAGCTCGCAACATGCTAAGTCTGACTGGATGGAAATGGAAAAAGAGCGTGGTATCTCCGTCACGACCTCGGTGATGCAATTTCCGTTTAATAACTGTTTGGTTAATCTGTTAGACACCCCAGGACACGAAGACTTCTCGGAAGATACTTACCGTACGTTAACGGCGGTGGATTCATGTTTAATGGTGATTGATGCGGCGAAAGGTGTCGAAGACCGAACCCGCAAATTAATGGAAGTCACGCGTTTGCGTGATACGCCTATCGTTACCTTTATGAACAAAATGGACCGTGATACGCGCGATCCCATGGAGCTACTTGACGAAGTTGAAGAAGAACTCAAAATGGCGTGTGCACCTGTCACTTGGCCGATTGGCTGTGGTAAAGAGTTTAAAGGTGTGTACCACATTCATCGCGATGAAGTGATTTTATACCAATCAGGTCAAGGCCATACCATCCAAGAAGTGCGCATTATTAAAGGCATTGATAACGATGCTGTTACGCAAGCGATTGGCAGCGTATTAGCTGAAAGCGTACGTGAAGAAATTGAATTGGTATTGGGCGCGGCCCATGAATTTGATAAAGAGCTATTCTTAGCCGGTGAATTAACGCCGGTTTATTTTGGTACCGCGCTAGGTAACTTTGGTGTTGACCATATTCTTGAAGGCTTAACGGAATGGGCGCCAGCGCCAATGCCGCGTGCCACGCAAGACCGTGATGTGATCGCTACGGAAGAGAAATTCTCTGGTTTTGTGTTTAAAATTCAAGCCAACATGGATCCTAAACACCGTGACCGTATTGCTTTCATGCGTGTGGTGTCAGGCAAATACGAAAAGAGCATGAAGATGCGCCATGTGCGTTTAGGTAAAGATGTCACCATTTCTGATGCGGTTACCTTTATGGCGGGCGATCGCAGCGCTGCAGAAGAAGCCTATGCCGGTGACATCATTGGTTTACACAACCACGGCACTATCCAAATTGGTGACACCTTTACCCAAGGTGAAGACATGAAGTTCAGCGGTATTCCAAACTTTGCGCCAGAAATGTTCCGCCGCATTCGTTTAAAAGATCCGCTGAAACAAAAACAACTGTTAAAAGGCCTAGTACAGCTTTCTGAAGAAGGCGCGGTACAAGTATTTCGACCACTGCGCAACAACGACTTGATCGTAGGCGCGGTCGGTGTACTACAGTTTGAGGTAGTGACGGCGCGCTTAAAATCGGAATACAAGGTGGAAGCCATCTACGAAAGCATTAGCGTTGCCACGGCGCGCTGGGTAGAAAGTGATAACACCAGCAAGATGATTGAGTTTGAGAAAAAAGCCTACGATAACTTAGCCCTAGATGGTGGTGATAATCTGACTTATATTGCGCCGACCATGGTTAACTTAAACTTGGCGATTGAGCGCTACCCTGATGTGAACTTTAGAAAGACCCGCGAGCATTAATCGTCGCCCAGTCGCAGTGATTTAGCTGCGCTGACTTAATTCATTAAAAACAGCGCCGATTGGCGCTGTTTTTGTATCGGTAAACGAGACTGAAATGGAGGGGGTGTGTCATTGGAGTATGGAAAAATAGTGAGCCTCAATAGCCCGATGATGGACACTCACTGCCACCTTGATTTTGCCGAGTTTGATGGCGTGCGCGAGCAACTGTTAATGGATGCCGCTCAATTAACCGTTAAGCGCATCTTAGTACCCGGTGTTAAAGCGGCCACTTGGCAAGATTTAATTGCCTTGTGTCAGTCTCATCCCGCGCTTGATTTTGCCTTAGGCTTACACCCGTATTTTCTCGCCGATTACCAAGCTGAGCACATGGCATTGTTACAGCAGTTAGCTGAACAATATCAACCACTGGCGATTGGCGAGGTGGGGTTGGATGCCATGGTGGATGTGCCGATGGCGCTGCAATTAAACGTATTGCGCCAACAAATTGAAATAGCAAAAACGGCTAAATTGCCGCTAATTTTGCACCAACGTAAAACAGCTTCGTCATTATTAGCTGAGCTTAAGCATTTTCCTTATGGCGGCGTGCTACATGCTTTTTCGGGCAGCTATGAGCAAGGCATGGCATTTATTGATAAAGGCTTTAAGTTGGGGATCGGCGGCGTTATCACCTATCCAAGAGCGGCCAAAACTCGCGCCAGTGTCGCACGTTTTCCCCTTGAAGCTTTGATGCTCGAAACCGATGGCCCAGATATGCCTATCGCCAATCAAACTACCAATGTCAATTCTCCGCTTAATTTACCTTTCATTTTTAATGCCTTAGCCGAGTTACGAGATGAGCCACCAGCGCAGTTGGCAAAGGGCTTGTGGCAAAACAGCCAAGCCGTGTTTGGCAGGGGAAAAATCTAGCTCTTTGACCAAGCGCACCCTTTATAAAAAACTTATATTATCGCCTTAATAAGGGGCTTGTACCCTTGCACCACTGGCGCTATTGTAAGCATCTTGTGTTTAATATTGCCAAGTGATGAGTTATTTATACTTTGAAATAATCATTACTAAGTTGATACTTTTGACACGAGTTTAAATTAGCAGGCCAAGATGGCCGCAAAATAATTTAAAGCATCATGATCGGTTAAATGGATTTAACAACGTATTCAACAACATGCTTTATACCAGCATCGCTACGTTTACAGTTTGATGATGATAACTGTCTTCAAGGAACCAAGTCCGTCAGTTTCTGCATACGATATGCAAATTTTATGAATGGAGAAGAGACATGACAGATCTTAAAGCAGTCGCGCGCACCGCGCTCGGACTAATGGATCTTACCACCCTTAACGATAATGATACCGACGCGGATGTGATCAAACTTTGCCATCAAGCCAACAGCCCGGTGGGCACCACGGCGGCTATTTGTATCTACCCAAGGTTCATTCCTATCGCGCGTAAAACCTTAAATGAACTTGGCGCTGGCCAAGTAAAAATCGCCACCGTGACTAACTTCCCTCATGGCAACAACGACATTGACATTGCCTTGGCAGAAACCAAAGCGGCAGTGGCCTATGGTGCCGATGAAGTGGATGTGGTGTTTCCTTATCGCGCTTTTATTGCTGGCGATACAGAGATTGGCTTTGAGTTAGTTAAAGCTTGTAAGCAAGCCTGTGGCGACTCGGTGCTACTAAAAGTGATTTTAGAAACAGGCGAAATTAAAGACGCCGCGCTCATTAAACAAGCCAGTGAAATAGCCATTGCTGCAGGGGCTGACTTTATCAAGACCAGCACCGGTAAAGTGGCCGAAAATGCCACCTTAGAATCAGCCAAAATCATGCTAGAAGTGATTCGCGATACCAATACTCATATTGGTTTTAAACCTGCGGGCGGCGTAAAAACCGCGGCGCAAGCGGCGCAATATTTACAACTAGTCAGCGATATCTTAGGTGAAGATTGGATCAGTGCGGCGCATTTTCGTTTTGGCGCATCGAGCTTACTCGCTGACCTATTAACCACGCTCGACGTGAAGCACGATGTAAGCGGCGCAGGTTACTAGGCTTAATTTTATCTGGCAGGCGTTGAGCCTGCATGACATCACTTATTTAAGGTACACAAGATGGCAACTCCACATATTAATGCGCAAGCGGGCGACTTTGCAGAAACCGTATTATTTCCAGGCGATCCACTGCGCGCTAAATACATAGCAGAAACATTTTTAGACAACCCAGTGCAAGTGACCGATGTGCGTAACATGCTCGGCTTTACCGGTACGTATAAAGGTAAGCGAGTTTCAGTAATGGGCTCAGGCATGGGCATTCCTTCGTGTTCTATTTATGCCAAAGAATTAATCACTGAATACGGCGTGAAAAACCTGATCCGTGTTGGCAGCTGCGGCGCGGTGAGCGAGAAAGTAAAGGTACGCGATGTGATTGTCGCGATGGGCGCATGCACCGACTCGAAAGTGAATCGTATGCGCTTTAAAGATCATGACTTTGCCGCAATTGCGAGTTTCGATTTGTTGCGCAAGGTTGTCACGGCAGCTGAGCAAGCTGAGATCCCGGTACAAGTAGGTAATGTGTTCTCGGCCGATTTGTTCTACACCCCTGATCCAGAGATGTTCGACTACATGGAAAAAATGGGCATCCTTGGCGTAGAAATGGAAGCGGCGGGCTTGTACGGCGTTGCGGCAGAATATGGCGCTAATGCTTTATGCGTGGTGACCGTATCTGATCATATTCGCACTGGCGAACAAACCACTTCAGATGAACGTCAAACTACGTTTAACGACATGATTATTATGACGTTGGATTCACTTCTCTAATCTCGTGCTTGTTATTAAGAAAAGCGCCGAGAGGCGCTTTTTTTAGCTCTAATCTTTTTAAACGCCCCAGCATATAGCAAGAATCTGTTATTTCGATGACTTAGTTGTTAGTGTAGGAAAAATTTCAGCGCCGTAATCCTTATGATTAAAGAAGTTAAAACCCATATTATCAGTGGCTTTTTGGGGGCCGGAAAAAGCAGTGCCATTCAATTTTTAATGACGCAAAAACCAGCGCATGAAGTTTGGGCTATTTTAGTCAATGAATTCGGAGAGGTTGGCATTGATCAGGCGCTGCTCAGTGTTGGGCCTGAGCCAGATAAACGCGTGGTTATCCAAGAGGTTCCCGGCGGTTGCATGTGTTGCGCGGCTGGCGTGCCGATGGGCGTTGCGCTAAATAAACTGTTGAAAGCTGCACAACCAGACCGATTACTGATCGAGCCCACAGGCTTAGGCCATCCGCAGCAAGTGCTCAAAGCCTTAACGGGGCCACAATATAATGGCGTGCTAAACATGCAGGGTGTGATCACTTTGGTTGATGCAAGGCAAATACAGCAAGCGCGCTATCGTGAACACGATATTTTCAAGCAGCAATTGGCAGTGGCGGATTTAATTATTGCGAATAAAGCTGATTTATACCGAGGTGAAGAGCTGGCCGCCTTGGAGACTTATGTTGCTGAACAGCTAACGAAAAAGCCGCGATCTATCCGCGTGTTAAGTCAAGCCCAATTGCCCTTTGCATGGCTCACGGAATTTGCAAACTTGCCGCCTAAAGCCCCCATTTTTCAGTTGTTTAAAGCGCAGACGAATGAACCCAATATCAACCCAGCCATTTCTTTAGTATTGGCTGAGAGCGTTAGCCATTTTACCGCGCAGCAAAGTGAATATTTCAGTTGCGGCTGGGTATTTGCCAAGCAACAGTGCTTTGATAAAGAAAAACTGTTAACCCTATTAGCCTCGCTTAATGTAATAAGACTGAAAGGCGTCATGCAAACCAATCAAGGTATTATGATTATCAATCAAGTTAATCAGGAGATAACTGTGTCTAAGGCTGAACATGCCAATGATAGCCGCATAGAATTGATTTCTGATACCCCGATAAAGGAGCTCGAATTGCTAACCCAACTTAAACAGTGCTTGCTTGTGTCGCCATCAAAGTAAATCGCAGTTTGCTTCTCTTTCTCGGATTACGTAGTCACTGAGAACGTTGCTTTATTAACGAGAGCCTTGTAATTGTTGCATTATTTTTTACGTTTTTGTAACGGGCTGGGCGTTTAATAGTTAAAACTCATACTTTTCCTGCTTGTTGTCTCCGTGTTAGCTAACTATTATTCAGTTTGATTTTTAGGTGATTAATTATTTGCGAGGGATATAAATTGAATAACACACGGATGTTTAAAAGAGCCGCATTGGCAACGTTGGTTACCGCTTTGTTCGCGCCAATTCAAGTGATGGCTGCTGAAGCTGTTGATCAGGTAGTGACACCCAATATTGTCGGTGGTGGTAATGCTAATCAAGGCGAGTGGGGATTTTACACGCAGTTGGTGAGTAGCCAAGGCAATCGTTCCTACTGCGGTGCAAGTTACCTAGGTAATGCTTATGTTTTAACAGCGGCGCACTGTGTCGTTGGCGATTCTCCGAGCCAAGTAGCCGTTAAGGTAGGCGGTTACCATTATGGCGCAGCTGATGGGCAGCGCGCTAATGTCAGCCAAATTTTTATTCACCCGCAATACAATAGCGCTACCTTGGCCAACGACATTGCTATTTTGAAACTCGATCGCCAACTGCCGAGCGCACAAACCGTGCAGATTGCCCAAGGCACATTAAGCCAATATGTGCGTGAAGGTGATTTGCTAACGGTGGCGGGCTTGGGTCGAACTCAAGAAGGTGGGTTATCACCCTCAGTATTACAAGAAGTTGATGTGCCTTTGGTGTCTGATGCCGTATGTCGACAAGCGGGTGGCAGTTATCAAAACGTAGGTAGTGTTGCTTTTTGTGCGGGGTATTCGCAAGGCGGTAAAGATTCTTGCCAAGGTGATAGCGGTGGTCCAATAGTCGTTAACCAAGGCGGTGTAGTAACCCAGCTTGGTATTGTGAGTTGGGGTATTGGGTGTGCGCGCCCGGGTAAATACGGCGTTTATAGTGACATCGCGGCATTACGCCCTTGGGTCGATGGCATTATTGGCAATGGCCAGGCCGATCTTGTTGCTGTGGGCTATATCGCGAATCAGTCGTTAACAGCCTTTAATCTAGGCGAAACCAAGAGCCATAGCTTTAAGTTAAGTAACACAGGCAATGTAGAGTTTACCATTGATAGCTTAAACGTATCCAAATCGGGCGTAGCCACTACACCAGTTATTACACGAGATAATTGTAGTGCCAACACATTGCAACCTAACGCGAATTGTACCGTTGCGGTGGAGTTTGGTGGTCAAACGCTAGGTAGCGCAGAGGTTAGCCTTAACTTTGGTATTGATAAAAACAGCACCGCTTACCAAGCTAATGTAACGGCGGTTGTTAAAGATGCCACTACGCCAACACCACCGCCAACCGATAACTGCAGTGAGCAGTGGAAACCTGGCAGTGTTTATCAAGCAAAAGAAACCGTTATTTGGGCGGGTAAACAATGGCAAGCTAAGTGGTGGACCCAAGGTGATAACCCATCTGAGGCTGGTCCTTGGGGTGTCTGGCAAGAAATCGGTACGGCAAATTGTGACACCTCGCCAACGCCAGAGCCGACACCCGCGCCAACCGTTGCACCTACTTTAGAGCCAACGCCACTACCGACCGTCACACCTACCATCGCGCCAACGCAACCACCATCTGACTTGCCTAAATATGTTGCGGGCAGTTCATACGGTCCTGGTGATAAAGTGCTAAACCATGGTGTTGCTTACCAATGTAAAGGTTGGCCATTTGGTTTATGGTGCAGTGGCTCAGCTTATGAGCCAGGTAAGGGGAGTGCATGGCAAAATGCGTGGGTTAAGCTGTAATCGTTTGAAATAGCTTTATTTAATTCTGAGCCGAGATGGTCCTGTCTCGGCTTGTTGCTATTTGTTAGTGCTATCAGTATTGCTCTTTTGCACTGGGTAAACGGTATCTAACTTTTCAAAAGGTGTGCTGCTGCGATCGAGCATGCCCAAGTCTAACACTGGTGATGCATCAATGTTTTGCGCATTCATCATGCGTGCCACGCGCTGCAGTGATGAAATAATCATGGTTTGCTCCCATTCCTCCAAGCCATTAAATTGGCGTGCGAAATGATCTTGCAATGCGATTGGTGCACCTTTAAGCACCTCCACAGCTTCATCAGTCAACAGCGCATGAACCTTACGCTTATCGGTTTGTGATCGCTGGCGATACACCAAGTTCCGCTTCTCTAGCCGGTCTATGATCGTGGTCACGGTCGCTTGACTTAGGCTCATCTCATTGGCGATTTCACCAATCGTGACTTGGCCTTTATCGCGGATAGTTTGCAGCAATAATATTTGCGGCGCTGTTAGCCCGGTGGTTTTTGCTAGGTGCTTAGAATGGAGATCTGTAGCGCGTATTACACGGCGCAATGCGACCAACACTTCATCAATACTATTCAAAATACGTTCTCAACAAAAAATTTTCCCGATTATATCGCCAATTGTTTATATGTCTAAATAAATTAATTGTCAGCAATTAGCGGTGCTGAAGTGAAAAACCAGAAATTAAAAAATTAATACAAATTTTTTTAGCAATATTTCTGAGCTTCTCTACACTTTTGGCAAATTCGCCTTTATCTCAAGTCACGCTTGGCTTGGCTTGCACCAAGATGGTGAAAAATAAGGCCTGTTTGAGGGGGGAATCAATGCTGGATGGTCGAGCTGGAGGCGGTTGGGGGGCTAGAGAAAAATAAATGTATAGTGTACTATATTTCGTGTTCTAAGTTATTTTTATAGATTTAAGTTGAATTTTTGGATTTATTCCTAGGCTTACAAGCCTAAATTTATTTACTTCTATAAAGATTATTTAACTTCACTTGATTGAAATACTTAATAAGGAGTTGTTTTGTCTACTATGCAAAATATAGTGTTAACCCAGCCAGATTTAGAAGATGGCATGGCCGTTTCTCGACTAGTTGCATCATGTCCGCCTTTAGATACAAACTCTGGATACTGTAATTTTCTTCAATGTGGTCACTTTTTAAGTACCTCAGTAGCCGCAAAACTTGATGATGAGTTGGTCGGCTTCATCTCTGGTTATCTAGTACCAGAGCGTCCTGACACCTTGTTCATATGGCAAGTTGCTGTATCTACTTCAGTTAGAGGTCAAGGCTTAGCATCAGACATGCTACAGCACATTCTTGATCGTACCGACTGTAAAGGTGTGCACTACATTGAAACCACAATCACTCAAGACAATCTTGCGTCTTGGGCATTGTTTGAAGCGTTTTCTACCAAATTGTCAGCTGAAATGACCTCTTCAGTATGGCTGAAAAAAGAGCAGCATTTTGAAGGTGAGCACCCTTCCGAATCGTTGGTTCGCATTGGTCCATTTAATAACCAGCCGGTGAATCATAACGGCGAAGCAATGCAAATTTTCGCTGATATGGAATCAGAAGTGCAAAGTTATGCGCGTTCATTCCCACGCATTTTTAACCGCGCCAAAGGCGAGTTTATGTGGGATGAGTTTGGTAACCGTTACTTAGACTTTCTTGCCGGTGCTGGCACGCTAAACTACGGTCATAACAATGATCTGTTTAAGCAAACCTTACTCGACTACATTAAAGATGATGGTATTACTCACGGCCTAGATATGCACACGAAGGCGAAAGGTGAATTCTTACATACCTTCAACGATAAAATTTTAAAACCGCGTGGCATGGAATATGTGATGCAGTTTACTGGCCCTACTGGTACTAACGCAGTTGAAGCAGCAATGAAAATTGCACGTAATGTAACAGGCCAACAAAACATTGTTACCTTTACCAATGGTTTCCATGGCGTGAGCCTTGGTGCATTGGCTGCAACAGGTAACTCTCATCACCGTAACGCAGCGGGTGTGAGCCTAAGTGGTATACACAGAATGCCATTTGATGGTTACTTAGGTGACAACATCGACACTACTGAGTACCTAGACAAAGTGCTAAGTGATTCAAGTAGTGGTATTAACTCGCCAGCGGCTGTGATTGTTGAAACCGTACAAGGTGAGGGTGGGATTAACACCGCCAGTCTTGAATGGTTACGTAATCTGCAAACTGTGTGTCGTAAACATGGCATCTTGTTAATCGTTGATGATATTCAAGCGGGTTGTGGTCGTACTGGTGATTTCTTCAGCTTTGAAGAAGCGGGTATTGAACCAGATATTATTACCTTGTCTAAATCATTAGGTGGTTACGGTTTACCACTGGCTGTGGTGTTAATGAAGCCAGAGCTTGACCAATGGAAGCCGGGTGAACACAACGGTACCTTCCGTGGTAATAACCTTGCCTTTGTTGCTGCTAAATCAGCCATTGATCACTACTGGTCTGACAATAAGTTCTCAAACGACGTTAAGCGTAAAGGTCGTTATATCACAGAGCGATTAACTGACATTGTTGAGAAATACGGCACCGGTAACTTCAATATTAAAGGTCGCGGTTTATTCCAAGGCATCAACTGTGTAAACGGTGAGATTGCCGGCAAGATCACCAAGGCTGCCTTTGCCAAAGGTGTAATTATTGAAACCAGTGGTGCAGACGACCACATTGTTAAGTTCTTCTGCCCACTGACTATCAGTGATGACAACCTGAAGAAAGGGATAGATATTGTTGAGTCAGCGATCAAAGAAGTATGCGCTAAGACCGACGATATTCCGGAATCTGTGGTTTATTTTGAAGCCTCTTAAGGCCGATTGAATATGACACAACCCTATTCGATACAAGTTGAGCCTGGTGAAAGGAAGTTATTACCCATTGACCACCGTCAGCCGGGCTCATACCAATTAACTTGTATTCGTGGCCAAGGGTTTCTTCGCGTCATGTCGTGTTCGACACGACTGAAAGTGAGAGCGGGCGATAGCATTGCAATATCAGCCCGCGATATTGCCACTTTAACCGCGAGCGACCCAATGGCCGTGATGCTAACAGAAAATTAAAGAGTACTAATAATGATCCTTCGTAATCTAACAGAAGCTAATCAATCTAACCGCCGTATCGTGTCACCTGATGGTAATTGGGAAAGCACGCGCATGTTGCTTAAGCAAGACAACATGGGCTTTTCTTTCCATATCACCACTATTTATAAAGGTGCTGACTTCCAGATGCATTATCAAAATCATCTTGAATCGGTTTACTGTATTTCAGGTGCAGGTGAAATTGAAAGCTTGGAAGACGGTCAAAAACATGCCATCGGGCCAGGCACACTGTACATCCTAGATAAACACGACAAGCATATTTTACGTTGCAGCGAAGAAATGCACTTAGCTTGTGTGTTTAATCCACCTCTTAATGGTAAAGAAGTGCATAACGCAGAGGGTGCGTATGAATTAGAGGCTGAAGTAATTTAATTCCCCAATCAGCCCCTCTAGCACCCCTTCCGTTCCATCATAAACAACAAACTAAGGTAGCAACCTTAGTTTGTTGTAAAGCTTAGTGAGGTGAGCCATTCACCTTCGCCATTGTGATGGAAGCTTTATCCATAAAAAAATAGGAAAGAAGATGCATACCGTAGAAAAAATTGGTGGCACATCGATGAGCGACTACGAGTCGGTGCGTAATAATATTATTTTAAAACCGGGTAAACCCAGCTTATATAAACGTGTTTTTGTGGTATCTGCTTATGGCGGCATTACTGACCAGTTATTGGAATATAAAAAAACCGGACAACCGGGCGTGTTTGCGCTGTTTGCTAACAGCATGGAAGACCTAAGCTGGCGTGAAAAACTTGGGCTTTTAGAGCAAGAATTACTTAGCATTAATCAACAATTATTCGGTGAAGGCGAGTTACTCGAAAAAGCCAATAGCTTTATTATTGAAAAGCTCACCGATGCTAAGCAATGCTTGCTTGATTTACAAAGCCTTTGTACCCATGGTCATTTTGAACTTGACTCACACCTCACCACCGTACGCGAAATGCTTGCCAGTATTGGTGAAGCGCACAGCGCTTGGAACATGGCAACCTTACTACAACGCGATGGTGTTAATGCTCGTTTTGTTGATTTAACCGGCTGGCGCGCGAAAGAGCACGTATCACTGGACATGCGCATTCAACAAGCGTTTAGCAAAATTGATTTAACTAACGAGCTGCCAATTGTAACGGGTTATGCGCACAGCGAAACCGGTTTAATGTCGACCTTTGATCGTGGTTACAGCGAAATGACCTTTAGTCGTATTGCTGTGCTAACGCAGGCAAAAGAAGCTGTTATTCATAAAGAGTTCCACTTAAGCAGCGCTGATCCGCGATTGGTTGGTGAAGAAAACGCCGTGCCAATTGGGCGCACTAATTACGACGTAGCAGACCAACTAGCCAACTTAGGGATGGAAGCGATTCACCCTAAAGCCGCCAAAGGGTTGCGCCAAAACGATATTCCACTGCGCGTTAAAAATACCTTTGAGCCAGAGCATGCTGGTACCTTGATCACCGGTGACTACATCAGTGAATCACCTTGCGTTGAAATTATTGCAGGCTGTAAAAGTATTTATGCCCTTGAGCTATTTGATCAAGACATGGCAGGCAACCTATTTGAGTATGAGCGTGATGTGATGGAAATCATCAAACGCTTTAAAGGCCATGTAGTGTCTAAAGATATGAACGCTAACACTATCACGCACTATCTTTCAGCTAACTTGAAAACCGTTAAGCGGATCCGCGCTGCGATTGAGAAGCTGTTCCCAGAAGCAGATGTGAATCAACAACGTGTTGCCATCGTGTCGGCGATTGGTAGTGATTTACAAATTCCAGGCATCTTAGCTAAAACAGTACAAGCGATTGCTAACAGTAATATCAGTGTATTAGCGATGCATCAGTCTAAGCGCGAAGTAGACATGAAGTTTGTGGTGAATGAAGCTGACTATGATGAGGCGGTGAAAAGCTTACATGCGGCCTTGGTTGAAGTACATAATCACGGACAAGCTATATGCCTCGCATCCTAATTGCCTGTTTACTGTTAGTTGTCGCGTGGCCGATGTTTGCTGCCACGCCAGCAGAGCAGCAAGCGCTCAAAGAAAAAGAAGCGCAGGCACAGCAAGTAGTCGAGGCGCTTGATGCGCCTCTCTATAACCCTTTTGTTGAACGTTATGTGCTTGATGAACTCAAACAGCTTAGGGTTGAACAAGCGGCAACGAAACATGAGCTGATCCAACAAATTGTGGATCGTGAACATAAGTCCGTTGACCGCGCGGTGGCTTATGCCACCGACACTGTCACCTATTTTTTCTATTTGATCGCGGCAGCTACCTCGGTATTAGTGATTGTTGGTTGGTCGTCAATTCGTGAAATTAAAGAGCGCGTGCATACCTTGGCAGATGAGGAAATTACTAAACTGATCCATGAGTATGAAAAACGCCTTGAAACCATAGAAGCGCAACTACAACAAAAAACCCTGCACATTGAAGAAAACCGAGAAGAGATAGAGCTAACCCAAGAAAGCCAATCACTCTGGTTACGGGCACAGCAAGAGTCTTCTTCGGCGAACAAAATTCGCATATATGACGAGCTGCTAAAACTGCGCCCCAACGACTGTGAAGCGCTTACTTACAAAGCGGATGCGGTGCTAGAACTTGATGAGCCGCAATGGGCCGCCAATTTATGTCATCAAGCGTTGATCATTGACAAAGAAAATAGCCATGCCTTTTATCAATTGGCCTGTGCTTATACCGCAATGCAGCAATTTGATGAGGCGATCAAGTACTTGTCTCAGGCAATTAGTCGCCAAGAAAGTTACCGAGAAGGGCTAAATGACGACCCAGCCCTCACGCCTTTATTGGAAAAGCAGGACATACAAGAAATCATCAATGGACTATAAGGTATCAATAGAGAGCTAACTAATAATTCTATTTTTCTGTTTTGTTAACTATGCTTTATGGGAATAAAAATAAAATTGCTAAGATAGCCGTGACAGAGCGGTTTAATCAATAAAGCCGCTTTATGATGATTAAAAGGGCTAAAAGTGGCGTATTAGCTGCCGTTAGTCTAAATATCATCAGATAAAACGAAACTGATAAATAGTTAGAAAACGAAATGATCTTAGTGGTAATTTGTTTAGTTGCCTAAATAAATGGTTCAAGGAATAATGAATGTCGACCATATTGGAAGTGCAAAATCTGTACAAGGTATTTGGCGATAAACCCGATCAAGCGTTTCCGCTGATCGATAAAGGTTTAGATAAAGACCAAATATTTGCACAAACAGGGTTAACGGTAGGGGTACATGACGTATCTTTATCGATTAACCAAGGCGAAATTTTTGTCATTATGGGGCTTTCAGGCTCCGGTAAGTCCACCTTAGTGCGCTTACTTAATCGTCTCATCGAACCAACTCGTGGCAGTGTATTGCTCAATGGTAAAGATATCGCGCATATCTCGACCGAAGAGCTTATAGAAGTGCGTCGAAATAACATTTCTATGGTGTTTCAAAGTTTTGCACTAATGCCACACATGACAGTGATTGAAAACACCGCATTTGGTTTAGAGCTAGCCGGGATTGATCTGCCAACCCGACATCAGCAAGCCATGTCGGCGTTAGAGCGAGTAGGGCTAGACAGCTACTGTGACTCGTTTCCAGATGAATTATCCGGCGGGATGAAGCAGCGAGTCGGCCTTGCACGTGCATTGGCTTGTGACCCTGACATTTTGCTAATGGACGAAGCTTTCTCGGCGTTAGACCCGCTGATCCGCACCGAAATGCAAGATGAACTTATCCGCCTGCAAAATGACGATAGACGCACCATAGTATTTATCTCGCACGATCTGGATGAAGCCATGCGCATTGGTGATCGCATCGCCATTATGCAAAATGGCGAGGTGGTGCAAGTAGGCACCCCCGATGACATATTACATAACCCCGCCAATGACTATGTTAGCTCCTTCTTTAGAGGCGTGAATGTCGCCACGGTATTTTCCGCAAAAGACATTGTGCGTAAAAAACCTGCAGCGGTGTTTAACAAATCAGAATATGACGGCCCAGCATCGGCCATTCAGCATTTGGTTGACCATGATCGTGATTACGGTGTGGTGGTTGATAAAAGCAATAAATATCTAGGTATAGTGTCACTTGATTCTCTGAAGCAGGCTTATAAAGAGCATCGCTCGCTGGTGAGTGCGATCTTAGAAGATACCTTATGTCTCGACCCAGAAGTACCCGTGGGTGAACTGATTGGCCCTGTCGCCAGTGTTGCTTACGCGGTGCCTGTGGTTGACGAAAATAAAAATTACTTAGGGGTCATCACCAAGTCCCGTTTATTACAAACTTTGGATAGGGAATAGTCATGGCTGAAGCAGAGAAGAGTAATGACCCATGGGCCAGTAGCCCAACAGAGGTACCGAGTGCTGATCCTTGGGGTGGTAGTGCATCGGATGCGACGAGCACTAACCCTTGGGCCACTGACACCGCATCAGGGGCCAATGATTGGCTAAACAGTGCGCCGACAGAATCAGTCCAATTTGATTGGCTGCACCCGTTTCAAGATGCAATTATTCCTTTTGATAATTGGGTTGAAACCGGGCTTAACTGGCTAGTTGAACATGGCCGACCGTTATTTCAAGCTATTCGGATACCGATTGATTTTATTCTAAGTACCTTTGAAACCACCTTGGTTTCTACTCCCGCACCCTTCATGTTGCTGATCTTGTTTCTATTTGCATGGCAGTTCGCTGGCATTCGATTAGGCGTAGCAGCACTGTTTTCATTGCTTATTATTGGCTTGATTGGCGCTTGGCCTGAGGCCATGACCACCTTATCGTTGGTCATGACATCGGTGTTCTTTTGTTTAGTGATCGGCTTGCCCCTTGGCATTTGGCTGGCACGCAGTAAAACCGCCGCCCAATTTGTCCGGCCAGTGTTAGATGCCATGCAAACCACACCGGCCTTCGTCTACTTGGTGCCCATTGTCATGCTATTTGGTATTGGTAATGTGCCCGGCGTAGTGGTCACCATCATCTTTGCCCTGCCGCCGGTAGTGCGCTTAACCATTCTCGGCATACATCAAGTGCCAGAAGAGCTAATAGAAGCAGGCCATTCATTTGGCGCAAACTCAAAACAAATGCTCTATCGTATTCAATTACCACTGGCGATGCCAACCATTATGGCGGGCGTTAACCAAACCTTAATGCTGTCTTTGTCTATGGTAGTGATTGCCTCGATGATCGCGGTAGGTGGCCTTGGTCAAATGGTACTACGTGGTATTGGTCGTCTTGATATGGGCTTAGCGGCTGTAGGTGGGCTAGGTATTGTTATCTTAGCTATTCTACTTGACCGGATCACCCAATCGATTGGTGCTAAATCGCGCGATAACAAAGCGCGTTGGTTTCACAGTGGACCTGTAGCACTAGTGTTAAATGTTGTTTCTAAACCGAAAAAATCAGTTAATCAAACAGGAGAGTCAAAATGAGTTATTCATGGGCTAAAACCATGGCTGTAAGCCTACTAACCAGTGCCACATTAAGTGGTGCAGCATTGGCTGAATCTTTACCTGGTGAAGGGGTGACAGTGCAACCCGTGCAATCAACCGTGGCCGAAGAAACCTTCCAAACTTTGATCGTTAACAAAGCGTTAGAAGCACTGGGTTATGACGTTAAAGAAACAAAAGAAGTGGACTACAACGTTGGCTACACCTCAATAGCCAAAGGTGACGCAACTTTCCTTGCGGTAGGTTGGTTTCCACTGCACGCAGATAAATACACCATGTCGGGCGGCGATGAAAGCTTCTCTCGCACTGGCGAATACA
Organism: Motilimonas cestriensis; assembly: GCF_021295315.1. Taxonomy (GTDB): domain Bacteria; phylum Pseudomonadota; class Gammaproteobacteria; order Enterobacterales; family CBDFNC01; genus Motilimonas; species Motilimonas cestriensis. Next base: position 274,452 of record NZ_JAIMJA010000002.1, on the reverse strand, counting down.
TCAGTGGTGCTGCACAAGGTTACTTAATCGATAAAAAAACCGCTGAAAAATATGGCATTACCAATGTTAGCCAATTAACCGACCCGAAAATTGCCAAACTATTTGATGCCAACGGTGACGGCAAGGCCGATCTAACCGGCTGTAACCCAGGCTGGGGTTGTGAGTTAGTGGTTGAAGAGCATTTAACCGCTTACAAATTACGTGACACGGTGACCCATAACCAAGGTAACTATGCCGCTATTATTGCCGACACCATTTCACGTTACAAAAAAGGTGACCCAATTTTGTATTACACGTGGACACCTTACTGGGTAAGTGGTGTATTAGTACCGGGTAAAGATGTTGTTTGGTTAGAAGTGCCATTCTCAGCATTGCCGGGTGAGCGTAAAGACATTGATACCACGCTGCCAAATGGTAAAAACTACGGCTTTGAAATGAACTCAATGCGCATTGTTGCTAATAAAGAGTTTACTGAGAAAAACCCAGCCGCGGCTAAATTATTTGAAATTATGAAGTTGGACATTAACGCGGTCAGTGCGCAAAACATGATGATGAGCCAAGGTAAAAATAGCTCAGCAGACATTGAAGCACACGCTAATGGCTGGATTGCAGCAAACAAAGCCACCTTTGATGGCTGGATTGCAGAAGCGAAAAAAGCAGCCATGTAATAGCGCTGCTACTAAATAGTAAATTGTTTTCAACAGGCCGCTCAGCGGCCTGTTTTATTTTCAGTGGCTAAAACTTAGTAAGGCTGAGAAATCAACTTTGTTAGGCCAACCCCCAGTATTACCAAGCCATTTCACCGGTATGCACTTTTGCACCAATCTCAAGAGCTAACGGCATTGCTGCTTGTGGGTAAGCTTGGCTCATGGCGTTAATTAGCTCAGCACTGTTTTTAGCTTGGTTTTTTTCGCTGGCAAACGTTGCTAAGTAAGACAAAGAATACTGTACATTTGATAGATCCAGCGCCGTGCCTTTTTTCATATGGCCGGGGATCACTACTTCAGGCTTAAGTGACTGCATTTCTTTTAACTGCTTTGACCATGCCTGTTGCTCTTCATCTGATTGTGCATCCGCCATCCACAGGTGTAAGTTGCCATAAACAGCCACATTACCCAAAATAGCCTTATTCGCAGGGATCCATAAGTAAGGGCGGTGAGCTAACTTGCCTTGTGCACCTTTAATATCAATTTCAACCCCATCAATGGTAATCGTGCTAGCAGTGTAAGCGGTTGGAATGATCGGATTAACCGGCGCATTAGCGCCCATTTTGGGTGCCCAAAACGCAAGCTTACCCTTCATCTTTTGTTCTATTACCGCGCGTACCGCTGGCGTGGTGATGATGGCTGCATCAGGAAACATCTTATGCAGTACTTCTGCGCCAAAGTAATAATCTGGATCCGCTTGGCTAATAAAAATAGTTTTTAAGGTTTTGCCTGAGTCTAGAACATTGGCCGCAATGCGCAGCGCGTCGGCTTTAGAAAAACCCGTATCAACCACTAAGGCTTCGTTTTCGCCGTAAACCAGCGTTGAGTTAACATGAAAGCTACTTTCATCTGCGTTGTAAACTTTTAGGGTAAGTGGTTTAGCAACTTCTGCGAATGCTGAGTGGCTAAGTAGAGTGGCTGCTGTTAATAGGGCTAACTTTTTCATATCTATCTCCAAAATGTCTTATTGAGCGTTTGTTGTCTTCGAGATGTATAGTAGAGATTTGATCCGCTCAGAAAAATAGACAATACTGAACATCATTGTTTCATATTGTGAGCAAGTGATGGACAGATTAACGGCAGCAAAAGTGTTTATTGATGTAGTGCATTGCGGCAGTTTTACCGCCGCAGCCGACCGGCTGGATATGTCACGAAGCATGGTTACCCGCTATGTAGACGGCATGGAAGCTTGGTTGCAAACGCGCTTATTGCACCGCACCACCCGCAAAGTGACCTTAACCAGCGCCGGTGAAACCTGCTTAAAAGAGATAGAAACCTGGTTAGAGCAAGGGGAAAAACTCGCGTTATATGGCGCCGATCCGCTTGCCTTAACCGGACGAGTAAAAATAGCCACCAGTGTGTCGTTAGGCTTGTCTTTACTGGCGCCAGCAATAAAAGCATTTCAAGACCAACACCCGCAAATATTTATCGACCTGGATGTGCAAGACACGGTAAAAGACATGACCGAGCAACAAATTGATCTTGCCATTCGTGTTACCGCCTCACCGTCAGATGCACTTATCGGCAAACCCATTGGCGTGTGTGAATCGGTATTGGTTGCCGCCCCTGATTACTTAGCGCAAGCCGCGCCAATCATGCAGCCGCAAGATCTAACCGCGCACCGCTGCTTAGGCTATAAAAACTTTGCTTGGAGCGTGTGGCATTTAGCCAAAGACGACCAGTTTGAGGCCGTTGAAGTGTCTTGTCACTTAACCGCGAATGAAGCCACAACCTTACTCTATGCCAGCATTAGCGGGGCGGGGGTGTCGTTGCAGCCCACTTATTTAGCCAATAAGTACATTAAATCTGGCGAACTTTGCCACGTACTGCCGCAATGGCAACCCAATGAAATGAAGATTTACGCCCTGTACTCGTCACGTAAACATCTGTCGCCCGCAGTGCGCGCCTTGATTGATCACCTTGAACAATACTTTGCTGATCATCCTTGGTAGGATTATTTAAGGAGTAATCAAGAGTGTGTTAACAGTTTAAGGACAAGGGCAGGTAGTCGGTTAGCAAAGCGCAGCGCTTGCTAACCGGTTTTAGGGTTGGGGACTTACTGGTTTATAAAGTCTTTAAAGCGTTGTTGCGTTGCTTTGTCTGCGCGGTTGTACCAAAAATGCAGCATCTCTTCAGCTGTTCCGCTATCAACTTGCTTGGCTGTATTAGCGCCAGCACTTGACTGAGCGTTTGTTGTTGCGGTCTTCTGTAGCGCGATAGCCGTGCTGGCACCTGCGCCACCCGCGAGAACGATAGCTGCTTTACCGCCTGCTTGGTTGTAGTCTTTGGCCTCATCAACATAGTCGCGACCCAGTTGCATGCCTTCTTTGGTCAGCTTATCTTCAACCTTGGCAATAGTGTTACCTGACTGGTCAACTAGCTGCCACTTAAGGTTGCTGATGTTCTTCTCGGCGCTGCGATAGCTTTTATAATCAGGCAGTACAAATGACGCCTGGCTATCACTGGCTGTGAACTTAGCAATAATGGTGTCACTTACCGCGCTGATTTCTTCCCCTGCTTTATTGAAAGCGGCCTCATAGCGAAACACAATTTGGTTTTCGCCATTAGGCAACACCAGCGTGTTGTTACTTGAAAATAGGCCGCTCGACAGCTCCACCTTTTCGCCATTAGCCACTAATAAGTTAACATTTTCAGGTACGGTTAAAGTAACATCAGCCTGCGCCGCCGCACTCATTGACAGAGCCATAGCTAAAGCTAATGGTTTGATAATACGCATTATTTAAAACCTTTTATGGTAGTAAGCTTGCTAGTTATAACGCGGGCAGTTAGTGAGCACACCGTGGCAACGCGCTATAAAGTGAGATTGTAAATGTGATATTGAGGTTGCCGTTTTAACTGGCGAATTACAAGACAGAATAAGTGCTAAATTTGACATTTTTATGAAGGTGTTGGTTTGTTGGCATCGCGACGTTTGCAAAGCGAGTAAAAACGCGGTGGTTGGGGTGTTGCGACGCGGGAGTTGAACCCGCATCGATAAAATTTTAACTGTTTGTTTTTAAATTGGTTTTTGCAATCATCTGAAAGTTCGTGCTACTAACGTGCTATTTGGGGGAGCTTGGCTCTATTGTGTGGCTAAGTACAGATGTACCAATTCATAAGCGATCTGAAGTTCAGTGTATCGAGTGTGCTCCAATCTTACAATTTACCCTCGACACTACTCACCTTGAACAGAATGAGTTAGCACTTGCCCCAACCGCATATATTCTTAGTCACAGTTTTGTCTGAATACAACCGGGATGCTGAGATAAACCGATAAGTTACTGTTTACCTTGGATAAAAATAGTGTAAATATTGAGGGTATGTTTTAGACGCCGTTTTGGGGTATTTTATCACCCCACTTTGGGATCTAATAAGCTGTTATGAGCTAGGAAAGGTTCAGGCATATGAATGAAAATGAATACGCGAAGCATATGATTTCTTGGATCGAAAAGCTTGGTATACCTGATATCGAAGTTGCACAAAAAGCCTTTTCATTGTCGAAGACATATTGGAATGACGGCGTGCCTCAGAAGTTTGATGTGATTAAGCAAGAGCTATGGTCATGGGTTGATCTTAATGGAGGTCCGAGGCTTACTGATAATTCTGATATGACAAAAGTCAGAATGATCCTATGTATCGCAACTGAGAGTGTACATGAAGTTCAGGATATGGGGTTCTTTGAAGATCTTTTAGTAAGTCTGGGGTATAGCTACAAAGAAGCATATGAAGGCTCATAACAAATTCTTGCACCATGTGCCCTATAAGTCCTGGGCTACGCCCAGCCGGGCAAGGACTCAAAACCGCTGCGCGTTTTTTCGCCGGTGAAGATAAACGTTAGCTGTCAGTGGTATCCTCGTTTATTAGGAGTAATAAGTGTTTTTCCAAATACCAACAAGGTTTGTATCAGAAGAATTAGAATTGTTACAAGCTTTTCATGAGCAGCAGGAAAAGCAAATATCGGATTTTATATTCAACATAGACGACCATATTGAAACAGATTGGCATGAAGGGTGGCACCAATCTTATGCTGATGACCCTGGAGAACTAATTGAGTACCCAGTTGAAAGAATTGGTGCTGTTACAGAGCATGGTTATAACATTAGGGAAATCTTCACAGATGTCATGCCTATGTATCAAAGACAATCAATGCTGATAAGTATGTGGGCCTTATATGAATGTGAATTTACAAATTATTATTCACATGTTGCTTCTATGCTAGGTCGAAAACCAGAGTTACCTAAGAAGAAAAAAGGGGAATGTGTTAGTCAGTTTATACATATTCTAAATAGCTTTAAACGTCTGGGGTGTTTAGAGTCAGAGTCTGAAAGCTTTGCTCCTGCTGTTGAACGACTAAATGGTGAAGTTAGACATATCAGAAATGCTTGGGCGCATAACGGTGGGAAGCTACAGAGTAATGACGTGATAGAAGGTGTAGAAGGCATAACAATTTCTACGGGGCAAGTTAATCTATCCGCTAGTTATATTGAGAATGTATCTGAATTAATATCACTAGTTACCAGTGAATTATCAGATTCGGTAGTGGAAGTTATCAAACAACATAAATTAAAAAATGACAGCTAAAAAGGTATTTAATATTAAAAAACAGTTGGTTACGTTTCGCTTCGCTACACATTTTAACCCACTGTTTTAGTCCGCTTTATGCGGCGCTAGCCTAATCCAATAGTAAGTGGGCTTATATGATAGATAACATTTGGGAAGATAGAGAAACACCAGATCTTGAGCACATTCTCGAATTATTCAACAACGCTGAGTTGGGTGCATATCTAGCAGGTCATTTATTGCTTGAGTCAGTATTAGTTCAATTAATAGAGTTGAAGCTTGACGATAGTGAGAAGATAAACCCATTTAACATTAGTTTTCCTAATAAGGTTAATTTAGCGCTAAATCGCGGTTTAATTTGGCAATCAATGGCTGATTTTTTGATCGAAATGAATCGTATTAGAAACAGGTTAGCACATCGTTTAGGTGAGCCGATTACTTTTGATTTAGTCTTTGGTTTAGCCAAAGTTGCTCACTTAGCTGGCGTCGATTTTTCTGATGACACAATATATTCTGATTATCAGTTGTCTCAGCAGTGGTATGGGATCCAAGGAATCATCCAAGAAATATTCCAAAATGCTGCACAAGACCTTTCATTTATAATGGAAGAGCATGGTGGGGAATTTCAGTTTTCTTAGGCAAACTGTTTAAGAGTGATTTGCAACGCGTGGCATTTTTACTATGCGTTGTATTCAAAGAGCTGCAAAAGGATCTGGACGAGTGGATGAATTATTACAATAATGAACGCACACATCAGGGCAAAGTATGTTGTGGCAGAACGCCACTAGAAACATTACTTGATGGTAAAAAGATTTGTGCAGAAAAGAATTTAGCTCAAATCTAAGCTGACAACGGCACCATTAAAAATGGGTAACTGTCAGATCAAGTCTGAGCTAGTACAATTAATTGATGACGTTTTTTCTGATTATTCATCAATGCTATATGTTAAGAATTTAGTGGAGTGATTTAGTTTAAGCCTAGATGTCTATTTAAGAGCTGAACCCGCGCCCGCTCTTTTTATCGTGCTCTTTGATGTAATTACCATAATGCCGGAACAGCATTTCAGGTCCGTTGTGGCCCATTTGGTCAGCAACCCACCATAGGTTCGCGCCGCGGCTGATCAGCATGGTGGCGAAGGTGTGCCTTGTTTGGTAAGGGTGACGATAGCGCACGTTTGAACGCTCGAGCACCTGCACCCAAATGTTCTTTCTTATTTGATCCGCACCGGTCAGTGGTTTGCCTTGCTTGGGCTGTTCAAACACAAACTCGCTTTTGGCTTCGGTGATGGCCTGTTGGCTTGTTAGTGCTTCAATGGCCTCTGGCAATAACTCAATGTTACGAATTCCAGATGATGTTTTGGGGCCTTCCCCCTTTGGTGATGGACTCTTTATTCGCTGGGGCTCGGAATACGATTTATTACATTTGGGCTTCTTTAATTCTGACTTCTCTGCTTAACAGGTTTATGTCTCGCCATTTTAATCCGGCCAGCTCTGATGACCTTAAGCCACTGAAGAAGGCAAATTGAATCAGGTTACGCTCGGCTTGGTTACGACATGCCGATAGGATGGCATCAATCCCTGCAGGTTTGAACGGGTCAACATCGCGGTGTTCGCCGGTGGTTGATACCTTGTCTTGCTTTTTCATGTATTGATGCGGCTTAACAGCGGTGCATGGGTTGGCCATCCCCCCCTTCGAGTAGTAAACTGGTGCTACATCCGCATAAATGTGCGAGGAAACCATGAAATACGAATTATTAGTGCTAGCTGCAATGACGCGATTAGAATCACCCAACACTCAAGCCATTGTTGCGGCTACGGGCATCTCTGAGCGAAAAGTACAATCTGTTGTTCATTCATTAGTAGAAAATTTAGGGTTGGATATCCAAAGAGAGCGCCAAGGGCGAACGTTTCGTTTTACTATCAATAGTTGGGGTGTGTTTGAATCTGGCCAAGCCATTCAATCCCAGCTAAATGCTATCGATCTCGTCATGCCTCATCGCTCTTTGATTTCGACTTACGAAGAGAAGCATGCGTATTTTGAGAAAGTTAAAATGAATAACTTCAGAGAAAGTACGCGCTTAGAGGGACATGACGTGGCCAGTGATTTAGACCCGTCACTTAATAGGGAGCAGCAGCGGCAAATGCTGATTGAAAAATACTCGAATGTCAGTTCGTTGGCCGCTCTCAATGATAGATAAATATGGCACAACGCAAGAACCTTATACTTATGACAACAGTAACGTGTTGGTTAATAAGCTCAATATTACCGATGAAGTGGTGTTAGAAGCAGCGGAGCGTGACTTAACGACACTCGCTGCGATGTATATTGAGTTTCAATTACCCCCTTACGATTTCGCGTACCTATGTTCAATTCATCGTCTGCTTTCTGTTGATTTATTCACTTGGGCCGGTGAGCTGAGAACCATCGATATATCAAAAGGGAATACACGTTTTTGTAACATCAGCAGAATTGAACCCGCGCCCATGAAATCTTAAGTTGTTATTTTAAATGTGTTTTTTACCATTCTATAAAAGCTCGTGCTACTAACGTGCTATTTGAGGGGAGCTTGGTCCTATTGTGCTGTCCAGTACAGGTGTACCAATTTACAAGCGTTCCGATGATTCAGTTTATCTAGTAGGATTCGCTCTTACAATTTACTCTCAATACAACTCACTTTTGGACCCAAAATGAGTTACAGCACACCCATAGAATCAACGACGTTCAATTTGCATCTTCTCCACAAATTGAATGAAATTATCTTTTGCAAAGCTCTCTAACTGGTCATTCCAAATTAGGCCTACATCCCATGAGCTGCTTTCCCCTGAAAGTTCCCAAAAAGCGACATGCTCATTTGCAATATGCTTTACACTTGCAGGAACAATAGTGAATCCCAAATTTGCAGAGACTAGTGCCAACAATGTTTGAATATCATCAGCCTCTTGAACTACATTCAGTTTTTTTCCATGCTCTTCTAATAGCATGTTTATTTGTTGGCTTAGGCCCATGCCTCGTTCAGGATTAAGCTTTAAATAATCGATTGAATCTAACGAAAACCACAATTTTTTTTTGTCTATGATTTGGCTTCTATGCGTCGCAAGCACTAGGTGATCTGTACTGAGTTTCACGCCCTTCAGTGGAGCTACAGCTGGTAGTCGACTAAAACTGAGGTGAAGCTCCCCTAGAAGTAAGGATTCTGACTGCTTTTGAGATGGTATATCGTTGAGCGTAATGTGGATTTCTGGGTAGTGTTTTTTAAATTTAGCTATGTAATCTGGTGCAAGGTGGTAGGAAGATATACCAAAACCTATATTGAGGTTTCCTGCAATGCCCTTGGCAACTCGTTGGGTTAGACATTTATAAGATTCAAAACTTGAAACTATTCGCTGCGCTTCAGGTAAAAGAGCAATTCCTGCCGCCGTCAAACTGGCCCCTTGTCTTCCTCTCTCAAATAAAACTACGCCACAATAAGCCTCAAAGCGTTGAATTTTCTTGGTTAAAGCTGACTGAGTAATGTGTAAGTGCTCTGACGCTACTCGATAATTACCATCTTCCGCTAATTGACAGAATGTGCGTAAATCACCTAAATCCATTCCATGCGCTCATTGTTAATTGGAAGTTTATTCATTATACGGAATCGAATCAGTTTTTTAAAATGACAGATATTCACTGAAAAAGAGGAACGATAATGAAAGATATCCGTGTTGCCACTGTTCAATTTAACCACCATGCGAACGATAAAAATTACAACTTATCGATCATTCAAAGTTATGCAGAAAAGGCTGCTAAAGAAGGAGTAAAAATCATTGTCTTCCCGGAAATGTGTGTTACTGGCTACTGGCATGTTTCAACACTGCAAAAGTCAGAGGTCGATGATTTGTCAGAGTTCATCCCGCAAGGAGAAACTTCTCAACGCTTGCTAGAAATGTCTGAAAAATATCAACTCAGCATCGGCGCAGGATTAATTGAAAAGGACAAGAACGGAGATCTTTACAATTCTTATGTAATGGCAATGCCTGATGGTCAGATAGCCAAACACAGAAAGCTCCATACGTTTGTCAGCGAACACATGAGAAGTGGCAATGAATACACTGTATTTGATACGCCACATGGATGCCGTGTAGGAATCCTGATTTGTTGGGATAATAATTTGGTCGAGAATGTTCGAATAACAGCGTTAAAAGGCGCTGATATCCTAGTTGCGCCTCATCAAACAGGTGGCACGAATTCTCGCAGCCCTAATGCGATGGGGTTGATTGATCCCAAGCTTTGGCATAATCGTAAACAAGATCCAGAGTCGATTCGTTCTGAAATGCAAGGTTCTAAAGGAAGAAAGTGGTTAATGCGTTGGCTACCCGCGCGTGCCCATGACAATGGCATGTTCCTGATCTTTAGTAACGGTGTTGGTGTTGATATGGATGAAGTTAGAACGGGGAATGCGATGGTGCTCAATCCCTATGGCGAAATTATCGCTGAAACTGACTGCGTCGATAATGATATGGTTATTGCCGATCTCAATGCGAATGATCTAAATATGTGTACAGGCAGGCGCTGGATCAGAGGTCGTAGACCTAATCTCTATGCTTCCTTAACAATGGAAGGGAATGAATTAACCCCTTATCAAGCAAGATTCTCGACGCAAAAATAGATGGCGTAACATCTTATTGAACAGTCGCCAACGCATAATACGTTGGCGACTATATTGTTTCATAAAGAGCCCCTAACAAACTTTGGGGCAAAGTATGCTGTGGCAGAACGCCACTAGAAACATTACTTGATGGTAAAAAGATTTGGGCAGAAAAGAATTTAGCTCAAATCTAAGCTGACAACGGCACCATTAAAAATGGGTAACTGTCAGATCAAGTCTGAGCTAGTACACTTAAATTAATGTCTTGTGGAATTAGTTTAAGTCTTGAGATCTATTTGATAACTAAACCCGCGCCCGCTCTTTTTGTCATGCTCTTTAATGTCGTTGCCATCATGACGAAACGGTATCTCCGGTCCGTTGTGACCCATTTGGTCTGCTACCCACCATAGGCGCCTAAATGCTCTTCCTCAATCACAGAACGTAACACCGACCCTTTTTGTAACTGACCGTTAGCCGATATAGTGGTTGTTGCGACAGTGAGTGATGTGCCTAACGTTTTGCTTAATAGTGCGCGATGTTGTTCACAAACCCTAATCGAGGTTGCCTTGGTTTTATATTAATTTGATATACAATGCGGGAAATCTGTCTATTTCATTTAACTTGCGATACTTTTCGCAGTAAATAAACGCTCGCTTTGTGCTTTCTATCGTTTGATTGTTATCGCTGGTTTTTAAGTAGCTGAAAAAATAGTAGTTAAATGCACGTTCTTACGGTGGCGTACGGGGGTTATTCCAGAATTCAAGTGCAAGTAGTTAACCAATAACTTTGCGCGAGAAGAACTACTCGCTGCACGCTAAATTTTGCAGTGAGCAAGGCGTTAGTGAGTCAAGTGAAGGTAGCCTGCTTTACTATCGGTCACGTTCAAGTCTGCACGAGTCAATATGTAACAGAGAAGCCGGGGCGGTTGTTCTGAGCGTCCGGATTTGCGTTGGAGTGACCCGACAAGGGCCCGCTCCCACGATGAATTATCTTGTAGAGAAATGTAAATGAAAAAAATTCTTATTTTGGCGTTGGTAGGGCTAGCTGGTTGGCAAATATACGCTGATCAGAACGCACAGACGTTAACAAGTGCTGATATCGACATGTTAAATATTAAGGAGGAGGTGGTTGCAGGTACCTACATCTTGAATGACGAAGAGTTTGAGTGCGACGGTCGCCAACACTGTAGCCAAATGACTTCTCGGGCAGAGGCTGTATTTTTTACTAAACACTGTCCGAATACGAAAATGGATGGTGACCATGATGGTATTCCTTGTGAGAACGACTCTCGGTTTTAAGTTATATGCAGGGGAAGTTGCCTTTGATTAATAAAGGGCTAACGGTTCGGCCTAGCAGCCAATACCATGGTATGTCGTATGTTTATGTGTAAGTGAGGGGAGAGCGCATAAATAGTATATTTAGGAACTAAAAATGAAATGTTCTGTTTTTATTGCCACTAGCGTCGATGGCTACATTGCTACTACCGAAGGCGCAGTTGATTGGCTTCATACTGCTGGCAACCCAGCTGCGAATATGGAAAAAAATCCCGATATGGGTTTTGCCGTTTTTATGGCCTCTGTTGATTGCATGATCATGGGACGTAAGTGCATGGAGACAATTTCTAGTATGAATTTGTCTGCTGAGCAATGGCCTTATAGTGATACCCATGTTGTTGTTTTGAGTAATACGATAAACGTGGTCCCGGAGAATTTAAAGGGCAGGGTGGAGATGTTTTCTGGCGAAGTAACTGAGCTGATCAAGAGGTTAGAATGTAAAGGATTCAAGCACGCTTATATTGATGGCGGCGCTACCATCACATCATTTCTTAATCTTAAGCTTATCGATGAAATAACAATCACTAAAGCGCCAATTTTATTGGGGGATGGGGTGCCACTTTTTGGCAAAATTACCCAACCATTAACGCTGGTGGACGCCAGAGCAACAGCTTTCCCAAACGACTTTATTCAAATTAATTACAAAGTAAATTACTTGTGATAACAGCAGTGACTGTTCATCACGCAAGTTATAAGGAGTAAAAATGAAAATTCGCCCTCTGTCTATCACTATTATTAGTTGGTTTTTTATTATTACTGGCCTGATATCGGTAGTTTCAGGTTCACTGCTCTACGATAATCCAGAATCAGTTAAGCTGATGGAATTAAGCGTACTTCCCCTCGCAGTACAATATGCCATGATGGTTATCGGTTTGATCATAACCATTGCAGCTGGCGTGTTAATGCTAAAGGCTAAACGGATTGGCCGCACGGCGTATGTTGGCTGGAGTGTGATATCTCTGTTGACAGGGTTAATAACCTCACCAGCAAAAACGATGTTGGTCCCAAGTATCATTATATTTGTCATTGTTGCTTTTTTCCTTTTTAGGCCGAAGGCAAATGAGTACTTTTCTGGCGCAAAAGAGGATTTATCAAGCAATGCGTAATGTTCTAGGTATTCTATTTTTCATCGTATCGGGTTTTTTTGTTTACATGTTAGGGTTTCTATCCTTTTTTAAATTTCCAGGTGATGGCGTTAATAAATTTTTATTAATCGGAGTAATTTGCATTCCGCTACTTATCTTTCATGGGATTGGCTTGGCTCTTTACCGAGGTGGGAGTTTGAAGAAGGCAACAGGAATAACATTTTTAGTTGCCGTGGCGCTGAATGCGATGGTTGCTATTAGTATGTTTTCTTTTAGCCACTCCGATGAATTAGCAGCTGTGGTTGATACCAGTGGTCTTGATATTTTTAGTGACTATACCACTGGCTTTATGGTGATGGCTGTTTCTTTCGGGTTAGGTTTGATTTTCTATTTTCTGGGCAGAAAAGCTAACAAAGTCAGTTCATCAGAGGAAAGCGCCGTTGTCTAAAGGGTTAGGCTAGCTCGCTTAACTTTGCCTTTGTCGCTTTTGTCATTGTAGTAGGGGCCAATTGCTATTTATCCATTAAAAAATCAACTCTTTTGTTATGAGGTTGGAATTGGCTCTGGCTTGTGGCTGGATTGAGTATCGCACTTCGTAAGTTGCTTCGGCGACGTGAATACAAGGTTACGAATATATGTTTGATCGCTTCATTATATTTTTTGCCCTTTTTATAGGAGTTTTTCCATTGCATGCTTCAAATAAAGTTTTCCCGCCTGTACCAGACTGGAGACCAAACTTTACTGCTGAGGCCGCAGTGATATTAAAGCAACTGGTGTTTTATACCAATGATCAAAAGGATGTGGTGCAGTTTAGCAATGGTACGCTGGTGCTGTTGCCCGATAGGTTATCTGATACAGCTGCTTACGACTATGCATTAAAGGTGCTGTCGGATATTTACAATTATCACCCTGATATGAAGCCGATTGCGATGAAAGATGGGAATATTGTGCTGCAATATAACCATCCCGCGGTTAATGTTGTGATGACAGGTTTCACAGCAAAGCACATGGATGAAATTCGACAGTTACACCTAGATGGGCTCGTGACGGATGAGGTTTTAATCACGCCATTGGGGAATAACATTTTCGATGACTTTGGCATGCAAGCTTTATACGGCAGAGCTTTGATGTTTATGGATGCACAAGACCCTGTAATTATTCGTCTATATCGTCATGCAAAAGCAAATCAATAATGGTAAGAAAATTGGCAGCTACACCGTCTAAAACCATGGTTACTGCGGTGGTTGCGTAATATAAACGCGATTATGGCTTTGTTTGCGGGGCTAAATAGTCTATCCGAGTGTGATGGGCCAAGTAGCAACACTAGCAATGTTTTTGAGTTGCTTTTAGTCACTCGTTAGTAAGGCGCGTATGCGTCATAACCCAATGTAACATTCAAAATAGGAAATAAAATGGTTAAAAAAACGTTAGTTTTATCTTTGGGGCTGTTGGTTTCAAGCCTAGCGAATGCCAATGTTGATGAAACATGTGCGGAAGCTGGCGTTCGATTGAATAAGGTGATTGATGATTGGAATACTTCGGTATTGGACTATTCAACCCCTGAAAAGAATCCTTCGGTTATTGCCATGTATAAGGATTACAAGGACGGCACCCTAGAAGATAATTTTGTCGCGCAATGCAAAGAGAAGTGGGCGATGAATCAGGATATTTTTGAGTGTTTCTCGGGTGTGAGATCTGAAATGGGGGCTTCCATGTGCCGGGCTCCCGAGACCAATGCAAACGACTGGAAGTATTAGCCGTACTTGCGCACGTCATTGAGTGTGCTGGCTGATTCAAGTTCGCCTTTATCAGCTGCGTTATTAAACGATTGTTGTTAAAGGCGTTAACTGAAAGAAGAAAATGAAATTTGGCCTTAAATCAGCGAGCATCATTAATATTAAGTGCATCCGTATTCAACGGGCCTAGCCCGAACTAGGAGAAAGCATGGAAGAGGTAATGGAAGTCGCTATGGCAGAGCAAGCCTCAAGGCTCTCTAGGTTGGGGGCTGCTTAATCTTATTAATTTGTGCTGGATATTCGGCAAGCCTTCACGCTGTTTGCATGACTATATCGCGGGTACAAAGGTAGTAAGGGTCGCCAGTTAGTTTGAGATCATTAGGGACGCTAAGTAAGCTGCAGCTTAGCAACTTGGCCCCTCTAAATACAAGGAATGTAAAAGCGATGGTTGAAAATGAGGTGGCGGTAAGTGAGCTTGTTTCACCGGACGAGTATCGATATCACTTTAACCGGGTTGCTGGCGTAACGACTAAACGCATTATTTACTTAAAGAAGAAGTTTGCATCAAAATCAGGATTTGAGTTTGAGAGCTTTCCTATAGCAGATTGCAGCACCATAAAATACAAAGCAGAGTATTCGTTACTCACGGTCGTCACTGGAGTTGTGGTGGTATGCATCCTTTTATTGCTCTTTTTGATGCTGTATTTGTATGGCGATAGCTTGGCTGCGGGGCAAACAGCTCCTCTTGGTGCCATCGTGTTAGCGTCTCTTTATGGCATCCGAAAATTATTTGGCGCGAAAAGGCACCGCTTAACATTTATGTTAAACAATGGGCATAAATTAGAGTGGCTGTCTAAAGCGGGGCACTTTGACAATAAAGAGCGTGAAGTGAAAAAGGTAGTTAGCTTGGCTAAAAGGTTAAACATTCTTTGTCGTGTTGATGGCGTATAAAAAGGCCCATGATGAATCTAGATGCTGAAAGTTATTTTATTAATGTCGAGGCAGTGCTGGCGTCATCAATTTTAATGTTGGACGGACTCCCTATCTAAGGTTCATGGATGATTAAAAATATTTTACAGGTTATTGGTTTATCGGCTCTTTTACTTAGTCATGTGGTATTTGCTGAGCAAATGGATAAGGCTTCATTTCAACGATACGTTTTTGAGTATGTGCAGCATAAATACGATCAATATGATTTCGAAAAGCCAGATGAAGTTGAAATTATCAAGTTAGGTAAAATTGAACTGGGACTGCAGAATTTATACAACCTTTATTTGCAAAGTAAGACCACGACCACTGAGCTTGACGGGATGTTAGGTGAGCACTTCGATCAGCTGTTACCTGAACTAACACTCTCAGATAAGTCAGAATTGCTCAGTTGGCGTGAGGCTAAGTCACAGGTTAGGCCCCAGTTTTCGCCTGTTGAGTATTTGGACCGAGTTGAACTTGCGCATCGTAAATTAGACGAGTACGTGATCATCGCCTTTGTTTTAGATCAGGAAAACACTTACCGGTATATCACAACTGAAGATCTGAAATTATGGAATGTCACACTGGCAGAGCTATCTGACATCGCCTTATCTAACCTTGATGAATCAAGCCACAAAATACCAATGCAGATGTTTCTCGAACAGGAAAAGTTTATCGCCATTCAAGCTATGGATGGCTATGATGCGGCCCGCATTCTTATTCCTGAGTTTAGAGCGTTTGTTATCGAAAAGTTGGGAGAACCATTCTTTGCTGCATTTCCAAACCGAGACTTTCTTATTATGTGGTCAGGTGACAATTCTGCTGGGTTTAAAGCGTTTGCTTCCGATAAAGCACAACAAAGCTTCAGTGAGCAGCCATATTCACTCACGCCAAACATTTTTAAAGTGACTCGAAGTGCGATAGAAGTTGTGCAGTAATGAGCACCAAATTCTAATTTGTGAACGTTTCGGTTCGTTAGCCTTGCCGTAATGGATTGTTCCTATTGCCGTGCTCGTCAGCGGCTTTTTACTTTATTAGCTTCAGGGGGAAATGATGACTAAAACAGAGCTAGGGTTTTATGCTCGATTAGCAATATTGCTTGCAGTAGTGATAGTTCATATTGCTGCCGATAGTGGCGCAAGCTTTAGTGATGGGCTTCAAGAAATCTCTCCAAGCTATTGGATAGCCATCGTATATGGAGCTTATCTTGGCCTGTATGTTGTGACTTTAAGGTGCAAGGCCTGTCATTCGCCCATAATCTACAAAGCTATAAACCCTGCACAATGGCGGCTTCCCAAATCGACTTGCAGTAATTGTGGCTCTGGTACCTAGCCTCATACGAGTAGTCTTTGTTGCGCCAAGGAAAATCGCCTACTCAATATATTACAGAGCTTTTGATCTCTCAGGCTGACCGAATAAGCAGTCTATGTAAAGGGCGCGGTGTTAATAGTCTTCATGTTTCCTGTCTTGCAAGGTGGTCATATTTCCCCTCGAGTAGTAAAACAAACCTAAATCCGCATAAATGTGCGAGGAAACCAAGAAATATGAATTATTAGTTCTAGCCGCAATGACGCGATTAGAATCTCCAAACACTCAAGCCATTGTCGCTGCCACGGGTATCTCTGAGCGAAAAGTGCAATCAGCCGCTAATGCATTAGTAAAAAATTTGGGTGAGATATTCAAAGAGATCGGCCTGTAGGCACTTGATATCTGAACTGCCAAATACCTGATTTTTCGAGGGTTAAGTGACGAATGTTTAGTACCTACTTTTAGTACCAACAGCCTACACACAAAATTACAGATAAAAAAAAGGCGTTAACTCAATGAGTTATCGCCTTTTTCTATAGATTGGTGGAGCTGGCGGGAGTTGAACCCGCGTCCGAAAAACCTACATCCTCGGTACTACATGCTTAGTTAGTCTTTTAGTTAACCACCGCAACTCCGACTAACAGGATTTGAAATGGCGAGCCTGATACTATTTCGCGGTTCAGCCTCAGACAAGCTTCCCTCGCTATTCTATGTAGATGACCTTCCTGAACCCTGCCCATAGAAGAGACCTGGGAGGAAGGCTAGCTAGCCTAAGCTGCTAGAGCGTAGTTATCGTCGTTTGCAACTATAACTTTTGCGGCTTTTTTACGAGGCCAGCCGCACCTCGGCATGCACCTTGGGTTTCGTGAATCTCGTCGAATCCTAAATCAGCCCCAAGTTGTTACAGGCAGTTTACAAGAAACTGTCACATCTAGAAAGCACTATCTTACTTTATGTTTCATAGTGCGTTCTTTTTGTACTTGCCACTCGCGATCTTTAATGTCGGCACGCTTGTCGTGGTCTTTTTTACCTTTTGCCAAGGCTATTTCTAGCTTGACCCAGTTTTGCTTCCAGTACATCGCAGTTGCAACAAGGGTGTAACCTTGCCTTTCAACTTTTCCGATGAGGGTCTCTAGCTCTTTGCGCTTAAGTAATAAGCGACGGCTGCGCATGGGTTCACACACCACATGTGTAGAAGCTTTATCAAGGGGAACGATGGTCGCTGCTAATAAAAAAGCTTCGCCATTTTTTAAGAAGACGTAGCTGTCGGCGATGTTTGCTTTACCTGCGCGCAGAGATTTTACTTCCCAACCTTGCAGTTCAAGACCGGCTTCCATTTTACCTTCTAAATGAAATTCATGACGCGCCTTTTTGTTCAGGGCGATGGTACTTGAGCCGGATTTTGTTTTTGAGTTCTTTTTAGCCATAGCTGCGTATTATATTCTATTCGGCTGGTATGAGAAAGGAATAGCATAAATGAAAAAAGCCAAATAAAGGAGTGTTAAGGTGTCATATTGAGGTATTTATTTGATGTTAAGCTGCGAAAGGGCCTATTTATAACGTTTTGGTAGATGTTAGTAGGTATTTGATTGAAAAAATCGCCGATTTTGTTTTATTGTCGGGTAAAATGGTTTTTTTGTGTTGAGAGTAGTGGTAATGGCACAGATTTCAAAATCGGCACTGGTGATGTTTAGTGCCACTGAAATGTTTGATTTAGTTAATGATGTTAATGCGTACCCCGAGTTTCTTCCGGGCTGTTCTGGCAGTGCTGTGTTGGCGCACTCCGATAATTTGATGCGCGCATCGGTTAATGTTGCTAAGGCCGGCATTAAAAAAACATTCACTACTGAAAATACCTTGGTGCCCAGCGAGCGCATTATTATGCAATTGATTGATGGTCCGTTTAAGCATTTGCGCGGTGGCTGGACCTTTACTCCCCTTGATGACAAGGCTTGTAAAGTGGCATTGGATTTAGAATTTGAATTCAGTAGTAAGTTGGTTGAAATGGCATTTGGCCGAGTATTCCACGATTTATGTCATGCGATGATTAAAGCCTTCACCGAGCGAGCCAAAGAGGTGTATCGTGTCTGAGTTGACGATTAAGGTTGAAGTGGCCTATGCCACGCCAGACAAACAAAAAATTATAGCCTTGAATGTTGAGAAAGGGCTAACTATTAAAGAGTGTATTTTGCGCTCTCACATCCACCATGTCTTCCCTGAGATAGATGTTGATAAGGCGAAGGTGGGGATTTTCAGTCGCCCAGCTAAGCTAACGGATGAAGTTCATGATCTTGATAGAATTGAGATATATCGCCCATTGATTGCTGATCCTAAAGAAATGCGTAAGTTACGCGCGCAGCGAGCTAAAGAAGAGGGACGGGCTGATAAAACGACAGGTGGGCGCGTGGCTCAGCGCGGTAATACAGAATAGTTCAGATAGGTTAAATACTGAATATTAAAAAAGCGAGCTTGGCTCGCTTTTTTTGATGCTGGACTTTTACTCAGCTGCGTATTTAGCGTCGCACTTTAGCAATGCTTCAACTAGTTAAGTTGTTGGTCGCTGAATTTATCAGTCAGTGCCGGGTCGCCAGAAACACGGATAAGTTTATCGTTACCAAAGACCAGTTCCATTTGTGATTGTTCTGATTTTTCACCACCGGGCTTAAAGTAATATAAGTAGTACCATTTATTGCTATCAAATGTGTCGATAAGCATCGGTGAGCCCATAACATAGCTAACTTGCTCTTTAGTCATGCCTAAGCTGAGTTTATCGATTTGTTCCGCCTCAACGAAATTGCCTTGAGCAACGTCAATTTGGAATACGATCTTGTCATAGATAGCAGAGCAGCCGCTAAGAGAAAGTGAGAATGCTGCAGCAGCGATAAGGCTTTTTAGTCGCATAAATCCGTTTCATTAAGGTGAATATCAGCGGCAAATCATACCCAGTCTGGTGCTGGAAGTAAAAACTTGCCGTGATTATTTTCATTATCTAGCGCAAATTTATTGAAATTATCTCGCTTGTTTCCTTATTTACCACTATGTGTTGGCTATTGGATCAGTAATTCTTGTGCATTGGCGAGGGTTTTTTCGGTAATGGCGTCGCCGCCTAGTAGTCTCGCTAGCTCTTCTAGTCTCTGTTCAGGTTTGAGTGCGTGCATTGAAGTTTGCGTGCTGGTGCCGTCGGTTTCTTTGCTGACGAACATTTGCTGATGGCCGTGGCCAGCCACTTGCGGTAGGTGAGTGACACAAAATACTTGGGTGGTTTCACCTAGTTTACGTAGTAATTTGCCTACCACTGATGCAGTGGCGCCACTAATACCAACGTCAACTTCATCAAAAATCATGGTAGGGGTTGATGCTTTCTGTGAGGTTATCACTTGTAGTGCTAAGCTGATGCGCGACAATTCACCTCCTGAGGCGACTTTCCCGATGCTTTGCAGAGGTTGCCCGGGGTTGGTGGTGACACTGTAGTTAACGGTATCTATACCCATTGAGGTTATTTCTGCGTTTTCATCGGCGAGTACATCAATTAAAAATTGCCCAGCCGGCATACTAAGTTGGTGCATGCTTTCGCTGATTTTTTGACTTAGCTCTTCGGCGTAACGCTGGCGGCTTTGGCTAAGTTTTTTGGCTTCTTCTAAATAGTTAGCGCGTACATTCGCTAGTTCTCTTTCCAGCTGGGCGGCGCGCTCTTCTGAGTTTGAGATGCCATCGAGTTCTTTCGCTAATTCTTGGTGCTTTTTACATAACTCTTCGGGTGATACTTGATGCTTACGGGCAAGTTGCATGGCCTGGCTTAAGCGGTTGTCTAGGTAGTTAAATTGTTCCGGATCCATTTCTAAGCTTTCACAATAGTTTCTTAGTTGCGAACTGGCCTCTTCAACTTGAATAATGGCTTCTTGCAGTATGCTGGTAATTTCAGACAATGCAGGATCGTTATCCGCTTGACTTTCTACGCGGTTTGCTGACATTTGCAGTAAGCTGAGTGCGTTCACTTCATCGTTTTCATAAAGTATGTCGAGCCCAGCTTGGCATTGTTCCATTAGGGTTCCGCTGTTTGCTAGCTTTTTATGCTCTTGTTCAATTTCTGAAAATTCATTAGGTTGCAGCGCAAACTCATCTAGCTCTTGCACTTGGTATTCCAGTAGTTGTTTACGAGCATCGTTTTCGGCTTGCTGTTGCTGTAGGTGGCGCAGTTCTTTGTTAAGGAACTGCCAGCCTTGGTAATTATCTTTTACTTTGCGTAACAGTGCTTTGTGGCCAGCATAACCATCCAGTAGTTGCATTTGCACATCGGGGCGAAGCAAGGTTTGATGCGCATGTTGGCCGTGAATGTGTACTAACAGTTGGCCTAGGTTTTTAAGTTGAGAAAGCGGAACAGGAATACCATTGATATAGCCACGCGAGCGTCCCTCATGGGTAACCGTGCGGCGTAAAATACAGTCGTTTTCGTTTTCCAGTTCGTTGTCTTGCAGCCAACGCCGCGCAGCAGGAATGTGCTGTAAGGAAAATCGTGCAATGATCTCAGCTTTTTTGGCGCCGGGGCGCACCATGTGGGCATCGGCGCGATCGCCTAAGCAAAGGCCTAAGGCATCAATAGCGATGGACTTACCAGCCCCTGTTTCGCCAGTAATGCTGGTCATGCCACCAGAAAGCTCTAATTCTAAAAACTTTACAATCGCAAAGTTGGTTACGGTTAGCTGAGTTAACATATACAAAATCCATTCAATACAAACACTGTATAAAAAAGCAGTATAGACTGTTTTTTTATACAGTAAAGTGTCTGAGTGAATTTTATTCTCTAAAAATAAACCGGGTGACGATATTTATAATATTGGTCACATGCCTCATTGTGTTAGGCGCTTAAAAAGGTTTCTTTTCCCAGCCGAGCTTTTGCTGCAATACACTGAAATAACTGTAGTTACTGGGATGAACCAGTTTTAATTTGTGGGTATGTTTTTTGATGACCACTTCGTCACCCGGCTCGACGGGCAGCGTAACATGGCCATCGCAACTAACTTGCATGGCAGCTTGGTTATGAGGGGAGACAACTAAGCGTACGTGGGAATTTGCATCAAGCACAATAGGGCGGCTGCTTAAGGTGTGTGGAAACATCGGCACGAGGGTGATGGCGTCAAGGTTTGGCGTTAAAATAGGGCCGCCACCAGAGAGCGAGTAGGCCGTTGAGCCTGTGGGCGTTGACACTATCATGCCATCGGCGCGTTGGTGCAGCATAAAACTGCCGTTCACGTACACTTCAAATTCAATCATGTGGGCGATTTTGTCTGGGTGCAGTACGGCTTCGTTTACCGCCGTTTGCCTGCTTTGTCGTACCCCTTTGCGAAATACTTCGGCTTCTAATAAAAAGCGATACTCAGTTTGGTAGTTGCCTTGCAGCACCTGATTGAGCGGCTCTTCGAATTCATCAGGGTCTAAATCCGTTAAGAAACCTAAGTTGCCACGGTTAACGCCAATCACGGCCACGTCGTATTGCGATAAAATTCGCGCAGCGCCGAGCATGTTACCGTCGCCGCCAACCACGATTGCTAAATCAACATGAAGGCCTAAGGTTTCAACGTCCATTGCTTCGCTATCGACGATATCAAGCTCAGCCGCTACCAAGGTTTCAATGATGACCCGATAGCCTCTTTGCTTTAAATAATGGTGCAGGGCTTTTAAGGTTTGATTTGCACCTAAATGATTAGGTTTACCAATTAAGCCGATGGAGTTAAATTTTACCGTCATCTAGTCAACTTTCTATTGGGTTGAGCACGTTAAATGGTGCTAATTAAAGCAATAATGAAAGGGCTTGTTAAATCTAGCAAGGGTTTTCTTTTCAGCAAGGTTGAAACTGCTAGAGTGATCCCCATAATAAGGGGCAATGTGTTTTAGTTAATATCTCAATGGAGTAAACATGAGCAGCGAAGATAAAAGCCTATCGCCAGAAGAGCAAGCAGTAGACGTTGAGCAAGTCGC
This sequence comes from Motilimonas cestriensis, assembly GCF_021295315.1. Taxonomy (GTDB): domain Bacteria; phylum Pseudomonadota; class Gammaproteobacteria; order Enterobacterales; family CBDFNC01; genus Motilimonas; species Motilimonas cestriensis. The sequence continues at coordinate 252,153 of NZ_JAIMJA010000002.1, read as the reverse complement.
TCAAGAAGGTGAAGTTCTCGCAGCCGATGCTGCAGACGCTGTGGAAGGTGAGTTTGAAGCAGGTGAAGATGCGCGTATCGCTGAGTTAGAGAAAAAGCTAGCCGCAGCGGAAGAAAAAATTGCCGAGCAAAAAGATTCGGTGGTTCGCGCTGCCGCAGAAGTGCAAAACATCCGTAGCCGCACCGCTAAAGATGTAGAAAAGGCACATAAATTTGCGTTGGATAAATTTGCTGCTGAACTATTACCTGTGATTGATAACATGGAGCTGGCACTGAGCCATGCTGACCATGAAAACGACGATCTTAAGCCAATGATTGAAGGGGTTGAATTAACCCTTAAGGCGATGCTGAGTTCTGTTGAGAAATTCGGTGTGGTGGCGATTGATCCTAAAGACGCACCATTTGACCCAGAAAAGCATCAAGCCATGAGTATGCAAGAAATCCCGGGCGTGCCTGCTAATACTGTGATTGCAGTCATGCAAAAAGGATATGAGTTAAACGGTCGTGTGATTCGTCCGGCAATGGTTATGGTTTCAAAAGCCAGTGCCGCGCCAAGCTCGGTTGATACTCAAGCGTAATAGGTAAGAGTCAGCTAATACTGTCCAATTAACACTAGATGCCAGTAACGTCATTAGGTTACTGGCATTTTTTTTGTTTAATACCTCCCTAATGCAAGCAGTTATCATTTGCAAGTTTATTACGACTACTTTGCTGGCAAGTTAGCTAAAAAAAGATGTCAAAACGGTTTTTTCTTGCTCTATATCGGAAATATTTTCAATTTTTTTTCTTTTTCCCCTTGAAGCGTCTTTTCACAACCCCATATAGAGTGCATAGACGGAACAGCACGAAGCAAAATTGCTCTTGCTACCTTCCACAGTGAACATAAATTATTATTGGAGATTGCCTAATGGGTAAAATTATTGGTATTGACTTAGGTACAACGAACTCTTGTGTTGCGATCCTAGACGGTAACACGGCTAAAATTATTGAGAACGCTGAAGGTCATCGTACTACTCCGTCAATTATTGCTTACGCAGAAGACGGCGAAACATTAGTAGGCCAGCCTGCAAAACGTCAATCTGTAACCAACCCAGAGAATACGTTGTTCGCTATCAAACGTTTAATTGGTCGTCGTTTCGAAGATGAAGAAGTTCAGCGTGACATTAAAATCATGCCTTACAAAATCATCAAAGCTGACAACGGTGATGCTTGGGTATCAGCTCGTGGTAAAAACATGGCGCCACCACAAGTGTCTGCTGAAATCTTGAAAAAGATGAAGAAAACGGCGGAAGACTACTTAGGTGAGAAGGTAACTGAAGCGGTAATTACCGTACCTGCTTACTTTAACGATTCACAACGTCAAGCAACAAAAGATGCAGGCCGTATCGCTGGCCTAGACGTTAAACGTATTATCAACGAGCCAACAGCGGCAGCGTTTGCATACGGTGTTAACACAGCGAAAGGCGACAGCGTTGTTGCAGTTTACGACTTAGGTGGTGGTACATTCGATATCTCTATCATCGAAATCGATGAAGTTGACGGCGAAAAAACATTCGAAGTACTTGCAACTAACGGTGACACGCACTTAGGTGGTGAAGATTTCGATAACCGCGTAATTAACTACTTAGTATCTGAGTTTAAGAAAGATCAAGGCTTTGACTTAACAACAGATCCACTTGCAATGCAACGTCTAAAAGAGGGTGCTGAAAAAGCAAAAATCGAGCTTTCTTCTGCGCAACAAACAGATGTTAACTTGCCATACATTACAGCTGATGCATCAGGTCCTAAACACCTTAACATCAAGCTAACACGCTCTAAATTAGAGTCGCTAGTTGAAGACATGGTTGAAGCAACTCTTGAGCCACTTCGCATTGCGCTACAAGATGCTGACCTATCAGTAAGCGACATCAACGACGTGATTCTAGTGGGTGGTCAAACACGTATGCCACTGGTACAGAAGAAAGTGTCTGAGTTCTTCGGTAAAGAAGCGCGTAAAGACGTTAACCCTGATGAAGCAGTAGCGATGGGCGCAGCGATCCAAGGCGGCGTACTATCAGGTGACAAAACTGACGTATTACTACTAGACGTTACACCTCTTTCTCTAGGTATTGAGACTATGGGCGGCGTAATGACTAAGGTTGTTGATAAAAACACCACGATCCCAACTAAGGGTTCACAAGTGTTCTCAACCGCTGATGACAACCAAAGTGCGGTAACCGTTCACGTACTTCAAGGTGAGCGTAAGCGTGCCGGTGACAACAAATCTCTAGGTCAATTTAATCTAGAAGGTATTCGTCCTGCGCAACGTGGTGTGCCACAAATCGAAGTAACCTTCGACCTAGATGCTGATGGTATCTTACACGTATCGGCGAAAGACAAAGATACAGGTAAAGAGCAGAAGATTACTATCCAAGCAAGCTCAGGTTTGTCTGATGATGAAATCAACAAGATGGTTGCTGAAGCAGAAGCGAACGCAGAATCTGATAAGAAATTTGAAGAGTTAGTACAAACGCGTAACCAAGCTGATGGCATGGTTCACGCAACACGCAAGCAAGTTGAAGAAGCGGGCGATGCACTCGGTGCGGAAGATAAAGAGAAAATCGAAGCCGCTGTGACTGAACTTGAAGAAGCCGCACGTGGTGAAGACAAAGAAGCCATTGAAGCAAAAACTCAAGCGTTAATGGAAGCTTCACAAAAGCTAATGGAAATTGCTCAGCAAAAAGCGCAAGCAGAGCAAGGCCAAGGTGGTGAGCAAGCTGAACAAGGTGGTCAGGCTAAGCAAGATGACGATGTTGTTGATGCTGAATTTGAAGAAGTAAAAGACGACAAGAAGTAATTAACTTTATAATGAGTTAGTTATTGCGGGTGTTGGGTAACCAACACCCGTGTGTGTTTCCAGCGACGTATCAAAGAAGTAATAGTGAATCATGTCTAAACGCGATTATTATGAAGTACTCGGCCTTGGCAGAGATGCCAACGAGAAGGACGTAAAAAAAGCCTACAAACGTCTGGCGATGAAGTTTCACCCTGATAGAACTAAGGGTGACAAAGATTCGGAAGATAAGTTTAAAGAGGTTAAAGAAGCCTACGAAGTGCTAAGCGATCCTCAGAAAAAAGCGGCCTACGACCAATTTGGCCACGCAGGCGTGGATCCAAATCGCGGTGGTGGCGGTGGTCATCAAGATTTCGGCGATATTTTCGGTGATGTTTTTGGTGATATCTTCGGTGGTGGTGGCGGCCGTCGTGGTCAGCAACGTCCACAGCGTGGCTCAGACTTGCGCTACAATATGGAACTTACCCTAGAAGAAGCGGTAAGAGGTATTTCCAAAGAAATCAAAATTCCAAGTTTAGTGCATTGTGAGCAATGTAATGGCTCAGGCGCGAAAGCGGGCACTCAAGCAAGCACTTGTGGTACCTGTCATGGCCAAGGCCAAGTGCAAATGCGCCAAGGCTTTTTTGCAGTGCAACAGGCTTGTCCTACTTGTCGCGGCAAAGGCAAAATTATTAAAGATCCGTGTAGCAAGTGTCATGGTGAAGGCCGTTATGAGCGCACTAAAACCTTATCCGTTAAAATTCCAGCGGGTGTTGATACTGGCGATCGTATTCGCCTATCTGGCGAAGGTGAAGCGGGTGAAAGTGGCGCACCAGCCGGTGATTTGTATGTGCAAGTACATGTTAAAGAGCATGAGATATTTGTCCGTGATGGCAGCAATTTATACTGTGAAGTGCCGATTGGCTTTGTTGAAGCCGCATTAGGTGGTGAAATTGAAGTACCTACCTTAGATGGCCGTGTGAAGTTGAAAATCCCAGCTGAAACGCAAACGGGCAAAATGTTCCGTATGCGTGGTAAAGGGGTTAAATCGGTACGCGGTGGCGTAGTGGGTGATTTATTGTGTAAGGCTTATGTCGAAACACCAATCAAACTATCTGACGAGCAAAAAGATTTGTTAATGCAGTTTAACGAGACACTGAAAGGTTCAAAGGGCAACAAACACAAGCCGAAAGAAGAAGGCTTTTTTGCGGGTGTGAAAAAGTTTTTTGATGATTTGACCAAGTAGTCTTTCATTTGATTTAGAAAATGCCACTTAGCAGTGGCATTTTTTTTGTCTGAATTTTACTTTAGCTATGAGGTCAGGCAGATAGAAGTTGTTAATTATTTACATAAAAAACCAAAAACGGGCTTTTTCGGTTGTTTATTTATGTAATAAGACAACAAATATGACTTTTTGGCCTTTATATTGGCGCAAGTCACTTTTTTTTTTTTACAGATTAATACAATGGCAATATTTTAGTCTGGGCAATATTGCAGTAGCATCGCATCGTTATTTTTTCCCGATGGCCACAAGACGATCGAATTGAATCAGGAGTTATATATGTTATATGGATTTGACCTAGGTGGAACTAAGATAGAGTTTTCGGTCTATGATCAGCAATTAAATTTAGTTTCAAATCAACGAGTGGCCACGCCTGCAGATGATTATGATGCTTTCTTGAACATTTTTGCTGATATGGTGAAGCAAGCAGACAAGGAATTTGGTTGTCGTGGCATGGTCGGGATTGGCTTCCCAGGTGCCATTAATACTGCTAATGACACGCTTATCTGTGCCAACTTACCAGGCATGAATGGTAAGCCGCTGCGTCATGACTTAGAAAAATTGATAGATCGCCGCGTTGCACTGCAAAACGATGCTAATTGCTTCTTAATTTCAGAGTGTTACGGTGGTTCGGCTGATGGTTGTAAGAATGTATTAGGTGTCACTCTGGGCACTGGCGTTGGCGGCGCACTGTTTGTAAACGGTGATGTGGTGAATGGTTTGAACTTCTTTGCTGGTGAAATTGGTCATTACTGCATTCCTGCAACCATGAAGGAAAAGTACCCCGATCTACCGCTATTTATCAGTGGGTTAGGTCATGCTGGTTCGTTTGAAACTTATGCATCAGGTACTGGCTTAGGTAATATTTATAACCATTTTGCAGACCATCCTGCTAAGGGCCCTGAAATTCTGGAGCTTTACCGCAGCGGTGATGCGGTTGCGGTGAAAGCGGTGGATATTTACTTGGAGATATTAACCGCTGGTTTATCGACATCGATCATGGTGCTTGACCCTGAAGCCATCGTATTTGGCGGTGGTTTAGCCGCTTTTGAAGAAATATACCCCGAATTAGAAAAGCGTTTACCCGCTAAGCTTATCCCAAATGTACGCCTGCCAAAGCTTTGCCAAGCTAAATTTGGCGGTGCCGGTGGCGTACGCGGTGCAGCGTTGCTAAATTATCGTAAATAAAGGTTAAACATCTTTCATAATTGACATTTTATGGCGTTGCGCACACGTTTCTAGGCATAACTTTAGTATGCTATGAACGGCGATATGGATAGTCGAAATCAAACAAAGGGCCGTTGTGGCCCTTTTTTTTAAACTTAATTTTGAAGTGTTAAGGTTGAATAATGAAGGTAGAAGTCTGTATTGATAATTTTGAGTCGTTGCAAATAGCGCAGCGAGCGGGTGCTAGTCGAATTGAATTGTGTAGTGCGTTGGCTTTGGGTGGGATCACGCCGAATATGGGCTTTATTCAGCAAGCGGTAAAGTTTGCACAGATCCCCATTTATGTGATGATCCGCCCGCGTGCAGGCGATTTTTATTACAGTGAGGATGAGTTAGAAATCATGCTCAAAGATATTTACAACGCGAGAGTTGCCGGGGCTCAAGGTGTAGTGTTTGGCGTGTTGGATAAACAAGCTAATGTTGATCGCCAAGTACTAAAAGCACTCATGGAGCAGGCGGGGCAAATGGGGGTTACCTTTCACCGTGCCATAGACTTAGCGGGCAATTATGCAGCCGCTTTAGACACCATTATTGAGGCCGGATGTGAGCGTATTCTTACCTCGGGCCAAGCTGAGAATGCACTTAATGGCGTGAGTGTGATTAAAAAGATGGTACAGCAAGCTGGAACGCGTCTATCTGTGATGCCAGGCGCTGGTATCACTGCCAACAACGTAGCTGAAATTGTGTCATTAACAGGGGTTAATGAAGTACATCTTTCGGGTAAAACGACTCGCCCTAGTTATATGCACTTTCCAGCTTCGGCGGCCAAAATGGGCTCCATGGATGACTTTAACCTAGGGATTACTGGCGAAGAGAATATTAAATCTGTCTGCCAAGCGTTGAATTTGCCCGCGCCGCAATAAAACACCAATGCAGCCTTAAGATAGGCGAGCTAAGGTCGAAAAGTAAGATGGGATTTGTTAGACTGCTTTTTTTAAACAATCTGGAATAGATAATGTCTGAAAACAAATTCGCTTCAACAGAAGCAAAAGTAAGCTACGGTATTGGTCGTCAACTTGGTGAGCAACTTGCTGCAAACCCATTCGATGGTTTAGTTGTGACAGCAGTACAAGAAGGCTTAGCAGATGCATTTTCTGGTCTTGAGAGCCAAGTTGAAGAGTCTGCACTGCATGAAGCATTCCAGATCATTGCTGCTGAAATTCAAGCTAAGCAAGCAGAGCAAGGTAAAGAGTTAGCTGCAGCGGGTGAAGCGTTTCTAGCTGAAAATGCTAAGCGCGAAGGCGTAGTGGTAACAGCATCTGGTTTACAGTATGAAATCATCAATGCTGGCGAAGGTGAAAAACCAACGGCTGATTCTACTGTTCGTACTCATTACCACGGTCAGTTGGTAGATGGTACTGTATTCGACAGCTCAGTGCAGCGCGGCGAACCAGCTGAGTTCCCAGTAGGCGGTGTTATCGCTGGTTGGACTGAAGCACTACAACTTATGCCTGTTGGCGCAAAATACAAGCTATACATCCCACACGGTTTAGCTTACGGCGAGCGCGGTGCAGGTAATGCCATTGCACCTTTCTCGGCACTTGTGTTTGAAGTAGAGCTACTAGAAATCGTTGCTTAATTAGAGGCGATAAATAGTTAAAAAACCTAGCTTCGGCTAGGTTTTTTTATGCCTGTATTTTGTATCTATAAAAAAGCCCTGCATTGCAGGGCTTATGGTATTGGTTTAGTTTGGGCTAATTATAGCTTTTTCCAAACGCCCCATTGGCCGCCTGTGCCAGGCTCATCACCTCGGGTCCACCACTTAGCTTCATACGTTGCGCCTTTATGGCTTACTTGCATTTTGCCGGTGTAAACTTTATCTGCATCCCAAGCTGGAATACCCGGTACTGGCGTTGGCTCAGCAGTCGGTACTGGTGTTGGCTCAGCAGTCGGTACTGGCGTTGGCTCAGCAGTTGGTACTGGCGTTGGCTCAGCAGTTGGTACTGGCGTTGGCTCAGCAGTCGGTACTGGCGTTGGCTCGGCAGTCGGTACTGGCGTTGGCTCGGCAGTCGGTACTGGCGTTGGCTCAGCCGTTGGTACTGGCGTTGGTGTGGTCGTTACCACTTCTTCCCAAGGACCCCATTGTGCGGTGCCAGGCTCTTGGCCTTGGTTCCACCACTTAGCTCGCCAGTTTTTGCCATTATGGCCAACCAGTGCGCCTTTTTCATAGCTGAGAGCTGATTCCCATGCTTTTGCAGTTGGCTCGCCACCTTTTTTCTTATCAATTTTGAAAGTAAGGCTGCGACCTTCAGTGGTGTAAACGCTATTAGTTGTTGCGTCTTTTACTGGCGCGATATTACCGTTAGCGTCTGCTACCCCAACTTTAGCGAGCTGAGATTGGGCATTAATCGCAAGAGCTAAATCATAAGCCCATTGCTCTGGCGCTGTATTGGCTGCAGTAATGTCGAGACGAATCGTTTCCGCATCACTAAAGTTTTCATCAAATAGACGGAAAACAACATAGTCGCCAGCAACAAGTTCGGTATTCGCAATCAGATGGCCTGCATTTTCCCAACCTAAAATAGGTTGAACAAAGTCTACGTCGACACAAGTATAGAAAGCTTCAGGACTATCAGCACGTTGCCAAACATTATAAATAACGTGCTTACCATCGCGATCTGGTAGAGGACAGGTCATCTTGTAGCGTTTGTCAGCTTCTAATGGAACTTCTCCGCCTAAACGACAAAACTCTTCAAGATCAGTCCATTTTAAAGGCTCCAATGGATTGTAACCTGGCTTGGTGACGTAGAAGATCCAATCTTTGGTACGGTGTGGGGCTGGTTCTGCGTTAAAGATAAATTCGTAATTGCCATTTTCGTCGGCATGGATTGGCGTTGCAGACCAATCATTACGGACCAGATCAAGACCGTCATAGTAGCTGTTACCGCCACTACACAGCTTGCCATCAGGCACTACCGCTAAATGATCGCTGTTAGCGCCGCCTTGAGCGATGCCGCTCCAATCATAAAAAGTAGACTTGCCACTTACTTTAGATGCGGCTAAACAGGCTTCGTCTTGTAGATTTTCGATATCGCCTTGAGCACAGTTATAAACGCGGCTTAAAGGCTTTTCCATACTGCCGTGAGCAAGTACAGTTGAAGGGGTTAGTATTGCGCCAAGGGCAGCAATAATAGATGCACTTAGCATCCCTTTGTTAAATTTCATAACTATATCCTTTAGTTACGGTAAATTGAGAAAGGTTATTTATAAATACCATCAGGCTAGGGTGGCTAACCTTAGCCTCGGCTTATTGGCTAAATAAACCGAAAGGATATTTTCGATATTTATGGCTTACCTGTAAACAGTTTGTTTCAATTATGTGTGTTTTTTGCGCGATAGGTCGACATCTATCGTAATACCAGAGAAAAATGGCCGTTATTTTTTATGATTCAACTATTTTGCTTGGCGTAATTTTTAGGTAAACTGCGTGAAAATTGATTTAGATCAAAAAAACACGGAGAGCGCGCAGTGAGCAACGGCAATTTTAAAGAAGTCTACAATATTAAGCATTTTTTAGGTTTTATCTTGGCACTGGGTATTCCAACTCTCCCGTTGTCGTTAACCCTGATAAATATGTTTTCTTAATATCCCGTTGTTTACGTTAGCGGCGATCAAATAGAAAGGTGCTTAGGCGCCTTTTTTTGTGCCTGCTAATTATATTAAGTGGTGATAAAAGGGCTGAATTGATGTGATTTTATTGCTGAAAATAACGGTTTTGCATGAAAATTTGCCCCTAAGCGTAATAATTTAAACTTTTACTGTTTTTTCAGTGGTTAGTTTTTGCATAAAAATGCACACCTAAAGAAGTTTTATTTATGCCTACGGCAGTTGTTGCAGGTAGGCAAAGGGTTTTGTTCCTATTATTGTGTTGATATATGCTAGTTTTTTAGAGTAATAATCTATTCTTTGATGACGAATTGAATTTCTATAAATAAGCTTAAATTTCATTAGCCATGAAGGCCATTAATCTGTAAAATGCGCGCAATTTGCCAAATTTTATCACTGACACGCAAATGTGGGTTTTTGCATTGCTGTCTTTGAGTAAGTTTTTGTTTTTTATTGTTATTATTGCTTTTTATGGAGGTCATCTTGAGTAATTCCGCCATACTGGTCCTAGAAGATGGGACAGTATTTAAGGGCGTGTCTATCGGCGCCGCAGGTAGCTCAGTGGGTGAAGTTGTTTTTAATACTTCGATGACAGGTTATCAAGAGATCCTTACCGATCCTTCTTATGCCCGTCAAATCGTCACTTTGACTTACCCTCACATTGGTAACACTGGTACTAATGATGAAGATGAAGAATCCTCACAAATACACGCATGTGGCCTAGTCATCCGCGACTTACCTTTATTAGCAAGTAACTTCCGTAACCAAGCTTCTTTAAGTGAATACTTAAGCAAGCGTGGTGTCGTTGGTATTGCTGATATTGATACGCGTAAACTAACCCGTATTTTACGTGAAAAAGGCGCGCAAGCGGGCTGTATCATGGCGGGCGAAAGTCTTGACGAGGCGAAAGCTCTGGCTGAAGCGAAAGCGTTTCCTGGCCTAAAAGGCATGGATTTAGCAAAAGAAGTGACTTGCGACTCGGTGCATGAGTGGAAACAAGGTAGCTGGACGCTAACCGCTGGTTTACCAGCTGATGCGACTGATAGCCGTTTCCATGTGGTTGCATATGACTTTGGCGCCAAACGCAACATTTTGCGTATGCTTGTTGACCGCGGTTGTCGTCTTACTGTTGTGCCTGCGCAAACGCCAGCCAAAGATGTATTAGCAATGAACCCTGATGGCGTGTTCTTATCAAATGGCCCTGGTGACCCTGAGCCATGTACTTACGCCATTGAAGCAATTAAAGAAATTTTAACCACTGAGATTCCGGTATTTGGTATCTGTTTAGGTCACCAATTATTGGCTCTAGCCAGTGGCGCAAAAACAATAAAAATGAAATTTGGCCATCACGGTGCTAACCACCCAGTAAAAGACCAAGATCGTAATGTTGTGATGATCACCAGTCAAAACCACGGTTTTGCTGTGGAAGAAGCCGCATTACCAAATAACTTGCGTGCAACTCACAACTCATTGTTTGATGGTTCTTTACAAGGTATTCACCGCACCGATAAGCCAGCGTTTAGCTTCCAAGGTCACCCTGAAGCAAGCCCAGGCCCACATGATGCGGCACCATTGTTTGATCATTTCATTGAACTTATCGAAAAATATAAAGCGTAACTGAAAGGGTAAAGAGTCAGATGCCAAAACGTACTGATATAAAAAGTATACTTATAATAGGTGCTGGTCCAATCGTGATCGGCCAGGCTTGTGAATTCGACTATTCAGGTGCGCAAGCGTGTAAGGCGTTAAGAGAAGAAGGTTACCGTGTAATCTTAGTTAACTCTAACCCTGCTACTATCATGACCGATCCTGAAATGGCTGATGCTACTTATATCGAGCCAATTCACTGGGAAGTGGTTGCTAAAATTATTGAAAAAGAACGCCCTGATGCCATCCTGCCGACCATGGGCGGTCAAACGGCATTGAACTGTGCCCTTGAGCTTGAAAGTAAAGGCGTACTTAAAAAATTCAATGTTGAGATGATTGGCGCAACAGCTGACGCGATTGATAAAGCAGAAGACCGTAGTCGTTTCGACAAAGCAATGAAAAGCATTGGCCTAGAATGTCCACGTGCCGGTATTGCTCACTCAATGGAAGAAGCTTACGGCGTACTGGCTGAGGTTGGCTTTCCTTGTATTATTCGTCCATCTTTCACCATGGGTGGCTCAGGTGGCGGTATTGCTTACAACAAAGAAGAATTTGATGATATCTGTAGCGGCGGCTTAGATTTATCACCAACTAACGAACTGCTTATCGACGAATCTTTGATTGGTTGGAAAGAATATGAAATGGAAGTGGTTCGCGACAAGAACGACAACTGTATCATCGTTTGTTCTATCGAAAACTTCGATCCAATGGGGATCCACACCGGTGACTCGATCACCGTTGCTCCTGCGCAAACCCTAACCGATAAAGAATACCAATTGATGCGTAATGCGTCAGTGGCGGTATTACGAGAAATTGGTGTTGAAACAGGTGGTTCAAACGTACAGTTTGGTATTAATCCTGAAGATGGCCGTATGGTTATCATCGAGATGAACCCACGGGTATCACGTTCTTCAGCATTAGCATCGAAAGCTACGGGTTTCCCGATTGCGAAGATCGCGGCTAAGCTAGCGGTTGGCTTTACCCTTGATGAACTACAAAATGATATTACAGGTGGCGCAACGCCAGCATCATTTGAGCCAGCTATCGATTATGTTGTGACTAAGATCCCTCGCTTTAACTTTGAAAAGTTTGCGGGCTCAAACGATCGTCTAACAACGCAAATGAAGTCGGTTGGTGAAGTAATGGCTATTGGCCGCAACCAACAAGAGTCAATGCAAAAAGCACTCCGCGGCCTTGAAGTAGGCGCAACCGGCTTTGATTCTGTGGTTGACCTGCAAGACCCTAACGCGTTGGCTAAAGTGAAGCATGAGCTGCAAGACGCTGGTGCTGAGCGTATTTGGTACATCGGTGATGCTTTCCGTTTAGGTTTAACCTCTCAAGATGTATTCGATTTAACTAAGATTGATCTTTGGTTCTTAGTGCAAATTGAAGACTTGGTTAAAGAGGAGCAACGTTTAGCTGAAGATGGCTTTGCGGCGCTTGATGCAGAGCGTTTATATGCCCTTAAGCGTAAAGGTTTTGCGGATGCGCGTTTAGCGACAATTTTAGGCGTGTCTGAAGCCGAAGTGCGTAAGCTGCGTGATAAGTTTGACATTCATCCGGTTTATAAGCGTGTTGATACTTGTGCTGCTGAGTTCTCAACTAGCACGGCTTACATGTACTCTACTTATGATGAAGAGTGTGAAGCCCAGCCAACAGACAATGACAAGATCATGGTGATTGGCGGCGGTCCTAACCGTATTGGCCAAGGTATTGAATTTGATTACTGTTGTGTTCACGCCGCGCTTGCCGCTCGTGAAGATGGTTATGAAACCATTATGGTTAACTGTAACCCTGAGACAGTTTCAACGGATTATGACACATCAGATCGCTTATACTTTGAATCTATTACCCTTGAAGACGTATTAGAAATTGTCCGTTTAGAGAAGCCAAAAGGCGTTATCGTGCAATACGGTGGTCAAACGCCACTTAAATTAGCACGAGCCCTTGAAGCGGCTGGCGTACCTATTATTGGTACTTCTCCTGACGCGATTGACCGCGCAGAAGATCGTGAGCGTTTCCAGCAAGCCGTTGAGCGTTTAGGTCTGAAACAGCCAGAAAATGCGACAGTAACCACGGTTGAATCGGCAGTGGCTTGCGCTGAGAAAATCACTTACCCATTAGTGGTGCGTCCTTCTTATGTGCTTGGCGGTCGTGCGATGGAAATCGTATACGATGAGCAAGACTTACGTCGTTACTTTAATGAAGCGGTGTCTGTTTCCAACGAATCTCCAGTACTACTAGACCGTTTCTTAGACGATGCGATTGAAGTGGATGTGGATGCGATTTGTGACGGCGAAAACTTTGTTATCGGCGGCATCATGGAGCACATCGAGCAAGCAGGCGTTCACTCAGGTGATTCTGCGTGTTCATTACCGCCTTACTCGTTAAGTGCTGAAATTCAAGATGTGATGCGCGAACAAGCGCGCAAGCTAGCATTTGAATTAGGCGTAGTTGGCTTAATGAATATTCAGTTCGCGGTGAAAGATAACGAAGTTTACTTAATCGAGGTCAACCCACGTGCAGCTCGTACGGTGCCGTTTGTGTCTAAAGCCACAGGCGTGCCATTGGCTAAAGTGGCGGCACGCGTAATGGCGGGTCAAAGCTTGGTCGAGCAAGGTTTCACTGAAGAAGTGATTCCACCTTACTTCTCGGTTAAAGAAGTGGTATTGCCGTTCAACAAGTTCCCAGGTGTGGATCCTATCTTAGGCCCAGAAATGCGCTCAACAGGTGAAGTAATGGGTGTGGGTGATACGTTTGCCGAAGCCTATGCTAAAGCGGAACTAGGTGCAATTAAAGACGTGCCTAAGTCTGGCCGCGCATTATTGTCGGTTCGTGACTCGGACAAGAAGAAGGTTGCTAAACTAGCGGCTGAGCTGATTGAACTGGGTTATGAAATTGATGCGACTCATGGCACTGCTGTAGTATTAGGCGAAGCGGGTATTAACCCTCGTTTAGTTAACAAGGTGTCAGAAGGCCGTCCGCATATTTTGGACCGCATCAAAAATGGTGAGTACACTTATATTGTAAACACCACTGAAGGTCGTCAAGCAATTGAAGACTCTAAGCAGTTACGTCGCGCGGCACTGCGCGAAAAAGTGAACTACACCACGACAATTAATGGCGCGTTTGCTACTTGTCATGGTCACTCGGCTGATAACCGTGAGAAAGTGACATCGCTGCAAGAGCTACACCAGCGTGTACTAACGCGATAAGTTAACTGAAACTTATTGTTGAAAAGGTCGCTTAGGCGGCCTTTTTTATTGGCCGCAGGTGCAAGTTTGTTAATTTCATATTACAATGCGCCGATTATTACTCAGCTTGACTTGTTGGGCTTGCAGTTCCATTTCTAATTACTAAATAGGTTGTTAAGTATGAACCAATTCCCTATGACTGCTCACGGTGCAGCACTACTTCGTGAAGAATTGGAGCAGTTAAAAACAGTAAAACGCCCTGCTATTATTGAGGCGATTGCTGAAGCGCGTGAACATGGTGATTTAAAAGAAAATGCCGAATATCATGCTGCTCGTGAAGAGCAAGGTTTTTGTGAAGGTCGAATTCAAGAAATTGAAGGCAAGTTGTCTAATGCTCAGATCATCGATGTGACTAAAATCCCAAACCATGGCAAAGTGATTTTTGGCTCAACGGTGACCATCCTTAATACTGAAACCGATGCTGAAGTGACGTATCGCATTGTGGGGGATGATGAAGCTGATATTAAGAAAAACCAGATTTCTGTTAACTCACCGATCGCGCGCGGCCTAATTGCTAAGTCTGTCGATGATGTTGCCGTAATTAAAACACCTGGCGGTGAAGTTGAATTTGAAATACTTGAAGTGCAATACGTATAAAAAAGCCGGGTTGTAAAAAAGTAAAAAGGAGCGAGTGCTCCTTTTTTTATAGCTGGTTTATTTCTTTGGTAAGACGATTTTTTTGTCTTCGGTCGGACGATAAAGAACTAATGTATGGCCGATAGTTGTCACTTCTGCCGCGTTTGTTTCTCTGACGATAGCATCAATGATTAGGCGTTTTGTATCGCGGTCATCGGTGGCCACTTTAACCTTGATTAGTTCATGAATATTAAGGCTGTTGTCAATTTCAGCAATCACACCCTCAGTCAAACCGTTTTGGCCGAGTAATACAACAGGTTTTAACGAATGGGCTAAGCCTTTTAAGTATTGTTTTTGCTTTTTTGTTAAATTCATGGAGATTTCTTTTAAATAAGGGTTGAATTGCGCTTATTGTACCTCCATCTTTGTGCTAATACTAATAACTGCTCAATGAGGAATGAACAATGGCAAAAAGTACTAAGTCTGCCAGTTCAAAAAGGTGGTTAGATGAGCACGTTAACGATCATTATGTGCAAGAAGCGAATCGCTTAGGCTTACGCTCTCGAGCGGTATTCAAGCTAGATGAAATAAACAATAAAGATAAAATTATTAAAGCTGGCATGAGTGTGGTCGACTTAGGGGCCGCTCCCGGTAGCTGGTCCCACCGTTGTGCTGAAATAGTCGGTGATACAGGACAAGTGATTGCTTGTGACATTTTACCGATGGATGCCATTGCGGGGGTCGACTTTTTACAAGGTGACTTTCGCGAAGAAGTGGTGCTTAATGCCCTGCTTGAGCGGATCGGAGATAAAAAAGTAAATGTTGTGTTGTCAGATATGGCGCCCAACATGAGTGGCACCAGCCAAGTTGATCAGCCCCGAGCCATGTACTTGGTCGAGCTAGCACTGGATATGTGTCATCAAGTTTTGGCCAAAAATGGCAGTTTCGTCGTAAAGGTATTTATGGGCGAAGGATATGATGACTTTATCAAATCTGTCCGCACAGCATTTAATGTTGTTAAAACGAGAAAACCAGACTCTTCGCGAGCGCGCTCAAGAGAAGTCTATATTGTGGCTACTGGTTTCAAACTGTAGTAATCTTGGTATGTATTTAATTGTTAAAGAAGAGGTAGCACCTTGAGCGATATGGCTAAAAACCTAATCTTGTGGTTAGTGATCGCCGTTGTATTGATGTCGGTGTTCCAAAGTTTTAGCCCCGGCGAAGCCGGCGGTAAACAAATGGACTACACCACCTTCGTAAAAGAAGTGAGTCAGGGACAGATTCAAGAAGTCCGGATCAATGGTCAAGAAATTAATGGTACAAAGTCAAATAGAGAACGTTTTGTCACGTACATGCCGACGCGTGATCCAGATTTACTCAATGATTTAATTAATAACAATGTAAAAGTATTGGGCGAGCCGCCAGAAGAGCCTAGCTTGTTAACCTCTATTTTTATTTCTTGGTTCCCTATGCTGCTATTGATTGGCGTATGGGTGTTCTTTATGCGCCAAATGCAAGGCGGCGGCGGTAAAGGTGCCATGTCGTTCGGTAAGAGCAAAGCGCGCTTAATGGGCGAAGACCAAATTAAAACAACGTTTGCTGATGTTGCTGGTTGTGATGAAGCCAAAGAAGACGTTGCAGAGCTAGTTGATTACCTTAAAGACCCCAGTCGTTTCCAAAAACTGGGCGGTAAAATTCCAACGGGTATTTTATTGGTCGGTCCTCCGGGTACGGGTAAAACCCTATTAGCTAAAGCGATTGCTGGTGAAGCTAAAGTGCCTTTCTTTACTATCTCGGGCTCTGACTTTGTTGAAATGTTTGTCGGTGTCGGTGCATCTCGTGTGCGTGACATGTTTGACCAAGCAAAGAAATCGGCTCCTTGTATCATCTTTATCGATGAGATCGATGCAGTAGGCCGCCAACGTGGCGCTGGTTTAGGTGGTGGTCACGACGAGCGTGAGCAAACCTTGAACCAAATGCTGGTTGAGATGGATGGTTTTGAAGGTAACGAAGGCATTATTGTTATCGCTGCGACTAACCGTCCAGATGTGTTAGACCCAGCCTTGCTGCGTCCAGGTCGTTTTGACCGCCAAGTGGTCGTTGGTTTACCGGATGTACGTGGCCGTGAACAAATTCTTAAAGTGCACATGCGTAAAGTGCCGCTTGAAGGGGATGTTAATGCCGCGGTAATTGCACGTGGTACACCTGGCTTCTCTGGTGCAGATCTGGCTAACTTAGTTAACGAGGCTGCATTGTTTGCTGCTCGCGGTAACCGTCGTACGGTAACCATGGAAGAGTTTGAAAAAGCCAAAGACAAAATCATGATGGGCGCAGAGCGCAAATCAATGGTAATGACTGAGCACGACAAAGAGTCAACAGCATACCATGAAGCTGGTCATGCTATTGTTGGTCGCTTGGTACCTGAGCATGATCCTGTTTACAAGGTGAGTATCATTCCACGAGGCCGTGCCTTAGGTGTGACCATGTACTTGCCAGAACAAGATCGCGTGAGTTACAACAAACAACATCTTGAAAGTATGATCTCGAGTCTTTACGGCGGCCGCTTAGCGGAAGAGGTTATCTATGGTGTTGATAAGGTATCGACAGGTGCGTCAAACGACATTGAGCGTGCCACTGATTTAGCGCGTAAAATGGTTACGCAATGGGGTCTGTCAGAAAAGATGGGGCCATTGCTATACGCTGAAGAAGAAGGCGAAGTATTTTTAGGTCGCAGTGCTGCGAAAGTGAAGCATATGTCTGATGATACGGCGCGCTTGATTGACCAAGAAATTCGGATGCTGATTGATCGTAACTACGATCGCGCTCGTCAAATCTTGGAAGATAATATGGACATATTACATGCGATGAAAGATGCGCTGATGAAATATGAAACCATAGACGCAAAACAAATTGATGACTTAATGGAACGTCGTGAAGTTCGCGCCCCAGCCGAGTGGACCGAGGAAGGTCATGCAAAGCCTGCCGCTGAGCCAAGTGCGAAAGGCGAAGCGGCTGAGTCCAAAGATAGTGCTGATGAGGTAAAATCAGAAGAGGTTGACTCTGATTCAGCCAAGTCTGACAGTGTTCAGCTGGGCAAAAAAGACGACAACGATAAATCATCATTGTTGTAATAGCCTCGTTAATTAAAGATAAAAACCCGAGTTAGCTCGGGTTTTTTGTTTTCTGGCGTTTAACTATGCCATGTTAGGTAAAAGGTAGGATATACATGCAGCTCATCAGTGGTAATAGAACGTTAGATTTATCGACGCCGCAAGTTATGGGGATACTCAATGTTACCCCAGACTCTTTTTCTGATGGTGGACAATTCCAATTCTTTGAACATGCTATTAACCAAGCTAGCCAGATGGTACAGCAGGGCGCGGCCATTATCGATATTGGCGGCGAGTCGACACGTCCTGGTGCAGAGCCGGTCTCCCTTGATGAAGAGCTGTCTCGTACTATCCCAGTGATTGAAAAGATTGCCAACGATCTTGATGTGTGGATTTCTATCGACACCAGCAAAGCTCAGGTAATGAAAGAGGCAGTTGCAGCTGGCGCCCATTTAATTAATGATGTTTGTGCGTTGCAGGAAGAAGGTGCTCTTGAAGTAGCGGCGCAGTGCAAGGTGCCGGTTTGCTTAATGCATATGCAAGGTGCGCCGCGCTCAATGCAGGTTTCACCAAGTTATGAGGATGTGGCGAAAGACATCACTCGCTTTTTTATGCAGCGCATTTCGGCTTGTCGTGAAGCGGGGATCGACAAGTCCCAAATTATATTGGATCCAGGTTTTGGTTTTGGTAAAACTTTGGACCATAATTATCAATTATTACAGCGATTAAAGCAGTTTTCTGAGTTAGGTTATCCGCTGCTAACCGGCTTATCGCGTAAATCTATGTTTGGTGACTGGCTTGGTAGAACGGTTGAACAACGTTTAGCCGCCAGTTTAGCCGGCGTGTTGTTGTGTGCTCAGCAAGGTGCAAATATTGTTCGGGTGCATGACGTTCAAGAAACTTCAGATGTTCTGAAGGTATTAAAAAAAACCATTGAAAGTTAATTTATTTAACAGGTTTAAATCTAAGCTAAGGTCAGACAATAATGACAAGAAAATATTTTGGCACTGACGGAATTCGAGGCAAAGTAGGTGAGTATCCAATAACACCTGACTTTGCATTGAAACTTGGTTGGGCAGCAGGAAAGGTGCTGGCTAAACAAGGTACCAGGACGGTACTTATTGGCAAAGATACCCGCATTTCGGGATATATGTTGGAATCGGCACTTGAAGCAGGGCTATCTGCAGCAGGGTTAAGTGCTTCATTATTAGGCCCGATGCCAACGCCTGCGGTGGCTTATTTAACGCGTACATTTCGCGCTGAAGCGGGGATAGTGATTAGCGCATCTCACAATCCTTATTATGATAATGGTATTAAGTTTTTTTCGGCTGATGGTACTAAATTAGCGGACGAGATTGAATTGGCCATTGAAGAAGAACTCGAAAAGCCAATCAGTTGTGTTGACTCAGCTATGTTAGGCAAAGCTAAGCGCATTGCTGACGCCGCAGGGCGCTACATTGAGTTTTGTAAAAGCACCTTCCCAACTAAATATAACTTACGTGGCTTAAAAATTGTGGTGGACTGTGCCCATGGTGCCACTTATCACATTGCACCTAACGTATTACGTGAGTTGGGAGCTGAGGTTATTGAAATGGGCTGTCAGCCTGATGGTCTCAACATTAATGAGAAAGTGGGGGCGACTGATACGCGCGCATTAGCGCAGCGCGTATTAGACGAGTCAGCTGATGTTGGTATTGCATATGATGGTGATGGCGACCGCGTGATGATGGTTGACCACACCGGCTATGTCGTTGATGGTGACGAGATCCTTTATATTGTTGCCCGCGATGAGCTTCGTCGTGGTCGCCTTAAAGGTGGTGTGGTGGGCACTAAAATGTCCAATGTCGGCCTTGAGATAGCTTTTCAAACCTTAGGTATTCCATTTGTGCGCGCAGATGTTGGCGACCGATACGTGATGGAAAAAATGAAGCAAAAAGGCTGGCACTTAGGCGGCGAAAATTCAGGGCATATTATTTTTGCCGATCATGTGTCAACGGGTGATGGCATTGTCGCTTCATTGCAAGTGTTGGCGGCAATGCGCAGTCATGATTTAAGTTTGCATGATACGCGTCGTGGCTTGCAAATGTTTCCACAAGTGCTATTGAATGTGCGCTTTTCGGGTGAAAATAATCCACTGTTAGCACAAGGTGTGCAAGCTGAAGTCAGTCGAATTGAAGCAGAGTTAGGTGAGCGAGGTCGCGTGCTACTGCGCAAGTCGGGCACCGAGCCTTTGATCCGAGTAATGGTTGAAGGCGAGCATCTTGAAACGGTCAACGATTATGCGCAGTCTATCGTAGAGCAAGTTAAATTAGCTTGTGCAGACACTTAGGTGATTATTTAACCTTTACTGTGCAAATATTCTGTTATGGCGCTGCTTATTTAAGCGGTCGCCATTTTTGTCTCGAAATCTCGCATTAAGTCCTTGTCATTTTTTACTAGGTTAGTTACTATCAGCGCCGCTTCTGATGAGGGTTGTCCCTCATGACTATATGCAAAGCAAATTAATAGGTATGGAAAATGTTTGAGATATTACTGGTTATATATCTTTTAGTGTCCTTGGCTTTAGTTGGATTAGTTTTAATTCAGCATGGCAAAGGCGCAGATATGGGCGCGTCTTTCGGCTCAGGTTCGTCTCAAACGGTTTTCGGTGCCTCTGGCTCTGGCAACTTTTTAACACGTACTACTGCCGTTTTAGCAACGGTGTTTTTTGTGTTAAGTCTTGCTCTAGGCAACTTGTCTACAAGCCATACTAAAAAAGCGGATGAGTGGAGTGATTTATCAGCTCCAGCAGCCGAAGAAGTAGTTAACCCTGCTTCAGATGTACCTGTTGCCAATAGTGAATCTAGCAGCGACGTACCTCAGTAAAAAAATGCCGTGGTGGTGGAATTGGTAGACACGCCAGCTTGAGGGGCTGGTGTCCGTTAGGACGTGAGGGTTCAAGTCCCTCCCTCGGCACCAAGTTTTAAACAATCAATTTTCAGACAATTGATTGCATAGTGCGATTTACAGCGCTATAATCTCGCCAGTTTTCGGGCGCGGGGTGGAGCAGTCTGGTAGCTCGTCGGGCTCATAACCCGAAGGTCGTCGGTTCAAATCCGGCCCCCGCAACCAACTTTCAAATCTCTCTTCGAGAGGTTGCTTTAAGTAAAACGTTTCGTTTACTTAAAGCAATAGTTTTAAGCCAAGCTTAAATCACTGGAAAGTTTTAAAGCCCCGTTTACGGGGTTTTTTATTATCTGGTCGTTTAAAACGACTAAATACATGGGCTATAAAGCCCTTTTTTTGTTTCTGAAGGAGGCGTAATTGGCTGGTCTTGAACAAAAATTGACTGAAATGTTAGAGCCAAGCGTGACTGACCTAGGTTTCGAGTTGCTCGGCATTGAGTTCCACAATGCAGGTAAAAATTCGGTGTTGCGAGTTTATATTGATCATGAAAATGGCATTTTCGTGGAAAACTGCGCACAAGTGAGTCACCAAGTAAGTGCGATTTTAGATGTGGAAGATCCTATCTCATCTGAATATACCTTAGAGGTTTCCTCTGCTGGTATGGAAAGACCACTATTTAAAGTGGAACACTATCAGCAATTTATTGGTGAAGAAGTAAAACTGCAACTGCGCATGCCGATTACGAATCGTAGAAAATGGAAAGGTGTTATCAAAGCAGCTGAAAATGACCTGATTACTCTTGAAGTAGAAGGGCGTGAAGAGAGCTTTGCGATAAGTAACATTCAAAAAGCTAATATAGTTCCTAAATTTGACTAACGGGGCGATCAGGAATGAATAAAGAAATCTTACTAGTCGTAGATGCCGTATCCAATGAAAAAGCTGTTCCTCGTGAGAAGATTTTTCAGGCGCTAGAAAGTGCGCTGGCAACTGCAACCAAGAAGAAGTACGAAGGCGAAATTGAAGTTCGCGTTGAAATTGACCGTAAAACGGGTGAGTTTGAAACTTTCCGTCGTTGGTTAGTGGTTGCGCCTGACGTAGGCGTTGAGCATCCATACAGCGAAATAACCTTTGAAGCGGCTGAATATGAAAACCCAGAAGTACAAGTGGGCGATTATGTTGAAGACCAAATTGAATCGGTAAAGTTTGACCGTATTACCACTCAAACCGCGAAACAAGTGATTGTACAAAAAGTACGTGAAGCTGAGCGTTCGATGGTAGTAGAGCAATACCAAGAACAAGAAGGTGAGTTAATCACGGGTGTGGTGAAAAAAATCAGCCGCGAAACCTTAGTAATGGACTTGGGTAACAATGCTGAAGCCGTTATTTTACGTGATGAAATGTTACCGCGTGAAAACTTCCGCCCAGGCGACCGCGTTCGTGGTTTATTGTTTTCAGTTCGTCCTGAAGCACGCGGAGCACAATTATTTGTCAGCCGTAGCCGCCCTGAAATGTTGATCGAATTATTCCGTTTGGAAGTGCCAGAAATTGGCGAAGAGATGATCGAAATTAAAGGCGCCGCTCGCGATCCAGGTTCACGCGCTAAGATTGCGGTGAAAACCAATGACAAGCGTATCGACCCTATCGGTGCTTGTGTTGGTATGCGTGGCGCACGTGTACAAGCGGTGACCAGTGAGCTAGGTGGTGAGCGTATCGATATCGTGCTATGGGATGATAACCCAGCACAGTTTGTTATTAACGCGATGGCGCCTGCTGAAGTGGCTTCTATTGTTGTCGATGAAGACTCTCACAGCATGGACATTGCTGTAGAAGCCGACAACTTAGCACAAGCCATTGGCCGTAATGGTCAAAATGTACGATTAGCCTCACAACTAACTGGTTGGGAGCTAAACGTAATGACGGTAGCGGATCTGCAAGAGAAACATCAAGCTGAAGCGGATAAAGTGATTACTTTATTTGTAAACAGCTTAGACATTGATGATGACTTTGCAACCTTGCTTGCCGAAGAAGGCTTTAGTACGTTAGAAGAAATTGCTTACGTACCCGTTAATGAGCTGATGGAGATTGACGGTTTAACTGAAGAAATCGTTGAACAACTTCGTGAGCGCGCAAAAGGTGTATTAACGACTAAAGCACTTGCTGATGAAGAAAACCTAGAAGGTGCCGAGCCAGCTGCTGATCTGCTTGCCCTTGAAGGTTTAGATGAACATTTAGCTTATGTATTAGCGAGCAAGGGTGTTGTGACTCTTGAAGATTTAGCTGAGCAAGGCGTCGATGATATCAGTGAAATAGATGGGTTAGATGAGCAAAAAGCAGGTGAGCTAATTATGGCAGCCCGCAATATTTGTTGGTTTAGCGATGAAGCATAATTAGGTCAGCGGAGGAAATAATACCAATGGCAGAAGTAAGTATTGAAACCCTTGCCAACGAAATTAGTACGCCGGTTGATCGTTTAGTTCAACAGTTTGCTGATGCGGGCATCAAAAAAACAACCAGTGATAAAGTAACAGAAGATGAAAAACAAACGTTACTTAATCACTTATCAAAGCAACATGGTGGTAAAGCCGAACCAAGCCGCATGACGCTGCAGCGTAAAACGAAAACCACTTTAAACGTGCCTAGCACGGGTGGTAAGCAAAAAGCGGTACAAGTAGAAGTACGTAAAAAGCGTACCTACGTTAAGCGCAGTGCAGCAGATGAAGAGGCGCGTTTAGCAGAAGAAGCACGCTTAGCAGAAGAAGCTAAAGCACAGGCGGAAGCCGCGGCTAAAGCAGAAGCAGAGGCGAAAGCTAAAGCAGCGGAAGCAGCTAAAGCAAAGGCTGAAGCAGAAGCAAAAGCGAAACCGAAACCGGTTGAAAAAGCGCCAGTGAAGAAAGCGGAAGCGCCAAAAGTAAAATCAAAAGCGGAATCTATGACCCCAGAGCAACAAGCAAAAGCGAAAGAAGAAGCGGAGCTGTTGAAAAAAGCAGAACAAGCGGCTTTATTGAAAGCAGAGCAAGAAGCGGAAGCTTTGGCTCAAGAAGCGAAGAAACTAGCTGAAGTAAATGCGAAGCGTTGGGAAGAAGAAGAAGCGAAACGCAAGCGTGATGAAGAACAAGCCGATCACCATGTGACAACCTCTCTAGCAGCACGAGCAGCAGAAGATAAAGTGGATTCTCAAGCCGAAGGTCAAGGCCGTCGTCGTAAGAAAAAACCGCGTAAAGATGAGCCGACTCCTCATCGTAATGCCAAAGGTAAGCGTGGTAAGCGCCAACCGCTAGCACCATCTTCAATGCAACACGGTTTCCAAAAGCCAGCCGCGCCAGTTGAGCGTGATGTGAAAATTGGTGAAACTATCAGTGTGGCAGAGCTTGCTAACAAAATGGCTGTCAAAGGCGTTGAAGTTATCAAAGCGATGATGAAGATGGGCGCCATGGCGACTATCAACCAAGTGATTGACCAGGAAACAGCGGCACTAGTGGCTGAAGAAATGGGTCATAAAGTTATTCTTACTAAAGAAAACGAACTTGAAGAACAAGTAATGGCAGAAGCACAAGGCAACCTAGAGCTAGCTCCTCGTGCGCCTGTTGTAACTATCATGGGTCACGTTGACCACGGTAAAACATCACTACTTGATTACATTCGTCGTGCTACCGTTGCTGAAGGCGAAGCCGGCGGTATTACTCAACATATCGGTGCATACCACGTTGATACCGAAGGTGGCATGATCACTTTCCTAGACACACCTGGTCACGCCGCGTTTACCGCTATGCGTTCACGTGGTGCGAAAGCAACGGATATCGTTATCTTGGTTGTTGCAGCAGACGATGGCGTAATGCCACAAACTATCGAAGCGATTCAGCATGCGAAAGCCGCTGGCGTACCTTTGATTGTTGCTGTGAACAAAATGGATAAAGAAGCGGCAGACCCAGATCGCGTTAAAACTGAACTATCACAACATGAAGTTATCTCAGAAGAATGGGGTGGCGATAACATGTTCGTACACGTATCAGCGAAAGCCGGTACTGGTATTGATCAGTTACTCGAAACTATTTTGCTTCAAGCTGAAGTACTTGATTTACAAGCTTCTCCTGTTGGTCCTGCGTCAGGTGTGGTGATTGAATCGCGCCTAGATAAAGGTCGTGGTCCAGTGGCTTCTGTATTAGTACAGCAAGGTGAACTGAAGCGCGGCGATATCGTGCTATGTGGTCTTGAATACGGCCGCGTTCGTGCGATGCGCGATGAAAACGGCGTTGAAATTGAAGTAGCAGGTCCTTCTATTCCAGTTGAGATTTTAGGTCTTTCTGGTGTGCCAAGTGCCGGTGATGAAGCGACTGTTGTTAAAGATGAGAAGAAAGCACGTGAAGTTGCGCTTTACCGTCAAGGTAAATTCCGCGACGTGAAATTGGCTCGTCAACAGAAAGCGAAACTTGAAAACATGTTTACTAACATGGAAGCTGGTGAGATTTCTGAGCTTAACGTGGTACTAAAAGCCGACGTACAAGGTTCATTGGAAGCGATTTCAGATTCGTTGAGCAAACTGTCTACTGAAGAAGTTAAAGTAAATATTATCGGCCGTGGTGTGGGTGGTATTACTGAAACAGACGCATCACTAGCTGCTGCATCAAACGGTATTATCTTAGGCTTTAACGTACGTGCGGATGCAACAGCGCGTCGTTTAATCCAGTCTGAAAGCGTTGATTTACATTACTACAGCGTTATCTACGACCTGATTGATGAAGTTAAAGCGGCGATGTCTGGTTTATTAGCGCCAGAGTTCAAGCAAGAAATCATTGGTCTTGCGCAGGTGCGTGATGTATTTAAATCACCTAAGATTGGTGCAATCGCAGGTTGTATGGTGACTGAAGGTATCGTGAAGCGCAGCGCGCCAATTCGTGTACTACGTGAAAACGTGGTTATTTACGAAGGTGAGCTAGAATCACTACGTCGCTTTAAAGATGACGTACAAGAAGTGCGTAACGGCATGGAATGTGGTATCGGCGTGAAGAACTACAACGATGTTCGCGTAGGCGACCAAATCGAAGTATTTGAAACTGTTGAAGTTAAACGCTCCTTATAAATAGCCTGCTATAACAGGTTATATGAAGGGGGCTATAAGCCCCCTTCTTAACATAGGTCGTTTAATTTTATCGGCCAGTAGAGAGAAATAAAATGGCAAAAGAATTCAGCCGTTCACAACGAGTGGCGCAGCAAATTCAAAAAGAAATTGCAGGTATTTTACAACGCGATGTAAAAGACCCACGTATCGGAATGGTAACCGTATCCAGTGTTGAAGTAAGCCGTGACTTAGCTTACGCCTCGGTGTACGTCACTCTATTTAATTTAGAAAATGACAGCGTTGAAGAGTCGATGAAAGGCCTCAGCGAAGCTTCTGGCTACGTACGTATGTTAGTCGGTAAAGCGCTGCGTTTACGTATCGTACCTGAAATTAAATTTGTCTATGACAATTCACTTGTGGAAGGTCTGCGTTTATCTGGTTTAGTCAGTGAAGCGATTAATAAAGATAAGCAAAAACAAAAAGATTCAGGTCGCGACGAGGAAGAGTAATGGGTAGACGAGGCAAGGCAAAGGGCCGTAATGTAAATGGCGTTTTATTGTTAGATAAGCCGACTGGTATTTCATCCAATGATGCGTTACAAAAAGTAAAACGTATTTACTATGCCGCAAAAGCAGGGCACACCGGTGCCCTTGATCCACTTGCAACAGGCATGCTACCCATCTGTTTAGGTGAAGCCACCAAGTTTTCTCAATACTTACTTGATTCTGATAAGCGCTATGTGGTTACAGCTAAGCTAGGTGTACGAACCACTACCAGTGATTCAGATGGTGAAGTGGTCAGTGAAAAGCCGATTACGTTTACCCATGCACAATTGATTGATGCCCTTGATACCTTCCGCGGCGACATTATGCAAATTCCTTCCATGTACTCTGCGTTGAAGTACCAAGGTCAGCCTTTGTATAAGTATGCCCGTGAAGGCATTGAAGTGCCTCGTGAAGCGCGCCCTATTACCGTGTATGAGCTGAAATTATTACGCTTTGAAGGTGATGAACTTGAGCTTGAAGTGCATAGCAGTAAAGGTACCTACATCCGTACTATTGTTGATGACTTAGGCGAGTTACTTGGTTGTGGGGCACACGTGATCCAGTTACGCCGCACCCAAGTGAGTAAATACCCTTACGAGCGTATGCTTACTCTAGAGCAATTGGAATGTATTTTGGAACAAGCTCGTGACAGCGACACGTTGCCAAGTGATGTACTTGATCCATTATTACTGCCATTAGATACCGCGGTTGAAGATTTACCGGAAGTGAACATGCCGGAAGTGGTTGCTGAATACGTCAAACATGGCCAGCCAGTGCAAGTTTCTGGTGCACCGACCTCGGGTTTAGTGCGTATGACCGTGGGCCCTGAACGTTTGTTTATCGGCGTCGGTGAAATCAACGATGACGGCCTAGTTGGCCCGAAACGTATGGTTAATTATTAAGGGTTAACCACTGTGGATTTATTTTGTCTTTATCCTTGTGTTTAGCGAGGGTGGCAGGTAAAATCCGCGACTCATTTTGCAGCTGAATTAGTGATTGGCTGCAATTAATTTTAAATCTCAATATTATTGGAGTAGTTATGTCACTAAGTGCAGAAGCTAAAGCAACAATCGTTGCAGAATACGCGACTAAAGAAGGCGACACTGGTTCACCAGAAGTACAAGTTGCACTGTTAACCACACAGATCAACCACTTACAAGGTCACTTCAAAACGCATATCCACGATCACCACAGCCGTCGTGGTCTACTACGTATGGTTAGCCAACGTCGTAAGCTTCTAGATTACCTAAAGCGTAAAAATGCAGAGCGTTACACTGCACTTATCGCTAAATTAGGTCTGCGTCGTTAATTTCGACTCATATCTGGAAAAAGGAGCCACATGGCTCCTTTTTTTGATCTTATCTATGTTATCTCTCCCCGAATTTCGCGTTTTTTGCTCTGCAACAAAAAAAAGCGTTGCAATTGTCGTAAGCCTACTTTGAATAATATGATTTCAAAAACTTATACAGTATACTTAGTCGCGAAATTAACGACCCCAAATTAAAGGATGATTCATGCTGAATCCGATTGTTAAAACCTTCCAGTATGGCGAACATACTGTCACTCTTGAAACGGGCGCTATCGCTCGTCAAGCTACTGCTGCCGTAATGGTTAGCATGGACGATACTGCTGTTTTTGTATCTGTTGTTGGCAAAAAAACGGCTGATCCAAGCCGTGACTTCTTCCCTCTAACAGTAAACTACCAAGAAAAAACGTACGCAGCGGGTAAAATCCCTGGTGGTTTCTTCAAACGTGAAGGCCGTCCAAGTGAAGGCGAAACTCTAACGGCACGTTTAATCGATCGTCCAATCCGTCCATTGTTCCCTGAAGGTTTCAAAAACGAAGTACAAATCGTATGTACAGTGGTTTCTGTTAACCCTGAAGTTCACCCTGATCTTGTTGCTATGATTGGTGCATCTGCAGCTCTTGCTATTTCAGGCATGCCATTTGGCGGCCCGATTGGTGTAGCGCGCGTGGGTTACAAAGACGGTGAATACTTACTGAACCCAACTAAAACTGAGCTTGAAACGAGCCAATTAGACCTCGTAGTTGCAGGTACTAAAGACGCTGTGTTAATGGTTGAATCTGAAGCTGAACTTCTGCCTGAAGACGTAATGCTAGGCGCGGTTGTATATGGCCACGATGAGCAACAAAAAGTAATCTCTGCCATCAATGAGTTTGCTGCTGAAGTTGCGACGCCTGCATGGGAGTGGGTTGCACCAGTTGAAAACACGGCGCTAAAAGACAAAATTAAAGCGTTGGCTGAAGCTAAGCTAATCGAAGCTTACCAAATCAGTGAAAAAGCGAAACGTTACGACGTTATTTCTGCTATCACTGCTGATACCGTGGCACAACTAGTTGCTGAAGACGAAACAGTTGATGCCAAAGAAGCGGCTGAAATTGTACATGACGTTGAAAAAACAGTGGTACGTACCCGTATCATTGATGGTGCACCGCGTATCGATGGTCGTGAACCAGATACAGTTCGTGCCCTAGACGTGAAAACAGGCGTATTGCCACGTACTCACGGTAGCTCGCTATTCACTCGTGGTGAAACACAAGCGCTAGTTGTTTGTACACTAGGTACAGAGCGCGATGCACAAAACATCGACTCACTGATGGGTGAGAAGAAAGATTACTTCATGCTGCACTACAACTTCCCTCCATACTGTGTAGGTGAAACAGGCATGATCGGCTCACCTAAGCGTCGTGAAATTGGTCACGGCCGTTTAGCTAAGCGTGGTGTACAAGCGGTAATGCCAACACTGGCTGAATTCCCATACACAGTGCGTATCGTATCTGAAATTACTGAATCAAATGGTTCGTCTTCAATGGCGTCTGTTTGTGGTAGTTCACTTGCGCTAATGGATGCGGGTGTACCACTTAAAGCATCTGTTGCTGGTATCGCGATGGGTCTAGTGAAAGAAGGCGATAAATTCGTGGTTCTTTCTGACATTCTAGGTGATGAAGATCACTTAGGTGACATGGACTTTAAAGTAGCGGGTAGTAGTGAAGGTATTACTGCACTGCAAATGGATATCAAGATCGAAGGTATCACTCGCGAAATTATGGAAGTGGCACTAACGCAAGCGCGCGGTGCACGTCTACATATCTTGCAAGTGATGGACCAAGCTATTTCCGGTGCGCGCACTGAAATTTCTGAATTCGCGCCGCGTATCCACACTATCAAGATCAATCCAGAGAAAATCCGTGACGTTATTGGTAAAGGTGGCGCAACAATCCGTCAGCTTACTGAAGAAACAGGTACGACTATCGAGATTGATGATAACGGTACCGTTAAAATTGCAGCGACTGATGGTGAGCAAGCAAAAGACGCGATTCGTCGTATTGAAGCCCTAACAGCTGAAATCGAAGTGGGTCGTATCTACGAAGGTAAAGTAGTGCGTCTAGCTGACTTCGGTGCATTTGTAAACATCCTTCCAGGTAAAGATGGCTTAGTGCACATTTCACAAATCTGCCAAGAGCGTGTTCAGAACGTATCTGACCACCTTAAAGAAGGCGATGAAGTGAAAGTTAAAGTACTAGAAGTAGACCGCCAAGGCCGTGTACGTCTAAGTATTAAAGAAGCGCAAGCAGATGTAGCGCCCGCAGCTCCTGCTGCAGAAGCGCCTGCTGCTGAGTAATTAGCAGCCGCTAACTGAATACCAAAGGGGGTCTTCGGACCCCCTTTTTTTTACTTTAATTTCTTTACTTTACCCCGCGGATAAGCCAGTCTCTGCATACGTAAATGCTTGTATCATTCATTTAACCCGCAGCGATACTTATTGAGATACAAGTGCGATTGGAGGAAATTCATGAAGAAAGTTTTACTGGCTCTATTAGCAGCTAGCGCGATGTTAACCGGTTGTGCTAATAACAATGCATCTGAGCGAGGCTCCCAGTCACTGGTTTTAGCTATTCCCCTGCAAGTGACCTATCAAAGCGAATTAAAACTGATCCGTCTTGGCCAAATGATCAACTCGCCTGATGTTGATTCAGAAAAGTTAGCTGTGCTGTTTTATGAACGCGGCGCAACATATGATCAGTTAGGCATGACGTCGTTGGCGCGGTTTGATTTTAACCAAGCGATAAAAGTGAAGCCGGATTTTGCTGAAGCTTATAATTATCTCGGCGTGTATTTAACACAGATGCAAGAATTTGATGAATCGTTTGAAGCCTTTGATTCTGTGCTGGAGCTGCAACCCGATCATCAGTATGCCTACATGAACCGAGGTATTGCACTTTCTTATGCCGGCGCTCATGAGCTGGCGGTTGCTGATTTAAAAACCTTTGTTTCGTTTGAGCCAGCAGAGCCATATCGTAATATTTGGCTATATCTGGCCGAGCAACATGTTTCACCCGAAGCTGCAATGGCGCGATTAAAGGCGAACCAAGCTAAATATCAAACGGCAGACTGGGGTTGGCGTATTGCTGATTTTTATACCGGTAAAATAGACGAAGCCACTTATATCAGCTCTTTATCTCAAGGGATAGAAAACAATCAGTCATTGGCTGAGCGTTTATGTGAAGCGTATTTTTATTTAGGTAAATGGTATCAGGCGCAAGGCAACGATGTGCTCGCGGCTAGCTTTTACAAGCTGTCGTTATCTAACAATGTGTATGAATTTATCGAGCATAAATATGCGCTGTTAGAGCTTGATTTATTAGCGCTTAAGCATAATCCGAATCGTTAATAGCGAAACTGAATATTGAATATTGAATATCAGGGAGCATTAACGCTCCCTTTTTTATGGTTTGTACCACTGCTAAACGTGCTGCGCTAAGCCGGCAATTTGGTGCCAGTAACCGTTACACTCTTTGCTTTCTAATGAATAAGCTTGGTAACCGTTAAGCTGTTGCTTAAACTGAGTCGGTACCGATAAACTTGCCATACTTTCAGGGCTGACTCGGACAATATCGGCTAGTGTGGCTAATTGCGGCACTTCATTTAACAGGTTGTATCTCAGCCCTGACTGGGTTTGAATGCCATTGAGTACAAAGAGATCTTGGTTTTCTTGGCTGCGCATTGTACGCCCTTGCGGGTAGTTAATGCAGCATAGCTCGCAATCATCTTTGGCTTTATTTTCACTGCGGGCAGTAAAACAGCGGGCTGAGTAGGCCAATGGCATATGGCCCCAAGCAAACACTTCTACTTCAAACTGGTCACGAATGCCTAACTGCTGGCAATCTTGTAATAAAGTGCGTAGCCAGTCACCAGAGAGCTCTACGGGCATCACCCAACGCGTCATTCCTTTGCCAAGCAAAAACTGGATAACATTAGCGTTATAGCAATTAATTGCTGGGCCACAAACAAAGGGCACAGCGTATTCTGAGAGTAGTTGTACTGCGCCTAAATCATTTGCTTCGACCATGAACTGTTGATTTTCGCAGAGCTCTTTAAGCACCCTCACTTCTGATGGCGCTTCCAGTAATGCCATGGTCGATAGCACAATTTGTTTATCAGTGTTGTCTGCCAGTTGTTTGGCCAGCGCTAGCCAGTCTTTACTTTTTAACTCACGGCGCTTACTACACACCGTTTCGCCTAAATAAATAATATCGGCGTCGCTATCTTGTGCTTGTTGATAAAAGTCAGCGACAGTTTGTTTTGGCCAGAAATATAATATTGGCCCGAGAGATACTTTCATGATGTTTGTCCTTACTGCCAAGCTTTATGGTAAGCGCCGAGAGTAGTCGTACTGCCTTCAGACACTTTGTCTAAGGCTTGATCCCAAGCTGGCTTAACTTGGTACTGCGCAGGGTTTAACTGGTATTGATCGATAGCTTGTCGCCATACACGTGTTATTTGTTCAACGTAGGCAGGGCTACGCTGGCGGCCTTCAATCTTCACGGCTGCGATGTTGGCGTTAAATAGTTCGGGTAATAATGACAACGTATTTAAGCTCGTGGGCTCCTCAAGGGCGTGGTAAAGATTATCTTCGACATGGAATCGGCCTTTGCATAAAGTGGGGTAACCGGTTTTTTCGTGTTGTTGGTATTTATCGATTAACACATCACTTAAGCGCGATTCGAGGCCAGAAGGCGTTTGCTGCCAGCGCACAAACTTAGCTGGCGAACAAGCGCCGACGGTATTGGGAGACTCTCCAGTGACATAAGACGATAGGTAGCAACGTCCTTCAGCCATGATACACAAGCTACCAAAAGCAAAGACTTCTAGCTCAATATTGGTCGCGCGAGCGAGTTGTTTTACTTGGTGTATTGACAATACGCGCGGTAAAACCACGCGTGAGACATTAAAATTTTCTTGGTAGAAGGCAATCGCGGGCGCATTGGTTGCGGAGGCTTGTACCGAGAGGTGCAAGTCTAACTCAGGGTAGCGTTTACTGGCATATTCAAGGGCCGCGATGTCTGCGACGATCACCGCATCAGCGCCTATTTCGGCGCATTTATCTATCGCTTTAAACCAGCGCTGTTGCTGGCCTGGGTGAGCAAAGGTATTAATCGCCACATGAAGGGATTTGTGATGGGCCTTGATATAGTCGACCCCTTGCTGCAGCTTTTTATCGGTAAAGTTTAAGCCGGCAAAATGGCGGGCATTGGTATCATCTTTAAAGCCGATGTAAACGGCGTCTGCACCGTTATCGACTGCCGTTTTCAGCGCGGGTAAGTTTCCCGCAGGGCAAAGCAGTTCCATAATTAAAGCCTAAGGTGTAATGATGAACGCATTGTAAGTATCGCTGGGTATGGGCTTTTTGATGTAGGGCAGGGTTGCGGATGTTTTTTGCCTTTGTTTGATTTATGCCAGGATCAAGAGTGTAAAACTTATCAATAATGACGGATTTTATCAGTGGGGAGTTTTATGTTCGATCAACTGCAACAACAGCTTATTAAACTTGGGCCGCAGTTACTGCGTGTGCCGGCGCAAGCCATGCCTTTTCCGTTACAGCGAGTGTGTTTGGAAAATGCCCTTAATCGAGCGTTAGCGACGAGTATAGAGGACGAAGAGCTCGCGTTTTTGGCTGATAAATGGCTAAAAGTAACGGTCACCGATTTAGACGTGAGTTGGTGTATGACGTTAAAGGGGCAAAAAATTCTGGTTGCTGCGCCACAGCAAGCTGCGGATGTCAGTTTTATGGGCGCGCTGAACGACCTTATTCTAATTGCTGGACGTAAAGAAGATGCTGATACGTTGTTTTTTCAACGCCGTCTACAAATTGAAGGTGACACTGAATTAGGTCTTGAAGTTAAGAACTTATTGGATGGCTTTGATATGGCACTATTGCCTAAACCGGCCTTACATGGCATTGCTAAGTTAGCTGAATTTATAGCGCAAGGCTCTGCTACTAGGTTTACTGTTAGTCCCTGATATAAGAACACTATATTTGAGAAAGTTCCCTTAAATTATCACTAACTGTGTGTTATTTGCCCTAATACACAGTTTAACGTTTTAGGTTGGTATTCCAGTGGCGAAGATCGTAGTCTGGCACTATGTGAAGCAGTGGTGATAGATGATGATTTCTCGCAGTATTTTTCGCTTATTGGTATTGTTTTTTGTCTTTTTTGTCACCATGACTTTTGTCACCGAGAATATGTTGCCTTGGCAAAAGCTAGAGTTGATCAGTCAAAATCTTATCTCAACATACTTGCCACTCTCTTCTGAATTGAGTGCTTTGGTGCTGTATGGCTTACTGACTTTAAGCTTTGCACTGGTGGCGTTTGCGATTATTGGTCTATTGCTTTTTTGGGGGGGGGCACGCTGGTTATTTCTGATTGGCTATGGTGTATTGATCTTAGCTAACTGGCTAACCAAAGAGCCTTTAATTGTTAGTTACCTTGCGAATATGTATACCCACCTTAGCTCTATTACTGGCGGCTTTATTATCTGCTGTGTGTTCTTTACTAATATTCGTTATTACTTTATTTCTGAGCGAAAAATCTGGAGTTAGAGCAACGTTTTACAGCCAAAAAATCCCTTGTTATTTATTAGCAAATAGCATAAAAACAAGTTACTAAATAAGAATAATTGTATTGCCACAGACTAATTTTGGTATTTTGTTAGAATAAATAACTAGCCTATATTGCTTCAGTGGTGGTTTAAAGTAGTAATCTGGATTTATGTATTATGAATAAGCTTTTCTCTGACCGTATCTCAGACGTTCCTCAATCCTTCATTCGTGAGATTTTAAAAGTGGCAGTGGACCCTAATATTATCTCTTTTGCGGGAGGCTTGCCTAATCGCGACCTTTTTCCGGTGGCTGCGTTAAAAAAAGCGACTAATGACGTGTTTGATAGTGCGGGTAAAGATATTCTGCAATACAGTAATACCGAGGGCTATTTACCGCTGCGTGAATATATTGCTGCACGTTATAAAAAACATGAAGGTTTAGACATCGATCCTGCGGATATTTTGATCACTAGCGGATCCCAACAAGGGTTAGATTTATTAGGTAAGACACTGCTTAATGAGGGCGATGACGTGATCATTGAAGAGCCTGGCTACCTTGGTGCGATCCAAGCTTTTTCAGTATATAAATCGAAGTTTAATCCAGTACCTGTGGGCTCTCAGGGGTTGGATGTGTCAGCGTTTGAAGAAACCCTTAGTAAAGTGGATGCAAAGCTTTTCTACGCGGTGCCTAATTTCCAAAATCCATCAGGCGTCTCTTACCCAGAGCAAAACCGCCATGATGTTGCGGCGGCATTAGCAAAAAGTGCAACCTTGATCATTGAAGATAACCCTTATGGTGATTTGCGCTTCTCGGGTAAGCAAGCCACTTCATTTAAAGCGCTAATACCTGAGCAAACGGTATTGCTTGGATCGTTTTCTAAGACGGTGGTGCCTGCATTTCGCTTAGGGTGGATTGTTGCACCTAAAGCGTTAATGGAAAAACTGGTGATTGCTAAACAAGCCTCAGATTTACACACTAACTACTTTTCGCAGCGCGTTTTGTTTGAGTTTTTATCACAGAACGATCTTGATGCTCATGTCGCCAACATTATTAAGGTATACGGTGAGCAAAAAAATGCGATGGAGCGGGCCATTAAAAAGTACTTTCCGGCAGAGGTCACATGCACTGAGCCTGAAGGGGGCATGTTTTTGTGGGCAACGTTACCAGAAGGCATGGATGCAAGAGCTTTGTTTGATGTTGCTATTGAAGAAAAAGTGGCATTTGTTCCCGGTGCACCTTTTTATGTGAGTAAAACAGCAACCAATACCTTACGGCTTAACTTCTCTAGCGTGGATCCTGCCACTATTGAAGAGGGGATTAAACGTTTAGGTCGAGTGATCCAATCCCAGTTGCCATATTTAGTCTGAATCAAAATGTCATCGTTTGGGTGACATTTTTCGAATATTTTCTACGCTCATTTTTTTTACCTTAGCTATTCCTCTTGAATAAGAAATCTGCATTAGTTATTTCATCTTTTATTGATTTATTTTCGGCTAATTGAGTGCATTTAGGCTTCGCTTGTACTAAATTGGTAGCGTTGTCCTCGATGACGGCAAGGGTCAGAGCTAAGCCCGCAATAATAATCCTAATTAGTTCATGTTGTTTTTGTTTTTAGATATCGGGCCGCACATTCAATGAGTGAAGGAGTGTTCGGTGAATATTGTAATTATTAGTGGTAGTCAACGTAAAAATTCATCCGCCTATGGCGTCGCTAAGGCGGTTGCTGCGAGGGCTGAACTCTCTGGCGAGGTGGCTAATTGTCACGTTTTGAGTTTATCAAAATTGAGTATCCCGTTGTGGGATGAAGATTTATGTAAAGAGTTAGATCATTGGATGGACGATTGGTTTGATACCCATCAGCTTTTAGCTTCAGCTGACGCGGTAGTTGTCGTTAGTCCTGAGTGGGAAGAAGTGACGTTAAAGAATTTTTTTGCGCTATGTGAGCGCTCTGAACTAAGTACTTTGCCGGGCGTTGTTGTCAGGATTGCCAGTACTTGTCGCGGTGCTTTTTCTGCGCAAGAACTAAGGCTAAGTAATTTTGTTTTTAACCGCCTTTGCATAGTGTTAGACCACATCGTAGTCGCTACCACTGATGAGGTCGTTAAGTGTAAGCAGCAGGATTACCATCTCGATGGCTTAAGTGCGGAGCGTGTCGATTATGGCTTTAAATTGATGGGTTGTTTAGCAAAAGGAAATAGTCCTATTGCTCACTTTATGCGTCCAAATAATGCACAGCACCTGAAAGTGGCAGCGATGTCCCATTAACAATATTAGTTCATAAAATCGCTATATTTTTCAAAGCTAATACCAGTCATGGTGTTAGCTTTTCGATTTTGGAGCTGGTTAATTGCGTTTATTCTTTGCCCTTTATGCGGGCTGAGTGATCGCTAGCAGAGACATCCTCCTCTGCGAGCTCGCCACATAAATAAACTCGGCTTGAGCTGAATGGAGTGAGAGGAATTTGTCCCTCAGCTTGTGGCTCAGGCTCTGGCATTTTCTGATGATGTAACCAATTTTGTTCAATTCTATCCACCAGTCTATAAGCCACGATAACGGCGATAATGCCAAATATCATGGTCCCTAATGCTTGCCCGTATAATACCCCGCTCGGGCCAAACCAAGCTGCGCCAAAATAAACGAAGGGAAAGGTGCCTAAGGTGGATTTACCGACGTTGAGCACGGTGGAGTAACTGGCGAAACCTAAGTTATTGAATGAGGCGTTTGCAACAAACTGACCGCCGGAGAAAATAAAGCTAATCGCAATAACTTGGCAAAATAAGCGTACGATACTGGCGCCTTCAGGCCCAACGCCAAAGGTCTGAATGATTAACTCTTGGCTGAAAGACAGAAACATGGCCGCCACTAATATGTATAAGGTGACAAACTTGAGTGATTCATTCAATGTTGCGCGCACGCGAGGATAATAGTGAGCGCCAAAGTTTTGCCCAATAATCGGGCCGATAGCGCCAGATAAAGCGAAGATCATGCCAAATGCGACCGGTAATATTCGTCCCACTACCGCCCATCCCGCCACGTAGCCATCGCCAAACTGTGCTATCACCGCCGTCACATAAGCATTACCAAATGGCGTGGCTACATTGGTTAATATGCCCGGACCGGCTATCGCGACAATGGGTTTTATATCTTGTTTAAAGTGCGGCCAATGGAAGCGGCCAATTAACTGGTGCTTGTAGTTTGCGCCATAAAACCCCACGGCTAACACAGCAAAGCGTGCTAGCACGGATGCTATTGCTGCCCCTTGAATGCCCATGCCTAGGGCAAAAATAAAAATAGGATCAAGCACAGCATTAACTGCGCCACCGGTAAGGGTTGAATACATGGCTTGTTTCGCGTCACCCACTGCGCGCAGTGCCGCACCCATGTTCATAGCAAGGCAAATAAATGGCAATGAAGGGACTAAAATGCGCAAGTAGTCGGTGGCGTAAGCCAAGGTTTGCCCTTTTGCGCCAATAATACTCAGCATTTCAGGTACAAACCACCAAAGTAATCCACTCACCAAACTAGTGACAATAAAGCCAAGGGCTGCTACGTGAATGGCAAAGCGCCTTGCTTTAGTGCGATCTTTTTGACCGATGGCTCTGGAAACCAACGCGGTCATTGAAATGGATATTCCAATCGCGATAGAGGTGGTAAAAAATGACAGAGTACCGGCATAGCCAACAGCGGCTGCTAGCTCTACTTCGCCGAGTAAGCTGATAAAAAACAGATCAATCAAGTCAACTAAAAAAAGTGCGGTTAAGCCGATGGCATTAGTCGAAGACATCACCACAATATGCTTGAAAATGGAGCCTTTTAAGAATTTTGCTTGTGGCATGTTACGCCATAATGAGTGTTTACGAATGGAAAGGACAGTTTAAAAGGGGAGGAGTAAAATGTCACCGCCTAAATATGGCGATGACATAGTTTGTTGCGACACCAAGGTTATGGATGTAAGCGTAAAAACTTATCCAATAGCTCTGTTTTAGTTTCAACATGAGCCGGATCGGGAATAATACAATCAATAGGACAGACCGCAACACAGGTCGGCTTATCATAAAAGCCTTCACACTCGGTGCACAGGTCTGGATTTATCTCATATATTTCAGCGCCAAAGGTAATTGCAGTATTAGGGCATTCTGGATCGCACATATCACAATTAATACACTGGTCGGTAATGAGTAACGCCATAAGATTAATCCTCTAATGGTTAATCCGTTAAGCTGACTTAGCTTGATGCGGGTTACGGGTATCGGCATCTTCAGGCAAATTTCTCATTAGCAATGCAAATTCCAGCTCGATATCATCAGGCAATGGAATATAAACAATATGGCCCGAGCCTTTGGCATCATCAACGGCTTCACCTTTACGATTTTGCATTTGCTCTAAGGTGAAGGTGATATTGCCTTTAGGTGTCATTAACTCCATGCTGTCGCCGAGTAAGAACTTATTCTTTACTGTTACTTCCACTAAGCCTGTTTCGCCATGGCGCCCTGTGATTTCACCAACAAATTGTTGATGGGTACTGACCGAGTAGCCATAGTCGTAGTTTTGATATTCGCTGTGATTATGACGACGCAAGAAGCCTTCAGTGTAACCGCGGTGAGCCAAGCTTTCTAAGGTGCTTTTCAAGTTTTGATCAAACGGGCGACCCGCTACGGCATCATCAATCGCTTGCTTATAAATTTGTGCGGTGCGTGCGCAGTAATAAAAGCTCTTAGTACGTCCTTCAATTTTTAATGAATGTACGCCCATTTGCGTTAAGCGCTCAACGTGCTCAATGGCGCGTAAATCTTTCGAGTTCATAATGTAAGTGCCGTGTTCATCTTCAAACGCTGGCATGTATTCACCCGGGCGGCCTTGCTCTTGTAGCAGCACGACTTGATCCGTTGGCTGACCTTCACCTAAGGTTGGCGCTACTTTTTCTGGCGTGTAGATTTCCGGTTGCACTGCGACGATATCGCCCACTTCATTTTCTTTCGCTTCATGGGTGTCGTATTTCCAGCGGCAAGAGTTAGTGCAGGTGCCTTGGTTAGGATCGCGCTTATTGATGTAGCCAGACAGTAAACAGCGGCCAGAGTAAGCCATGCATAATGCGCCGTGGACAAATACTTCAAGTTCCATTTCTGGCGCATGTTCACGGATATCTTGGATTTCTTCTAACGATAACTCTCGCGAAAGAATAACGCGCTCAACCCCTTGCTGCTGCCAGAACTTTACCGTAGCCCAGTTAACAGCATTGGCTTGCACCGATAGGTGAATAGGCATCTGCGGAAAGTGTTCACGTACCATCATGATAAGACCGGGGTCGGACATGATTAACGCATCAGGCCCCATATCAACGACAGGTTTCATATCGCGGATAAAGGTTTTTAATTTCGAATTGTGTGGCTGAATATTACACACCACATAAAACTTTTTACCTAAAGCGTGGGCTTCATTAATGCCGATTTGTAGGTTTTCATGATTGAATTCGTTGTTACGTACACGTAGTGAGTAACGTGGC
Organism: Motilimonas cestriensis; assembly: GCF_021295315.1. GTDB lineage: Bacteria > Pseudomonadota > Gammaproteobacteria > Enterobacterales > CBDFNC01 > Motilimonas > Motilimonas cestriensis. The sequence goes on along the minus strand of NZ_JAIMJA010000002.1, from coordinate 212,746 downwards.
TGACCCGCGTAAACGGCGTCAGCGCCATAAGCAAAGGCGTAACGCATATTTTTTAGGGTGCCAGCGGGGGAAAGCAGTTCAGGTTTTAACATCATTAATCTCTCTTGTCTGAGCTCAAGTCAGGGCTAAACCACCATATGGTTTAGGGGGCGCAAATGGTACTGGTAATTCATTTATGAAGTAAGTCGCTTTGATTGCTGGAGAGAGAAATCTGATTGCATATTGATTTAGATCAATATTACTTGGGCGCAGATAAGAAGGCTTGTCGGCGGTGATGTGGCTATAAGAGTGATAACCAATCTTAACCGGGTTTAAATCGTTAGGGATGCACTGGGGATACAAAAACGCCGCAGGTTAATGCGGCGCTTTTACTATGGCTGGGTGACATTTAGTTGCTTAACGCACTGCTACTAGCATTAAGCCGGGTATCACAAAGAAAGTGCCTACTACATAACCAAAGGCTAATAGTTTGTTTTGCGAGCCAACTTCAGCCAGGCGTTCTGCCGCTTTGATTGGTAAATCTCGTAAAAATGGCAAGCCATAAATAAGGGCAACCGCTAAGAGGTTAAACAAAAAGTGTACTAAAGCGATGGTTAATGCAACTTCTGCAGCACTGCCTATAATAGCGGTAGCTGCTAATAATGCGGTAATGGTGGTACCAATATTTGCCCCTAGAGTAAACGGGTAAATTTGCTTAGTCGTAAACATACCGGAGCCCGCTAATGGGATCATCAAACTGGTGGTAGTAGAAGATGATTGTACCATCACGGTCACCAGTGCACCGGAGCAGATCCCCGTTACAGGTCCTTTACCAATAGCACTGTGCAATACGTTTTTCGCTCGGCCAACCAATACTTGTTTAAGTACCTTACCTAAGTAAGTGACAGCAAAAAGAATGATGACAATGCCGGTAATGACCATAGCGATACCGGTCCAATTACCCGGTAAAAAGGCCCAACCATCTTTTACTAAACCTACCGCTGGTTTGGTTAAAGGCTTCATGAAATCAAGCCCTTTCATTGAGACATCTGAGCTACCCACAAATAAATGGGCAGCAGCAGAAGCAAGCTTTTCTAATACGCCAAACATCAGTTCAAGGGGTAAGAAGATAGCAACAGCGAGTAAATTAAAAAAGTCATGCACCGTCGCCGCGCTGAAAGCGCGTTTAAAGTCTTCTTTTTGACGGACATGGCCAATGGATACGATCGTGTTGGTAATGGTGGTTCCCATGTTGGCACCCATCACCATCGGAATCGCGATTGAGATAGGAAGACCGCCAGCCACTAAACCGACGATAACGGCGGTGACTGTCGAGGAAGATTGCACTAAAGCCGTTGCTAAGGTGCCAAGTATTAATGCTACAAATGGATTACTGGCAAATTGGAATATTTGCTCTGCACCACTGGCACCGCCTGAAACAATTTTAAAGCCACTACCCACAGTGCTTACAGCAACCAACATGGCATAGACCAGTGCAGCAACTGCAAGCCAATTAAACATATTTTGTGTGACTTGCTTTCCCTGATTCATATTCATTTTTTGCTTCCTATCACAATCTACTCGGTGATGTTTCAGTTTTTTTGACGAGCAGATTAGAACAGCTAAATATGACAGAAATATTTCGCCGTGATCTCGCTCCATTTTTGAACGGGCGTCATTTTGAAGGCATTTGCTAAGAATTAACAGCCTATTTGATCTAAAACAGTTATAAATTAGTTTTATTGGTTGTTGAAAATCCTGCTTATTGCTATTTTGTCGGTATATAATTTCACAATAATTGTTTTATTAAGTTTAAATTTTGGTGCTTATTTATGACTCAAACAGCTTCAAATCATGAGGGTGAAAATCATCCCCATAAAAACAAGAGGTTAGTTAAAATTCTTGACGGTATTGAAAGAATTGGTAATAAACTGCCTGATCCGGCGGTTTTATTTTTGCTCGCTTTGGTTTCTGTGGCCTTATTTTCATGGCTTTTTTCTGGATTCGTTTTTACCGAGATTGACCCTCGGACAAAACAAGCTATTTTTGTTAGTAATTTATTAACAGGCGCAAATATTGCTGACTTTTTGTCGAACATGGTGACCACGTTTACTAGTTTTGCGCCTCTCGGTGTAGTGCTGGTGGCGATGCTGGGGGTAGGGGTTGCAGAGCAGTCTGGATTTATTAATTCAGGGTTAAAGCTCATGCTGAAGGTGACGCCTGAAAAGTTACTGACTCCTTCTATTATTATGGTTGCGATTGTTAGCCATACAGCTACCGATGCTGGCTATGTCTTGGTGATTCCGTTGGCTGGCGTTATTTTTCATGCTGCGGGTCGCCATCCACTGGCGGGTATTGCCGCGGCATTTGCAGGTGTAAGTGGCGGCTTTTGTGCCAACTTTATTCCTTCTGCTATTGATCCTTTATTGCAGAGTTTCACGCAAAGTGCCGCGCAAATTGTGGCGCCAGATATTCAAGTTAACCCACTTAATAATTGGTTTTTTGCCTCAGCATCAAGCCTACTGATCATGTCAGTGGGTTGGTTTATTACCGATAAAATAATTGAACCTAGACTAAGAAATACTCCTGTTGATGGCGATCCTGCCGATATTCCAAAATTTGAGGCTATTACGCGCCAAGAGCGACTTGCCTTTTGGCTGGCAATCGGTGTTATGTTTATTGGGGTTGCCGTGTTGGTTTATGCTTGCTGGCCCGTGAATAGTCCAATGCGAACTATTGATGGCGAGTTAGCTGTGTTTAAGGCACCATTAATGCGTTCAATTGTGCCTTTAATCTTCTTGCTATTTGTTATCCCGGGCATTGTTTACGGTATCTTGGTTGGCACATTTAAGAACTCCAAAGATGTCATTGCAGCGATGACGAAGTCAATGAGCTCGATGGCTTATTATGTTGTGATGGCGTTCTTCTGCTCCTTATTCATTAAAGCGTTTGCTGATTCAAATATAGGTGCCTTAATCGCATTAAAAGGAGCAGCTGCCTTGAAGTCGATGGCATTGCCGTCGGGGGTGACTATCGTCGCGATGGTATTTTTAACGGCGGCAGTCAACTTGTTCGTTGGCTCATCATCTGCCAAGTGGGCCTTGATTGGCCCAATCATGGTACCCATGTTAATGCAAATAGGGTTATCGCCCGATTTAACCCAAGCGGCGTATCGAGTGGGCGACTCTAGCTCAAATATTATTACCCCGTTAATGCCTTACTTTCCACTCGTAGTGGTGTACTGTCAGCGCTATGTGAAAAATACGGGATTGGGCACACTGATGGCGATGATGCTGCCTTATTCAATTGCTTTGCTGGTGATTTGGACGAGCTTCTTACTGCTTTACTGGGGCCTAGGTTTACCGTTGGGTTTACAGTCAAGCTACACCTTCCCGGCACTTTAACCGTCAAATAAACAAGGGGTTTATGCCCCTTGTTTATTCATCTCAATCCGCACTAAGCATATTGTCATTTTTTATCTTACTCAGTGTTAAAGTCAGATTAACTTAGCGCCATCACAGAAGCTGCGTTTGACTTGGTTTTAGCATGTAGCAAATACATCTGACTTTGGTTGCTTTCTTTGGCATATTTTTTCGCAAGGGAAGCATATTCAGTTAGCTTCTCAGCAGAGCCATGAAAGTTATTTGGAATGCAAACTATCCCTACCGCTAATCCCATAATCGGGAAAAAGCTTCTTTGCCCCTTACGATCCACCCCAGTAATACCATTTTGTGAAATATGCTGAGATTTATATAAAGAGATGATTTTATTATCAAACTCATCAATTACTTGCTGGCAGCATGCTTTCCAGTCGGCATCTCTTAATAATGCAACAAAATCGTCACCGCCGACATGGCCAAGAAAGTTATGATCTTTTTTTAATTTGTCTTTTAAAATGTTGGCCAATAAATTAATGGCTTCATCGCCTTTACTGTAGCCATAACAATCATTAAAGGGCTTAAAGTTATTTAAATCGAAATAGGCAATTTGAAAGCTTGCGCCTTGGCGCAGGTACTGTTGCAGGGTTTGGTTAACGGGCACATTACCTGGCAATAAAGTAAGTGGATTGGCGTGACGTGCTAGTTTGAGCTGATATTGGGTCAATTGTCGCATCAAATCACGGATCGCGCCTATGCCCAAATAGTGGCCATTATTGCATATAATAAAGTTTAACTCTAAATCAAGTTCAGTATTTTCAGTGAGTTGGGTACTCACTTGGGTGAGGTCCATATTGCTTTCAACGATCAGGGGTTGGCGATACATTAGCTCTGAGATGCGCTTGCGGCCGTAGAGTTCGCGGCCGTAACGGCCTGAAAACAAGTTAAGTAGGTCTTGGCGTTTAACCAGGCCTATGGCACGTTGATTTTCAACCACGGGAATGCAATTTAAAGCTGGGTTGGCTAAAAAACGCTCCATAATTTCGTTGGCTAGGGCTGTTGGTAGCGCAGGCTCACAATATAAAAGTAAGCTGCCAATTTGTTGGGCAAACGCGCTTTTTACGGTATTTTTTGTCAGTAATAAATGTGCCCACTGATGAGATCGAGCGGGATCATCTTGTGGTGGAGAGAAAAGATAACCTTGGCAGTACTGAATCCCCATGCTCTGGGTGATCTTAAGCTCCTGAGGTCGCTCTATGCCCTCGACAATCATTTTACAATTCACTTGGTAGGCCAGTTGGCAAATAGAACGCAAAAACTGACGTTTAATCGGATCTTTGTCGAGGCCACTGGCAAAGTAGCGATCGACTTTAATAAAATCGGGTTGTAATTCGGACCATGTCCGCAAGCCTGAATATCCCGCACCTAAATCGTCAATTGCGATGGCGATACCACGCTCTTTTATCTGACGAATTTTTAGCTGCATGCTCGCATGGCAGTCAATTTGATGTTGCTCAGTGAGCTCTAGTACCAATTGTTGTGGTGCTACTTGGTAGCGATTAAGTAACCGCTCTATGTCTTGTATATCGACTAGGCTAAACGCCTTAGCGCTTAAATTAATAAACAAATAGCTTTTTAAATCGAGCTTTTTGAACTTTTCTAGGGCTGCTTCAATGCAGGTAAGCTCAAGCTGGGGTAATAAATGAGCATCTTCTGCGGCCTGAAATAACTGTAATGGCGCATGTAACCTTGAATTTGATGGCCCACGGCTCAGTGCTTCATAGCCAAGCGCTGGTCCATTGAATGTGTCGACTATTGGCTGCAATAAAATGGTGATTTTTCGTTGCTCGATAATTTGCTCAATTTCACTATTTTTAAACTTGATTTCCATGTGCTTAGAGCCTTTCGTTTTTTTCCAATTTAAGTCTTTGGTGTGACAAAACTATGAAATGATTGGGGATATTTTGAGCGTTGTGCGGTGGGGCGGGAATAAAATGATTAAAATTAGAACGGAAAAAGGGCTTGAGTTAGACTCAAGCCCTCGCTACTTATGCTTGTTCAAGCTGTTTAGATTTGCTGCTGATTGAAGTGCTTTGTGGCTCTGCTTCAATTATTGGTTGTTCTGGCTCAGAAGCTGCTGCTTGTCGCTCCAATTCCTCTTGGTGTTTTTGTACTAATTGTTGTTCTCGTCTTTTTAAGTATTCATAAGTACTGACTTGCGAGCGTATTTTACGACGGTTACCTCGCTGTACATACTCGTTGCTTTGTTCTTTATCAATAATGCGCGCTTTAGTGGTGTCCTTAAACTGTAATTCAATACTATGTTTTATCATGGCTCTAAGCTCAGGATGATAAATAGGGCAGCCCACTTCAATACGGTTATCAATGTTACGCGTCATCCAATCGGCGGAAGAAATATATATTTTTTCATCGCCATTATTGTGAAAAATAAACGCTCGAGGGTGCTCTAAAAAGCGGTCAACAATGCTAATTACTTCTATGTTTTCACTAATGCCTGTTACGCCAGGTACCAAGGCACACATACCACGAATGATCATGCGAATTTTTACCCCGGCACTACTGGCTGCATAGAGGCGGTTAACGATGCCTTTGTCGACAAGGTTATTAACTTTAACGGTAATCGCTGCCGGCTTGTTTTGTTTCGCACTCGCTATTTCGGCATCTATCATGCGGTAAAGGTAGCGTCTGCAGTTGATAGGTGATACCAATAAATGATTAAACTTAGTGCGGCGATAAGGGTGCTCAATAAAGTCGAATACGCCGTCCACCTCTTGGGCTAATTCTTGGTTTTTGGTCAGTAAGGCGAAGTCAGTGTAAATTTGCGCGGTTTTTTCGTTAAAGTTACCAGTGCCTAAATGCGCATACTTCACCCATTGGTCGTCTTCTAGACGTGTAATCAGACAAAGTTTTGAGTGGATCTTTAAAGTAGGGACACCAAACACCACTTTTACACCCGCTTGTGTTAAGCGTTTTGACCATTTGATGTTGGCCGCTTCATCAAAACGCGCTTGTAGCTCTATCACTACTGTTACTTTTTTACCGTTATTGACGGCATCAATCAGCGAGCTAACAACGCGTGATTTTTTTGCAACGCGGTAGAGGTTGATTTTAATCGTACTTACTTTGGGATCCAGTGCGGCTTGGCGGATCAGTTCAGTAACGTAGCGGAACTTATGAAACGGGTAGTAGAGTAAAATGTCGCGTTCGGAAATAGCATCGAAAACCGTATTGAATTTTTCGATTTGATGACACGATAGCGCCGGTAAACTTGGATTTTCAAGGTAGGCTCTTCCCACATTTGGAAAGCCAATAAAATCTTTGAAGTTGTGGTATCGTCCGCCCGGAATAATGCTGTCGTGAGATGATATGTGTAATTTATCTTTAATAAAATCAACCATGTGTAGAGGCATTTCGCGATCATAAACAAATCGCAATGGCTCATTTGTTAAACGCTGCTTTAAGCCTTCTGACATTTGCTCTAACAAGCCATGCTCTACCATGCCCTGCATATTATATTCAGCATCGCGCGTCATTTTGATTGAGTAAGAGCTTAAGCTATCGAATTCGTAAAAACCTTTAAATAGGTCTTCAATGCAAAAGCGGATAATGTTATCGAGTAAGATAAGTGATTTTTTACGCTTTGTTTGCTCACTGGGTAACTGAATAAAGCGCGGTAAGTCGTTAGTTGGCACTTCTACTAGGGAATACTTAGTTTCATCTCCCTTACGTATTTCAATCGCGAGATAAGTGTATTCATCTTTGAGGAAGTCTACTAAGTCGATGCTTTTAGTTAATTCAATGGGAGCTAAGTGGCGCAGTAATTTGTCTTTAAAATAGTTGCGGATCCAGTTTTGCTGATTTTCCGAAAGCTGGTTTTCGTTTACTAAAAAGATGTTGTGGCGGGCCAATGCTAAGATCAAATCTTTATAAGTATTATCAAAGTCCTGCTGCAGCTTAAGCACTTTATTTTGAATTTTTGTGAGTAGGTGTTTCGCTCCTTCGTCACCTCCTCTTGCTTCATTGATGATGATGCGGCGTTTCACGTCGGCGACGCGTACCTTAAAAAACTCATCTAAATTGTTTGAAAAAATACCCAAAAAACGAACTCTTTCAACGATAGGAACTGTTTTGTCCATGGCTTCTTGTAATACGCGCTCGTTGAACGATAGCCAACTTAATTCCTTTTCTACAAACAGCTTATCCAAACTCACTCTCGACCCCCTGAAAGCTAAAAATTTAATTAACAATCGTTATTATATTCAATCTCTGGTTATATTTGCTTGCGACTGGTAGCACAAAACCTATATAAAGGATGAATTTTTCATGACAAATAGTATGATTCAATAATATCGCTGCAATGTGACATTTTTATTAATGTTGTCATAAATATTTAATATAAATTTGGTGCCCTAGTTGACACAAAATTGTAACTAAAACCATCTATCCTCCACTTATTCTAGCTTATCAAGCTAATTGATGCTTTTGTCCGTAATTGATGTTTTTACTCCTTTATCCGCTTTCTTTGCGTTTTTATCGTTTCAGCAAATCATTTTTTCCGATGTAACAAAAGTGTCATCATTAAGAAATATACTAGCCAGAGTTTAATTACCATTTTGAGGATACCAATGGCAGAGGAATTTTCCCTGTCGCTTGCTGGGAGTCGCAAGCGGTTGGTAACAGATAAATTAGCAAAATACGGCGTCACTACGGGAGCAATCTTAGTATTAACTGCCTTACTGTTGATTTTTGTTTACCTTCTTTACGTTGTGCAGCCAATATTTGAAAGTGCTGACATCGAAAAACAGACCACACTAAATGTGCAAAGCCAAGGAAAAACATTGGCCTTGGGCATGGAAGAGCAAAATGAAATTGCCTATCGTATGACCGATACGGGCTTGGTTGAATTTATTGCTCTAAAGGGCGAGTCGGCTGGCTCGGTCATATTGCAGAATCAACTAGCGGGTAACGTGACTGCGTTCAGTCAAACTATTCCATCTAAAGGTATGATGGTGTATGGCTTTGACGATGGCACCATTCAAATTATTCATCCCGACTTTGAGGTTTCATACCCCAATAATCAGCGTTTCATCGAGCCTTCCGTATCATACCCATTAGGTGAATCACATCTAACGATTGATGAGTCTGGTGGTGAGATTAAGAATCTTGCGTTTGAAATGTCTGACGAGCAGGCGGGCATCGCTGCGGTTATGGCTGATGGCAGTACGGTGTTCATGGCTTTAACGGCTGAACAAAACATGATGACCGAAGAGGTTACTTGGACGCAAGTCAGTACGGTTTTGCCTGACGCCCCCGCTCAAGTTGACCAAATCCTGCTATTGCCGAACTTACGCAACTTATACTTACGTAGCGGAAATCGTTTGGCTATCTACGATATTTCAGATGTTGATGATGTCAGTTTAACAAGCATTATTGATATTAACGCAACAGGCGCGAATGTAACTAAGGTTCGCTTGTTAACGGGTGCGAGCTCTTTGATTGTTGGTAATGACAGCGGTGAAATATCGCAGTGGTTCGAAGTGGTTAAAGATGGCAGCCGTAAGTTAACGCTAATTCGTGAATTTAAGGCGGAAGCGGGCATTATTGATATTGCTCCTGAGTTCTTCCGCAAAGGCTTTCTTACACTTGATGAAGAGGGTTACCTAGGTATTTTCCATACCACAGGTGATACACGCTTACTTTCTGAAAAACTGTCAGACAAGCCATTAGAAGCCGTTGCTATTTCCCCACGAGCAAATGCTATTTTAGTTGAAGAGCCAGGTGTTCTAAGCCTTTATCATCTTGATAATGAGCATCCGGAAGTGACTTGGTCGGCATTATGGCAAGAGGTGTGGTACGAAGGTTACCCTGAGCCTGATTATGTTTGGCAATCTACCTCAGCAAGTGATGAGTTTGAGCCTAAATTAAGCTTAGTGCCGATTTCGTTTGGTACCATCAAAGCGGCGTTTTACGCAATGTTGTTTGCAGTGCCTATTGCGTTGGCTGGCGCTATTTATACCGCTTACTTTATGTCTGCACCAGTACGTTCAATTGTGAAACCCACTGTTGAACTGATGGAAGCGCTGCCTACGGTTATTCTTGGTTTCTTAGCCGGTTTATGGCTAGCACCGATAGTTGAGGAAAACTTACCAGGCATGGTCATGCTGATCCTTGGCTTACCGATTGGTGTGCTGCTGGCTGCGTTTATTTGGCATAACCTACCTAAATCTATTAAACAAGCTACACCGGAAGGTGCGCACTCATTGATACTGATCCCAGTGGTTATCTTGGTGGGTTATGCAGCATTTTCCCTTAGTACGCCGGTTGAGTATTGGTTATTTGGTGGCGATGCACGTAAGTTTCTTACTAACGAGTTAGGCGTTGATTTTGACCAGCGTAACTCATTAGTGGTGGGCATTGCGATGGGCTTTGCGGTTATACCAACCATTTACTCCATTGCTGAAGACGCGGTATTTAGTGTACCTAAGCACTTAACTAATGGTTCACTTGCGTTAGGAGCGACCACTTGGCAAACCTTAGTACGCGTGGTTATTTTAACCGCTAGTCCGGGTATCTTCTCTGCTGTAATGATGGGTCTTGGCCGTGCTGTTGGCGAAACAATGATTGTATTAATGGCGACGGGTAACACGCCATTGATGGATTGGAGTATCTTCCAAGGTATGCGAACCCTAGCTGCTAATATCGCGGTAGAAATGCCAGAGTCGGAAGTAGGGAGCTCTCATTATCGAGTGTTGTTCTTAGCTGCTTTCGTATTGTTTGTATTCACTTTTTGCTTTAACACTGTGGCTGAATTTGTGCGCCAGCGTTTACGTGAAAAGTACTCTAGCCTTTAACTGAGAGATTAAGATGAGAAATTGGTTTAAATCGGGTGCGCCATGGATCTGGATGACCGGAGGCGCCGTCTCTATTAGCTTAGTGGCTGTAGTGGGTTTATTGGTTCTGATTGCTTGGCGTGGCCTTAGCTTTTTCTGGCCAAGTACCGTGTATGAATTTGACTTAGAAGAATTAAATGGCCACCGCCACACTGTGATTGGTGAACTATACGATTCGCAAAAAGTCAGTGCTGAACGTATTTTATCGTCAGGTGTTAAATTACCTGAACAACATGATGAAGTGATCACGCGTTACCTACTTAAAACCGGTAACCGTGAATACGTTGATTTGGATTTCCGTTGGATAATGGAAACACAAATTAAAACCAAGACCGCGCCACAGAACATTGCCGTATTTGAGCGTTCTACTAATGGTAATTTTTATGGTTATGTTGAAGGTTTGCTTGAAGCTGGAGAAGCCGTTAATGCGACTGATAAGCGAGCTGAATTAATCAAGCGAATGGAGCGCGCGATTGCGCTTAATGACCAAGCAGATGATTTGCAACATGGTCCTATTGGCAGCATTAACTACGAACTTGAGCGTTTACGCTTAAAAGAGCGAGGGTTAGAGTTAAAAGGCGAGCTTGATGAGGCCGCTAAAGCTGATTTTGAAGCTCAGCGTCAAGCATTACATGACGACTACCTGGTGCTGGAAAAGGAGCTATTTGCGTTTCGTGATCAAGCTTCCCGTGATGCGGTGATTGTGCGTGACATGGATGGTCGTCAAGTTACCTTGCCAATGCAAAAAGTGCTGGATGTTCATTTTCCAAATGACATGGGGTTCTTTGCTAAATTTGGCCACTGGGTACATCAGATGGCTAAGTTTGTCAGCTCAGATCCACGCGAAGCGAATACCGAGGGCGGGGTTTTCCCAGCCATCTTTGGTACCGTTTTCATGGTGATGTTAATGGCTGTTATCGTGACGCCTCTTGGCGTGGTCGCGGCTATTTATCTACATGAGTATGCTAAGAAAGGGCCTATCACTAAGATGATCCGTATTGCGGTGATTAACTTAGCGGGTGTGCCTTCGATAGTTTACGGTGTATTCGGCCTTGGTTTCTTTGTCTACATGGTCGGTGGTAGCTTAGACCAAATCTTCTACCCTGAAGCACTGCCGAGTCCTACGTTTGGTTCGCCTGGTGTTATTTGGTCTGCCCTTACCCTTGCGATTTTAACGCTGCCGGTAGTGATAGTATCGACCGAAGAAGGTTTATCTCGTATTCCTTCATCGGTACGCCAAGGCTCATTGGCACTGGGCGCCACAAAAGCAGAAACCTTATGGCGTATTATTGTGCCAATGGCGAGTCCGGCTATTATGACGGGATTAATCTTGGCAGTAGCGCGTGCTGCCGGTGAGGTTGCACCATTAATGCTGGTGGGTGTGGTAAAAATGGCACCAACACTACCGTTAGATGGTAACTTCCCATACTTCCATTTAGAGCGTAAATTTATGCACTTGGGCTTCCACATTTATGATGTTGGTTTCCAGAGCCCGAACGTAGAGGCAGCGCGTCCGCTGGTGTATGCAACGGCATTCTTGTTGGTTACTGTGATCATTGGCTTAAACATGTCAGCGATTAGTATCCGTAACCGTTTACGCGAAAAATTCAGATCCTTGGATCAGTAATCCAGGTCATAAAGAACAGATAAAAGGTAACAAACATGATTTCAGTATCACCTACTACGGCGAATGCCCAAGCGCTAGACCTGGCTAACTTAACTGAAGCGCAAACAGCGTTAGAAATAAAAGATCTGAATTTGTACTACGGCAGCAAGCAAGCGCTGTTTGATGTCAGTATGAAGATCCCGAAAGGCCAAGTGACTGCTTTTATCGGTCCTTCTGGCTGTGGTAAGTCAACCTTATTACGCTGTATTAACCGCATGAACGATCTGGTTGATATTTGTCGTATCGAAGGTCAAATCGACCTTCATGGCACCAATATTTATGGCCGAAGTGTTGATGTTGCGGCGTTACGCCGTCGTGTTGGCATGGTGTTTCAGCGTCCCAATCCATTTCCTAAATCTATTTACGAAAATGTGGTTTATGGTCTACGTTTACAAGGCATTAAAGACCGTCGAGTGTTAGACGAAGCCGTTGAACGTTCTTTACGCGGGGCTGCATTGTGGGACGAAGTGAAAGACCGTTTACATGATAATGCATTTGGTTTATCGGGCGGTCAGCAGCAACGTTTGGTTATCGCACGTGCCATTGCGATTGAACCTGAAGTGTTGTTACTCGATGAGCCAACGTCAGCACTCGATCCGATTTCAACCTTGGTTATTGAAGAGTTGATTAACGAACTAAAGAGTAAGTACACCGTAGTGATCGTTACCCATAACATGCAACAAGCTGCGCGCGTTTCAGACCAAACGGCATTCATGTACATGGGCGAGTTGATTGAATACGCGGATACTAATACGTTATTTACGACGCCAAGCTTAAAGAAAACAGAAGATTACATTACTGGACGTTACGGCTAGGCCCGAGGAGCAATAAATGGATAATATGAATTTAAACAAACACATCTCGGGTCAGTTTAATACTGAATTAGAGAGTGTGCGTAATCAAGTGTTGGTCATGGGTGGTTTGGTTGAGCAGCAAATGAACGACGTCATTGATGCTGTGCATGCTCAAGACAAAGAAGTTGCCAAGCGTGTCGTTGAGCGTGATCGTAAGGTTAATTCTTTAGAAGTCTCTATTGATGAAGAATGTACTCGGATCATTGCTAAGCGCCAACCAGCAGCCAGTGATTTGCGCTTAGTTATCGCTATTATTAAGACCATTGCTGACTTAGAGCGCATTGGTGATGAAGCGAAACAAGTGGCACACATGGTGATTGATAATGCCAATAAAACTCAACCACCATTGGTAAGTATTGAGCATATGGGCCGCAATGTAGTGAAAATGCTGCATGACTCACTAGATGCATTTGCGCGTATGGATGTTGAGGCGGCCATTAAGATCCACGCTTCTGATATCAAAGTGAACCGCGAGTATGAAAGTGTGGTTCGCGAGTTAATGACCTTTATGATGGAAGATCCTCGTTCTATCCCTAATGTGCTAAAAGTACTGTGGGCCGCGCGAGCGATGGAGCGAGTGGGTGACCGCTGTAAAAATATCTGTGAATACATTATTTACTTTGTGAAGGGTAAAGATGTACGCCATATTGACAGTAACGAGATGGAATCATTGTTGAAGTAGATTTATTGATGCTACTGACTTGAATTTAAAACGGAGGCAATTGCCTCCGTTTTTATTTACCCAGCCCTTTTTTATGCTTTCCAATCTTGCCTATCTATTCACTTAGTGCGACTAAAGTCTGAAAATATAATCGGTTAACTTTAATTATATTGACTAATATTATCTCATCAATAAAAGGTCAAGAGCTTAATTATGGCGAGCTTTAAGCAGGGTATTGCACTGCACATTCATATCACCGGTTTATTTGTTTGTTTAATCCTAGTTTGCGGGCTCACCCTTGCGGGGTACAGTTATTCTCAAATAAGTAAATTGATTATTGAAGCGTCAGAGGAGGTTTTTCAGCGAGCAGATCGCGAAATTGAAACCAATGTTGAGTCAAGCTATCAAAAAGTACAAAAAATATTAGGTTTATTATCTCAAGGGCAGCTAGGGCAGGGCAGTAATTTAGAGCAACGTCATACCACCTTTGCTCAGTTATGGCAGATAATTCAAGTCAATCCTGATATGAACGCTGTTTATGCGGGTTACGATAGCGGTGATTTTTACTATCTTAGCAAAGTTCATCCACATCAGAAGCAGTTGCTACCCCAAGCGGCGCAAACAGCCAACTACTTGCTAACGACCGTTGAACACCAGCAAAACAAGCGGCAAGTGTGGCATCAATATTACAATGAACAAGGGCAGTTTGTTTATGGCGACGAAGGCCGTCGCTATGATTTTGATCCCCGGTTAAGGCCTTGGTATCAAGGGGCGATGGCGGAAGATGGGATCACGATTACTGAACCCTATATTTTTAATAGTTCTCAGCTACTAGGCATTACATTAGCGTTAAAGGTACCCGGTGATAAGGCGGTGGTCGCGGTTGACTTTACCCTAGCCTCGTTATCAGCCTCCCTCGCGAATAGAGATCTGCCCTTGGGCTCAGAATTGGTTATATTGGACAAACAAGCTCAGGTTATTGCGTATCAAGATCCCAGCCAGCTAGTAGGGAATAATGAACCGGCCTTAATTCATGTAAACGAACTTAACAATGAAGCGTTAAATTATGTGATTAATCACTATGAGATTAAAGAGCAAGAATTTAGCTTTGATTTAGCGGGGGAAAACTGGCTTGGCAATATTTCATTACTGACTTTTTCCAATCAAGGGGATTACTATTTAATGGTGCTTACCCCCACCAGTGAGCTATTAAAAAATGCCCACCAAATCCGTAATAATGCCGTCTATATTGCTATTTTTATCATTATATTAACCTTGCCTATTGCCTGGTTTTTTTCACAGCTTATCTCCCGTCCACTGAAGCGATTGACACTAGAGCTGCAGAATATTAAGAATTTCGATTTCACTACATCGATTAATGAACACTCCATTGTTAGTGAGGTGTCAGAGCTTGCTAGTGTTGCCGCATCGATGAAAAATACCATTGGTCAATTCCAGCAGCTATCAACCAAGCTATCAGCTCATCAGTCCCTTAAAGGGTTACTTAATAGCGTGCTGATGGAAAGTGTCGCCATGACCAAAGCCAAAGGCGGCATGATATTTACCTATGAGGCAGAAGCACAAGCTTACCAGCATCGTAAAACCTTACTACCTTGCTGTGATTACAAACAAGGCAAGATCATTGAAAAGGCCAGTATTGGTGGTGCGGATAAGCTTCTTAAGCAAAGTGGTTTTTTGATTAACCCAAAACAAGTATTAGTCAGTCAGCATAAGCTCAGTCAAGACTCCTCGTTACTAGAAAGTCTACTTAAAGAAGCGCTGAATATTGAAGATATTGCCATTACTTGGGTCAAATTAAGCAATCGTAATCAAGAGCCGTTAGGTATTTTGGCCATCATAGAAAGCCCTGATCAAGCCACTAGCCATGAAACCAGTTTTATTGAAGCACTGTCGGGTTATTGTGGTTTAGCCATTGAAAGTCAGTTGTTATTAACCGAACAAAAAGAACTAATGGACAGCTTTATCGAGTTGATAGCCAGTGCTATTGATAGTAAATCACCCTATACCGGAGGGCATTGCTCTCGGGTGCCGGAAATTACCCAAATGCTCGCACATGCTGCATGCAGCGAAACCAGTGGGCAATATCAAGATTTTGAGCTCAACCAAGAGCAATGGAAAGAGTTACATATCGCTTCTTGGTTACATGATTGCGGTAAAATCACCACACCCGAATTTGTGGTGGATAAGGCGACGAAATTAGAGACGATTTATAACCGAATTCACGAGATTAGAATGCGCTTTGAGTTACTTAAAGCACAAGCTCATTGTGATTACTGGCAAGGTATGGCGAAAGGCCAGTCAGCAACTCAATTAGCCCAAGTGAGAGACAGTTTATTAAAGCAATTAGACGAAGAATTTGCTTTTGTCGCCAAATGTAACATTGGTAGTGAATATATGTCGCCAGAGCATTCTCAGCGCTTGGCGCTAATAGCGCAACGGACATGGACTCGAACCCTAGATGATCGTTTAGGGTTATCTAAAGAGGAAATGTCACGCAAACCTAGCGCTGCATCTACGTTACCCACCACTGAATACCTGCTAGCCGATAAAGTGGATCATTTAGTGCCAAGGGATGATGGGATCTTAACCGCACCCGGTAACCCGTGGGGGTTTAATATGACGGTGCCGGAATATAAATATAACCGTGGTGAATTGCATAATTTGTCGATTCAACGAGGCACGCTCACAGCTGAAGATCGCTTTATTATTAACTCGCACATTGTTTACACCACGGTAATGCTGTCGAAATTGGCGTTGCCGCAAAACTTGAAGAATGTGCCCGTGATTGCAGCCAGCCATCATGAAAGAATGGATGGCACTGGCTATCCGAAAAAAATTCCAGCGGGTGAGCTCCCTTTAACAGCACGAATGATGATGATTGCCGATGTGTTTGAGGCGTTAACCGCGTCTGACCGACCTTATAAAGAGGCCAAAACATTAAGTGAGGCGATTAAGATCATGAGTTTTATGGTTAAGGATAATCACCTTGATAGCGACCTATTTGAGCTGTTTTTACGCTCAGGCGTCTACCTTGAATATGCGCAGATGTATCTACCCGATGCGCAAATTGATTTGGTTCAGCTAGCAGACTACGGCATTGATATGACGTTAGCTCATGCGCCAGCGTCTCTAATAACGGTCTAATCAGTTACTTGAGCGCTAAAACTTCAGCAAACGCTGATTAATTGCGGGCTTTTTGAACCAGTTAAATAAACAAAATTTTCGTCAACGGCGGAAATAAGGTATCTTTAGCCCGAATATTTTTATCTTTAACAGAGTCAGAGTTTACCATGATCATTAAACCTAAAATCCGTGGCTTTATTTGTACTACTACGCATCCTGTTGGCTGTGATGCTAATGTGGCACAGCAAATTGCTAACACTAAAGCCAAAGGCCCAATCAAAAATGGCCCTAAAAAAGTATTAGTATTAGGCTCGTCAGCTGGTTACGGCCTGTCTTCTCGAATCGCTGCTGCGTTTGGCTCTGGTGCAGCAACCTTAGGCGTTTGTTTTGAAAAGCCGGGAACAGAAAAAAAACCGGGTTCAGCAGGCTGGTATAACTCAGCGGCATTTGATAAATACGCGAAAGAAGCGGGCTTATATGCCAAAACTATTAATGGTGATGCATTTTCAAACGAAGCGAAAGCCAAAGTTATTGAGCTGATCAAGCAAGATCTTGGTGAGATTGATTTAGTTGTATATTCGCTAGCATCACCAGTGCGCAAAATGCCTGAAACAGGTGAAGTAGTGCGCTCTAGCCTAAAACCAATTGGCCAAACCTATACATCTACCGCGATTGATACCAATAAAGACACTATTATTGAAGCCAGTGTTGAGCCGGCAACGGACGAAGAAGTCGCCAATACGGTAACGGTAATGGGCGGCCAAGATTGGGAGCTATGGATTGAAGCCCTAGCAGAAGCTGGTGTGTTGGCTAAAGGCGTACAAACCGTTGCTTACTCCTACATTGGTACTGAGATTACTTGGCCTATCTACTGGCATGGCGCCCTAGGTAAAGCGAAAGAAGATTTAGATCGCGCTTCAGCTGAGTTAAATAAAAAACTAGCCGCTGTAGACGGCGCCGCTTACGTTTCGGTACTGAAAAGTGTGGTAACGCAAGCCAGTGCAGCGATACCAGTGATGCCGCTATACTTAGCAATCGTGTTTAAAACCATGCGTGAGCAAGGCATTCATGAAGGTTGCATGGAGCAAATTCAGCGTTTGTTTGATTCTCGCCTTTATAAAGAAGATGGCAGTGCGCCTGAAACTGACGACAGTAATCGTTTACGTCTTGACGATTGGGAACTACGCGACAGCGTACAAGATGTTTGTAAAGCAATGTGGCCACAAATAACCACTGAAAACCTGTTTGAACTAACGGATTATCAGCTTTATAAAGATGAGTTCCTGAAATTATTTGGCTTTGGCGTTGACGGCGTTGATTACGATGCCGACGTGGCGACCGAAGTTGACTTTGACTGTATTGAGCTTTAAGCCTAAATACTCTCAATAAAAATTTCTTTGAATCAAAAAACGCGCTAACCGAGAGGTTTGCGCGTTTTTTGCTTTCTAAGTCTTGATCTTACAAGCATTTACGCCACAGATTTATGATATATTTTGCTCAGTTTTAAAAGCAAGATAGGCGACATGGATAGCTTAAGCCGAGTAGTTAAATTAACGGATTACATTGAAGCGCATTTACCCCAATGCTTTAGTTTAGAGCACTTGTCTCATTGGCTTGGTGTTAGCAAATGGCACTTGCAGCGCGAGTTTAAAGAATTAACAGGCCTTTCTATTGGTCAATACAGTACAGGGCGAAAACTAAGCCTTGCCGCAGCAGAGCTGGCCGATAGCCCCCTTAGAATCATTGATATTGCATTAAACTATGGTTTTGAATCGCAAGAAGCATTTGCCCGCGCTTTTAAGCGCCATTTTGGTATTTCACCAAAAAACATTAAGGGGCAACCGCTTTGGGCACAACAAATTAAGTCACAGCCACTGACCCGTGCTTATCTTGAATGTTACGCTGAGCTGCGTGCCATTACGCCTACTATTGTTACTTTACCGGCTGCAGAATATTTGGCGCTGCCTGCCACGCTTAACTCTATTCGTCATGGCTCAAGCGATTTTTTTCAGGATTTTTCAACGCTATGGCGATCATTTGAGCGGGAAATCTCAGAGCTTGGACTGAACGTATCAATGGACCAATGCTACTCAATGGAGTTTATGAATCGCTGCCATCATGAAACAGGGCTATTTATGATGCTGGCGGCCATGCGGATTGAGGGGCTAGATGTTGTTATTCCTGATGAGTCTGATTTGATCCGTTTTCAGGTAAAGCAACAACGATATTATTGTTTTGAGTTGACTGATGCTTTTAGGGTAAAACATTTTTTACGCTATTTATTCGAACACTATTTGCCTGATCAACAATTAGCATTGGTGGAGTTTCCGGTGTTGTGGCAGGGGACTGAGGAGGGCAAATTATTGGGATATTTCCCTTTAATTGATGATCTTAGCTGTGAGGAGTTACCTATAGGCTTAACTATTGCTGAGCAGTTGATTCAAATACCTGACCTTAAGATGCGGGCTTTATCCACTCGGTTACCTTTTAGTTTGCGCCAAGTATCAGAACGTTTAGCGACTCTATTTGAGCGTTGGCCAGAGGTGACGAATATAGCTAGCGGTGGTATTGCGCCGGCGTTAAACCAAGGCAAAGCGATTTTAATTGGCGAGCATGGCTCGGCGCAGTTTAGTCCTGAGCATGAATTTCATGCCTCAATAATCGACCTTGATTTAGCAGCCAAACCAGCGCTGCCAAATAGTGAAATAATAAGTCTTACTGGCGCAGCGTATTTACATTGCCAGCTGCAAGGAACCTTGCCACAAATCGATTTTGCACTTAACTACGTTTACCACTTTTATTTGTCGGATTCCCCTTACTACCAAGTAAAAGGCCATGAATGGCTCAGCAATATACAGTGTAACGGTGAACATTATCAGTTTGAGCTGTGGTTACCAGTCAAGTCGCGCAGCGGCCGAAAAACCTAGGATTTTTTTTTATCCCGAATGCCGTATTTCTAGGGCTGATAGTGATCCGTTACGCTATTAGTCACAATGAGCTGAGATGGGCCTCTCAATGAGGCCTTGATAAGCGGTTTTATGTGGTTACTAAAACATAAAATTAGCAATGGTCTTTTGAATACCCACCACATTGGTGCCTTTTTTCAGCTCTTTAACGATAGGGGCAGATGAACCTGATACCCAAATTTTTAGTTCTGAGTCCATGTCAAAGGTGCCTGCAGATTCAACGCAAAAGTGCGTAATCGATTTATAAGGTATGGAGTGGTATTCCACTTTTGAACCAGTGATCCCTTGTTTATCTATCATGATTAAGCGTTTGTTAGTAAACACGAACATATCTCTAATGAGCTTGTAGGCTAGAGCCAGTTCTTCGTTATCTGCCATAATTGGTGACAATTCGGCGCTAAGCTCTGCTAAGTTTACTTCAGATGCGTTGCCCATTAAGGCATCAAAAATTCCCATATTGCTTCTCGTTGATGAGTGAGTCAGGGCTTTAGATTAGAGCGAACAGTAACAATGAACAAGTATGAAAGAGAAGATCTAACTTTATTGGCTCCTTACCAGAGAGATTAATAATAGTAAAATAAGTCCAAATGCACTGCAGCCCAGCACAAAGCCTAGTACTGCTAGTAAGGACTTTTTTATTCCTTGTAAAATAACTGACATGAGTTTTTCCTGATTTAATTTATCACTGCGTCTCTAAAAAGGGCAGCTAACCGTAACTAGCTGCCAAGGCTTGCTAGGAGTTAATAAAAGCTTATTTTTGCTACCGTATCGGCAGTAACG
This sequence comes from Motilimonas cestriensis, assembly GCF_021295315.1. Classification (GTDB taxonomy): domain Bacteria; phylum Pseudomonadota; class Gammaproteobacteria; order Enterobacterales; family CBDFNC01; genus Motilimonas; species Motilimonas cestriensis. The sequence continues at coordinate 192,408 of NZ_JAIMJA010000002.1, read as the reverse complement.
GCAAATTTGACTTGGTTCATACTTGGCGGCCCCATTAATGTTGGATTTTGTGAGTAACCGTAAGGCTCAAGGGGCATGCCTTGGGCACTCATTTTTAAGTCGCCATCGCCGTCTAAATCTTGCATCACAAAAATGGCGTAATCACCCGTTGGAATGTCATTAATCACAATTGGTTGACGAGCTTGAGCCAAACTATAAGCTTTCGTTAATTGCGTAGGATCACCTCTTAAGTCGTCAGTGCTTTTATACAAAAATAACTTCACGTCGCCTTCCGGCCGAGTGATGTCACCCAGTTCAATAGTGAGTTGATGCGTTTTCCCATCATTAACTGTGGTGGCTTGTTCACTGCCACAGGCGCTTAGTGCGAGTAAACTTGCGGTGATTAAAAGTAACTTTTTCATTGTTGATTCCTTCGTTTATTGGGTATTGATTCAGACCAAGTTAGACGCTGCTGGCTGATACTTATTACATTGTTTGGCTTGCCATTGTTGATGGATAAGCGCGGGAATAAATAAAGTGCAGGTTAATGCGATTAACCATAGGGTATAGCTATCACTGGCGCGTAATTGCTGTAGATAAGGCGCGACAATAAAAATTAGTAAGGTCTGCCAAGCGAATACTTGCAAAGAGTGACGACCTAATAAACGTAAGCCGGGAATGTTGAGGGCGTTAGGCCAACGGCTGATGACAAAGCCCAATAAGTAAACCCATAGTAAAAGGTTGAGTACGCGTAACCAGCCAAGCTCGGGCTTATCGGCAAGCTGATACAATACGCCTTGATGAATGCCCATGGATAAAAAAGCGCCATGATGGGTGATGAATATAGCCAATGCCAATATAAGTGCTATCCATACTGGAATGACAGAGGCGTACCAATTAATACTTTGTTGACGTTTGCCATAACCAATAGCCGCTCCCATCATAAATAGTAGTTGCCACGCCCAAGGGTCAAAGTAGCCAACACTAATACCGAGTTCGGGCGAAACGCTTTGATATAGACCGGTTAAGCTAGTTTGTGTAAACCAGCTACTGCTCAACCAAAGGGCAACACTGATAGCTAAAGCTAACCAGCCATAGCCGCGGCGAAAGGCAATGATCACTGCAGGCAACACCAGCATAAAAATGATGTACAGCGGCAAGATGTCAAAGTAGGCAGGTCGGTTTAGTAGCAATAAAGATAGCCAGCTCGCATGCTCTGGCGCTTGGAAAAAATTAGGCATTGACGTTTGGTAAACGTCTCGTGCGCTGGGATAAATGGATATTGCTATCCAAGCAACAGCGAGCACTAATAATAAGCAAATAATGTGATAACAATAAATAGTCCAAGCGCGATGGACAGCCTTGCTAACAACCTGCTTATTAGAGTATTTGTCGGCACTGTAAATCAGGCCAGCAAGTAACCCCGAAATAAAAATAAATCCTTCTGCAGCGCCTAATTGGCCTAAAGGCTGCAAAGTAAAATATTGTAAAAATGTATGGCCACCACTTATCCAAACTAAGTGGTTAATTGTCATTAGAACTAATAACAGTCCTCTGAGCGCATCTAATGCATGGATCCGGTTCATATGCTTGCCTCCTTTTATGATGTTTTAAGCTTAGGAAGGAACCGCGATATAAAACTGACCGAAAATGCGCTTTTAACAGTTTTAACGAATTTGACGACGAAATCGAATTCGTCGACACTCAGTGCTTACTTCTTAACTCTATAGGTTGTAATGATGACCATACCCGCCGCCATGCTGGAAAAAATGATCCGTGTTTGTGATGAAAAAATTGCGAAAAAGGGCGAGGGCGTAGGCCTCTCGTTTTATGCTTTTTTTGCTAACAAGAACACAGAGCCAAGTACTTTAATGGCGGTGGCAACGTGGTGGATTGAAACTCATCAACTTGATCATTTTGAGAAAGCGGTAAAAATTAAGGCCATGGTTGAGGGGATAAAAACACCACCAAAACCCTGATTTTTGTTACACTGGCCAACCTATTTTTGATCAGCTAGTTGCCATGTCTTTTTCTCAATTAATCAATGACCCTCAACTTAACCAAGCGCTGGTGGCGCTGAACTATCAGCAGCCCACAGCCATCCAAAGCCAAGCTATTCCGATGATTTTAGCGGGACGTGACGTGATGGCGGGCGCGCAAACTGGCACCGGTAAAACCGCCGCATTTTTGTTGCCAATTTTACAACGATTAAATGAGCAACCAGTGACGACTGATGGCGTAAAGCCAGTGCGAGCCTTAGTGCTAACACCAACACGCGAGCTAGCGGTGCAAGTGGAAAAAAGCTTTCAGCAATATGCTAAGTATTGTTCATTAACAGCGGCAGTGGTTTATGGCGGCGTAAGTATAGCTGCGCAAGTTAAACGTTTTAAGCAAGGCGTTGACGTGATTGTGGCGACACCGGGGCGTTTACTTGATCACCTTAAACAGGGCAACCTAAGGTTGAATGAACTGAGTTACTTAGTGTTTGATGAAGCGGATCGCATGTTAGACATGGGCTTTGCTGACGAGATTAATGGGATTTTGCAACGACTGCCGAGCAAGCGTCAGACCTTATTATTTTCCGCTACCTTCGACGATGCTATTTTTAAGCTAAGTAAGCGGTTGCTAACAGATCCGGCATTAATTGAAGTGGACAATCGTAATAGTGTCGCCGCACCCGTTGAACAAATTGTTTATGCTGTTGATGATGATAGAAAAGTCGATCTCATCTCTTTTTTGCTGAAAAAAAAGCCCGACCAACAAAGTCTTATTTTTAGTCGAACCAAACAAGGCGTTGATCAAATTGCTAAGCAGCTGCAAGCAAAAGAGTTGGCCGCTCATGCCTTTCATGGTGATTTATCGCAAGCTGTGCGCGAGCAAGTGCTTAATGACTTTAAAGTTGGTGATTTAAATGTGCTGGTGGCCACGGATGTAGCGGCGCGGGGTTTAGACATTGCACAATTAGGTTGTGTGATTAATATGGAGCTGCCTTTTGTTGCCCAAGATTATGTGCATCGTATTGGCCGTACTGGGCGTGCGGGTCAAGCAGGCTTGGCCATTACCTTATTAAGCCCCGATGAAGAATGGCGCTTAGAAGAAATAGAACTGTTAATTGATCAGCGTTTAGCGGCGCAATGGCTCGCAGGCTTTGAGCCTGATTTAACTAAGAGTGCCCCCATTGATAAGAAAAATAGCCGTGGCGCACAAAAACGCCGCGCTAAAAAGCGGGCGTTTGGCAATAAAAAGCGTTGAATAACGTAGTTAAGCAGAATTAAGCAGAATTAAGCTGAACGTGCTCGGCGTTGCTTCAGATCCCATATCAGGGTGCTCAAAACTAAGATGGCGGTTAATGGAATTATCACATATGCCGCTACTTGACCCAGCGGTGTTTGATAGCCCGATTGTATGGCGCTGCTAATTAAATAAGCGGTGTAAACTAAGTACAACACAAAGAAGTTAATCCCTTCCAAGCGACTTAAGGCTGCGCCTGTAAAAAATAACGGCACACACAGTAAAGCCACGCCCAGCATGACGGGGAGATCAAGGTTAATTAATGCCGCATCAGCAGTTAGCCCGCTTGGCGCAATCAAGCCTGATACGCCCAGTACCGCTAACAAGTTAAATACATTACTGCCAATGACGTTACCAACAGCAATATCACGCTGTCCTTTTACGGTGGCAACTAGCGAGGTGACCACCTCAGGTAGGGATGTGCCAATGGCGACGATGGTTAAACCAATAACCGCCTCACTCACGCCAAATGACTGCGCAATAGCCACCGCATTCTCTACTAACAATTGTGCGCCAATAACCAACAAGGCAAAACCTGCGATAACCCAAAGCACGTTTTGCCACCAAGGTGCTGCAGCCATATTGTCATCATCTTCAGTTTCGGGCGGGCTCTTTTTACCCTGAATAAATAAAAAGCTGGTGTAGCTAATTAACAGCACCACGAGGATAGCGGCATCAATACGACTTAGTATGCCGTCGCTAACCAGCCAAAACACTAAGGCTGAAATCGCAACCATGATAGGTACATCTTGCTTTATAAGCTGCTTAGAAATCACCAAGGGAGAAATAATCGCGGCTAAGCCAAGAATAAACAGCACGTTAAAAATATTACTGCCGACGACATTGGCTATCGCCATCTCGGTTTCACCAGAAAAGGCTGCGCCAATACTCACCGCTAACTCAGGTGCACTGGTGCCAAAAGCCACCACTGTTAAACCAACCACCAGGCTTGGAATACCTGCGCTTAAGGCTAATCGCGCCGCGCCTTTTACTAAACAATCTGCACCGTAAATCAATAACATTAGGCCGAGCACTAACAATAAGTAAACCACTATTTTGCCTCTAAAGTTGGCGTTGTCATGATCGCGATAGTAAGGCTTTTTATAGCGCTAAGATAGAGGCTAATTAACAAATAAATTTGTCTTGATTATTGCTTAAGTGGTTTAGTTAAATATATGTAATATAAAGAATTAAAGTGACAGTGAAATAAACAACAGAATAGGTAAGCTAATTAAGGCAGAAGCGTTACCAAATAACACCATTGCAGCCACTTTATGGGGCTCATTTTGGTAACGCTCGGCGTAGAGATAGTTCATTACCGCAGGCGGTAGCATACTAAATAACAAGATCATTTTTAGGTGTAAGCTGGGTAAGGGAATAAACAAATAGACTAAGGTAAACGACACCGCGCCAGTGAGTAAACTCAGTGCAATATTGATAAGTCCTGTTTTTAAACCATCGAGTTGCAGCTGAGTCATCTGAGAGCCCAGCGCTAATAGCATTACAGGAATCGCTGCTTGACCAAGTAATTGGGTCGCCTCGGCAATGGGTTGGTAAATGTGTACTTGGCCAAGGTTAAGGGTAATAGCCGCCAAAGCAGCAATAAATAACGGTGTTTTAAATGCACTGACTAAGTTTTGCCAGCCTCGCTGGTTACTTAATATCAAGCTGCCAAAAATCACATGCAAACAAGTAGACACCACAAACAATAATACCGCAGCCTCAGCCGCAACGGCGCCGAAAGCATAGCCAAACAAAGGAATGGCTAAATTGCCACTGTTGCGGAACATTAAGGTGGGCGCCCAGCTTTTAAAGTTCATTGATTTTGGCGCAAGGCAGATAAAAAGGACGCCCGGCAATAGCAACACAGACAAGGCGGCGATAATTAAAGGACCTTGGCTCATGTTTAGGGGCATCGCCACCAAGGATGAAAAAACGAGGGCGGGCACAAATACATCGATATTAAGGCGATTGATTGGCGCAAAATTAATATTCATGGTTTTGCCCACCCAAAAGCCCACTAAGACCAAGGAAAAAACGGGCAGTAAAATAGCGATTACTTGGCTAAGCATAAAAGCAGGCTTCTATTACAGTAAGAAACTCATGACGTTATCTTAATTTTAAGCAAAATGACAGGAGCGAAGAGTATGAGTTGTTGAATGCATAAGCAGCCTTAAGTGACTTTTACTAGATGCTGTAAGCACAAAACGAAGCACTCGTATGCCTGTGTTATAAGGTTAAACCAATGTACTGATCCTAGGGTTTAGGGCGTTCATAAGAAAGTGAGCAAATAAGCCGGTATCCACATTTAACCTTGCTTCCATGGTCAGATAATCTTGGCCAAAGCCATTAGGTTGAAATTGATTATTATAACGTTCCGTTAACTCGTTGAGCTGCAATGAGCCGCGCAGATCATCTTGCTGTAATTCGTTATAGCCAACTGAGTCTCGGTGTTTTAAGCCATAAACGATACCAGTATGAAGCTGAGTAAACGCCTCTCTTAACTTATCATTGTTAGCAATCTCCTGCTCCAGTTCAGATAAGGTTGCAGGTGATAGGTTTGCCCCTGATAGCTTTAAAGTGCCATCTTTTTGCAGCGACAGATCCAGCTCACTAAGATCTAGATCAGGGTTTTCAGCCATTTGTTTTTCTTTAAATGCTGCGAACTCGTACACGCTAGTTTCTAATGCTGACTGAGTTTTGGTCATTTCTTCCATATAAAGAAGCATACGTTGCGACACTTCTTCATTAAGGCGCTGAGATAACTCAGTTGAGATCCCATGAGCTAGATCGAAGGACACTTGCTCCTGACCGGTCGAGTGGGTCACTTCGAGACTTTTATCCTTTATTTTCTCTATCGGCTGCTGCTCACTTCGGTTCAATTGTGGCTGAACTGGTAGCCTATTTGATTGCTTAATAACCACCATGTTGATGCTCCCTTACGTATGTAAACTTACTTCTGTTGGGGGTTGAGTACCATGACTTGGAATTGTCGTCTGTAACATCGCTTTCTTTGGCATCGGCAAATACAGTAATAAATTTAACAAAAAATTTACATTTATGGCTAGCAATGTTTATATTAACTACCAAGCTTTAAGCAAGTATGCCAACTATTGGAGGTTTTATGCAAGAGAAGCAAATCAAGAAGTGGTTAGCCAGTGGCGGAGAAACTGAATGTATTTTAAAGACTTATGCCGACTCTTCCTATTATCGACCAGAAATTATTGTACATAATGAGCCTGAGCCTATCATCAATAATAAAGGTGAAGCCATTCACTTTAATAGCTTAGTGAATGCCAAGGAAGGAATGAAAAAATTGGGCTTTGACTCGGCAACCCTAAAGTTAGATTTACCCTACGACGAAATGCTGGGTGAAAAAGTATCAGCAGATGAGTGTTTTCAAGAAATGAAAATTTGTCTCTAACTTACCCTTCGGGCGGCGTAATCAGTGCTTCGTCCTAAATATCCTCTGGCTTGCGCGGAAAACAACAGAAGTTTATGTTACTAGAATGAGCTATGGCTATACACGCCATAGCTCATTCCGATTTGCGGTCAGTTAAGGTTAATGGTTACCGGTATCAACCTCTCCCGCTTCTTCCAAAATTTCTGAGCTAGCCAAGTACAAGAAATGTAAATGACGCTCATACTGGGTGATTGCATCCGCAATAATTTGCTCTTGGGTATAGCCGAAAACATCATATTGCTGGCCACCTTGCAGCAAGAATACTTCAGCGCGGTAGTAATCATTGTGCTTTTCTTCGGCATAGGCTGGCACCGCAAAGTGACGCAATCTAATACCATAAGAGAAATTTTCTGCTTCTTCTTTGTAAATGGTTAAGCGGATCTTTTCACTGTCTTCAATCAATTTAGCTTTTAGGCCTGTTTGCTCAAACTGCTCACAGAGTTCGGTCAACGCTGGGCGAACGATATGTTCGATAAAGCGCTCAGCCTGATTTAAACCAGGGTGAACCAATAATGTATTTAAGCGTTCTTTCCAGTGGATCTGGCTTTGGGTAAATTGAACTGACGTATTATGGCTTTGTACACTTCTTTGCAGCATTAAGTCATGGCGTAGTGCCTTAAATAAGCCATAGCAAAACAGCATCATGATGAACATGAATGGGAATGCGCTGGCAATGGTTAAGGTTTGCAGGGCTTGTAAACCACCCGCAAACAGCAATGCCGACGCGATGATGCCAATCATGCTGGTCCAAAAGATACGTTGCCATAATGGCGTGTCTTGCTCACCACCAGCCGTTAAGGTATCAATAACCAAAGCACCAGAGTCTGCAGAGGTAATGAAGAAGGTCGTTACCAGCAATACAGCGATAAAGGACAAGAATGAAGAAAATGGGAATTGCTCAAAGAAGATAAAGATAGCGATAGCCACATTATCATTTACCGCTTGAGCCAATAAATGCGCGGTATCCCCTGCAATCATATTAATGGCACTGTTGCCAAATACCGTCATCCATAAAAATGTAAAACCAGCAGGGATGAAGAGTACACCAACGATAAACTCACGAATGGTACGGCCACGAGAAACGCGTGCAATAAATATCCCAACGAAAGGAGACCAAGAAATCCACCAGCCCCAATACAACATGGTCCAGCCGCCAAGCCAGTCTTCTTTTGGATCGTAAGCGTACATATTAAATGTGCTGTTCACCAGTTCGCTCATATAAGTACCGGTGTTTTCTACAAATGATTGCAGTAGTAGTTCAGTTGGCCCTAGTAGTAACACTGCAACCAATAGCGTTAACGCTAATACCATATTAAGGTTTGACAGGCGCTTAATCCCGCCATCTAAGCCTAAAATCACCGAGCCTGTAGCCAAAATGGTGATAACAACAATCAAGCCAAGCTGAATTAATGGCGTTTGTGGCAAGTCGAATAAGTGCATTAAACCAGCGTTAAGCTGCTGTACGCCAAAACCTAAAGACGTGGCTACACCAAATAGTGTGCCCACTACTGCAAATGTGTCCACGGCATGCCCAATTGGGCCGTAAATGCGATCGCCTATCAGTGGATATAAAGCAGAGCGAGGTAGCAGGGGTAATTTATGACGGTAAGAGAAATAAGCCAAAGATAGTGCGACCACGGCATAAATAGCCCAAGCATGTAGACCCCAGTGGAAGAAGGTGATTCGCATAGCTTCTTTTGCTGCTGCAATGGTGGCTGCATCACCAACTGGCGGGCTTAAATAGTGCATCACGGGTTCGGCTACACCGAAAAACATTAAGCCAATACCCATCCCAGCGGAAAACAGCATAGAGAACCATGACACATTAGTGTAATCTGGTTCACTGTGATCGGGACCAAGCTTAAGGTCGCCTAAGCGGCTGACCATAATGCAAACGGTAAAAATAAGAAAAATGGCTACCGCAAGAATATAAATCCAGCTGACTTTACTGACTAGCCAAGATTGTACTTCGCCAAAAAACTGGCCACTTAGGTCAGGCTTTAAGGCAGCAATGAATGCGATGGAAACCGCAATGAGTAACGAAGAGATAAAAACGGGTTTATTTATTTTTGTTTGTATTTCCATAATAAGTCTTTGGTTGAAGGCGCGCCCTAAGGGTCATTTCCTTAGATCACGATGACTGCTTAACAGAGCGCGAAGCAAAAAGGGCTTCACAACGTAAGCAAATACTCACTAATAAATGAGTGTAAAACAGCCAAAAGATACACAGAGATAACGGTTATCGGTTAAGTTATCCTGCTTACATGTGTTTGTTCAGTAGCTAATGCTAGCACAAAACACCATGCTTTTGTTAAATAGCGATGGATTGTTTTAGTTTTCGTGGCAGGTATTACCGCTTTACAGCAGCTTTATACTGGGGCAAAAAATCACTTTACCCCTTACAAAACAACTATTTCGAAACCTATTGATTATTGACTATAGGTTATCGTAAAAATGAAGTTGCGGCGTGTAATAGCGCTTAACCTCTTTGGGAGCTTGACACTCAGATGTCATTGTCGATTTATCTAATAAAATCCAATCTCTGCGATGCGCGTTGCCAATCAAGACTCCTTTATTGAGATCAAAGCAGACCACCCCTTTGTCACGTGCTTGAGTCAGAATGTAGCGATTTTCTTTTTCATTCATCCACATCCAAGCATTTCGATACTGCTCAGAGTGGCTGCTTAAGTAGCTAAAGTGAGTCATCGGGATGGTTGAAAATAGTAAAAACTGTTCTTTTAATAAGGTTAAGCCTAGCTCACCCTCCACGCCGATACGCTCTTTAACTGTTGCCATTATTTGCTTAGCAGGCGTTCTGGTTGGGTTCATTAATACATACCCTAATGAACCATAAAGCAACCAAGTTACGGCAAGCGCCGCGCCAAAACGAGGCAAAGTTAGTTGCAGTTTATAGCGCCATAGGGCTGCGATCCAAGTTGCTGCGGCCAAAGCGAATAAAGCGGCAAATGGCAATAACTCGTCACCGAGCTGTTTCGTCAATTTTGATGAACCCATTAAGCTCATTATCGTGGCAGTGATGAATACCAAGGCAAATATAGCAGCAAAACCCGTTAGCACTTTATTCACCCAGCTTGCTACCCTAGTTTGGCTGATGATAGCTGCCATCGCGAGCGCTAGCATTGGCAGCGCGGGTAAAATATAAACGCCGCGCTTACCCGGGCTAATACTAAAGAAAATAACCACACAGACGACCCAAACTAATAGCGTTTGTAATAGTGGCGATGCCTTTATTTCAACCCAGCTTTTTTTACTAAAAAGAAATAAATAAAGCGGGAACCACAATATCGGCACAACACTCACTATAAAGTAATACCAAGGCTTTAAGTGACCGGTTGGGTTCGCGTAACGTTGCGCCGTTTGCTGCAGCAGAATGTTATCTCGATAAGCGGTAAAGTCGGGGTTATCTTTACTGGCTGCAAAATACAACACCGGCAGCAGCCAGAGCATTAAAGTGCCGAGCATGGTCAATGGGCCAAACCATAGTTTAAAATTGATAGGTGCTGAAAATTGTTCCTTTTTTACAAAATGAAGAAAAAGCAAAGGCACAAAAATAAGTAAGGGTAAAAAGCCGACTCCTTTGGTGAGAATGCCAAGCGCCATACACACCCAACTAAATAAATACCAGCGCATGTTCGGCTTGACAAAAAAATGCCGAACTAAACCATACATAGCAACCGTGATCCAACAAGCCACCATGGCATCTATCTGCGCGGCTTTTGCCTGAATGACAAATTGCGGTGCTATTAATAGCAGCATCGATGCATTTCGCGCAGTGTTAACATTCCAAAGCTTAGCGGCAAGATCAAACACACATAGCAAGGTGATTAATCCTGCGATGGCGTTAGGAATTAAAAATGTCGCGGAGAGATTTCCAGTGAGTTTATAAAGTAGCGCGATGGACCACATAAAAATCGGTGGCTTGTCGGGATAAAGCTCGCCTCCTCGTAGTGGGAAAAACCAGCGACCCGAATCAACCATTTCTTTAGCGGCTTCAACAAAACGAGGCTCGTCCGCCGGCCAAGGGTCACGCAGTCCGATACCCATAAAGATAATGCAAAAAGCAATAAATAGAATGAACAGCAAATTGCTGTAATAGCGGTCATTAAAAAATGATTTATCCATTAGTTTGAAACTTCCATTTTTAAATTTTCTAGGCGCTGCTTGATGTGATCACGATAAAGCAGGGTTGATAAAATGAAGCTAATTAATGCCATGATAATACTGATATAAAGCATGGTGCTGTTCGCATCATTCATGCCATCGCCAACGAGAGAAAAGATGATTGTTTGTGGCAAATAACCAACCAAGCTAGCAGTAATAAACGGGAAGAAAGGAACACTGCCGCCACCTGACAAGGTGTTGGTGAGTAAATTGCTGCCAAAAGGAAATAGGCGGAGTGTTAGAATTTTTAAAAATGGCTTGTGCTTAGCAAAGCGACTAAATTTTTCCATCCGTAGAGGTAGCTTTTTATGTAAGGTATTTTTTAAATACAGGTTGGCGATAAAATAATTCGCCGCAGCTGCAACGAGGCAAGTAAATAGCGCAAGGCTTACTCCTATCATCACGCCATATAAATAAGCAAATAAAAAAGCCACGACTTGGCGAGGCCCACCGATAAAAAGAAATAAAATGCTGGTGATGAAAATGGTGAAATGAGCACTGTTACCATGCTGAGTAATATAATCTTCTAGCCATAGAGAATCGGCGAGGTGGAGCCAAATGGGGGAATCTATGCTGATGGCCAATACGCTCAGTAGCGTGACGAATAAGGTGATTTTGACCCATTTCATATACCTGTGTTACTCAATTTCTTCGCTAATAATTCGCGGTAACTTGGTTCGCTTTCGCAGCCACATCACGCCAAACATATCGACAACACCCACCCAAGCTCGGCTCCATGCGGTGTAGTTTGATTGCCCTACTGCACGGTTGCGATGATTTACTGGACAGACCACAATTTTGCCGTTGATTCTTTTAATCAGTGCCGGCAAAAATCGATGCATATGATCAAAATAGGGAAGGGCTTGAAAAGTACGCTTGGGAAAGACCTTTAAACCACAACCAGAGTCGGGCACGCCATCATTTAAAAAGCGTTGGCGAATACCATTAGCTATTTTTGATTGTAGCCTTACCCAAGGCGTATCCAATCGTTTATTGCGAAATCCGGCAATACAAAAATGCTCTGTTTGCACCTGCTGCGCAGCTTGCAATAATGCGGGAATGTCAGCCGGATCATTTTGGCCATCAGCATCAGACGTTACAATCCATTCGCCTTTGGCATGAAAGATACCGGTATGCAGTGCTGTGCTTTGTCCACAACTGGCTTCATGACTGATTACTTGCAACTGGCATTGACTTTGAGCGGCAAACTCTTTTGCTTCTATCACTGTGTTATCTTTGCTGCCATCATTGACCAATACAACCTCAAACTGAATGTTACCTAAGGCGTGTAATACTTCGCTGATTTCTTTAATCAGTAGGCCGATGTTGCCTTGTTCATTTTTAGCTGGAATGACGACTGACACAAATGGGTGCATAACATACTCAGTGAGATAGATAAAAACTGACGGCCTGCTGTGGGGTGAAAAGCTTAGTCTTAGCGTTTTCTAGCCGCAAAATTAGTATAGTATTTTCAATAAGCTGTTAAGAATATAGCACCAAGATGATAAAAATATTAAGTGGTAGCGCACATTCTGCTTTATGCCCCCAGCAAGGGGAGGTGTTTGATTTTGTGATAGGTAAGTGCCATTAACAAACACTGCTTAAGCACAGCATCTGGTAGAGGTTGACTTAAAGGCAATAGCATGGCGCGATTACCTGCAAAGGTGATGGTTGGATAAGTGCTAAACAATTCTCGAAAGGTATCTATCAAGCGGGTTTTGCAGTTAAAAAATAAGCAGTAATGATCGGGGTGATTGGCTTTCCAGTCGAGCCGCACCGGGCTGCCATTTTTCACTGCGTAACTGGGCTCACCCCACTTCAATGATTCTTCTACTTTACCCAGTTGGTGTTGCTGACAAAGCTCGAAAATGATTGTCCGTAGTTGCAGTAATTTGGGTTGTACCGCGCTGGGGTAATCATTGAATCTAGCTGCTACATCAGCTGGCATCTCAGTTGGCATGGCAATCCTTTTATGCTGAAAGTGAAGTTAAGCTGTGAACTGAACCTGCTTTATTTTTTAATGCTTGCTCAACACGGGCTTGATACAGCTTAAGTTGGCTAAATCCCTCAATGATAGATGCCAGTGGCGTTGGCATATCATGGTTATCAATGTTCTTAACAATGGCATAAGCAAACAAATCAAAACGGCTAAATGTATCGCCACAAATAAACGTATTTTTACTGAGGTGTGCTTCCAATGCCACAAAGCATTGCTCAGCAGCTTGCAATACTTGTTTAAGACTAAAGCGTCCTACCCCCTGTGAATATAGATTTTTTAGCACTAACTTTCGAGACTGCTTAGCAATAAAAGGTCGGGCTGGCCACTTTAAACCGCTGAAAAATGCTTGTTCTAATATTTTCCAACTGGCTTCTGGGTGCCAACGACAATATACCATCAACCAGTATAAGTGTTGTTCAAGTGCCATTTGCCACGCGTAGCCTTGGCTTTGTTGTAATGAGGTTAAGCCTTCATCAATGGCGTAATCATTGATTAATCGCTGCAATATTAGCTCTGAATCACCTAAGGTTTCCCCTTGGTAAACGGCAAAAGGAATTTTCTTATAGGGCCCGTGCATTGGCAGTGCGGCTTCTATTTTGAACGGGATCTGATGATAGCGTAAAAATAACTCAACTTTGGCACAAAATGGACTGGCATTGATGCCATCAAACTCTACTGTGGTTTGTTTTAAGATAAACATGGCGCTCTCCTTGAAAGTGAATTTCATCATAGCGCTAGCGAGTGACAATATGTGTCAGTAGTAAAGGTGTTATTGATGTTAGCCACGGGGGCGCGTTAAAGAGCTAAATAACAAATGGATTGTTCGGCATAAAGGTTTTTTACGTAATGGAAGCCTTCGATATTACGGGGCCTGATTAGGTTGGGTGTAGCTGTCGATAATGGTCTGTATGGTGCCATCTTGCCACATCTGTTCAAGAGCTTGATTAAGTTTGTTTATTAGCCGCTCTTTGTTTGGAATTTTTGCTGCTTTTGAAATAATCAAATAGGCAGGCTTAGGCTCATGCATCGGTTTACTCATGCCAACCAATTGGTCAGCGACCCCCATTTCCTTTGCTTTGTTCAAAACAACGATTTTACCATTAATATAAAAATCAATTCTGTCCATTAACAACATACGTATGCCCGATTCGGTCGACTTAGTTTCCGAAATAACAAACCGTTGCTCGGCTTTGGCTTGATCAAACTCGGGATTGACACTGTAGCCACTGGATATACCAATGCGTTTGCCATAAAGATCACTGATTTGATTGTAATTATTAGTGTTACTTTGATGAGTAAAAATACTAAACGCACTGGTATGTAGGGGGTAAGCTAAATAAGTTGCAAAAGCTTCACGCTCTAGGGTTTTATAGGCAGAAAACAAGGCATCAGCGTTGCCTCTTCGTAAATAAATAAGAGCTCGCTTCCAAGGTATACACTCAATTGTGAACGGGTATTCAACGCGGCGAAATAACTCTGAAACAATCTCGATATCAATGCCTTTTGCATGGTGTTCTTTACACCAGATAAAAGGCTTGAAGTCTTGTAATGTTACGATTCTAAGTGGTTTTTCGGCGGGGGCTGCGAAAGCAATGTAAGGTAATACCAAGCCCAGTAGAGCGATAAAAATGGTGCGAATACTCTTCTTCTGAGGTGGCATTAAACTGAACCTGACGTGCATAGAAATTACTTAGAAATATAGTCTGAACAACTTACCTTAGCCATCAATATTACTTATACATAGCGACGAATGTGATCAAGGTAAATTAGTATGTAAGTCAAGTGGATTTTGGCAATTAAAATATCTGTAATAAAGTCTGATAAATTGGATATGGGGCTAGATCTTAACTTCTAACTCCGCTTTGCTTTGTTATTAGCTTTGTATGGAATAGCCTTGAGTTGGTCACTATCTCCACAATCTAACATCGTGATTTGTTTCGTATCGGTAGTAGAATGGATTAATTTATGGTGTTCAATAGTTTATCGCAAGTGGACTTTAACGCTGCCAGCTCTTCAAATGGCAATTCACTTTTGCAAAACATCGTGTAGGGAATGGTTTTCGCCTTATCTTTTAATGCTTTACCCGCTTCGGTTAACCATATTTCGCGCACCCGTTCATCTGTTAAAGCACGCTTTCTATCCAATAAACCTTTTGTTTCAAGGCGCTTTAATAGCGGTGTCAACGTGCCTGAATCAAGATGTAGCTTAGCGCCCATGTCTTTTACGTTAATGCCATCATTAGCCCACAACACCATCATGGTGAGGTATTGCGGATAGGTTAAGTCGATAGCATCGAGCAGGGGGCGATAAGCGCGAATAATCGCATTTGCTGCGCTGTATAGCGAAAAGCATACTTGATTTTCAAGCAGTAGTTCACCTGACTCATTTGTGGTCACATCGGCTTGGTGCGTAACGTGGGCTTGCTTGTCGGTCATGAAATACTCCAAGAAAAAATAGCTATGCAATTAAATTGTGCACAATATACTTGCATTATAAATCCAAATCGACCTATACTGCGACATAAATTAAATTGTACACAATATAATTGCTAGCAATTATATTAAATCAGTAACCATACTCATGAGAGGAATCATTATGTCTGCATTATATTCAACCACTGCATCCGCATTATCAGGCCGTAACGGTCAAGTTTCTACCGATGACGGTAAATTGTCTTTAAGTCTTAGTTATCCTAAAGAGCTGGGTGGCACCGGTGAGGCGACTAACCCAGAGCAGCTGTTTGCTGCTGGTTATGCGGCGTGTTTCTCTAATGCCATTTTGCATGTGGCGCGCGAGCAAAAGTTAGCGCTCAGTCAAGCACCGGTTACGGCTGAAGTTGGCTTAGTAGCCAATGAAGCGGGCGGCTTTGCTTTAACGGTAAGCCTAAGTGTCACGCTAGAGTTGGAGCAAAATGCCGCACAGCAACTGGTCGCGGTCGCTCATCAAGTTTGCCCTTACTCAAACGCGGTTAAAGGCAATATCGATGTAAAACTGAGCGTGAATGGTGTATCGCTGTAATGGATAAAGCATTAATTACAACTGGCAGGGTATTATTGGCGCTGTACTTTTTATTGCCCGGCATTATGAAATTTGTTGCTTGGGACATGCACGTTGCTTTAATGGCCAAGCATCAAATGATGCAGATCCCAGTGCTTCTTGCGGCTGCCGGGATCGTGCAAATAGCTGCGGCCTTGCTCATTATTGCTAATCGTTACACCGCTATCTGCGCATTAGTGCTCGCGGGCATGGTGTTGCTGATCAACATTAACCTCCATGATTTTTGGAATTTCACCGGCATCGAAGGTGCGCACGAGCAGCAAAACTTTGTTAAAAACTTGGCTATTTTTGCGGGTCTGTTACTACTGGCTGGGCACAGTTGGACAGACGGCTTTAGACGTTGTCAGCTGTGTGACGGCCCATTTTCTTTTTACCACAATATTTTTTGTTATCTGGGATGGTAACCCCCGAAAAATATTTACAGCGTTTTTGCGGTCACTATAGACTATCTTACTGTTCCCGACTTTAGGTTATATAGGTTTAAACTAAGCTGAGGTGGTTTAACTTGTTCACTGGGGAGGGTAAGGGATTTTTAAGCCAATAAAAGGAGCTACTCGCTCCTTTAGTTATATTACCTGTGTAGCTCACCTTCGCGCTCTGGTTGATACAACACCTCGATAATCTCTACCTTAACTAAGCCACCACCAGGTTTAGGCCACTCTATTTGGTCGCCTTCAGATAGGCCTAATAAAGCAGTGCCAATCGGCGCAAGAATAGAAATTTTTTCGCTATTATCGCCTGCTGTATTATTTATCGCACTTGGATAAGACAAGGTATAAGCCAGCTCTTTGTCTGAATTGGCTACTTTAAAGCGAACAGTTGAGTTCATGGTTACCGTGTTAGGTGGCATTTGCTCGGGCTCAACAATATTCGCGCGATCTAGCTCAGCTTGCAGTCCATCCTTGCCTGGAAATTCTTTATCCCCCAAGGAATCAAGTAGTTTTTCTAGTCGATCGGCATCGAGAGATGAAATGGTAATGCTAGGGCTTTGGGTCATTTTTTACCTACAGAAGAAAAATCATGGTTTGGTTTATCCTGAAATAGACTGAGTTAACTGAGTCAATCCATTGATGATGCTAGACAAACCGACTTTTACGCGCATTTATCAGTTGCGTGATAGCGACGTATTTTTTTAATTAATTTAACAAGTTAACACCAAGTTAAATGGGGTTCAATAGGTGTTTGTATGGATAGCGCTAATTGGACTAAACGATTATTTGATGAGCTGCAAAATTGCTTTGAACTCAGGTGCTCGGCAATCGGCGACCAGTTCGTATAAGCACATTTCAACGCAGCTGATGCTGGCTCCTTGCGCCATCAGCTTTTTAATCGCGAGGCTTTTATTGGGTGATGAGCGAGAAGCGACGCCATCTTCCAATAGCTCAATTTGATAGCCAAGTTGTAATAAGCTGGAAGTAGTTTGATAGACACAAATATGGGCTTCAATACCGCAGATTATCCAAGTGGTGACAGTGGATGCTTTTATTGCGGCCACAAATTCGGGCTCAGCACAGGCATCAAAAGTATATTTTGCTATTGCTTCAACCGGGTCTAAAGCGCTTTGTAACAAGGGGCTGGTGGAGCCTAATTTAGCTGGGTTTTGCTCTAGATAGATGATCGGCAGATTGAGCGCTTTAGCGCCGCTGATCATAATGTGAATTTGTTTTAACAGCGCTTCACTATCCGTAACAATATCAGCCAACTTACCTTGTACGTCGATGACAATGAGCCCCGTTTTATTTTTGTCTAACATGTTCATCCCCCTGCTACGATATGTCGGCGCTTTGATAATCATGGTTAACTTAAGCTTATCTTTAGTAATGCCAAGTTCAGCCTATTAGATCTGTGGGCTTAATCAGATAGCTAGACCTTAAGGCCAGCAGTCACAAGGCAAATCGGGCAGATCGCAATGCTTACTCTTGCCACAGCTCCATGCATCACAAGCGATGCTTGGATCGCAGCAATCATACCACTTGTCTTTTTCTTTACGCTTTTTGCCTTTGTTTGAGCCGTTGAGTTTATGTGAACGTTGCAGTGTTTGATAGGCCTGCTTGCAGTCTGCCATTCTTAAGCGAATGGCGTGGTAGCCATGGTATAAGCCATCGGCTTTGACTATCTCCAGTATCGCATGGGAGCAAGATGGGCCTTGATGTAAATGGGCATGCGCGCAGCGAAAACCTTTGTAAGGTGAGATAAAGCGTTGGTAGCCACGGATCATGGCAATGGCTAATAGCTTCAAGGTTACTTCCTGTTCAAGTTGGAATGGCTAACCATCATTAACATTATGTTTTATTGATGTTAATTCGGCTTGTCGAATTGTTCAATAGCTGCCGCAGAGTAATACCAGTTCCATACTGGGCGTAATATACCTTTGGACCGAAGTGAGTTAACACCTGCCCCTGTCGCATAACATTATTAATCGCCGTTTTGTCGGAATATAACAGAGATGTTGAACTAGAACGGTAAGCCGCTGTTTACCTTAGATAAAAATAGTGTAAATATTGAGGGTATGTTTAGGCGCCGTTTTGGGCCGTTTTATCACCCCATTATGGGGGCTAATAAGCTGTTAAATCTGCCGAGCGGAGCTCGGAGAGCGCTTTAGCTGGATAAATAGACAGTGCTTTACTATGGTTACCAAATGAAAAAAGTAACCATACAAAGCTTTCTACAAGCCACGTTTCCTGCTTATCAGTTAAGCCATAAACTGCCACTTTATCAAATTAAGGCGGTAGGAAAGCTGATGCGTTGTCGCACTGAATCCCTCGGTGGGCACAGTGTTTATTGCGAAAATGGTCACCTCAATGGCGTATGGTACAACAGCTGCAAGCATCGCAGTTGCCCACAGTGCAATCGCATTCAAATGGAAAACTGGCTACAGCAAACGCAAGATAGAGTGCTGGACTGTCCTCACCATCATTGGGTGTTCACCTTGCCCCATCGTCTGCACCCCGTTTGGCATTACAACCGTGCGCTTTGCCAAACCTTTCTGTTCCAAGCTGTTCGCGAAACCTTATTGACACTTTGTAACGATAAACGCTATTTAGCCGCCAAACCCGCGGCTATCTTGGCCTTGCATACTTGGGCTCGAAATCTCACCTTCCATCCTCATATTCATTGCTTGATCAGTCATGGTGGGTTGGATGGTAATGGTCACTGGCAAACACCGACGCGGAAAAGTTTTTTGCCCGCCAAAGTCATGATGCAGCTATTTCGAGGGAAGTACCTGAGCAAACTCAGACTCGCCCTCAAAAATAACGAATTAAAAGTGCCGCAAGGCGATACGCCGCAAACTCTCACCAACCTGTTTAATAAGTGGGGACGGTTAGACTGGGTGGTGCATTGTGCAAAAACCTACGCGCATGGCAATGGCGTGGTGAAATACCTATCGCGGTACATTCGAGGTGGCGCGATCAAGAACAATCAATTACTTAAATTCACGGAAACAAACGTGCGAATTAGCTATCAATCTCACCAAACCGAGCGGCGTGAATTTCTGACCTTAAGCCATCAAGACTTGATCCAGCGAATACTGGCTCACATCGCGTTGCCGAAAAAACCGCAATATCAATACATGGGCTTGTACCACAGCCGATGCGTTCAAAAATTAAACCAAGCGAGAGCGGAGTGGGGGCAAATTGCCGTCAGCAAAAGCAACGCCATTAAGTGGCAGGAATTAATGGAGCAAGGCCAGCAAGCCACTTGCTGCAAAGAATGTGGCCAGCCGTTGAGTCGGCTAGTGAAGCTCAATATGGGGGTGATCAGACAATCAGAAATACAGCTGCACTAAAACGGGATAGACGAAAATTCTACGCTAGCGTGGAAGGCTTGAACCTGCGTAACATCCAGATAAATAGAGAAAATAAAGGCTATTCAAACCCGCTTCAACCCAGTATATTGGTCCTCAAATTTTAATCAGCTGGCTGAGCGTTGCGTTAAAACGCCATAGCGAGCTATAAGCCCTCACGCGGCAGACTTAACAAGGTCAATGCAACCTACATCGGTAAGGTGGATAAGGTTGAGTCATGCGGATGAAACGATGAGGTTGATTGAAGCGTTATGTGTCAGTGTTATCCACACTCGAATCAATATCTAAAGGACAATTTATGAAGCTTTTCAAATCAAAAAAAAGCGAGATAGAGTTTCAGAAAGCATACGATAATTTATTAGAAGACTGGGGTGTAGAAACTCAAAGCCAATGGGTTCGCTCAGAGTTTGGTGAAACGCATATTATTGTTACGGGCCCTGATAATGGAAAGCCATTGGTGCTGTTGCCAGGTGCACAAGGAACCGCTGCAATGTGGGGCCCTGCTATTTCTAAACTAAGCAATAGTCGACGTATATATTCATTTGATTTGATTGATCAGGTTGGGCGCTCTCGTCCTGAACGAATATTAACTAGTCCGAAGGATTGTGTTGAATGGATTGAGCAAACGTTAGATGCTTTAAATCTTTCTAAAGTAGATATTGTTGGGAATTCTTTAGGTTCATTTATGGTGGCTAGTTTTGCAAGTCGCCGACCAGAAAGAGTCAATAAAGTTATTTTAACAGCGCCAGCAGCGACAGTAGCAAACATAAGTTTCCTTTATATATTTCAAGTTATTTTAACTTT
This sequence comes from Motilimonas cestriensis, assembly GCF_021295315.1. GTDB lineage: Bacteria > Pseudomonadota > Gammaproteobacteria > Enterobacterales > CBDFNC01 > Motilimonas > Motilimonas cestriensis. The sequence continues at coordinate 171,828 of NZ_JAIMJA010000002.1, read as the reverse complement.
GATGATGCCATTCAAAGGGTTAACTAAACGCTTTCTGAATTCATCAAGCCAAGGGAATGTTAAATCTTCTAGCCCCTTATACAAATTATTGTATCTTGCTATGAGTGAAAGCAAGGTGATTAGTAAAGTTGTACCCCGCTTATTATCAGATAAAGAACTAAGTACATTATCGATGCCTTTTTTACTTATACTCGGAGAGAAAGATAAAGTGAATAAAGCCAAAGCGTTAAACATCCATAAAAAATTGCTACAATTAGTGCCAAGTGCAGAATGTAAGATATTGCCAAATGCAGGCCATTTATGGAACAGGGAACAATTCAGAGATAGTGGCCAGCTAATTGAAGAGTTCTTAAATTGAAAACACATAACATACAAGAATAGGTGTCGCGAAGCCGACACCCCATATTCAGGTGTTGGACAAGCCCGGAGCCTCGATAAGCTCGACTTCTTTCCTTATTAAGCAAATTACGCTGTGCTGCCTTGGCCGCGCTTAGCCTGAGTACCTTTCTCAAGGCGAGCGGGATTGATGCAAGGGGCGTCGTGTTGTAAACGCTAACCTTATCAGTTTGTTACTTCTTGCCTATGTGTTGTGTCTGTCTGTTTATTCCTCTTGTTGTCGCCCTTGGCGTGGTGAAGGCCATTATCCTTATTGCGTCCTTGCTTGGTTGATTACCTCGGTCGGCTGATGCCAATGCATTGCATGCTGTGCTGGCAACACGGGCAAGTGCGCGTGGGTTGGCTCGGTGGTTCAACCCCCAGTAGCAATTGCAATAACGGCAGCAGTAAGCACTGTATTTGGTGCAGTAATCCTTTGGCGTTACCGCGTAAAAAGCCGTAATCACGGGCGCGTTGTAACCCCTTTGGTAACACGTGTTGCAACATTAACATCAAGAACTTCAGTGTTGGCAGTGTGCGCTGCTTCCAGTGGTTGGTTTGTCCATCGCGATAACGAAACGTGACGTTATCCTTGGTGATGTTAATGATGTCTTTGTCTGGCAGCACGCCGCGATACAAGTAGCGCGAGAGATACTTCAGCGTCGGTAATCCTTCCCCCACGGCGCGACAATCCACTATCCATTTCGCTGGAATATGATTGGTCAGGCTTAAACTCGGGTGTTGATTAATGGCGTCGAGCATTCTGGCTCGCCACACGTTGGCCAGTGCAAAGGCGTTAAACAGGTAATCTTTTTTGCCTTTGTACCAGTGTTTTTTGCTGGCGTCATAGCGCCCTCCGGCCACTAAGATGTGCAAGTGCGGATGCAGATTACGCTGTCGGCTGTGGGTGTGCAGCACCGAGGTAAAGCCGAGCTCGCCTTGGTTTTGTTTGGCGGCGAAGTCTTTAAGGATTTGGGCGCTCACTTTAAACATCAGCGGATACAGATGACGCGGGTGTGAGGCGGCTAAGGGGCGCAGCTCATAAGGCAAGGTGAAGGTCACCATAAAATAGGTGGTGGGTAGCAGCTTACTTTGTTGTCGCCATAACCATTGGGACGCGGTGCGCTGCTGGCACTGCGGGCAAAACCGATGCCCACACGATAATGGCGTCACTTCCTGATGCGGGCAGTGACGACATTGCCATTTTGAGCTGCCTTGTTGCTCAGTTTGGCATCGTAATAAAGCATGAATGGCACGGCGCATGTCGTTGTTGAGGTTGTATTGCTGGCGCAGCGCATCCTGATTTGCTCGCAACAGTTCAATAAAGGCACTCATGAGTTTGCCCACATCAACACCAGTTTGTCGGCGAGCTGGTTCACCGCTAACACACTGTCTGCTTGTTTCACGCGAGTGAGGTGGGTGTAGCGCGCCGTGGTATTGAGACTGGCGTGACCGAGCAACGCTTGCAATGAACGTAAATCTAAGCCCTGCTCAAGCAAATGGGTGGCATAGCAATGGCGCAGCGAATGGGGGCTAATGTGTTGATGGATATTGCAATCAGTTAACACTTGCTTGAGGGCTTTTTGCACGCTGCCTTTGTCCATGGGGCGGTCACTGTCGGGCCCCATCTTCGGAAACAACAAGCGAGGATGGCGATGCGTGGCCCAATAGCCACGCAATGCGACAAGCGTGCGCGATGGCAACGGCACGAGTCGGTCTTTACCGCCTTTACCGTCACGCACATGCACCTGCATTGATGCGCTGTCGATATCCGATATGGTCAAATTAAGCCCTTCGCTTAAGCGCAAACCCAAGGTATAGAGCACCAAAAAGAGCACTTGGTAACGACATTTAACCGTCATGGAAATCAGCAAGCCGACTTGGGCTGAGGTTAACACATCCGGCAAGCGCTTCACCTGCGGCGGTTTAACAATGTTAAGCCACTCCCACTGGCGGTCTAGGGTGTAGCGATAGAAAAACTGCAAGCCATTGCGGTCAATTTTAACCGTGCTCCAAGAGTGAGTGGCAATCAGGCTGGCAAAGTAGGTCTTCAAATCCGCCGCGGTCATGGCATCGGGCGCACGGTCAAAAAACGAAGAAAGGCGACGCACCGCACGAGAATAGGCATCAATCGTTGCGGGACGTTTTCCTTGCAAAGTTAAGTTGGTAAGATGTTGTTCATAAAGAAATTCAAAGCGTTGTTGGTCGGTGGTATTCATGGGTTTTACTCCAGTAAGCCCGATCAAAGTGACAGGGGTTACTTGAGTATGAAATATCAGCCACACTCTGCCGCGCAGCGGCTTCGTTCAACAAGGCGTTTAAACGGAACTAAAACAGTGGGTTACGTTTCGCTTCGCTACACATTTTAACCCACAATTTTAGTCCGCTTAACGCGGCGTTGAGGCTGTAGAATTTCTCTTTTTTAAGAAAAAATAGCCTGTTTTATGGGTTCCAAATGCATTACCTATTGTCTTAAAAGCGCTTAGGATTGATTGCAGTGCCCCGTTTTTTAGTCAAATCTGGCTGTTGGAGTTATTCTACAGTCTCGTTAGGCTTTCGCAATGTTCAGAGTAATATTATTCACTGGCATTCTATTGATTACAGTATCAACACACGCAGAGAAAAGCATGGAAGTATTAAGTGACATTATAAAAAATGATCAATGGGCTGTAGCAGAGGGAACGCACAATGATCTTCCTCTAATGATTCGTTTCCGAAATAAATTAAGTCCAGACTCTAGTATTTCAAATCACCCTCAGCTTATTCGTATATATTGGGATTACTCCCCGCACGAATCAGGAATGCCTTCCGCCGATGATAGCCAAAGTATGGAAGTTTTCGAAAATCGTCTAGTAGATGCATTAGAAACTGACGTGTCAGGTGTATTGGCGGCGGCAATTACAACTAATGGCTATCGTGAATGGGTTTGGTATTGCCTATCAACTGATGTATTTGCAGAAAGACTGCATAATATGCCTCAAGAGACCGATCCATATCCTATTGAAATAGAGGCCGAAAATGACCCTGAATGGGGCTATTTCTTTAATCAGGTCCGCCCAGAGTGATAAGCCATAAAAGTCAATTAACAAAAGACAGGACACCCTCCTAAATTTGAAGCCTATCACATCTTGCGCCATAGTTAAGTGACCATCTATCAAGCTGGATAAAGGTTATGACACTACCGCGCAAGCAGCTTATTTGCCCAGAATCGACCCCTGATTATCATGTTACTAGCCGCTGTGTACGCCGCGCTTTTCTGTGTGGCGTTGACCACTATACGCAGCAAAGTTACGAGCACCGCAAGCCTTGGGTGGTGGATAAGGTAAAGCAACTAGCTAGCATCTTCACCATCAATATTTGTGCCTATGCCATTATGAGCAATCATTACCACCTGATTTTGCATATTGATACCAAGCGTAACCGCGACTTAACTGATGCTGAGGTGGCCTATCGCTGGCAGCAATTATTCGCTTTGCCATTATTGGTGGGTGATTGGTTAGCTGAGAAACCACAAAACAGTGCTGAAAAGGTGGTGGTTAGTGAGTGTATTGCCAAATGGCGTGGCAGACTGACGGACATCAGCTGGTTTATGCGCTGCCTTAATGAAGATATCGCACGCAAGGCCAATAAAGAAGACGGCTGTAAGGACCACTTCTGGGAAAGCCGCTTTAAAAGCCAAGCATTACTGGATGAAAAAGCGCTGCTGACTTGCATGGCCTATGTCGACCTGAACCCGATTCGAGCAGGTATGTGTCAGACGGTTGAAGAGCAAGAGTTCACTTCAATACAAGCGCGTTTACAGCAATGACATGCCAATTATCACAACGCGGAAACCAGCTCAAACAAAACCCAGTTACTCCCCTTTGAAAAGCAATTCGACACACAGCAACCCACCGAAATTCCTTACTATTTCGAAGAATATTTACACCTTGTTGACTGGACAGGTCGCGCTATTCGCGATGATAAGCGCGGTTTTATCCCCGCCAACCAGCCTAAGCTGTTGCAAAGCTTGGGCATTGAGCAAGAAACTTGGTTACATTTGGTGAAAGATTTTAGTCGCAGCTTTGGCAGCGCAGCAGGTAGCTGGGAAGCATTGACCCACCACAGTGAGTTAGCGGGCCATTGTTGGTCTCGCGGTCAAGTTGCTTGCCACCAACTGAGTGGTTACGGCTAAGCCATATTCATTAATTTATCGTTTTATATCAAATGCTTTGAATGAGTAGGTTTTGGTGCGCCGATATTTCAGATAATATACATTTGTTCGCTTATGTTGAACGCTTAGGTGCTTGCTCGCATCGCTTGTCATAAACTGAAGCGGCTTTTTTGACAGTCCTTTAGGTTCATTTTGTGAGGGAAGTTGGTCAGTATTTAAGAGGGTGTCCAATTAGTCTATCCGGTGAAGTCTGTTGAGGAAGAGCCCCAATTAAAAGATTATTACCAATACTTTTTTACATCTGTAGAGCCAAGTTTATATTTAGAAATTAATAAGCAATATTATAATTTAAAGCAAATAAAAGGTATCGCAATACAGTTTTACTCAGGGTTGATTCACTACCTTGAAAGTAACTAAAAGCACATAATAAGGCATTTAAACGGAACTAAAACAGTGGGTTACGTTCCGCTTCGCTACACATTTTAACCCACAATTTTAGTCCGCTTAACGCGGCGTTGAGGCTGTAGAATTTCTCTTTTTTTAAGAAAAATAGCCTGTTTTATGGGTTCCAAATGCATTACCTATTGTCTTCGAAGCGCTTAGGATTGATTGCAGGGCCCCGCTTTTTAGTCAAACCTGGCTGTTGGAGTTATTCTACAGTCTCGTTAACTGGGCCAAGGAGGTATCCGTGAAAGGGAGTTGTTTGTGTGGAACCATTGAGTATGAGATTGCCTCGCTGGACATGCCGATTATTTTTTGTCACTGCAAAACTTGCCGCAAGGCACATGCTGCTCCTTTCGCACCAACAGCGGGTGTTCTGAGAGAAAATTTCCGTTGGATTCGTGGTGAAGAAAAACTTTCTAGCTTTGAATCTAGTCAAGGAAAGTTGAGACATTTCTGTTCAGTATGCGGGACACATTTGGTAGCTGAAAGACCTAGTCAACCTCATGTAATATTGCGTGTGGCCACTTTGGACGAAGATCCGAGAGTTAAGCCAGAAGCGCATATTTGGTCATCACATGACGTTAGTTGGTTGGAGTATGAGGATGTTCCAACCTATCAAGACTGGCAGCCAAATAGATGACAAGTACAGTTAACAAGTTGAAGCAGTTCGTGCCTGCGGCACCAGACGCTCACTTCGTTCGTACCGCTGTGCTCGGGCGTATGTTGCTTGAGAGTTAGAAGAAGACTTACCATTTATTCAAAGAAGTCGATAATGACAGGTTCTTTCTTATTTCACTTCATAGAAATGAAGTAAGAAACAGAAAGGCAAAAAGGCAGGAAGGAAAAAGGCAGCACCCTCCTAAATTTGAAGTTTGCAGTGGGATCCAATTATTAAAGAGAGTGTACAATGTTTATCTATGCTCATGGGGGCACTCATTTGTCGCCTACCTGCAACTCCAAGTAGTTTGGGTATATAAGCGCTGGTGGGGTAGTAACCCACCAGCGTTTCATTAAGTTTATTATGCTCGCAACGGCGCTAGCAGTTGTTTAAACATGCTTAAGGTGATCACGTAGATCAAGGCAAGCGCCAACACTGGCAGGGTAATAAACAGGTAGAAGTGCGGTTGCACTGGCAATTCAAAGCCCCATTTTACTACAGCGGCAATAATGCCTTGGGCACCAAGGGCGGCGGTAAAGCCGGCAATTAATGCCATTAAACCGTACTCGGCCCACAAGGTGGCGCTAATGCGTTTTTTGCTGGCGCCGAGGGTGCGATAAAGTTTTATCTCTTGCTGGCGCTGCGACACGCTTAAGCGCAGTAACGTAAGCACTAACAACAAACCACTTAACACCGCTAATGCCGCTAATACGGTGAGTGACCAAGCGACTTGCTGGAGCAAGGATTGGATCCTTGTGGCCATGCTGCGTAAATCTAACAAGCTCACGGTAGCGTAATCACGCGCTAACTGATTCAGTAGGCCAGTTTGTTGGTCATCAATACGAAAACTAACTAGCCAAGTGGTAGGCAAATCGGCCATCACATCAGGGCTGAATATAAAGTAAAAGTTTGGCTTCATATTGCGCCATTCAACTTTGCGAATGCTGTTTACTTTGGCGCTAAAGCTTTGACTGTTAACACTGAAATGCAGTGTGTCACCGAGCTTTATGTTGAGCCGTTCGGCAATATCTTGCTCAACGGACACCCCGCGCTCCGTGCTCCATTCTCCCTCAAGCACTTCATTATGACTTGGCAGTTGTGGTAGCCAAGTAAAGTTCAGCTCGCGGCGCAGTGCGGAGTCTTTTTCCTTGTCTGCTTCAGTTTCTGGTTTAGTCGCCACCGCCGGCGATACCGACTGCAGCACTTCATCGTTGCGCTGAGTTAAGCGGCCGCGGATCACTGGGTAAGCTTGTGAATGATCCAATTGCCATTGGTCAAGTTGATTAATATAAGCGTCAACTTGTTCAGGGGCGATGTTAATGGCAAACACGTTGGGCGCATTGGCGGGCAAGGTTTGTTGCCAGTCATTAAGTAAATCACTGCGCAGTAGCCAGATAACACTTAATAGCATTAGTGAGCAGGTGAGGGCGCCTAACTGCGCCATGCTGGCGACACGGCTGCGATTTAAGCGGCTTAAAGCCAGCGTAACGGCTGGCCCCCAGCGCTTTTGCTGCAGTAGTTTAGTGATGAGTAAACCCAGTGCGCCTAATAGCACTAGGATCACCGCTAGCCCGACGAGGGTTAGCCACATCATTTTATTGTTACCAAACCAAACGATTAAGCTGATCAAAGGCAACAGCAACAAAGAGTAAGCCCAATACTGTTTTTTAGTTGGCGTGTCTTGGCCGATGATAGACGTGGCCGGCGTGGCCAGCAAATGCAATAAACTAATGCCCATGCTTGGTAGGCCAACTAATAGCGCAATGCCGATACTCACCAGCCATGGACTAAAGCCGATACTGGGAAGTGGGTCAGGCAGTAAATCCGTCAGAGGCAGGCGCAATAGCTGCTCAAGTAAAAAACCACAACTAATGCCAATGGCAATGGAGAGGCCAAATAACATCGCCAACTGACCCGCTAACCAACGTCGTAGCCACGCTTGACTTGCACCTAAACTTTTCAGCATGGCCACGGTGCTTTGTTGACTATTACGATAATGCTGACTGGTCAGCACCAGTGTGGCCGACGCCATCAGCAGCACTAACAATAAGGTAAGAGATAGGTATTGCTGCGCCTTGTTAATAAATTCAGCACTGCGACCTTGGCTTTGCTCGCTCAACCAGCGCTGGCTGGCGGTAATGCTTATTTCTTGTTGTAGCTGGTTTAATGCGCTATCTGGACCGGAAAAATACGCGCGATAGCTTAATCGTCCACCCGGCACCACTGCGCCCGTTTTGGCAATATCATCCAAGTGAATAATGGCGCTCGGCATTTGATTAAAGGGGTTAAACGACAGCTCAGGATCTTCCGCTATTTTCCCTGATACTGTTAGCTCAGCATCGCCAATCGCGACGGTGTCGCCGATGCTGACGTCTAACAAATTAAACAGTCTTTCTGCTAACCACAATTCATTGGGCTGCACATGCTGGAGCATGGTAAGGGTTTTTGCATTGGCTGTTAAAGGGTTGGCATCCAGTTGTAACTCACCGCGCAGTGGATAGTTTGTTTCCATTGCCTTTAAGCTGATCAGTTGCATGCCATTGTCACTAAACGCCATGGTGCGAATGCGCGTTTGCTGACTAATGGTTAAGCCAAGCTTCTTCGCGCTAGCTAAGGTGTCGGGCGAAATAGGTTGTTGGTTTGATACCAGCACTAAGTCGGCGCCAAGGGCGCTTCGACCTTGGTCAACCATGATTTTATCAACTCGCGTTACCAGTGCAGATAGCGCGAAGACACAGGCAATAATTAAACTCAGTGCGAGGGTGATCGGCCAAAGCTGGCCTTGCCAGCATTCACGCCAGCGCCATTTTAACAGCAGATTATTTTTCATGATGCCACCTTACCCGCAGCGATTTTTAAAGTGCGATCGCAACGTTCGGCCAAGGTTTGATCGTGAGTGACCAGTACCAACGTAGTACCATGTTCACGGTTAAGTTGAAACAGCAACTCGACAATTTTACTGGCTGTTTGTTGGTCTAAGTTACCGGTTGGTTCATCGGCAAATAAAATTTTCGGCTGGCTAATAAAGGCGCGCGCTAAAGCAACTCGTTGTTGTTCGCCACCAGAAAGCTGTGACGGTAGGTGATGGGCACGGCCTGCTAATCCGACTTGTTCTAATAATTGGCTAGCACGGGCTACATCTTGATCTTGGCCTTGAATTAAAAAAGGCAACATGACATTTTCGATGGCAGTAAGAGTTGGGATCAACAAGAAACTTTGAAACACAAAACTAATATGTTCACAGCGCAAGGCGGCGCGAGCCTCTTCATCTAATTGAGAAAGAGGTTGGCCGAGTAAATGAATCTCGCCTTGGCTTGGTACATCAAGCCCGGCCAATAAGGTCATCAAGGTTGATTTACCGGCGCCAGAAGGACCGACCAGCGCGATACTCTCGCCAGCATTAACTTGTAAGGAAACGTCTTGCAAAATGGTCAAAGTGTCGTTAGCTGTGCTAACTTGCTTGACTAGGTGGTCAGCTTTAATTACGGGATCAGACATGGTTAAACCTTTTATTTATTGTATTTTACTTGGCTGGAGCCTGATATCAGGCGCAGTACACAGCCAAACGTTACTCATTTTGGGCGACAGCTTAAGTGCCGGCTATCAAATGTCGGCGCAGCAAAGCTGGCCAACCTTGCTGCCACAAGTGATGGCGCAGCAAGGAAAATCTATTAATGTCATCAATGCCAGTATTTCCGGTGACACTACCGGCAATGGTTTAGCCAGACTACCTGATTTACTTAAGCGCCACCAACCGCAGCAAGTGTTTATTACGTTAGGCGCTAATGATGGTTTACGTGGCTTTGCGCCAAACATCATACGCAGCAACCTCACTAAAATGATCACTTTAATTAAGCAATCGGGTGGCCAAGCCATGTTGATGCAAGTGCAGGCGCCGCCTAATTATGGCAAACGCTACAGCCAAGCGTTTGCTCAGGTGTTTCAGCAAGTGAGTGAAGCTAATCAAGCTCCCTTACTGGCATTTTTTCTTGAGCCGATTATTTTACAGCCCAATTTAATGATGGCAGATGGCTTACATCCTAAAGCAGAAGCGCAACCTATCATCGCGGAATTTGTCGCTGAGCAAATAAAAGAGTACCTTTAAACTAAATCTAGTATAAATATTTATTTAACCTATTAATTTTATTAGGTTATATGAAGTGGAAAATTTTCTTTTCTTAAGGCTAAAATTATTTCGTTGGACGGCACGGGGGCAATCGTTTTTTATGCGCCCAACCGGACTGTTGCGAAGCTAAGCAGGCTTAAGAAGTACGGCTAGTGGGTTGAGCAAAAAATCAGCCCAATTTTTTATCGTATTGTATTTGGAACACCCATGAAAAAAGCAACAGATCTAGAGAGCGTTCGCGCTAGCTACAATGTACGTCACTGGAGCCAAGGTTTTTACGGCATTAATGATGAGGGCAATGTTTATGTTGCGCCAAAAGCCAATCAACCGGATCACACAATAGCCCTAAGCGATATCAGTGCACAAATTCAGGCGCAAGGTTTAACCTTGCCTGCGTTGGTACGTTTCCCGCAAATTTTGCATCAACGTGTGCATAGCTTATGTGCAGCATTCAACCAAGCTATTGCAGACTACCAGTATGACGAAAAATACTTATTGGTTTACCCGATTAAAGTAAACCAACAGAAAGAAGTGGTAGATGAGCTGTTAGCAAGCCAAAAAAACAATGAAGTTAAGCAGTTGGGCCTAGAAGCGGGCAGTAAAGCTGAATTGTTAGCAGTGTTGGCACTAGCACAAAAAGTTAGCTCGGTGATTGTTTGTAACGGCTACAAAGACCGTGAATACATTCGCTTGGCACTGATTGGTGAAAAGTTAGGCCATAAGGTTCATATTGTTTTAGAAAAAATGTCTGAACTAGAGATGGTACTTGCTGAAGCGAAAAAACTAAATGTGTCACCGCGCTTAGGCTTACGAGTACGCTTGGCTTCACAAGGTAAAGGCAAGTGGCAAGCCAGTGGTGGTGAAAAATCGAAATTCGGTTTATCGGCATCGCAAGTGTTACATGTTTTAGAAGTGCTAAAGCAAAACAACCAAGTAGAAGCGTTGCAGTTAGTGCATTTTCACTTAGGCTCACAAATGGCTAACATTCGTGACGTGCGCACAGGTGTAAGTGAAGCGGCGCGCTTTTATTGTGAGCTGCGTGAGCTTGGCGCAAAACTGTTATGTATGGACGTGGGCGGCGGTTTAGCGGTGGATTACGACGGTACACGTAGTCAGTCATCTAACTCAATGAACTATAGCTTGGCGGAGTACGCTAACAACATCGTTTACACCATCGGTGATATTTGTAAGCTGTATAATCAGCCGATGCCTATGATTATTTCTGAGTCGGGCCGTGCGTTAACCGCGCACCATGCGGTGCTAATTTCAAATGTGATTGGCGCAGAAAGTTATGCCCCAGAAAAATTGGTGCCACCGGCTGTGGATGATCCATTATTGCTGCAAAACATGTGGCGCTCTTGGTTGCAGCTAAGTGATCGCAATGACGATCGCGCGTTAATTGAAATTTACCATGACTGTCAAAGTGACTTAGCCGAAGTGCACAGTCAATTTTCGATGGGTGTACTTAACCTACCGCAACGTGCTTGGGCTGAGCAGCTTAACTTGCGTTTGTGTTTTGAGTTAAACCAGTTATTAGACAGTAAGAATCGTTTTCATCGCCCGATTATGGATGAACTAACAGAAAAGTTAGCGGATAAGTTTTTTGTTAATTTTTCGTTGTTCCAGTCACTGCCGGATGCATGGGGGATTGATCAAGTGTTCCCTGTATTGCCATTAACGGGATTAGACCAAGAGCAGAGCAGTCGTGCGGTACTGTTGGATATTACTTGTGATTCTGATGGCACAGTTGATCAGTACGTTGACGGTCAAGGTATTGAAACCACCTTGCCTGTACCGGCTTGGTCGCCAGAGCAAGAATACCTAATGGGCTTTTTCTTGGTTGGGGCATATCAAGAAATTTTGGGTGATATGCATAACCTATTTGGTGATACCCACAGTGCAGTGGTGATGATGGATGATGAAGGTAACGCCACAGTCACTGAGATCAACGAAGGGGATACCGTAGAAGACATGTTGCGTTATGTGCATTTAGACGCCGACGAGTTTAGAGCGTCTTACCTTGAGTTGATTAAGGCCAAAATCCCAGCCGATGAGCAAGACAGCGTATATGCTGAGTTGGATTTAGGCTTAAAAGGTTATACCTATTTAGAAGATCTTTAAGTTAAATATCGCAGCATAAATGCTGCTCCTACGTGTGCGTCGCACTTTGTGGGAGCGGTATTTATACCGCGATGAAGCGCGTGCTGTGTCGCACTTTGTGGGAGCGGTATTTATACCGCGAAGCAACAATAAAAGAATAACCAAGCCAACTTACCCGTTGGTAGTTAAGGTAATAGCAAGTCAATGAAAGGCTCAATGCAGATGAACGATGTATTTCAGCAAGTGGACAACTCCTTGTATTCCAATGCCATGACGTTTTTACGTCAGCCCCTAGTGCAAAACCCATTGCACACCGATGCTGATATTGTGGTGCTGGGATTGCCGTTTGATATGGCCACGTCAGGCCGCTCAGGTGCGCGCATGGGGCCTGATGCTATTCGCCGGGCATCGGTTAACTTAGCTTGGGAAGGCCGCCGTTTTCCTTGGCAATTTAATCTGCTGCAACATACTAAAATTGTCGATGCTGGCGACTTGGTCTATAGCTGCGGCGACTCGCAAGCGTTTTGCGATCAGCTTGAATCGGCAGCAGACCAAATATTGGCCAGCGGCAAAACGTTATTAGGTTTAGGCGGCGATCATTTTGTCACCTTACCGCTGCTACGTGCCCATGCGAAAAAGTACGGTCAAATGGCGTTAATTCATTTTGATGCCCATACCGATACCTATAGCAACGGTAGCCGCTACGATCACGGCACCATGTTTTATCATGCCCCTAATGAAGGCTTAATTGATAAGCATCGTTCAGTGCAAATTGGTATTCGCACTGAATATACCGAAAAAGAGCATGGCTTTAATGTTATTAACGCGATGCAGGCTAATGATTTATCGGTGGCAGACATCGTTGCATCAATCAAACAAACGGTGGGCGATTTACCTGTGTATCTAACCTTTGATATCGACTGTATTGATCCTGCGTTTGCACCGGGTACGGGCACGCCGGTGTGTGGCGGTTTAACTACCGACAAGGTATTAAAAATTATTCGTGGTCTTGAAGGGCTACCGATTGTGGGCATGGACGTGGTAGAAGTGGCTCCGGCTTATGATAATAGTGAAGTAACAGCGTTAGCCGGTGCTACCATCGCGCTGGATTTAATGCACTTGTGGACACTGCAAAACAAACAGGTTTAATTTTTTGAAAAGGCTCATGACCAAGCTAGCTTAGACATGAGCCTATTATTTATTCGATTATTTGCGCACCAAGCCATAAGGCGGATTAACTACTATATCTGGCGACGCTTGCAACGATTTCTCAGTTAAGAAACCTTGCCAATCCAGTAGCATTATCGCTAACACATTGCGGTGCTCGCCGCGCTCTAGCTCGAGGTCCCCAGTCACAGATGGCACCATATGGTGCTGACGGTCGATCGCCGCGCTAATAGCGATGCGGGTTTTCAACACCACAGGATCGTTATCTAACTGGGCTAATAAAAAGTTAATGCCTACCTCGGCAATCACATCTTCTTTACAGCGTTTCAGGATCTCGTCGATATTGTTGCGGTAGTAGTCATAAATCCATTGATGATCTGACTCTTTGACTGGGTGTAAATAGTATTGTGAGTCAGCAAAAATAATATGGCTGAGGCCGTAAATTTTATTATTAAACTGTTGCTCACTCAGAAGATGATCTCGCGCGTCAGGATATGCCAAGCGAAGTCCTTTAGTAAACTCCGCCACCACGTCTTGCTCTCCTAATTGACGCAGCCAATACACTTGATTAGCCAGTTGCGCTGCCCATGCTTTAATCATTTCAGGGGCGCTGGCATAAGCGGCAAAATCATAGCGTCTAAGTATCGCTCGTAGTTTAGCATCTTGTTGATGTTTCAGACCAAACTCGTTAGCCCTGGCCATATTGCTGAGTAAATTAATACCGAGAAACAGATACTCAGGATAAGCTAACGTGGCTTGATAACGGCGCTTTGAGCGCTCGTCTTTTTTTCCTTTAAGCTGGTTGAGTTTTTGTAATGAATATTGATGAACTTGCTCAGGCGTTTCAACTTCATTGGCAAATTTACTGAGGCTATTAGCGATGCGCACGGCATCCACCCAGAGTGATAAGGCGTACTTAGGGTCTTGAGTTTGTCGATACATGCGCAGGCCAAAATGCGCAAAGGTGTAAGGCGTTAGGGTAAATAAGGCGGCTTCATATTTGGCTTTGATTAACTGAGCGTCTTGTTTAAAGCTGTGCTGTGTGTTGGTACTTGTGCGCAGTAGCTCTGGTTTTACCTCGGCGTGGCTAAGTTGAGCGGAGCTAAATCCGAACAGTAAGACTGCAAGCAGGGGGTAAAAACGCAATTTCATCATATTCCTTAGTGCATACATCGCCAAATTTTTCGGATGCTAACAGCAAACCAAATAAAAAACGCTGGCGTTAGATCACAGCTTAGTTGAAAACAATTTTTAACTTCAGTTCTGTTTATGCTCATCACTGCCAGATGTCGTATGTTTTACGACAAAATTTTATTTTCCGCTTAGCTACCGACTTTTTGTTGGCAGCGTTCAAACAAGGTTTGCCACTGTTGCTGGTGGGCAAGGTTAGCTTGCTGTAAGCGCTGTTGCGTTGCTAATACGTTATCTAGTTGTGCAGTGACATCAGCCTCAAGTTGGGTGGGATAGGGCTTGAGTAAGGAAGCTAACAATGGCATTACCTGATGCAACTCAGTGTTTATTTGGCTTAGGTAAGGTTGCATTTGTTTAATAAAGCGATGCGAAAAAATGGCTTTCAACTGGCTAAAAGGCACGTTGTTACGCTTACTATGGCAGTCTATGTCGGCTTGGTGCGTGGTGAGTAGGGAAGTCGCTTGCTCTAATTGAGTACTGGCAAGATCAGCACTGTGTAGCAGGCTAGCGATATAGCGACTTTGCGCCAAAATGGCTAAGTGCTCAGGTAATTGTTTTAACTGTGTTAGCAAAGACGCTGGAATGCTCGCCGCTGATGATGCTGAAATGGTGTTAATTTGCTGTTTAATTTCAATTAAGTAACTAAGGCTTTGCTGACTTGCTACAGCAAAGCGGTGACCTGACAGTGGATATAGCTGAGTGTATTGGGCAAAAAAGTGATAGCTGGGTTCATCACTAAATAATAGGTTCCAAAAATAACTGGGTAGCTTGGCGCGTTTTTCTTGCGCCAGAGCGGATAAAAAATCACGCTCACTATTGGGCATTTCTTGCTCTGTTTGCAAACACTGAGTTAACTGATTAAGTAAGGTCAGTTGAAACACAAAATTGTCAGCCCCGCTTTGATGTTTATTTAAAATCTGATTTTTTTCGCTAGCCAGATACAGTAAATCACACTGTTTTAATTGCAAACTCTCCAGCAGGGTGAGCTGCGAGTCGAGTTCAGCCAAGGTTAAATCACGACGCGCTGGAAAGTGCTGACTACTTTTTGATGTGACGGGGTGTTCGAATGCTTGCGCAAGCAACTCATTGTATTGGTTGATTGCTAGCTGCTCAGGTTTACTGCAGCTCAAAAGTAATGCACAACTTATTATAATTGTGGCTAGTTTAATCATGTGTTTGCAATTATCAGGGCTGTTTTTGATATGGGTATTCCATCAGTATTGATGAGTCTCAATTGGCGAAAAAGTGGCTTACTGGTATTTACCAGTAAGCCTTTTTTAACCTTTATCTATGTTGAGGGCGCTAAGGCTAAAACCGCATCAATATCTTGAGCTTGATGGCGCTCTGCCAACATCTCCCAAGGCTCACCCCAAGTGCGGTTAACTATCTTGCCACGCTGCACGGCTGAACGGGCAGCAATTTGCTTAGCCCAGCGTTGCAAGTTAGGGTAACTTTCAACATCTAGAAAGGTGGCGGCATCGTATATATCACCCAGCACTAAGCAGCCGTACCAAGGCCAAATAGCGATGTCGGCAATGCTATACTCTTCACCGGCGATATAGCTCTGCTTAGCCAGCTGCTTGTCAAGCAAGTCTAATTGCCGCTTGGTTTCCATGGCAAAGCGGTTAATTGGGTATTCAAGCTTTTCTGGCGCATAGGCGTAAAAATGGCCAAAGCCACCGCCGAGATAAGGCGCAGAGCCTTGTAGCCAAAACAACCAGTTCATTACTTGGGTGCGTGCAGCTAAGTCTTTCGGTAAAAAATGACTAAATTTTTCGGCCAGATAAAGCAAAATTGCGCCTGACTCAAACACATTAATTGGGGTTGGGATTGAAGTATCGAGTAGGGCTGGGATCTTGGAATTAGGGTTAATATCAACAAAGCCTGATGAGAATTGGTCACCGTCACCAATTTTTATTAAATGGGCATCGTATTCAGCAGCCGTTTCACCCAGTGCGAGTAACTCTTCCAACATAATAGTCACTTTTTGGCCATTGGGCGTGCCCATGGAATAGAGCTGCAGTGAATGTTTACCTTTGGGGAGTGTTTGCTCGTGTCTCGCGCCTGCTGTAGGGCGATTAATGCTGGCCCAAGTACCACCATTATCACTTTCTTGCGTCCAAACTTTTGCTGGAACATAACTTGCCATAATGTTGTTTCCTCTATTTTTATTCCATTGTCGTGCGCCGAGTTTCTAACAACCTAGCATAACTCACTTTGCAAATCATCGGCTCGGGCAAAACCGATTGGCTACACAAGTTGCCTTAATCAAGCTCTTCAAAATAACGGTTCAATACGCAGGCCGCCGGAAAAGGATCTGCGCTATTTATTTGATAACCTTATTTATCTCCTGAATTATTTGTCCTTATATTAAATATATTTCTTATTGCACATACGTTTTATTAGAAATTATTTTAATTAAGAAAATTGATTGTTTGCTATTTCTATCCGATAACTTGATGGCAATGTAAAAATTAAATCAACCTTCAAGGGTTCATTTTGCTAAAAGGAATAGCTCATGCTTATGTTTAACCGGATGATGATCCGCCAAAAGATTTTTGCCGGCTACGGGCTGGTTTTGTTGCTTATGGCTATCGTGTCAACGGTCGTTTATTTGAGTATTTCGTCCATTAGTGATGCATCTCGTTGGGTCAATCATACCTATGATGTTATCCGCAATGCTGATTCTGTAAATGCTGCCATGGTGGATATGGAAACCGGCCAGCGTGGCTTTATGATTACGGGTAAAGACGAATACTTAGAGCCGTATAATTCAGGCAAGGCGCGTTTTAATGAGTTGATTAGCAAGGGCAAGCAGCTAACCAGTGATAATCCCGCTCAAGTTGAGCGCTGGAATGAAGTTAATGAGTTAAAGTCTAAATGGCTAGAAGAAGTCGCTGAGCCTGAAATTGCAGCGCGTAGGTTAGTGAGCCAAGGTGCAAAAGCTAATCAACATTTTAAAGAGGTATCGTCACGCACCGTCGGCAAGCAAATTTTCGACAGTATTCGAGCTATGTTGGCAGGCTTAAATAGCAAATTCGATAGCGAGGGCAATACTAGTGGCGCTCAATTAGTCACGTTACTTACCTTAGACCTAGTGAATATGGAAACAGGGCAGCGCGGTTTTTTACTGACAGGTTTAGATGAATCATTAGAGCCTTTTAACCAAGGGCAACAAAGCCTCAAGGGTCACATTGAGCAATTGCGTAGTGGGCTTGCCTATTCAGCTGTTTCGGCAGCCGATGTCGATGCATTGCAAAATAGAATTGCTGATTGGATAAAACAAGCCGCGCAACCTGAAATCGATGCACGACGTGAAATGAGCCGCTTCCCTATGACTATCGAGAATATCTCTGACATGATGGCGCAAGGTAAAGGCAAGTTGTATATGGATCAAACGCGTCAGGTGTTAAAAGACATCGTTGATGCAGAGGAAGTGTTAATTGTTATTCGCGGTGAAACCCAGTTAGCGGCCTCGCAAACAGCCAAAACCGTCAGTATTATGGGAACATTCATCGCAATTGCGATGGGCATAGTAATTGCTATCGTTATTGCTAAAGGCATTGTTGGTCCGCTGCGACAAGCCAATGTTATCTTGGGTGATATTGCTAAAGGTGAAGGTGATTTAACGCGGCGACTAGTTATTCATTCTCATGATGAAGTGGGCCAATTAAGTAATCATTTCAATGCGTTCATGGCTAAATTAGAAAGTATTATTGCAGAGGTTGTCAGTTCTTCTAATCAACTGGTCAAGGCAGCAGAAGAAATGACTCAGGTCAGTCATGAATCGAGTAAAGGATTAAATCAACAAAACAGTGAAACCACCCAATTAGCGTCAGCCATCAATCAAATGGCGCTCACCATTGAAGAGGTGGCGCACAATACTGAAAGCGCAACCTTAGCTGCAAAAAATGCCGACAACGAAGCTATGTCGGGTAATCAATTGGTTGTCGAGACTCTTAACTCGATTAAAACCTTGGCCTTAGATGTGGGCAGTGCCGCGGATGTGATCGACAAACTTAAGTTACAAAGTGAGAGCATAGGTAAAGTATTGGATGTAATTAAAGGCATTGCCGACCAAACAAATTTATTGGCTTTGAACGCGGCGATAGAAGCTGCCAGAGCGGGTGAGCAAGGGCGCGGTTTTGCAGTGGTTGCTGATGAAGTGAGAACTTTAGCTCAGCGTACACAAGATTCAACCTCGGAAATAGAAGTGATTATTTCAGAGTTACAAGCAGGAGCTGAGCAAGCGGTGAATGTGATGGAAACAAGCCGTGTCAACTCAAGTACTACGTTGGCGCAAGGCGAGCAAACCGGTAAATTTTTAAATTCAGTGACCTTAGCGATCAACACCATTTTAGAGTTAAGCACGCAAATTGCTACTGCTGCTCAAGAGCAGTCATCGGTGACCAAAGAAGTGAGCCGAAATATTGTTAATATAAAAAATGTCGCCGAAGAAACATCAGCTGGCGCGGAGCAAACCCGCATAACCAGCCAAGAAGTGGCCAAACTGAGTAGTAACTTACAGCGACTTGTGGCCCAATTTAAGGTGCAGGCTGCTTAGGAAGAGCAATGTTTACCCGAAGAACCATAGCCGCACTTATTTAATTTTATGTAAGTGCGGCTAGCCCACATCGCAATAGAAGCATCTCCTTAGAGGCCTTTTGTGACCTTTGTTGTTGCTCATCACGCTATTTAATCTTGCCTGCTAAGTATTAAAAGTCGATCTGCTACACTTAAAAAAATGCTTCTAAGGAAACCTTTATGCTTGATATCGTTGCTGATATCCGCTTTCGCTACCGTTGGGCGTTGCTGGCAATTGCAATATTGATCAGTGGCTCAGGATTGCTTATTCAGCACTTAATTTCAGTACAACAAGCGGATACTAAGGTTATAAACATAGCCGGTAAGCAGCGCATGTTATCGCAAAAAATTGCGTTGCACGGTCATGCGCTCTTAGTCAGTAATGCTGAGCATCAGCTGCAACATCTTAAGATGCTGAAACAGGCATTGAGCCAATTTTTGTCGGGCCATGAGTTTATTACACAGAAGAATGAACAAGGGCAATACTTACTGTTGGATAGTGAACTACAAGAATATTACTTTGCGATGCCTGCGGGTCTTGATGCCACCACTCGCGATTACTTAGCCAGTGCAAATCAGTTGGTAGCTGAACTTCAATTGCCGCGAGCTGTTAATTTTGTAGATGTTGATATGAGTGAGTTTGAGGTTGAAGAAGTTGAGCGGTTATTACGTCAACTTGATGGTGCGGTCACTCTGTTTGAGCAACAAGCGGTGGCTAAAGTAAACCTAGTCTCGAAGATCGAGTATGGCTTTTGGTTTTTAGCGCTGACGCTCTTGCTTGTTGAATTGAAATTTATATTTGCGCCGATGGAGCAAACTATCGCCGATTCGCTCTCGCGTTACAAGGAGCAAAAAAACCGCGCCGAGCAAATTAGCCAAGGCAAGGATCGTTTTATCGCGAGAGTAAGCCATGAGTTTAGAACGCCATTACAAGGTTTAATTACTGCTATTGATACACTCACCTTAGCTGATGAACAACAGGCGGTTAAAACCCAGGCTCACTACTGTGTGAATAGGTTAGTCGTTATGCTGGATGAATTACGCGATTTCCATCAGTTGAGCATCGGCCAATGGCAGCTTAATCCTACCAAGGCAAACTTGCAGCATACCTTAGTGTCCGTTATTGCTCCTTTTGAATTTGCTTGCCAAGAGAAGATACTAAGCTTTGAGGTTCATCTCGACCCTGCGCTTGATTGCAGCGCTGAGTTTGATCATCCCCGCTTACAGCAGGTTATGATGGCGTTATTAACTAATGCGCTAAAGTACACCAACCAAGGCAGCATTAAGATCTCATTGAGCCTCAGTGAACAGCAATTACACATTCATGTTAGCGATACTGGAGTCGGTTTTCAGCAGGTTTATCCCTATATCGAGCAGGAAAAGCATTTAGAAGATAACCACTTTCAAGGCCTACAAACCGGCTTAGCGCGAGTGCAATACATTGTTGCTGCGCAGAACGGCATTGTTAAGTTTAGTGATGTGCAGCCCCATGGCGCAGCAGTCAATATAAGTTTACCCATTCAAATTGACCCATCAGAGCTAAAGCCAAAGACCGGTAAAGTTATCAAGCATGTGTTGATAGTTGAAGATGATAAAGTCAATGCCATGATCTTAGAGCAGTTGCTTAAAAGCCTAAATATTACTTCGCAATGGGCAGAAAATGGCTTAGTGGCTATCGAGTTAGTTAAGCACCAAGCCTTTGACGTGATTTTTATGGATTTGAATATGCCCGTTATGGATGGTTTTCAAGCCATTGATATTATTCGCCGAGATCTGAACATTAGTACGCCAATTGTGGTGGTTACCGCGAATATTGCTAATAGTACTTTAACGCGAATTTACCAGCTAGGTGCTAATAGCCACTTTTATAAACCCATCAGCATGCAAAGCATTGAAGATGTTTTAAATACATTGCCCTCTGATGGCGTCAGTAATTAGGCTTCTTTATCGATTGCTACGTTTGTATTTATATTCACCGTTTGTTCAGTATTTTTAGTATCGTAACGCTCAGTTACTAAGCGAAATAGCGCACAAGATGTGTATGCAATATGCGCTTAGCGGGAGATGAAAAAAAGATAAAAAAATACTTGAAAGTGTTTTACTTGCCCCTAGATAAATGGATGAGGAGAGATGCTCAATTAATGAGACTCCCTCAAATTAATTGCTTTTGTTTTATATTGCTTCTAATGGAGGATGTATTATGAACCCAGTTGATTTAACCCCACTTTACCGCAGCAGCATTGGCTTTGATCGCTTAGGTGCGTTAATTGATAATGCGCTAGCGTCTGATCACGCATCAGTTGGCTACCCGCCCTACAACATAGAAGTGCTTGATGAAAATCGTTACGCGATAACCCTTGCTGTAGCGGGTTTTACAGAGGATGAACTCGATATTCAGGTTGAAAAGAATGTACTCAGTATCTGTGGTAAAAAGCCTAACAAGGAAGAGCGTAAATATTTATACCAAGGTATCGCAAATCGCAGTTTTGAACGTAAATTTAATTTGGCGGACTTTGTCAAAGTAACAGGAGCGGATCTGAGCAACGGATTATTGATGATTAGTTTAGTGAAAGAAATCCCGGAAGCGATGAAGCCTAAAACCATCGTGATTAACCAACATCATCCTGTTTTAGAGCATACTGCTGAAGGCAAAGATAATGCTGCTTAATGTTGTTATTAAGGCTCCGTAAGCCTGGCTCTTGATCACAAGTCACCGTGATCAAGAGCCATTGCAAGTTCATAGCCTTCAAGGATCACAATCAGGTACTAAAACCAGCCAAATTACTATCTGCTCTTCCAAGGTTAAAGCTAACAAAAATAAACAATGCAACAGAATTTAGTGCCTTTGCTGTTTGTACAAAGCAAGGTATAAAAATACTTACTTCAGAGGGAGAGGCGATTCTTTGCCAAGAAATTGGGCATCAGTCTAGGCCGCAAAATCACCAACGTATCGTCACGCAAGTATTGGCAGCTTTAACTGACTCGTTAGAATAATGGGCGAGTGCTAGTTAGCGAAACTCATTATAGTAGGTGCTAATGATCCTTTGATAGCTACCATCTTGCTTCATCTGCTTTAGCGTTTGGTCAAATTGATCCCGCGTTAGTGCTAAGTTACGCTTTTTTGAAAAGGCAATATAACTGGCAATATGCTCTAAGGCTGGCTTGAGTTCACGAATATCATTAAGTTGGGCCGTTTTGTTCACGTTAGCATAAGCGCCAAAGCGATTACTGACAATGATGGGAACTCGGCCAACCAGTAATTTACGCATGTTTTGTTCGCCTTCATTACTTAGCTCGACGCTATTAAATACACCTTCATTCATTGCCGCATCCCACGACTTGCCATAATTAACACCTTTAACAACGCCGACAGTCATTCCTCTGAGGGTTTTCAAATCGCCATTAAATTCCAAGGTAGAATCAGATCTAACAAACAAAGAAATGGTTTGCCAAAGCAGTATTTCATTAGAGTAATCGGCAAACTTTTCTCGTTCAGGGGTTTTAAACGCAGTAAAAATGGCATCTGCTTGTCCTTGCTCTATATAGCGAATGGCCCTAGACCAAGGCAATACTCTAATTTCAGCTTTAATGCCCAAGCGGCCAAAGGCTTCTTTAACAATATCGACCGCAATGCCTTTTACTTCTCCGGCTGACTCGTATTGGTAGGGCGGGTATTGCAACGTTACCAGATCGATCTTTTGGGCAAAGCTGGTGGTGGCAAAAAAAATTGTTAGCAACAGGCTATAATATTTGGCCATTATCAGCCTCCCTTAAAAGCGCTTCTTAAAGAATAGCTCACAATGGTTTTTATCCATATTAATCTGCACTCGGTTCAATTTGTCGCGTTTCGAGGGGGGGCATTTTAGATAAGCTTGATTGACTATAGGTTATATGATGTTTCTTTTACAATGTCGCCGCTAGATTCACATGTCATGTAATTGCCTGATTCATTGATGATTAATTATTTACAGTCTCTTTTCTTCAGGAGCTTTTGGTGGAGAAGAGTGGAAGGTTTTCAGCATATCAGCCGCACTTTCAGGAGAAATTTGTTTACTTCGCTCTTGTTCTTTGAGCTTTTGGGCAAATTCTTCGCTTATTTCAATTACAGTCAAACTTTTACTGGCTATCTGTTGTTCGAGTGCCGTTATTTCTTGTTCTTTTTTCTCTTTATTGAGTGTATTTGACTGTTTTATTTTCGATACTTCAGCTTTCAATATTTTTATTTCTTCGGCAAGCCTATCTTTTACCTGTTTCATTTTCCTGTAATCAACAGGTAGGTTGTTTACCTTTTCCTCATACTGTTGTTTGGCTAACCCATATTCTATTTCTTTCTGCTCAAAGGTCTTTTTACTTTGTTTTTTATCAATATCAAGTATTGTTAATGCTTCAGAGGATAAGCTAACTTTTGTCTCCTCACGTTCTGCAACATGAGACTGAGGCGTTGAGACATTCGTTTTAACATTTTTGTCACTATCGCTATGGATACTCAAACCTTTATCTGGGTTTGCATTAGGATGTTGTTGATAAATATGAACTTTCATTATAAAGACCTATTTTGACGATTTTAGTATATTTATCTACATACAAACTGCAATGTAGCCCGCATGAGCAAGCGGGAAATAATGTTGAGTAACCAAGCTGAACTCACTGTGTTAATTGTGTTTAAATGCCGTGTTGAATGAAGCCGCTGCGCTGTAGAGTGTGACCGACCTTTAATATTACATATAATACTCAAGTTATCCCCTCATTTTGATGGTGCTTGCTGGGGTCATCTCATGAACACAACCGATAACTAAACCAATAAACTGCTTTGTCTATCTGCTGGCGCAATAAACGATGCCTTTTAAGTGGATTGCCAGCGCTAGAAAACAAGCAACCTACCGTGATGTATCAGGCTTGCATGCCATTAACGACAAGGTAGGTTGCGCAACTATGCCGACGCGATTAAATCGCGAGTGGTGACTTCAGTACCAGTTCTACTCGGCGATTTTTTTGCATGTTGCTATCGCTGTCATTCGCTGCTTTGGGCGCGACAGGGCCAACGCCGACAGGATGTAACCGCGAGGGTTTTATCTGGTAGTTTTGTGTCAGCACTTTCACCACTTCTGCCGCGCGTTTTTGTGCCAGGCCTTGGTTATAGTCAAATGCACCTTTATTGTCAGTGTGACCAACCACGTACAAGGTAATTTGATCTTGTTTTTTTAGAAAATCGGCTATCTCGTTTAGCTGTGGCGTTGAGCTTTCTTTAATGGTGTGTTTATTAAAATCAAATTCTATCCCATACAAAGAAACACTGCCTTTAGCGGCAATTTCTTTCGTTAAGCTATCGCTATCAATATTGAGATCGGCTTGGCTTACTGATTTTTCTTCAATGATGTCAGCAACAAATTCAACTTCGTATTTACCACTGTTTTGGTAGCTATACATTGAGGTATAAATCTTTCCTTCGGGTGTTTGTTTCTCTGCTGTGAACAGGTAAAAGTGACTTTTTTTATCCATGTTGTAGATGTCAGACTTGTGATTTTTGGCAAACACTGTGTTTTTCAAGTTGTCACGCAGGATCATGTTGCCGCAGGTTGTTGCCGAGCACTCAAAAATGATTTGGAAGTCATTATCTAATAAAGCATTCATATAATTTTTGTGCACCGCGTAAGGGCCAACATGTTTATCAATTCGGTAGTTTAGTGTTGTCACTTTACCTTCCACGGTTTTCGTCGGGATCTTCTTCTTGTAAGGTCCGGTAATTAACGGGTAAGGTTCAAAATCATTGCGACTAGACCAAACAAGATAACTGCCGGGAAAACGTGTCAGCATGGGGTGGTCTACCGCGCCATTTGCATCTTTTTTGGCGGGTTTAAGCTGTGAAAAATCTATCGGTTTAATAGTAAAGTTATTATCTACCTTTACCCCTGCACTTGGCATTGGCGTGCTAGAGATCTGCTCATAGGCGAGTAATAACGCGTCTTTATAGCCTTGTTTTGCGAAAACAATGACAGCCTCTTGCTGGTCTGCGCTGCCTTTAACCGCAGTGATATAGCCAAATTGATTTTTTTTCGCGTTGGTATAACCAACTTTGTATAAACCGTCATATCGGAAGTTATCATCAATTTTGGCTCGATAGGGTTTGGTACTGCATTGCTCTGCGCATTCAAGGTTAATTTGGTAGCCCGCAGCCGTCAGCTTTGCTTTCACTTCGTTTAGCCAGTGGCGATAGTGCAGGCCATGTTTTCCGTCTATTTCTTGCACATATGAGGCGTAAGCCCCACTGAGGGTGGTATAGTTTTTGCCAGAGGTATCGGCGTGTATCTCAACGGGCACATAGGAATACTGTGTTGTTGCCAGTGATGTGCCAAGCTCGTGTTTGGCAATAACAAATTGGCCATTATTGGCTAAGGCCAAGCCGCTGACACTAGATAGAAACAAAGCCGAAACTATATTGCGCATAAAAAAATCCTCATCAGTGCATAGTTGGCTTGGTAGGTTATCTATTTGATTTATCTATGTCGAGGTGCGAATCAGTATTGTTACGTATTTATTTTTGATAAAGTTTGGAAGTAGAGGGCAGTCGCTTGCCATTCTTTGAGCAAGCTTAGGTTGTGCAGATTTGGCGAGTTTGCTTTTGTTTAACAGCATATTTGGGATTATATGAAAATACAGTGGTCAATGGTTATTGGGGTGACTTTAGCGATCGCTACCCTTTTTCATGTGCTTATCGTAACAGGTATGCTTGGTAAGCTATTGAAGATCACGGATGGGTTTCATTCTGGAATAGCGTTAGGAATGTGGCTTATTGTGCTTTATCCCGCAACAATACTTGGCGCGGCTTTGGTCGTGGCTGGCTTGGTTGAGCAGCAGCGTTTATCTCATTTTTTTCTTGCTGCATTCGTTTCAGTAGGTATAAATTTTTTTCTAGTAAATATGTTTATGCTTTATAACCAATTTAAAGTCGATGTAAGAGTGCAAGAAAGCTATGAATCCGACCCACAGAGTCGCCCGCTTCATGATCCGAAAAGGCCTCTTTCGCTGATCGACGTTAAAGTGATAAAAAGGGATGAGCGCTTATTTGCTCAGCTAGTCGTACATGCCTTGCCGGGGGCACTTGATGGCACCTCAAATAATGTTAAGGTCAAGCCAAATCCCTATCCTGACTCACCTTCTTGGGGGCTAGGGGAGTTGAAAGATACTGGGAAGTTGAGTGCTGCTGGGCGCATTATTTTTAATGGCGAAGTGGTATTTACGCCCCCGCAGGATTGGCAAGAGGGGATTATATTTGTCATTGGTAATGAGCGGTTACTAGATAGCCGTAGGATTGTGCCGAGCCAAGAATTAAACGAACTCCAATAAAGCTCATGGGTTTGCTAGTGTTGTTGGAGCAGAGGGAGTACCCATTTCACCAAGGCTTTAAGTTTAAAGTGAGTGCCCTGAGTTCAGGCAAGTTTGATTGAACTGCACGGCCATTAAGTACAACTTAATGGCCTGTCTCATTTATGCTAAATACTTAGCATGAAACGCTAAGTGCTCATCAATAAAGCTCGAGATAAAAAAGTAGCTGTGATCATATCCCGGCTGCATTCTTAAGGTGAGCGCACTGCCTGATACCGCCGCGGCATCGACTAAGCTTTGCGGGTTGAGTTGCTCGGCTAAAAAGTTATCGGCGTCGCCTTGGTCAACTAATATCGACAGCTCGGTTTTATTGGCCTTGAGTAATTCAGCTGCATCATATTCCAGCCAGCTTGCTTTATCCTCCCCTAAGTAATGACTAAAGGCTTTTTGTCCCCAAGGGCAATTGCTTGGATGACAGATCGGGCTAAAGGCCGATACTGAGGTGTAGCGCTGCGGATTTTTCAGGGCAATGGTTAAGGCGCCGTGCCCACCCATACTATGACCTGAAATGGCGCGTTGTGTGGTGACGGGAAAATGAGCTTCAATCAATGGGGGGAGCTCATGCACTATGTAATCATACATTTGATAATGGCGCTGCCACGGCGCTTGAGTGGCGTTGAGGTAAAACCCCGCGCCTAAGCCTAAGTCATAAGCGCCATCGGGCGCATCTGGCACCTCATCACCGCGCGGGCTAGTATCAGGGGCGACGATCGCCATGCCGAGCTGGGCGGCCATTTTAAAGGCGCCGGCTTTTTGCATGAAATTTTCATCGCTGCAGGTGAGTCCTGATAGCCAGTACAATACCGGCACCTTGTTAGCTGCACTGGCATTGGGTGGCAAGAAGATGGCAAAGCGCATGTTACATGCGGTGGTGCTGGCTGGGTGTTGATATTGCTGATGCCAGCCACCCGCGACTTTGGCTTGGCTTAATTGCGCTAGCTGAGTTGATGGGGCGTTTGAGCTCATGGCGTCCTCTTTTTGTGATGCTGACCCGAAATAACAACGGGTCAGCACTTATTTGACAATTAGCAAAGTGCAGCTATTTAGCGAAGTGCACCACTGAGCGAATACTTTCGCCTTTGTGCATTAAGTCAAATGCATCGTTAATTTGCTCCAGTGCCATGGTGTGGGTGATAAAGTCGTTAAGGGCAAATTCACCAGCAAGGTAGCGCTCGACTAATTCCGGTAGCTCTGAGCGCCCTTTAACGCCGCCAAAAGCGGTGCCGCGCCATACTCGACCCGTTACCAGTTGAAATGGACGAGTGGAAATTTCTTGTCCCGCACCCGCCACGCCAATGATCACTGACTCGCCCCAACCTTTATGACAACACTCAAGAGCCGAGCGCATCACATCCACATTACCAATACATTCAAATGAATATTCGACGCCGCCGTCGGTCATTTCAACAATGACTTCTTGAATCGGCTTGTCGAATTTGTTCGGATTAATGCAGTCGGTTGCACCTAATTGTTTGGCTAACTCAAATTTACTTTCGTTGATATCGACGCCAATAATGCGATTAGCTCCGGCCATTTTTGCGCCGATGATGGCAGACAAGCCGATGCCGCCTAAACCAAAGATAGCCACGTTATCGCCGGGCGCTACTTTGGCAGTGTTGAGTACCGCACCCATGCCGGTAGTGACGCCGCAACCTAATAAACACACTTCTTCTAATGGCGCTTTTTTACTGACTTTAGCCAGTGAAATTTCCGGTAGCACAGTGTATTCCGAGAAGGTTGAGCAGCCCATGTAATGAAAAATGGGTCGGCCGTCTTTGTAAAAGCGGGTGGTGCCGTCGGGCATTAGCCCTTTGCCTTGAGTTTCGCGCACGGCGCTGCACAAATTGGTTTTCCCTGACTTACAAAACTTACATTCGCCACATTCAGCAGTGTATAGCGGAATGACATGATCGCCGACCGCGACACTGGTGACGCCTTCACCAATTTGCTCAACAATACCGCCGCCTTCGTGGCCTAAAATCGCAGGAAATACACCTTCAGGATCATCGCCGGAAAGGGTAAAGGCATCGGTATGACAAACACCGGTCGCGACAATGCGCACTAATACTTCGCCTTTGCGCGGCAGCATGACATCCACTTCTTCAACACTAAGAGGCTGGTTTGGTCCCCATGCAATAGCCGCTTTGGATTTGATAAATTGGTCGCTCATGGTGGCTCCTATTAAAATATATGGGTTGCTAACAGTCTGGTTACTTTATTATCCGCTATCAAGATCAATCAAGCTGAGGTTTTTTCTCTTCTATTATCACGACGAGTTTGGTTTTGTGCATGTAATAAAAGTTGTAAGAAAAAAGTAACCCCTTTGTTTGGTATAAAGTAATTATTTGTGCGATTTATTTAGTTTAAAGTATTTTGTTGAGTTTTATTTGTAGTTTTTAGTTTCTTTGTAACAGTTGGAAAAGATTGATAAAAACGGATTGTTTATTTGCCGTTTCATTGATTAAAGTCTGTTTATTGCTGATCTTTTATTCAACCTACCTCGTAACATCTCCGCAGGCGCAAGCTTAGCAATTAATCAGCAATTTAAAGAGGACTTAACAATGTTTAAGAAAATTTGTGCGAGTTTCACGTTGGTTTTGGCAAGCTTTGCTTTTGTCGCAACTGCTCATGCCGATCATCATGGTATGAAAAAAGACATCGTTGATGTGGCAGCAAGCAATGGCTCTTTTAACACCTTGGTTGCAGCAGTTAAAGCAGCAGGGCTTGTGGATACGTTGAAAGGTGATGGTCCGTTCACGGTTTTCGCTCCGACAGATGAGGCCTTTGCAAAATTGCCTGAAGGCACCGTTGAAATGCTGCTCAAACCTGAGAACAAAGACAAACTAGTGTCTATTCTTACCTACCATGTGGTTGCTGGAAAAGTCATGGCGGCGGATGTTGTTAAGCTAGACAGCGCAGAAACGGTACAAGGTCAAAAAGTGATGATTACCGTGAAAGATGGTGCAGTACAAGTTGATAATGCCAATGTCGTTATGACTGATGTTAAAGCGAGCAATGGCGTGATCCACGTAATTGACTCGGTTATTATGCCAAAATAAAGATTCCAATTCTCAGTTGCGTGACTGTAATGTTTGCAGCGCACTGAATATGTTATACCTACTCCATGAACCAGCCTGCGGGCTGGTTTTTTGTTTGCTGTATATCCCCAATCAACTTGAAGATGCTGAAATCAAGCATCTCTATGTTGATTGGGTATACTGGCTAAAATGATGAGTTGCTTATTCTGTATCTAGGGCAAGAGGTTTTATCTGGTATGAAATTACGTAATTTACCTGGTCTAGGGCCAAAATCAGAGCAAATGTTAGTGGCGGCTGGTGTCGATAGCATCACAGTTTTACGCCAGCTGGGGGCTATCAAAGCGTTTATTAAGGTATCGCAGCACCAAGGTAAGACGCCAAGCTTAAATTTGCTTTATGCCTTGGTTGGTGCATTGGAAGGTGAACACTGGCTAACCATTGCCAAGACACAAAGAGCCGAGTTGGTGATGGCGCTGGAAGGGTTGCAACAACTCGAACCGCTGTTTGCTGATGAGGGCAAACAGCTGCAGCTATTGGCGAGAAAGTAATATTAGAATGACAAGGTTAAGCGACACTAAATGCAAAAAAGCCTAGCGTCCCAGTTAGCACCAAGGCGCCAGCTGTTTTGTAGATGAGCTCTTTTCTTCTCAGCTGTTTCAGCTCATCTAACGTTAAATCGACTTTCTCTAGGCTATCTTCTTTGCCGCCTAAGATAAAACCTAGTATTAGTGGCAGGCCATATAAATAAAAATTAAGCACCAGCGGCACCGTGAGTGTTTGATTAAGTAAAACAACCAACAAGTACCAAAGGGTGAACAGGCCAAATTTGAAATAATCCATTTTCATTTCTAATACTATTTCATCCATGTATGAGATGGTTATAAATTATAAATATGACCCATACTAAATACTTACTTTTTGCCTTATTCTGCCGTTCAGGCACATAGTTTGAACTGCACTTGTGAGCTACGTTTACTTTTATCGTTTTAATTGTTTTTGCATATGTTTTTAACCATGAGTTTTATACACTCTTATTCACCTGGGTAGGTAAGTTGCCATTGGGCCCTGAGGCTATCCATCATGTCTAGCACCGCTAAGGTTTGCTGATGGGGAACCAGTGGACTTTCAGTCAAGCCAGCGCGCAAGCACTCATTAACGTGTTTCGCTTCAAGGTAATAACTGCTGTGCTCGGTGGCGCAATTAATCACTTCGAGCTGTTCTCCCATTTGATCTCTGATGATGACTTGGCTAGGGCCAAAGCTAAAATTGACTACCTCTGCCCATGTTTTATCGCCAAAGACACAAGCCGTACAAGGCAAGTAGTGACCGACACTGCAGGATAAATTGGCAATAATGCCTGAGCTATAGTTCAATGCGATGCTCGACTGTAAGTCAACGCCGGTGACCGCTTTTTCAACTTGGCTTTGTATCGAGAGCGGAGCTGATTGGGCGATCATATAAGCGAAAGTAAGGGGGTAAATACCGATATCTAACAGCGCACCGCCTGCTAATTCAGGGTTAAATATTCTACTGCTCCAATCTCTTGGTGCGTTAAAGCCCATGCTGGCTTGAATACCTTTTATTTCGCCCAAAGTGCCTTGCTCGATAAGCTGTTGTAATTTGGCGATGGCAGGGAATAGGGGGATAAGCATGGCTTCCATCAAAAACACACCCTGTTTGCGCGCTAGTGCCACTAACTCTTCAGACTGAGCTTTATTTAATGTCATTGGCTTTTCACACAACACCGATTTACCCGCTAATAAGCAAGCTTTGGCCTGCGCGAAATGTTGGGGGTGAGGCGTTGCGATATAGACAGCATCTAATTCCGGCTGAGCTAGCATTGTATCTAATGTGTCAAAAGCGCTTGCAATAGCGAACTCATCGGCGAATTTTTTGGCTGAGCTAAGTTGACGAGAAGTAACAGCAAGTAAGGTTGTTTCATCAAGCTGCTGCAGTGCGTTGGCAAACTGGTGGGCGATGTTACCGGTGCCGATGATGCCCCATTGAATATTTGTCATTGATTCCTCTCGCTTGATTGGTTGGCTAAATAGCATTTTATGATAGTGACGCATTTTTGTGCACTTTGTAAATCGTGATCCACTTGAGCTGAGACGATGGCCCCTTCTTTTAGCAGATAAACTAAATCCAATAGCGGCGTGTCCGCCTCGGGTAAGTGCTGTTGAATCAGTTGACGTATTTTGTGTTTATGCGCCTTGCAGTAGTCTGCTGCCTGAGGGTATTGGCCGTGGCACTCAGAAGAACTATTGATAAAAAAGCAGCCACGAAATGGGCTAAGCTC
The DNA here is from genome assembly GCF_021295315.1 of Motilimonas cestriensis. Taxonomy (GTDB): domain Bacteria; phylum Pseudomonadota; class Gammaproteobacteria; order Enterobacterales; family CBDFNC01; genus Motilimonas; species Motilimonas cestriensis. Next base: position 140,310 of record NZ_JAIMJA010000002.1, on the reverse strand, counting down.
GGGCACTTGATTATTAAACCAAGCAGTTAAGGCATTAAATAAGCCGATGATCACTCGTTGGTTTTTAGCGTGGTCACTGAGCTCATTAGGTAAGCCTTGCTGAACCTGAGTTAATTCATTGTTTAACCAAGTGATAAAGCGTTGATCCCGCGCTTCGAGTGCAGCTAATACTAATTCTTCTTTACTCGAAAAGTGGTGGTAGAGGGTTTTTTTGGCTATCCCGGATACTTTTAGTATTTCATTGATGCCGACAGAGTTGATGCCTTGCTGATAAAACAAAGTAAGCCCTGTGTCGATCAATAATTGCCGCTTGTCATTACCCATGTGTTGCTCCTTCATGCACAGAAACATGTTGACACAAGGAGACCGAATTGTCTACCATTTGCGGTGTGTAGACAAATCTGTCTACTTTTTTATTGAGAGGGAGAATGATATGGGACATATTGGGGTGTCGTTATTGGCAGGGTTAGGGGCTTTTTTGGCGATAGGTTTACTTTCATTAGCGGACAGTTTTGCTGCCCATGGAATAGGTTTTCAGGGGCTTTGGTTGATGGCGCCATTGGGAGCAACAGCGGTATTGGTTTTTGGTGTGCCGGCAAGTCCGCTAGCGCAGCCAAAAAACGTGATAGTCGGTCATTTGATCACCGCGACTATCGGGCTGGTGTTTGCTCAATATATCGGAGTGACTCCGTTAACTGTAGCGTTAGCAACCGGGTTGGCTGTTTCGGCGATGTTAGTAACGAAAACGACGCATCCACCAGCGGGGGCGAATCCTATTCTAATCATGTTAACAGGGCAGGCTTGGCCGTTTTTGCTTTCGCCCGTGTTAACGGGAGCCGTTACCTTAGTGTTAGTGGGGTGGCTGATGAGAAAGCTACAACAGCGATTTGTCAGTCTGAATCACTGATGCTCTCTACCTGCTAGAAAGACATATTATTATCTGTTAGCTTATTGAATCATCATTGAAATAAATAATAGTTGGAGCGTGCTGTGGATTTGATACAAGGTTTGTTACTCATTACCTCAATTCATTTATTGGCGGCGGCTTCGCCTGGACCAGACTTTGTTCTAGTGTCACAGCAAACTCTCAGCCATGGTAAAAAAGCCGGCTTACTTTGTAGCATTGGCATTACCCTTGGCCTCTCTATTCATATTTTGTACTCGGCCTTTGGTTTGGCCGCCATTATTGCTAACTCTACTAGCTTATTGTGGATGATCAAAATATTGGGTGGCGGTTATTTGCTTTACATCGGTATCAAAGGATTAATGGCTAAGCCAGCGGAGTTAGCGACCACTAATGCAGCTATCGCACCGGCTCGATCAGGTTTAAAAACCATCGGCATGGGTTTTTTATGTAATGCGTTAAACCCCAAAGCGCCGATTTATTTTGTCTCATTGTTCACGGTGGTGTTGTCGCCTGACATGCCCGTATCGCAAATCGCGATTTATGGTGTGTGGATGATGGTGATCCAAATGGCATGGTTTTCGGCCGTGGTTGGCTTGCTATCACGCCCTGCGATTAACTTGAAGTTTAAAAAGCTAGGCCATTGGGTAGATCGCGTGTTAGGCGGAGCCATGATTGCATTAGGGATCAAGATTATTGCCACGAGAAGTTAATGATGCCTAGATGTAAAAAGCATTAGAGATGACAAGCTAAATAGCTAAGCTCTATTAATGGAGTGCCGTGTGTATGACATGTTACAAGGTAAAGCGCACGAGAATGATGCTAACTGCATTCTCAGTCGTTGCGGCATTAATTATTCACATGGCATCAGCATTTGCTGAAGCGCCCATTGTTGGCTTATTAACCTTACCAGAACTTTTTGGTCATGGTCCCTGTGAACAGTTTTCACCAAAAGTGATCCCGCTTTACTCCGTGAGCGAGTCTGAACAAGCTGTTGGGGTGATCCGAGTGGATCAATTTTGGCGCTTTGCTGCCGTTGGTGGTTGTGAAGGTTTAATTGTTAATGTTCACAACAAGGCCGACGGCAGTGTGAGCCTGTTAGATACACAAGAGTTTGATTATGAGTCGCCAGCTGCCGTTGTGCTTGAGCAGCATAATGATTGGTTTAAACTACGCACGGCTGATGGCCCAGTATGGATTCAGGCAACTCCCCAAGCCAAATACCATTCACTGGCTTCTTTATTGCAGAAAAGACTGAGTTATATTACTCCGGCTTCAGCAGGTCACATTTTTACGCGTCCCGGCGGAAGTGATATTTCAGCTTCAGTTAGCGGCGAAACATCAGTTTCGGTTGTTAAGAGTACTAATGTTGATGATAAGCTGTGGTTGTACGTTCAAGTTATGAGCCATTCTATTTGCGATCCATCAGAAAAACCTGATGTGGTGTTGCAAGGCTGGATGCCTGCCTATACTCCAGCGGGGCAATTAAACTTATGGTTTTATGCTCGTGGTTGTTAGGAGCTGTTGAGCTTTGATGACGAGTTAGCCTTATTGTAAGCATGCCCTATTGTGTTTGAGGAACAGATGCGAAAAATAGATAAAAAAATAGAACAACAAATCGTGACGGCATTAACCCAAGTTTGTGACCAAGCATTAACAAAGGTAGCTGGTTTTGAATGGCTAACCCATAGTGTTAACTATCAGCAGGTAAGTACCAGCTTATTAGTGACATGTGTTTTTACTGAGCAAGATCAGCTGCGCCAATGTTTGGTTGATAAGCAAGATGCGCTATTTAAGCAATGGGTCGAGCAAGCGTTAGCAAAACAAGGCATTAAACTAAAGAATGTGCAGCGCCAAGTGCAGTTCGACAGTGAAAGCGCTTGCAAGGAGCAGCACAATGGCAACTGGAGCAAGCGCTTGGCAAAGCAATAAATTAATAATACTAGGTTAAAGAAGGTCGGCTTCGGTGATGGGATGAAACACGCTGCAAGCTTCAACCAATGAATTGGCGGTTAAGCTGGGTACGCCGTAGACGTCGGACGTGACGCCATAATCGCCTATTTTATCGAGCAACATATCAAAATCACCATCGCCAGAGAGTAAGATCACCGCGTCCACTTCGCGTGCGGCTTCCATAATATCGATAGTAATCCCCACATCCCAATCGCCTTTGGCAGAGCCATCACTGCGCTGAATATAAGGTTTTAATTTCACCTCAAAGCCGATATGGCGCAATGCACTTTGAAACTTATGCTGACCATCATCACCGCGATGAATGGCATAGGCGGTAGCGGCGACTATGTTGTTTTGCTCGGCTATTTTTTGCCAAAACGCGCGGTAGTTAAACTGCCGGCCATAAGCCTCTCGCGTGGTGTAGTAGATGTTTTGCACATCGACAAAAATAGCCACTCTGCGTTGATTATTATCCAAAAAATAGCGCCTAGGATTGAAGTGATGGAAGCCACTAACCCTACACCAGTTCTACTGACTTGTTAAGGCAAGTCAGTCGATAATATTTATCCATCAATTTAATTGAATCATACCTTCAAAATTATCAGATTTTATTATCACTCTTCTCACCCTAATCTGAATGGGCGTTAAGGCGTGACATCGGTCAACAACACCGCGTCAACGCTCAGCAAACAACAATAACCAAAACCAAAATCAACAACACCCATAGACCAACAGACAAAAGGAGTAGGAGATGGTTGTACAAGTAAAGGGGGCTTTGCCATTGAAAGGGCATGTCGCCATAGGGAGTTCGTTATGAAAGGAGCGCGGCAATTAATCGTGACACCTGAGCCCATGACTATGTCAGCGTTGAATGTGACGCCGTTGAAACAAGCGACTCAGATAGCTAACGCTCAGCCCAGTATGTTTGAGCAAGGGGCGAAATATGGCAAAGACAAAGCGGTCAAATCACCTTGGCAGTCATTTGGTTTAGCTGTGTTTGCGGGGGCGTTTATTGCTTTGGCGTTTGTCTTCTATATCACAGTGACCACCGGCGCAGCTGGTGCGCCTTGGGGGCTAATACGCTTGGCTGGTGGCTTAGCTTTTAGTATGGGGCTGATTTTAGTGGTGGTGTGTGGTGGTGAGCTTTTCACTAGCACCGTATTAACCACGATAGCTTGGGCTAAAGGCAGTATTACCACCAAGCAGCTATTAGTGTGCTGGTCTCGGGTGTATTGCGGCAACTTTATCGGTGCGTCGTTGATATTGGGCTTAGTGATGTGGGGCGGCATGTGGCAGCTCGATGGCGCGCATTGGGGTTTAAATGCCTTGCACATTGCGCAACATAAGCTGCATCACAGTTGGGGCCAAGCTTTTGCTTTGGGCGTGCTTTGTAACTTATTGGTCTGTTTAGGTGTCTGGATGACCTTTAGTAGCAAAGATGTATTAACCAAAAGCACACTGCTGATTTTACCTGTGGCGATGTTTGTTAGCAGTGGTTTTGAACACAGTATCGCTAACTTATTTATGGTGCCGCTGGGCATTGCGATTGAGCACTTTGCTGGCGCGAATTTGTTTGCCGCATTAGGCATTCCCGCAGGGCAATTTAGCGATTTAACCTTTAGTAATTTTATTAGTCACAACTTAGTACCGGTGACCTTGGGCAACATTGTCGGTGGCGGGGTCTTTGTTGGCCTAGGTTACTGGGCTGTTGAAAAAGGCAGCGCGAGTAAAGTTGATCATATAGAACAAAATTTAAACTATTCAAAATCTTACGGAGAAGAATCCACTATGAAAACAGCCATCAATAATTTAGTTATCCGCGATGTTATGGACGCTCAACCTGTTACATTAACGCCAGAAATGAATGTGTACCAAGCCTTAGAGTTATTAGCGCAAAGTGATGTTCGCAGTGCACCAGTGGTTGATCAGCAACAAAGACTGATTGGTTTTATCTCAGAGCAGGACCTATTACGTGGTTTGTGGTCGGAAGAATACAGCGCCGATTTGCAGTTGTTGGTCCGTGATTTAATGCAATTTGAAATGCTAACGGTAGAGCCGAGTGACTCTGTGGCACAGTTGTTAGAGCTAATGATTGTCGATAAAGACAAGTTATTCCCAGTGTCAGATGGCGGTATGTATATCGGCAGTAGTTACCAAAGTTATGAAGAGCGCTTGCGCAGCGCGCGTGCTAACCGTCCTAGTGCCTACCCTGTGGTAGAAGGTGGCCGCTTATGTGGGGTGATCCGCCGCGAGCAAGTGCTAACTAAACTAGTGCGTACGCAAAAGCCGGTAGCTGTTGAGGCAGAAGAGTCTGAAACCAGTGCGGCATAAAAACGCGAAAAATTAAGACATTTTTTCAACAACAGCGCCAATTAGGCGCTGTTTTATTTATTAGCCACTTCTTTCTAGCGGCGCTTAACTAAGCGGCGTGCTTCAGATAAAAAAGTCTCGTAATGGATATCTCCGGCGTCGTTGCGCTAAATACAAGAAAGACTGCGCTTCATGTTTAGCCGTGATTGGTGTTGCTGTATTTAGCACCATCTTTTATTTATTAGTTGCTTCTTTCAAGCGGCGTTTAACTAAGCGGCGTGCTTCAGATAAAAAACAGTCTCGTAATGGATTATCCCCGGCGTCGTTACGCCAAATAAAAGAAAGACTGCGCTTCATGTTAAGTTGCGGGGTGTTTAGTACTACTAAAACGCCATCAGCTATGTCTTTCTCAACATCTAAATAAGGAACACAGCCTAAATAGGGGCCGTTTTTCACTAACGCTTTTAATACGGGAATATGCTCGTATTCTTTCCAAACATTAATATTTTCAATTAAGCCATGGACTGCGCCATCAAAAATGCGGCGGGTGCCCGAGCCTTGTTCACGTAACACCCACTTAGCTTGCTCTAATTGCGCGAGGTTAACGGTGCTGTGACGGGCAAAAGGATGGTGCGGAGAAGCGATCACCACTAAGTGATCGTCCATCCAGGTTTCTGAATGAATACGCGAGTCATCATTACGCCCTTCAATAATACCTAGCTCATATTCATAGTTGAGCAATCCATCGATGACATTTTCGGTATTCTCAACTATCAGCTCTATGCGTAATTCTGGAAAGTCTTCATCAATTTTACTGATTAGCTGTGGCAGTAAATGTTCGGCTGCGGTTTGGCTTGATCCTAATTGAATACAACCGCTAATTATGTGCTGCTCATGTAAGCCGAGTTCAATTTGCTGGGCATCTTGTAGTAAACGCTTAGCCCGTGGCCTTAACCATTTTCCCCAATGGCTTAAACTCAGGCGGTTACCTTGGCGAATAAACAGCGGGCGGTCGAGTAAATTCTCAAGTTGCGATAATGACATGCTAACGGCAGATTGGGTCATTGATAACTTTCTCGCGGCAGCACTGACACTTTCTAAATTGGCCACCGCATCAAAAACGGCCAGTTGTTTGAGAGAATACTTCATGGTTGAACTTGAGCCTTATTCATTAGTGTATAGGTTTGCTTTGCGAAATTGAGTGAAATATATACTGAAATTGTTTCTTATACAGTATCAATAAAATTGATGGTTTGTTTGATGATGATTTTAGATGTGGCAAGGGCGGTTCAGCAAGGTAATTATGCAGCCAAAACTTGATATAGATCGGTGTTTATTGTGGAAATATGATGTTATTAGGGTTTTTTACTGCAAATCAGTAGAATGGTTATTTCGTTTTTTATGTTGAGTGACCTAGCGGTATGTTAGCGTCATTCAGCATAATAGTCGTTTTCGATTTTAATTAAGTGGTTATTCATGTCTTCTCACAATGTGCCGCGTAAAGCCCGCGTATCTTCCGCTGAAACGCATAAGCTAAAAAAAGACGCAAATCAGCCAAATAATAAAGCCTCTGGTAAAGGTGCGTTGCATCCGAGAAATCCACATGTTGGCCGGTATGATTTTTCGGCTTTATGCCTTGCTCTGCCAGCATTATCACGTTTTTTAGTACCGAACCCGAAAGGGGATAGCAGCATTGATTTTAGTAATGAGCAGGCCGTGCTTTGCTTAAACCAAGCGCTGCTGGCCCATTACTATCAGGTTAAATTTTGGCAAATTCCAGCTGGTTATCTATGCCCGCCGATCCCAGGGCGCGCCGACTACATTCATTACGGCGCAGATTTATTAGCGCGTCTCAATCAAGGCAAAGTGCCAATTGGGAAGAAGATCAAACTGGTGGATATAGGTACGGGTGCAAATTGCATTTATCCCATTATTGGCAGTCAGAGTTATGGCTGGTCATTTATCGCCAGTGATATTGACCCCGTTTCGGTGAAAACGGCGCAGGCGATTGTGCAGTCTAACCCCAACTTAACGGGCTTGATCGATGTGAAGCAGCAAAGCCAGTCTGAATATTTTTTCAAAGGCATTATTAAGGCGAAGCTGCCCATTAGTTTGACCGTTTGTAACCCGCCGTTTCATGCCTCGTTAGCTGAGGCGCACCAAGGCAGCCAACGTAAATGGCAAAACTTAAATAAAGGTAAAGAAAAGACGACGGGGTCGGGTAACGCGCCAACATTAAACTTTGGAGGTCAAAAGGCCGAACTATGGTGTCCCGGTGGTGAGCTGGCATTTTTAAAACGCATGGCCACCGAAAGCGTGGGCTTTGCCGAACAAGTTTGTTGGTTTAGTAGCTTAGTGGCGAAAGGTGAACATGTGCGGCCACTGAAAAAGCACTTACAGCAGCTTAATGTGGCGCAATGTGAAGTGATCCAAATGCAACAAGGACAAAAAATTAGCCGCATCTTAGCATGGAGCTTTAAAACACTTGAGCAGCAGCAAGCTTGGGCTGAGCAGCATTGGGGGCGTTAAATTAGGAATTTGATAAGCACAACATAATTAAAAAAACGATAACAAGAGGAAAAGATGGAAGGATTGAATGAATTTATCAAGCTAGTAAATGGCTTTGTGTGGGGCACACCAATGTTGGTGATGATCTTAGGGGTAGGGCTATTTTTGTCTTTTGGCCTGAAGTTAATGCCGATTTTAAAACTTGGCGCTGGCTTTAAATTACTTTGGTCTGGCCGCAGCAGTGACCAAACAAAAGCGGGGGAAATAAGCCCCTATAATGCATTAATGACGTCCCTTTCTGCCACGATTGGTACTGGTAACATTGCCGGGGTGGCCACGGCTATTTTTATTGGTGGCCCAGGCGCGTTATTTTGGATGTGGTGCACCGCGTTAGTGGGCATGGCCACTAAGTTTTCTGAAGCGGTTTTGGCAGTGAAATACCGTGAAGTGGATGCTAATGGCCAGCATGTCGGTGGCCCGATGTATTACATTAAAAATGGCTTGGGCAGTAAGTGGACTTGGTTGGGCACCACCTTTGCTGTATTTGGTGCATTTGCTGGTTTTGGTATTGGTAATACGGTGCAGGCAAATTCTATTGCCGATGCGCTCAATAGTAATTTTGGCGTTCCGATGTGGCTTACGGCACTTATTTTAATGGTGCTGGTAGGCGCCGTGCTGATGGGAGGCATCAAACGTATTGCCGATGTGGCTGGTAAATTAGTGCCATTGATGACGGTGTTTTATTTTACTGCTGGGGTGGCGGTTTTAATCATTAATGTTGGTGAAATTCCGGCTGCGTTTGAGTTGATTTTGCACAGTGCGTTTAATCCTGTGGCGGCGCAAGGTGGCTTTGCTGGGGCGGCGGTATGGGCTGCTATTCGTTTTGGTGTGGCGCGCGGCGTGTTTTCTAATGAAGCTGGCTTAGGCAGTGCGCCGATTGCTCACGCAGCGGCGCAAACCAATAACCCAATAGAGCAAGGTTTAGTGGCAATGTTAGGTACCTTTATCGATACCTTGATCGTGTGCTCTATTACCGGTCTTGCGATCATTGTTACGGGTTCGTGGACTTCGGGCGAAACGGGGGCATCTCTGACTTCCCTTGCGTTTGCTCAGGCCATTCCGTTTGGCAACTATATTGTGGCCATTGCCTTGGCTATTTTTGCCTTCACCACGATTCTCGGCTGGAGTGTGTACAGTGAAAAATGTGTGCAGTATTTATTAGGTGAAAAAGCGGTGATGCCATTTAGGGTGGTATGGACAGCGGTCGTGCCGATTGGTGCGTTGATGTCGCTCGACTTCGTTTGGCTATTGGCTGACACTCTCAATGCGATGATGGCTATTCCGAATCTGATTGCGTTAGCGTTACTTAGCCCGGTGGTATTTGGCTTAACCAAAGCTTACTTCAGCACCAACAAAGGGTAAAAGGAGAGAGGGCCTCTCCTTGTTACAGTAAGTTTTTAGCGCTTGATCAGCCAAACCATCAAGCGCTTAGTTTACCGGCTAAGCGATGTATCCGCGGGGCAAACATCATTGAGATGACTGCCGCCGCAGGCCAAGCTAAAATGAATGCTTTCAGCCAATGTTGAACGAAGTGAGTGGTTGCGCCTAAGTTAAGCCAAGTGACCCACATGGTCATCAACAAGGACAAGACAAATGACATAATTACTGCAAAAATAATTCTGTGCTTCATATTATTACTCGCTAATCATGGTTAGTTTTTCAATGTTTGTTGCAACAGTAATGTTTTGCGACAAATAAGCTTTGGTATGCTCCAGAGTAAAGTGTTTGTCTAATGCTGCTTCATTCACCCATTGCTCCCATAAGGTAAATTTATGGGGAGCGGCTTGATGCTGTAGCACCTTAAAGTAGATGCAGCCGGGCTCTTTCTCTGTTTCCATCGCTAGCTTGACTAAAGCGGAATAAGCATCGCTTGCTGTCACATTATCTAGTGTCGTTAGAGTTGCATTTATCCATAATTGTTCCATTGATATTCCCGCTCTCTTATTAAAGGATTAGACGAGGATATATAATTTCATTTAGTATCAATATTCCTTTGCTAGCAATCTTAAATTCCAATATTGAAACTATGTTTGATGATATAGCCTTATTTATTCATATTGTGGAGCAGCGTGGCTTAGCTGCGGCCGCAAACAAATTGGGATTGCCCGCGGCCACGGTAACGAGAAGGTTAAAGCAATTAGAGCGTGCGCTTGGTTGTAAGCTTATACATCGCTCCGCCAGGCAATTTTATTTGACCGCTGAAGGGGAAGTGTATTACCAAGAATATGCTGACCTCATTTATGCCATGGAGACAAAACGGCGAGACTTGCAGCAAAGTACCCACAAAGTGAGTGGGAAGCTTAAGGTGTTAGCACCGACCAATATTTCTATTGGTTTGTTACAGCCTATGTGGTCAGGGTTTATTAAGGCGTATCCCGATATACAATTAGAATTATTGTTAGGCAATAATACGTTAGATATGCTGTCGGCTCAGGCCGACTTAGCACTGCGTATTGGCCCGCAACCAGACTCATTACTTTATCAAAAACGGCTTGGCAGTGTGCAAACCGTGTTAGTCGCATCACCAGACTACTTAGGAAAAAGTAACACGGTACTTTCATTAGCTGACTTACAAATACAACGTATTATTCGAGTGAAGCACATCACCACTTGGTTATTATCAGATGGGAATGAGGTTGTTGATTTGCGCTTGCGAGCAACAACGTTAGTGGACGATATCCGCATGGCGGCGATGCTTGCAATGGATGGAGTAGGTGTCGCCTTGTTACCTATGAGTGAAGTGTTTGAAGAGCTTCGAAATGGTCGTTTGGTGCGCGTATTACCGCAATGGTCAGGTCCTGTGCGAGAACTGTTTGCCGTTTGGCCCAGTGGTCAGTTGTTGAGTCAAAAAGCCAAGTGCTGCCGTGACTATATGTTGCAATTTATTGCTAACAATGAGCTGTTAAATGGCGCAATATTAACAGATATAAAATAACAGCCAAGCAAGAGCGCCTGGCCATTTTATAGACAAATTATAGGTAAAGCTCTAACACGGCTTTAGGCTCAAGCTCGTCACCTTCTAGTTCGCTGTTCCAGTTGAGGCCTATGAGCACCTCATCTTCCGCTAACGTGGTTAGCCAGTCTTCAACAAATTCTTCTAAGGTCAATTTGGTCGGTTTAAAATCAGCCCATTCTTCAAGGCAATGTACTTGCGCGTCATCAGCTTGTGACCAAAATGGCATTACTTCTGACTCTTCAAATTCAGAAGAGTCTAATGATAGCCATTGGCCTTGGGCATTACATAAACCCCAAACGGTTTCACTTTTCTGGCTCTCTTTTACAAATAGTGCGGTATTTTTTTTCACATCAGCAGTTAAATTAGACATTTGATTCTCTCATGGGTGAATACTAGGTAATAAGTCTATGACAGCACTGATCAATATCAGCGGAATGTGGCAAGGATAAGAACCCTTAGCTTGAATGTCTATCTATTTAAATTTTGAGCAGAAAAAACACCACATATCTCGCGCTTACTAGCCAGTTAACTTTGCTTTATGTCTGGAACACAAAGTGAGAGATGATACCGATGCACGATAATGTCGATAGCCACAACCGATAGTAGTTCCAGTTGCCCCAGTTTTTTGTGTAGCGTTGCCACACTAGCATCGCGTTTTTATCTTCACCTGCTGCGGCTAGTGCATTATTTAACGGCACATTGAAGAAAGCCGTTACCATGAAGCCAATAATGGCCGTTAATGCCCCGATGAATAAAAGCGATTGAAATCCCAACTCATCCAACATAAAGCCCGTAACTAGGAGCAGTAGGCTACTCAGAGGTGACAAAAAGAAAATCGTCAAGAAACCTTTATTTAAAATGACTTGATTAATTCGTTGCATGGTTGCGATAGCGTTTTGTTGATCAAGTACAGTCATGATGGTGTTGTGAAAAATAAAATAGACCCCAGCCAGCAAGGCGCTCGTCACGGCGGCAATAAGGCTTAAAGATTGCAATAATACAATAGACATGATGTTTTTCTCCTGCGTTATACACTTTACTCATCAAGCTGCAGCGCTAGTGAATGTTTGTTTATTACACCAACATCAGTGATTATTTAGTTGTCAGTTTGTCGCTTTTAATTTGCAGGAAGTACGGAATGTCTGAAAAGGCCAATAATGCTGAGTTAGAAAAATTCAACTTGAGTCATCGTCAGCAAGGGAGGACGATCTCATCCCTTAGCCAGCTAAGTATGAGCGGCGTTTTTTATACCCATTCAACGATGAGGCAACCGTGGGGAGTCACGATGCCGGCTATTCCTTTGAGTACCATGTTCCACCTGATCCTTGATGGTGAAGCCATTGTTTCTATATCGGATAAGCGTATTACGCTCGGCGCTGGAGATTTCATTCTTATGCCGCGTGGTAAGGGGCATGATATTGTGGATATTAATAATACGCCAGCCAGCGGACTATTTGAGCAAAATATAGAGCAAGTAACGGAACATTATGAGAAGCTCACCTCAAAGGGTAAAGGCCCTATCACTACGGCGCTCTGCGGTACCGTATTATTTGAAAATGAGATCACAGCATCGATCATTAATTCCATGCCAGATTACGTGCTTATACCCGCTAACTCTGAAGCTCATCAACCGATAGCCAGTATCGTAAAAGCCATACAACTGGAAACCGAGAGTGAAGGTTATGGCGCCGGCTTAATCGTCGCAAAACTTGCTGATGTGCTTATTTTACAGTGCATCCGCGCGTGGGTATCGCAACTGTCGGGTGACAACCCAAACTGGCTAATGGCGCACACCGATAAGCGCCTCTCGCCAGTGATGGAGCTTATACACACTGACCCAGCGGCAAATATCAATATCGCTGTATTGGCAGGACTGGCCAGAATGTCTCGGACCACCTTTATCGATTACTTTAAAAAAGTCGTGGGGCAAACTCCGAAAAAGTATATTACTGATTGGCGTCTCGCACTGGCAAAAACGCGCTTAATTGGCAGCAGTGACAATGTGCTAAACATTGCCCTTGAAGTGGGTTACCAGTCAGAAGCGTCTTTTAGCCGAGCTTATAAGGCAAAGTTTGGCGTGCCTCCTTCGCAAACCAAAAGGGGTGAGTAATCAGCTTGTTACATTATTGGGGCCGTTCTTTACTCATACTGCCAGCCCAGCTTGATAGTTAGGCTGGCAAGTCACGTTGGTTGGTGATTACTTCCAATGGCCTGCCGCGATTGTTTTAGCTACATAATCTGAGAATTTAGTGGCAGCATCTCCGGTCGCGAGCTTTACGTCATCAGTGATCCTTGAATTACGGCCATCAAACACAACCGTGAATAATTCATTAAGCAACCATTGGTGGCTTATAGGTACATTTTGCACCTTTAGCATTTGCAAATACTCATCGATAGTGATTTCGGTAAATTTAATTGCTTTACCCAGTTGTTGGGCAATTTCATTAACACAATCTTGGAACGTGAGCAGCTCTGGTCCTGTTACTTCGAACAAGCAGTTATGTTTGGTCGGCTCTATTAGCGCCGCTACAACGACTTGGGCAATATCATCCACATCGATAAAAGGCTCAGGAGTATTAGTAGCAGGTAAAATAAGCTCGCCACTTAAAATGCCCTCAGCCATAAAGCTCTCACTAAAATTTTGCGCAAACCATGATGCGCGAACCACATTCCACGTAAGGCCGCTATTAATTAAAATTTGCTCCGCGGTTTGAGCTCCTTCTTCGCCGCGGCCAGAAAGTAGCACTAAGTGTTCAATCTCCTCTGCTTTTGCAACACCAATAAAAGCGGTGATGTCATCTGCTGCACGGGGGACGGCTAAATCAGGTTGATAAGTAACATAAGCAGACTTAGCACCGCGTAAGGCATTGGCCCATGTATTACGGTTATCCCAATCGAATTGGATTTCTGTTGTTCGCGATACTGGGCGTGTATTAACGCCTCGTTCGCGAAGGCGTTGGTTGACACGAGCACCGGTCTTAGCATTTTTGCCGATTATTACGATAGGTGATGATTGATTTAACATGTTGAACTCCTCATAGACTTGCTAACGGATGACTGCAAAGCAACGTTATGATGGCTGTAAATATCTGTTTAATGAATGATGTAAAAACCGGCTTTGTTTGCGTAAAGTCCGAAGAGGCGGTTAGGGAGCATATTATTTGCTGTATTGCTAAGTGAGGCTTGATTGTTGTTTGCTCACCCTGCTTTTTATGCCTTAAAAACCAGCTTGTTTTTCTAGGATTTTAAAGTATCTTGATGTAGGTGCTAAATGGTCGTCTTAAACCCGTCCGAAGGTTGGGTAAGCTGTTTATTTTGTTTGTATTTTGTGTGATAAGACCAAGTGGTAATTCACATGCGCGTGTAGGTTCCCACTAAGCTAAGCCGATGTTAGAAGCGTTAACTTATTTGTCACGGTTAGCTGTTCAATCAGCTAGGAACAAAGATCAATCAAGAAGGATTTCAATATGTATGGAAGTAAGGAGATGAGCGCTTTTTGTTGTAATTGCAAGGAGCTAACGCGACACCAATACACCATGTTTGGCAGTCAAACTGAGCAGTCACCTAAGGAGGTTGGACTGTTACAAAAATTGTTGTCTGCATTTGTTACGACAGAGCCTGCGGGGGATTACAAATGTAGTCGATGTGGTACATATTTGGAGTCACCTGATCACCTTGACTAACGTTTTAAACATAAGAATAGATAGGCAGCCTAGATCCTATATTCAAGTGTTAAGCAAGTTACGTCTCCATCTAGAGGCGTCCAGTAAGTTATTGAGGTTCGGCATATCAAGGTGTGTAAATGTACGCTGTAATATTTAGAGCAAAACCCGGTATTCAAGACGATGAATACAGTAAAACCGTTGCTAACATGCGAGAACTTGCCTTTGAAAAGTACGGTTGCTTAGATTTCGTCGCTGTAACGGAAGGCGATCAAGAAATAGCTATTTCTTATTGGGAAAGTGAACAAGCAATCAAGCAATGGAAAAGCGACTCAGAACATGCGTTAGCACAAGAGCTGGGGCGTACAAAATGGTATGAGTCATATATAGTGCAAGTGGTCGAAATAAAGCGAGAGTACCAGTTCAATCCATAAGTAAAAATATACGTCGCAAAGCTGCGATGGCAAGCAGCAATACATTAGCATGGAACAAAACGGTGGGTAGTGTTACAGCCAAATAAAACCAGAACTTTGTCTGTTTGGTAATGGGGCTCAGTAAACGGAGTTAGTATGAGATTGTTAGCGCAGTAGAAAGGTATGAAGGTACATGTCCTTGCACCTTTGCAGCGTTCAAAGAGATGTTAAACGGATTTGAAAGTTTATGATTAGAGTTGCAAATATTAATGATTTAGGCGGCGTTCTACATCTGTATAAAGAGCTCCGTCCTTTAGACCCAAACCTAGACAGTGACTTTGCTAAAGAAAAGTGGGCGGAGATAATTAATGGTCCACAAACACACATCATCGTGGCAGAAATAGACGGTGAGTTAGCCTCAACATGTGCATTAGGATTAAATAAAAGTATTGCCAATGGTGCAAGGCCGTTTGGCATTATTGAGCATGTTGTAACGTTACATAAATTTCGCCGACAAGGGTTAAGTAAGAAGGTTCTGGAATTTGCGATATCCTTGGCTTGGGAAAATAACTGCTGCAAAGTGATGTTGCTATCGGGGGCTCAGTTAATAGGGGCTCACTCTGTCTATGAATCAGTAGGTTTTAAAGGCGATATCGAAAAAGGTTTTGTTATTAAACCCTGATGCTCGGCGCTAAGATAAACGTCGAGTCAGCTAGTCGCTTTGTTATGGCAGTGACAATAGAGGTTACATGTTCCCATTAGATGTATTTATGACCTATACACTTGCTTGTTTACTATTGGTCATATCACCGGGCCCAGATAATTTACTTGCCGTTGGGCGGGGGTTAAGCCAAGGTAAGCTGGCCGCTACAATATCAGGCATATCATCTGGCGCAGGCATTTTGTTTCATGTGCTAGCGGCTACTTTTGGGCTTACTTTACTGATCCAAACCTCAGAGTTGGCATTTTATGCGGTGAAAATTGTGGGGGCGGGGTATTTGATTTGGTTGGGCATTAAGGCTCTACGCGCACGGCGTTTATTCTCAGTCGCGTCAGCGCAGCAACAATCGTTACAAGCCATTTTTTCAACAGGGTTCCTTTCCGCTGCTCTTAATCCAAAACCAGGCTTATTTGTGCTTGCGTTTGTGCCGCAATTTGTTAATCCAAGCTTAGGCTCTGTGTCGCTACAGATGATGGGCTACGGTGTTTGGTTTGCGGTCCTCACCGCAATCGGCTTTAGCCTAATGGGTGTTTTTTCTGCGCAGCTATCTGGTTGGCTACAAAATAAGCCTAAGTTGGTTGCGGGTTTAAATATTGGCGCTGGGGTTACGTTTGTTGCTTCAGGTTTAGCGGTGGCATTCATGAAACAACGTTAGGTCTGATTTATTCCTCGATGGCTCCGTTGCTCTTTGCTGTAACAAATTCTCATCAGATAAAAAATGGCGGTAAGTGAAAGAGTTTACCGCCATTTTATTATATTGATTTTGTTTGCAGCTAACAGTTTATGAAGCCTACTAATGAGTTAGTCAGGCAGTTTAACCACTGGCGTTACTTGTGGCCCTTTAATTTTAACCAGCAGCGCAACGGTGGCCAGTGTGGCCATGGCTAAGCCAAATACCGTAGAAGTGGTCATGGGCAAGTTAAAGCCGATGCTGGCGTTGGCAAGGTAGGTAAACGTCACCGCGGTCATAAAGGCGGCGGGTACGGTACAAATCCAATGGAATTTACCTTCGCGGGCTAAATAAGCCGCCGCAGCCCAGAGCATGATCATGGCTGTGGTTTGGTTGGCCCAGCCAAAGTAGCGCCAGATAACGCCAAACTCTGCGTTGGTAATGAGATAGCCAATAATAAACATAGGAATAGCGATTAATAAGCGCTTTGGCATGCTTTGTTGTGGCATTTTCAAAAAATCAGCAATGATTAAGCGAGCGCTGCGAAATGCGGTATCGCCGGAGGTGATCGGCAAGACAATGACACCCAAGATAGCCAATATACCGCCTACGGTGCCCAGTAATGAAGTGGATACTTCATGGACAACGGCTGATGGTCCGCCAGCAGCCAGTGTGGCGTTAAGGGCATCGGTACTTTCATAGAATGACAAACCTAGCGTACACCAGATCAGCGCGATCACACCTTCACCTATCATGGCGCCATAGAATATAAAGCGGCCTGATTTTTCATTTTGCATGCAACGCGCCATCAATGGTGACTGAGTCGCGTGAAAACCTGAAACGGCGCCACAAGCAATGGTGATAAATAATAGGGGCCATAGTGGTAAATCTGTGGGGTGTAGATTACTAAAATCGAGACCTTGCGAGTAAAAAGTATGGTCGCTTACTGCTAGTCCGATGACTAAGCCAACACTCATGAAGATCAGCAAAGCGCCGAAGAAAGGGTACAAGCGGCCAATGATCTTATCGACGGGCACGATAGTGGCAATAATGTAATAAGCGAAAATAACGGCAATCCAGATGCCTACGCTAGTATCAGAGAGGCTACTTAATAAGCCGGCAGGGCTAAGTACAAATACCACGCCAACTAATAACAGCAATAATACGGCAAAGCCGTTCATAAAGTGCTTGGCAACATTGCCTAATTGTTCACCGACTATGGTCGGCACACTGGCGCCATTGGCGCGCACCGACATCATGCCGGAGAAATAGTCATGTACTGCGCCAGCAAAAATACAACCAATTACAATCCATAACATGGCAACTGGGCCATATAGGGCGCCTAATATGGGGCCAAAAATGGGGCCAACACCAGCGATGTTGAGCAATTGAATTAAGTAGACTTTTTTATTCGACATCGGCACAAAATCGACGCCATCTTCGAGGCTATGTGCGGGTGTTTGGCGCTCGGGCTTGGGGCCAAAGATTTTTTCAATCACTTTACCGTAGGTAAAATAACCGGCGACAAGTAGGCCGGTGCAAAGTAAAAACCATAACATACGTTATTCCTTAATCCATTAGTTGACAGATATCAGATTAAGTAACCTGGTTGATATTTGCATCGCTTATTAAGGTGAGCGGCGGTATTCGATAGTTAAGTGGTTATTATGGTGAGTTAGCGGTCTTATAGACATTCAGCAACAGTGAATATTAGCCTGTTTGCATACCAAAGTGATGTTTGATTGCTTTGAGGTAGCGTCGGCTAACGGGCACCTTGTGGCCTGTGATTGGTGAGTGATGATACTTACGCAGGTATTGTTATCTCATAGCGCGTTAGCCTGTTTGAATACCAAAGTGATGTTTGATTGCTTTGAGATAGCGTCGGCTAACGGGCACCTTGTGGCCTGTGATTGGTGAGTGATGATACTTATGCTGGTATTGTTATCTCATAACGCGTTAGCCTGTTTGAATACCAAAGTGATGTTTGATTGCTTTGAGATAGCGTCGGCTAACGGGCACCTTGTGACCGGACGGCGTGATAATGTCTGCGCTGGCATTATCGTGTAGTTGGATTTCTTTGATGGCTTGCTCGGCGATCAGGTATTGCCGGTGGCAACGCAGTAACGCGCTTTTTTCTTCTAAGGTTTTTAGGGTGAGATGGGTGTGGCTTTGCCCGGCTGCGGTAATGACGTGGATCCCAGAATGATCGCTCATCACATATTCGACTTCCGACAGCTGGATCAGCTTGATGGTGTGATGATAGTAGCAAGGTAAGATGGTTAAGTTAGGTTTGTCAGCAAACTGAATGGGCTTAGGCGCGTGATCTTGTTTCAAGCGGTTGAGGGTTTGCTGTAAGCGCGGCGCTTCTATGGGTTTTAAAATGTAGTCAAAGGCTTTTTCTTCAAATGCTTTAATGGCGTATTCATCATAGGCAGTGACGAACACAATACGCGGTAGTTGGCTGTCATCGAGCATGCTGGCGAGTTCAAGGCCGGTAATTTTGGGCATTTGAATGTCTAAAAAAATCAAATCCGGCTTAAGTTTATTAATTAAGCTTAAGCCAGCAATGGCGTTGGCCGCTTCACCGACGAATTCAAACTCACCTTCCTCACTAATCAAATGTCTGAGTTCATCACGGGCCAAGGGTTCATCATCAATAATTAAATAACGGATCATGCGCTGGGCTCCTGGATAGTTTTTGCTGTTGTCTTGGGTAAGTAAATATTCACCTTGGTATAAACATTTGGCTCACATTCAATGCTTAAACCATAGTCTTGACCATAGGCATTTTTGATTCGCTTATCGACGATGTCTAAGCCCAAGCCATCACTGGTTTTACTGCGATAAAGGCCGGCATTATCTTGCACGCAAAGACATACTTGCTCTTGATGTTCGGTCAAGCTAATGGTGACACAGCCTGCCTCTAATAAGTGTGATGTACCGTGTTTGATGGCATTTTCAATAATGGGTTGTAAGGTAAAGCAAGGTAAGCGCAGCGAGTAGTCGTCGGGACTGATAGTGATCTTAACGTCAAGTCTGTCACCAAAGCGGGCGCGCTCGATGGCGAGATAAGCTTCGACATGTTTGAGCTCTTCCTCTAATCGCGTGATGTCACAGCTGCGTTTTAAGTTTTTGCGAAAAAAGTGCGACATAGACAGCAATAGTTCACGGGCTTTATCTGGATCGGTTCGGGTAACCGCGCTGATAGTGTTGAGGGCGTTAAACAAGAAATGGGGATTAATCTGGGCGTGGATCAGTTTTAGTTCTGATTCTGTCAGTAAGCGCTTTTGCTCTAAAAACTGGCCAAACAAAATTTGGTTAGAGAGTAATTTAGCAATACCTTCACCTAAGGTGCGATTGATGTTAAGAAATAGTTTATGTTTTGGCTCATAGAGTTTTATGGTGCCGACGACTTCACCGTCGCCAATGCGCAGTGGGATAATAATAGCTGAGCCTAGCCGGCAATGTTTGTCGACACTGCATTGATAAGGCAAGTTGACGCCATCGGCAAACACAATTTTGTTGTCTTTGATGGCGCTTAAGGTGAGTGGTGAGCTGATCACTCGGCCTGGTTTATGATGTTGATGGCCGATGCCAGTGAAGGCCAATATTTGCTTCTTATCGGTGACCGCAACCGCGCCGACTTTGGTTTCCTCTAAGATAATATTGGCGATTTGCTCGGCGCTTTGCTGAGTTAATCCCTTGGCCATTATTCCCACTGTACGCTCGGCAATCAACATGGCTTTGGCTGAAAATGCACTGGAAAATTTATCAAACATGGCCTTTTGATCGCGGATCATATGCATAAACAAGGCGGCGCCAAGGGCGTTGGCTATCAGCATCGGTGGGGCGATAAGGGTGACCAGTTGCCAAGCTTGGGTAAAAGGCTTTGCCACCACAAGAATGACCGCCATTTGCACTGCCTCGGCGGCTAAGGTAATAAAAAAAGCAACTAAAGGACTAAACAAGGCTTCAATGTTACGTTTTCGCACTATATACAAGTGCAAGAGCCCGCCCATTAATCCCTCTAATGTAGTAGAGATGGCGCAGGCCACATCGGTAAAGCCGCCCATCGAATAACGGTGCAAGCCGCCTGTCAGCCCGACCAAGAATCCGACTACGGGGCCGCCTAGTAACCCACCTAATACCGCCCCCACGGCGCGGGTATTGGCGATGGCATCTTGTACTGCTAAACCAAAATAGGTTCCCATGATACAAAAGCTGCTGAACACCAAGTAAATAACAACTTTATGAGGTAAAGATACTGAGATGGAAACGAGTGGCTTAAATATTGGTGTTTTGCTAAATAGGTACGCGATCACCAAAAATACGCTGAGCTGTTGAATCAATGAAATAATAAGCGCCATAGTGCGATTTTTACCCCGTTTAAGCTTAAAACATTCCCAAAGCTAAGAAATAATAGGAAAAGGGAAGTCATCTATGATTTTTTGATCTTACAACAGCTTTGTTTATAACTTTGTTAAATACCCCGCATAAAACCCTATCAATACTGAGTTTTACTGTGCCTTGTTAGCTCGAAAATTGTTCATAATATTAATAAAAACTAAAACTGGCTTGCAAATCAGGCGTTGATTGGTATTTTGTCATCTCGGCATACGCTGAATTATCTACAAATGACCAATGTCGGATTGGTTAAACGATAGGCGAGGCAAAGAATGATTGTTTCTTTAAGGCCTCATTTTTCAATCCTAAACAAATATTAAGTTAGGTTTATCATGCAAAAAGACAGTATCAATAACGTTCATATTAGTTCAGAACAAGTTCTGATCACCCCTGCAGAATTAAAAGCGAAACTACCGGTATCAGACAAAGCATTGCAATTTGTGCAAGACGCACGCAACACCATTTCTGATATTATTCACGGTAAAGATCATCGCTTACTGATCGTTTGTGGTCCTTGTTCCGTCCATGACCTAGACGCAGCTAAAGAATATGCCTATCGTTTAAAGAAATTGCATGATGAATATAAAGACACTCTGTATATCGTAATGAGAGTGTATTTTGAGAAGCCAAGAACCACTGTTGGTTGGAAAGGCTTTATCAATGACCCACATATGGATAATTCATTTGATGTTGAAACAGGGTTGCACCTAGGCCGTGAATTACTGGCTTGGATTGCTGAATTAGAATTACCTGTAGCAACAGAAGCGTTAGACCCGATTAGCCCACAATATTTAGCTGAGCTATTTAGTTGGTCCGCAATTGGTGCGCGTACCACAGAATCACAAACCCACCGTGAAATGGCCAGTGGCTTGTCAATGCCTGTTGGCTTTAAAAACGGCACCGATGGCAGCTTAGCAACGGCCATTAATGCGGCGCAATCAGCGGCAGCATCACACCGTTTTATGGGCATTAACCAAGAAGGCCAAGTGGCACTGCTGCAAACTCAAGGTAACCCAGATGGCCACGTGATTTTACGTGGTGGTAAGCAGCCAAACTACGACTCAGTAAATGTTGCCCTTGCTGAGCAAGCGATGGAAAAAGCCGGTTTGCGTCCTGCTATTATGGTCGACTGTAGCCATGCTAACTCAAGTAAAAACCATGAGTTACAGCCTAAGGTTTGTGACAATGTGATCAGCCAAATTCAAGCGGGTAATCGCTCGATCATTGGTGTGATGATTGAAAGTCACATTAATGCGGGCAATCAAAGCGCTGAGCTACCACGTGATGAAATGAAATACGGTGTGTCGGTAACTGATGCTTGTATTGATTGGGACACCACGGCTGAGTTGTTAAAGAAAACCAATGACAACTTGGTTGCTCCGCTAAAAGCGCGATTAGGTCAATAATAGGTAAGCTTATGGCGCATCCATTAGATAATTTACGCAACCAAATCGATTCAGTCGACCAGCAGTTAGTTGATTTACTGGCGCAACGACTGGCTTTGGTGGCGCAGGTGGGCGAAGTAAAAAGTGAGCATGGCTTACCCATTTACGCCCCTGACCGCGAAGCGGCAATGCTTGCTAAGCGACGTGACGAAGCGACAAAAAAAGGCGTGCCGCCTGATCTGATTGAGGATATTTTACGCCGCACCATGCGTGAGTCTTATGCCAGTGAGAATGACACCGGTTTTAAAACGGTTCATCCACAGCTGCGCAATGTGGTCGTGATTGGTGGCGGCGGTCAGCTTGGTAAGTTGTTTGTTAACATGCTGCGCTTGTCTGGTTATCAAGTGGATGTGCTGGAAAAAGATGATTGGCAGCGCGCTGACGACTTACTCGGCAATGCCGGTTTAGTGTTAGTGGCGGTGCCGATTGAAATTACCGAATCAACCATTGCTCGGTTAGGCAATTTACCGAGCGACTGTATTTTAGCGGATATTACCAGTACCAAATCAGGTCCTGTAAAAGCGATGTTGGATGTACACTCCGGCCCAGTGGTTGGTTTACACCCGATGTTTGGCCCAGATATATCAAGCTTTGCTAAGCAAGTGATCGCTTACTGTGATGGCCGTGATGCGCAGCAATACCAGTGGCTTATTACCCAAATGCAAATTTGGGGCGCGCGCTTGTATCGCACCAGTGCTCAGGCCCATGATGAAGCGATGACCTTGATCCAAGCCTTACGTCACTTCACCAGTTTCGCTTACGGCGTGCACTTGGAGTCGGTAAACGCTGATGTTAAGCAGTTACTTGAGCTATCATCGCCAATTTATCGCTTGGAGTTGGCAATGGTAGGGCGTTTGTTTGCACAAGATCCTGACCTCTATGCAGACATTATCATGTCGAACCCGGACAACTTGAAGATGATTCAGTCTTATCATCATTCTTTGGGCGAAGGGGTTAAATTACTTGAAGCGGGTGATAAAGATGCCTTTGTCGCGTCTTTTAACCGCGTTAGCGAGTGGTTTGGTGATTATGCGCAGATGTTTATGAAAGAAAGTAAGGCGCTGCTACAGCAGGCTCATGATAGTCGCCATTATCAAGACGATTAGTTGTCGTGAGCTGAACAGCGAGTTAAGAATAAGTGTTTAAAAAACAGGAGCCGTTTGGCTCCTTTTTTATGCAAGTGAATTGATTTTTTGTTACAAGCCCTGTTGAGGTTTAGCTTCGTTAAGACTTAATTTGGCACAACCTAAGTCAAACTGGCTCAAGTTGGCTTCGATATCAATAATTTTGCGCTTGTAAGTACTTTTTACTAGTTGGTAGTCTAGCTCTGGTGCAAACCATAAATACAGTTTGCGATCTTTCTTCTTCACTTGCTGAACTTTGATAGTGCGATAATTTTTGCCCAGTACATTGAGATCTTCTTCACCGACCACGCTAAAATAATAATGACCTAATTCATCACTCTTTTGCATCAGAAAGTCGAATTCTTTAGTGTTACTAATCAGGTTTTGACGCATTTGTGTGGAAATGGCTTCAAAGTCCAAAATAGGTAATTTGAAATCAGAATATTCGGCCTTTTCATCATTAGCAATCACTTTACTGACTAGGCCATTATCACTAAAAAGCGCGCTCACTTTAGTGTGAGTTAAACCTTTTACATCTTGTTTAAATTCACGAGTTAGATATTGCTTTTGAGTGTCATTCCAGTACACCTTAGATTGATGATTACCGGTGAAGTTAAACATTAAAAAAGACACCTCACCCGAGGTAGACATGTCGGCTTGTTGATTGTGCCATTTTTGTTGACGATTAATATTTCCTACATGACTGCTTTTATAAAAGAACTTATAGCTGAGTGAATTGGTACAACTAGTGCTAATGGCTTTTGATACCGCCGCCTCGTGCTGGGGTTCTTGTTGCGTTTGGCTTGGCGCTTCAAGTTCGTTGTTCGTTAATTCGTCGTTGGCTTGCACGGTTGCGGTAAAAGCAACGGTGCAGGCCAATAAGCCTGCTTTGCTGTAACTTAACAATGGTAACAAAGCGCACTTTGAGGGGTTAAGTAACCACATAAATTTTGGCTCCTGCCGTTTAGTTATGCTTTTTTAAGGTGTTCACTTGCTTACTCAATGTGCCTAAACGTTGCAATTGCTGTGGCTCATTGGACTTAGTATCAATAATAGAGCCATTTAAACCTAATGAATATAAGTCTTTATTAAATAAAAGAAACTCATTATCAGTTATGTCGCCATCGGCGTGCACCAAAATGGGTAGTGAAGTATGGGCTTTAAGGCGACAAGTTTGCATTAAATTCAGCTGGGTATGCTCACCTTGATATTGGCCGTGCTCGCACAATAATACTTGTTGATTGCCTTGCTCCATAATAGTGGTTGCACAGCTAAGCCAATTGTCGTTATTGGCCGTTTTGGCGCGCACTAAAATAACCGGACGATGCTGACGACCCAGTTGTTCTAATAGTTCACTGTTGTGCATTTGGTCGCCGGGAACATAAAGTAAATCAGCATATTTGGCGGCGTGATTAAGCGCATGTAATTGTTGCACCGGTATGATGAGTAATAAGTTAAGAGCTCTTGCCCTTTGCTGGCAAGCTTGCCATAGCCCTTGCTGACTTAGGCTTGAATCAATTGCTTTTTGGTTGATTAAGATAGCTTGCGCACCAGCATTTTTTAATTGTTGCGCTTGGCTGGCGAAGTCATCTTCGTTAGAGATGGTTGCACAAGCAATAAGGTTAAATTCCTGATTAAGCTGACTTAGTGATATTGAGTGCGCTTCGCTATTTGGCTCTGGTGTTGCAAGCTCAGCTTCATGATGAATTTTTGCCAGTTGAGCGACGGGCACCTGAGTCGCTTTTACTTCATTGCTTGGATAGCAACCAAGCACTTTAAGATATTGAGTTTGAGGTGTTATTTCTGCTAATGCTTGCGCCATGGCTGGGCTGTCTAAATTAGCCGCTAGATCGATATAGAACATTTCTTCCCAAGGATTGCCTTGGATCGGGCGGGATTCCAGCTTAGTCATGATCAGGTTATATTTTTTAAACACACTTAAAACGTTGAGTAATGCGCCCGCGGTTTGTCCCGTTGCCAGTACTAAAGTGGTTTTAGCAGGAATTTGACTGGTCACGTTAATGGCTTTGCGCGCCACCAAAATAAAACGGCTGAGGTTTTCTTGCTGATTAGTAATGTGGCTTTTGATATTAACCAATTCAGCGCAAAATTCTTCTTCAATATTGCAAATAACTGCGGCGTGAGCGTCGTTCTTTACTTGCTCTGCGGCTTGGGCACTGGTTAGGGTATAGACGATGTTTATATTGTCTAGTTGCTGTATGAAGTGGCTAGATTGCTGTGCTACTTGCGGCGTACAGTACAAGGTACTCATTTGCGTTAATGGCAATTCACTGTTGGCGTACAATGCATATTCAGTATTAACGACAATTTCGCCGACGATTGATAAACGAGTATGTTGCAGTAGATCATATACTTCATTAATGCTACCTGCACTGGTGTTTTCTATCGGCAAAATGGCGGTATCAGCACAACCTTGCTCGACTTCTTGTATGGCTTGCTGAAAGTGCTTACATGGCCATTGTACTAAGGTTTTACCCTGGCGATTAATGTATTTGATACCAGCAAATAAACTTTCAGTTTCTGCCACAAAGGCCAGTTTGATTTGCGGTAAGCTATTTTCAGGGTTGACTAATTGCTGCAGGTAAACTTGTTGAGAACGTACCGAGTCTTCTAGGATTGTGTGATATATTTCAGTGATATAGTGTGCGTCTAAACCAAGATCTTTACCTTGAATAATCAGCCGTTCCAGTAACGCTTGCTCACGCTCTTGGTCACGCACAGGCCTAGGGTTCGCTTGTTTGCTGCGAGCTACATCAAGGGCAATGGCTTTTCGTTTCGCTAATAAGGTTAATAAATCGCTATCGAGTGCGGTGATGGTGCGTCTAATTTCTTCTAAGTCTAAGCTGGCCATACTATTTCCTGAATATAAAAAAACCTCCCAAAGGGGAGGTTTATTATGTCGTTTTTATTAAAATTTACCAAATAGGTTTTTACGCCGCGGCCTCGGTCTCTTCTTCTACGATGCGCTTATGCGTACCACTGCGTTGAGCATTCGGTTTATCAACGTGTTTATGCAGCTGTTTTTCTAGCTTTTGGCCCAGTTTGTTGATAGCGCTGTACAAATCATCATGGGTTGCGGTGGCAAATAGGTCACCGTTTGGAATGCCGATAGCCGCTTCGATTTTAAAACCTTTTGGCTCTTGAGTAATAATGAAATGTGGTTTGATTAACGGGAGCTGCATTTTTTCTAATCGGTCATAACGAGCGCTTATTTTTTCACGCATTGGGGTAGTGATAGCCATATGTTTACTGGTGATTTCTATAGTCATAAATAATGCCCCTTTTTGATAACTATGAACTGTTGCTCCATTTCAGGTTACGACTTTATAGAAATAAAAAAGTGATCTAAGTCACTCTTTGTCATCACCAACGGAAAAAGCATTTTTTTTATGATCTGGTCTTGCTTCTGCTGCAGAATATCCTTTTTTTTCTTGTTTTAGGCTAAGGGGTGTAGCAGTATCTGTGAGGATAAGGTGGCGTTAACCAAGGCGTGCCAGTGCAACAAATAACTAGGTTGATCGACATTGCCATGACTATGCTGTTGTTTGAAACAGATATAATGATGATTGTTTAATCAGTTTTCTCTCTTTCTTGTAATACTAATCATATTAACCGCATTTTTCTCGCCCAATTGATGTGTGGCTAAGTTAAGATAACAGTATTAAAAGTTGTTAAAGCTATTGGTATATGTTCAAAGGATTATTTAATAAGAAGGCTGGTCATATTACCAGTGAAGAAAGCCATCAATTAGACTCTTCTCCCGAGCAAACCGCTAGTAGCAAGTTAGTCGATTCTCGTTCAGATGCTAACCCCTACGAAGGCCAATGCGTATTTTGGTATTGGGATTTCGCTGACGATAAGATTTATTTTCAAGGTTGTAATTCCACTAAGCTTGCAAAAATTACCGCGCAATCATCCCTAAAAAGCAGTGAACTCATTGCGTTTGTTTGCCCTGAAGACAGAGCAACATTTCGCGTATTTTTAGACGAAGCTTGGCGAGGTGAAGCGCCGGCGCCCCTTGAATATAGAATGCTTACCCCAGAAGGTGAAGAATTTTGGGTGGTGACAATGCTCAGTCAGCCAATATTTGATGGCTTAAATAAGCCGAAAATATTAGCGACCACTACCGAGCAAACCTTATACCGCAGTGCTAATGAATATCGCCAACAGCAAAATGATTTGTTGCTGCATTTGGCGACCGATCCAGCTTTACATCAAGGCGATAGTGCTAATTTCTTTGCCCATTTAGCGGAACATTTAGAGCCTATTTTTCAGCTACAACACATCAGTATCTGGATTGCTAATGACACGCTTTCTTCGCTGACTTGCGTTGAATATTCCGGAGATGGCTTTGGCAAATTAGGTGAAGTATTACTGCGCCAAGACCACCCCAGTTTTTTTAAGTCGGTAGCAGAAAGTAAAACCATTGTGGCCAGTGATATGGCTTATTCCCCCCATACCCAAAGCTTAGAAGTCCCCCAACATATTAGCTCGAGTATCCAGACCAGTATTATTTCTGAAGGCATAGTCAAAGGCGTTATTTTATGTCAGTCCGCTGGGAAGATGCGTCAATGGAGTATTGATGAGCAAGCATTTTTAAAATCGGTAGCGGCATTGGCGGCGCGGGTGATGGAAATGGCGCAGCGTGGGCAGCAGGAGAAAGCGCGGCTGCAACGTGAAGGTTTGATTGATATTATTGCCAGTGCGATTTCGGCGGAAACGGGACAGGGCTTTTTTAATGCGTTGGTAAGTGAATTAGCCAAGGCATTAAAAATGCGCAGCGTGATGTTGTGCGAGATTGAATCAGAATACACCGCGCGTACCTTAGCGATGGTTGAAGATGGCGAACTGCAACAGAGTATGATTTTTTATACCGCCGGCACACCTTGCGAAAGAGTGACAAGCGCGGGCCCACAAGTATTCAAAAGGGAAGTGAGTAAATACTATCCCGATTGTGGTGAATTTGTTGACTGGCAAGTAGAAGGTTATGTTGCTTGGCCGTTGTTTAACGGTCGAGATCATGTCATTGGTTATCTGGTTTTAATGACAGATGATGTGATTGTAGATGAAGCCAATGTAAAAGTGTTGTTGAAAACCTTTTCACTAAGGGCATCGGCTGAGTTGGTGCGCAAACAAGACGAAGCACAATTAAAACTTTCTGCAGTGGCGTTTGAAACCAACGAAGGCATTATTATTGCCGATCCTAATGCGTTGATTTTACGTGTAAACCACGCCTTTACCGAAATAACGGGTTATCCTGCCGATGAAGTGGCAGGGCAAGACATCAGTATTTTAAATGGCGAGCGCCGCACCGACCAAGATATTTCCTTATCACAGAAATTAGATGAAGAAGGCAAGTGGAGTGGGGAGTGTTGGCGGTTACGGAAAAATGGCGAGCTGTATCCACAATGGGAAACCATTACTTCAGTGCGTGATGATGACGGCAATGTAACCCATTATGTAATTTGTTTTGAAGATATGTCAGAGCGTAAAGCTGCTGAGAAACGCATTGAAAACTTGGCTTATTATGACGAGTTAACCGGGCTACCTAATCGACGCATGTTACTTGAAAGTTTGTCTGATGCATTTGAACATGCTAAGGCGCACAACATGATAGGTGCTTTACTGTTTATCGACTTAGATCATTTTAAAACCATTAATGATTCCTTAGGTCATGCTGCTGGTGATTGGATTTTAGAGCAAGTGGCGATCCGATTACGTAACATGATCCGTGATGGTGACATTTTGGCCCGCTTAGGCGGTGATGAGTTTGTGCTGTTGTTACCGGATCTGTCTGAAAACCCACCCCATGCTGAGCAGCAAGCTAACATCGTCGGTGAACGCCTTATTCAGATCGTTTCTGCGCCTTACCATTACGGTGAGCAGACTCTGCACATCGGCGCCAGTGTGGGGATAACGCTATTCCCAGGTAAAAAACAAAATGCCAATGATTTATTAAAGCAAGCGGATACTGCCATGTATCAAGCCAAGTCAGCAGGGCGTAAAACCTTGATGTTTTTTGACATGGACATGCAAAAGCAGGCGGATAAACGCTTAACGATCCATAATGCATTGCGCTCGGCGATTGAAAAAAATGAATTACTGTTGCATTTCCAACCTCAGCATATGGTTAAAACAGGCGAAATCGTTGGCGTTGAAGCCCTCGTTCGCTGGCAGCCGGAAGGTAAGATGATGATCAGTCCGGTTGAGTTCATTCCCATTGCGGAAGAAAGCGACTTGATCATTGAAATAGGCTACTGGGTATTAGTGGAAGCATGTAAGCAGTACATGGTTTGGGTTAAGCAAGGGATCCAACTGCCACAAATCGCGGTGAATGTCAGCGCTAAACAGTTCCATCATGTTGACTTTGTTGAGCAGGTGGAAGAAGCGCTGCACTTGTCAGGGATGGAGCCAAGTTACCTTAATCTTGAAATTACCGAGTCTGTGGTACTGGGTCATGCTGAAGAAACCATCCGCAAAATGGCCCAGTTAAAAGAAAAAGGCATTAGTTTCTCGGTGGATGATTTTGGTGCCGGTTATTCCTCTTTGTCCTATCTGAAGCGCTTACCCGCTGATGAGCTTAAAATTGATCGCTCTTTTATCCGCGACATACCTCGTGATGCCAGTGATATGGCTATTGTTGAAGCGGTACTGGCACTGGCTAAGCATATGGGATTTAGTGTCACAGCTGAAGGCGTAGAAACACGTCAGCAGTTAGAGTTTTTACAAAAACAGGAATGTAATTTCTACCAAGGCTACTTTGCTAGTAAACCAATAACGGGCGATGCTATTGTCCGTTATGTGAAGCGACTAAAAACCATCTAACCCCCTTATCCCATCATACGAAATAGGGATCTTAACTTTATGGTTAAGATCCTTGCTATCTTTTTTAAGAATGCCGACTTGGCTTCAACTTAGGGTAAAGATGATTGCATTTCATCTTGGTTTAGCTATGGTTGAATGAAACATTTACAGTTGGCCTAATCAGCTGTTTTCATATTGATTCAATACCTTAAGGTGCGTTACTTGTGATGCAAACTCGACTGACTTGGTGTTGCCTGTGGTTGGGCTTAGCCGCCTCATTTTCCTCTTTTGCAACCACTTCTGATTTACATCCCCAACACGGCATTGCGATGCATGGCGATTTGAAGTATTCGGCTGGCTTTAGCCATTTTGATTATGTTAATCCCGAGGCTCCCAAAGGGGGGGCGATGCGCCAAGCTGCGCGAGGAACCTTTGATTCATTTAATCCATTTATCGTAAAGGGAACCCCTGCGAATGGGCTAGCCCTGATTTATGACACCTTAATGGTGAGATCAGATGATGAGCCGTTTTCTAAATATGGCTTGATTGCAGCAGGGGTTAAAGTAGCTGAGGATTTTAGCTCAACGACATTTTATTTAAATCCCAAAGCGACCTTCCATGATGGTCATCCGATTACCAGTGAGGATGTGATCTTTAGTTTTAATACCTTAATTGAACAAGGCAACCCGCAATATAAATCCTATTACGCGGGAGTCGATAATGTTGTTGAGATTGATCCCCATACCATCAGATTTGACTTTAAACCCGGTGATAATCGCGAGCTGCCGCTTATTTTAGGTGAGCTGCAAATATTGCCGAAGCACTACTGGCAACAACATAATTTTTCTCGCTCAAGCCTAGAGGTGCCATTGGGCTCTGGGCCTTATAAAATAGCTTCGTTTGATGCTGGGCGTAAGGTGGTTTACCAGCGTGTTAAAAATTACTGGGCCGCTGATTTAAACGTTAATAAAGGACGGCATAATTTTGATCGCTTAGTGTTTGATTATTTTCGTGATACCACGATAGCTTTCCAGGCCTTTAAGGCTGGGGTATTTGATTATCATCAAGAGTATTCTGCAAAAAACTGGGCCACGGCTTATACCGGCGAAGTGTTTGATAGTAAAAAAATTATTCGTCGTTTACTAGATGATGCCAACCCGCAAGGCATGCAGGGCTTCTTTTTTAATTTACGTCGTGACAAGTTTAAATCGCGGGAAGTGCGTCAAGCCATAGGTTTAATGTTTGATTTTGAATGGTTAAATCGGCAATTTTTCTATGGCGCTTATACCCGCAGTGACAGTTTTTTTGCTCACTCTGAGTTAGCCGCCACGGGTTTACCCAGCCCAGATGAGCTTGCTATTCTTGAGCCATATCGCGAGCAATTACCCAAAGATGTGTTTACTCAAGTCTACCAACCGCCAGCGACCCAAGGTGACGGTAATATTCGACCGCAAATGCGCCAAGCAGTGGCTTTGATGGAACAAGCGGGTTACCAGCTTAAAAACGGAAAAATGTTGGATCCGCAAGGTAACCAGCTGTTTTTTGAATTTTTGGTTTATGACAAAAGTTTTGAGCGGGTGATCCAGCCTTATCGCCGTAATTTAAGTCGTATCGGTATTGCCACTGAAATTCGTCTAGTGGATATATCGCAATATATCAATCGTTTAAACAGTTTCGATTTTGATATCACCACTATGCGTCAGGGGCAGTCTATCTCACCGGGAAACGAGCAACCAATCTATTGGAGCTGTGATGCAGCCAGTACGCCGGGCTCTCGCAACTATGCCGGCTTATGTAATCCGGCTGTTGATGAATTAGTGCAACAGCTGATTCGTTCTAATACTCGTGAAGAGCTTGTGCTTCACACTCGGGTGTTAGATCGAGTGTTGCAGCATCTGCACTTTGTGGTGCCACAATGGTATAGCCCGTCACATCGAATTGCTTATTGGGATAAGTTTAGCCAGCCAAAAATAAAACCCGCCTATGCTATTGGCTTAGATACGTGGTGGGCAAAAGGGCAGGATGCTCGATCGAGCAATACCAAGGAAGACACACATGAGTAGTTATATTTTTCGCCGTTTATTACTAATGATCCCAACCTTGATTGGCATCATGACCATTAACTTTTTTCTCGTCCAAGTGGCTCCCGGAGGCCCGGTTGAGCAAGCCATTGCCAAAGTTCAAGGCATTGGCGGCGATGCCACTAATCGCATGGGCACGGGCGATGGCAGTGAGTTAATGACCCGAAATACCCAAGCCAATTCCAGTTACCGAGGCGCCCAAGGCATCGACCCTGAATTTATTGCCCAACTTGAGCGCCAGTATGGTTTTGATAAGCCGCTGGTTGAGCGGTATTTTATGATGTTATGGAATTATGCCCGCTTTGATTTTGGTGATAGCTTCTATCGCGATATTAAAGTGACTGATTTATTACTTGAAAAAATGCCGGTGTCGATTTCGTTGGGCTTGTGGACCACCTTGTTGGTGTACCTAATTTCTATCCCGCTGGGCATTAAAAAAGCCTCTCGTCACAACTCCCAGTTTGATATTTGGACCAGTACGCTGGTGATCACGGGCTACGCTATTCCCGCCTTTTTATTCGCAATTATGTTGATTGTGGTCTTTGCGGGTGGCACCTACTTTAGCTGGTTTCCCTTGCGTGGTTTAACTTCTGACAACTTTGACCAGCTTAGTTTAGTTGGCAAAATAACTGACTATTTTTGGCATCTTGCCTTGCCGGTTACTGCCTCCGTTATCGGCAGTTTTGCCGCGTTAACTATGCTGACTAAAAATGCTTTTTTAGATGAAATTGGCAAGCAATATGTGGTGACGGCTAAGGCTAAAGGTTGCACTGAGAAACGCGTATTGTATGGGCACATTTTTCGCAATGCCATGTTGCTGGTGATAGCGGGTATGCCAGCCGCGCTGATTGGTATTTTTCTCACGGGGTCGATGTTGATTGAGGTGATCTTTTCTCTTGATGGCTTAGGTTTATTGGGGTTTGAGTCGGTGGTGAACCGGGATTATCCGGTGATTTTTGGTTCGCTCTATATTTTTACCTTAGTAGGGCTGGTGCTCAAATTGGTCACGGATATTGCCTATACAGTCATTGACCCTCGAATTAACTTTGCGGAGCGCAGCTAATGATGAAGTGGTGGAGTGACGTTAAAAGTAACCCTATTAATCAGCGCCGTTGGCAGCAGTTTCGCGCCAATAAACGCGGTTACTATTCGTTATGGATTTTCGTGTTTTTATTTGGTTTGAGCTTATTTGCTGAAGTCATCGCGAACGATAAGCCGGTGTTAGTGTATTACCAACAGCAGCTGTTTGTGCCGATTATAAGTGATCATCCTGAGACGACTTATGGTGGGGATTTTGATACTTGGACCGACTTTAGTGACCCTTATATTCAACAGCAGATTAATCAAGATGGATGGATGCTGTGGCCGTTGATCCCATTTTCATATGATTCGATTAATTACGCGTTAACCGAGCCCGCCCCATCGCAACCCGATAGTGTTAATTGGCTGGGCACCGATGATCAAGGGCGTGATGTGGTGGCGCGCTTGATTTATGGTTTTCGTATCTCGGTGCTATTCGCGCTGGTATTAACCCTTGCAAGCTCGGTTATTGGTATTACGGCGGGGGCGGTTCAGGGCTATTACGGTGGTTGGGTTGATTTGTTAGGCCAACGATTTATTGAAATTTGGGAAGGCTTACCCATGCTGTTTATGCTGATTATTTTAGCCAGTGTGGTGCAGCCTAACTTTTGGTGGTTATTAGGATTAATGCTGCTATTTAGTTGGTCTAGTTTAGTCAGTGTGGTACGAGCGGAATTTTTGCGCGGCCGGAATTTGGAATACATTAAGGCGGCGAAAGCGTTAGGGGTGAAAGATAGGGTCATTATGAGTAAGCATATTTTACCCAATGCGATGATCGCGACCATGACCTTTATGCCTTATATATTTACCGGCGCTTTGACTACGTTAACCGCATTGGACTTTCTGGGTTTTGGCTTGCCGCCGGGGTCGGCCTCACTAGGAGAAATGGTGGCTCAGGGGAAAGCTAATCTGCAAGCGCCTTGGTTAGGTATAACGGCGTTTGTTTCTTTATCGACTATTTTAGTGCTGCTGGTTTTTATTGGTGAAGCGGCTCGCGATGCCTTTGATCCGAGGAAAGCATTATGAATGAGACCCCAGTGACAAAGCCAGTGATGACAGATAAGCCGCTTTTAATTTTAGATAAGCTTTGCGTCAATTTTGCTGATAAAGCCGTGGTGCAAGAAGTGAGTTTTAAGCTAGCTCGTGGCAAAACCTTGGCAATAGTGGGCGAGAGTGGTAGCGGTAAATCTTTGACAGCTTTATCTATTTTACAACTACTGCCAAATGGTGCCCATCATCCGCAAGGACGAATTCAGTTTGCCGATATTAATGTGTTAGAGCAATCTGACATTGACATGCAACAGCTGCGCGGCTCGCGCATCAGTATGATTTTTCAAGAGCCAATGACGTCCCTTAATCCACTGCATACTTTAGGTAAACAATTAGCCGAGGTACTCTGGTTACATCAAGGCCTAACGTATCAGCAAGCCATGCCGCGAATGCTAGAGCTACTTGAACTGGTTGGCATTCAAGATGCGCCGCGACGTTTAGGTCATTATCCCCACGAGCTATCAGGCGGCCAGCGCCAACGTGTGATGATAGCGATGGCGTTGGCTAATGAGCCAGACTTACTGATTGCTGATGAGCCCACCACCGCGCTCGATGTCACCATACAAAAGCAAATATTAGAGCTATTAAAAGACTTACAAGCCAAGCTCGGTATGGCCATTTTATTGATTACCCATGATCTCAATATTGTGCGCCATTACGCTGATCAGGTAGTTGTAATGTGTCAGGGGCAGGTGGTGGAGCAGGGCACGGCGCGGGATCTATTTAAACAGCCACAACATGAATACACTCAGTGTTTATTGGCTGCTGTACCCAAGGGCAATATGCATGCTCTAGAAGCGCCAGAGCCGATTTTAGAAGCGTATGATATGAAGGTATGGTTCCCAATTAAAAGTGGTTGGTTTGGTCGCGTTCATGACTATTTTAAGGCTGTCGACGGGATTAATTTAACCTTAAACAAAGGGGAAACCTTAGGCATTGTTGGGGAAAGTGGCTCTGGCAAGAGCACTTTGGCACAGGCTATTTTAGGGCTAAATGCGAGCCAAGGCCGAGTGACTTATTTAGGGCAACGACTCGATGGTAAGAACTCAGCACAACTTGCTCCCTTGCGCAAAGAAATTCAAATTGTGTTTCAAGATCCGTTTGGCAGTTTAAGCCCGCGTATGTCGGTGCAACAGATAGTGAGTGAAGGCTTACTAGTGCATGAACAACTGAGCAGCGATGAAGTGGCAATACGCGTACGCGCTGCGCTGCTGGAAGTCGGCTTGGATGAAGCGGCTGCGCAGCGTTATCCCCATGAGTTTTCTGGCGGCCAACGTCAGCGTATCGCGATTGCCCGAGCCATTATTTTAAAACCCAAATTGATTGTGTTAGATGAGCCAACTTCTGCGTTAGACCGTACGGTTCAAAAACAGATTATTGAGTTGTTAAAACATTTGCAGCAAAAGTATCAATTAAGTTATTTATTTATTAGTCATGATCTTGCTGTGATCCGCGCCCTATGTCATCGTGTCATGGTGATGCAAGGAGGCAAATTAATTGAAGAGTCTGATGTAAATTCATTATTTAGTCAGCCAAAATCTGACTATACTCGCAACTTGTTATCAGCGGCATTATTTTAACTTTTCAGGACATTTAGGAGAGACGATTGCGTATTACATTGGTCAGTTTTTTATTGCTATTTACCAGTTTCAGCCAAGCTAGCTCGCTGTCAGAGCAGCGCAGTTTATACAGTCAAGCATTGGAGGCACAAAAACAAAAAGATTGGGGCAGTGCAGAGCAATTAAGAAAGCAACTTGGTACTGATTACCCACTGGCGCTCTTTTTGGAGTACAACGCATTAAAAAGTCAGCTTAGTTTTCTACCGATAGAAAAGGTGCAACGTTTCAGCCAAGAAAATCAAGATTCTTACTTGGCTAACACCTTAGAGCGGCAATATTTGTTTCGCCTTGCTGCTCACGAGAAGTGGCACAGCTTTCTTAAATTACAGCCACAACAACCAAACAACATAACCTTACAGTGTCATTATTATAATGCTCAGATGCAAGTTGGCGAAAAAACCATTGCTTGGCAGGGAGCAGAGAAACTGTGGTTGTCTGGTCAGTCTCGTCCCGATGCTTGTGACCCACTATTTGCAAGTTGGAAGCAAGCCGGTAAGCTCAGCCAAGATTTAATATTTGAGCGTATGGTACTCGCGTTTAGTGCAAACAAGCCCAAACTAATGGCTTATTTGCAAAAAAGTTTAACCGGCAAGCATCAGGCTTACGGCGAGTTATTAACCAAGGTTTATGCTAATCCTAAACTGCTATTAAACTTTAATGATTATCAGCAAAAGACGACGCCATATATGCAAATAGTGGCAGCGGGTTTAGAGCGTTTAATCGCTAAATCAACGCCAAGCGCTTTAAAGGCATACCGCCACTATGGAAAGCAATTTAACTTTACTCAAGAGCAGCGTAGATCATTAGAGTTAAAGTTAATTCAGTATGTGATGTACCGTGATTTGAGCAAGGCGTTTAAATGGGCCGATAAGCAATTGGCAGGGTGGCAAGATGCAACTGTGATTGAGCAGCGTATTCGTTATGCTCTCGCACAGCAACAATGGTCAACCGCGTTAAAGTGGATTGAATTGCTACCGTCAGCAGATAAAAACCATGAACGCTGGAAATATTGGCAAGCGCGCTTAAATAAAAAAGCAGGTCGTGATAAAGCCGCTAATGTGTTTTTTGCCGAAGTCGCTAAAGAGCGCAGTTATTATGGTTTTATGTCGGCTCAGCAGCTCGGGGTGCCGTATAGCTTAAATATTGAAAAGGTGACGTTAAATAAGGCGTTGTTAACTGAGCAAATGCCAGTATTAGCACGTATTAGTGAGTTACTTTATCATGGCGCTGATAACATCGCTCGCACCGAATGGGGCCATTTAATTAGTCGTCAACCTAAGCCCATCGTTGATCACTTAGGGCAATATGCCCTTGAAAAAGGTTGGTTGCATTTTGCTGTGTTAGCCAGCATTGAAACAAAAAGTTGGGACTTAGTTGAGCAGCGTTTCCCACAAGTGGAAGCGCCAACCTTTAATAAGTTTGCTAAAGAGCGCCAAGTAGACAGCAGCTTCTTGTTTGCCTTGGCGCGTCAGGAAAGTGCTTTTTACGCTCAAGCAAGGTCCCCCGTTGGCGCGCGCGGCTTAATGCAGTTAATGCCCGCAACGGCGAAATATACCGCGAAGAAAATTGGCGTTAAATACGAAGGAGTGGCAAGTCTTTACGATCCTGAAGTGAATGTACGCTTAGGCAGTGCTTATATCAAAGGGTTACTGGATGATTACAATGGTAACCGTATTTTAGCCAGTGCGGCCTATAATGCTGGCCCGAATCGGGTAAAAAGATGGCGTGCCAATAGCCCAGGTTTAGCGGCGGATGTATGGGTTGAAATCATTCCGTTTAGGGAAACCCGCGGCTACGTGCAAAGTGTGCTCGCTTATAACGTGGTTTACCAACATCAGCAGGATAAGCCGATGTCGATGCTAACTAAGCAAGAGTGGCAAACCCAGTTGTAAACATAGTTGTACATACAGTTGGAATGGATACTTTGTGAATAATAAAAAAGGCACTCGATGAGCGCCTTTTTATTGACTAATTAACCCGAGTTCTGGATAAGCAAAATAGTCTATTTCTCCTGCAAAAACGCGATGAATATGTCCCTATACGCTTTGCGTTTTCATCCCTGAAAACGAAATTTTGCTGTAAAAATATACTTTATCCATTCGTAATAGGTTTAAGCAAAACTGAGGTTAATTTTTATTTTTTACCAACAATCAGCATGAGTTTTCGTATCTGATTGATCGAGGGTAAGGGTAGAGCAACTTTGCGAGCCTTCTTTATCATCTGCCTGACTTTTCCCCGTTTTAGCCACCGCTTTCAAAGTGTATGCATGTGCGGTGTTGTCTGCGATACTGAAATCATAGTAATCATTTGCCGCTAACAGGCCTAAATCTGTCATGGAAGCGGCATAGGTTGGGCTGTTAATGCGATACGATTCTTGTTCAAGAGAGGCTTTCATTAAGTAGGCTTGTGCATCCGCGCGCCGCGTTTTTTGTACATAATCTTTGTATGAAGGATACGCAATTGTAGCTAAAATCCCAATAATCGCGACGACTATCATCACCTCCATCAAGGTAAAGCCTGCTTGTTTATGTATTTTTGTCATTTATTTTAATCCTTGTGTTTTGCCACTGCTTTACATGATATGCCGTTTTTATTGTTAATAAAGTCAAATGCATAGATAAGCGCATTAGTATATGCCAATTTGGTATCTGCATCACCTATTGCGACTCTCAAAGAGGCCACTGATTGTGGTCAATTTTTGTCCGTGATAAAATTCACTGGATAAAATTTCGAAGTGTGCTACATCACAATTTATGAGGTCATGGATGATATCAAAGCCAGTTAAGTTTCAGGGCTTTACTTTAATGGAACTATTGATCGCTATTGCGGTGCTCTCTATTTTGTTAAGCATTGGGGTTGGCTCTTATAGCAGCCTGTTTAAGCGTAACGAATTACGGGGAGCCAGTGAGTCGCTGTATTCTTTACTTACCTATGCCAAAAGTGAATCGATTAAGTCAAATACTAACATTGCCGTTAGTTTTACTGATGGCAACAATGGTGAATGGTGCGCTGGGGTCAGAACGGTGACGGTAGCCAAAAACACGTGTGATTGTACGCTTACAGATCCTGACGCTACGGATGCTTGCTCAATTACGGCGAATACTACTCCTCCGGTTAAGCGACTGGTTGTAATCAATGGTGATGAGTTTAAAAAGGTAAATCTCAAAGCCCTGGGTAGTATGACAGATAAAACAATCATTTTTGATAATGTTCGTGGTATGCCTGTTCAGACATCACGAACTCTTGGTCATATAGAAATTGAAACCTTGGATCCAAACAATAAAGTAAGAATAAAGACTAATGTCATGGGCAATGTTTCCACTTGCACCGTTACTGGCTCATCTGATTACAGCGCTTGCAGCTAAGTGGGAGTCGTAGCTTGAGTTTGTTATCTTTGCTACCCAATAAATCAAAACAACGAGGTTTTTCCCTCGTTGAATTGATGATCTCTATGGTATTGGGGTTGGCGGTGGTTGGTATGATGACTTCTCTTTATACCAGCAGTATTGTTAACAACAATAAAATTATTAACCAAGGCAAGCTCAACTTGGAAATGAAAAACTTAATTGAGCTAATGTCGCGTGATATCCGTCGTGCGGGCTATTGGAGTGGGGCGACATCCAGTGCATTGAGTAGTGACTTTAGCAGCAACTTATACAACGGCGCGTCAGCGGCGTTATCGGTTTCACCCGACAAATCCTGTATTACGTTTGCGTATGATATGGATAGTGTTAACCCTGAGGTTACACCTCAAGAATATATAGGTTATAAATTACAACAGGGCAGTGTTTATATTCGTTCCGGCTTCTCCCCTTGTGGTGCTGCAAGTCATTGGACGCAATTAACGAACGATGCCATCTATATCGACAAACTTGTCTTTAATTTAACCAAGATTAATGCCAAAGGCGAAATTGGCACCGTACCATCAGAGGGCCTAAATACACTGATGAGTACCGTGACCATCAACCTGAAAGCGTCACTGCAAAGCGATCGTAAAAAATCGATAGAACTGGATAAAACAGTGCTAGTGCGCAATCAAGGTTACTGAAGGTTTACTCAAATAAAGGGTTTCCAAAGAGAAACTCAGAGTAAATCCATAAATGAAAGCTCATTGAGAAGTACAACGGGAGCTGTATGATCAAACTGTCACCCTCAGGTAAGCAGGAGGGGATGGCGACCTTATTAGTCACTATCCTACTCATGTTAAGTGCTACCGCATTTACCTTTTACACGGCTAAAAACAAGCTGTTCGAAATTCGAGCCTCGGGTAATGATTATCGCTATAAAGAAGCTTATGCTAATGCCGAACTAGGGCTAGATTATGCTGGTACTTGGTTGGCATTTGGCAAGGTCAAGGTTGGCAGCAAAGAGCAGCCTGCAGCAATGTCGTTTTTAAATAAAACCAGTGATGAACCGCTAAAGCTTAATATTGGTTCGAGCACGGATAGCGGAACGCAACAATTCATTGAGTTTTTTGCTTCTAACCAAGTTGAAGTGGTGGTTAAGCAAAGCCCTACTAATCCTAAATTACTGCAAGTTGTGAGTACCGGACGCTCCCGAGATGGTCAAGCGCAAGCAGTTGTCAGTCGAGAATTTTATTTTTCAGGAAACGTTAACAACGGCGGAAACAATATTCCTATTGCGCCGATAACAACCAACACCCAAACATTGCTAGAAGGTTCAGTGCAGGTGGCAAGTAACCCTACTGCTTTTGATGATCAAGAGTTGTCTTATTGGAGTAGCTATAAAGCCATGCAATTAGCAGGTAACTGGTTTAGTTACAGTAGTGATGGTTTTGCCGATCTCTCTAAATTCGAAAATACCTTAGAAGCCGGTGATGCCACATTAGAGAATGAGCTGGGTTGGTACAGCGATGATACCTTAAAGGGTTTTCCCGATAGTCCTGCAAGTGAGGATAGCGCTAAAGTTGTGGAAAGTGCCGAAGTTGTGGAAAGTGCTGAAGTTGTGGAAAGTGCTGAAGTTGTGGAAAGTGCTGAAGTTGTGGAAAGTGCTGAAGGTGATGGTAGCCCTAAAGAAGAGGAGAACTTTGTCAAAGACGATATCTCTTTATCCGACCCGCGTTTTCCCGATAGCCTTAAAGAAGAGTACTTGGGCACCGAAGAGGCTGATTTCGCGATATTAAGAAATGAAGTCGCAGAGCGAGCCGCTGATGGTGAAGAAGGGATTATTTTTGTTCAGCCAAACGATCTCGGTGTGTGTGATGTGCCTGCTGGTGGTCAAGGTGAAAAGATAGTTTGGATTTATGGTGATTGCCCTGTTTATGTTAATGGTGTCAGTGGCGGAGGTTATAGCGGGGGCTCCTTAACCGAAGGGGTTACCGTGATCATTGATGGAAATGCCGATTTTCGCGGCGGAGCGTCAATCAATGGTTTGGTTTACATTGTCAACAGTAATATGGAAACCCAGAATAACGCGGCTATTAATGCCAAGTTTCGTGGTTCAATTACGGTAACAGGTGCCATGGTAATTGATGGTGTAAACCATGGTGTAGTATTGAGTTCTGGTTCAATCGTGGTGAACTATCACGCAGATGTATTGCGCACCTTATCGAGTGTGAATACTAATGCCACGGGTGGGCGTCGCTTTGGCTGGGTGCCTGGTACCTGGCGAGATTTTAACGAGTAAACGGACGTAATCGTTATTTCATGAAACGCAAAGAGCAAGGTTTTAGC
Source organism: Motilimonas cestriensis (assembly GCF_021295315.1). Classification (GTDB taxonomy): domain Bacteria; phylum Pseudomonadota; class Gammaproteobacteria; order Enterobacterales; family CBDFNC01; genus Motilimonas; species Motilimonas cestriensis. The sequence goes on along the minus strand of NZ_JAIMJA010000002.1, from coordinate 98,832 downwards.
TTAGTCGAAATCTTAATCTCCGTGCTGATTATTAGCGTGGCGGTGGTGGCGACGGTTAAATTGCAAAAGCATTTGTTCCTTAAAAGCAGCCAAGCGGAAGCGCGTTTGGTTGCACTTGAGCTTGCGCAAGCGAAAATGGAAGATTTCAAAGACTTTTTGACCGTTGATGATTTTAATGCGATTGCAACAGGCAGTGAAGTGCCACAACACTACGGCATTTTTACTTATGAAGTAAAATGGCAAGTTGAAGAGCTAAAACTGTTGGATGGCGCAACCAACCCTAAGAAAGTCGATATTTCAGTTGCTTGGCAGGGAATAAACCAAACCTCTCATGAAGTGCAATTAAGTGGCTTTTTAAGTCCATTGAGCCACTTTTCATCCGATAATATTTTTAAGGATTTAACTGGCAACTAGCTCCCCGTTTGTTGCATTTCCTCTGATTTTTCTGCTTAATAGTTTTTTCTCTCCGTTATTTATAGGCTCTTAATGTTAGATTTTCGCAGTGATACGGTTACCCAGCCTAGTAATGCTATGCGTCAGGCTATGCTCAGTGCACCTGTTGGTGATGATGTTTATGAAGATGATCCCAGTGTTAATAAGTTACAAGAAATGGCGGCGGAAATGTCAGGGTTTGATGCCGCTTTGTTTACGCCATCAGGCACTCAAGCTAACTTAATTGCATTAATGTCTCATTGTGAAAGAGGCGATGAGTATATTTGTGGTCAACAAGCTCATAACTATATCTATGAGGGCGGCGGTGCTGCAGTGTTGGGGTCGGTGCAAGCCCAACCGATCGAAAACTTAGCCGATGGTAGCTTAGATTTGACTAAGGTGAGAGCTTCGATAAAAAGTGATGATATTCACTTTGTTAAAACTAAATTGATTTCATTAGAAAATACCATCAACGGCAAAGTACTTAGTCATGATTTTATGGCGCAAACCCAAGCCCTCGCATTTGAATATAATCTGCGTATGCACTTAGACGGTGCGCGTGCATTTAATGCCGCTGTGAAGCTTGGTGAGCCTATCAGCAATATTACCCAGTACTTTGATTCAGCTTCAATTTGCCTATCTAAAGGTTTAGGCGCACCGGTTGGCTCATTACTGTTAGGTGATTCGAAGTTTATTAACAAAGCGAAACGTTGGCGTAAAACCTGCGGTGGTGGCATGCGTCAAGCTGGCATGCTGGCCGCAGCGGGAATCTTTGCTTTAGAGCATAATGTGGAGCGCTTAGCTGACGATCATCTTAATGCACGCTATCTGGCTGATGCTCTTGAAAATATCAGTGAACTAGATGTTAATCCTGCTTTAGTACAAACGAATATGGTATTTGTTAAGTCGAAACAAGTCGACTTTCTTGCCTTGGCGGAATATTTAAAGTCACAGGGCATTCTAATTTCACCGGGAAAAGTGTTGCGTTTAGTAACCCATCTTAATGTCGACAAAACCAGCATTGACACTTTAGTAGCTGGCATAAAGGATTTTATTAAGGAAAAGTAAGTTTTAGTGCGTTAGCTGGGTTAGTAAGGCGAATAAATCGGGTTGCCAGTAATGAGCTGGAGAAATGCGCTCTCCTTTAAATGCGACGCCTTCAACTAACAAGCGTTGTTTTTGTTCATGGTACAAGGGTGTATTTTTTGCGATAGCAATTTTGCCTTGGCTCGATACCACTCGGTGCCAAGGCAAGTTCAACTCACTGGGGGCAACTTTTAGCGCTTTACTGACCAAGCGAGCATGTTTTGGTAGCCCTGCCAAATCTGCCACTTGCCCATAAAACGCAACAGAGCCTTCAGGGATAAGTTGAATAACTTGATAAATTTGTTGATATTTTTGTTCTGACATTAACTATCAGCCACTAAATTTTTTAACCATTTTTTCCGATGAACACGAAAAATCATCAACACTGCCTTAACTAACTCTTCCGATAGTGAACATAAATAGACTAAATAAAGTGGCCAGCCCCATACGGTAGCGGCGACAAATGTGAGTGGAATACCAATGCACCACATGCAAAACAAGTCGATAAAAATACTGTAATTTACATCACCACCACTGCGCAGTACGCCCATGATCCCCACCATGTTGAGAACTTTTAGGCTTAAAGCCAGTGCCATGATGATTAATACTCGGATCGCGCTGTCCAGAGTATCTCCTTCAAAGCCACTAAATATGCTGGCAATTTGATCTTTAAACAGCAAAATAACCAATGTCATAAACAAGGCGATAACAGGACTAAAAATAATAAAAACCCAAGATTGCTGCCATGCGTCTTCATATTTGTTGGCACCAAGTTCATGACCAAGCATGGTCGAACAGGCCACTGCAAAACCGATAAATAGAGCAAAAATACTGCCTTCGACAGAGGCGAGCATGCTCATTACGGCAAGCTCATCAACACCAATGCGGGCAAAAATAAAGCTATAAATTAAGACACCAAAGGCCCAAAAGCCATCATGAATTAACAAAGGGATGGCGATTAATGAAAAGCGCTTGGCCTCTTTCACTCTCAGTGCTTGGCGAATATCAATCCAAGTAAAGACGACCATGCGGCGTTTTTTTAGCACGTACAAGATCAAAATAAGCGTTTGGAATAAGCGAGAAATAGTGGTGCCCCACGCACTCCCTTCTACACCTAATTCAGGGAAGCCTAAATGACCAAAAATCAGTACCCAGTTTAAAAAGACGTTAAGTACGATGGCTAATATACCAATGTTAGTCGGTGTTTTAGCATCGCCAACCGCGCGCAATGAAGCCTCAATCGGCACCACAATTGCGGTCAGTAAAATGGTTGCACCGGTAATTTGTAAATAAGTAGAGCCAAGGTGAACAAGGCTAGGCGTATCACTGGCTAGTGTGATAACAGATGTGGGGGCAAAGGTATAAAGAAGTGCAAAAGGTAATGAGATAGCGATAGCACAGATCACCGCTAATACTAAACAGCGCCGGACGCCTGATACTTCGCCTTTGCCAAAGTATTGCGCGGCTAATACGCTCACTCCGCCAGATAAACCAAAAATGATCAACAGGTTGAAAAAAAAGACTCGGTTTCCCAATCCAACTGCAGCCACTTCGGCTTCACCGAGCTGACCAACCATTAAAATGTCGACCAGACCCAGCAGAGAGAAAAGTAATGATTGCAACGAAACCGGCAGTGCCAGTTGCCATAGCTTGCGCAAAAATACTTGATTAGTTGCGGTGGCTATTTTTGCCTTCATCGACTTTCCTCAAGGTTCAACGGGAAACCGAAAAGATTCGATCAGGTGTTGATTTATAAGACCCAGTAACTATAGCGACTTTTGCTAAATGTTAGCATAGTGTAAACTCGCAATATGTTGTTCTAAACTATCATTATTATTTTTTATGGCTAGTTGGCAAGATTGTTGTGAAGCGGCGGATGTCTGCCAAGAGGTGTTTTTTGGCCCAGATGAAGCTAAATACCTACAAGAACAAGGGATTATATTGTGTGGTACCAGTTTGGCCAAAGAACATTTCCTTGTCCGTCGAACTCGGCCTAATTTCCATGTTTTGTTATATAGCATCAAAGGCCAAGGAGCCCTGCTAACCCCTGCGGGTAAAACAATGATAGAAGCAGATACCTTAACCTTACTTCCTGCAGGCAGTATTAGTGGTTTTCAGCTGAATTCTCCACAGTGGCAGACGGCTTGGCTTATCTTGGAAAACAACGAACAGTGGCAAGGATTAGCCAGTGGCGAGCCTGATGTGAGTTATTGCGAGCATGCACAGGCTATTTTCCACGCCATGAATATGTTCTTTTCGGAAGCTAAATTGAGCGGGCATCAGTCAGGTTTAGCGGTTACCTGCCTTGATATGCTACTGCAACTTACCCATAAATCCTTATTTAAACAAGGCCAACAAAGTGGCTTAGAGATAAAGTTACGCCATCTATTTAACCAAGTTGAACAGCAATTACATCACCCTTGGTCAGTGGCCGAATTGGCAGATAAGCTACATTATTCTGAACCGCATTTTTTTAGGCTCTGTTTACAGCATTTAGGCATGAGTCCGAAACAGTATTTATTGCAGTTAAAAATGGCGCGCGCTAAGCATTTGTTAGTTACCCAGCGTTGGGCAGTGGGTCAAGTAGCCTTGGCATTAGGCTATTCCGATGTGGCAAACTTTTCCAATCGCTTTAAAAAACACTTTGGCATGTCGCCCAGTGCAATGAGACAAAGGTAGCCCGCTAAGCTGGTAAAACTCACCGTTACAGGATTCTCCAAGAGTAATTTTAATGCGCTTCATATAAGCACTTATTACGCACTCATTTCGCCAGTTGATTTATCGATTCCTTTTCTGTATCAGACTATTAGATTTACAATGAACGACGGAGCAACCCGATCAAAAAAGCCAGCTCAATGAGCTGGCTTGTTCAATCAATGTAAAGGTTTGGTGTTAAAGCGCGTGTAGAATGTTGTCTACTGAGGCTTTAGCGTCACCAAATAGCATTGAAGAGTTCTCTTTAAAGAACAGTGGGTTTTGTACGCCGGCATAACCAGAAGCCATTGAACGTTTGAAAATGACCACGTTCGTAGCATTCCATACTTCTAGTACAGGCATACCCGCAATCGGTGAGCCAGGCTCTTTTGCTGCAGGGTTTACCGTATCGTTAGCACCAATAACAAGCACTGTATCAGTGTCTGCGAAATCATCATTGATTTCGTCCATTTCTAATACAATGTCGTAAGGCACTTTCGCTTCAGCGAGTAGTACGTTCATGTGGCCTGGTAAACGGCCCGCTACTGGGTGAATACCAAAACGTACATTAACGCCTTTATCACGCAGTTTACGTGTTAGGTCGGCGACAGGATATTGTGCTTGTGCTACTGCCATACCATAACCTGGTACAATCACTACGCTGCGGCTGTTACGTAGCATTTCTGCTACTTCGTCAGCGCTTGCTTCCGTGTGCTCACCGTGCTCTGCATCTGATGCAACGGCGCCGCCTTCTGAGCCAAAACCGCCTAAAATAACGCTAATGAATGAGCGGTTCATTGCCTTACACATGATGTAAGACAGAATGGCACCACTTGAACCCACTAATGCACCGGTAATGATCAGTAAGTCGTTTGAAAGCATAAAGCCTGTGGCCGCTGCTGCCCATCCTGAGTATGAGTTAAGCATCGAAACCACTACTGGCATATCGGCACCGCCGATAGAAGCCACTAAATGCACACCAAAAGCAAAAGCAATTAGCGTCATTAATAGTAGGGCAAACATGCTGCCGTTTTCAGCGTTAACGAACATCATTAGCAATAGTGCACTGCTGCCCAGAGCTGCAATGTTTAACCAGTTTTTCGCTGGTAGGTTTAACGGTGCGCTGCTGAACTTACCACTTAGCTTACCGTAAGCCACGATAGAGCCTGTGAACGTCACGGCACCAATGAAGATACCTAGGAACACTTCCACCAAGTGGATCATGTGCTCGGCGTGGGCATCTGGTCCTGGGATCACTTCTGGTGGTACGATAAACGAGTTAAAGCCGATTAATACCGCAGCCATACCGACGAATGAATGCAATATTGCAATCAGTTCAGGCATTTCGGTCATTTCAACTTTCTTCGCTTTATGTACCCCAATCGCGCCACCAATCACCATCGCGAGGATGATCCAAGCTAGGCCGGATACGCCGTCACTGAATACGGTGGCGAAGATAGCGATAGCCATACCCACGATACCGTACAAGTTACCGCGCTTAGCGGTTTCTTGTTTACTCAAGCCATTCAGGCTGAGGATAAATAAAATAGCGGCTATGATATAAGCGGCCGTCATAATTCCTGCTGACATTGATTATCCCCTAGTCTTTAGTAAACATTTTCAGCATGCGCTGAGTTACGGTGAAACCACCGACTATGTTGATAGTTGCAATCAGTACCCCGATGAAGGCTAAGAAACTGGCAAAGCCATTTTCACTGCCGACTTGCAGTAATGCACCGATTACGATGATGCCTGAAATTGCGTTGGTTACACTCATCAGTGGTGTATGCAGCGAGTGGCTTACATTCCACACCACGCCATAACCGACCACACAGGCAAGTACAAACACAGTAAAGTGAGATAAGAAGCTACTTGGTACACTGTCGGCAATCCAGAAAAACGCTAATGCGCCTAAACCAGCAACAATAGGCTTGATCCAAGGATTCGCCGACTTTTCTTCCACTACGGCGGTAGGCTCAGCGGCGGCAGGTTGCGCAGGTGCTGCGCTTACTTTGATTGCTGGTGGTGGCCAGCTAATTTCGCCTTCTTTAACGACTGTGGTGCCACGTAGCACTTCGTCTTCAAAGTCGATATCGATGTTGCCGTCTTTTTCTTTACATAGCAGCTTCATCAAGTTAACTAGGTTAGTCCCGTATAGTTGACTTGATTGTGTCGGTAAGCGGCCAGGTAGATCGCTGTAACCAACGATTTTAACGCCGTTAACTTCAACCACTTTACCGTTTTCAGTAAAGGCACAGTTACCGCCCGTTTGCGCCGCTAAATCGACAATTACGCTGCCGGTTTTCATCGACATCACCATTTCTTCGGTAATGATCAACGGTGCAGGGCGACCAGGGATAAGTGCGGTTGTAATAATGATGTCAACGTCTTTGGCTTGCTCAGCAATCATCTCCGCTTGGGCTTTTAAGTAGCCTTCACTCATCACTTTTGCATAACCATCAGTGCTTGAGCCGTCTTCTTGATAATCAGGCTTTAGGAACTCAGCACCCATTGATTCAATTTGCTCAGCTACTTCAGGACGCGTATCCGTTGCGCGCACGATTGCACCTAAGCTACCTGCTGCGCCAATGGCGGCAAGACCAGCAACGCCTGCGCCAACCACTAATACTTTCGCTGGTGGCACTTTACCTGCAGCCGTGATTTGACCGGTAAAGAAACGACCAAACTGGTTAGCGGCTTCAATCACAGCGCGGTAACCAGCAATGTTTGCCATCGAACTTAATGCGTCTAACGCTTGTGCGCGAGATATACGAGGTACGGCATCCATGGCGAGCACGTTGATGTTTTTGCTGCTTAGCTTCTTCATCAAGTCTTCGTTCTGTGCCGGCCAAATAAAGCTGATCAAAGTGGCTCCGTCTTTGATGAGATCAATTTCATCAAAAGTTGGCGCGTTTACCTTAAAAATAACGTCTGATTGCCAGATTGCATTGGCATCGGTCGCCAGTGTCGCGCCTGCATCAACATAATCTTGATCATTAAAGCTGGCTTTTTGGCCAGCACTGGCTTCAATAGAAACTGAAAAACCGAGTTTTAGTAGTTGCTCAACCGTTTTTGGCGTTGCAGCAACACGGGTTTCATTTTCTAACAGCTCTTTTGGTACACCTATCTGCATAGTTATTCCCTGAGTTATTAAGTTTTTGCATATTTTACTGATAACAATCTAAGAAGGCTGGATCTGGATCATGATTCAGTGGCTTATCGTTATTTTCAATAAAGGTGTTATTTTACAACATTTCTTAGTCATCCTAGAGAAAATGACCGCTTCAATCCACTATTTAAGCTAAAAAAGGCTTATCTTTTTAGGATAATTACGTCATTTTTATAACTTAACGGTATAAGAAGGTTTACCAAATTTATTTTTTCGGTATAAAAAATAGAGGCTATTCTGCCTCTATGGGTTACCTTCTTGCTGAAATGTTGGCTATTTTAGCTCAGATGTTACTTCTGAGCCGGTCGTTTCCTGATTTGGAGTGGTAGTCGCTTGTTGTAATGTTACGTAACGATTGATGAGTAGGATCAGGATCAATACAGGTATACCGATGGCCGCCGTAGCAATAAAAAAGTGCACATAACCGAATTTATTAACGAACTGACCTGAAAATCCTGCAATAAATTTTGGTAGTAAGGTCATCACCGAGCTAAACAGGGCATATTGGGTCGCTGAAAAAGTCCGATTGGTTAAGCTAGATAGATAAGTGATAAAGGCGGAGATTGCGATACCCCCACTTAAATTATCCAGTGAAATAACCGCAATTAATAAATGAAAGTTAGTAACAATAAATTCCCACGGCTCGGCGCTAAAAAGGGTTAATTGCCCTTGATAAAGCACTTCATCAACCTTGGTCATCGCTAACATGGCAAAGGTTAAGTTGGTGGCTGATGAGAGCAGGGCGCCGAGAAACAAAATTTTCATGGTGCCAAATTTATGGATCAAAATACCACCGAATCCCGCTCCCACTAATGTCATGATCACGCCAAACACTTTAGTGACGGCGGCAATTTGCTCTTTAGTGAACTGCATATCAACATAAAAAGGATTGGCCATAATCCCCATCACAATATCTGAAATACGGTAGGTGGCAACAAGGGCTAAGATCAGTAACGCTTGCCAACGATAGCGCAAGAAGAAATCCGCAAACGGCATAAAGATGGATATTTGTGCCCAAGCGATAACTCGAGCAAACACAGGTAACATGCCGTTAGCGATAAGGTTGCTTTGTATTTCAAGTTGTTCAGCGTTTGACTTTCTTAAGTCCACATCTGGCTCATGGCAAAATAAGCAAGTGATTACGCCAATCAGCATTAAACACATCATAACTAAATAGGATTGCGTCCATGCACCGCGGTGATAGCCCTGCGCGCCATCGGCAAACAAGGCGGCTAAGGTCAAGGCGCCTGCCCCAGCGGCAATCATGGCTAAGCGATATCCTGTTAGATACGAAGCCGACATTGCCGCTTGATATTTTTCCGGTGCGGACTCAATGCGATAGGCATCAATCACAATATCTTGGGTGGCCGAGGCAAAGGCCACCATCACTGCAAAAGCGACAAATAGGCCTAAGTGTTCAAGAGGATCGGTAAAGGCGATACCTGCGATAGCGGCCATGATCAACAATTGTGATAATAGCAGCCAACTGCGACGACGCCCGAGCAGGCTTGATAGAACAGGCAGCGATAAACGGTCGACCATGGGCGCCCAAACCCATTTAAAACCATAAGCAAGGCCCGCCCAGCTGGCAAAGCCAATTAAGGCGCGATCAACGCCAGCCTCTCGTAACCAAAACGACAAGGTGCCAAACACCAGTAAAATAGGCAGCCCTGCAGAAAAACCCAGTAAAAATAAAACGGCGACACGTTTTTCAAAATAGACGCTAATGGCTTGCCACCAGCTTGATTTAGTTATAGCTGAAATTGTCTTGGCCTCGAAACAAGAATGCTTAAGCATTCTGCGAGCCCAAGACAACAAAATCAAGGAATAACACGAGATAAAACGAAGTAGAAACGGTGATGGTATTGCTTAGGGGTAATGTGCCAGTCCAAATCAGGACTGGCTAATTAAACTGAAATATCGTTAATCACTTAGCTTCAATAACTTGAATACTTTTAATCACGACTTGGTTGGTTGGTACGTCACGCGCGCCCGGCATAGCGGCTGTGGTGCCTGTTGCGACATTAGCAATGGCATCAACCACTTCTATACCCGAAGTCACTTTACCAAACACCGCGTAGCCTGCGCCAAAAGCACCTTGGTCTAAGTTAGTGTTGTTGGCGTGGTTAATAAAGAACTGGCGAGTTGCGGAGTCAGGGGCGTTGGTGCGCGCCATCGCGATTGTGCCACGGCTGTTTGATAGACCGTTGCTGGCTTCGTTCTTAATTGGCGCATTAGTCGCTAGGCGTTGATAGTCTTGAGCAAAGCCACCGCCTTGGATCATAAAGCCTGGGATCACGCGGTGAAACAAGCTGTTTTTAAAGGCATCTTGCTTGATGTAAGCCAAAAAGTTGTCGACCGTGATTGGCGCTTTGTCTTGATAAAGCTCAAGTACTATATCGCCTTTACTGGTTTCAATCTTTATCTCTGGGTTTGCAGCTTGTGCTGTTAAGCTAAAACAACTTAACAACATCAACAGTAAAGAGGGAATAAGGTTACGAAGATTCATCAATTAGTCCTTTTTATTAAGTTCTTCAAATAGTTGCTTGTCGCTTAAAATGTCTGATAGTAGGGTTGTGAGTTGATTATTCAACCCTTCCTCCAGCTCCGCGGCTGTTGGATTAAACGCGCCCGTTTTAGTTGAAACGGTTTTATACTGCTTGGTTACTTTACGCGTTGGTTTTTCGATCACCAATGTTAACTGAGTTGTGCTTTGTGCGTCAAAGCTGGTGCCGTTTTTGATTATTTTGGTTTCCATTGCAACAATGTCTAAATGCAGCTTGGTGCTTGAGCTTCCTGTAATAATGACACCTTGCTCGGTCAGCGCTTGACCTAATTTGTCGGCCAGTAAAATGCGCACAGGAACATCGTTATTGACTAAGATAGTGGGTTTTTCATCTTCTTTGATACTCACAATATGCGGTTGAGTACGTAAATCGCTAGAGACTAAGGCTGCCGTGGTGTTGGCAGGGTACTTCACTGTTTGCTCTGCTACTTTGGGCGATAAATGCAGGTTAACCGGTAAAGATGATGAGCAACCGCCAAGTAAAACGAGGCCCAACAAAGGGATTAAAAATGATTTCATAACTGCCTTTAACTGGTAAAGAATTGAGCTCGTGATAATAGCGCATTTACCTTTAAAATCTATCATTTGATTCATTCTGGTTAGGCTTTAGTCGATTTTAAGTAAGAGTATTTTATGACATTATTCAGTGGACATCAGGGTTTAGAGCATATTCAATTGCCTGGTGCTGAACTTTGGTATCAACCTGACTTTTATTCACAAATTCAGGCGGATAATCATCTGTTAGCTTTGCAACAGTTAGCATGGCAGCAATTAAGCATCCGATTGTACGGCAAGGAAGTACTGCAACCTCGTCAACAAGTGTGGTTTGGTGATAAACCTTATACTTATTCGGGGTTAACTTTAACGCCAGCACCATGGACGGCGTTACTGAGCCAGCTAAAGCGCGATGTCGAGCTTACCAGTGGGCATTCATTTAACACGGTATTGGGTAATTTGTATCGCGATGGCAGTGATTATATGGGGTGGCACAGTGATGATGAAGTTGAATTAGGGCCTGATCCCGTTATCGCATCATTAAGTTTTGGTGAAACAAGACGATTTCTATTAAGGCATAAAACAACGGGAGAAAAGCTAGAGCTTGCGTTACCCCATGGTGCTTTACTGATAATGGGAGGTTCAACTCAGCACTATTGGCAGCATCAAGTCGCGAAAACGCAGAAGCCCTGCCGTTTACGTATCAATCTTACTTTTCGTGATGTTTGTATGACCTGAGTTTCTTTAACTTACTTTATTAGACCGTAAATTGATTTGCTTCATGTATTTATCCACGCCTCCTTGCTTCACAATACTTTTATATTAACATCACATAATTGTTAATTTGTTTTCAAGTTGATAACAATTGTTTGGGCTTGCCTGAGAAGGGTCCATCGCGCAGCTTTAATATTTAAGGATGAAGTCATGCCCGCAAGGATGAGATGGTGTGTAGAGGTGATTAATCAGGGCTCGGATTGGTTAGGGCGTGCACTGGCTTGGTTGCTTTTAGTGATGGTGCTATTGGTTTTAGTTGTGGTATTACTGCGCTACGGACTTGACTATGGCTCAATTGGCTTACAAGAATCAACACTCTACCTTCACGCCATGACCTTTATGCTCGGTGCTGGCTACACCCTCAAGTACGATGATCATGTACGCGTCGATGTGTTTTATCGTAACTTTTCCGCCAAAACCAAAGCCTGGGTAGATATTTTAGGATTTACCTTTTTGCTATTGCCGGTTTGCTTGTTTCTCTTTTTTAGTAGCTGGGATTACGTGATTGGTGCTTGGCGCTTATTAGAGGGGAGCCCTGAGCCCGGCGGCTTACCTTTAGTTTTTATTTTAAAAACCAACTTACTGTTAATGCCTTTATTGTTGCTGTTACAGGGCATCAGCCAAACGCTAATTAATGTTCTCACTCTATTAGATCAACCGATAAGCCAAGAAAAAGACGAGGTGATGATCTAATGGAATATTTATCGATTGTCATGTTCGTCGCCGTTTGTCTGGTGTTAATGGCTGGCTACCCTGTTGCTTACTCTCTTGCGGGCACATCGCTAGTTTTTGCCTCTATCGGTATTGTCACTGGCTACTTTGATGGCGCTTATTTAGGCGCTTTGCCTAATCGTATTTACGGCATCATGATTAACCAGACCTTACTTGCTGTGCCATTATTTGTCTTAATGGGAGTGATGTTAGAAAAATCCCAAGTTGCCGAGAAACTGCTTACTTCCATGGGGCAAGTGATGGGGCAAGTGAAGGGCGGCCTTGCTATTGCTGTGGTCATGGTGGGGATGTTACTGGCTGCCAGCACCGGTATAGTGGGGGCGACGGTGGTGACCATGGGCTTACTATCACTGCCGACTATGTTAAAACGCGGTTACAGTGCAAGCTTTGCCACCGGCACCATTTGCGCCACAGGCACACTAGGGCAAATCATTCCTCCTTCCATCGCCCTTGTTCTGCTTGGCGATGTGCTATCAAGCGCTTATCAGCAAGCGCAAATCAAAATGGGCATCTTTTCGCCTGAGACTGTTTCTGTCGGTGATTTGTTTGCTGGGGCACTGGTACCCGGTTTGATATTAGTGACGTGTTATTTGCTGTATGTTTTTTTAATGAGCTGGTTAAACCCGAAGACCATTAATCAAGTCATCGCGGATGAGGCGGCTGATGAAGCGAGCCCGTTAGCAAAAATTGCGCTGTTGAGGGCTTTGTTTCCGCCTTTATTGCTCATTTTTGCCGTGCTTGGCTCTATTCTTTTGGGATTGGCAACGCCGACCGAAGCAGCGGGTGTTGGCGCATTTGGCGCCACGTTACTGGCATTTATCCAAGGCAATATGACCAAGCAGGTGATGGCCGATGTGGTTCAAGCCACTCTTAAGATCACTTGTATGGTATTTATGATTTTGATCGGTGCATCCGTTTTCTCCTTGGTGTTTCGTGGCTTTGGCGGCGAAGACCTGATTCATGAATTATTTAACAATATGCCGGGCGGTGCCTTTGGCGCCATGCTGGTGGTGATGCTAGTGGTATTTTTACTGGGCTTTATTCTGGATTTTATTGAAATTACCTTTGTGGTGGTGCCTATCGTGGGGCCGGTATTACTCGCCATGGGCTTTGATCCTGTTTGGCTGGGTATTATGTTTGCGGTGAACTTGCAAACGTCATTTTTAACCCCACCTTTTGGCTTTGCTTTATTTTATTTACGCGGCGTTGCGCCAGAAAGTGTGGCGACAAAGGATATTTATCGCGGTGTCGCGCCTTATATCGCGATCCAGTTAGTGGTGCTAATGGCGCTAGCGATGTGGCCAAGTTTAGTTACTTGGCTGCCAGATCAAATTTATAAATAGATGTTCGAGATTGATAATTAATGATAAGTGATAACAGGAGAGCTAAATGAGAAAAATCATCAGATGGGCTTCGGCTATTTTCCTTACGGCGGCAAGTTTGTCACTGTTGGGCTGTGGCACTGAAAAAGCGGCTGTGAAGGAACAAGTTAAACAGGAAACTATTAAGTGGAAGTTGGTCACTTCTTGGCCTAAGAATTTCCCAGGTTTAGGTGTCGCGCCAGAGCGTTTTGCCGAAAAAGTGGGCAAAATGAGTGGTGGCCGCTTAACCATTAAAGTTTATGGTGCTGGTGAGCTAGTGCCTGCATTGCAAGTGTTTGATGCCGTATCAGCAGGCACCGCACAAATGGGGCACTCAGGGGCTTATTATTGGAAAGGTAAGTCACCTGAGGCGCAGTTCTTTTCAACCATGCCGTTTGGCATGACCGCGCAAGAGATGAATGCTTGGCTTCACAACGGCGGTGGCTTAGAGCTGTGGCAAGAAGTTTATGCACCATTTGGTTTGGTTCCATTAGCGGGAGGCAACACCGATATTCAAATGGGTGGTTGGTTTAATAAAGAAATCAATTCAGTGTCGGATTTGGAAGGCCTTAAAATGCGCTTGCCTGGTTTAGGTGGCGAGGTCTTGAAGCGAGCAGGCGGTGTTCCGGTGAATATGCCTGGCGGTGAAATATTTACTTCACTGCAAACGGGTGCCATTGATGCGACCGAATGGGTGGGACCATATAATGATTTAGCATTTGGTCTTCATAAAGCGGCTAAATACTATTATTACCCGGGTTGGCATGAGCCGGGAACCACCATTGAATTTATGGCGAATAAGGCGGCTTTAGAGGCATTACCTGAAGATTTGCGGATGATTGTAGAGGTGGCAGCGAAAGCGACTAACGAAGAAATGCTGGATGAATACATGGTGCAAAATGCCAAAGCGCTAAAAATATTAGTTAATGAACACGGTGTCGAGCTGCGTCAATTTCCACCGGAAGTAATGGCTAGATTAAAAGCGTTGACCGAAGAAGTATTGCAAGAACAGGTGGCGACCGATCCGCAAATGAAAAAAGTGTACGATGCGTACATGGCATTTCTCAATGATGCCAAAGAGTACAGTAAGGTTTCATCTAAAGCTTATATGGAACTACGTGATAATTAAGAAAAATTGATTTAAATCAAGTTTGTAAGGCGGCCCGAGAGGGCCGTTTTTGTATTCGACTTTAGTCGTATATTTGTAACAAGCTGTAAGAAAATTTGTAACAAGCTTGATTCAGCACTAAGGTTTTATTTGTTAATTCACCCGCGAAATTTAAAGGATGATGGTGTCAAATCGCTATTTTTTTTGGCGATTCAGTCATCTTTAATGCTAGAATACAGCGCCTGAAAATTTAGCTGGATGTTATCTTCATGTCGCAGGGGTGTTACAAAGGAACGTAGCACTGGCGTCAGATCAGGTGTCTAGCGAATAAATAGAGTGTCTTTAGGCACAAACCCTTTCTTCCCGTTAAAGTAGTGCAAGTGAGTATGATTACAATAAAAAGAGGACTGGATCTCCCGATTCAAGGTGCTCCAGAGCAAGTAATCCATGATGGCAACGCCATCACAAAGGTAGCTACCCTGGGCGAAGACTATGTTGGCATGCGCCCTACCATGAAAATTAAGGTAGGAGATAGTGTAAAAAAAGGCCAAGTTCTTTTTGTCGATAAAAAGAACGAAGGTGTGCAATACACAGCGCCAGCATCCGGAGTAGTTGAAGAAATTAACCGTGGAGCAAAACGTGTGCTTCAGTCTGTGGTAATTGCCGTCAATGGTAATGACAGTGTTTCTTTTGAGAAATACAGTACAGCTGAATTAACGTCTCTAGGTCGAGAAAAAATCAAGCAAAACTTGGTTGAATCTGGCGCTTGGACTGCGTTACGTACACGACCTTTTAGTAAGGTCCCGGCAATTGATGCCGCTCCTGTTGCCATTTTTGTCACTGCGATGGATACCAATCCATTAGCTGCGTCTGCAGAAGTGATTATCAAAGAGCAAGAGCAAGCATACCTGAATGGTTTGGCTGTGTTATCCCAGCTAACCGACGGTAAAGTGTATGTATGTCGAGGCGAAGCTGGTTTGCCAAAAGCATCTCTGTCAAATGTTGAAGAGCACGTTTTTAGCGGTCCTCACCCTGCTGGTTTAGCAGGAACTCATATTCACTTTTTAGAGCCTGCGAGTGCGACCAAGCAAGTCTGGTATATCAACTATCAAGATGTGATTGCCTATGGCCATTTATTCTTGACTGGTGAGTTATATACCGACCGCGTAGTGTCATTAGCAGGTCCATCGGTAAACAAACCGCGCTTACTGCGCACGCGTTTAGGTGCTTGTTTATCTGAGCTGACTCAAGGTGAGCTAAAAGCCGGTGAAAACCGTATTATTTCGGGTTCTGTTTTATACGGTACAACAGCATCGGGTCCAGTTAATTACTTAGGTCGTTACGCTAACCAAGTGTCTGTACTAGCAGAAGGCAGAGAAAAAGAGTTTCTTGGCTGGGGTTCACCGGGCATTAATAAATTCTCGGTAGCTAACGTATTTGCTTCGGCATTTGGTAAAAAGCTATTTAACTTTACTACTACCACAGGTGGTAGTGATCGCGCCATGGTTCCGATTGGTCAGTACGAGCGTGTTATGCCCCTTGATATCTTGCCTACCATGCTACTACGCGATTTGATCTCTCGTGATCTTGATAGTGCTGTCGCCCTTGGTTGTCTTGAGCTCGATGAAGAAGATTTGGCTCTATGTACTTTTGTGTGTCCAGGTAAGTATGACTTTGGTCCTATTCTTCGTGACTGTTTGACCACGATTGAGAAGGAAGGCTAAAAATGTTAAAAAAATTGATTGAGGATCTCGAACCTCATTTTGAACCTGGTGGCAAGCACGAAAGATGGTATGCGCTATATGAAGCGGCTGCCACTTTTGCTTATACGCCGGGTTTTGTGAATAAAGGTCGTTCTCACGTTCGTGATGGCATCGACTTAAAACGCATCATGATTTTTGTTTGGTTAGCCACATTCCCAGCCATGTTTTTTGGTATGTACAATGTTGGTTTTCAAGCAAATGAAGCGATTGCAACGGGCGCGGGTGTCGCATTTGATGACTGGCGTGTTGCGCTACTGCAAATGTTCGGTGTCACCATGGGGGCCGATGCGGGTGTGTTTGCCAACATGCTATTTGGCGCTATGTACTTCTTACCTATCTATGCGGTGACATTCATCGTTGGTGGTTTCTGGGAAGTGCTGTTTGCAACCGTGCGCCGTCACGAAGTGAACGAAGGTTTCTTTGTTACTTCGGTACTGTTTGCGTTGATCGTACCCGCTTCAATTCCATTGTGGCAGGTGGCTATCGGTATTACCTTTGGTGTGGTTATCGCTAAAGAAATATTCGGTGGTACTGGTCGTAACTTCTTAAACCCGGCATTAGCGGGCCGTGCTTTCTTATTCTTCGCATACCCATCAGATATTTCTGGTGATTCGGTGTGGACGGCGGTTGATGGCTTCTCGGGTGCAACCTCACTTAGCCTTGCAGCTAATGGTGGTATGGACGCAGTAACAGCACAACTTAGCTGGATGGATGCCTTTATTGGTAACATGCAAGGTTCAATTGGTGAAGTGTCAACGTTAGCTATCCTAATTGGTGGTGCTTTCTTGATGATCACTAAAATTGCATCTTGGCGTATTGTTTCAGGTGTCATGATAGGAATGGCGGTAACTGCATTCTTATTTAACGCTATCGGATCAGATACCAACCAAATGTTTGCTGTGCCATGGCACTGGCATTTAGTAATGGGTGGTTTTGCATTTGGTATGATTTTTATGGCAACTGATCCAGTATCGGCTTCATTTACTAATCGTGGTAAGTGGATGTACGGTGCGTTAATCGGTGTCATGGTGGTACTAATTCGTGTAGTCAACCCTGCTTTCCCAGAAGGCATGATGCTAGCAATTTTATTTGCTAACTTATTTGCCCCGTTATTTGACTACTTTGTGGTTCAGGCAAACGTTAAACGGAGACTTGCACGTAATGGCTAATAAAGAATCATTAGGCAAAACCCTCGGCGTCGTGGTCGGTGTTTGTCTGGTTTGTTCTATTGTAGTATCAGTTGCAGCGGTGGGCTTACGTCCAACTCAACAAGCGAATGCACTGTTAGACAAACAAAAAAATATTTTAGCCGTTTCAGGTCTTGAAATTGGCTCACAAAAAATGGCGGATGTGTTTGCTAAGAATATTGAGCCTCGCTTGGTAGATTTAGCAACAGGTGAATATGTTGACGTTAAAGATGTTGAAGATGTCTCAAATATTAACGAATACGATCCGCTAGCAGCTGCTAAAGAGCCTAGTATGAGTACTAAGCTACCAGCAGAAAAAGCCATAGCTGGCTTTTCTACTCGTGAAAATATTGGTCTTGTTTACTTGGTAAATAGTGATGCTGGTGAGCTTGAGCGCGTTATCGTGCCAGTTCGTGGTGCAGGCCTTTGGAACATGATGTATGCGTTTGTGGCAGTTCAACCGGATGGCAATACCGTTGACGGCATTACTTACTACCAACAAGGTGAAACACCGGGTCTAGGTGGTGAAGTCGAAAACCCAATGTGGAAAGCACTGTGGCCAGGCAAAAAGTTGTATGATGAGCAAGGCAACCCTGCGATTAAGATCGTTAAAGGTGGGGCTGCTGAAGGTGACGTACATGGTGTTGACGGCCTATCAGGTGCAACACTAACGGGTGCAGGTATCCAACATACATTCGATTTTTGGTTAAGTACTGACGGTTATGGTTCTTACCTGAAAAAGTTAGGTAAAGGAGAGCTTAATAATGGCTAGTGATGCAAAGAAGGTTCTCGTTGGACCTATCATCTCTAACAACCCTATTGCACTACAAATCTTAGGTGTTTGTTCTGCATTAGCGGTGACCAGTAAGCTAGAGACGGCGGTTGTAATGACCTTAGCGGTAACGTTTGTAACTGCTTTTTCTAACTTATTTATTTCGATTATTCGTAACCACATTCCTGGAAGTGTACGAATCATCGTGCAAATGGCGATTATTGCTTCTTTGGTAATCGTGGTTGACCAAGTACTTAAAGCGGTGGCATTTGAGCTATCTAAGCAGCTGTCGGTTTATGTCGGCTTGATCATTACTAACTGTATTGTAATGGGTCGAGCGGAAGCATTTGCGATGAAGAGTCCTCCTGGCGCAAGCTTTATGGATGGTATCGGTAATGGTTTAGGTTACGGCTTCATTCTTGTTGCAGTGGGTGGTATTCGTGAATTCTTTGGTTCTGGTGCGCTATTTGGTATCGAAATCATGCCATTAATTTCTGCCGGCGGTTGGTACCAAAGTAACGGTTTATTACTGTTACCACCAAGTGCTTTCTTTATCATCGGGTTATTGATCTGGGCAATCAGAACATTTAAGCCTGAACAGGTTGAGGCGAAGGACTAATGGAACATTACTTAAGTTTATTCGTACGCTCTATTTTCATCGAAAATATGGCATTAGCTTTCTTCCTTGGTATGTGTACCTTCCTTGCGGTATCGAAGAAAGTAAAAACAGCATTTGGCTTAGGCGTCGCTGTAATTGTGGTATTAGCCATCTCGGTACCGGTTAACCAAGTTATTTACTTTAACTTGTTAGCACCTGGTGCATTAGAGTGGGCTGGCCTTGGCGAAGCCGATTTAAGCTTCCTAGGTTACATTACCTTTATCGGTGTCATTGCTGCTTTAGTGCAAATACTAGAAATGGTGTTAGATAAGTACTTCCCTGCGCTTTACCAAGCCTTGGGTATTTTCTTACCGCTTATCACGGTTAACTGTGCCATTTTTGGTGGTGTTTCATTCATGGTTCAACGTGAATATAACATTACTGAATCGTTTGTTTATGGTGTAGGTAGTGGTGTCGGCTGGATGTTAGCCATTGTTGCGCTTGCGGGTATCCGTGAAAAAATGAAATATGCAGATGTTCCAGATGGTCTACGTGGTTTAGGTATTACCTTTATTACTTCAGGTCTGATGGCACTAGGCTTTATGTCTTTCTCTGGTATTCAGTTGTAATCTTGGGGCCGTTTTTCGGTCCCTGAAGCAAGGAAATTGTCGATGGAAATCATTCTCGGCGTTGTCATGTTCACAGTGATAGTTTTAGCCTTGGTATTTATTATCTTGTCTGCTAAATCAAAGCTTGTGGCCTCTGGCGACATTAAAATCTCAGTAAACGGTGATCCTGAAAAGGCGATCACCTGCGGTGCGGGTGGTAAACTACTTGGCGCACTAGCAAACTCTGGTATTTTTGTATCATCAGCCTGTGGTGGCGGTGGTTCATGTGGCCAGTGTCGTGTAAAAATCAAATCAGGTGGCGGTGACATTCTGCCGACTGAACTAGACCATATCTCTAAGGGTGAAGCCCGCGAAGGTGAACGTTTAGCCTGTCAGGTGAACGTAAAACAAGATATGGATATTGAATTACCAGAAGAAATTTTTGGTGTTAAGCGTTGGGAATGTGAAGTTATCTCTAATGATAACAAAGCAACCTTTATTAAAGAGCTTAAACTACAAATTCCTGATGGCGAATCAGTACCGTTCCGTGCGGGTGGTTATATCCAAATTGAAGCACCTGCTCACCATGTTAAATACGCTGACTTCGATATCGAAGAGCAGTACCGTGGCGACTGGGAACACTTTGGTTTCTTCAACCTTGAGTCTAAGGTTGATGAAGAAACGATTCGTGCTTATTCAATGGCTAACTACCCAGAAGAATACGGTATTATTATGCTAAACGTGCGTATTGCTACGCCGCCGCCTAATAATATGACCTTGCCATGCGGTAAGATGTCTTCATACATCTTCAGCCTAAAAGCAGGTGACAAGGTAACTATTTCAGGCCCATTTGGTGAGTTCTTCGCTAAAGACACCAAAGCTGAAATGGTATTTGTTGGTGGTGGTGCAGGTATGGCGCCGATGCGTTCTCATATCTTTGACCAGTTCCGTCGTTTACACACTGACCGTAAAGTTAGCTTCTGGTACGGTGCGCGCTCGAAGCGTGAAATGTTCTACGTGGAAGATTTCGACTCGATCGCTGCAGAGAACGATAACTTTGAATGGCATGTAGCACTAAGTGACCCGCAGCCTGAAGATAACTGGGATGGCTACACTGGTTTTATCCATAATGTACTGTTTGAAAACTACTTGCGCGATCATGAAGCGCCGGAAGATTGTGAATACTACATGTGTGGTCCACCGGTGATGAACGCTGCTGTTATTAACATGTTGAAAGAGCTGGGCGTAGAAGACGAAAATATACTACTGGATGACTTTGGTGGTTAATCACTGATGACTTTATCTATAACTAAATGGCTAGCCTTGATCGGGCTAGCCTTTTTTATTACTGCATGCAGTGAAGATCAGGTTCAATTAGCGCCGATGGTGGTGATTGAGGGAGCAACCATGGGCACTTATTATCGTGTTAAGGTTGTGACTGATAAAATAACGGATCAAGTTGCCTTTCAAGCCGAGATCGATAAGCGCTTAGAATTGGTAAACGACCAAATGTCGACTTATCGACCCAACTCAGAGCTTTCTTTGTTTAATCAGGCTGAGCATTCCCACACTGTTTCAGCGGATACCATTGAAGTTGTGCAAAAGGGAATTGAGCTGGCTCAGTTAACCCAAGGCGCGTTAGATATTACTGTTGGTCCTTTAGTTAATCTTTGGGGCTTTGGCCCGGACGCTAAGCCTACTCATTCCCCTTCAGCAGAGCAAATAGCTAAGCGAAAAGCGATTACTGGTATCCAGCATTTAAGTGTGTCAGGTTTAACCTTACAAAAAGCGATTCCAGAATTATATGTGGACTTATCTTCTATCGCTAAGGGTTTCGGTGTTGATAAAATTGCTGAATATATAGAGAGCCTTGGCGAGCAGCATTACCTGGTTGATATTGGTGGTGAGCTGCGCATGAAAGGCAGTAATGACAAACATCTGCCTTGGCGGATCGCAGTTGAAAAGCCTGTTACCAATGAGCGAGCGATCCAAGAGATTGTATTGCCTGGTGATAACGCTGTTGCGACTTCCGGTGATTACCGAAATTACTTCGAAGAAGACGGCGAGCGTTTTTCCCATATGATTAATCCTATCACTGGCATGCCAATCAAGCATAAGCTAGTTTCAGTGACTGTGATTGATAAATCATCGATGGTTTCAGATGGGTTAGCCACGGCAATTATGGTGATGGGGCCTGAACTAGGTTATGATTTTGCTGTCAAACAAGGGTTACCTGTTTTTATGATCACCAAGACAGAAACAGGGTTTAGTGAGCAATATACGCAGCAATTTGCACCTTATTTGCTGCAGGAGGCAAAATGACGTACTTTCTTGCAACTTTCGTAGTATTTGTATTAGTGATCGCCGCAATGTCGGTGGGTTACATTTTTCAAAAGAAAGCCGTGAGTGGTAGCTGTGGTGGCCTAGGCAGTATTGGTATAGACAAAGAGTGTGACTGTCCAGATCCTTGTGATAACCGCAAGAATAAAATGGCGAAAGAAAAAGCCAGACGTGAAATGTTGGAAAAAAATCGCATTATTTAGCTAACAACGAATAAATAAAAAAGACCTGAAAGGGTCTTTTTTATTAGCCAAAACTTGAGGATTGTTTATTTATACATATACTGTATAAATAGTCAGTTCTCTGGGGTTGGTATGATGCAAAGAAAAATTATTCATGTTGATATGGATTGCTTTTACGCTGCAGTAGAAATGCGGGATAATCCAGCGTTGAAAACTCTCCCTATCGCCATTGGTGGTGCAGCTTCACGTCGCGGCGTGTTGTCTACCTGTAATTATATTGCGCGTAAATACGGCGTGCGCAGCGCCATGCCCACTCATAAAGCATTACAGCTCTGCCCTGAATTGGTGATCTTACCCGGTCGCATGGAAGCTTATAAAGCGGCTTCTCAACATATCCAGCAGATATTTCATCGCTACACCGATATCATTGAGCCACTATCACTCGACGAAGCCTATTTAGATGTCAGTGAATCTTTATTGTTCTCAGGCTCTGCCACTTACATTGCTCAAGATATTCGCCGTGCCATTGCAGAAGAAACGGGGTTAACCGCATCGGCAGGTGTTGCGCCATGTAAATTTATCGCCAAAGTGGCATCCGACGAAAATAAACCTAATGGCTTATGTGTGATCACACCTGCAGAAGTGGATGGCTTTGTCGCCAGTATGCCATTAGAAAAGATCCCAGGTGTTGGCAAGGTCACGCTGGAAAAACTACATCAACTAGGGCTACATACTTGTAAAGATGTCCAAGGCTATGCCAAGGAATCGATACTGACTCAATTTGGAAAATTTGGCCGCGTACTGCTAGATCGTAGCCATGGCATTGATAATCGAGAAGTTGTGGTCGACCGCGCGAGGAAATCCGTCGGTGTAGAGCGGACACTGAGTCATAATATTAAGCAGGTAGGCGAGTGTGAAGCCGTATTAAGTGACTTATACAAAGAATTACTGCGTCGTGTTGCACGAGTAGGCGCACATGACAAGATCCGTTCACTAGCGGTTAAAATGAAATTTGCCGATTTTCAATTACGCTCAGCCGAGCAACGGGTACAGCAGTTAGAGCCGAGCTGTTATCAGCCGCTGTTACATCAACTGCTGGAAAAAAGCCAAGGGCGTGGTATTCGTTTACTTGGTTTATCAGCACAACTGCAACAGGATGAGGTAATGGAAGCCGCGGCTAAACAGCTAAAGTTGATTTAGTGATTTATTCATCCCAATCTATTTCGATAACCTCAATATCATATTGGCCAGCTGAGTTTGCTTTTGTTGATGAAGTGCCTTGTGTTTTGCTCGCTGCCTGAGCAGTTGAATTTTGCTTTGCAGAAGAACTGTGTAAGCTTTCACCCGTGATCGCTGCTTTGGTATTTTGCCATGTTTTATCCGATGATGACTTGAGTTTTTGCCAATAGCTACTCTCTGTATTGGTGGTTTCTGACCATGCTTCACTGCTGTCTTTTTTTACTTCTTGCCACGTTTCGCTGGTTTCTTTACTGGTCACATCCCAAGCGTCAGCTGATGTTTCTTTGGTAGCATCCCAAACATCTTCACTGGTTTCTTTGGTGGCTTGCCAAGCATCAGAGCTGGCTTTTTTGGTGCTTTCCCATGCATTAGCCCACGAACTTGATTCGGCACTAGCGGTTATTGGAAAAGCGAATAGTGAGCAAAGCAAAGGTAAGCTTAGTAGAGTAAATTTCATTGTATCCTCCTTGATAGAGTGCATATTCTACGCAACTTGAGGTCTGAACCAAAGTTATCAAGGATTAATTATTGTTTAGAGGGTTGTAAGCTGTAACAAATGCAGTGAGGGCTGTGAGCCGACACTGCTTGTTAAAAGAAGTCTTATTTAACAGGAATTGCTTCTAGCACCTTCACTAATAGCTGCCAGTATTTTGCTACACTGCCGATATGTACTTTTTCATCGGGTGAATGAGGAAATTTAATGGTTGGTCCAATAGAGACCATGTCCCAATTTGGGTATACCGCTTTAAATAGGCCACATTCCAAGCCCGCATGGATCATCATGATTTTCGGTGTGCTGCCAAACTCTGCTTGGTAAACCTCTCGTACCAAATCACGCATGTCTGAATCTGCCTTAGGTGCCCAGCCCGGGTACGCGCCATCAAATACTATTTGTGCGCCAGCTAGTTTAAATACTGACTCAAGCATGTTTTGCACATCATTACGGCTACTGTCATCCATTGAACGGACGAGGCACTGAATATCAATACCCTGTGGAGTGGTTTTTACTACCCCTAAGTTAGACGATGTTTCAACCACACCGGCAAACTCGTCACTCATTCTTAGCACGCCATTGACACAGCCGTGCAGGGCTGCGATTAGTCGCTGCTGTTCATTCTTAGCCAATACTTGATTGACTTGAATTGGCGCTAGGCTTATAGCTAGGTTGGGCTCGGTATGAGCAAGGGTCGCTTTAATCTGAGCCGTTAGCGCAGTAAATGCCTGCTCTAGCTGTTGCTGATTAGTATCGTTGATAATGAATTGTGCGCTGGCTTCACGTGGGATGGCATTGCGTAAACTACCGCCTTGTAGTTGACTTAATGTAAAATCAAGTTCAGTTTGCTGACTTAGTTCATATAAACAGCGAGCGATGATTTTATTGGCATTACCACGGCCAAGGTGGATATCACACCCGGAGTGTCCCCCTTTTAAGCCTGATACACTAATTTGGTAGCCAGATTGCGCGACAGCTAATGGTTGTGTTTGAATAGGGAAGTGAACATTCACATTCACGCCACCGGCGCAGCCCATGTAAACTTCACCTTCTTCTTCGGAGTCGGTATTGATCAGGATTTCACCATCAAAATAGCCTGGCTCTAAGCCAAACGCGCCAGTCATGCCAGCTTCTTCATCGATGGTTAACAGCACTTCAATCGGGCCGTGCGCGATGTCTTTGCTGGCAAGCACCGCTAAACATGATGCCATGCCAATGCCATTATCTGAGCCTAACGTGGTATCTTTCGCCGTCACCCAATCGCCATCGACATAGGCTTGAATAGGATCTTTAGTAAAATCATGCTCTGTATCGCTATTTTTTTGTGGCACCATATCAATATGCGCCTGCAGGATAACGCCTTTTTTGTGCTCCATGCCTGAGCTGGCTGGCTTCTTGATGATTAGGTTACCAATTCTATCCTGTTGTACCGAAAGCCCCTCTGACTTGGCCCACTGAGTGATCCAATCGGATAATGCGTGCTCATGTTTGGATGGATGCGGAATGCTGCATATTTGGCTAAAAAATTGCCACAGGGGCTGAGGGCTAAGTTGGTTAAGCTGAGTCATGAATAGGGGCACCGTTAACTATAATAAAAAGGCTATTATATGGCGGAAGCGAACCCAGAATAAAGGTTCGCCTGCTTCAGAGTTAGAACTTAGCAGTGATTATGAGCAATATTGTCACTGGTAACAGAATATGCTGATTTATTCTTGCCAATTGAGGCGCTATTTGCCGAGAACTATATTACAAGGACTTAGATGAAAAAAATTGCCATTATTGGCTCTGGCGGGGCCGGTAAGTCGACGCTAGCAGTCGCCTTGGCCAAGCAGTTGGATTTACCTCTATATCATCTTGACCGCCTCTATTGGGGGCCTAATTGGCAGCGCGCTGAGCGGCCAGCGTGGGCCCAGTTGCAACAACAGCTATGCGGCCAACAAAGCTGGATTATTGACGGTAGTTATTTTAACACGCTGGATATTCGTTTAGCCGCTTGTGATACCGTGATTTTTCTTGATGTCGACCGCTATCGCTGCATTTATCGCGCAGTGAAACGCACCTTATTTTCCAACCATCGTCCCGATATGGCCGAAGGTTGTCATGAGCGATTTGACTGGGCTTTTATTAAGTACTTATGGCATTACCCCACTAAAATGCGACCTAGGGTCTATCAACAATTAGCCTGCTTTCCTAATAAAGATATTGTTGTGGTGAGTTCAGGTGCACAAGCTATAGAGCAAATGAAACAACGCCAACTTAACCAAGGTTAAGCTGGCGTAGCTTGTGATGAGGTGAGCTTGCGGGAGGCGGCTAAGCCTTAAATTGCCCCATCAGTCGATTCAGCTCTTGACCGACTTGTTGTAGCTGGCCACTGGCTTCACTGGTGAGTTGGTTGTAGGATGCGGATTCACTTGCCAAACTGGAAATATTGTTCACGTTACGACTAATTTCATCTAACGCTTTTGACTGTTGTTCAGCTGCACTGGCAATCTGGTGATTCATATCTGTGATAACGTCAATTGACTCAACAATTTCACTTAATGTTGTTCCCGCTGCCTCAGCTTGTGTCGCAGTTTTATTGGATTGGTTCTGAGTCTGCTTCATCGAGTCAGCGACGTCATTGGTGCCTTTTTGCAATTTGGCGATCATCTGCTGGATTTCGTCGGTAGAATCTTGCGTACGCGTCGCTAAGGTTCGCACTTCATCAGCCACGACTGCAAAGCCTCGGCCTTGCTCTCCGGCCCTTGCTGCCTCAATGGCGGCATTCAAAGCCAGTAAATTGGTCTGTTCGGCGATACTGCGGATCACATCTAATATTGAGCCAATTTGTTGACTGTCCTGCTCCAACTCTGCCACTAAGCCAACCGTTTGTTCTAATTCTTCCCCTAAAGCGGCTATGGAAGCAATGGTTTCGTCAACGGAAGCTCTGCCATATTGAGCACGCTGGTTAACATTAGTGGCAGAGTCTGCTGCTAGCTGAGCGCTATTGGCTACTTCCTGAGTGGTTGAAAGCATTTCATTCATAGCTGCAGCAACGCCATCTGTTTCATGATGCTGTTGATCGGCAATGCGATGGTTGGATTGTACAGCATGATTCAATTGCTCGGCAGTCTCAGAAATATTGCTGCTTACAGGCTGTATTTGTCTCACGAGTAAAGCTATCTTTTGGGTGAATAGATTAAAATTATTGGCCAGTTTGGCTATTTCATCTTGGCCTTGAGCTTCAAGGGTTACAGTGAGGTCACCATCTCCTTGCGCAATTTCAGACATGGCATCAGCACTTTGTTTTAATGGTTTAGTTATACTTTTGATAATTAGAGCGGAAAGCCCTAGTAGAATGACTGCAATGGCAACAAAAACAGCAATTGCTTTATAAACCATATCTAAAAATAGCTCTTGTAAATCATCTAAATAAATACCGGTACCTATTACCCAACCCCAAGGCTGATAGCCTTTAACAAAAGATATTTTATCGACAGGGTTTTCAAAGCCCGGTTTTGGCCATTGATATGCAACAAAGCCGCCACCATTTTTCTTAACCGTTTCGACAAATTCGAGAAATAAGTTTTTACCATTGGGATCTTTGATTGCGGCAAGAGGTTGCCCGTCTAAGGCTGGTTTGATCGGATGCATGACCATACTTGGGCTCATATCATTGATCCAAAAGTATTCTGTTTCATTATAGCGAATCGCTTTTATGGCAGAGATGGCATTTTGTTGCGCAGTCGTCTCATCATACAAACCGTCTTTGGCTTGTTGATGAAAATGTTCAATAAGAGAGTAAACGGTATCTACCTCAAATTGTACTTGAGCGCGCTTTTCTTTGTGTAAGGCTTGCTGGTACTGAAATAGCACTAAAATAATTAAGGCAGACATGCCGAGTAATACAATGACTAAGTTGCTGTATAAGCGTTGCCCAATAGATAAACGTCGTAGAGTCGATAACATGGCTCTCACTCCAGTGAAATTTGATGGTTTGATTAGTACCAAGGAATAAAAAGTAATAACAGTTAATACCTCACAATTTACCATGGATGGTTGTTATATTTAGGCTTGTTATGTGATCTTTATTTGATGTTTCATAAAATAGATTGAATAATTTTATAAGGCTTAAGGAGTATTTCTGATTAAAGTCATGGTTAATTGATGAGCAGACTTTTATAATCCGCGGCTTAATTTCACCACGAACCTGCACCTTTCAGTTTATAAAGCAGTTATAAAAAATGGCACTCTTAGTTGATAGGCTAGAGAGTGTGGCTGAAGGTGGTTATCAGTTGATAACTCGGTTAATTTAAATGGACGCTCAAGATGTTAGAAAAATTATTTAAACTTAAGGAGCACGGTAGTAGTGCTCGAACGGAAATTATTGCAGGTATCACTACCTTCTTAACCATGGCTTACATTATTTTTGTCAACCCGGCTATGTTATCTGATACCGGTATGGATCGAGGTGCAGTGTTTGTTGCTACCTGTCTTGCCGCTGCGATTGGCTGTTTTATCATGGGTTTTTACGCGAACTACCCGGTCGCCTTAGCGCCGGGTATGGGCTTAAATGCTTTTTTTGCTTATGTTGTCGTCGGTGATATGGGCTATAGCTGGGAAGTGGCTTTAGGCGCGGTATTCTTATCTGGTTGTTGTTTTGTCTTTTTAAGTTTATTCCGTATTCGCGAATGGATAATTAACAGCATACCGCAAGCACTGCGCACCGGTATTGCAGCGGGTATTGGTTTGTTTTTAGCGCTTATCGCGCTGAAGAATGCTGGAATAGTGGTAGGCAATCCTAATACGTTAGTGACGTTAGGTGATTTAACATCATTACATGCATTACTGGCGAGTGTTGGCTTTTTTGCCATTATCGCTTTAGTTCACTATCGCGTGAAAGGCGGCATTATGTATGCTGTGTTAGGTGTGACTTTCCTCGGTTGGGTATTTGGTGATGTGACTTATGGCGGTATTGTTTCTATGCCGCCATCAATCGCACCGACTTTTCTTGCTTTGGATATTGCAGGTGCATTTAACATTGCCATGATCAGCGTGGTCTTTGCCTTTTTATTCGTCGATTTGTTTGATACGTCTGGCACCCTAATTGCGGTTGCTGATAAAGCTAAGCTGTTGGATGAAAAGGGTAACTTGCCACGTTTGAATCGCGCTTTACTGGCTGACAGTGGCGCTTCTATCTCGGGAGCATTATTAGGTACTTCAACTACAACCAGCTACATTGAAAGTGTAAGTGGTGTGGCAGAAGGTGGCCGAACCGGATTAACTGCCGTTATTGTTGGCATTTTATTCCTTTTATGTTTATTCTTTGCGCCCCTTGCTGGCATGGTGCCTGCTTATGCAACGGCTGGTGCACTGTTTTATGTTGCCATTCTGATGATGTCGGGTTTAACTCGTATTGATTGGCATGACATTACTGAAGCGGCACCAGTGGTAGTAGTAACACTGCTTATGCCACTCACATTCTCTATTGCCCATGGTATTGCCATCGGCTTTATTGCTTATGCTGTAATTAAACTGATTACAGGTAAAGCCATGACTGTGAGCAGTAGCGTTTGGGTACTGGCAATACTATTTGCTGTTAAGTTTGCATTGCATTTTTAGTGATCGCTTTGCGCCAACGTCAACTCGAATCATATTGAGGTAAATATGAGCAAAAAATTCTACGTCTCTTGGGAACTAGAGCAAAGAGAATCTCGCCGTTTGGCGCGTAAATTACTGCCTGCTGATCAATGGAAAGGTATTATTGCAGTGAGCCGCGGAGGCCTTGTACCAGCGGCAATTTTAGCCCGTGAGCTGGGCATTCGTCATGTTGATACTATTTGTATCGCCAGCTACACCCACGATCAGCAAAAAGAGCTGAAAGTGATCAAAGGCGTAGATCATGATGGTGAAGGCTTCATTGTGGTTGACGATTTAGTTGATACAGGTGGTACGGCTAAAGTTATTCGTGAAATGCTGCCAAAAGCGCGTTTTGTGACTGTGTTTGCAAAACCTGCAGGTAAGCATTTAGTCGATGACTTTATCATGGAAATTCCCCAAGACACTTGGATTGAACAACCATGGGATATGACGCTCAGTTATACCAAGCCATTGGTTGATGAAGAGTAAGACTCTGACTCTATGACAATTAAATAAAGCGGCTTTTGGCCGCTTTTTTTTGTTTAACTTTTTATCGGTCTTTGATCTAAGCCAATGAATAAAATCCCATTTCGGACACATTTTCTGATAAAACACGTATAATTTGATCATCACCTTCATTACTTCGTGTGTTATATGTCGAGCCAAAATCTTTCAGAAAAGCTATTCAAAATTAAGTTTAATTACCCTGAAACTTCTACCATTAGTAATCCAAAGGCGAAACTGTCATCAACTAGCCCCGTTGGTGAAATGATGGACAACGATAATACACCGGGTTGGTATCGACTATTAAGGCGTGCTCAGTGGGCTTGGCAAGGCATAGACCCGATAGAAGTAGAAGCTATTTTGGCAAAAATTGCCATGTCTAAGCAAACGCGCACTCGAGATGATTTATTAGACACAGTAACCGATTACCGTAAAGGTAACTGGACTTATGAGTGGAGCCAGCCCGGCGCTGTTTGGCAGCATAAGGCCAAAGACGCACTTGCTAACGAGCAATTTGACTTGGCTCGACATGCTTTTTATATGGCGTCTCAATATTATGCGGTGTCAGGTTACCCCCATTTAAAAGGCGACGAGCTGGCGCTACAGGCACATACATTAGCTAATTTATGCTATCGAGAAATGGGCAAATTACTGCCTAATCCATTACGCATCATTGATGTGCCTTATAAAGGTAAAACGATTCACTGTTATTTGCACTTAGCTCAAGAAGATCAAATTTCGCCTGTGGTAATAGTGTGTGGCGCTATCGACACCATGCAAATTGAGTATTTCAAATTGTTTGAACGCAATCTGGCACCGGCAGGGTTAGCCATGTTGACCGTTGACATGCCAGGCCTTGGTTTTGCGAGCAGTGTTAAACTGGAACAGGATAGTACTCAAGTTTTGCAAGCGGTCATCGCCCATCTGAAAAAAGTACCTTGGGTAGATTATGACAATATTGCCTTATTAGGCGGGCGCTTGGGCGCGAATCTTGTTACACGCTTAGCGTATATTGAGCCATTTAGTATCAAAGCCGCCGTGAGTGTGGGGGGCGCGGTTGATAAGCTGTTTGTTGAACCGGAGCGATTTAATTTATTGCCGCAAATGATGTTAGATACTATTGCCAACCGCATGGGATTGACCAGTGAAGATCATGAATTATTGTTTCAGCGCTGCAAGGTGTTCTCTCTTTCTCGTCAAGGTTTACTGGGGCGCAGTCGTACTAAAGTACCGCTATTGAGTATTGGTCATGCCGAAGACCTTATTTGCCCTGAGATAGACATTAAAATGATTGCTCGTGGCAGTTTATCGGGTGAGTCCATTATTATTAATCAGCCGCCGATATTTAAATCTTATTATCGCGCCCTTGATCAAGCCGCAGAGTGGCTCAAGCAATACCTGTTAGATAGATAATCATGATGGCGCATGCGGTTTTGCTTTATTAGCTTCAATAGCAGACTTATTGAGTTATTAATAAATTTACGCGGGGTAGATCTAGCTCCTGACTGGTTAAAGTTGCACCAACCAAGATAATGCGATATTTGTATAGTCTCTTACTGTGATGGGGACAAATAAGTATGTCTGAAACGCAATTCCCGCCTCGGGGACGTATAACGAAAAAATTTACCGATATCGGTCCATATTTCCGAGTGGGTAAAAGTGATGACGAAAATTTCTTTTTTGATTGTTTAGCGGTGTGTGCAGGGGTTAACGCTGAGCCAGAGAAACGTGAGTTTTATGGTTGGTGGCTTGACCTGAAAAAAACCGACACCGGCTTTAGCTATCACTACCATTATGGCTTTTTCGACGTTGCTGGTGAGTGGCAAGAAAAAGCAATACCTAAAAAGCATCAAGCTGAGGTAACACGCTCTTTGCAGGTATTTTATGGAAAAATGACGGAGTTAGTTGAAAACACCTTTGAGTTAGATTTAGAACCGTCTTCTGCGCTAGACAGTCACCTTGTATTAACTGCGGCATAATCTTTGTTTCCAGCACATTAAGTGGTTGTGCTGGCTCTTTTTTAGTCCTATCTTCTCGAATTCAATGTTGCCTTGTTTTAGCAGGTGTGAGCGTTGAATAAACTTGGTATTATTGAGCAACGTTACGATTTTATTCGTTTTATTTACATAATTATTAGCTAGCCTCATGTTTAAAAAAACCATAGTAGTCAAATTAGGCACCAGTGTATTAACTGGTGGCAGTGCCAAATTAGATCGCGCCCACATGGTCGAGCTTGTTCGCCAATGTGCCAAGTTACACAATGCTGGTCATCAAGTGATAGTCGTGACTTCCGGTGCCGTTGCCGCCGGTCGCGAGCACTTAGGCATGCATGATTTGCCCACCACTGTGGCTAACAAGCAAATGTTAGCCGCAGTAGGCCAAAGCCAATTGATCTTAACGTGGGAAAACCTATTTAATATCTATGGCTTGCATGTGGGGCAAATGTTATTAACTCGCGCCGACTTAGATGATCGAGAGCGTTTTCTAAATGCGCGCGATACTATGCGCACCTTGCTTAAGCATCGCATTATCCCGATAGTGAATGAAAACGATGCCGTTGCCACCTCTGAAATTAAAGTGGGTGATAACGATAATTTATCAGCACTTGCTGCCATTTTGGCTGATGCCGACTTACTCATTTTGTTAACCGATCAATCGGGTTTATTTACCGCCGATCCTCGGACCAATAAAGATGCTAAGTTAATCTCGCAAATTACAGAGATAACAGATGAAATTCGCCAGCTTGCTGGTGGCAGTGTCTCGGGTTTAGGCACTGGTGGCATGGCAACTAAGTTACAAGCCGCGGATGTTGCTATGCGTGCGGGTATTGATGTGGTGATTGCCGCTGGCAATGAAGAGCAAGTGATAAAACGCGTGGCAGAAGGCGAATCCCTTGGCACCTTGTTTTTATCGAAAAAGTCGCCTTTAGAGCATCGTAAGCAATGGATCTTAGCGGGGCCGCCACCTGCTGGGCAGATCACTATTGACGCTGGCGCTGAGACAGCGGTAGTTGCTAAGGGCAGTAGCTTGTTGCCTAAAGGCATTACTCATGTCGCGGGTGCTTATGGCCGTGGTGATGTTATTTTAGTGATGAGCCAAACGGGTAAGGTCATTGCTCGTGGTATTGCACGTTATTCTAGTATCGAGCTAGAAGCGATTAAAGGCATACATTCCGAGGATATCGAAAAAACCTTAGGTTATGTTTATGGTTCGGTTGCTATTCACCGCGACGATCTAGTGGTGCTTTAACCGTAGCTCCCTATCAGCGTCAATAAAAAAGCCAGTGTAAAACAACACTGGCTTTTTTGATCTTATCGGTCAGAGGCTAACATTAGCTAACCGCTTTACCGGCAGCTTGTAAGTCGGCGTGATAAGACGAACGCACAAAAGGACCACATGCGGCATGGGTAAAGCCATTTTGTTTCGCGACCTCACCCAATTCATCAAACTCGGCAGGTGGCACATAGCGCTCTACAGCAAGGTGGTTACGACTCGGCTGTAGGTATTGACCTAATGTCAGCATGGTGACGCCATGGGCGCTTAAGTCTTTAATCACTTGCTCTATTTCTTCGTTAGTTTCACCTAACCCCATCATCACACCTGATTTGGTGGGCACATTAGGATGTAGTTCTTTAAAGCGCTGCAGTAAGGTGAGAGACCACTGGTAATCGGCACCCGGGCGCACTTTTTTGTACAAGCGTGGCGCGGTTTCTAAGTTGTGATTGAACACATCGGGTGGCGTGTCTTTCAATATTTCTAAGGCGCGATCCATTCTGCCCTTAAAATCAGGGACTAGAATCTCAATCTTAATCTCAGGATTCAGCGCGCGAATTTCACGGATACAATCAGCAAAGTGCTGTGCGCCGCCATCACGTAAGTCATCTCTGTCTACCGAAGTGATCACCACGTACTTAAGCTTCATGTCTTTGATGGTTTGCGCTAGTTTGGTTGGCTCTTCTGCTGCGGGTGGCAAAGGGCGGCCATGGGCAACATCACAAAATGGACAACGGCGGGTACAAATTGCACCTAAAATCATAAATGTTGCCGTGCCGTGATTGAAGCATTCGGACAGGTTAGGGCAAGAAGCCTCTTCACAAACCGAGTGCAAATCGTTTTTGCGCATCGCATCTTTGATTTCTTGAATGCGTGCACTTGAGCTAGGCAGTTTGATTTTCATCCACTCCGGCTTTTTCAGCATGGTGGCTTTTTCACTCGGCACTACTTTTACTGGGATTAAGGATACTTTATCGGCATCTCTAAGTTTTACACCTGCGACGGGTTTGTTTGGTTTGCTCATTGTTTTGGCCCTGTCCATTCAATCTCGCTATAAGCAAGAAGTTGGGTTAATTCATCAATTAGTCGTTGCTGAACTAAAGTAAAATCAATCTCAGCAGTAAAATCGCGCAATTGGGTCATTTCTAAACCCGCGTAACCACAAGGATTGATACGTTGAAATGGCATCAAATCCATGTCTACATTTAACGCTAAGCCGTGAAAGGAGCAGCCTTTGCGGATCCTTAGCCCTAAAGAGGCTATTTTTTTGCCATCTATATACACACCCGGTGCATCGGGCTTGGCATAAGCGTCAATTTGGTAACGACTCAGTAAAGCGATCAAGGCATTTTCAATATGGCTAACCAGATCGCGGACACCAAAGGCTTTGCGCTTAATATTGATCAGTATGTAAGCCACTTGTTGCCCGGGGCCATGGTAGGTGACTTGACCACCACGATCGGATGCGACAACAGGAATATCACCAGGCACTAAAACATGCTCAGCTTTACCAGCTTGGCCTTGAGTAAACACACTAGGGTGCTGTACTAGCCAAATCTCATCACTGTCTTGCTCACCCCGTGCATCGGTAAAAGCTTTCATTTGTTGCCAGACAAGACTGTATTCGCTTAGGGGATATTGTCTAACAATCAGTTTATTACTAATCAAGGGACTTCCTGTAGCTTGCAACGTAAGGGAGGTTTAAAGCACGGTTCTCACGATCTCAATTTTACCCAGTTCGGTATATAAGGTTTCGATATGCTCTTTGCTGTCGACTTTAACGCGAACTGACACTGTGTGATAAGTGCCTTTTGCACTGGCGCGAATTTTTGGGCTGTAATCACCCGGAGCATGTTGTTGTAAGACATTCATGACTAAATCGGGCAGTTCTTTTTGTGCTAGGCCAACCACTTTAAATAAAAAGTCGTTAGGGAATTCTAAAAATTCATCGAATCGTGTATTTAATGACATGGCTCACTTCACTTCAGTTGATCAATCAAATCCCATTAAATGGGATATTGCGTGCAATTTTACCTCAGCTCTAGGTTGAGGTATATCACATTTTTTGCAGGGTTTTAATGAGTTGTTCTGTAATGAAAAACGCCCTTAGGGCGCTTGTACCACAAAAAACTTGCCCTCTGGGAATGTGCTCGGCGTGCCATTACGGTGTCAAATAAGCTTGAAAGGGATGACCATTTCCACGCTTATTTTCTTTGTACTGAGCACGCCGTTCGTATTCTGAATCTCACATCTTGAGGTTACTTGGGTATAACTCAATCGCGATTAACCAAACCAGCGTTTAAATAATAGTTGGAAGTAATCCATTAAACGGCTAAACCAGCTACCTTCGTTGATGTCATTCAATGCGACCAGAGGGAATTCAGCTAGGGTTTCATCGTCAACTTCATAGAACACCTTACCAACGACTTGGCCTTTGGCGATAGGCGCAGCGAGTTCAGTATCCAGTACAAAATTCGCTTTTAGGTTTTTTGCAGAGCCACGTGGAATAGTAATGGGCGTGTTTTCAATCACACCTAGATCAACATATTCTTTATCACCCATCCAAATGCGCTCTGAAGCTAGCTTATCACCCGCGTTATAAGGTGTTAACGTTTCAAAAAAGCGAAAGCCCCAGTTCAGTAGCTTCTTACTCTCTTCTTTACGAGCTTGTTCACTGCTGGTGCCCATCACTACCGAAATTAAACGCATGCCATCTTTTGTCGCTGAAGACACTAAACTATAACCGGCATCGCTAGTATGGCCGGTTTTAATGCCATCAACATTTAGGCTCTTATCCCATAGCAGTGAGTTGCGGTTGTACTGAGTGATGTTGTTAAAGGTAAAAGATTTTTCTTTATAGATAGCATACTCTTCTGGTACATCTCGGATCATTGCTTTGGCTAAGATTGCCATGTCCATCGGTGAGGTGTTGTGCGTTTCAGAATGCAGGCCATGGCTGTTTTCAAAATGAGAGTTGGTCATGCCTAATTGCTTAGCCCAAGTATTCATTAGATCGGCAAACGCTTCTTCACTGCCTGCAATATGTTCCGCCATTGCCACACATGCGTCGTTACCTGATTGAATAATAATGCCACGGTTTAAATCCGCAACTGACACCGTTTTACCCACTTCAATAAACATTTTAGATGAGTCAGGAAAGTTTTTTGACCATGCTTTTTCACTGATCACTACTTTGTCATCAAGAGAAATATTGCCTGCTTTTATCTCTTGACCGATAACATAACTGGTCATCATTTTGGTTAAGCTGGCTGGCGGTATAGGGACGTCTTGATCTTTTCCCGCGAGCACTTCCCCTGAATCATAATCGATCAGTAGGTAGCCATTGGCTGCGATTGTTGGTGCATTAGGAATGGCCCTAGGTGTAGCCAGTGAACTAAAGCTAACGAATAAGCAAAGGAGGGCTGTTTTTCGAGTAATATTTGCAATAATCGACATGGAAATGCTGGTCTCTTCGTTTGATAAAACTGTCTGAAAAAAAATCCCCGAAATCGAAATGCAGACATTTTTCGATTCACGGCTCATATCCGATAAAATTTGGATAGAGATGAGCGAGGCTTGGATTGCCAGTTATGGCTTAAATGTTGCCACAAGTAAGAACACAAGCCCTTAAAATTCCATTGTTTATGACAATAAAGTTGCCATAGCGTTCAATTGAACGGCCACTTTTTGAGTTAATATCCTTGTTAACCCCATATTTAGTTGGCTAAAAGCCGTTTATGGGTATGAATTGACATTAATATGCCAAACCCTGCTAAGAGCGTTACCATTGAGGTTCCACCATAGCTTATCAGGGGCAGGGGTACGCCGACAACGGGTAATAACCCACTAACCATCCCGATGTTAACGAAAACATAAACAAAAAAGGTGAGCGTTAGCGCGCCAGCGCTTAAGCGACTAAATGCACTTTGGCCTTGGCTGGCGATAAACAACCCTCGGCAAATGATAAAAATATATAACATTAACAATAAGGCGATGCCCACCAAGCCAAACTCTTCAGAAAAAACCGCGAATATAAAGTCGGTATGTCGCTCTGGTAAAAAGTCGAGTTGTGATTGTGTACCTTGCATCCAGCCTTTACCGAATATGCCACCAGAGCCAATTGCAATTTTTGATTGAATAATGTGATAACCCGAGCCAAGTGGATCACTTTCTGGATTTAAGAAGGTTAATACACGCTGGCGCTGATAGTTATGCATTAGAAAGAACCATAACACAGGCGCAAAAGCAGAGGCGCCGGCCACGGCTACGCCAATTAACCTCCAACTTACCCCAGCCAAAAATAGCGCAAAAATCCCCGATGCCGCAACCAATAATGAGGTGCCTAAATCGGGTTGTTTGGCGATTAATAGCGTGGGCGTGAGAATGATGGCGCAAGCGACAAAGGTGTGCTTTAAACTCGGTGGTAAACTCTTGCTGCCGATATAACTGGCAACCATCAATGGCATCGCTAGTTTCATTATTTCAGAGGGTTGAAACATGAAAAAGCCAAGGTTAATCCAGCGCTGCGCACCTTTGCCGACATGGCCAAACAGCAACACCGAAACCAGTAAGGCGACGCCGAGTAAAAAAACCGGCATTGCCCAACGGGCATAAAAGTTAGGCGATAATTGCGCCATAAAAATCATGGT
Source organism: Motilimonas cestriensis (assembly GCF_021295315.1). Taxonomy (GTDB): domain Bacteria; phylum Pseudomonadota; class Gammaproteobacteria; order Enterobacterales; family CBDFNC01; genus Motilimonas; species Motilimonas cestriensis. The sequence continues at coordinate 61,188 of NZ_JAIMJA010000002.1, read as the reverse complement.
CCCTAAGCCAAAGCCCAGCCGCACTATTTGCCTAATCATCAGATCCATGTCTTGGCCGCCAGCGGAGTAAAGTACGATTAAACTAAGGCTCATCAAGCCTAATATGCCTAATAATAAAGGCAGATCGATATGCAGCTTGTACCAGATAGTATTTTCTTGGTGGCGTTCCATTATTGCGCTCCTGCTTCAGTTGGGGCCAATAAATTAGTATTTTCAATCGGCTGAGGAGCAACCAGTGGTAGATTAAATAGCTTTGCTTCATCGGCGGCCTTCTTTCCGGCAAAGTAGGCGTCGAACATCGCTCTGGCAACAGGGGCCGCGTGAGAACTACCGCCACCGGCATTTTCTACTACTACGGAGGTGACCACTTCAGGGTTTTCAAATGGCGCATAGGCAACAAACATGGCGTTATCACGATGATGCTCAGCCAATTTTTCAGCATCGTAAACTTCATCTTCTTTCATGTTGACGACTTGAGCTGTGCCCGATTTACCCGCTGCCTTATATTCTGTATCGGCAAAGGCTTTTCTGGCGGTACCGGTTTTCTTATTGACTACGCCATACATGCCATCTAATGCCACTTGCCAATAGCTTTCATTGTTTAACACGATAGGTGCTTTATGATCGGGCGGCACTTCAAACGATCCACTGCCAGTGCGAATTGATTTCAATAAACGGGGCACTATCACTTCACCTCGTCGTGCTAAATTTGCCGTCGCTTGGGCTAATTGTATTGGCGTCGCTGTCCAATAACCTTGGCCAATACCAATCGAAATAGTGTCACCTTGATACCAAGGTTGATTAAATCGAGCGCGTTTCCAGCCACGGGATGGCATCACAGCGGTTGTTTCTTCTGCTATGTCGATTCCGGTGTAATCACCAAAGCCGAACTGTTTCATAAAGGCGCTGGTTTTATCAATCCCCACTTGGTATATCAAGTCATAAAAGAAAGTATCACAGCTTTGTTCAATGGCGTGATATACATCGACCCAGCCGTGGCCCCAACGTTTCCAATCACGAAAACGCTTAGACGTGTTGGGAATTTGCCATGAGCCGGGATCCCAGATTTTACTTTGTGGCGTGATTGTACCTTCATTTAAACCCAACAATGCCATTTGCATTTTGATAGTAGAGGCAGGTGGGTAGCGACCTTGAGTGGCGCGATTAATTAATGGCCGGCTAAAAGAATGCAGCAGCTCATTATAGTTTTTACTACTGATACCATGAACAAATAAATTGGGATCATAACTTGGGCTCGATACCATGGCGAGCACTCCGCCATCTTTAGCGTCTATCATCACCACTGAGCCGCGACGCCCATCAAGCAGCTTTTGCGCTTTGCGTTGCATGGCTAAATCAATATTGAGATAGATATCTTTGCCTGGCTCGGGTGGAACAAACTTGAGTACGCGGATGATTTTGCCGCGATTATTTACTTCCACTTCTTGATAGCCGGGCACGCCATGAAGCATTTCTTCATAGTAGCGCTCAACGCCTTGTTTACCTATGTCCCTAGTGGCGGCGTAAGTGGCTGTTTTCCCCTCTTTATCAAGGCGAATTACGTCCTTATCATTAATTTTGCCAACGTAACCTAACGTGTGGGTCAAGGTATCGCCGTGGGGGTAGTAACGTTTCAAATACGCCTCAATATTGACGCCATGATACTTATGCTGATTGACACTGAATAGAGCTGCTTGCTCGGTGGTTAGACGGTTCACCAATGCGACCGGCTTGAAGCGGCGTTGGCGTTTTTTTTGTTTGTAAAAATTATCAATATCATCCTGATCTAGCCCGAGTAGTTCAGCGAGTTCGAGGACGGTTTTATCCAGATCATCTATTTTTTCGATGGTAATTTCTAAACTGAATATCGGTCGATTTTCTGCTAATAAGACGCCATTTCGATCGTATATCAGGCCTCGGTTTGGCGCGACAGGCAGTACATTAATGCGGTTATCATTAGAGCGAGTTTTATAAACCTGAAACGATTCTACTTGTAAGTAATAAAGGTTTAGAAAAAGAACAGAAATCAATGCCAACACAAATACAATACTGACCACAACGCGACGGACAAATAGAGCTGATTCGGCACTATGATCTCGCATCGCTATGTTGGATTGATTCATCAATTACTCTCTATGGTAGGGATGGTTAGTCGTCACGCTCCAAGCACGGTATAAAGACTCTGCAACGACCACTCTAACTAATGGATGAGGGAGAGTTAATGGAGAAAGTGACCATTTTTGTTCGGAGGCGGCAATGCAAGCTGGCGCAAGCCCTTCAGGCCCACCGATTAATAAGCTGACATCCCTGCCATCATGTTTCCATGTTTCTAACTGCTTGGCCAACATTGGCGTATCCCAAGGTTTGCCGGTTACTTCTAAAGTAACAATACGATTGCTTTTGGGAATTGCGGCTAAAGTGAGCTCACCCTCTTTATGTAAAATGCGTTTAATATCAGCATTCTTACCTCTTTTCCCAGCGGCTATTTCAATCAGCTCTAGTGGCATATCATGGGGAAAACGACGGGCATATTCTTGATAGCCACGTTCAACCCAGTCTGGCATTTTACAGCCTACCGCCACTAACTGGATTTTCATTCGTTGCTTTCGCTCGCTTCGCTCCACAGCTTTTCAAGCTGATAGAAATCACGGGTTTCGTCTTGCATGACATGGACTACGATATCACCTAGGTCAACCAATACCCACTCACCAGTATCTTGGCCTTCCATACCCAGTGGCTTGTTGCCAGCACGTTTTGCTTCGGTGTAAAGGTTTTCCGCAATCGAAATAACATGGCGTTTTGAGTTACCAGAGCATACTACCATGTAGTCTGTTAGGGTTGACTTACCTTGTACATCTAAAATTGTTAAATCACGACCTTTTAGGTCTTCAATTTTGTCAATAACGAACTGTCGTAACGCTTCTGCTTGCAATGGTATTTCCTCTCATTTATTTAAGGGCGGCATTCTAACATGATCACGCGGGGGGATTAAGCTTTCTGTAGTGAAATGACAGCAAAATGCTGACCGATCATTGAAGAGCAAGGCTAGGTGTGCCTAGGTGCACTGACTAGCAATACAATTGGTTGTCTTCGATGTACTGGACCACGCTATCAGGCAACAGGTATTTTATTGATTGCTGCTGTTGGCGTAATTGCCTAATTTGACTTGAACTTATATCTAACTGCGTCACCTGAGTAAAATAGAGTAAGCCATGTTTACGTTGATGGAGTTGGGTGATATCCAAGGTTTGCTTGGGCAAAATATGTTGTTTTAGTGACGTACAGTATTCTTGTTGCCAGCCCGGGCGTTGGCAAACAATTAAGTGGCAATAGTCGAGTAGTTCCAACCAGCGATGCCATTTCGGCAGGTTAATAAACGAATCCATGCCAATAATAAAGCACAGCGGGGTATTGGGGTTTGCTGTACGTAATGCAATTAAGGTGGCAACAGTATAGTTAGGCTGAGGCAGTGATAATTCCGTCATGTCTAAGCAAAGCGCGGGTACTCCGGCAATGGCTGCTTGGATCATGTCACAACGCTGCTCGGTGCTGCTATAACCGTGGCTTTTATGAGGGGCCACATGATTGGGCATGAGTTTCACTTGTGCCAAACTTAGTTGTTGTTGCAGTTCAAGGGCGGGTCGTAGATGACCAAAGTGAATAGGGTTGAATGAACCACCCATAATAGCAATCGGTGCTGTTAGTTGAGCGTTGGTTGCTGGGGGATTAATTGATAGCGGTAAGGTCATATTGCTGTGCACTTTTTCCTTGAAATAAAACACAGATCATTTGCAGTAACGGCCAGCTGTTCTGGTCATATTGCGTCTTAATACTGAGCTCAAGTTGGCAACATAACCCTAGCATATGCTCTAGTTGTTGGCTGCTGAGGCGGTTCAGTGCTTGCTGGATCAGTGCTTGTTTGCTGCTCCATACTCTGGCATTTTTCATTAGCTGCGCAAAGGGAACGCCGCTATTGAGTTGATACTGATAATCGAGCAGTTTTTTGATTTCGTTGTTGAGTGTGCCACTCAACAAAATAATGTCGGAGCCCTCTTCTTGTAGCTGCTGGAGCATGCGCTGGGCGCGGTTCACCTTGCCCGCGAACAGTGTGTCTAGCCACTGAAAGATACCAAAATGCGTATGTCCGGTTATATTATTGGCAATGTCTTGCAAAGTAAGGGGCTGCTGGCCGAATTGCAGCGAGAGCTTTTCGATTTCTTGCGCGCAAGCTAATAAATTACCTTCAAAGTTGCGGCACATAAAATTAACGATATCTTTATTGGCACTCAGTCCTGCTTGAGTTAAGCGGCGATACATCCATTGCGGGAAATGTTTACTATCAGGATGATTAGTGGGGACATTGATTCCTGCGCCATCCATTGCGACAAACCACTTTGCTTTCATTTGTTGCAAGCTGAGCTTATTGCCATGAATAATAAAGATGGTATCTGGGTTGTTCAGTTGCGCGAGCTCGAGTAACGCATCAGTGATGGTTTTGTCGGTTTTATCCAGCTCGATACTGATCAGCTGTTGGCTTGAAAACAGTGACATCGCACTGGCACAATCAAACACTTGGTCCCAATTTAGCCCCCCTTCGGTGCTAAATTGGTGATGCTCAACAAATCCTGCTTGTGCGGCGGCTTGTTGAATTGCCTTTAAGGCTTCAAGGCGAATAAGGTGTTCATCACCAAAGACTAAATAATAGCCCTTTAGTTTTTTTAAATGCTGGCCAAGTGCTTCAGGGTAAACCCTCACTTAAGGCTCCAGTGTGGTCAAGCGGCGAACAATACGCTGCGCTGCTGTTTCTCGCATTTCATTTAACATTAACTCTGCTTCACGTGATGAAGCTAAGGCTTGCTCTGGGTTTTCCAAAAAATCACGATGAATATTAATGGTGAAACTGAGTGGCTCTTTGTTAGGGCGCACTATTTGATATTGCAGTGAATAGCCCAGTTCATATTCAGCACTTTGGGCATTGTCGTATAAAGAAATGGTGCGTCGACTTTGTTGCTCACCGCCGACGCGCAATTGATACATTTGTTCGTCAGGCTGGCTTAAAATGTCGATATTGGCAAACCTAAGTTGCTGTTCTATTTCTCGGGTTAATTGCCCATAAGGATCGGGTGTAGATAAATACACACTGTTAATATCGGCGCGAGAAATAACCTGGCCTTTGGGGGTAAACCCACAGGCGCTAACTAAGATAAGTGTGGCTAGCGCGAGGCTAGCCTTTTTTAATATCGACATTGAGCCTCAACTAATTAATTAGCAACAATATTAAGTAGCTTACCAGGGACGTAAATCACTTTACGTATGGTGTTGCCATCTAGGAACTTGCTGACATTTTCATCGCCTTTAGCAAGCGCTTCAACACTGGCTTGGTCGGCATCAGCGGCAACAGTTAATTTGCTGCGCAGTTTGCCGTTAACTTGCACCACAACTATTTTAGTGTCTTCAACCATGGCTTTGGCATCAGCCACTGGCCAAGGTGCGGCTTCAACGTTACCTTGGTGACCTAAGTCTTGCCAAAGCTCTGCACTGATATGTGGAGTAATAGGCGCAAGTAAGCGAACAATGGCTTCTAATGCTTCTTGCATTAGGGCGCGATCTTGCTCGGCTTGTTGCGGCGCTTTGGTTAGCTTGTTCATCAACTCCATGACCGCAGCAATCGCGGTGTTGAAGGTTTGACGACGGCCAATATCATCAGACACTTTGTCGATGGTTTTGTGTAGCTCGCGGCGCAGGTCTTTTTGCGCGCTATTTAGACTCGCCACATCAAGGGCTGGTGCGGCACCTGCACTGATATGTTCATGAGCTAATTTCCACACGCGTTTTAAGAAGCGCAGTGAGCCTTCTACGGCTGAGTCCTGCCATTCTAAGGTTTGCTCCGCTGGTGCGGCAAACATCATAAATAAACGCACGGTATCGGCGCCGTATTTATCCACCATGACTTGTGGGTCGATGCCGTTGTTTTTCGACTTCGACATTTTGCTCATGCCGGTGTAAATCACTTCTTTACCGTCTTTGGTTTGCGCTTGGGTAATGCGACCTTTTTCATCACGTTGCACATCAACGTCAAGGGGCGAAACCCATACTTTGCCGCCTTTAGCGTCTTCATAATAGAAGGCATCAGCCAACACCATGCCTTGGGTTAGTAGCTTTTTAAACGGCTCGTCTGATTCAACAAGGCCAGTATCACGCAATAGTTTATGGAAAAAACGTGAATACAATAAATGCAAGATGGCGTGTTCAATGCCGCCGATGTATTGATCCACTGGGAGCCAGTAGTTGGCTTCTTTTGGGTCTAACATCATTTGATCATTGTTGGCACAGCAGTAACGGGCGTAGTACCAGCTTGATTCCATGAACGTATCAAAGGTGTCGGTTTCGTGAAAAGCCGCTTCGCCGTTATAAGTGGTTTTTGCCCATTCTGGGTCGGCTTTGATTGGCGAAGTAACGCCATTCATTACGACATCTTCAGGTAGTTTAACTGGTAGTTGATCTTCTGGTACAGGTACCACGTCACCGTTTTCAAGATTCAGCATTGGGATTGGCGTGCCCCAGTAACGTTGACGTGATACGCCCCAGTCACGTAAACGGAAGTTAACGGTTTTCTTGCCTTTGCCTGCGTTTTCTAATTGCTTGGCAATAGCATCAACTGCGCCTTGGAAGTCAAGGCCATCAAACTCGCCAGAGTTAAACAAAATACCTTTTTCAGTATAAGCTTGCTCTGAAATATCAGATTCACCATCAACAGGCTTAATCACGGCTTTAATGGATAGGCCGTATTGTTTAGCAAACTCGTAATCGCGTTGGTCATGTGCCGGTACTGCCATTACTGCACCTGAGCCGTAACCCATTAATACAAAGTTAGCCGCATACACAGGCACTGTTTCACCGGTAATGGGGTGAATGGCTTTAAGGCCGGTATCAAAGCCTTTTTTCTCCATGGTCGCCATGTCAGCTTCGGCGACTTTGGCATTTTTACATTCTTCAATAAATGCCGCTAATTGAGGATTATTTTCCGAGGCCTCTAACGCCAGTGGGTGCTGCGCAGCAACGCCCACATAAGTCACACCCATGACCGTGTCAGGACGGGTAGTGTAGATATCAAAGGTGTCATCACGGCCTTCAAGGCCAAAGGTCATTTCCACGCCTTCAGAGCGACCAATCCAGTTGCGCTGCATGGTTTTTACTTGCTCAGGCCATTCATCAAGTTGGTCTAAGTCATCAAGTAGCTCTTGCGCGTAGTCAGTAATTTTAATAAACCATTGTGGAATATCTTTTTGCTCAACTAATGCACCAGAGCGCCAGCCGCGACCATCAATCACTTGCTCGTTAGCGAGTACCGTTTGATCGACTGGATCCCAGTTTACCGTTGACATTTTTTTGTACACTAGGCCTTTTTCATACAGCTTAGTGAAGAACCATTGTTCCCAGCGATAGTATTCTGGGCGACAAGTGGCTAGCTCACGATCCCAATCGTAACCAAAACCCAATTGTTTTAATTGCGTTTTCATGTATTCGATATTTTCGTAGGTCCACTTTGCCGGCGCGGTATTATTGTTGATTGCCGCATTTTCTGCAGGCAAGCCAAACGCATCCCAACCCATAGGTTGTAATACATTTTTACCTTGCATGCGTTGGTAGCGTGACACCACGTCACCTAAGGTGTAGTTGCGAACATGGCCCATATGCAGTCGGCCACTTGGGTAAGGGAACATAGAGAGGCAGTAAAACTTTTCTTTGCTTTCATCTACTTCAACTTTGAAACTATTGTCAGTTTCCCATTGCTGTTGAATTTTTGTTTCTATGTCCTTGGGATTGTATTGCTCTTGCATATGATATTTGTCCGCATATCGATAGGGTTAAAATTTATCGGCATAGGATACAGTAGCAAGGGCAAGGCAACAATAAGGGAGTACGCTGAGCTTGAGTTTATTGGTTAAAAATAGCAAAGAGGGGCATGGAAAAGTGGGCTCAGCCAAAAAGGCTTGTGACCTTTTGGCTGAATTGAGGTTGAATTATCCGCTAATTTTTTGTTCAACGCGAAAATGACGCCAAATACATAAGCTGAATATACTGCAGACCCAAACAATAAGTGGCCATGAACCAATACGGCCATATGGGGTTTGTCCGGTCATGGGCACCACGTCTTGCGTGATCACTTGGGTTTTAAATTGATCGGCACGCGAGGTAATGTTGCCATGATGATCGATAAAGGCGGTGATGCCGGTATTGGTTGCGCGCAACACTGGACGGCCAAATTCTAAGGCGCGCATTTGGGCAATTTCTAAATGCTGATGTGGGCCATTTGAGTCGCCAAACCAAGCGTCGTTGCTCACGGTTAAAATCATACTGGTATCGTCGAGAATGTTTTGCCTAAGTTGCTCAGAGTACGCTATCTCATAGCAAATTGCGGGGGCAATTTTATTCTTTTTAGTTAATAAATTGCTTTGCACATAGTCGCCACGATTGAACGATGACATGGGTAAATCAAAGTAGGGGGCAAGTGGGCGCAGCCAATCTTCAAAGGGGACAAACTCGCCAATCGGTAATAAGTGATGTTTGGCGTAGCGATTAATGTGGTTAGGCTCATAATCGTGTTCGAGGGGCGTATCGCCCAATGCGATAAGGGTGTTGTAGTAAGTTTTTTCGGCTTTCCGGTACTCGATAATCCCAGTAATTAAGCTGGTGCCTCTGTCATTCATGTCTTGATTGAGCCTGACTAAGTAAGGCTCAACATTTAGCTCGAGGGCGGCAATCGCAGATTCTGGCCAAATGATTAAATCGAGTGGCTCTTGGATTTGGCTTAGTTCGTAGTAAAGCTTTAGGGAAGGCCAAAGTTGTTCATCTTGCCACTTTAAGTTTTGGTCGATATTGCCTTGTACTAATGCCACTTTTGCGACGGGCAAAGGCTGCGTGAAGGTTTGATTGTTTAAATAACCGCCGACTGCGAACAGCGCGGCAATTAAGCTTGCTGGCCAAAGCCAAGTTTTGCTCTTGATGGCTATCACCAAAGAGCCACAAATTAATAAGATTGCGAGGGTGATCCCTTGCACGCCAAAAATGGGCGCAAAGCCTGCAAGAGGCGAATCAATTTGACTGTATCCTAGCCAAAGCCAAGGAAAACCGGTCATAAAGTGGCCGCGAAGCCAATCAAAAATGAGCCAAGTAACGGGCATTAAAAGCCAATACTGCCACTTTAAAGAGACTTTAAAGCGTTGCGCGACATAGCCTGTGAGCAGGGTAAAGATGGCGAGATAGGCGCAAAGCAGCGCCATTAGTGCCCAAGTAGCCACTGCCGGCATGCCGCCAAATAAATCCATACTGACGTGGATCCAAGTGATGCCAAAGGCATACATGCCCATGGCATAGCTGAAACCCAGTTTTGCCCCCATTTTTGCGCTGCGGCCATCAATGAGGAATAAAAAAACCGTTAAACTAACAAAAATAACAGGCCATAAGGAATAGGGGGCAAATGCAAGGGGAGCGATACTACCTAGCAAGAAGGCGCATAGGTATTGAAGCCAAGGATTGGATTTGTTCACGTTTATTGTTCACTTAAAAAATGGCTACCTGTAAGTAGCCATAGCAAGGATTATTCTGACTCAGCTAAGGACTCTGACACTTCCTCGGGTAACTTTACCTGCAGCTGGATCAAGCGACGTTTATCAGCACTAACGACTTTAAAAGTAAAACCATCAATTTCAATGCTTTCACCTCGAGCGGGTAAGTGACCAAAAGCATGCATGACCATGCCACCGATAGTATCTTGCTCATCATCGGCAAACTTAACTTTAAACTCATCGTTAAAGTCTTCAATTGGCGTTAATGCGCGCACCGAATAATGGCGTTTGCTAATTTTACGAATATCCGCCTGATTATCGTCTTCTGCGTCGGTTTCATCTTCAATTTCACCCACGATCAACTCTAAAATATCTTCAATCGTGACCAAACCTGACACGCCGCCGTATTCATCCACCACGATGGCCATGTGATAACGTTCAGAGCGAAACTCTTTCAGTAGTTTATCCAAACGTTTACTTTCTGGCACTACCACAGCAGGGCGCAAAATTTGAGCTAAAGAAAAGTCTTCATGCTGTTTAGAAAAACCGTAGCTGATCAAATCTTTGGCTAGCATAATGCCTTCGATATGATCTTTATCTTCATTGATAACGGGAAAGCGCGAGTGGGCTGATTCAATAACGATGGGCAGAAAAGATTCTACGGATTGGCTCTTTTCTATGGTGACCATTTGTGAGCGAGGGATCATAATATCCCTTACGCGCATTTTTGATACATCTAATACCCCTTCGATCATTTCAGCGGTATTTTGATCAATTAAGTCACGTTGGTTGGCATCTTGAATAACGCCAACAAGATCTTCCTGACTCTTCGGTTCTGCTTGGAATAGCTGACTGAATTTATTTAACCAGCTCTTTTTAGCAGAACCGTTGGGCTGGGGAATATCGTCACTCATGCTTATTTTTCTTCCTTTTCACTAATATAGGGGTCGACAAAACCAAGTTGTTGCATGATCTGGGTTTCTAATCCTTCCATTTCTTCGGCTTCGTCATCATCAATATGGTCATAACCTAGCAAGTGTAAGCTACCGTGAACTAGCATATGTGCCCAATGGGCCATCAATGGCTTACCTTGCTCTGTTGCTTCTTGTTCAACCACTTGTTTACAAACTATAAGGTCGCCAAGTAACGGTAATTCGATGCCTGGCGGCGCTTCAAAGGGAAAAGATAACACGTTGGTTGGTTTATCTTTTCCACGATAGTCACAATTTAGTTGTTGGCTCTCTTGATTGTCAACAATTCTAACCGTCAGCTCGGCCTCTTCTAACGATATGGTGGCATTTAGCCAAGTTTCAATGTTTTCGAAGCTAGGTAAATGACTTTCATCGTTACAAGCCAGTTGTAAATCAAGAATCACTGCCATGATTTTCCTCCGCCTTAGCTGCTCTTGCTGCTTCACGCTTGCGTTTAATGGCGAGCTCTTGGGCTTGCTCATGCTGCTCAAAAGCTTCATAAGCTTGCACGATTCTTGCGACAACAGGATGACGCACTACGTCTTCTGCTTGGAAAAAGCTGAAGCCAATTTCTTCTACGTTCGGCAGTACTTCAATGGCGTGGCGCAGGCCTGATTTAATATGACGCGGCAAGTCTACTTGCGTAATGTCACCCGTGACCACCGCTTTGGTATTAAAACCGATACGAGTTAAGAACATTTTCATTTGTTCAACGGTGGTATTTTGGCTTTCATCTAAAATAACGAAGGCATCATTGAGGGTGCGGCCACGCATATAGGCGAGGGGAGCGATTTCAATCACGTTACGCTCAATTAAACGCTCTACTTTTTCAAAGCCGAGCATTTCAAATAGTGCGTCATATAAAGGGCGCAAGTAGGGATCGACCTTTTGTGATAAATCACCCGGTAAAAAGCCCAATTTTTCACCCGCTTCTACCGCGGGGCGAGTGAGCAAAATACGGCGAACTTCTTGGCGCTCTAGCGCATCAACTGCGCAAGCAACAGCAAGGTAGGTTTTACCGGTGCCCGCAGGACCAATACCAAAACTAATGTCATTAGTTAAAATATTAGTCACGTAGTTAGTTTGGTTTTCACCACGAGGCTTAACCACACCACGTTTGGTTTTGATATTAATGGTTTTATGAAAAGACGCTTGTTCGTGGGCGCCTTGCTCTAACACTTTTGACTCTTGAATTGCTAAGTGCACTTGATCAGGCAAGATATCGGCGGCTTTGCCTTTTACCGGCTGAGTCTCAATATAAAGTTGCTTGATAATAGTACGGGCTGCATTGGCATTTAGCGCCTTGCCCACGACTTTAACGTCGTGGTTGCGATAAGTAATCTCAACCCCTAAACGGCGCTCAATTTGTTTAATGTTGTCATCAAACGGGCCACAAAGGTTAGCGAGGCGCTCAGGATCAGCGGGGGCTAAGGCAAATTCAATTTTTTCTAGTGTAGTGCTCAATATTAACTCTCTAATTTGGTGTAAAAGAACCCACACCTAAATGGTCTGTGTGGTTTGGGTTTTTACGAATAATGTCGGCGGGGCGAATCGATTCACGAAGATTCATTTCGTCTTCACCGCGAATAAATTCACCGCGTAATGAGTTAGCGTATACGTCGACGATGTTGACATCAACAAATTGACCTATGAACTTGTGCGACGCTTCGAAGTTAACCACGCGGTTGTTCTCAGTACGACCACGCAGCTCTAATGGATTCTTTTTCGATGGTCCTTCAACCAAAATGCGTTGCGTGGTATTCAGCATTTGGCGGCTAATTTGCATCGCTTGCTGGTTGATGCGATCTTGCAAAATATAAAGACGCTGCTTTTTCTCGTCTTCTGACACATCATCAGGTAAGTCGGCGGCAGGGGTACCGGGACGGGCACTGTAAATAAAGCTAAAGCTGTGATCAAAGTTTACATCGCTAATCAGCTTCATGGTTTGCTCAAAGTCTTCTTGAGTTTCGCCAGGGAAGCCAATGATGAAGTCAGAGCTGATAGTGATATCAGGGCGCGCTTTACGCAACTTACGAATAGTCGATTTGTACTCGATAGCAGTATGACCACGCTTCATCAAGTTTAAGATACGGTCGGCGCCACTTTGCACCGGTAGGTGTAAAAAGCTGACGACCTCAGGGGTGTCGGCATACACTTCTACGATATCATCAGTGAACTCAATCGGATGACTGGTGGTGTAACGAATGCGATCAATGCCGTCAATAGCGGCAACGTAACGCAGTAATTCTGCAAAGCTACAAATTTGGTCATCAAACGTCGCGCCGCGATACGCGTTTACGTTTTGACCGAGTAAGTTGACTTCACGCACGCCTTGTTCGGCTAATTGCGCGATTTCGTACAGTACGTCATCAAGAGGACGACTGACTTCTTCACCGCGGGTATAAGGCACCACGCAGAAAGTACAGTATTTCGAGCAGCCTTCCATAATTGAAACAAATGCGCTGGCCCCTTCCGCTCTCGGCTCTGGCAAGCGGTCAAATTTTTCAATTTCAGGAAAAGAGACATCCACCACCGACGAGTTGTCTTCGGTTTGCACTTTCTTAATCATTTCAGGTAGGCGATGTAAGGTCTGTGGACCAAATACGATGTCTACGTATGGCGCACGCTCACGAATGGCCTTACCTTCTTGCGAGGCGACACAACCGCCAACCCCAATCACTAAGCCGGGCTTTGCTTCTTTTAGATTTTTCCAGCGACCAAGTTGGTGGAATACTTTTTCTTGGGCTTTTTCACGAATTGAGCAGGTATTGAGTAGCAATACATCCGCCTCGGCTGGCTCTTCCGTTAAGGTGTAACCATGGGTGGCGTCTAATAGATCTGCCATTTTTGATGAATCATATTCATTCATCTGACAGCCCCAAGTTTTTATATGAAGTTTTTTGCTCATGTGCTGCAACTGCTCTATCAACTGGACAACTAAAAAAGAGGACACATTCTACTGATTTCGGTCTGGCCTTGCTAGCTGATAAGTGTAAAAAGTATGCAGGGCGATCTTACGCATTTATGCAAGCGCTTATTTTCGTTAAGATAGCGCCAAATAATAAAGTTGAGACAGTGTCAGAGGCTGTGATGAAGACGACTCAAGTGATGATTAATGGTGGCGGCATGGTGGGGGCGACAACCGCCTTGATGCTGGCCAAGCAAGGTATTCAAGTGACCTTGGTGGAAGCGGCAACCGCGCCGAGCTTTGCTCCTGAGCAAGTGATGGATTTACGTGTGTCGGCGCTAAGCGCGGCCAGCCAGTCTTTATTACAGCAAGCTGGGGGGTGGGATGCCATAGCCAGTATGCGTTTGTGCCCCTATCGACGTTTGTCGACGCAGCAGCAAGGTGGCAAGGCGCTCACCTTTAATGCCAGTGATATTGGCGCTGATGTACTAGGCTATATCGTGGAAAATAACGTGGTGCAAACGGCATTATGGCAAGCCATGGCAGAGCAGCCATCGATAACAGTACTTAACCCAGAACAAATTCTGCGCTTTGAAAATAATAGCGCTGGAGTAGAAGTGACACTGGCGAGTGGTGAGCAATGGCACACTCAACTGCTGATAGCTGCCGATGGCGGGCAGTCTTTTTGCCGTCAACATGCCGGTATTGGCTTGACGGCTTGGGATTATCGCCAGCAATGTATGCTGATTAACATTGAGATGGCACAGGCCCAGCAAGATATAACTTGGCAAGAATTTGTTCCCACTGGACCAAGAGCATTTTTACCCCTAGCTGGAAATCAAGCGTCGTTAGCTTGGTATCATCAAACAGCAGATATTCGTCGTTTATCTCAGCTTTCTAAACCAGAACTAAAAAAAGCAATTTTAGCTGAGTTTGCGCAACTAGATTTTGATTTTGAAGTGTTACAAGCCGCCGCATTTCCATTAACTCGCCAACATGCCCAAGCTTATTATGCTGATAGTGTGGTGTTGATTGGGGATGCCGCTCATACCATCAACCCATTAGCAGGGCAGGGGGTTAACCTTGGCTTTAAAGATGTGGTCGCTTTAGTGGGCGTAGTAAATGCGAGTACATTGGCATCGCCATCTGATAAAAAACAAGCATTAGCGGCTTATCAACAACAACGCCGTGGTGACAATTTACTGATGCAAACGGCAATGGATGTGTTTTATAAAGGCTTTAGTAGTCGGTTGCCTGGGATTAAGTCACTGCGTGAATTAGGACTTACCTTGGCGCAACATTCAGGGCCAATAAAAAATAAAGTGATGAAGTACGCGATGGGCCTATAAGGTCTGTCGTTGTTTTGAAATAAAAAATGAGTTGATTGGGTATATAAAACGCTAAGATGATTTTTGATGTGACTGAAATATGCTGAAGCTGGCTATAGATAAGCTTTAGAGGGTGACACTAAATGGTGCGGAAGGAGAGACTTGAACTCTCACACCTTGCGGCACTAGAACCTAAATCTAGCGTGTCTACCAATTTCACCACTTCCGCAGTGCAAAGAAAGAATGGTGGCTACACCGAGATTTGAACTTGGGACCCCATCATTATGAGTGATGTGCTCTAACCAGCTGAGCTATGTAGCCATTCTTTTTTGCTTTAGTCTGAAAGTGAACTCTCAGAATAAATTGGCAGGGATATGAGGATTTGAACCTCAGAATGCCGAGATCAAAACCCGGTGCCTTACCGCTTGGCGATATCCCTGTTGTACGTTTTTGATTTAATGATATTAATCATTTAATCAGAATTTGGCAGGGATATGAGGATTTGAACCTCAGAATGCCGAGATCAAAACCCGGTGCCTTACCGCTTGGCGATATCCCTATTTTTGAGTTTTACGTGTAATAATCTCACACGGATCAAAGTTATTTACTTTGATGTTTATTAAAAGCTTAGCTTCTAATAAATGGTGCGGAAGGAGAGACTTGAACTCTCACACCTTGCGGCACTAGAACCTAAATCTAGCGTGTCTACCAATTTCACCACTTCCGCATCTTTCTTTTTGCCTAGGCTAGAAGAAAATTGGTGGCTACACCGAGATTTGAACTTGGGACCCCATCATTATGAGTGATGTGCTCTAACCAGCTGAGCTATGTAGCCATGCTATTTCGTTCAAGGTTTTGAAGCCCTGTTCGTCGTTGCGGGGCGCATTATGCTGATACTGGCGCTAAGCGTCAATAGTTTTTTAGTAAAAAAAAGCGAGTTTTCTTCTGTGTGCTTATAAATTAAACGCTAGCCTGCCAGTTTGGTGATTTGTTAATCGGTTTATTCCAGATACAAAAAAGCCTCGCAGTGCGAGGCTTGATAGTTCGGCTTATTGCTATTTACACGTTAAACAAAAAGTGAATTACGTCACCATCTTTAACGACGTACGTTTTACCTTCTTGGCGCCATTTACCTGCTTCTTTGGCGCCTGACTCACCCTTAAATTGGATGTAATCGTCGTAGCCAATAATTTCTGCGCGGATAAAGCCTTTTTCAAAGTCGGTATGGATCTTACCAGCAGCCTGCGGCGCGGTAGAGCCTTTCGGGAAGGTCCAAGCGCGCACTTCTTTTACACCTGCAGTAAAGTAGGTTTGCAGCTCTAATAGCTCATAGCCGCTGCGAATAACGCGGTTTAGACCAGGCTCTTCTAGGCCCATCTCATCCATGAACTCTTTTTTCTCGTCTTCGTCTAGCTCAGCGATTTCATTTTCGATTTCAGCGCACACTGCTACCACAACGGCATTTTCTTTTTCTGCAATGGCTCTAACGATATCTAGGTAAGGGTTGTTTTCAAAGCCATCATCATTGACGTTAGCGATGTACATGGTGGGCTTACCTGTGAGGAAGTTCATGTACGCAACGGCAGCTGTTTCTTCTTTTTCTAGGCCTAGGCTACGGATCATTTCACCTTCTTCAAGGTGCGCCTTAATTTTTTCAAGCACGGTGATTTCAAATTTAGCATCTTGGTCGCCGCCTTTGGCTTTTTTCGCTACGCGGATCAAGGCTTTTTCACAGCTGTCTAAATCAGCTAGGGCTAATTCAGTATTGATAGTATCGATATCATCAGCTGGGTCTACTTTACCCGTAACATGAACAATATTGTCATTCTCAAAGCAACGTACAACATGGCCAATGGCATCTGTTTCACGAATGTTAGCAAGAAACTTATTACCTAAGCCTTCGCCTTTCGATGCACCAGCGACGAGGCCCGCAATATCAACAAATTCCATTGATGTTGGGATCACGCGTTGTGGCTTTACGATCTCAGATAGGGCGTCAAGGCGTAAGTCAGGCACAGGTACAACGCCTGTGTTTGGCTCAATCGTACAAAAAGGAAAGTTAGCCGCTTCGATGCCTGCTTGTGTTAATGCATTAAAAAGAGTTGATTTACCTACATTAGGAAGACCAACGATGCCACATTTAAAACCCATGAGTGTTTACCTTAAATTATTCTGCTTTGAAGCTGTGAAGTCGATTCATCGCTTTCGCAATGCCGTCTTTTGCCAGTATATTCGTTGTCCGAACCGCTTCATCAACCACGCTCTCTATCAAAGCTTGCTCATGTATTGGCGCTTTCCCTAATACATAGCCGGTTACTTTGTCTTTATGACCGGGATGACCAATGCCAATTCGTAAACGATAAAAATTTTTATTATTGCCCAACTTATTGATGGTATCGCGTAATCCGTTATGACCGCCATGACCACCACCTAATTTAAATTTGGCCACCCCTGGAGGCATGTCCATTTCATCATGTGCCACTAAGATTTCTTCGGGTGCGACGCGATAAAAGTTAGCCATGGCAACAATCGCTTTGCCGCTGAGATTCATAAACGTAGTGGGAATAAGTAGGCGGATATCTTGGTTTTCGAGCTGAATACGACCCGTTAAGCCAAAGAACTTAGCTTCCGGTTTGAGTTGGGTATGATGGTATCGCGCGAGTTCTTCAATAAACCAAGCGCCAGCGTTATGTCGAGTGTGTTGATATTCGGGGCCTGGATTAGCCAGGCCCACAAGCAACTTAATATTCGTCGTCACGATTATTCAGCAGCTTCCTCTTCTGCGCTCGCCGCGCCTTTAGCTGTTGCTACAGTAGCAACGGCCTGGTCGTGGTCTGCACCTTTAGCTAGTTCAACTGATTCAACGCCTTCAGGTAGTTTTAGATCTGAAATGTGAATAGTTTGGCCTAGTTCAATCTCGTTAACATCAACTTCGATGAACTCAGGTAGTGCGCCAGGTAGACAGCTAACTTCAACTTCGTGTGCAGTTTTAGCTAACACGCCGCCCGCTTTAACTGATGCCGCTGTGTCTTCGTTGATAAAGTGAAGTGGCAATACAGTTTGTAGTTTTTGTGTAGCATCAACACGTAAGAAATCTAAGTGTTGGATTTTTGGCTTGAACGGGTGACGTTGGATGTCTTTTAGTACTGCTTGTACTTCTTTACCGTCAACATTTAGCGTGATAACGCTAGTGTAAAAAGCTTCTACATCGTTTACTTTGATCACTGAGTTGTGAGACAAAGTTAGTGATACTGCTTCTTGACCTGCTCCGTAAAGGATCGCTGGTACTTTATCTGCGTGACGTAGGCGGCGGCTCGCACCTTTCCCTAAATCTGCACGCACTTCAGCGTTAAGAGTGATAGTTGACATAGTATTTCTCCAATAAATAATAATTGCTTCTAGGCTTGCGACCAGCCTAAAAACGCCATAAAAAAAAGGCGCGCCATGTTAACGTGGCAGCGCCTTTTTCTCAAACTGTTTTTTACACTAACTGCAGTTAATGTCAGTTAGGGTGAAAATTTGTTTAACTTAGTGATGGAACATCGCCGAGATTGACTCTTCGTTACTGACGCGACGGATCGCTTCAGCCAGCATCGCACTGAGTGTTAGTTGCGTCACTTTATCCAGTTTCGCCATTTCTGGTGAAAGTGGAATAGAGTCAGTAACTATCACTTCATCAATTACTGATTCAGCAATGTTTTTCGCTGCATTACCAGAGAATACCGCGTGAGTTGCGTATGCAAATACACGTTTAGCACCACGGTCTTTCAATGCTTTTGCTGCTTGGCATAACGTGCCACCCGTATCGATCATATCATCAACAATAATACAATCACGGCCTTCAACTTCACCAATAAGGTGCATTACTTGAGCCACGTTGGCTTTTGGACGGCGCTTATCAATGATAGCAAGATCTGCATCATCAAGTAACTTAGCATGCGCACGAGCACGCACTACGCCACCGATGTCCGGGGAAACAACAACCGGGTTAACCAGTTTTTTGTTTAACATATCTTCAAGTAGCACAGGGCTACCAAATACGTTGTCTACTGGTACATCAAAGAAGCCTTGAATTTGTTCAGCGTGTAAGTCCACAGTCATCACGCGGTCAACACCTACGCTAGAAAGGAAGTCAGCCACTACTTTTGCGGTAATTGGCACACGAGATGAACGAACACGGCGGTCTTGACGCGCGTAACCAAAGTAAGGGATAACAGCTGTAATACGACCAGCAGATGCACGACGCAGTGCATCAATCATAACGATCAATTCCATTAGATTGTCGTTGGTTGGCGCACAAGTAGATTGGATAATAAAGATATCGCCGCCACGTACATTTTCGTTAATTTGTACGCTAATTTCTCCGTCGCTGAAAGTACCGACTTCGGCACTACCAAGTTTAGTGAAAAGGCGGTCAGCGATCTTCTGGGCAAGTTCTGGCGTCGCATTACCAGTGAACAGCTTCATGTCAGGCACGGTGGGGAACCTCAGGTTGCTTCCTGTTTAGAGTGATACCAGCTTACGCTGGACGTTTTAGCGATGTTTAAATCGCGTAAAACAATATCGACGATTTATTTTTTATTTCGCAATTTCAACTGCTTATATAAAGCAGACTCATTACTTCCCTGCGTTACAAATCCGTTCAGCCACGCAGGGCAAGCGTCTAAAATTGATTGGGCGTGCTGCTGGTTATTGCAAGTCGCAAAAACACATGCGCCCGTTCCCGTCAATCTCGACGGCGCGTATTCTATCAAGGCGTCAATTGCCTTGGCAACCTCGGGATATTGTTTTTTAACTAAAGGCTCACAATCATTATGCCAAGAACCCTGTAATAACTGGTCTATGGCGCGTTTAGGGGTGTGTCGAATTAGCTCTTTATGGGTAAATACATTGACGGTGGCAACGTGCACCGGCGGCACGGCGATAACATACCAAGGCTCGGCAACCTCGACACTGGTCAGTTTCTCGCCGACACCTTCTGCAATCGCGGTACGGCCGTGAATAAAAATCGGCACATCTGCGCCTAATTTAACCCCGATGTCAGCTAATATGTCATTGCTGTAATTTAACTGCCATTGCTGATTCAGTGCCACTAAGGTGGTTGCGGCATCGGAAGACCCGCCGCCCAAGCCACCACCCATGGGTAAGTTTTTTTCAACGTCAATATGCGCGCCAAATGGGGTGCCACTGAATTGTTGTAATGCGCGAGCTGCTTTATAAATGAGATTATCTTCAAGCTTAATCTCACTCTCAGGCGCAATACTGATATGGCCAGTTTGATTGGCTTGAATCGTTAAATAATCTGCCTTTTCAACAAATTGAAACAGTGTTTGCAATTCGTGATAGCCATCAGGGCGTTGGCCATTAATATATAAAAATAAGTTTAACTTAGCGGGCGCGGGCCAGCGTATTGGCTCAAGGTTGTTCAAAGGTCCACTCATATATTTTCAGTTTCAGTAAGTTGTCATTGTTTTTAAGGCTAAGATTGCTCGGTAACGTTAGGCCTTGGCTTTGCGTGTGTCCCGCTAAAGTGAGGTGCCAAGGTTGCTGCTCTACTATGGCATCGATATTAATAACATTGCCTTGATCATCGAACTGCGCAGTGGCGTCAAGGGGGACGCCTTTTACCCATTGTTGCATTTGATTCAACGGCAACACCCATCCAGTTAAATGTTGGATCAATAACTGCGCATCAGCGGCATAGTGCTCTTCACCATTGTTGTCGCGAAGCCAAGCGCCAAATTTATCCTGCTTGACTTCTAACACGGTTTTGAACAGCTTGGTGAAGGTAATGTGAAACTGTTCTCCTTGCTGTTGCCAGTGCATATCAAGGGCCACGGGTTTCTGTTTTGCTTGGCGAATAGCCAACTTCCCTTTTATCTGCCAATGGTCAAGCTCGGCTAATTGGGTTTGTTGAGCAAATTCTGGTAACGGTTCTTTTGATGTCGGCTGAAGCAAGGAGCAACCTGACAAGCCCATGATAATAAAGCATAAGTAAAAGCGTAATTGATTCAATTTTGATCCCTTTTTGAAGTGCGGGACCAGTATAGCTAGGCCAAGTAAGCAAAACCAGTCAGCAATCCCTTTTATTAACGGGGAGTTTTCCGTAAAATTGCGCCCTCGCGAATTATAAAGTGATTTAGATGACACTGTTTGCTTTGGGAATAAACCATAAAACGGCTTCTGTTGCGCTAAGGGAAAAGCTTGCCTTTGCACCAGATGCGATGGCGAGTGCCCATCAACAAGCGTTAACCATTGAACCATTGCATGAACTGGTCATCGTATCGACCTGTAACCGCACTGAGTTATATGGCCATATTGAGTCCGGCCATGAAGAGCAGCTATTAGATTGGTTATGTCAATTTCATCATATTGATAAAGCAGAGCTTAGGCCTTATTTGTATATTTACAAACAAGAGCAAGCGATTGCCCACTTGATCCGTGTTTCCAGCGGTTTAGATTCGTTAGTGCTGGGCGAGCCACAAATTCTCGGGCAAATTAAACAAGCTTATGGTGTGTCTCGTGAAGTTGGCGCGGTTTTTCGCATTCTTGATAAGTTGTTTCAACATACCTTTGCGGTGGCGAAACAAATCCGCTCGCAAACGGATATTGGCGCCAATGCCGTCTCTGTGGCGTATGCGGCCGTTAATTTATCTAAGCAAATTTTTTCTGAGCTGTCGGACACTAAGGTGCTGTTAATTGGTGCAGGCGAAACCATTGAGCTCGCAGCTAAGCACTTGGTAGAGCAAAATGTGGCGAAAATGTTTGTTGCCAACCGCACCATAGAGCGGGCTGAGTTACTGTCCGAACAATTTGGCGCTAAGGCAATCACGTTAGGTGATATTCCACAATATTTACCGCAGGCCGATATTGTTATTAGCTCTACCGCGGCGCCTTTGCCTATTTTAGGAAAAGGGGCGGTGGAAACAGCATTGAAGCAGCGCAAGCATCAACCTATGTTACTGGTCGACATTGCTGTCCCTCGTGACATTGAAAGTGAAGTAGCAGAGCTTAACGATGCTTATCTTTATACTGTGGACGATTTACAAGGTATCATAGAACAAAATATGGAAGCGCGGCAAAAAGCGGCGGTGGATGCCGAGCGAATCGTCACTGCACGCAGCAAAGAGTTTATGGCTTGGCTGGCCTCTTTGCAGTCGGTTAATCATATTCGAGAGTACCGCCAGCGCAGCGAACAAACTCGCGATCTTTGTGTTAGCCAAGCCTTGGCTAAATTACAACAAGGCGGGGATGTAGAAGCGGTGATCCGAGAATTAGGATTCAAGTTAACCAATAAGTTAATTCATCAGCCGACTGTGTCCCTTACGGAAATGGCACGCAAAGGCCAGCAGGACAAACTTGAGACCTTATGCCATAGCCTTGGCTTAAGCACTCACCAAGATTAAACGAATACGTATTCAGAGAACGCTAAGGCTTGCTCTGAATCACTTGGTCTTATTACTGGCCAAGACATAAATAAATACTAATTAAGGGCCAAGGCCCGGAGTAGCAATGAAACCGTCCATTATTTCAAAATTGGAAGGCTTGAAAGAGCGTTATGAAGAAGTTCAGGCGTTAATGAGCGAGCCTGATGTGATTTCAAACCAAGATCAATTTAGAGCATTGAACAAAGAGTACTCACAGCTTGAAACGGTAGTGAAATGTTTTGATGCTTACACGCAAGCGGTTGCAGACTATGCCTCGGCGCAAGAAATGTTGTTAGATGACGACCCTGACATGCGTGAGATGGCAGAAGAGGAAGTGACGAGCGCTAAAGAAGCGTTGGCGGCGATGACTGCCGAGCTGGAAATTCTGTTACTGCCACGCGACCCCAATGATGACAGCGATTGCTATATTGAAATTCGTGCTGGTGCCGGTGGCGATGAAGCGGCGATTTTTGCGGGTGACTTATACCGCATGTACAGTAAATATGCTGAAAAACGCGGCTGGCGAGTGAGCATCGTCAACATGAACGAAAGCGACCAAGGTGGTTATAAAGAAATCATCGCTAAAATGGAAGGTGAATCCGTTTATGGCGTGATGAAGTTCGAATCAGGTGGCCACCGCGTACAGCGTGTCCCTGAAACGGAATCACAAGGTCGTATTCATACCTCAGCTTGTACGGTGGCGGTACTGCCTGAAGTACCTGAGTCTGAAGCCATTGACATTAACCCGGCGGATTTAAAAATTGATACCTTTCGCGCATCAGGCGCAGGTGGTCAGCACGTTAACAAAACGGATTCTGCAATTCGGATTACCCATTTACCAACAGGTATGGTGGTTGAATGTCAAGACCAGCGCTCACAACATAAAAACCGTGCCCGGGCGATGAGTGTGTTGCAATCGCGGTTACAAGCAGCGATTGATGATAAACGTCAAGCGGAAGAGCAAAGTATGCGTCGTAGCCTAGTGGCCAGTGGCGATCGCTCAGAGCGTATCCGTACTTATAACTACCCGCAAGGTCGGGTATCAGATCATCGTATCAACCTGACCATTTATCGCTTAAATGAGGTGATGGAAGGGGATTTGAATGCCTTGATTGAGCCTATTTTACAAGAATACCAAGCTGACCAACTGGCGGCACTGGCAGAGAATGACTGATCCCTTATTGACCATTGCCGCGGCACTTCACTGGGGCCAAACGCAATTAATTGATTCGGACTCTCCCGCACTTGATGTGCGGGTTTTGCTTTGTTTTGCCCTTGAAAAGCCAGACAGTTATTTATACACCTGGCCGGAACGAACGATAACCGTGCAGCAACAAGCCGTATTTGTTGAGCTAGTTGCGCGGCGTGTGCAAGGTGAGCCGGTGGCACATATTGTGCGCCAACGGGAATTTTGGTCCTTGCCTTTGATTGTCAATGCGTCCACATTGATCCCGCGTCCTGATACCGAGGTATTAGTTGAGCAGGCGCTCGCGTTGGCATCCGCACACCCAATGCTTGCGCAAGCGGGCGCGTTGGATTTGGGCACAGGTACTGGCGCCATTGCCTTAGCATTAGCTTCTGAGTGGCCTCATGTTACGGTGACCGGGGTTGATGTTAAATCTGAGGCGGTGGAATTAGCGCTGCGTAATGGCAACAACTTACAACTTAATAATGCGCAATTTAAGCAAGGCAGTTGGTTTGAGCCTGTCGCTGGGCAAAAGTTTGCTCTGATCGTCTCGAATCCGCCGTATATCGATGAGGACGATCATCACCTCACTGCAGGAGATGTTCGATTTGAGCCGCTGTCGGCATTAGTGGCGAAAGAAAAAGGCTTAGCGGATTTAGCTTTTATTGCCACGCAAGCAACAGAATATTTATTAGCCAACGCTTGGCTAATCATGGAGCATGGATTTGCCCAAGGCGAAGCCGTACGAAATTTATTAACTCAAAATGGTTATTGCGACGTGCACACGGTACAAGATTACGGTGGTAACGATCGCATTACATTAGGAAAATGGAATCCCTGATCATGTATATGGCATTTAAACACAGTCACTTTTTATTCATTGGATTAACAGTTTTACTGTTTATTGCACGCTTTGTATTGGTGCTTACCGCAAGCCGTTTTGCGGCTAACAAAGCGGTTATCGGCGCTTATATGGCATCACTTACCGGCCTAGTTATCACCGGTGTCGGCTTGATTGCGGTCACGGGCTTTATGCCTTTCACAGTAGAACATGTTTGGCTGACTGAAAAAGTGTTGGCATTTGTGGCGGTACTGGTGCTGCAATATATGGCCTTAAAAGGTGGCCGCACTAAAAGTATGAAAGTGTTTGCTTTTATAGGCGCTATCAGTTGGATTGGCTACATGGCCCATTTGGCCATAAAGCATCAGCCTATGTTGTTGGGATAAGGTGGTTAAGTTGATCGAAAAAGACATGCCAGAAGTGAGCTTGCTCGATATGGCATTGATGATCGAGCAAGAGCTTGATGAGCTCGATATGGCCAAGGTAGAAGCTGAGTTGGCGCAATTGTCAGCTCAACTTGAGGATTATTTAGCTGGCTCGTCGTCTGAGTTTGGTGGCAACAAAGGACAACCTTGGCAAGGTGTTTTAGATTGTTTTTATCAGCAGTGGCAATTTACTGGTGATTGGCAGCAATTTTTTGATTATCAAAACACCCAAGTGAGCCAAGGCATCTTAAACCGCAAGGGAACCCCGTTAACATTAGGGGTTTTGCTGGTGCACTTTTTACGTCAATCCGGATTGACTGCTCACGGCATTTGTTTTCCCGGTCATTTTTTGGTTCGATTAGATATTGATGAAACTTTTCACTATATCGACCCATTTAATGGTGCGTCGTTATCTTGGCAACAAATGGAGCTTAAGCTGCGCGGTGCTAAAGGCGATCTTGCTCGATTAAAGCAGCAAGACTTAAAGCCTGATGATATTAAAAGTATTATCAAGCGCTTATTGCACACTAAAAAAGGCGCATTGTTGCGGGACCACCAATTTAATCAAGCGCTGCGCTGCTCTGATATTTTGTTACGTTTAGCGCCCGGTGACCCATTTGAAGTGCGCGACCGTGGCTTTATTTTTCATGAGTTAGATTGTTTTAATGTCGCGGTTGATGACTTCAACTATTTTATTGATAAGTGTCCTAATGATCCGTCAATCGGTCTGCTTAAGCTAAAAATAGAGCAAATGGATCACTCCCAAACGGTTATGCATTAAGTCTGAATTAAGGATTAACTATGAGTCAAAAAATTATTTCAATTGGCGATGTACAAGTGGGTAACTCGCTTCCTTTTGTTCTTTTTGGTGGCATGAATGTGCTGGAGTCGCGCGATCTGGCGATGAAAATGGCTGAAACCTATGTTGAAGTGACCCAAAAGCTAAACATTCCTTACGTGTTTAAGGCCTCATTTGATAAAGCTAACCGCTCTTCAATTAATAGTTACCGTGGTCCAGGTTTAGATGCAGGGTTAAAAATATTTGAAGAGATCAAGCAAACCTTCAACATTCCAGTGATCACTGATGTTCATGAACCTTATCAAGCTGCGCCTGCTGCTGAAGTGGTGGATGTGATCCAACTGCCCGCATTTTTGAGTCGCCAAACTGATTTGGTGGCCGCGATGGCAAAAACCAAAGCTGCCATCAATATTAAAAAAGCGCAGTTTTTAGCGCCTCATGAAATGGCTCATATACTGACTAAGTTTGAAGAAGCAGGTAATGAACGCCTGATTTTATGTGAGCGCGGCACTAGCTTTGGCTATAACAACTTAGTGGTTGATATGTTGGGCTTTGGCATCATGAAAGAAACTCAATATCCGGTTATTTTTGATGTTACTCATGCCCTGCAAAAGCCAGGTGGTCGAGCTGACAGTGCTGATGGTCGTCGTGGTCAAACCGTTGATCTAGCCTTGGCAGGTATGTCACAAGGCCTAGGGGGATTATTTTTGGAATCACACCCTGATCCTGACAACGCAAAATGTGACGGTCCTTGTGCACTGCCACTTGATAAGCTTGAGCCATTTCTGACTCAAGTTAAACAAATGGATGAATTAGTGAAGAGCTTTAGCAAAATTGAGACGGCGTAAGTCGGTTGGCTTGAGAACTCTTTAAGAGGCTGCCTAGTGCAGCCTTTTTTATTGCTCACTCGGTAAAAAAGAGCCATAAAAAAAACGCCACCTAAGTAGGCAGCGTTTAACTGTAGCTAAACAGAAGAAGGCTAAATTACCGGCATTGGCCACGACATAATATAACCTTTCATAGAATGACCTATGATTGCAAACACAACATTGCAAACCATTAGCTATAGTAAGGCATTTTGTAAAATATATGTTACAAAATACAAGGCGAGAGCATAGAGAAAAACACTGCTTTTTACATATAGCCTTTGTTGCGTAAAGAAATATAGTCTTTCGCTGGTGATACAACAAACGACAATTTATAATATTTGGCATTAGTTTTTCTAATGGAATGTGGATGCTTAATCGATTACCGCCGCTCAATGCTCTAAAAACCTTTGAGTCGGCTGCTCGCCATCTGAGTTTTACCCGTGCCGCTAATGAGCTATTTGTCACGCAAGCAGCGGTGAGTCACCAAATAAAAGCATTAGAAGCGCACTTAGGGCTAAAGTTATTTCAGCGCCGTAACCGCGCATTACGCTTGACCGAAGAAGGGCAAAGTTACTTTTTAGATTTAAAAGAAATATTCTCAAGTTTAGCTGGCGCTACAGAGAAGTTATTGGCGCGCACGGCTACTGGTTCACTTACTGTTAGTTTGCAGCCGAGCTTTGCCATTCAGTGGCTCGTACCAAGGCTCGTAAAATTCAGTGAGCAGCACCCCGAGATTGATGTCAGGATCAAGGCGGTGGATGAAGATGAAGGTTTGTTGCGTGAAGGGGTCGACCTCGCTATCTATTATGGTCGTGGTCATTGGCCTAATTTACGTTGCCATAAGTTACACGCAGAGTACTTGCTACCACTGTGTTCACCAGCCTTATTAAAAGGCAAAAAAAAGCTAGAAACCCTAGCGGATTTAAGTCAGCACACTTTATTACATGATACGTCGCGCAAAGAATGGAAAACCTGGATGAAACAAGTGGGTCTGCAATCCCCGAATGTGAATCAAGGGCCGATTTTTAGTCACTCTTCAATGGTGTTACAAGCTGCTATTCATGGCCAGGGCATTGCCCTTGGTCATAATGTGTTAGCTAAGCCTGAGCTTGATGCTGGGCGTTTAGTGTGCCCATTTAGTGAAGTTTTAGTGAGTAAGAAATGCCATTATTTAGTGTGTGAGGAAAGCCAAGCCGAGTTAGGAAAAGTGGCAGCCTTTCGTGACTGGATGATCAATCTGGTTGAGCAAGAAGAAAAAGAATTGGATGGCATTATTGAAACGCAATAAATCCCGTCAACTTAATAGAGAGCATCACTGATGAATGAGTACATGATCGACGGCCCAACAGACGCTTCTCATACCTTTATTTTTGCCCATGGTGCAGGCGCCGGTATGGCGCATCCTTTTATGGCAACCATGGCCGAAGGCATTGCTGCGCAAGGGATTAAGGTGGTGCGCTTTAACTTTCCTTATATGCAGCGAATGTTAGCAGAAGAGCGCCGCTTACCCCCCAATAAAGCGCCAGTCTTGTTAGCAGCCTTTAAAGAGGTGTTGAACGATTTCACTGGCGAACGCTTAGTTATTGGCGGTAAGTCCATGGGCGGGCGTATCGCAAGCCATTTATTAGCCGAGCCAGAGGTGTCCGCTGGTGTCTGTTTGGGGTTTCCGTTTCACCCTGTAGGTAAGCCTGAGCGACTTAAAGGTGAACATTTAGCCAGCTTAAATAAACCGTGTTTATTAATCCAAGGCGATCGCGATACCATGGGCAGTGAAGCAGAAGTGAAAGATTATGATTTATCGCCTTCGATCCAGCTGCATTTTCTGGCTGATGGCGATCACAGCTTTAAACCGAGAAAAAGCGCTGGCTACAGTTATGAGCAACATATGCAGCAGGCGATCACGCTAGTCAGTGAATTTATTTTAAGCTGTAACCTTGAAGGAAAGTAATATGCTGGGCACGAGAGTGATGTTTTTATTGGCGGGCTTAAGTGGCGCGTTTGCTGTTGGCTTTGGTGCCTATGCTAGCCATGGGTTAAGTGGCAAACTTGATGCGCAGCTATTTAGTTATGTACAAATGGCGTTGCAGTATCACTTTTATCATACTCTGGCCATTTTAGCGTGTGCGGTTATCTCACTTTTTATCCAACAGGATGGCCGTTATCGGTTATCATATTACGCTTGCTGCTGTTTTGTGGTGGGGTTAGTTCTATTTTGTGGCTCTTTTTATTATTGGGCGCTCAGTGGGTATAAATTGCCTGCATTCGTCACCCCCTTTGGCGGTGGAAGTTTTATATTAGGCTGGCTATGTTTAGCCATGATAGCGTTAAGAGGAAATAAACAATGAAGGGCTTATTGCTGTACTGTCGCCCCGGTTTTGAAAGTGACTGCGCCGCGGAGATCCAAGATCAAGCGGCGTTGTTAGATTGCTTTGGTTTTGTGAAAACACAGAGTCAATCTGGTTATGTTTATTTTGAATGCTACGATCCTAGTCATGCTGAAATATTAATAAAACAACTTAATTTTTTCCGCTTGGTGTTTGCTCGTCAAATGATTGCTGTTTCCGAGCTAGTGTCAGGTATGGATGTTAATGATCGGATCACACCGATCTTGGCTGCCGCGCAATCTTTACCTTTAGGTGGCGATGTTTGGGTGGAAACCCCAGAGGGAGATGAAACCAAGCCGCTGCTGACTTTTTGTCGTAAGTTTACAGTGCCGCTACGTGCTGCGTTGCGTAAAGCCAATAAAATTACTGCGAAAGAGCAGGGGCGTAAACCGCGTTATCATTTGTGCTTTTTGGATAATAAAACCGCGTACTTAGGTTACTCTATCACCTATAACAGCTCACCCTTTTACATGGGCATCGCGCGGCTTAAATTTCCAAATGCCGCGCCCAGTCGTTCAACTTTGAAACTAGATGAAGCAATCCAGCTCTTTATTCCTAAAGAAGAGCAAGAGACTCGCTTAGCGCCAGGCATGAAAGCGGTCGATTTAGGGGCCTGTCCGGGTGGCTGGACTTACCAGTTGGTGCGCCGTGGTATGTTTGTCGCCGCCGTTGATAATGGCCAAATCGCGCAGTCGTTGATGGATACCGGTCAGGTAAAGTATTACGCCGACGATGGTTTTAAATTCCAACCTTTTATTCGTAACCTTACTTGGTTAACGGGTAAAAATGAGCAGGGCAAAAAAGTGAAATACCCTGAGCATACTCATGTGCACTGGTTAGTATGCGATATGATTGAAAAACCGCATCGGGTGGCAAAACTAATGGCTGACTGGCTTGAACAAGCTTATTGTCGAGAAGCTATTTTTAATCTTAAATTGCCGATGAAGCGCCGTTATTATGCCGTGAAAGAGTGTTTGGATATGATGACGCAACGCCTAGGTGAAGATGCCTTTGATTATCAAGTGAAGCACTTGTATCACGACCGCGAAGAAGTCACAGTGCATATACGTTGGAAAGCATTTAACAAATAATCAGGCTCTGTCAGGCTGGTGATTTGCCAGCCTGACAGTTATCTTTTACGGTTACAACCTCTCCAATACGGCTTGGGTAAAGTCGTTTCCGCTATGATGGCCACCAAAAGCACAGGTTAACCTATCGTCAAATGAAATGGTTTGGCTCAGTGCGTTTAGCATTGCTTCCGCTTCGTTATCTTTGCCTAAATATTCCAACAAGTTGACCGATGCAAGCATTAACGATGCCGGATCATCTTCCAGCTGCATTGGGTTGGCCAATTCCACCGCATAAAATAAAGCACCATTACTCCCCAGATACGACTTAGCACAAAGTCGCTTCGCCACGGACTTACCATATAACTGATTTTTAATTATTTTACCGAATAAACGATGAGTAATTAAAAAGTTATAGCGCTCGCTGTCACTGGCCAAATTAAGGCTGACTTCATCTATGCTGCTAAATTGTACCTGTAGATCAGGATACTCGATGGCAGCAACGTGTTCGATAGCATCCAGCAGTTCAGAGCTATCAGCGGCTTCATCAACCACGGTTACAATGCGTTTTTGTTTTAAGCTCGCGGCTTGCAGCGCTTGCTGGGCAAATGCTTGGTAATGAGACGTTAAGTTAAAGCCTGCCGTCTTGGGTAGATCATAAATTAAGTTTTGCTCTTGAAAAGGCTGAAAGGGGCTGGCAGGAAAGTGCAGTAAATAATAACACTCGGCTGATAATCCGAGTGGAATTTGCAACTGCTCTTTAAATTGTTGCTCTTCTACACAGCCTTCTTTGATTGGGCCAAGTAAGGCAATTTGGTTATCTTGGATGAGTTCACAAGCTTGTTCTAATTGCTCGGCTGTGTGAGGGTGTGCTGCCATCTGCAATATGACGCCTGAGCTGATTTTATCTAAAGCTTGGACCATTGCCTGTGTCAGTACTTCTTCCCCATGCAAGCTTGGGATAAGCGCAATTCGTTCAAATGTCATAGTTAACCTTACTTCAATGTGAGAGCTAACAGGATGAGGAAAGTGTGCTGTATTTTTATATTTTGTTTAAGATAGCAGATCTAGATCAATATGGCAGTTTCTTATTGATGCTTTTGTTATATCGAATATCTTTCAGGTTAAATCCTAAAGGAATATCAGCTTTTAGCATGACTAAGGTTTTACTCAATCGGGCTTCTTCACTGTGTTGTTTTACTTTGTTCAGTGCTTTATCGGTTTCATCTTGGCTTGCGAGCATTATTTCAAGAGAAGCATATTGGGCCAATAATTTACTGGCGGTTTTGGGGCCAATACCGGGGACTCCTTTTATATTGCTACTGCCTACGCCTGTTAAGCACCAATAATCAATCAGCTGTTCTCGTTTTATCGCCACTTTTTGACAAAATTGTGCAGCGGTTAACCACTGGTGGCTGAAATAGTCATACTGCTTTATCAGTGGTTGCTGGAGCTGAAAAAAGCCTTTGTCTGTAGAAATAATGCAACTTTGCTTATTATTTTTTGCCACCGTGAGTGCCAAAGTCGCAATTAAGTCATCGGCTTCATCTTGCTCGCTCACTAAGGATTCAATGCCATGGGCTAAGAGCGCATCTTGAATATTGGGTAAAAAATCCACAAGTGGTGTAGGCGCTGGGGTCCTGCCTTGTTTATATTCGGGCCATAGTTCGCTGCGCCAACTGGGTTGTTGACCATCAAATACCGCTATCACATGAGTAGAGGGGATTTGCCTTAGCAGTTTATTGCAGCTATTCACCGTACCATTTAAGGTGGCGATTAGCTGCGATTGCTCCGAGGGGTGCTGTGATTCAGAAACTGCGTGGATCCGACGGATTAGATTCATCGCATCCACGATCAGTAAAGTATTACCCATATTATTTACTAACTATCTCATAACAAGGTGTGTATTTTGTCCCTGGCAACTTCATCCGATTTTGCTTAACAAAGTCTTGCAGCAGTCTATCCATCATTTTCATCAATTTTGGATCGCCATCAATTTGAAACGGCCCATTTTTTTCAATGGCTTTTATACCTTCATCTTTTACATTGCCTGCGACTATACCCGAAAATGCGCGGCGTAACTGCGCCGCTAACACTTGCGGCTCTTGGTTCAAATTCAGGTTAAGACTGGCCATGTTTTCGTGATTAGGGATAAATGGCATCTGAAAATCATGTTCAATTTTTAGCGACCAGTTAAAAGAGTAAGCGTCGCCAATGGCGCGGCGATAATCTTTCACTTTAGGCATGGCTTGTTTAATCACTTGTGCGGCGCTGGCGGCATCATCAATGATGATTTGGTAATGCCGTTGGGCTTCAAAACCCAGAGTATTGCCGATAAAGTCGTCAATGGTTCTGAAATACTCTTCACTTTCTTTTGGACCGGTCAGAATAATTGGCAATGGCTGGCGTCTGTTTTCTGGATGCATCATGATGCCCAAAATATAGAGCAGCTCTTCAGCCGTGCCCACGCCGCCGGGAAAAATAATAATACCATGAGACATGCGCACAAACGCTTCTAAACGTTTTTCGATATCGGGCAAAATGACTAGCTCGTTAACAATAGGGTTAGGCGGCTCTGCAGCAATGATACTGGGTTCCGTTAAACCAATATAACGACCAGTTTTTACCCGCTGCTTAGCATGGCCCACCGTGGCGCCTTTCATTGGCCCTTCCATGGCGCCAGGACCACAGCCGGTACAAATATTTAAGCCACGTAAGCCCAATTGGCTGCCAATTTCACGAGTATAAGCATATTCAGTATCACTTATAGAATGGCCGCCCCAACAAACAACGATATTGGGATCGATGCCCGGCTGCAGTACTCGCGAATTACGTAAAATTGAAAAAACTTTGTTGGTGGTAAAGGCGGTTAGCTCTTCTTCCTCGGTGGGGATGGTTTGCGGTAATTGGCTATTAACGTAAATAAGGTCACGTAGAACGGAAAATAAATGCTCTTGAATACCATAAATAAGATCGCCATCGACAAAGGCGTGTTCGGGTGCATTGAATAGCTCAAGTTTTACTCCGCGCTCACGACGGATCACGCTAATTTCAAAGTTGGCGTATTTTTCGAGAATTTCTTTACTGCTGTCAGTTTTACTGCCTGAGTTTAAGACGGCTAAAGAGCAGTTGCGATACATTTGATAAAGTTCGCTGGTAGCGGTTTGTTTTAATCTGTCTACTTCTAACTGTGACAGTAGATCCATACTACCAACGGGGCTGATGTGCGTGATCATAAAGACCCCCTAATGAACAAAGAGGCAAAATTGCCTCTTTAACTTTCTGATTAGTATAGCTTTATACTTAAAGAATTGCTAAATGCTTAACACCACTCGATCGCGCCCTTGGTGTTTAGCATCATAAAGTGATTGGTCGGCTCGTTCGAACGCATCTAAAGGTTGGTCACCTTCCTTAAATGCGGTCGCGCCAATGGACACTGAAATGGAAACGCGATTATCCTTGAACTTAAAGGGAATGCCTTTAATGGTCTCTCGTAACTTTTCTAGCGGGCCTTGTAGATCTTTGGTCTCTACATTCGGCATTAAAATGACAAACTCTTCACCGCCAAAGCGCGCTATAAAGTCCGTATCTCTTAGGGATTTTTGTAAGGCGCGAGCGATGACTTTTAATGCTTTGTCACCAGCCATGTGGCCGTAGTTATCATTAATTGACTTAAAGTGGTCGATATCAACAATGGCCAGACACAGGGGATGGTCATAACGTTGCCAGCGTTTAAATTCAAGTTCAAGGCGCTCGTCTAAGGCGGCGCGGTTATACACTTGGGTTAAGCTGTCCAAAAACAGTTTATGCTTTTGTGCACTGAGCCTCTTTTTATATTCAGAGGTTTCGTCTTTCATCAAACTTAGCTTATTTTCCATTTCAGCTAAGCGTTTTTCTAATTCTTTTTCGCGTTGCTCAAAGCTATCTTTTTCAGACAGTAATCGCGTAATTTCTTTCAGCTGAGACTGAATGGATAACTTTAACTGCAGCAAATCATTAGTATTGTCTACTTGCAGTCCCATGGTACGTAAACGGGCGCGTAAGTCCTCATTTATTTCAATCTGTTCATTGCGTAGGGTACGTGACTCACTGACCGAACTGCAAAATGTTTGATGAAACGAAGTTAAGCTTTCATTTAACGAGTAAAGAAAGGCTTGTGAGGCTTTGCGCTCTTCACGAGTACCATCAATGATCAGATTGATTACTTCTAAACAAACACTGGCTAACTCATGAGGATTAATCCCCGTTAGAATGCGGTTGCGTATTTGCGCCAGTGCTTCGCCAAATTCACCGGCAAAATCTAATTCCGTTATTAGCCTTTGTAACTCATCGCAGATGCGCTTGTGTGATGAAGAGTCAATATTGGCAGTAACAGCTTGAGGCTCTTGCTGATGTGTTCTTAAATAATCCGGCGCAGGGCGCTCTTGAAAATTGAGTAATTGCTGGTAAAAATCAACCAATAGCGACAGTTTATCTTGGTGATCTCTTAAAATCTCAGAGGATGGTCGGCTCAGGAACTCACGAATATTGCCACGGACTGCGCCGGGTAAGCTTTTAAATTGCTGTAGTTTTTCTGCCGCTAAATGGGTTTGCTTATCGAGTTCAGTTAAAGCTGGCTTGATAGAAATGGGATTTTTTAATAAATACTGTTCAACGTCATGGGCTTCAGTTAAGGCACTGCCGACTTGACTTACACTTTGCAGTTTAGTCACTAAACGCTCTAGCTTTTCATCAAGCGTAGTGTCGTGATTTTGTGCGCTGAGAGCCAGTCGTTCAATTAATTGAATGATTAATTTATTTTCCATGTCGGCCCTAGATTGGTTGGCATTTTTGCGTGCTGGCAGTGAATGCGATTTCTCATCGAGAGGCTCGACGCCACTGCTACGTATAATGACGCATTTTTGGGTTGGTGCTTTCAATGACAATTCCTGTCAATACTACAGTCCATTTTCTGATTTCATTTTGCATCAGTTAGTAGGTTCACACAAGTCAAGCTGTGCATTTATGCTAGTGAAAGCAAGTTTAAAAAGCCGGTTTTAGCTTCATGTTATTGCTAGCTTGAATGATTGGCCACACCAATTGGCTCTTATCGCCGCTACAGTTGATTTTGACAAGACCTTTTGCAATTGCTTGTTGACCTAATTGCCAAATATCACCGTTAAAAAACGCGGCTTGTGGGCAGTCTATGGCGAACAACTCTAGCCAAGCGCTTTCTTCAGGTGTTTGTATTTGTTTGGCGCCAAGCAAAGCCAAACAAGCTAAATCACTGACGCGTTTATGATCGATGGCCGCTTCCGCTTTGGGTAAAAAAGGATGATTCACGATGCCTATTGCTACACTGGGGGCAAGGTCATATTTATGTGTAAAGCGAGCCAAAATATCAGTGAGAAATTGAGCTAAAGATTCAGCATCACTGTCTTCGGTTTTATGGGTAATAAACAGCAGTTGATTATCACGCATTTGATAAAAAGCAGCTTGGTCTGGTTGGTGTGTTTGTAAATAAACACCAAACTCTTTTTCGATGCGCTGCGCTTTTAACGCGCCGTATTTCTCATAAAGGTCGGTTAAGAAGTTAATGGATATTAACGCATAATATTGGGGGAGCGTTGTTTCTCTCGGCTTATTAAATTGTTCACTCTTAAGCTGGCTTGACCACCAAGGTAACAGGGTATGTGGGTGATGGTTGAGCTGCGTGATCAAGGTTTGGCTGGCGGCTTTAAGCTGTTTTAATTTTAACCAGTTGTGAATGTAGCGATAAAGTAATACCAATAAAACGGTAGCGATCACGACGCACACCATCAGAAAGCCTTCAAGCTTACTGGTTAACTTCTGATTATCTTGTTCCAATACGGTAATTTGCTGTGTGCGTTCGATCAGCTGATATTGTTCGTTGAACTTATTTTGTTCTAAGGTGAACTCTAATTGCTTAATTTTGGTTTGTAGGGCATGAAACTGTTTGAAATTTTCGATGGCTTTTTTGTAATGTCCGGTCAGCTCGTAAGCCGCAGCAAGCAGTTCATAAGCGCGTTCACGTTGTTCTAAAAAAGACAGTGACTCGCTTAGTGCTAACACTTTTTCTAGTTGGATCCGGGCTATCCCTGCTTCACCTTGCTCAATGTTCAGCCGTCCCAATAGCAATAAGGTATCGGCTAACATTTTGGTGTTGTCCATCTTACTGTATTGAAAGCGAGCTAAGTTAAGATAGTTTCGAGCTTCATCCACGCTGTGCATTTTTAAGAAGGTTTTACCCATTTCAAAATTACACAAGGCGCTGCCAGTTAAGTCTTGTAACCCTTGTAACAAATCGCCAGCATTCCAAAAATACACCATAGACAGTGAATACTCTTGGTTTTGACGATGCAATATAGCCATATAAATTTGCGCGTAAGCTAACTCACGATCGTCACCTAAGTCTTGGTATGCGTTTGCCGACAAGTTGGCGTAATGCAGCGCTTTATCTAATTTATTGCCCTGTCGTCGGTAGATGTCGGCGATTTCATAGGTTGCTTTGGCAATCAGCAGAAAATTCTCAGCATTTTCAGCCATGCTTTTTGCATCAACAAAGTGGCTTAAGGCCAATTGCGGCTGAGAAATTCGAATATAGTAGCGACCCCAATAATAATTTAACCACGCAATGAGCTGAGGTTTATCGAGTTTGTTGGCAATGGTCTTTGCACTTTCTAATTCTTGATTGGCTTGTTGAAATTTGTCTTTTTGGGTGTAAAAGTCAGCTAATGCTAGATGAATAGAAAGTTGCAATTCATGTGTTAGAGGGTGGCTTGAGCTATCTGCTTGTAATGATGCTTGTTGTACTTCAAGTAAGGCATCGACATGACGTTGGGTATGATTGAACAACAAGCTGCCATAACTCAATTTTGCTTGAGCGAGCTCAAAAGGCAGCGAACTAGTTTGCGCAAGCTCAATAGCAATTTCAATATTGACCAAGGCTTGATCAATATTTTTCAGCTTTTTATAACATTTAGACTTGATTTGAAAGGCGTTAACGATGCTGCTGTTGTTGTTACTGGCAAGTGAAAAGCTATCGTTAAAGACAAACCCTTGCTTAGTTTGTTGTAATTGAGATTTGTTTTTCCCAAGATAAGCGTCAACCATCTCAATGCATTTTAATGGCGCTTTTATGCTTAACTCATTGGCAGCCGAAAGCTCATCATTCAGCTCCATTGCTGTGATGTCATCATAGCCGTAGGCTGGCGTGACCCAGCTGACTAGAATCAATAGAAAACTAAAGGCAACGCGGCTTAGTGTTCGAAATGATCGCAAGATTACGTGTGCTCTCCGGTAAAACCAACAATGGTAGCCAGCAAACATCATACCGCCAGCCCCATTGCAAAAAAACTACTATTGGCGCAAAAGTCTCGGGGTTGTTATCCCGCTCTCAAAGTTACTACGAAACGGGTTAATATCTAGCCCACCTCGGCGTGTATATCGAGCAAAAACAGTAAGTTTTGTTGGTTTGCAGTAATGATTGATGTCTTGAAAAATACGCTCAACACATTGTTCATGAAACTCATTATGTTGGCGAAATGATATTAAATAACGTAGCAGTTGCTCTTGGTTTATTTTCGGTCCTTGATATTTGATCAAGACACTACCCCAGTCGGGTTGGTTGGTGACGAGGCAGTTAGACTTTAGCAGGTGGCTATATAAGGTTTCGTTTACTTGTTGCTCGGATGTGCTGTGGTTTAAATAATCAGGGTTAAATTCAAAGTCACTGACTTCAATGTCGAGTTCATCAATCAGGGTACCATCAAAACTGCCAAGTACTTCGTAATTTTGGTCAAGATCTGTGTATAGCGTAACTTCAACCTGACCTTGAGCACAGGCTGACAAGTCGCGAGTGAGGGTGGCTAGTACCGCGTCATTAGAATCGAACTTGTGCTGGTTTAGGCTGTTGAGATAAAGCTTAAACGATTTTGACTCAATCAAGTTTTCGCTCTTTGCATCGACTTTACAGTGTGCCGTAGCGACTACCGGTTTTCCTTTGCTATTAAGCCAAGACAATTCATATAACCCCCATAGGTCAAACCCTTGAAAGGGTAAATTCTGCGCCTGTAGCTGTAAGTCATCACGATTAAGTGAACGCGGCACGGCTTGCAGCAGGGAAGGGTTGTAGTCTGAGTCATATTGGGTATCTTGACCCAGCGATAAGGTATCGAGTATCGATGCGTTTTCGTAGCGAGATGATTTTTTCATTGTTTGACGATAATAGTTACAATGGCCTCATTCTAACTGAAAATAGGCAATAAAGCAGTGGCACAATCTCCCTCTCTTGTAGAATTATCCGACTTTTTACAGCGTTGTCAGGCCTACTGGGCAGAGCAAAATCAATGGCCTGAAGTTGAATTTGACGAACAGTGGCCTTCGCCATGTCAGCGCAGCGGTGCGATTGATGGCATCATCACTTGGCAACCAGAGCCAAATCCGAGTAATGTCAACTTTGACAATATCGCAGCGGCTTTGGAATGCCAGATCCACCCCGATATCAGCGCTTTTTATTGTCAGTGGTTTGCTGATAGCATCCCTTGTACCTTCACCTCTGCTGAGGTTAACAAGTATCCACTTGAGTTAATCCAAGCTTGGAACCAAGATGATTTTGAGCGGCTACAAGAAAATATTATTGCGCATGTATTAATGCAACGCCGGATTAAGCAGCCAGACACCATTTTCATTGCCAGTTGTGAAGATGAAATGCAGATTATTTCAGTGGTGAATGAAACCGGTGAAGTTATTTTGGAGCAGTTGGGTAAAGGTAAAATTCGCACTCTAGCGGCCAATTTACCTGAGTTTTTATCACAGTTATCTCCCGCGCAATAATGAGAACATGCAGCGGTAGTGCACCGCTGCATAGGCATTACTTTTTAAAGTCCCACGATAAATTAGAGACTAAACGGCAAGGCTCACACTTAAAATCAAAGATATCTAGCTCTGGTTCAGGCAAACGCCAGTCTTGCTGGCAACGCGGACAGGTACGTGCTTGCTCTTGAGCTAAACTGCCGCCCCCGACACGATATAAATAATAATAAGTCGGCACTTTAGTTAAGTATTCAATTCGCTTAGCCAAGTCATAACCACGACGAAATAACTGAGAATCGGTGCTACTTATTTCATGTAGCGCGCCATGCTCCAAAATTGAGCCATTCATTTGTAATTGATCGCAAGCTTCCCAATCTTCTTGCCATTTTATGGCCTGTTTTTGGCTGCCATTAGCAATGGTTGGGATCTGATAGAGCGGAATGGGGGATAAATCTAAACCACTGCGTAAGGGTGAACAAGTATGCACATAGGTGGTATACAGAATTTGCCAAGGTGGTTGAGTATCAGCACTAGCCTGAGAGTTAAGGTCTTCACCAACGAGCTTTATTTTGGGACTTAATAAGCCTGCTTGTTTTAAGCCTTCAATGGCTTTTTTGCCTTGCGGGCTTAAAAAAGAGCCGTGTAAGCTATTTGGCTCTGGTGTTACCAAGCGCAGTTGAAAGTAGCCGTCTTTAATCGCAATAGGAAATTCACGACCAAGGATCTGACCTTGATAGCGCAATGCATCTAAATATTGGTTAATACTGCGTTCAACTTGATCAAAAGTCGTGTCTTGATAGCACTCGAAAATAACGTCATTGATATACATGGTTATGAGTTTTGCTTTAGTTTTTCTATTTCATGGCGCAGTTCGGCGATGTCTTGATTGAGCAATGCCACTGCCGTTGCGATGTGCTGTTGAATACGCTTATCTAAGTCATCTTCAACCGCTGCCAATGTGACGGGTTTATTGGGCGATGAATCAGTGATTTCAGGATGGTCTTGCCAAACTTTTAAGGCACCAATAATTTTAGGTAAAGGATAGCCTTTCGGTAGTTTGGCTTTAATTAATCCTACGCTGGGGGTTTTACCCGCTTGAGCGATTTGCTGGGCGGCTCTTATAGCGTCTTCCATGATGGGTTCTACAGCTCGAAAGAAAGACCGTATTGTACGATATTTTCACCGTCTTAACATTAAATCTAATTGATCGATTACTTCCGCCCAATCTGAATCTTGCCAAATTTGCTCGCGTAAAAACTCAGCTTGGGTTTTATTCCAAAAAGGCGCGTCAGCCAGTAAGGTCATATTATCTAGCTTATGCTGGTGGGTAAAACGTTGAATACTTACTTCGTCATTTTTTAAGCCTAATTGGGCAAATAGGCTTGAAACGTTGTGCGCTGAGTAGTCCATAGGGACCTCCATACTGCGGCTCATTTGTTCCAAGTATAGTCCGGCTGAATGGCTTTGCCTCTTTGCCCTTGTCACAAGATAACAAGGGTGAAGATGAACCTTTAAACGCGACCTAAATCATGCGGTATGGCGGGATATCAAAATGATATTTATGCTGGCCAGTTAAACGTAAGTAACCTTGATAGCAGTTTTCACTGTCACTGCTAAATTCAAATACAAAAGTTTGTTCCAAAAAGTGCTCACCCAGTTTAAAACAAATATTATCACGCGCGACCGACACCAGTTGTAAGTCCAGTTGCTGGCAGCGCTGTTCAATCAGTTCTTGAGCACGTTCATTTTGTTTACGTTGCTGCCAAAACCAAATACAAATGGCAAAAATAGTAAAAAGCCAAAATAAATCAGACATCCATTATTTCCAAAATATTATTCCACGGAGCAGCCGTGGCTTAGCCAAATAAAAGCCCAATGGCGCGGTTGAGTGCAGGGCTACGCTCTGGCTCACGAATTTTTCCTAACAACAAATGGCGCAATTCAGGTTGTGCGACTAAGTCGGCAAACAATTGTACAAACAATTGGCCATCGTCGATAGGGGCTAGCTGCTCAAGGTATTGTGCCAAAAAATCGGGCTCGGCTAAATCTTGCCAACAGCGAGCCGCAACCGCGATAAACCATTGCGGGTCTTGTCCTAAGTTTGAAGCTAATTGTTGCTTAAGCAGTGCTTGACGCAATCCTTTCGCCTTACTTGATGAAATGGCGCGCAGTGCCAAAGTGGCTAATTGTGGTTTTTCGGCGAGCTGGCGATGAGCAAACTCGACTAACTTTTCAGTAAGTTGAGTGCTTATAACTTGGTGCTCTAATGCCTCAAGTAAAATACACAAAGGTGTATCTGGCAGTTTGGCTAATGCCTCACTAACATGCGCTTCATTACTATCTTGCTTTAAACGTACGGCAACATCCGCGATGCCTTGCATGCCTAACTGTTGCCATTGTTGCCAATCAAGTTGACCACTAAAATAGGCGTGAGCCTGCTCATAATAACGAGAAGCAGGGCGAGCCAGATCAAGATTTAGCTTGGCATGAAATACCGCGGTTTTATGCTCAGCAGGCTTGAAGGTGTAGGGATTGTTGGCAAGGCGCTCTTGTTGTTTCTCGTCTGGTTGTTTTTCTAAGCTGGCGCCAAGGGCTTCAACGACAAGTTGAATAAAGTGCGTTTGTGGGCCGGCTAGCAGCAAGCCGCGCTCGTCTAAAGGCAGTTTCAAAAACCAAATATAATGCTGTGGGTTATTCACCTGCCAAAATACCACGGCAACCCACGCATGTTGTTGCAATGGGTAAGGGTAGGGAACTTGGTTCAACTCTACTTTTTTGAAATCACTGGCACTGATTTTTGTTACTTTTCTGCCGAGATCATAAATTCTAAATTGGCATTGGGCTTTATCGAGAAAATCAGTAAGTGAGTGAATATTCATAATCAGTACAACCAAACATCAAGTGAGCAAATAAATTGGCTATGGATTATAGGGCCTAAGCGTTGCAGATGGTATATTCTCGGCAAATTTACCACGGATAATCCAAGGACATCATGAGTCAAGCCTTATCTTTGTTAACCTTATTGGCGCAACTTAAGCAATCGATGCAGCAAGCCCAACTGTGGCAGGCCGATATTCCAAGTGATGAAGCGCTCTCTAGCCAAGCCCCATTTTGTGTAGATACCTTAACCTTTGCGCAATGGTTACAGTTTGTGTTTCACCCCAAATTGTCCTTGATGGCAGAGCAACAAATGCCGCTGCCAAGTAAGATTGAAGTACTGCCAATGGCAGAGGAAGCATTTAAAGCAGAAGCTAAGCCAACCGCTGACGTTATCCGGATCATAGCCAAAATTGATACATTATTAACCCAAGGAGCCCAGTCATGAGCGAGCAAGATCTAAATCAAGTGACTCAAGATGAGCCCGTATCATTGGGCGCGCAAGAGCAACATCAAGTGACTCAAGGTGAACCAACACCATTACTGGATATTGTTTATCAAGACGAATATTTAGTCGCTATCAATAAACCCTCAGGCTTATTGGTGCATCGCAGTTGGTTAGATAAAGGCGCCACTCAATTTGCCATGCAAATGTTACGCAATCAACTTGGCCAATATGTTTACCCTATTCACCGCCTTGATCGTCCTACCTCTGGCGTATTGTTATTTGCGCTAAGCTCAGAGGTTGCCAGACTAATGAGTGAGCAATTTGCCGAGCGCGCGCCAACAAAAATGTATTACGCCTTAGTGCGCGGTTGGTGTGGTGATGGTGAGCTTGATTACCCATTAAAAGAAGAGCTAGACAAAATTGCCGATAAGCATGCGAGTCAAGAGGCCAAGTTCAAAGAAGCGGTGACACAATATCAATGTTTGCAGCAAGTTGAATTACCTTTACCGGTGGGCCGCTATGCCAGTGCGCGTTTTAGTTTGATGCAACTTACCCCAAAAACAGGGCGTAAACACCAATTAAGACGACACCTAGCCCATTTACGCCACCCCATCATTGGCGATACCAGCCATGGCGATGGCAAGCAGAATGCGTTCTCTAAGCAACATCTCGATAACCACCGTTTATTGCTACATGCTGCGCAGTTAGCATTTACGCACCCGATAACGCAGCAATCCATTTTAATTAACGCCCCGTTACCGGCTGATTTTGACCGTGTGCTAAAAACCTGTGGCATTGACAGTTATTCGTTGTGATATCGACGCTTATTTCGGTTCAAAACAGTGTTTTTGACCTAAATAAGCGTTACTGTTGGTGACCTGTGTTCCTGCTTGGTAACTTAGTTTCTTATTTTATTGCTCTGATTCGCCTAACTATCTGTTTTTAAATATTTTTAATTGTTACTTTTTGTTACATTGTAACTAGTAAGTTTTTGAAGTGTAACAAGTTTCCATTCCTCAATCCTGTGCTTTAATTAACTCATGCGCTGGGGCCATTTCATATGGCGGCAAAATCCGGTGAATTTTAAAATCGAGGAGAGTTGATATGTTTAAA
Source organism: Motilimonas cestriensis (assembly GCF_021295315.1). GTDB lineage: Bacteria > Pseudomonadota > Gammaproteobacteria > Enterobacterales > CBDFNC01 > Motilimonas > Motilimonas cestriensis. Next base: position 18,162 of record NZ_JAIMJA010000002.1, on the reverse strand, counting down.
GCACTGTTTGCAAATCTGCAAAAAGTGGGTAAATCACTGATGCTACCAGTATCAGTATTGCCCGTTGCAGGTATCCTACTGGGTGTAGGTGCCGCCAAGTTTAGTTTCCTACCGGATATTGTATCCCAGCTAATGATGAATGCGGGTGACTCGGTATTTGGTCAAATGGCCTTGTTATTTGCTGTAGGTGTGGCACTAGGCTTCACTAAAAACGACGGTGTTGCCGCATTGGCAGCTATCGTTGGTTTCGGCATTATGAAGGCGACGTTAAGCGTTATGGCCGGGTTAGACTTTAACTCAGCAGTAGAGGCAGCCAAAGCCGCGGGCCAAGTGTTATCCGATGCTGATTTAGCCACGCTAAAAGCAGCGATTAGTAAAAACTATGAAACTGGCGTACTTGGCGGCATTTTAGCAGGTTCGTTAGCAGCATGGGCATTTAACCGTTACTACCGTATCCAGTTACCTGATTACCTTGGTTTCTTTGCTGGTAAGCGCGCAGTGCCTATTATTACCGGTTTCCTTGCGATCGTATTGGGTGTTGTACTTTCTGTTGTGTGGCCACCAATTGGTGGCGTGATTGCTACTTTCTCACACTGGGCTGCTAATCAAAACCCAACCGTTGCTTTTGGTATCTATGGTGTGGTAGAGCGTAGTTTGATTCCATTCGGCTTACACCACATCTGGAACGTGCCGTTCTTCTTCGAAGCGGGTCAATGTCTCGACTCTTCTGGCGCTGTGCGCAACGGTATCTTAACCTGTTATCAAGTAGCGGATGAAGCATCTCGTGCTGCCGGCAATGGTTTTGGCCAATTAGCGGGTGGTTTCATGTTCAAAATGTATGGTCTGCCTGCAGCGGCGATTGCAATTTGGCACACAGCAAAACCTGAAAACCGAGCAAAAGTGGGTGGCATTATGGTCTCCGCTGCGCTTACCTCCTTTCTAACAGGTATTACTGAGCCTATCGAATTTGCGTTCTTATTCGTAGCGCCTGTGCTTTATGCAATCCACGCTGTTTTGGCAGGCTCTGCATTTGTTTTAACCAATATGCTAGGTATGGTTCACGGTACATCTTTCTCACACGGTTTAATCGACTTTGTGGTGCTATTCGCTAACTCGAATAAAGGCTGGATGTTCCCACTATTGGGTATGTGTTATGCCGTGCTTTACTACGTTATCTTCCGCGTTGCTATTGTTAAGCTAAACTTAAAAACACCCGGTCGCGAAGATGAGACTGCAGACGCAAGCGTTGCTGTAGAAAGCTCGGAAATGTCTAAAGAACTAGTGGCCGCTTTTGGCGGTAAAGATAACATCACTAACCTAGACGCTTGTATCACACGTTTAAGAATCAGCGTAAAAAGTGTTGATGCGGTTAACAAAGACCGTTTGAAAGAGCTTGGCGCAAAAGGTGTGGTTGTAGCCGGTGACGGTATCCAAGCTATCTTTGGTACACAATCAGATAACTTAAAAACCGATATGGAAGAGTACATTTCAGGTTTGTAAGTTAAGCGAGTAACCTCAATATGCAAAAGGAGCCAAATGGCTCCTTTTTTATTTCTACGCTGCGCTACTTGCGGCTGATGTTGAACAAAAACGTTCTGATAAATATTCACCTCTTTGTCAGGGATGAGCCACATAATCTTTGGCGCTGGTAAACATCGGAATAGGTTTTAGGCGATTTGATGTAGTGAGTCAGTGAGCAAGGCTGGTTTGATAAGCATCACGGAGCACATTGGGCTGGCTTGCTTTTATAGCAAGCTTAATATCTAATGAGTCAAATTTTAATCACCTAGGGCGTAATGTTGAGTTATTACATGCTGGCAGGCTGTGTGTACTTTTCGCTGCTGTGCGCAATTGCCGCGCATAAAAAAAATCGTCATGTTTTATTGTGGGCGATGGGCGGTGCTTTGGGTGGGTTAATTACTTTTACTACCTTAGTGCTTAGCGCTAACGTGTGCCGCCAATGTGGGCGCTCTACACGCGCTTCATATTGCCCTCATTGTGGATTTCATAATCCTTAGTAATTCTTACTGTTTTTCTTCCCGAGAGTCTGAGCCAATTACCACCTTGCTGCGTATTAAGTATTTTAGTCGTGATATAAGGCTCTCATTATGTTCGCTTGGTTATTTGGTACCCCTGAAGCGCGTTTGCGCAAACAATACGATGCAAAACTTGAGCAAGCCATGCTGGCACAGCGTCGTGGTGATATGAAATCCTTTGCTTTTCTCAGTCAAGAAGCGGAATCCATCTGGCAAAAGATTGAACATTCAAAACAATAATCTGCACTCAGCTTCAGTTGCATGCGGCTCAAGTTAAATACAGCTGCATAACGCTGGTTGAGACTTATTTTTTACTTTTTTGTGAACAATTTTCTGCTATCGCTTCTCACTTGATGACTTTGTCTACTTTTACTGTTTTAATTAGCAAAAAATGACAAAGTCAAATAAGTATAAGTAGGGAATATGGAGCAGCAACAAAGCGCTCAGCAGCCAGCATCAGCAGAGCAAGAGAAACCAAAATCAGCGACCACCACAGTGTCAGAATCTACGGCAGTGGCAAAGCCGAAAACGAGTAAAATAAAAAAGATAACCAACATTATATTGTTGGTTCTCTGTGCCATGTTTGTCTTCCACCTAGTCGCAGACCGCTTTATTCCCTCCACCGATTTGGCTCGTGTACGCGCCTTTGTGGTGCCTATCGCTCCTCAGGTTTCCGCTGATGTGACAGATATTTTAGCCAAACCCAATCAATTAGTCAGTGCGGGGGATGTACTGGTTAAGTTAGATCCTACAGATTTCGAAATCGCCTTAAAACAAGCCGAAGAAGCCGTTGAGCAAGCCAAGCAAGGCGTTGGCGCACAAACAGCTGGCATCGCTTCTGCTCAAGCGAGGGTGGGGGAAGCGCAAGCTAATTTAGTGAATGCGCAAGCGCAATACAAACGTATTGCAACCCTGGCAGATAAAGGCGTTGTATCTCAGGCAGATAAAGATAATGCTAAAGCCGGTCTATCCAGTGCACGTGCTGGGGTAGCTAGTGCTAAGGCAGAGCTGGAAAAAGTAAAAGAGCAACTAGGTGAGACGGGCGAAGATAACAGCCAGTTGCAATCAGCTTTACTTGCGTTAGAAAAAGCACAATTAGATTTATCACGAACCAGTATAGTTGCGCCCTCAGATGGCGGTGTTTCGAACTTTAAGCTGGAAGTGGGTTATCGAGCCAATGTTGGCCAGCCGTTGATGACGTTTATCTCGATGGATTCAGTTTGGGTTGAAGCCTACTTTCGTGAAAATAGCTTAGGTAACTTAAAGTCAGGTGATGAAGTTGAAATCGCACTTGATTATGCGCCTGGGCGCGTTTTCTCTGGCAAGGTGTCACATATTGATTACGGCATTGATTGGGGACAAAGTGAACAAGCCGGTAAACTGGCGCAAATTAAGTCACAATCTAGTTGGTTACGAGACACGCAACGATTTCCTATGACCATTGTATTTAGCGATGAAGAGGCTAAAGGCATGCGCCGCGTTGGTGGTCAAGCTGATGTGATTGTATATAGTGAGGATGCCACATTGTTACGGCCAATTGGCAAGGTTTGGATCCGCTTTTTAAGTTGGCTGTCGTATGTCAGATAGTCAAATGTTGCCAGCAACCCCGGAGGAAATTATCCAGCGCCGGGTGCTGCGCTTTACTATCGGGATCACTATAGCTGTAGCCATTTCGGCGCTCATGAACTGGACGCTGTCCTATATTATGCCGATCTTGTTAGCTAAGTTTTTAGTCGATCGCCAAGCGCCAACCATACATACCATTTATGAACTGGTTATATCCATGCTACTTACCATCGTTATCGCTTGGTTTGTCAGTGTGGGTTTATTGGAATACCCCTCATTACTGATGCCGTTGATTGCGGTGTTGATGTTTATTTCTTATTACTTGTTTATTGACCCTAGATGGAATTTCTTTGCCACCATTTTATTGGTGGCGTCTTTGATCATTCCTTATGCCGCTATTATTTCGCCAGGTATTGGCATGATAGTGGGTGTGGGCTTGTGCTTTTCCGGTTTGGTTTCCGTGTTGTTGTTCACCTTGCTGCATATTTATCTACCTGATCTTGCGCGAGAAAAAGAGCAGCATGCAGCATCGTCGCAAAGTCAAAACGAGCGCTTATTTGAATCGGCTAAAGCGCTGATCATCGCCTTTCCGGTTATCTGTTTTTTTTATACCTTCGAACTATCGGGTGCCATGCTGACGATGATTTTCATCGCGATCTTATCGCTGCAAACGGCAGGTGAAAAAAGCATTAAAATAAGTTTGTTTATGATGCTGACCAATATTATTGGCGGCATTATTGCTATCGCAGTCTATAACTTAGTGTCATTTGTTCCTGTTCTCAGTTTTTATTTGGGGTTGATCTTTCTTATCTCATTAGTTTTTGCCCACAAAATGTATTCAATGCCTGAAAAAGCCATGGTCTTTTCGACTATCTTTAGCACCTTGCTAGTGCTGGTGAGTTCAACCATGGCATCATCTAACGGCGATGTAGACAGCAAGTTTTATGTACGAATTGCACAAATTGGCGGCGCTTGTATTTATTTGGTGATCATTTCCTACTTTATTGAAGGCAGAAAATGGCAGCGCCTGAAAAGATGTTTTAATTAATCGACACAAAGAATAATAATTTCAAAGGGAACAACAGGGATGAAAGATAACAAGGTACAACTGTCGAGTCAGTTTTCTGCGCAGGCGGTAGATGCAGCGATAAAAATAATTATGGTGCTGCTGATGGTGGCTTGGTGCGTAGATATTGTGCGCCCCTTTATTATGCCTATGACTTGGGGGGCAATCATTGCGGTCGCCCTTTACCCGGTCACCGTTTTTTTAAGTAACAAAGTAAAAATTAGCCAAGGCAAAGCCAGTTTAGTGGTTACCTTAATGGGTCTAGCCATATTATTGGTGCCCGCCGTGATGTTTTCTGGTGCGTTGTTTACGAGCTCACAAGACTTTATTCATTTATTGCAAGAAGGGCAGTTGAAGATCCCAGCACCAAAAGCAAGTGTGGCAGATTGGCCGGTCATCGGTGAGCTAGTTTATTCCACTTGGAGCAAGGCCGTTAATGATTTAGAGGTGGTTGCTAAACAATATTCGGCGCAAATTAAAGACACAGTGATGTTTCTGGTAGGCATGCTCGGAGGTATTGGTGGCAGTGTCTTACAGTTTACTATTTCAATCATCATTGCTGGCGTCTTTATGACCAATGCGCAATCGTGTGGCGCTGCATTTCAACGGATCGCCGTGCGCTTAGCTGGACATTATGGCGGTGAGTTTGCCGCCTTATCTGCTGCGACTATTCGTGGTGTGGTCCAAGGCGTTCTTGGCGTCGCGGTGATCCAAGCCGTACTTGCTGGATTAGGCATGGCGATTGTTGGTGTGCCAGCCACTGGGATCTGGATGATTGGGATATTAGTGTTAGCGATTATTCAGCTGCCACCGATTTTACTTATTGGCCCTATTATCATGTATGTGTTTTCCGTTGAAAGCAGCACGACCGCCACTTTATTTATGATTTGGGGCATTGCAGTCAGTGGCTGTGATACGTTTATCAAACCTATTTTAATGGGACGCGGCGTTGATATTCCTATGTTAGTTATTCTACTTGGCGCCATCGGTGGCATGATGATGTCAGGCTTAATTGGTCTGTTTGTGGGCGCTGTGGCATTGGCATTGGGATACAAGTTGCTAATGGCTTGGTTAGACCTTGATGACGAGACAATAGCGGTTAAAGCCGAAGACGCGTAACGAACCGTTTAGCGTTAAAATAAAAAAAACCTCGCGTCGGCGAGGTTTTTGTTTTAGCAATAAAACTTTGTTCGGTTATTTTTGCGTGGCTGCTTTCATACTGCGGATGAAGGTATCCATTTCTGCAAGCAGTGCGGCTTCATCATTTAAGTTACGCTCAATGATTTTCACTACCGCGGAGCCAGAAATTGCGCCCGCCGCACCCGCTGCAATCGCCTCTTGTACTTGTGCTGGCTCTGAGATACCAAAGCCAAGTAGTGCGGGTGGTGCTTGGTATTTATTCAAGTTGGCCAATAAACTTTCTACTGGTTTACCCGCTTTGGTTTCTGCGCCTGTCACGCCCGCGCGGCTCAGTAGGTAAGTGTAACCACCGCCGTATTTACCCACTAGCTCCATGGTTTGCTCATCGCCATTTGGCGGTGCAATAAAGATAGGGTGAATATTATATTTTGCTGCCGCTTCACGATAAGGCGCACTTTCTTCCACTGGCACGTCGGCAATTAACAGCGAATCAACACCGGCTTCGGCGCAGCGTTGGTAAAAGCGATCAATACCATTACTGAATACCAAGTTGGCATAAAGCAGTAAACCAATCGGCAACTCAGGGTACTTAGCGCGAATTTCCGCGAGCATTTCAAAACAGTTGTCTGGATTGGTGCCGTTCTCTAATGCGCGGGTTGACGCATCTTGAATAGTGGGGCCATCGGCAACAGGATCCGAAAAAGGAATACCCAGTTCAAGGGCGTCAGCGCCAGCAGCGACTAAGCAATCAACAATTTTTAATGATAGCTCGCGTGTTGGGTCGCCAAGGGCGATAAAGGGCACAAATGCACCTTGGTTTTTCTCTGCTAATGCTGCAAAGCAATTTTCATAACGTTGGCTCATTACATTAATCCTTTTTCTTCAAATAGCTCAGCCACTGTGAAGATGTCTTTATCTCCTCGGCCAGACAAGTTCACGATGATGCTTTGCTCTTTATCGTCTTGTTCAATGATTTTTAAGGCATAAGCAAGGGCATGCGCCGATTCAAGGGCGGGGATAATCCCCTCTTTTCGTGCTAGCTCGTGAAATGCGGCTAATGCTTCATCATCGGTGACTGACTCATATTGCGCGCGGCCAATGGCGTGTAGATGTGCGTGTTGCGGGCCAACGGATGGAAAGTCTAAACCGGCCGATACCGAGTAAGACTCTTCCACTTGACCAAACTGGTCTTGCATCATCATTGATGCCATACCGAAGAAAATACCTTTGCGACCGTGACGCAATGGCGCGCCGTGTTGCGGGGTATCAATGCCTTTACCTGCTGGCTCTACGCCAATTAATTGCACGTTTTCATCTTCGATAAAGTCAGCGAAGATACCAATAGCATTGGAGCCACCGCCCACACAGGCAATCACTTTATCAGGTAATACGCCTTCTTTTTTCAGATGCTGGGCTTTCGCTTCTTCGCCGATCACGCGTTGGAATTCACGAACGATGGTTGGGAAAGGGTGAGGACCCGCTGCGGTGCCCAGTAGATAATGGGCTCTGTCGTAACTAGCGGTCCAATCACGCAGTGCTTCGTTACAGGCATCTTTTAACGTTGATGAGCCAGAAGTAACCGGGATCACCTCTGCGCCCATAAGTTTCATACGAAACACGTTTGGCTTTTGGCGCTCACAGTCTTTTGCGCCCATGTAAACTTTACATTTTAACCCCAATAGCGCACATGCTAATGCAGTGGCCACGCCGTGTTGGCCAGCGCCAGTTTCGGCGATGATCTCAGATTTACCCATGCGTTTTGCTAACAACGCTTGGCCTAGCACTTGGTTAGTTTTATGAGCGCCGCCGTGTAATAAATCTTCACGTTTTAGGTAAAGCTTGGTTTTTTTACCTTTAGTGAGGTTTTGACACAAGGTTAGCGGGGTCGGACGACCAGCATACTCGGTCAGTAGCTCTCTAAACTCAGCAATAAACTCAGGATCGTTTTGCGCCTTGATAAACTCTTCTTCCAGTTGGTTCAAGGCTGGCATTAGAATTTGTGGCACGAACATGCCGCCAAATTCACCAAAATACGGGTCTAATTTACTCATCTTTTCGCCTTAATTCGTTATTTTAATACTGTCTAATAGCGGCAAATGCGCTGTCTAATTTCTGTTTGTCTTTAATCCCTGGCGCTGACTCAACACCTGAATTCAGATCGAGCCCTAAACAATCTTGCTGGGCTGCGTGCTGCGCATTTTCTGGTGTAATACCACCTGCGAGCATCAGATTGCTTTTGTTTTGTTTGGCTAAAATTTGCCAGTCAAACGCTTGGCCGGTGCCGCCCGATTGTTCGGCGGTGCGCGTGTCAAACAATTGCACGTCAGCAGTTGGACATAATTGTGGCTCGCTACCATCAATGCCAATGGCTTTCCAGATGGCGCAACCGGCGGGCAGTAGCGGGCGCAGGGTGGAAATGTAAGCTTGGTCTTCTTCGCCGTGTAGCTGCACTGCGTTTAACCCTAAGGCCTTTGCATGCTCTGCCACTGCGTTAACATCATGGTTTTGAAACACACCCACGTATTCAAGAGGGGCAGCCATCATGATAGTTTTGGCTTGCTCAAGGTTGACGCAGCGCGGCGATTTTTCAACAAAAATCAAGCCGCCTAATACCGCGCCAGCACTGTAAACATTGGCGGCATCGGTCGCTGAAGTTAAGCCACACACTTTGTTATTGCCTAAAATAAGCTTGCGACAAGCCAGTTCAACGTTGTTTTGCGACATAATCGAGCTGCCAACTAAAAAGCCTTTGGCAAAATGGCGCAGTTCCTTTACTTGGTCGTGATGGTAAATACCGGATTCACAGATCACCACTTTACCTTCAGGTACCAGTGGTGACAGCGCTTTGGTGCGGTTTAAATCGGTACTGAGATCGCGCAGGTTACGGTTGTTGATGCCGTAAATGCGAACATCTAATGCCAATGCGCGCGCCATTTCTTGCTCGTTACTCACTTCCGTGAGTATGCCCATGTTGTAGCTATGAGCGACTTTAGCCAGGGCGATATATTCCTCATCAGATAATACCGATAGCATGAGTAACACGGCATCGGCTTGGTACAAGCGTGCCAGCTTGATTTGATAAGCGTCAATAACGAAATCTTTACAGATCACAGGTTGTGTCACTTGATTGCGCACTTGAGTGACATAATCAAATTGACCTTGGAAGTACTTCTCATCGGTTAATACCGAAATTGCGCTGGCGTGATTTTTATAGGCGCTAGCGATTAAATCCAAGTCGAAATCTTCACGGATCAAACCTTTAGAAGGCGAAGCTTTTTTACACTCTAAGATAAAGTGGGTGCCCGGCGCCTCAAGGGCGGCGTAAAAGTCGCGCTCTGTTGGCTTAAGCAGGTGCTCAAATTCAGCTAACGGCTGGCTTGCTTTGCGCGCTTCAACCCAAACTTTCTTATCATCAATAATTTTACCTAAAATGGTATTTTCAAGTTCTGATTGCATTAGCATTGGCTCATCTCCGCCAGTTTGTTTACTAAGGCCAGCGGCTCACCGCTATTCATGGCGGCGAGGGCAAGCTCTGCGCCGTGCTTAAAGTTATCGGCTTTACCATTGAGCACTAACAGCGCGGCAACGTTAATCGCTACTGCACTTTGTTGGCCCGGTGTGCCTTTGCCTTGGAGTATTTTTTCAATAATGGCTTTGTTTTCTGCTGGTGTGCCGCCAAAGATCGCCTCGATAGGGTACTCTTCAAGGCCAAAATCAGCCGGTGTCACTGTGTATTCTTTAATAATGCCGTCTTGCAATTCAGCTACTTGCGTTGGGCCATGAAGGGCAAACTCATCCAGCCCTGAGCCATGAACTACCATGACGCGTTTCATGCCTAAGGTTTTATGCACCTGTGCAATGGGGCGCAGTAAGCTTGGGTCGTAAACGCCATTAAGCTCTGTTTGTGGCCGAGCAGGATTCACCAGTGGGCCTAGTACATTAAAAATGGTGCGGGTTTTTAGGGCGGCGCGAACCGGGCCGGCAAAGCGCATGCCGGCGTGATATTGCGGCGCAAAAATAAAGCAGACATTTAGCTCATCTAAACAAGCTCTGGCCACTTCGGGGCTCATATCAATGTTGATGCCAAAGGCGCTAAGTAAATCAGAAGCGCCTGATTTACTTGATACACTGCGACTGCCGTGTTTACACACCTTTAGACCACAGGCAGCGCCAACAAAGGCGCTGGCGGTTGAAATATTGATGGTGCCAAAGCCGTCACCGCCGGTACCGACTATATCGGTGAAGGCATAATCAGGGCGTGGGAAGTCTTTCGCGCTTTCCAATAAGGCGGATGCCGCACCGGTTATTTCCTCTGGCGTTTCGCCTTTGAGTTTTAATGCGGTTAATACCGACGATAAAACAATCGGGTCCACTTCGCCTTTGATGACTTCACGGAAAAACTCATGGCTTTGCTCGGCGCTGATGTTTTTTCCATCGAGTAGTGTTTCTAACATATTGCTCATTGTGCTGTCCTTAGCTCGCTGGCTGCGAAATGAGATCTAAACTGGCTTCAAGTAGCTTAGCGCCTTCGCTGGTCAAAATAGACTCGGGGTGGAATTGAAACCCGATCACCCGATCTTGCTCTTGATAAATAGCCATGGGCATGTCGTTAAAGCTGGCGACAATTTTAAGGCTATCGGGCACAAAAGTCCCGACTAAAGAATGGTAACGTGCTACCGGTAAGGGCTGAGTTAACCCGGCGAACATACGATTGCCGCAGTGATTAATGTCAGACGATTTACCGTGCATAATTTCTTCTGCTGGGCCAACAATGCCGCCATAGTGTTCAATCAAGGCTTGATGGCCTAAACATATGCCCAAAATAGGTACTTCACCGCGACACAATTGGATCAACTCCGGCATACAACCTGCTTCAGATGGACAGCCGGGGCCGGGTGATAATACCAGAACCGAGTCTGGGATAGCGTCTATCTCAGCTTTAATTTTGCTGGCATCCACGCTGTTGCGATAGATTTTGACTGGGTGGCCTAAGCTGCGAAATTGATCCACTAGGTTGTAAGTAAATGAATCAAAATTATCCAGTAACACAATGGTGTAAAGGCTTTGATTTGAATTAGGCATTGTTAACCGCCTCCAATGTGGTGCCGTGCGCTTGAGCGATGGCGTTTAACACGGCCGCGGCTTTGCTGCGGGTTTCATCTGCTTCTGCTTGGGGTTTTGAATCATAAACCACCCCCGCGCCTGCTTGTACATGGGCGACTTGGTTTTGTACAAAAGCGGAGCGGATCACGATACACGTGTCCATTTCGCCTTGACCGGTTAAGTAACCTACGGCGCCGCCATAGCTGCCGCGGCGCTGTTGTTCTGTTTGACGAATCAGCTCTGAAGCGCGAATTTTCGGCGCGCCGGTTAAGGTACCCATATTCATACAAGCCTGATAGGCGTGCAGCGCGTCTAAGTCACTGCGCAGTTTACCCACCACCCGTGACACTAAATGCATCACATGGCTGTAACGGTCAACTTTGAGTAAGTCGGCCACATGGCGGGTGCCCGGCTCGGAAATACGCGCCACATCGTTACGCGCTAAATCCACAAGCATTAAATGCTCAGACATTTCTTTTTTATCAAGGCGTAGCTCTAATTCAATGCGGCCATCGAGATCTTTATTGATGCTGCCATCGGGATTAAAACCACGACGACGGGTGCCTGCAATCGGGTAGATTTCTACGTCATTAGACTGGTGGCAGTACTTAATCGCACTCTCTGGTGACGCGCCAAACAACACAAAATCTTGGTCGTTTAAATAAAACATATAAGGGCTAGGGTTGGTTTCTTTTAACTTACCGTAAGCGCTTAATGAACATGGGCACTCCAGTGAGAAGCTACGTGAAGGTACCACTTGAAAGATATCACCCTTGCGGATATAGCTTTTCAGGGTTTCCACCTGACGGCAAAACTCAACATCAGAAACATCAACGCTGACCTTGCTGGTCACGATATCGGTGGTGGTAATTGGCTGAGAGGTAAAGTTTTCACAGAGAGTAGCGATGTCTTGCAGGCGTTGTTCGATGTTGGCTTGGTTGGCTTGACTATTTGGCCCGCTAAACACTGAGCCTATCAACTCACATTGTTGTTGCTGGTGGTCTTGCAGCAGCAAGGTTTCAGCGACATAAAATAGGTAATCTGGGCATTGATTGGTGCCGTTTGGCACGTCTGGCAAATTTTCAAAGGTGCCGATAAAGTCATAAGAAAACGCGCCGCCGATAAACAACGCTTCATTTAAGTCGGACTCGGTTTTCACTGTGTTGATGATGGTGCGTAGGCCGTCCACTGGGGAATGAGACTTTAATCGAGTGTCTTCGTCTGAATCTCTATCTGGCTCAGGGAAGGTGAGCGTTAAACGGCGTTCATTGAGTTCAACTGCCACATTTGATTCAAACTGCTCAGTTAAAAATACCAACAAGTTATAACCATTATCCGTTAACGCTTCCATGGTCACGTTTAAGCCGTGGCAAGCAATGCGTACGGCGGCATCCAGTAGCATTAAACTTTTTAAGTCGGCCTTACTGTCTATTTCGGCGGAATCGAGGAGCAAGCTGTTATCACCGGGGCGGCTCAAGGCTTGGTATAAGGGCAGCGATTCCGTGCTGTATTGGCTGTGCCTGCGTAAGGTAGCAAGTTCGCCTGTGTATCCTGATGTATTCATTTTAACTCCGATATAATTAACATTTTGTTTTTATAAGGTTTAGTTGTTAATTCACCATCGCCAATTGTGTTTTTTTACCTGTATTTGCATTTCAACCGTCCTGATACGAAAAAAGCCCGCTTAGTTGCGGGCTTTTTGTCGGTTTTCTTTAATATATTTTACATATAACAAACCACACAACCCGCTTATTCTGGATTGTGCCACCACCAAATTAGAGAAGAATGTGTTAAATTATGCATCTCGGCGATTTCGTTACATGAATGATGCCTAATTCTTCTTTTATTTGACCTATAAAGTCAAGTTATATTTATGGATAATTGATGTTAATCGACTTTCACTCACATACCACTTCCTCAGACGGGTTGTTATCACCTGCTGAACTCGTACAGCGAGCCGTTGAACGCCGAGTCGATGTATTAGCCATTACCGATCACGACACGACCGCGGGTATCGCACCCGCTCGCCAAGCGATTGCAGAGCTTGATTTGCCGTTAACGCTAATTAATGGCATTGAAATTTCATCGGGTTGGGAAAACCATGAAATTCACGTGGTGGGATTGCGTATGGACATCGACCATCCTGCTTTGCAGGCGTTTATTCAAGGCCAAAGTGAAAAGCGTGAAGCCAGAGCCATTGAAATGGGGCTGCGCTTAGAAAAAAAACGTATTTTTGGGGCGTATGAGGGAGCAAAAGCGTTAGCGGGTGATGCAGCCATAACACGTGCCCATTTTGCCCGCTACATGGTTAATGCCGGTATTGTTGACTCATTCCCCAATGTGTTTAAAAAGTATTTAACCAAGGGAAATCCGGGTTATGTGCCATCGAATTGGCCTGAGTTAGCAGAGGCCATTGCGATCATCAAACAAAGTGGTGGGGTGGCGGTATTGGCCCATCCTACCCATTATAAGCTGTCGAATAAGTGGCTCAAGCGTTTACTTAACGACTTTAAAGCCGCGGGCGGAGATGCCTTAGAGGTAGCGATGTCACAACAATCGCCACAAGACAGAGTCAATCTAGCGCAATGGGGCAACGATGTTGGCCTTAAAGCCTCGCAAGGCTCTGATTTTCATTTAATCAGTAGTTGGTGCGATCTGGGCCGTAACCTATATTTACCTAAAGATGCCGAGCCAATTTGGCAAGATTGGCCTGAAATTTTAGCGTTGAGTGAAGCTTAGCGTAAGAAAGAACATTAATAATAAAAAAAGCACTCACGTTAGATTTGTTGGTGAGTGTAAAAGTAGAGGATTGAGATGAGTCAGTTTTTTTATGTACACCCAGATAACCCACAAGCACGCTTGATTAGCCAAGCGGTTGAAATTATTCATCAAGGTGGCGTAATTGTTTACCCTACCGATTCTGGCTATGCCCTAGGTTGCCAATTAGGCGATAAGGCAGCAATGGAGCGAATTTGTAAAATTCGTCATATCGATAAAGACCATAATTTTACTTTATTATGCAAAGACCAATCGGAACTAGCATCTTATGCCAGAGTCGATAATGCCGCGTTTCGTTATTTAAAAAATAACACCCCTGGTGCTTATACCTTTATTTTCAAAGCGACCAAAGAAGTGCCGAAGCGTTTAATGAACCCAAAGAAAAAAACCATCGGAATTCGTATTCCAGACAACAATATAGCCTTGGCATTACTTGAAAAACTGGGTGAGCCATTGATGTCTTCTAGCTTAATTTTACCCGGTAACGAGCACACTGAATTTGACCCTGAAGAAATCCGTGACAAATTAGAGCGCCATGTTGAGCTGATTATTCATGGTGGCTTCTTATCTGAAAAACCGACGACAGTTGTCGACTTTTCGGAAGGAGAGCCAGAAATTGTTCGCCGTGGATCGGGCGATCCATCGGCATTTGAGTGATTTAGCATTACGAAGAAATTAAAGTGGTGAAAAAATCAGCTTTGGTGGCGATTTTATTAAGTGATTTACGCCAAAGCTGGTACAATTTGCGCCCTTTGATTTGACTGCTGTGAAGTAGGCATACACATCTGCTAAGCGCATACCCTGTGTAGGTTTATATCCAAGCAACTTCAAAACCGATTTGTGTTGGCTATGTGTTTATTTCTAATCATAAATTGTAATAGCCAACAGAAAATGATGGGTTTGCAGTGTATTAATTACACTGCGCCAATGAGTGTTAGGAATAACCATGAGTGAAAAGATTCAAAAAGTACTTGCCCGTAGTGGCGTAGGCTCTCGTCGAAAAATGGAAGAGCTGATCCAAGCCGGTAAAGTGAGTGTTGACGGTAAAATTGCCACCTTGGGCGATCGCGCCGAAGCCGATCAAGTGATCCGAGTTGAAGGCCGCATTATTGCGACTAAAGCCGAAGAAGATGTGGTGTGTCGGGTGTTGATGTACCACAAGCCAGAAGGCGAGCTTTGTACGCGTTTTGACAGCGATGGCCGCGCCACGGTATTTGACCGTTTACCTCGCATTTTAGGCTCGCGCTGGATTGCGGTAGGCCGTTTAGATATAAACACCGCTGGTTTGTTACTGTTTACCACCGACGGTGAGCTAGCCAATCGCATGATGCACCCAAGCCATGAAATTGAGCGTGAATATGCGGTACGTGTATTTGGCGAAATTGAAGATGAAATGTTGGCGCGCTTGAAAGAAGGCGTGAAGCTTGAAGATGGCATGGCTTCTTTTAGCAAGATCAAAAAGTCTGGCGGTGAAGGCATTAACGAATGGTTTAACGTTACCTTAAGTGAAGGACGTAACCGTGAAGTAAGACGTTTGTGGGAAAGCCAAGGCATGCAAGTTAGCCGCTTGATCCGCGTACGTTACGGTCAACTTAACTTGCCTAAGTCGCTGCCAAAAGGCGGTTGGACCGAGTTACCGTTAAAAGAAGTGAATGCACTGCGTAGTTCGGTAAACCTAGATCCTGAAACCGAAACCAAAGTAAAAGTGGATAAACGCCCAGCGCGCACGCAAAATACCCGTATTCGTCGTTCGGTGAAAAAACACCAAATGAAGCAAAACAGTGAACGTAAAAAAGCGCGTAGCCGTTAATTTCACCTAATCCCAAAAACCTGCTGCGGCAGGTTTTTTTGTTTTTGGCAGGGGCCCATTTTGCCCCTCGCCCCTTGACCTTGCTTAGGTATATTCACCCGAAATTTGACCTGTAACTAGGTTTAACCTGTTTTGCTTGATGGTAAAGCTAGCGTTAGCAGGGGGGTTGCGGGTAAAATCTGCGGCATTATTTTTTCAAATACAGATCGAGAGAGAACGAGATGGGAAGAGCTTACCAGAACCGTAAAGATTCGATGGCTAAAACAGCCGGAATGAAAACCAAGGTTTATTCGAAATACGGTAAAGAAATATACGTAATAGCAAAAAATGGTGGCCCCGACCCCGACACCAACCTCTCCCTAAAACGTATTATTGAAAAGTCGAAAAAAGACCAAGTGCCTACTCACGTTATTGAACGTGCGATTGAAAAAGCGTCAGGTGCTGGCGGTGAAGATTACTCTCACGCTCGCTATGAAGGTTTTGGTCCTGGTGGCTGTATGGTGATTGTGGACTGTTTAACTGACAACACCAATCGTACTCATATGGAAGTGCGTCAAGCCTTTTTGAAAAACGGTGCTAAATTAGGTGCACCTGGCTCAGCGGCACATATGTTTGATCACTTAGCTATTTTGGCATTTAAGGGTGAAGACGACGAAGCGGTACTAGAAGCGTTAATGATGGCCGATGTTGATGTGACTGACATTGAAAACGAAGATGGTGTGATCACGGTATTTGCACCGCACACTGAGTTTTACAAAGCCAAAACAGCCCTAGCTGAAGCAATGCCTGATGTTGAGCTTGATGTAGAAGAGATTACCTTCGTACCACAAACCGAAGCGCCGATTACCGGTGAAGACGTTGCGGTGTTTGAGAAGTTCTTAGACATGCTAAATGATTGTGATGACGTGCAAGACGTTTATCACAACGGTCAGGTTGAAGAGGCATAAGCCTAAACAACACTGACAATTGAAAAATCCGGCATTTGCCGGTTTTTTTGTCTCTGCGAGTTGCCGGAGGGCAATAGCGGCGTTGAGCGAAAAGAATGCTTGGCCTGTGGTTTAGCATTGTTAATATTTATGGTTGATTGTTTTTTAAACGCATTTTTACAGAAATAAGTTAACACTTGTCGCATAACATGATTAGTCGCCGTTTTGTCGGAAAATAACAGCAAAGGCCCTACAAGGCCGATAATTGATTGTTTACTATAGATAAAAATGATGTAAATATTGTGGATGTTTTTTAGACGCCGTTTTGGGGCGTTTTATCACCCTATAATGGGATGTAATAAGCTGTTATGCAACATCGAGAATCTCACATGAATGCAAGTAGGCCTCAAAAAGTTGCAATTGATCATGATGATTATCATGCAGAGCATGTTGGTCGAACTAAAGGTGGCCGTCAGTTCTTTTTAACCACTCCTTTTGAGCCTTCCTCTAGCTCATCTAAAGGATGTGAATACATAGCATTATTTCAATTCGATCTTGATGGAAATTTAATCGATTCAAATATTGAAAGTTTAGGCGTTCGAGGATCTTACGAAGAAGATGACCGAAAGAATAGATATCTACAATGCTTGCAAAGTCTCGGTGAGGTGGAGTTTGGTCGCATAGAAGTTAAACCTTTTTCTATATCATTCAATGAAACCGACATTGGTCTAATTGTCAGAGAGCCTGAGGGTGAAGATGATGTTTGGGCTGTAGAGATGTTGCCAGGTAATTACATGGCATTCTTTGAACCTTGGGATAGCGGTGAATATGACACCTAGTAATTGCATAACAAAAATAGTAACAGGAACGGTTTTAAGCTGCTTCCGCTACGCTCCATCAACTTAAAACACGTCCTGTTCTATAGGCGTTAAATTTGCATATGAAATATCTACCTCAGTCGCAACTGAAGCTATATCTGAAAATGGGTCGAGATATCACTCAGTTTATTGGTATTGGTGAGTATTTTGAGTCAACGACTTTTGATTGGGTTCTGATGTCTGGAACTGAAGATGATGCCAGGATCCAATTGATTCGCTCAGTTGACGAGGGGGACGACTACTATTGCGATGTCATGTCTTTTTCAACCATCGGAGAAGATAACCCCGATGAGATAAAAGAATTTCGAGGTAATCTTGACCAATGTCTAACCTGGCTAAAGAACGAGTTTGGAGGCAGTCCAGATAAATTTTTAGGTAAGGGTATGATTGATCAAGAGTATGAAAACTATGGTAAAAATCGAGCATAAAAATTTAAAATAACCAGGACACCCTCCGAAATTTTAAGCCTGTTACATCTTGCGCCATAGTTAAGTGACCATCTATCAAGCTGGATAAAGGTTATGACACTTCCGCGCAAGCAGCTGATTTGCCCTGAATCGACGCCTTATTATCATGTTACTAGCCGCTGTGTTCGCCGCGCTTTTTTGTGTGGTGGATAAGGTAAAGCAACTGGCGAGCACCTTCACCATCAATATTTGTGCTTATGCCATTATGAGCAATCATTACCACCTGATTTTATATATAGATACCAAGCGTAACCGCGACTTAACCGTAAGCGCATCATAAACCCCGCATTCTAATCCCCTAGCACGAAGAATAAGATCAAGTCTCCAACCATGAGGAGATTTGAGATGAGAAAACGACGCACCAACCAAGAATGGCAAAACCTTATTGCGCA